>NZ_JBWDNS010000001.1:0-1767008 GCF_056269305.1 Paenibacillus sp. J22R3 | reverse complement strand
GAGTTTGTCTCCGACAAACTCCCTATTAGCATTAGAGGTGAGAGTTTGTCTCCGACAAACTCCCTATTAGCATTAGAGGTGAGAGTTTGTCTCCGACAAACTCCCTATTAGCATTAGAGGTGAGAGTTTGTCTCCGACAAACTCCCTATTAGAGGAGGGACACGGTGTCACGCAGAAAATATGTCATGCTGCTGCTGAGCGTATTTACGATTTGCGCTGCGCTGCTTGTTCCCATGTTCGGCAAGCCGGGATCGCCGGTCACTCACTCCGATGACGGTCAATTATCGACCGACAAACCTCAGGTCGTTGACGGGGACGAGCAGGATCGAACGACACTTTCAATCGCAGTCTCGATGGACGAGACTGAATATCAATATTGGCAGGGTGAGAATGAGCGTTTTAAGCTCTCCCATCCTCGAATCAGTATTCAGATGACGAACATACATAACGAAGATGCTGATGAAGCAAGGAAGAAGGCATCGGAGAATGGCGAACCGTTCGATCTGATGCTGTTGGACAACGATCGCGTGCGGGAATTTGCCGTGCAAGGGTTTCTGCTCCCCGTTGATGACATTGTTTCGGGAGATACAGCTGCCGACCAAATGGAAGCGCTAACAAGTATTGTGAAATGGAATGGGTCGTTATGGGGAGTTCCGCTCGATTGCAATCCACTGCTTGTGGTTTGGCAGAAAAATGTACTCAAGGAAGCGGGTTTAAGTGCGCCGCCTAAGGATCTGGAAGCACTGAAGGCTGCCGTTGCGACAGTAGCGGCAACGAACCCTCAAATCAGTCCGTTTAATCTCAATACGGCTGATCCCAAGGAAATGGCGGCATGGATGGGCATGTTCAAGGAAAACAGCGAAGCGGCTGCTAATCTATCCCCGTTCACGATTACGCAGAAGGAACAGCTTTATTATGCCGCTGAATCTGCTGCCCAGATTTACAGGCTTGCGCCAGCTCAACAGAAGAATCAACTGCTAGGCGCATTTGGTGCCGGTACGCTCCTGTCCGCCATTATGCCGTGGACACTCTATAGATCCTTGACGAATGATGAGAGAGGACTGCTGACAATAGGTTCTACAGCCGGTCCTGTTGTTCGCGCCAATGGGAGAAGCTTCGTCATGCTGGCCGGGACGGAGAGACTGAGCGAAGCCAATGCGTACATTACAGAGATGACCTCTACAGAGGCGCAATTGGATCATTATCGGTCACTGGGGCGATTGCCTTCTCGAATATCGGCGATGACGAATGAATTCGAATATAACGATATCGAACAGCGACCACCGCATTTCCTTGTTGGCATGTTGAGCAGGGCTTCCGTAACGCCTGATCCTTCTTGGCGGGAAAGATGGGAACGCTGGTCGAAGCTGCTTGTTACGCTCGGAGGGAATCAGACTGCACTGGTGCCGGAGCTGGCGAGCACATTTATATCACAGTGGAATGGCGTGCCGGAACAACCAATAGGCGATGCCGAAGCACCGCCTGAGGAGCCGTTAAAGACTGATGCTAAGCTTAATCAATAGCTTGCCGTCTTCAACGGTGACCGATTTGGTTTTGAGGAAGGATACGATTTTGGAAGGATAGAAGCCGAGGTCGAATTCTTTCTCAAGTGCCGTTCTTGTCGTGTCCGGAAGCTCCAGGCCGTTAAAAATTAACGAATCGACATGAAACAAGATGGAGCCGTCCTTCTCTAGCGAATAATGCCCCGTTAATTGCACTTCCATGTTGTCGCGTTTGCCGGTTACGATGACTTCGCCTGGTTTGAAGACGAAGGAGAAATTGTTGAACAGCTCGTTCTGCTCTCGGAGGAATGCGTTAAGTTTATCATCCGGGATGGAGAGGGAATAATTGAAGCCGTCAATATCGAGCATGTCTTTATTGTTTTGCACCCAAGCCGGCATTTTCTTCATCGCTTTGGACAAGGCGCTGAAATATCGTTTTACCTCTAACAAACCGACATTTTGCCAGAAGTCCGTAAATTCGGTGATAAGCAGCTTGAGATTGTCAGCATCAGACCGCCCGCTTAGCGAGGAGTCGACATCCTGCTGAAGCGCAATAACGCGGTTTCGCTGCGTAGTAAGGCGTTCTTCGACTTCGGCAAGCTGTTCAGACTGCGTATCGAGCTTGCTGATGTTTTTCTTCAGCTCTCGATATTGCTTCATGTAGGTGTTCAGCGTAAGCTTGTCATTAGATAAGATAAGATCAAAAAAATCAAGCAGCTGCAGCAGCTCCGATAAATTGTCCGAGGACACAAGAGCCGTCAGAAAAATATCTCGTTCACCGGTGTAGTAGGCGCGAAGTACTTTCCCCGCCTCTGCACGCTTCTTCTCGATCGTTTGTTCTTGGCTTGCCAGCTTCACTTTGGAATCATCCAGCTGCGCAAGGATGGTCTGCTGCTGCTCTTTCACGCGTGCAATTTCTTTGTCAATTTCAACGACGGAGAGGCTTTTCTCCAGTATCGCTCGGACCTCTTCATCCTTAGGAGTTGCCGGGTCGGCGAATACGGGGTAAATGGTCAGCCAAACTGCGAGCGCGCAAACGGCGAACGCCGCAATCCGGCGGCGTATCGTTCCTTTCACGAAGGGCTCCCCTTTCTTCACACTTTGCATGCACTACTATATGCATGTACCAATTCTATTATATCTGCAGGCATTAATTTTGTCCTTGATTTGGAGGGATTGCATGAACAGAAAGAGCCGACGAATATCCTTAAATATTGAGGAACAAATTGCACAAAGTCAGATGAAGGGCAGGGCTTCCTTACACAACGGGGAGAATGTCGAAGTCAGCTGCATTTCGTTTCACGATTATATGGCCATTTGTTTATATGACGAGAAGGAAGGCTATTATCGTTCCGGAGAGATACGAGTCGGCAAGAAAGGCGATTTCTATACGAGCTCTGCGATCGGCTCCATTATGGGAGAGAAGCTGGCAAGCTGTGCAGCCGAATTGGTGAACAGCCGGAAGGATTCCCTGGTAATGATTGCGGAATGGGGAGCGGGTACGGGATTGCTCTCGCAGCAAATGATTGCGGCTTGGTCCGACGCTCGCCACTCGTGGTTGACACAAGCGCAGCATTACATCGTGGACAGCAACCCCGTGCATCTAGATGCGGCTCAGTCGAGGCTGGAGCTGGCGTTGGCTGATCTCGACAATGCAGCCGTACCGCGGCCTCAGCTGCAATTCTTGACGCCTGAAGAGGCGAAGAGCGTTATGAATGAGGCAAACCGCAGTAACGGAGCGACATCGGCGGCATGGCCGTATACAATCATTATTGCGAATGAGCTGCTGGATGCTTTTCCGGTGCATCGGGTCGTTATGAAAGAAGGTCAGCTGTGGGAGCTCGGCGTAGCAGGGAATGACGACGATGATGAAGAAGCTTTTCGCTACGTCTATACAGCCCTAACCGACGAACGGATTGCAAGGGTACTGAATCGGGATGGAATCGAGTTGCTGGAAGGGCAGATCACCGAGGTGAACCTTGCTGCCGAGCAGTGGATTACAGAGCTGGGACAGCTGATTGAACATGGAGCATTATTGCTTGTGGATTATGGTCACGAGGTGCCGGAAATTACGGCATCGCATCGTATGCAAGGGACACTGCTATGTTATAAGGAACATATGGCGCATGACCGTCCATTCAGCCTTCCGGGAGAGCAGGACATGACCTCGCATATCAACTACACGGCTTGCAGACATGCAGCCGAACAGGCGGGCTGGCATGTGCAGTATTATGACACGCAGAAGCAATTCCTTCTTGATCAAGGCTTGCTGCAGGACCTAGTTGCCCATGACGGGACTAATCCATTCAGCGAAGCGGCAAGACGCAATCGATCCATTCGTCAGCTTCTGCTGAGCGATAATATGAGCGAGTCGTTTAAAGTGATGGTACTGGTCAAAGGTGAATAAAGCAGGGAAACGAAAAAAGGCTGTTCCGGAGATGGTCGTCCATCTTCTCGGAGCAGCCTTTTGGCTATTTGTGAATGTCGGAAGGTCCGTTTAATTAGAATGGGTTACCCATTACAAATACGGTCCAATACGTGAAGCTGACGAACGAGATAAACATGTATCCCCAGAACATCAACATATAGGTTCTTTCGGAAAAGTTCAAATAGCCTAACAGGACAAACACGACGGTTTGAATAAAGAACAAGAGTGCCATCTCGGTCATATGCCCTGCAAACGCCATTAGCGCGATTACAAGCGTCCAGAAACCGAGCACTCGGAACATGCGTGCCATGATTTCATCCCCCTTCTCGTCAATCTCGACCCAATTACTATTGCCCATTATAACGTTTCAGGTAACATGTGTAAACTGTTTCAATCGTGACGAATTGGCAAACTTTTTGCCTTCTTTTCACGCTCTGATACAAGTTTGCTTCAAATTGCAATAAAACATGTATGAGCCGTCAAAAAAATGGATATACAAATTAGTATCCGATAGATTCTATGAACTCTACCAAGGGCATAGAGATAAAGTAAGCGCCTAATGTTAGGAGGTTTTGGTTGCATGACAGCAGTCAGACAAGATGCCTGGAGCCCGGATGACGATCTCATCCTAGCCGAAGTGACGCTGCGGCATATCCGCGAGGGAAGCACGCAGTTGGCCGCTTTTGAGGAAGTTGGAGAGCGGATCGGCCGGACTTCGGCCGCATGCGGATTCCGCTGGAACAGTTGTGTCCGCAAACGCTATGAAGATGCCATACAAATTGCGAAGCAGCAGCGCCAGAAGCGGAACTATATGAAAAAACAAACGTACGTTGCAACACCTCATGTATCCGCAATCAGCATGATCGACACAGAAGAGCGTACATTCAAGAATGATCCGTTGACGGAAGAATCGCTATCAATTGATACCGTTATCCGATTTCTGCGGCAATGGAAAGGTACTTATCAAGAGCTTAATCGCCAGATCAAGACGCTTGAACGCGATCTGCGCGAGAAGGATGAAGAATTATTCACCTTACGTGAGTTGAATGAAAGGTTGTCGCTTGAAGTCAACAATGCCCAAACGGATTATCGCGCGGTCAATGACGACTACAAGACACTCATTCAAATTATGGACCGTGCACGCCGCTTGACCGTGCTGACAGAAGAAGATGAGGCTAAACCTCGCTTCAAGATGGATGCAAACGGTAACTTGGAACGAATCGAATAGCCGGCTTGCTTCATTGAAAGGCGGCTCTCCAAAATCTCTCCGAACCTGCTATAGGTGCGGCGGGATTTTTTAGTTTGCTTCTGTTACGATAAGTTTAATCAGGCAGAGGCAGAAATGAGGCAAACCAGTGAAGATGATCATCGTAGGAGCGGGGGCGCTCGGACTTTTATATGGGGCAAGGCTGGCGGAAGCCGGAATGGAAGTTGTCTTATTGACACGATCGGAAGAGCAAGCGAAGCTGCTGCGCGAGGAAGGGATCCGGTTGACCAAACGGGATGGCGTGCATAGCCAAGTGCGTGTACAGGCTTCTACGATTGATAGCTATGTTCCGGATGTACTGCGACAAGAGGATTGGATATGGCTCACCGTTAAGCAAGTGCATCTGAGTGATCAACTGCTTCATCAGCTAGGATATATGACAGCTCGGGGCTGTTCCGTGCTTGCGCTTCAGAATGGGATTGGGCACCTGGATTTGCTCAGCAAGGTATGTCCTAAGGAGCAGCTTCACGCCGCCATAACAACAGAAGGTGCGATGCGAATCGACGATTATTCTGTTCACCATACAGGAAGCGGGACGATTACGTTCGGTAGTTGGCCGAAAAACGAAGAAAAAGCGAGCAAACCTCAAAAAATGTTGTTAAAAGCGCTCTTTGGTGCAGGAATTGAAGGCAAACTGTCGAATGAGATGGATAATGTTGTTTACAAGAAATTACTGATCAATGCTGTCATCAATCCGCTGACAGGCATATTCGCGGTGAAGAACGGAGAGCTCCCTTCTGATCCAAACCGGTTGCGCTGGATGAAGGCGCTGCATGAAGAGAGCGAACGTATTCTCATTCTTGCCGGGATGAAGAAGGACTCGGCCAGCTGGGATCAGCTGCTCCGGATTTGCGAAGCGACCGCGGGGAATCAGTCTTCCATGCTGCGAGATGTACAGGCAGGACGGATAACTGAGATCGATTGGATTAACGGCGGCATCGTGTCCTTGGCCGGGACAATGCAAGTATCTGCTCCGATGAATGAAGCGGTCCTGACACTAATTAAAACACTCCAGACGAACTAATAACCGTAGAGAGGGGCGAACCGAGGATGCAGTGGATTTGGGAAAGCATCAAGAATGTCTACGCTTTTCTTGCCGTTCTTCCGATAATACCGTTTCTTCTCGTTTATTTTGGTTATGGAGCTTTCACAGGAGATAAGAAGCGAGCATTTAGCACCGCTATGGATGTAACTACGGCACTTCTGATCGGCTGTGTGGCCGTATTGTTTAATAAAATATTTCACAGTTCTTTTGGTATTTACGGGATCTTGCTCGTTCTTCTTCTGGGCGGCGGGCTGCTCGGTAACGTGCAGTACCGATTAAAGGGCAATATCAATATGCGCCGCATCATGCGCGCTATCTGGCGTCTCGGTTTCTTTCTCATGAGTCTTTGTTACGTCATACTGATGTGTATCGGCATCGGGAAGAGTTTTTTTAACGTGTAATCGTTGTCAGCTAATCAATAAGAGATTAGAGGACCGCTCTCCGTTTCAGGAGGGTGGTTTTTTTTGACGGTGCGCTTTACGTTGTGTACAATGAATGAGAAAAACCGGACTTATTAAGGTTGATATTTACGAGGGAGAAAGGTAGAGACTATCCATGATAATCGATACGGTTCAGCTGCCTTTCGGACAGCCTGTCACCGAAGCTTATATACATCGAAGCCACCCCGGCGTAGAGGCGTTGTTCGGCAGCCACGCGGCAGAAAATATGCACTGGAAACGCAGGATGAGTTGGCTCTCGGAGAATGGAGATAAGCGCACGAATGCCCGTCTTCTTGGGGATACGCTCCAAACGTACAATACACGCTACAACAACGAAGCTGCGGTCATGGCGAATATCGACGCGATCCGCTCGGGGGCGCCGGTCATTGTAACCGGTCAGCAAGCAGGCTTATGGACAGGTCCGCTGCTAGTCATTCATAAAGCGGTTACGGCGATCTCGGCTGCGAAGGAAGCTTCGGCACGGCTGGGTTCTGTTGTTGTGCCGGTGTTCTGGATTGCCGGTGAAGACCATGACTTCGATGAAGTCAATCATGCCTATGTGCGGGGAGAAGCTGCTGCACTGACCCGGTTGGCCGTCACACGACCGAAGGGTGCTCGCACTGCTGTCAGCAGGACGAAGATTACGCAGGATACGTTCACGGAAGCGGTCCAGCTCTTAAGTGCTTCATTGCCTGACGCGTCGTTTAAGCCAGAGCTCCTTGAGAAGCTGGGCCAATTCGCGAAACAATCCGAGACGTTGTCCGATTTGTTCGCTTATTTGCTCGGGTGGCTGTTTGGCAGCCAGGGGCTTATTCTGCTCGATGCGGATAATGCTGCCATTCGGAAGCTGGAAGCGCCGATGTTCGGTCAAATGCTGGCACGTAACGATGAGCTCGAATCGGCTTACTTCCACAGCGCCAGCCAGCTTAGAGAGCATGGATTCTCGCCTGCAGCGGATGTTACGCAGGGCAGCGCGAATTTGTTTCTCTTCGACGAGGAAGAACGGATTCTGCTACATAAGCAGGAAGGTCAGTTTCGGAATCGTAAAGGCACCAAATCATGGCCAGTAGAGCAATTGCGTGAATGGGCAGAGCATGAACCTCAGCGCTTCAGCAACAATGTTCTGACAAGGCCGATCATGCAGGATTATGTGCTGCCTGTTCTGGCCGCGGTTCTTGGTCCTGGCGAGGTTGCTTATTGGTCGCTGACCGGTGAAGCCTTCAAGGTGTTAGGCATGGAGATGCCGATTATTGTGCCGCGGATGTCTTTTACGTTAGTAGAAGACAAAACGTCGAAGTATATGTCCAAATACGGATTGTCTTTCGAGGAAGTGGCTTTCCGATTTAAGGCCTGTAGAGAAGCATGGCTTAAGGAGCGGGATGAAACCGGAATTGAAGCTGGTTTCGCTGCAGCCCTTTCAGGAATTGAAGCACTCTACGAGCCCATTAAGGCATTAACCGTTTCTGTTGAGAATGGCCTAGGGGAATTGACCGATCAGAATCTGCATCGCATCAAGGATCAAATCTCGTACCTTGAGAAGCGAACCATGGATGCGCATGCCAAGAAGTTCGGAGCCGCGCTTCGACAATTGGACTGGATCGCCTTGTCATTATGGCCGGAGGGCAAGCCTCAGGAACGCGTATTGAATATGATGGAATTCTATAATTTATATGGAAGATCATGGATCGACAAGCTGCTGGACATTCCTTATGATCAACAGAGCGGCCATCATTTGATTTCGATTTAATGCAAGGATCAACAACGAGAACGTAGATGAAAGGGTGCTGAAGAACAATGACCGTTAATGCGAAGCAAAACAGTATCGTACGTGATATGGCGCTTGCGCCGGAAGGACATTTGAAGATTGATTGGGTTGCAGCCCATATGCCTGTACTTAACCGAATCCGGGAGCAGTTCGAGAAGGAGCAGCCGTTTAAAGGACTGAAGGTTGCGATCTCCCTGCACTTGGAGGCCAAAACAGCCTATTTGGCTAAAGTCGTTCAAGCCGGCGGCGCAGAAGTCACGATTACAGGCAGCAACCCGTTGTCCACGCAAGACGATGTATGTGCGGCGCTCGTTGAAGACGGCATCACCGTGTTTGCCAAATACAATCCGGAGCCGGCAGAATACAAGTCTCTGCTAGTTAAGGCGCTTGAAACGAAACCAGATCTTATTATCGACGACGGCGGCGATTTCGTCTCGATCCTCCACGCCGAACGCCCTGACCTCATGGAGAATATTCGCGGCGGTGCGGAAGAAACAACGACAGGTATTCTGCGTCTTAAAGCGATGGAGAAGGATGGTTCGCTGAACTTCCCGATGGTTGCCGTTAATGATGCTTTCTGTAAATACTTGTTCGATAACCGTTATGGCACAGGCCAATCCGTATTCGACGGTATCAACCGGACGACAAACCTTGTCGTAGCCGGCAAAACAGTCGTTGTTGCAGGTTATGGCTGGTGCGGTAAAGGGGTAGCGATGCGGGCGAAAGGTCTTGGCGCGCAAGTTATCGTAACGGAGATCGATGCAATTCGTGCAGTAGAGGCTTACATGGATGGATTTACTGTCCTTCCGATGATTGAAGCAGCTAAGCTGGGTGACTTCTTCGTTACGGTAACGGGTAACAAAGATGTCATTCGCGGCGAGCATTTCGAAGTGATGAAGAATGGCGCGCTTCTGTCCAACGCCGGTCACTTTGACGTAGAAGTGAACAAACCTGAGCTAGATGCACTTTCCAATGGCAAGCGTACAGTACGCCGTAACATTGAAGAGTACCAATTGAAAGACGGCCGCAGCATTTATTTGTTGGCGGAAGGTCGCTTGGTCAACCTGGCAGCAGGCGATGGTCACCCAGCCGAAATCATGGACATGACGTTTGCTCTGCAAGCGATGTCGCTTAAATATGTGAATGACAACTATAACAGCATCGGCAAGAAAGTCGTAAACGTTCCTTACGCGCTGGATGAGCAAGTAGCCCGCTACAAACTTGAAGCGATCGGTACTGGCATCGACAAGCTATCCGATGAGCAGAAGGAATATCTGGACAGCTGGCAAGAGCATTAATTTAGCTCAGTAATAGAGTCATACAAAGGCGCATGAACATGAGTTCCAATCGGAACCGGTTCATGCGTCTTTTTTCTCCCACAATATGCAACTTCTGCCTTTCACCCAACGTTTGATAGGTAAGTCGATTATATGACAAAGAAAAGTGGGGGTTGTATCATGAACATGCTTTATGGCGGAGGCGCAACAAAAAAGAGAAGCGTCAGATGGTTGATGCTGGTTGGCATTGCAGTCATGGTATGGATGCTGGCGGGTTGCTCTGCGAGCAACAGCGATCAGAATTCAGCGAAGAGTGATGGGTATGCAGGCAGCAGTGCAACGACGAACAACGCTGCGGCGAGTACGGAGGCAGCGGCGCCAATGACAGACGGCGACACAGAAATGACCACGTCGTCTTCAAACTCCAGTGCAAATACAGCTGCAAGCGCCGAAGAGCAGCCTGCAGCCGGAATGAGCGACACGAGCAGCAACATACCGGATGGCGAGTCCAGCTTCACTCGGAAGATCATTTATAAAGCGAACGTGAACATGGAGGTTGAAGACTACGGCAAAGCTCAAACCTCGCTGCGCAATTTGATTCATTTGTCAGGCGGTTATCTGCTCTCTTTCTCGGATAAGAAAACAACCTCCGAGCTGGGCGGGACCTATACCATTAAGGTACCGGCTGCCGGCTTCGATACATTCATCAGCGAGCTGGAGAAGATCAAGCACGAAGGCTTCGAAAGCAGTGCGCAAGGAACGGATGTGACAGAGGAATACGTCGATATGGAGGCAAGGCTGAAGGCTCGTCAAGTGGTAGAGGCTCGGCTGACCGCATTCATGGAGAAGGCGACGAAGACGACGGATCTGCTGCAAATTTCGAACCAGCTCGGCGACGTGCAAACCGAGATCGAGCGGATTAAAGGCCGAATTCGGTACTTGGACAAAAACGTGGAATACTCCACCATCGATCTAAGGATGTATCAAGTGTTAGAACCTGTTACTGCGAAAGATGAAGAGGAACCCGGTTTCCTGACTCGGATTACGGATGCCATGTCAGGCAGCACGAATGTGGTTTACGCGTTCATACAAGGTGTATTTATCTTCCTTGCAGGAGCGTTACCGGTATTGGCATTGGTCGCAATCGTAGGTATTCCTTCTTATTTGGCTTACCGAAGCAATCGGCGTAAGCGTAGTTCACTTCAGGCAGCCAGCACACAAAAAGTCCCGGAGATTGAGGCTGTAGAACCAGCCAAAGAGGAATCAGAATAGTAGAAGACCTAAGTAGCAAATCAAAGAGCTGCATCACATGTCCCCGGCGACATGTGGTGTCAGCTCTTTTTGCCGTGTTTGACTGCCGCCGGCAGCATGCTGAAGGGCAACAGTTATGGCGGTTTTCCTAGCGATCGCAGAGCGTTCCTCCTCGGAAGCTTCCAAGAAGATGGGGTTACGGAATAGAGCGGTCAGTGCTTCTTCGCTGGCAGCTGCTGCTTCTTCCTCACTGCGGAGTAAATAGTGTGTTACTTGATAGCAAAGCAGCTCGACCTTTCGAAGAAGGCTTATTTTATAGGTCAAGGCGGAAGTGCCGGTCACAGGCAGGCCCCCTTATGTATGATTCATCCAGCATTTCTTTTCTAGTGTACACGATCCAAAGCACTAAAAAGTTTCAAAATCGTTACAAGGTTAATCCCATAAATTATTTTATTAAATCCTGCTTAAGGAGCAGGATTTCAATTATTGGTGGCGAATAGTTCAACCTAAGTGGTGGAAAGTGGGGTTAAGTGGAGAATTTGGGGGAAGAGGTGGAGCGGTTCAATGTTTATGGGCGAACATCAGCATAGCATTGACGAGAAAGGCCGCATCATTATCCCGGCTAAATTCCGCGAACAACTCGGCGACCACTTTGTTGTCACACGAGGACTTGATAACTGTTTGTTTGTTTATCCGCAAAGCGAGTGGAGCTTGCTTGAACAGAAGCTGAAATCGCTGCCCATGATGAAGTCGGATGCACGTGCGTTCTCTCGTTTTTTCTTCTCGGGGGCAACGGAATGCGAGCTCGACAAACAGGGAAGGGTAAACTTACCGAATACGCTGTGCGAATATGCCAAGCTAGACAAGGACTGCATTGTGCTGGGCGTTTCGAACCGCGTAGAGATCTGGAGCAAACCGATCTGGGAGAGCTATTTCAAGCAATCCGAAGAGACCTTCAATGATATTGCAGAGAAGCTTGTTGATTTTGATTTTAATTTTTAGCTCGCTTGCCCAATCAGTAAGGACGAGCGAGGGGTTTAAAGCAGGGAGGATTACAGCATGTTTCAACACATCACGGTATTGAAAGAAGAAGCAGTAGATGGACTTGCCATTAAACCGGACGGCATCTACGTGGATTGTACACTCGGAGGAGCAGGTCACAGCGAGCTTATCGCATCCAGGCTTGGACCTAAGGGACGACTTATTGCATTAGATCAGGACGACTGGGCGCTCGATAACGCGCGCGTCAGGCTGTCCGCTTACATGGATCGTGTCACGCTGGTCAAAAGTAACTTTCGTTATTTAGCGCATGTGCTGAAGGGTTTGGGCATTTCCGGTGTAGACGGCGTATTGTTCGATCTTGGCGTTTCCAGCCCTCAGCTTGATGAAGGCGAACGCGGCTTTAGCTACAATCACGATGCGCCGCTTGATATGCGGATGGATCAAGACGGCATGCTGACGGCAGATGATATTGTCAATACATGGGACGAACGTGAAATCTCTCGTATCATTACGAACTACGGTGAAGAACGTTTTGCCAGATCAATCGCCCGTAAAATCATCGCGGCCAGAGAGCAGAAGCGAATCGAAACGACCGGCGAGCTGGTTGAGATCATTAAATCAGGCATACCTGCCGCTGCTAGGCGGACAGGCCCGCATCCTGCGAAGCGTACGTTTCAAGCGCTGCGCATTGCGGTTAACGATGAGCTTGGTGCAGAAGAGGAAGGTCTTGAACAGACGATAGACGTATTGAATGCCGGAGGACGAGCTTCCGTCATTACGTTTCATTCCCTGGAAGACCGGATTTGCAAGCAGCTGTTTGCGAAATTTGTTGAAAAATGCACCTGCCCAACCGACTTCCCGATGTGTGTTTGCGGCGGAGGCGGCAAGCTTAAGTTAGTGAATCGCAAGCCGATTCTTCCTAGTGAAGAGGAGCTGGAGCAGAATAAAAGATCACGCTCCGCAAAGCTGCGCGTTGCCGAGAAATTATAATCGCATAGAAGACAATACACCATAGATGAAGATGGAATAATAGCAGAGAAGGGGAGAGGGAACCGCAATGGCATATGTGAATGGGAATCTGGCGCTGCAGCCCAAACGAAAGCCGGAGCAGCGGCCGCAGTTCCGCGAGACCAAAAAAGTTGTCATCAAACGGAAGTCGCTGCCGGTGCAGGAGAAACTGCTGTATATGTTTACGATTCTCGTTTGTGTGGTTGTAGCTTTCGTCGTGATTTTCCGCTATGCGCAAATCTATCAGATGGAGCTTCAAATCAAGCAATTGACGAAGCAGCATGAGCAGTTGACCGAGCAGGTAGCCTTCTTGACATCTGAATACGAGAAAGCGAATGACCCGGCTAGTATTCGGAAGAAAGCGGCGGACCTGGGCTGGAAGCCGGATGACAATCCGATCAAAGTCAGCGTGGCGGAACCAAAAGCAACGAATGCAAGTGGAAAGAAATAGGTGGCAGCCATGACAAAGCGAATACGAATACGGACATTGTTGGTCGGAGGGTTTATCACCCTCCTTTTTCTTTTATTGGTGGGCCGAATCTATTGGGTTCAAGTTGTGAATGCCGACTTCTGGTCGGAGAAAGCTAGGGAAGTATGGTCGAAGTCGGAGAAGCTTATTCCGGTTCGCGGTACGATTTCAGATCGGGACGGTAATGTACTTGCAATGGATGTTGCGGCCTATACCGTCGCGGTTAATCCGAAGGTCATTCATGACCTGAAGCTGGAAAATGTCATCATTAACAAGCTTAGCGGCGTGCTTGGCAAATCGCAGATTACACTGCGTGAGATTGTCGAGGCCAAACAGAAGAACGGCGAATACTATCAGCAGCGTGAAGTGCGCAAAGAAGGCTGGAAGATTGACAAGTCGGTTGCGGATCGGATTCTTCGTTTCCGAGATCAGCTTGTCGAGGAAACCGGCCACAAGGATGTTGGTATCTACTTGATCGACCAACAGAAACGTTCCTATCCGAAAGGCAGCTTGGCCTCGCATATTCTCGGATATGAGAACAAGGAAGGCAAGGCTGTAATGGGGCTGGAAGCCTCGCTGAATGATCAGTTGAAAGGTACTGAGGGCGAAATTAAATACGAGCGGGACGGCAATGGTGTCATTCTGGAAGATGGGACCGTCAGCTTTAAACCTTCCGTGGACGGCAAAAATGTAAAGTTGACGATTGATATTGAGATTCAGCACTACATCGAAGAAGCAATTAAAGAAACGTATGATCAATATAAGCCGAAGAGCATTACCGCGATTGCGGCTGACCCGCAAACGATGGAAATTCTCGGCATGGCGAATTTGCCCAATTTTGACCCGAACCTGTACTGGACTGCACCGCAAGAGAACTTTTACGATCATGCTATTAAGTCCTTGTACGAGCCTGGTTCGACGTTTAAGATCGTGACGCTGTCAGGCGCTGTTCAAGAAGGCCTGTTTAACCCGGATGCGACTTACAAATCCGGTGCTATTAAAGTACCCGGCGGCACGATCCATGATATAAACAGAGAAGGCTGGGGAACCATTACGTACTTGGAAGGACTCAAACGGTCCAGTAACGTCGAATTCGTTAAGCTAGGCTATGAAGGGCTAAAGGCAGATAAGCTCAGAGACTATATCAACAAGTTTGGATTTAATCAAAAAACAGGCATAGAGTTGTCGGGTGAGCTGCCAGGACTTGTCCAATTTAAGTACCCGAGGGATATTGCTGCGGCAGCCTTTGGGCAAGGCGGTGTTCAAGTAACTCCGATTCAACAGGTTGCAGCTGTAGCCGCTGTAGCCAATGGCGGTAAGCTGCTCGTACCGCACCTAGTCAAGGAAATTCAAGATCCGATTTCGAAGAAAGTAGAAGTCATTAAACCACAGGTTGTCCGTCAGGTCATCTCCGAACAAACGGCTAAGAAAGTGGATGAATACCTGGAGCAAGTCGTATCTGACCAGGAGATCGGGTCCGGACGCAGAGCCTTTATTGAAGGCTACCGTGTAGCGGGCAAAACAGGTACGGCACAGAAGGTCGTTAACGGCAAATATGCGGAAGACAAATACGTGATATCTTTCATTGGTTTCGCGCCGGTTGGCAACCCGAAGATCGTCCTTTACCTCGTCATGGATGAGCCGAATGATCGGTTAGCGTCCGGTGGTACGGTTATGGCACCTGTATTCAAGAAGATTGTGCAGCAAAGTCTTCGCCATATGGATGTTGATCCCGTTACCAAAGTGAAGACAACCGCTTCAAACACGCCGAACCAAGAGCAAACCGTCGAAATTCCGAACTTGAATAAACTGGATTTAACGATTGCGAAAAATAAATTGAAATCCAGCAAGCTCAATTACGAAGTGGTCGGTAAAGGCAAAACCGTCCTGCAGCAAATTCCGAAGGCGGGCACATCAGTCAGTCCGGATCAGCGGATCTATCTCTTGACCGAAGAGAGAACGAAGCTGCCGATTCCGAATATGAAGGGCTTATCGCTTCGTGATGCTATGGAGATGTGCTCGATTCTGCAGATCCGCGTGATGACGACAGGGGAAGGTTTCGTAACCTCGCAATCATTGGCGAAGCAGGGAGAGAACAAAGTGCTTAAGCTTGTTCTGTCACCGCCGGCGATGCAAGTCTCCACGCAGACAGGCGAGGGCGAAGAAGCGACAAAAGAAGCAACAGACAACAGCAAATCGGGTACTACTTCTGGGGGATAGGCTTGTTCTAACCCCCTTTTTCTTTGAATAGGCTTGGATTAGGAAACGGATGGACGAACGTTCCCGTTTTACGAGCTATTCGGAGGGGATGTTAAGTGAAGGTTTCGAGTGTGACGATCAGGCGCAGGCTGTTTACGGCGCTTCTTATTGGCATTCTTGCATTCTCGCTGCTTGCAGGACGTCTGGGTTATGTGCAGCTGTGGAAAGGCGAGGAGCTGGCGGCCAAAGCGGAGGATTCCTGGCGCAGGGAAATTCCGTTCTCGGCGAAGCGGGGCGAGATTTTGGACCGAAACGGCACGATGCTTGCGTATAATATAAGCTCGCCTACCGTAATGGCGATACCCGCGCAAATCAAGGATGCAAAGTCGACTGCCGCTCAGCTTGCCAGTGTACTGGATATGTCGGAGGATGTTATCTATACAACGATCAAGAAGAAGCAGATGATAGTCAGTCTCAAACCAGGCGGTCGCAAAATCACGACGGAGAAAGCCCAGCAAATAAGGGACCTTAATTTACCTGGGATCGTGGTAGCCGAAGACAATAAGCGCTACTATCCGCTCGGCAGCTTTGCTTCCCATGTGCTCGGTTTTACCGGCATTGATAATCAAGGCTTAACCGGAATAGAAGCCAAATATGACGATATGCTGGAAGGCATTAACGGGAATATTTCCTTCTTATCTACGGCCGGAGGCAAGCAAATGCCCGGTTCAGGCGATACGTATTTGGAGCCCAAAGATGGACTTAATTTAGAACTGACGATAGACAAGCAGATTCAAACGATCATGGAGCGGGAGCTTGACCAAGCCATGGTCAAATTCCAGGCCGATGACATCATTGCCATCGCAATGGACCCTACGAATGGAGAGATTCTCGGAATGGCCAGCAGGCCAACTTACGAACCGGACAAATATCGTGATGTTGATCCGGCCATCTACAATCGCAATTTGCCGATTTGGATGACGTACGAGCCGGGGTCCACCTTCAAAATTATTACGCTGGCAGCTGCTTTGGAAGAGAAGAAGGTCAATCTCACAAGTGAGCATTTCTTTGATCCGGGTGCAGTTGAAATTGGCGGGGCAAGGCTGCGCTGCTGGAAGAAAGGCGGCCACGGCAGCCAGACCTTCCTCGAAGTCGTACAGAATTCTTGTAACCCGGGATTCGTTGCGCTTGGCAACAGACTTGGCAAAGAGAAGCTGTTCGATTATATTAAGAACTTCGGCTTCGGTAAGAAGACCGGCATCGACCTCGGCGGCGAGGAGAACGGGATTATGTTCAAAATGAGCCAGGTCGGACCTGTTGAGCTTGCAACTACCGCATTCGGTCAAGGGGTGTCGGTTACGCCGATCCAACAGATCACAGCTGTTTCGGCAGCGATCAACGGGGGTACACTGTATAAGCCGCATGTCGCCAAATCATGGATTAATCCGGAGACAGGCGATACCGTAAGCACGGTACAGCCGGAAGTCGTTCGAAACGTTATATCCGAGAATACGAGCAAGCAGGTGCGAGAAGCGCTGGAGAGCGTCGTAGCCAAAGGAACAGGACGCAACGCTTTCATAGACGGCTATCGTGTCGGCGGCAAGACAGGTACAGCCCAGAAGGTTATCAACGGCCGTTATTCACCGAATGAGCATATCGTTTCCTTCATCGGCTTCGCTCCGGCAGACGATCCGAAGATTGTTGTCTATGTCGCAGTCGATAACCCGCAAGGCATTCAATTCGGGGGCGTCGTTGCCGCGCCGATCGTACACAATATTTTGGAAGATGCACTGCCGTACATGGGCGTTGCTCCTCGTAAGGATCAGCTGAGCAAGGAGTATAAATACGGTGAAACACCGATCGTGGAAGTTCCGAATCTCATCGGCAAGACCGTCTCTGATATCTATGAAGATTTGAATATGAATTTCAGCCTTACCTCGGCAGGGAGCGGAGACACCGTGATCAGACAGTCACCTGCTGCCGGTACGCGGGTCGATCGAGGGTCAACCATACGGATTTATTTAGCAAAAGACGATGATGAAAGCTCTGTTCGCTGACTATAATGAGTATAGATAGATGAAGTAGGCCGCGACAAAGCTTTGCTGCTTCTTCATAGGCGGCCCTGCGCAGATTAGATCTGCTCACGGGAGGGGACTTAAGCGATGCGTGTGGAACACTTGGCTGCACTGCTGCTCACATCTGTTCTTGTCGGTGAAGGGACCGTGGAGGTTGGTGGAATTGAGACCGATTCCCGCCGCGTCTTGCCCGGCTGCGTCTTTATCTGTTTGCGTGGACATAAAGTTGATGGGCATGATTATGCGGGAGAAGCCGTTGCCAGAGGGGCCGTTGCTTTGGTGGTGGAGAGGCAGCTTGATCTGCCGATTCCTCAGCTTATTGTCAAAGACAGCCGTTATGCGATGGCCGTGATCGCGAATCATTATTTTGATTATCCGAGCCGTAAACTGAGATTGATCGGTGTTACGGGCACGAACGGTAAAACAACGACAACGTATTTAATCGAGAAAATCATGAGTGATGCCGGGTTCAGCACCGGTGTTATTGGAACGGTAGAAATGCGCTACGCCGGCCATACGCTGCCGATGTCGGGAACGACACCGGAAGCCCTTGAGCTTCAGCGTTCACTGGCTGCCATGGCAGAAGCAGGGACGGAGTATTGCGTCATGGAAGTTTCCTCGCATGCGCTGGAGCAGGGACGGGTGAAAGGCAGCAGATATCGGATTGCCATCTTCACCAATTTGACGCAGGATCATCTCGACTATCATGCTACTATGGAGCGATATGCATCAGCGAAAGGGTTGCTGTTCTCCCGGCTTGGCAATGAATTCGGGCGTGCGCCGGAGGATCGTTTGTTTGCGGTGCTGAATGCGGATGACGAAGCCTCGCCGAAGTACGCGGATGTTACGACAGCGGAGGTCGTCACCTATGGCATCGATCATGATGCGGATGTACGTGCCGACAAAGTGCGTATAACTGCGCACGGGACTGCCTTTCATGTAGAGACGTTCGCCGGATCTGCGGATATTACGCTGCGTATGGCCGGTAAATATAATGTATACAATGCGTTAAGCGCCATAAGCGCTGCTCTGATTGAAGGCGTGTCGCTGAAACAGATCAAGCAAAGTCTGGAAGATCTCCCCGGTGTTCCGGGCCGAGTCGAATCGGTGCAAGCCGGACAGAAGTTCGCGGTCATTGTGGATTATGCGCATACGCCTGACGGATTACAGAATGTGCTCACAGCCGTCAAGGAATTTGCGGTAGGTCGCGTCATTTGTGTGTTTGGCTGCGGTGGTGACCGTGACCGGACGAAGCGACCGCTCATGGGCCAAATTGCGGCGCAGCTTGCGGATTATTGCATCCTTACATCGGATAATCCGCGTACGGAGGATCCGGAGCGTATCCTGCTGGACGTTGAAGCAGGGCTTATACAGAACGAACCTGCGGCGATTCGTTATGAGCTGCTTGTTGACCGCAGAGAGGCGATACAAAAAGCGGTTGAAATGGCGAGGCGTGACGATGTAGTATTAATTGCGGGGAAAGGCCACGAAACCTATCAGGATATCGGCGGCGTCAAGTATGACTTCGACGACCGCGAGGTGGCTAAAGAAGCGATAAGGAGTCTTTCATAGTGATTACACGTAAATTAAGCGCGATTGCCGCCATGTGCGGTGGAACGATACAAAACGATACAGATGCCGGCAGTGTCGAAATAGCCGGCGTCTCCATTAACTCCCGGCGCATGTCGCCGGGTCAGTTGTTCATTCCGATCAAAGGCGAGAACTTTGACGGACATGATTATGCAAGCAGCGCGATCGAAAGCGGCGCTGTCGCTACGCTGTGGCAGCGGGACAAAGAACTTCCTGAGGCGCTTGCGAGTGGAGTGCCTCTTATAGTAGTAGACGACACGACTGCGGCGCTGCAGAAGCTTGCTTCCGCCTATCGCGACGAGTTAAAGGTACGTGTTATCGGCGTCACGGGCAGCAACGGCAAAACGACGACAAAAGATATGGTCGCAGCGCTGCTGTCGGGCTTTTTTCGCGTGCATAAAACAGATGGCAACTTTAACAACCATATCGGCTTGCCGCTGACGCTGCTGGCGTTAGCAGAAGGCGTAGAAGTTGTTGTGCTTGAGATGGGGATGAGCGAGTTCGGCGAGATCGATCTGCTGACTCGACTTGCGAAACCCGATGTCGCGATCATTACGAATATCGGCGAATCTCATATGCTTCAGCTTGGTTCACGTGCAGGCATTACACAAGCGAAGCTTGAAATTGTGGCCGGCTTAAAGCAGGGCGGTCTGCTGCTTATCAACGGCGATGAACCGCTTCTGCACGAAGGGCTTAAGGGGCTTGCGTTGCCGGAGCTGACAGAGGTACAAACCTTCGGTTTGCAAGGGGATAATCGTTGGGCGGCGGAGAACGTAATCGTGAACGCTACGACTTCAACCTTTGATGTAAAGGGCGATAATGGGCTCCAGCATGTTGAACTTCCTGTGGCCGGGACGCATAATGTATCCAATGCGCTCGCTGCGATTGCCACAGCGAAGAAATTTGGTCTGCCCGACGATGTGATCCGCAAAGGATTTGCTGGGCTGAAGCTGACAGCGATGCGCATTGAGCCGGGTGTTGCGTATAATGGAGCAATGCTACTTAATGATGCCTACAATGCCAGTCCGACTTCCGTCCGCGCAGCGATTGATCTCGTAGCAGGGCTGTCCGGTTATCACTGCAAATGGCTCGTCCTCGGCGATATGCTGGAGCTCGGGCCGGACGAAGAAGCGATGCATGGTGAAATCGGCGCCTATGTGAATCCGTCCAAAGCAGAGCGGGTGCTGACATTCGGCAAGCTTTCACAGCATATTGCTTCTGAAGCTGCAAAGCAATTTGCTGACGGCTCCGATCATATAAAAGCATTCGAAGACAAGCAACAACTTATAGAATGGCTCCGCGCACATCTGGTGCCGGAAGATCTCGTACTGGTGAAAGGATCCCGCGGCATGCGCATGGAAGAAATTATCCATGACCTGCAGCGTGCATAGAGGTGAAAATATGGACGTAAAGGTCATTCTTCTGTCAATCGGCGCTTCCTTCATGCTTGCATTACTGTTCGGACCTTTGTTCATTCCGCTGCTGAAACGGTTGAAATTCGGCCAGCAGATCCGTACAGACGGCCCGCAAAGCCATCTGAAGAAATCAGGGACACCGACGATGGGCGGCATCATTATTATGCTGGCTGTGCTGCTGGCGTTTCTGAAGTTCTCGGATAAAACGTCTTCTTTCTGGGTGCTGCTCGTTGCATCGCTCGGCTTTGGGCTGGTCGGATTTCTGGATGATTATATCAAAATCGTATTTAAACGGTCGCTTGGCCTGACAGCGATGCAAAAGCTGGTTGGCCAGCTGATATTCTCCGTCATTATATGCGTACTGCTCTATCAAATGCATCACAGTACGGTAATAAGCATTCCGGGAACATCCGCGGAGCTTGATTTCGGATGGTTCTACTATCCATTCGTCGTTATCATGCTGTTCGCCACAACGAATGCGGTTAACTTCACAGACGGCGTTGACGGATTGTTGGCAGGGACAGGCGCAGTGGCGTTCACGGCCTTCGCGATTCTCGCGCTGCATGCAAGTGAACATGAATCCGCCATCTTCTCGGCGACGATGATCGGCGCGATGCTGGGCTTCTTGGTGTTCAACGCGCATCCGGCAAAGGTGTTCATGGGCGATACAGGCTCACTTGGCATCGGCGGCGGTATGGCGGCTGTGGCGATTCTAACCAAAACCGAAATCTTGCTGGTCATAATCGGCGGCGTTTTCGTTCTCGAGATGCTGTCGGTTATACTGCAAGTAGGATCATTTAAATTACGAGGCAAACGTATTTTCAAAATGAGCCCGATCCATCATCATTTCGAATTATCCGGCTGGTCCGAGTGGAAGGTTGTTACTTCCTTCTGGTTCGTCGGCATCGTCTTCGCCGCGATCGGCTTGCTGCTGGGACGGTAAGTGCGTAAAGGGATGAAAGAGAATGGGACGCTGGGAGTACAACGCTGCGCGTGCGGATCATTGTTACGATCGCTGTTGTCCGTCGGATTTCTTTGAATCTATAGCAGATTTATCGGTAGAAATCCGCCAGACAAAGGCGAACGCTGACGCTTCTACACCACGACCGCCCGCTCCGCTCTTGTACCCGGCTATTCTTTCAAAGTCCCGAAGGGACAAGGTAACGAAGTTGCCGACAACTAACCCTGCGCGGGAATGGGAGCGTGTCCCGGAGGGACGAAAGCGGGCACTACGCCAAATGTTGCAACAACGACGCGCCTCTGGGGCTCAAACGTTACGATGTGACGAAGTCAACAGGTAACACGGGAGCGCCAAAATGAAAGTCAGTCCCGGAAGGGACTTCGAGCACCTCCACCAAATGTAGCTAGGAGCGTTCCTCTGGAGCACCAACGTTATACCTTCCGGGTGTCCAGAGGGCCGGGGCCCTCGGGGTCCCCCTTTCAAAGGGGGATTTAGGGGGATTGTCATTAAATAGGGGAATAATATTCCAATCTTAAAAAAGTGGATTGTCACTTAGGGAGTTGGCACATAGATGAAACACCCATCCTTATACAAGGATCAACAGGTTGTCGTACTCGGCTTAGCCAGAAGCGGAGTCAGCGTCGCGAAGATATTCCATAAACTCGGCGCAAAGGTAACCGTCAACGATATGAAGGAACGTCATTTATCTCCCGAAGCGGACGAGCTGGACGCTTTGGGCGTTTCTGTTATTTGCGGCAGTCATCCGGCGGATCTTATTGATGCGGATACGGCGCTGGTGGTGAAGAATCCGGGAATCCCTTATACGTCACCACCGGTTAAGCAAGCGGTGGAGCTGGGCATCGAGGTCGTGACGGAAGTCGAGGTGGCCTATCTATTGTCGCCTGCACCTATCATCGGGATTACCGGTTCCAATGGGAAAACAACGACAACGACTTGGATCGGCGAACTGCTGGAAGCAGCAGGGCTCAATCCGATCGTAGCCGGCAACATTGGGACGCCTCTGTGCGAAGCGGCGCAGACGGCATCGAGCGAGGATTGGATTGTCGCCGAGCTTAGCAGCTTCCAATTGAAAGGGACAACGGAGTTTCGGCCGCGGATCAGCATGCTGCTCAATGTGGTGGAGACCCATCTGGACTATCACGGCGGCATGGAAGACTATGTGGCGTCCAAAGCGAAGCTTTTTGCCAATCAGACGCCTGAGGATACAGCGATCTTGAATGCAGATGATCCGGTTTGCCGCGAGCTGATGCATGCTGGATCGATTCGAGCGCGCATTCTGCCGTTCTCTACAACCAAAGAGCTTACATATGGCCTATGTGTCATACCGCCGTACCCAGCGGATCTGACAGAGCCGGTCGGAGACGCGAACCGTCAACTTGTATGGCGTGATGAGCAGGGGCAGTCCCATGAAATAATCTCAGTTGATGAAGTGGGCATTCCGGGACGCCACAATACCGCGAACGCACTTGCGGCCATTGCTGCTTGTATAACAGCAGGGGCTAACATCGAAGCGCTGCTAGAGCCGCTTCGTCAGTTCCGCGGTGTGGAGCACCGAATGGAGTTTGTGCGCAATCATGGCGGAATCGCTTATTACAATAATTCCAAAGCAACGAACGGAACAGCTGCGATTATTTCGCTGCGTTCCTTCCAAGGACGCAGCATTGTGCTCATTGCCGGCGGGCTGGACAGAGGCTCCGATTATATGGAGCTGCTGCCGCATTTCCGCGATCAAGTGAAAGCGGTAGTAGCTTTAGGCGAAACCCGCGGCAAAATTGCCGAAGTCGCAAGACGTGCAGGTTTAACGACCATTAAAGTCGTCGAACCTGTGGAGGACGCCGAAAGCACGCTGCAGCTCGCAGTTCGAGAAGCAGCAGCCCTCGCGGAGCCCGGAGATACCGTTCTCCTGTCTCCGGCCTGTGCAAGCTGGGATATGTTCAAATCCTATGAAGAACGAGGGCGCATTTTTAAAGAATCGGCGCATAACTTGTAAGTAGGGGGCTTGTCCCTACTTAAGCTTGCAAGAGGTGTTCTCGCTATGGCAAAAGCCAGGTCTGCCCCGGATATGTGGATGATCATTTCGATTGGACTCATTTTGGCTATCGGACTTGTAATGGTGTACAGCGCCAGTGCGGTGCTGGCCTTCCATGAATTTGGAGACAAATTTTATTATGTGAAACGACAGGTGCTGTTTGCAGCGCTCGGCATTGGGGCGATGATCGTCACGATGAACGCAGACTATTGGATTTGGCGCAAATGGGCGAAGCTCGGTCTATTCGTTTGTTTCGGCATGCTGCTGCTCGTCTTGATCCCCGGCATCGGGGTCGTACGCGGCGGTGCGCGAAGCTGGCTTGGTATCAGCTCGTTTGGCATTCAGCCATCCGAGTTTATGAAGCTTGCGATGGTTATCTTTCTCTCGAAGATGCTTGCGGACAAACAGCAGGCAGTAACGCAGTTTACGAAAGGCCTTCTGCCGCCGCTTGGTATTATGGGACTGGCCTTCGGCCTCATCATGATGCAGCCGGATCTGGGCACAGGAGCCGTCATGATCGGCGCTTCGCTGCTCGTTATTTATACAGCAGGCGCGCGTTTAACGCATTTGGGATCGCTGGCTTTAGTAGGTGTAGCCGGCCTTGTCGGACTTATTCTGGCAGCGCCGTACAGGCTGCAGCGAATTACAGCCTTTCTCGATCCATGGGCAGATCCGCTTGGTGCAGGCTATCAGTCCATTCAGTCGCTTTATGCGATTGGACCAGGGGGGTTGGTAGGCCTTGGCCTCGGAATGAGCAGACAGAAATTCAGCTATCTGCCAGAACCGCAAACCGATTTTATTTTCTCGATTGTGTCGGAGGAACTTGGCTTCATAGGCGGAACTACGATTATTACATTGTTCGCTATCTTGCTATGGCGAGGCATGCGGACAGCAATTGCAGCTCCCGATACGTTCGGCAGCCTGCTGGCCGTCGGCATTATCGGCATTGTTGCCGTACAAGTGTTTATCAATATCGGGGTTGTTATCGGCATGATGCCGGTTACGGGAATCACACTCCCGCTCGTTAGCTACGGAGGTTCCTCGCTGACACTGCTTCTGACATCGTTAGGTATTTTACTGAATATATCCCGTTACTCGAGGTGACTAATACATGCGTATCGTATTGACAGGCGGCGGAACAGGCGGCCACATCTATCCCGCGCTTGCAATTGGCAAGCAGGTGATGGAGGAGCAGCCGGACTCGTCCATCCTGTACATCGGCTCCCCGAAGGGGCTTGAAAGCCGGATCGTGCCTGCGCAGGGCATTCCCTTCGAATCGGTCGAAATTACAGGCTTTAGACGAAAGCTTTCGTTCGAGAATGTCAGGACGGTCATGCGTTTCCTAAAAGGTGTTCGGAGATCCAAGCAGCTGCTGAGAAACTTTAAACCGGACGTAGTTGTCGGTACAGGCGGTTATGTGTGCGGACCCGTTATCTATGCGGCTGCAAAACTGGGCATCCCGACACTTATCCACGAACAGAATGCGGTTGCAGGCTTGACCAACCAATTTCTCTCCCGATATGCGAGCAGCGTAGCGGTCAGCTTCAAGGATGCGCTGTCGCAATTCAAGCGGCAGCCGAATACGATATTTACCGGAAATCCGTGTGCGACCAGCGTCGTTCGCGCCGATAAAGAGCAAGGCTACACCAGGCTAAACATTCCGGCAGGCAGTCGAGTCGTGCTGCTTGTAGGGGGCAGCCGAGGGGCGAAAGCGATAAATGATGTCATGGTGGACATGGCACCGCTGCTTAAGCGGCTGCCAGACGTCCATTTTGTGTTTGTGACCGGAGAAAGCTATTACGAGAATACGAAGCGCCGCATGGATGAAGTGCTGCAGGCACGTTCCGAGTACCTTCAAGTGCTGCCGTATTTGCATCACATGCCGGAGGTGCTGGCGATTTCCGATTTAGTAGTCGGAAGAGCCGGCGCATCCTCGATCGCCGAATTGACGGCACTTGGCATCCCATCGATTCTGATTCCGTCGCCGAACGTGACAAACAACCATCAGGAAGCGAATGCC
Source organism: Paenibacillus sp. J22R3 (assembly GCF_056269305.1). Classification (NCBI taxonomy): domain Bacteria; kingdom Bacillati; phylum Bacillota; class Bacilli; order Caryophanales; family Paenibacillaceae; genus Paenibacillus; species Paenibacillus sp. J22R3. The sequence goes on along the minus strand of NZ_JBWDNS010000001.1, from coordinate 1,741,244 downwards.
AGAAGTTTGGTAGATGCCGGTGCAGCCGAAATGATCCTTGAACGCAACCTGAACGGTGAGCTCCTCTTCGAGCGAATCAATCAGATTATGAATAGCAAGCAAACGCAAACGGCGATGAATACCGCTGCGAAATCACTAGGCGTGCCGGATTCGGCAGCGCTGATTGTCAATCAATTGAAGCAATTAACAACAAGACAAAAATAAGTCTGTCCTATAGGCGATTGTCACACTCCTGTGCGGGAAGGCATAGTATATGGCATAATCGTGACCGTCACCCGGCGGGCCTCTCAGTCTTTGCTAAACAGCAAGGCGGCGGGCCACCCGGAGGAGCGAACGAGCGCCAGGCAAGTTTCAATCGCTATAGCAGAAGGAGGTACGACAGATGGAGCAGTTTTTGGCGGAGCTAAGCGAAATAGATGCAGGGAAAGTCCTGTTTAACAAGCCACTCTCCGAATTTACAACTTGGAAAATCGGTGGACCGGCAGATGTACTTATTATTCCGAATACCGAAGACCAGCTGGTGTCGGTCGTCCGGTTGCTCCATATACATGGGGTACAGTGGACCAATCTCGGACGCGGCTCCAACATGCTAGTCAGCGACAAAGGAATCCGCGGCGTCGTCATTCAACCGGGTGAAGCATTCGATTATGCACGATTTGATGGCACGCTCGTTCATGCAGGTGCCGCTTATTCCTTTATCAAGCTGTCGGTTCTGGCAGCCAAGGAAGGGTTATCCGGATTGGAGTTCGCGGGGGGAATTCCAGGATCGGTAGGCGGAGCTGTTTATATGAACGCCGGCGCTCACGGGTCGGATGTGTCACGTATCTTCAAATCAGCTGACATTGTACTGGAAACAGGGGAATTGGTTCGCTACGGAATAGAGGATATGAAGTTCACTTACCGTCATTCATGCTTGCATGAACGACCGGGCATCGTCATTGGAGCCGTGTTTGAGCTTGAGCAGGGAGAGCGTAAAGACATTATGTCGACTACTTCCTCTTATAAACAGCGTCGTCTGCTGACTCAACCGCTGCAATTGCCATGTGCCGGAAGTGTGTTCCGCAATCCGCCGAATGATTTTGCCGCAAGGCTCATTCAAGAAGCGGGTCTCAAAGGAATGCGCTGCGGTGGCGCCGAGATCTCAAACTTGCATGCCAATTTCATTGTCAACACCGGGCAAGCGAAAGCTGAAGACGTTCTCACCCTGATGAAAACCATTCAAAGCACCGTGAAGGACAAATTTGGAGTCGAACTGGTGGCGGAGGTACTGGTTATGGGTGAGCGGTAATCCGGAGGTGATAAATTGGACAAATTGGTGATTGAAGGCGGGAAACCTCTCTCAGGAACCATTGTTATCCAAGGCGCGAAAAATGCCGCTTTGCCGATTTTAGCTGCTAGTATGCTGGTAGAAGGAAAAGTGACGATCGATCATGTACCTAAACTGCTTGATATCGACGTCATGCTTAACATTTTGCGCGAACTTGGCTGCCGGGCAGAGCACGAGGACGAAACCGTCACGCTCGATACGTCAAGCTTGCATTCTTCCCACATTCCTGAGGCTCTTATGCGTCAAATGCGATCATCCATTTTTCTTATGGGGCCGCTGTTAGCAAGGTTTGGCGAAGTAACGATATATCAGCCAGGCGGCTGCGCGATCGGAGAACGGAAAATCGATTTGCATCTTAGCGGCCTTCGGGCGCTGGGGGCGCAGGTCGACGAGGAAGACAGCCGAATAGTCTGTTATGCAAAACGGTTGAAAGGCGCGGAAATTCACCTGGATTTCCCGAGCGTCGGAGCTACGGAGAACATTATGATGGCCGCGGTGCTCGCCGAGGGGCTGACTACGATCAGCAATGCTGCTCGTGAACCGGAAATTCAAGATTTACAGCATTTCTTGAACAGTATGGGTGCTAAGATTTTCGGTGCCGGTACGGATACGATTACGATCGAAGGAGTAGAGAAGCTGACGCCATGCCGCTATCAAGTCATTCCGGACCGGATTGTGACCGGAACGGTGATGGTAGCCGCTGCCGCAACGCGCGGGCAGGTGACGCTGCTGAATACATGTCCTTCGCACTTAACCTCTCTCATCCATGTGCTTAGACGCACAGGTGTTCAAATAACGGTTGACGATGATATAATCAAAGTAGGTACTGCAGCACGCCCTAAAGCTGTTGACCGCATCGTAACCTCGCCTTATCCAGCATTCCCTACCGATTTGCAATCGCAAATAATGGTTCTCCTTGCACTGGCAGACGGTGTAAGTGTAATGAAAGAAACGATTTTTGAAGGCAGATTCAAGCATGTCGATGAACTCTCACGCATGGGAGCGGACATCCGCGTTGATCTGAACTCCGCTTTCATCCGCGGGGTGTCGCGTTTGTATGGTGCTACGGTTGAAGCAACGGATTTGCGCGCAGGTGCAGCTCTAGTTATTGCAGGGCTTGCCGCGCAAGGAAAAACCGTCGTGGAGCAGGTGCATCATATCGATCGTGGTTATGACCGGATTGAGACCATGCTGGGCAGGCTGGGAGCCAGAATTACCCGCTATTCACCTGTGCCGAACAACCAAATCGTTCCATAACATCGTGTGTGGACAGATATAAGAACGCGTGAGCGGCTCTTGCCATGATTGGCGGGAAGCCGTTTGCGTTTATACAAAGAGGGGACAAGCTATGCAAGAGAAGATGCCCGTGCTGCGCGAACCCGTGAAACGGCGCAGAAGCGGCAAGAAGCTGTTAGCGGTGCTTTTCTTATTATTCGTCGTCATTCTTGGTGTACTATTCTTTAATTCTTCCATTAGCAAAGTAGCAACTGTGACTATTGAAGGCCAGCATTACCTGAATGCAGCCGAAATCCGCAAGGTAGTCGGCATCGCCGCAGGAGATTCTTTCTTCGGTACTTCCGAAAGCAAATTAGAAGCAAGAGTGCATACGATCAAGGCCATCGAGAATGTAAAAGTAACCAAATCGTTCCCCGGCAGCATTACGATCCATGTGCAGGAGTTCGAAACAGTCGCCTACACATTGTCGAAGAACGGAGAAATCACGGCGATTTTGGCTAACGGAACAGGGATTGCAGCCGGTTCCGAAATGATTGTCGACAAGCCGATTCTGTCCGGTTGGAAGTCGGATGACCCTGTATTGGCTGAGCTTTGCAAAACGCTGTCAGCGATTCCGGAAGACGCTATAGCAGACTTCTCAGAGATTAAACCAGAACCGTCCCCCTCTTACAAGGATCGGATCAAAATCTACACCAGGACGCGTTTTGAGGTCATTACTGCCGTGTCGCTGCTGCCTGAGAAAATCCCAACGCTGAATGCCGTGATTGAAATTCAGCCCCCGGGACTAATTACTATGCTGCTTGCGGATAAATATGCATCGTTTACGCCTGAAGTCGCAGATAATCAGGGTATTTCCCAAAAAGAGACTACTCAATAGCTTCAAAGAATGATAGAATTTTAGTTATGTAGATTTAATTGCCCTTTTTGCATTTTTTCGGAAGAACATCAACCAGAGCATGTACATTCATGTAATGGACGTTTAAATAAACCTTGAAAAAATTGTAGAAAAAAGAGGGATATTCAGGATTGCGTTGAATTAAAAAGAAATGCAAAGCAGTCACGACAATTAATGTGCCTAATTAATGTACCTAATTAATGTTGAACGGAGGTGCCAGAGGTTGAGCAGCAATGACATCATCGTCAGTTTGGACATCGGTACATCCAAGGTTCGTGCTATTATTGGCGAAGTGAATAACGGCGTCATTAATATTATTGGAGTTGGATCTGCCGACTCGGAAGGTATCCGTAAAGGGGCTATCGTTGATATTGACCAAACCGTTCAATCCATTCGCAATGCGGTGGATCACGCCGAGCGTATGGTCGGTATTCAAATAAGCGATGTATATGTAGGCATTCAAGGCAACCATATCGGTTTGCAAACGAATCACGGCGTTGTCGCCATCTCCAACGAAGATCGAGAAATCGGCGAAGAAGACATCGAACGCGTATTGCAAGCGGCGAAAGTAGTAGCTTTACCTCCGGAACGCGAAATCATTAACCTAGTTCCAAAGCAGTACTTGGTTGACGGTCTTGAAGGTATCTCAGATCCTAGAGGCATGATTGGTGTTCGTCTGGAAGTAGAAGCAACGCTCGTTACCGGAGCCAAAACAGCAATACATAATTTAGCCCGGTGCGTCGAGAAAGCAAATTTGCGTATTGCCGGCATTATTCTAATGTCATTGGCGTCTGGACAAATGGCGCTCACCAAAGATGAGAAAATGATGGGTACTGTCCTCGCAGACATTGGCGCCGGATCCAGTACCATTGCAATTTTTGAGCAAGGAAGCATTGTTGCAACCTCCACGCTGCCGGTTGGCGGCGAGTATGTGACCAGCGACATTTCCTACGGACTCCGTACTCAAACCGAACAAGCCGAGAAAATCAAGCAGAAATTCGGCTGTGCACTTATCGATGATGCGGCTGAAGATCAGAAATTCAAAGTTATGCGTATGGGCAGTAACGTGGAGAAGGAATTCTCTCAGGTTGACCTGGCCAACATCATAGAACCACGCATGCAAGAAATTTTCCACTTGATCCGTCAAGAAGTACGCCGACTTGGCTACGGCGATAAGATCAATGGATACGTTCTAACGGGCGGTACAGTGACGATGCCGGGAACATTGGCACTGGCCCAACATGAGCTGGAAGCAAGCGTACGCATTGCGGTGCCGGATTATATCGGCGTTCGCGATCCTGCTTTTACCAGTGGTGTTGGTATGATTCAATATGTTTCGAAGTATATGAAAGGTAAGGTAGTTTCTTCGCCTAAGAAGAGTGCCAACCGGAAGTCCAGTTCAACGAATTCGCCCTCGAAGCCTGGTCTTTTTGAAAAATTGAAAAATATGTTTAGTGAATTTATTTGATCGGGGGAGCAACAACATGTTGGAATTTGATTTCGATAATGAGCTGATGGCCCAAATCAAAGTCATCGGTGTAGGCGGCGGCGGAAGCAATGCTGTTAACCGGATGATCGAGAATGGAGTCAAAGGCGTAGAGTTCATAACTGTGAATACAGATGCGCAAGCATTGCATATGGCGAAATCGGAGCAGAAGCTTCAAATCGGTGACAAGCTGACTCGCGGACTAGGTGCAGGCGCAAACCCTGAGGTTGGTAAGAAAGCAGCTGAAGAATCACGTGAAGCGGTCATGAACACGCTGAAAGGCGCGGACATGGTATTCGTAACAGCAGGTATGGGCGGGGGAACCGGCACAGGTGCTGCTCCCGTTATCGCCGAGATCGCTCGTGAATGCGGCGCGCTGACAGTCGGTGTTGTAACTCGTCCATTTACGTTCGAAGGACGCAAACGCTCCGGACAAGCCGAGCTGGGTATCGAAGCGCTCAAAGAAAAAGTAGACACCTTAATCGTGATCCCGAATGACCGTTTGCTTGAGATCGTAGACAAGAAGACACCGATGCTGGAAGCGTTCCGCGAAGTGGATAACGTGTTGAAGCAAGCGGTGCAGGGCATCTCCGACTTGATCGCGATGCCAAGTCTGATCAACCTTGACTTCGCGGATGTGAAGACGATTATGGCGGAGCGCGGCTCTGCTCTGATGGGGATTGGCAACGCTACAGGCGAGAACCGTGCTGCCGATGCAGCTCGCAAAGCCATTCAAAGCCCGTTGCTTGAAACGTCCATCGACGGTGCACGCGGCATCATCATGAACATCACGGGCGGCGCTAATCTCTCGCTCTATGAAGTGAATGAAGCAGCTGAAATCGTCATTTCGGCTTCCGATCCGGACGTAAACATGATCTTCGGTGCTAGCATCGATGAGAATTTGAAAGAAGAAATTAAAGTAACGGTTATCGCAACAGGCTTCGAGCACCGTAACAGAGCTGAGGTTCGTCGTCCCGCAGCTGGACAACCCGAATCAACAAGCACTGAGGCTCCACGCCAACAAGCTGCAAGCACGGGTCCAAAACCGTTCGGCAGCAATGTATCCAGCAGTGATCAACTCGATATTCCGGCATTTCTTCGCAATCGTCGCAACACCTAGTCAGTAACAATAAGGACTTTAGCCGCTTTCCGGTACACCGGAAAGCGGCTTTTTTGCTATTTTTACCTGCTTCTGGCTCACTCGATTGCGAGCAAACCAATCACCTTTGCACTAACCGATCGCCGGAGATTGGCGATAACAGTTAGTGCGTCATCGACAAAAAAAGATCACTCCTGACGGCATGTTTAGACAGACATTGTAATAGGATTTAACTATACTAGACACAAGCCGCAAATCCTCGCTAAGCTTTTACGAGGGAAACGGCGAGCAGGGAAGTGCGGCAGGAAGGTGAATGCACTGGATGCAGTTTATCTCGACGTATTATTCATGGTCAACCTGCTCATAGACGGCTCGAATTTACTTCTCACAGCTTGGGTACGAAGTATACGTGCAAAGTGGTGGCGAGTTCTCCTCGCTGCCGGTGTTGGCAGCTTATATGCCGTAATGATTGTGTTTCCGCCGTTGTCGTTCTTGTTTACAATCGTCATCAAGGTCGCGTTGTCTATCATCATGCTGCTCATAGCGTTCGGATTTGGAAGCGTTCAATATTTTGCTCGACATGTCGGAGCGTTTTACGGCGTCAACTTCGCCGCCGCTGGTGCTGTAATAGGAGCCCATTACTTGTTTATGAACAGCTCCAATAAGCTCTGGCATACCGTCGCCACTGTAAATGGGAAATTATATTTCATGCTGAAGCCATCGATGCTCTTTGTCTTCAGTCTTATTGGCGTCGGCTATTATATCTACCGATCGGTGATGACACAGCGCAAAGAACGTGATTTGGTCACCAATCATCTCGCGGAGGTGAAGGTTCGAATCGAGGATAAGGAGTATAGCTGCACAGGTCTGATCGACACGGGTAACCAGCTGTACGAACCGCTGACCCGAACACCGGTCATGGTCATGGAAGCTGCCGTTTGGCAAGATGTGCTGCCTGCTTCATGGATTGCTCAAATTCGGGAATCGCAGGTCGATAAGCTCTTAGCGAGCATGACGGATGATACGCCCTTCATTTGGCGAGACCGGCTTAGACTAGTGCCTTATCGTGGAGTAAATCGTGGCGCACAGTTCATGCTGGCGATTAAACCGGATCAAGTCATCATCAATCGCGATGGTGAAGTCTATGAATCCAAGAAAGTGCTCATTGGTTTAGACGCCGGTAAACTCGCCCATGACGGCACCTACCAGGCGATCATCCATCCGTCACTTCTTCAAAATCGAAGTGTCACGATCGATACAATACACAGTTCTTCGGGAAGGGATGGAACAGCATGCTCGTCAAATGGAAATTGATCCTGCAGTTATATTATTATCGCGTTTTGTTTTTATTCGGATTAAAGAGCGAGGAAATTTATTATATCGGCGGGAGCGAGGCGCTGCCACCCCCGCTTACACGTGAAGAAGAGGAATATTTGCTCGAGAAGCTGCCATCAGGCGATTCCGCGATCCGAGCGATGCTGATTGAACGCAATCTTCGTTTAGTCGTGTACATTGCCAGGAAGTTTGAGAATACGGGCATTCATATCGAAGATTTGGTGTCCATAGGCGCAATCGGGCTCATTAAAGCGGTCAACACATTTGATCCAGAGAAGAAAATCAAGCTCGCTACGTATGCCTCACGCTGTATCGAGAATGAAATATTGATGTACTTGCGCCGCAATAGCAAGACAAGGACGGAAGTATCTTTTGATGAACCGCTCAATATCGATTGGGATGGCAATGAGCTGCTCCTATCCGATGTGCTTGGAACAGAGAATGATACGATCTACCGCAATATTGAAGAGCAGGTAGACCGTAAGCTGCTTCATAAAGCGCTGGATAAGCTGACCGAGCGCGAACGGATTATTATGGAGCTGCGTTTTGGTCTTGCGGATGGGGAAGAGAAAACCCAGAAGGATGTCGCCGATTTGCTCGGCATTTCGCAGTCCTATATTTCAAGGCTGGAGAAACGAATCATTAAACGGCTGCGGAAAGAGTTTAATAAAATGGTCTAATTGGTGAACAAATGTCCGCAATTCCCATAATCATGGGGATTGCGGGCTTTTTACGGTTAAGTAGCAATTCAATCCAGTGACAAAGCGTGTGAAAGTTGTTTATAATGCAGGTTGTTCTTTCAACATACGAAGGATGGCAGGAGGTTTTACCGCTGATTGAGCTCTTAGACATAAGCAAGTCATATAGCACCGGCAAGACGAAAGTGGATGCGATAACAAATATCAATCTTACTATAAATAAAGGCGATATATTCGGCATCATCGGACACTCCGGAGCAGGCAAAAGCACGTTGCTGCGTTGTGTAAATCTATTGGAGCGCCCTACCGCAGGGACTGTAAAGGTTGGAGATGTAGAGCTGACGAAGCTCTCTACGACGCAATTGCAGCAGGAACGCCGCCGAATCGGAATGATTTTTCAGCATTTTAATCTGCTCTCGATGGCGACGGTTCGTGATAACATTGCTTTCCCGCTGGAATTGGCGAAACAATCAAGGTCAACGATCAAGCAAAGAGTGGACGAGCTATTGAAGCTGGTGGGTTTGGAGCAGCATGCAGACAAATACCCGGCCCAGCTCTCAGGAGGTCAGAAGCAGCGTGTCGGCATAGCTAGAGCGCTTGCCAACAATCCGGATGTGCTCCTCTGCGATGAAGCAACCTCAGCACTGGATCCGCAAACGACAAACGCGATTCTATCCCTTCTGCTTGATATTAACGAGAAGCTCGGCATTACGATACTTCTAATTACGCATGAAATGCATGTCATTCGTTCGATTTGCGATCGTGTCGCCGTCATTGACGGGGGAGAAATCGTAGAGATGGGTGACGTGCTGGATGTATTCCTCAAACCGCAGCATGCCATCACGATGGATTTTGTCAGCCAGATTGCAGATTCCTTCGATCCGCGTGAATTAATCGGTACGCGCAGCGGTCGACTCGTGAAGATGAACTATGTCGGCGAAGTAACGTATGAGCCGCTTCTGTTTAATGCCGTTAAATCCACCACCGTGGAATTTACGATATTGCAAGGGACCGTTTCACGTATGAAGAATACTCCGTATGGCCAGCTTGTGATCGAATTTATCGGCAATGACCGTGAGATTGACGAAGTGCTTGCGGTCCTGCGCGATAAAGGGCTGGAAGTAGGTGAGCTGAAATGATGTTGAAACAAGGTATCGACTGGTCGGATGTTCGGCCGGAGGAAGTATGGAAGGCGACCAAGGATACGCTGACCATGCTTGGTGCATCGTTGCTGTTCACCATCATTCTCGGCTTGATTCTGGGGGTAGTTCTATTCCTCACTTCCAGAAGACAGCTGCTGGAACAGCCGGTTGTCTATGCCGCACTTTCACTTATTGTTAATATCCTTCGCTCTGTCCCTTTCGTTATTCTCATGATCATGATCATGCCGCTAACGAAAGCGATAACCGGTACAACGCTTGGCGTGCAGGGCTCAATTCCTCCGCTTGTGATTGCTGCCGCGCCGTTCTTCGCAAGATTGGTGGAGACTTCGCTGCGCGAGGTTGACCGAGGCGTGATCGAAGCCGCGCAGTCGATGGGGGCATCCCGCATGGACATTGTAAGGCGTGTGCTGCTGCTTGAAGCAAGGCCAGGTTTAATAGCGGCCATTACAATAACAGCTGTTACACTCGTTTCATACACAGCGATGTCAGGCGTAATCGGAGGCGGCGGTTTAGGTGACCTGGCACTGCGATACGGGTATCAGAGATTCCAGACCAGCGTCATGATTGTTACAGTAGCTTGTCTTATTATTTTGGTTCAGATCCTGCAGATGGCCGGTGATTATCTGGTACGCCGATTTAGCCGGAAGTAAGGTGAACAGCATAGAAAGCTTTATACAGATGGAGGAATGAAGAATGAAGAAGGTAAGTTTGGCTCTATTGCTTCTAGTGCTCGTTGTCGCGTTGTCCGCATGCGGAGCGAACAATAACGAAGCGAACAATTCGAATGTAGGTAATACGACTGCGGATAACGGCAATAACGCTGCTCAAGAAGTAACACTTAAGGTTGGCGCTTCACCATTGCCACATGCGGAAATTCTTAATTTCATCAAGCCGGCATTGAAGGCTAAAGGCATTAATCTTGAAGTTGTCGAATTCAATGACTACGTACAACCGAACACGCAGTTGTACGAGAAGCAATTGGATGCAAACTTCTTCCAGCATACACCGTACTTGGACCAATTCAACAAAGATAAAGGCTATGATCTCGTCAATGTTGCCGGCGTCCACATTGAGCCATTCGGTGCTTATTCGAAAAAAGTGAAAAGTGTAGATGAACTGAAAGACGGCGCGAAGGTCGTTATTCCTAACGATCCGACCAATGGCGGACGTGCACTTGCTTTGCTTGCAGCAAACAATGTCATCAAGCTTAAAGACGGCGTAGGCGTTGCAGGTACTGTTCACGATATTACGGAGAACCCGAAGAACCTGGCGTTCACTGAAGTTGAAGCTGCGACACTGCCACGTGTTCTGGATGAAGTAGACCTTGCGCTGATCAACACGAATTATGCGCTTGAAGCAGGTCTTGTACCGACGAAGGATGCGCTCTTCATCGAAGGCAGCGATTCGCCATACGTGAACATTCTTGTTGCTCGTCCGGATAACAAAGATTCTGATGCAATCAAGGCATTAACAGAAGCGCTGCACTCAGCAGAAGTGAAGAAATTCATCGAAGACAAATACGAAGGCTCGATTATCCCGGCCTTTTAATTAAACGAATGTACTCAAGGCACTGTCTCTCCCTAACCTAATAGGGAGGACAGTGCTTTTTATTTTACCGCAAACAAGGCAGTTGACAAAGGAGTGTACTACGGGTATAGTACACGTATAAGGTGTATGAACTAAGTAGTACACACACTATTAAGACGGAGTTGGAGCGTATGCATGATGGCGAAGGCAGCGCGGAATTGAAGTTCAATAACCGCGACCCTGTCTACCTCCAGGTAGTCAGGCACTTTAAGGAAGAGATCGCAACGGGACGTTTGGAGAAAGGGCAGGTCATCCCATCGCGCCGCGAAATAGCAGGTAAGTTGAGAATTAACCCGAACACGGCACAGAAGGCTTATAAAGAAATGGAGGAACAGGGTTTGATCGTAACGGAGGGCAATTCCCCAAGCCGGATTACAACGGACGAACAGGTATTAAGCTTAATTCGCAGTGAGCTCATTACAGATGCCGTCGATGCATTTGTTCAATCTATAGCCAAGATCCAAGTACCGGTCGATGAGCTGTTAGCCATCGTCAAGAGCAAAGTAGAAACAAGCTATACGCAAGCAGCAAAGGAGGGGCAAGCATGATTGAGTTTAAATCGGTTCGTAAGAAATACGGCCGCAGAAAAGTGCTTCAAGATATATCGTTTACGGCGAAAAAAGGAAATATTACGTGTTTGATCGGCATTAACGGGGTAGGCAAATCCACCGTGCTGAAAGCCATCATGGGACTAACGCCAATTGACGGCGGCAGCATCCAAGTGGACGGAATGCCGGTGGGCAAACATATTTACGAGCATGTCGCTTACGTGCCGGACAATATTACGATGCCTCCTAACATGACCGTCGGTGCGAGCATGCAGTTCATGAAAGATTTCTACGCCAGCTGGAACGAGGCGCGCGCGGAGGAGATGCTAATTTTCTTCAAGCTGAAGCGTAACGATCGGATTTCCGAGCTTTCCAAAGGAAATACGGCCAAGCTGAATTTGCTGCACGGACTGTCGCTGGATGTGGAGTACGTGTTGATGGACGAACCATTCTCCGGCATCGATGCGTTCAGCAGGGAGCAAATCGCAAGCGTATTTACAAGCAAGCTCGTGGAAGACAGAGGCGTTATTATTACGACACATGAAATTAACGATATCGAACATCTGATCGACGAGGTCGTACTGCTGGATAACGGAGTCGTGATGAGACAATTCAATTGCGAAGACATGCGCTTGCAGGAAGGCAAGTCGGTTATGGATGTTATGAGAGAGGTGTACAAGGGATGAATCGTTTTTTGAAGCTGCTTCATATGGAGGTTTCTCGTTTTTGGAAGCTGTATATCACCTTGTTCGTGATGACGCTGCTCATGCAATGCGGCGGCATTCTGTACGAGAGCAATAAATACATGCAAGTCGTAAAGGATAAGATGGGGCCGACTACGTCAACATTTGCAAAGTTTGCAGCCGAAAACGGCGTAGTGAGCTTTTCCGATATGATGAGCCGAGCAAACTTATTTATTCTTGCCCCAATCGCGCTTTGCATCGGCGGAATAGCGCTTTACGTATTTCTGATTTGGTATAGAGAATGGATGGGCAAAAACATGTTTATCTATCGGCTGTTGATGCTGCCTACGGAAAGACGCCATTTGTATTTGGCTAAGCTAAGCGCTATTCTGCTGTTCGTGTTCGGCTTAGTGGCCTTCCAACTGCTCATTCTGCCGCTTGAATCCGCATTGTTTACGGCGGTCGTTGACCCGGAATTGAGAGGAGTCTCCGAAACATTGACAACAGTCATCCAGAATCACTCGTTTCTGCAAGTTCTCGTTCCCCGTACCTTTACGGAATTTGTTTTGTACTATGGCAGCGGTGCCTTATTCGTCATCATATTGTTCACGGCGATCCTGTTTGAACGGAGTTACCGGTTGAAGGGTGTCTTGGCAGGCGTCATCTACATCGGAGTTGCATGTCTGCTTCTGATTGCACCGATGCTCATCATGAATCGAGATATTAAAGATTATTTGTACCCGAACGAAATTTTCATCATCGAGTTCGTAATTGCCGCATTGATCGGCGGCATGTCTCTTGCAATAAGCTTCTTCTTAATGAATAAGAAGATATCGGTATAGGAGGTTACTACACAATGAAACGCTATTGGTTTTCCATCCTGCTCGTCGTCTTTATCCTTGGGAGCATTGGCACCTATTACGTGGGAGCTGCTACGCGAAGCTACCCGGACTATAACCTGCTGACCGTTTCCGGTGATGATAACGAGGCGAAATCGCTTGTTCTGGAAGGCATGACAAAGGGCTATGGTTCCCTGGTCATTAGTTCGAAGGGGAGCAAGTATCAGCAGGAAGAGTCTTATTTCGAGCAGTTTTCGATCGCCAAACGATACAGCTATAATCAGGAAATGGTTCAACTGTTTAAAGAGCACCACGGCTTCATGCGGGCAAAAAGAAGCTCGAACTCGTTCTATCAGGATGAGAACACGCTTGCCTATGCATCCTTTAATAGTGGGTACGCTAATCGGAATTCTAAGTTCAACGTATCCACCCTTGACTTGAAAACGAAGGATGAACAAAGCTTCGAAGCAGCCGTACCTAATTACGAACAATACGGCTGGGCTTACGTGATGGACGTACAAGTGGATGGCCGGATGCTATACGTCTTTACCATCAATTATCGAAAGAATGACGATAGCGGGCAAAGCCTTGGGAACCAGGAGATTCATAAATATACGGTGGATCTAAACGCGAAGAGCATTGCCAAAGATGACGTGCTTTTTGCCGATAAGAAGCTGGATAATGGCCAATTCGTAAGATACAGTATGGAGAGTTCAACACCGTATAACGTTCCTAATGATGTGCTCGTATTTAGACAACAGACAGAGAAGCACGTGAAAGACAAAGAAGGAAATGATATCACCGAAAACACGAAGTCGGAGCTGTTTACGTTGGATTGGAAGACCGGACAAACGACGGCAGTGCCTGCTATTGATCCAAGCATTTCAGACTATTTGGTGAACGCAACTACAGATTCGATCATTATGATCGTTAAGCAAGAGAAATCAGCCCTTGTGAAGCACTATGATCTGAAGACGCGAGAAATCAAGGAGTTCGTAATCCCCGTTCAGTCCGTATCAAGCTCGATGGTCAGTGGGGACCGGTTGTATCTAATGTCCAAGGAAGCCGATACAATCGATGTTGTCATTGCCGACCTGAAGCAAAGTAAAGTCGTCTATACCGGCAAAATCGACATTAACGAGCAAGGTACGGAGCGTACAAAGCTTCTTAACGACCTGCAAATTTACTCGCTGTATGTGACCAAATAATAGGAATGCTCGAGCCCTCGGAATCACTGCGGGGGCTTGATTGCGTTTACATCGCAGGTCAGCTTTGGGAATGACTTTCTTCTTGCGCGAGGGGGAATAAATTGGGGGTCCAAGGAGATACTGAACATTAATGTTTCTCCTTGGGAGGTAATCACGTTGACCCGAAACAAAGTCGAGATTTGTGGAGTGGATACCGCGAAACTGCCTGTCCTCACAAACGCGGAGATGCGGGAGTTGTTTACCGCATTACAAACGCAGAATGAGTGGGCAGCAAGAGAGAAATTAGTCAATGGCAACTTGAGGCTAGTGCTTAGTGTGATTCAACGGTTTAATAACCGCGGGGAATTCGTCGACGATCTCTTCCAAGTCGGCTGCATCGGCCTCATGAAAGCAATCGACAATTTCGATCTCAGTCAGAATGTTAAGTTTTCCACCTATGCGGTTCCGATGATAATCGGTGAAATTCGCCGTTATTTAAGGGACAATAACCCGATTCGTGTGTCGCGTTCCTTGCGTGATATCGCGTATAAGGCGCTGCAGGTACGGGACAGCTTGACGAACAAAAACTCAAGGGAGCCGACGATTTTTGAAATTTCCGAGGCGCTGAACGTTCCGAAAGAGGATGTCGTTTTTGCGCTCGATGCCATTCAAGACCCGGTATCATTGTTCGAACCGATTTATCATGATGGGGGAGATCCCATCTATGTGATGGACCAAATCAGTGATGACAAAAACAAAGACGTGTCGTGGATTGAGGAGATTGCTCTTCGAGAAGCGATGCACAAACTAAATGAACGCGAAAAAATGATTCTGTCGATGCGTTTCTTCGAAGGGAAAACGCAAATGGAGGTAGCCGACGAAATCGGCATCTCACAAGCGCAAGTATCCCGGCTCGAGAAATCCGCGATCCAACAGATGCAAAAGCATGTTAAAACGTAAATCAACCAAAAGTGAAACGGCGCCTAGCGCCGTTTTTTTGCTATGTGACAGCAGCGGCTATAATTAGTGGCAAGCAGGACATTTTGCCCATTTGGCACATATATTGATAATAAGGTGATGGGCAGTTCTTTCGGAAGCGTGGTGAACGGCTAATGAAAATTTCGGATTTTCAGACGAAGGACGTTATCAATATTGTAGATGGACGCAAGCTGGGGCAGGTCAGTGACTTGGAGCTGGATTTGCGGCAGGGACGCATTGATTCCATCGTTGTACCGAACTACTCCCGTTTCTTCGGCTTGTTCGGCGGTGGCACAGATGTCGTGATCCCTTGGCGAAATATTGTGAAGATCGGCACGGATGTCGTACTCGTACGGATTGATGATGCGAAGGTGTACAAGACGGAGGAAGACGATGTGCAGGTTCGATAAGCTTATCGTTCTGCCATTCGAAAGGAGCCTTGCGGGCGCGTAGCCGCTCGCAAGGAGGCTGCCATGCGTGGTACACTGGAAGTCGAGGTGATTGTATCATGGAACCGTTTAAACATGTTGATGCAGCGAAGAGCCCTTCGCTTTTTTTATTGCCACAATGGATAGAGCGGTTTGATGGTTTGACGGTTGGATTCTCCGGACGGGAAGGTGGAGTCAGCAGCGCTCCTTGGCAATCCCTGAATTGCGGGCTTCATGTTGGGGACGTACAGGATGACGTTGTACGCAATCGCAGCTTGCTCGCGGAGTCGCTCGGCTGGCCATTTGAAGCATGGACCTGTGCAGAGCAAGTACACGGCAATCACGTGCATATTATAGAAGCCGATGATCGCGGCAAAGGCAGAGCGAGCCGCGCATCATCAATTGCGGATGCCGACGCTCTTGTTACCGACCAGAAGAATGTATTGCTGGCTTCTTTCTACGCGGATTGTGTTCCGCTCTATTTCTTCGATCCTGTTCGTGAAGTGATTGCGCTGGCCCATGCGGGCTGGAAAGGAACCGTACTGGAAATTGCCAGGTTGACCGTCGAACGAATGGTCTCGACCTTCGGCTGCGATGCAGCATCCATTCAAGCCGCGATTGGTCCTTCCATTGGGATGTGCTGCTATGAGGTGAATGATGTCGTGCTGGATCGTGTTTTGCCGCTTATCGCTGCATTAAATGTGGATCCTGCCGACATGGTCGTACCTACGGGTGAAGGAAAAGCCAGGATAAACTTGAAAGAATTGAACCGACAGATTATGATAAAAGCAGGAATTTTGCCGAGCCGTATCGAATGTTCAGAGTGGTGCACCGGTTGTGCCACGAATCTGTTCTTCTCTCACCGAGTAGAAGGCGGTGCGACGGGCCGGATGGTGAGCTGGATCGGCATGAAAGAAGGAGACAAGTAAGGCGTGACGACTTTATCACAGCGTATTGAAGAAGTGGAACGGCGGCTCGCAGATGCATGTGCAAGAAGCGGCCGGCAGCGTTCGGAGATTGAACTGATTGCAGTAACGAAGTACGTAGGCGTCCCCCAGACGCAGGCGGTCTTGCAGCAAGGTCTCGTTCATATGGGGGAGAATCGCTGGCAGGATGCGTCTGAGAAGTGGAACGCGATTACGGGCAGCCAGTGGGATACAAGCTTAGACCATGCGCCGTCCGGACAAGCTGTATGGCATTTCATTGGGTCACTGCAAACGAATAAGGTTAAAGAAGTCATAGGGAAATTTACATACATCCATTCCTTGGATCGTCTTTCATTAGCGGAGGCAATCGAGCGTAAGGCTGCGCAGCTTGACATCAAGGTGCCTTGCTTTATTCAAGTCAATGTAGCCGGAGAAGACAGCAAGCATGGCCTTCAGCCCGAAGAATTAATCCCTTTCGCCAAGCAGCTAGTGGCCTTTCCTCATATCGAGCCGGTTGGGCTGATGACGATGGCGCCGCTTGACGGCGAAGCCGAGCAATCCCGTCCCGTATTTCGCGGGTTAAGACAGCTTCGTGACGAACTGAATCGCAGCGCTGTATTGAGCAAGCAGGTTGATGGTTTGTCGATGGGCATGTCGGGGGATTTCGAGGTAGCTGTAGAAGAAGGCGCAACATGGTTAAGACTAGGTACGGTACTGGTAGGACACAGCTAAGGATGCGTTTCAGCAAGCGAATACTTGGCATGCAGATTATAAGGGAAAGAGGGCGACGGGCATGATGAATAAGTTTATGAGTTTTCTCGGCCTGCAAGAGGAAGAGGAAGTCGTAGAACGCGAACGAATTGACAATCATGACGAACAAGATAATGAAACTTCTCCCTTCGAGCAACGTAAACAACCTGCAAAGGGAAATAATATCGTCAGTATTCATTCGCAGAAGAATGTGCGCGTTATTCTGAACGAACCCCGTTCGTACGAAGAAGCACAGGATATTGCGGACCACTTGCGCTCGCGTCGTTCGGTCGTTGTGAACCTGCAGCGTGTTCGTTCGGATCAAGCAGTGAGAATCGTTGATTTTCTCAGCGGTACGATTTATGCGTTGAACGGCGGCATATCGAAGCTTGGTCCTAATATTTTTCTTTGCACGCCCGACTCGGTTGAAATTCAAGGCGCAATAACGGAAATGCTGGCAGATGAGCAAGATTACAAAAAAATGAGGTGACCTTGAGTTGGACGTAGCAAATTTAATCTTAACCCTATCACAGATTTATCAGTATATGATCATTGCTTACGTACTGTTGTCATGGCTGCCGAGCCTGCGTGAGAGCTTCATCGGTGAATTATTGGGTAAGCTGGTTGAGCCTTATTTGGCACCATTCCGCAGATTTATCCCCAATATCGGCGGAGTGATTGATATCTCCCCGATCGTTGCCTTGTTTGCCCTTCGTTTCGTGGCCTTGGGATTGATTTCGGTCATCGAGATGTTTATCTAATGAAAAACGATATTTATGTCCATTTCCATCCGGATGAGCGGCCCTTCGTGGACCGCGCCTCGGAATGGATCGAACGAGCAGCATTCGGTCACGAAGTGAAAGTGACCGATTTTCTCGATCCAAGGCAGGCCGATATCGTAGCGTCGCTAGTCAATCGGCGTGCAGATGTTGGTCTTCGCTTTGTAGGCGGCTATGAAAGCGCTGAGCGTAGAAGGGCCATTATTGCACCTGATTACCGCGATCTCGAGAATGAGCCCGAAGGAATTGCTTTAATTGAAGTGACCGGCGGTACGCAAGGTCATCTGGAGCTGGATCATGGCGACTACCTGGGTGCACTACTTGGACTGGGTATCAAGCGTGATCGCATTGGCGATCTTCATGTACATGAGGACAGCTGTCATTGTTTAGTCGTCTCGGAAATAGCCGATTATATTAATATTCATTTGCGACAAGTCCACCGTGTTCACGTCCTAACGGACATCCTTCCGCTGCATCAGCTGCGCCCCGCGGTGTCCGCGATGGAAGAGATGAATTTGTCGGTGGCTTCTTTGCGTCTTGACGGTATCGCCAGCGATGTCCATCGGATCAGCCGAACCAAGATCGTGGACCCCATTAGGGCCGGCAGATGCCGCGTGAACTGGAAAGTAGAAGAGGATCCTTCCACGCCGCTCAAGGAAGGCGACGTCATTTCGATGCAGGGTCTTGGCCGTTTCAAAGTGCTTGTTGTAGAGGGGATTACGAAGAAAGGCAGAGTTCGGGTCAAAATCGGCAAATTTATCTAATCGTTTGCAGGAAAATGACTCCATCTGTCGAAATTAGAAGTAAACTCAGGAAGGATACGGCTTAAGGCGCTAGTCCCACACGGGGATACCCTAAGCATGGTCCCCTTCGACTACAATCAGGAGGTGCCCCAATGCCGCTTACGCCATTGGACATACATAACAAGGAATTTGGCAGACGACTTCGCGGATACGATGAAGATGAAGTAAATGAATTTCTTGATCAAGTCATTAAAGACTATGAGGCGCTCATTCGCGAGAACAAAGAAATTCAGAATCAGGCATTGTCCATGCAGGAGAAGCTGAATCATTTCTCCAACATTGAAGAAACGTTGAGTAAGACGATTATTGTGGCGCAAGAAGCGGCTGATGAAGTGAGAAGCAATGCGAAGAAAGAAGCGCAGCTCATCGTCAAAGAAGCCGAGAAGAATGCCGACCGCATCATCAATGAGTCGCTTAGCAAGTCCCGTAAAGTGGCGCTTGAAGTAGAGGAGCTTCGCAAACAAGCTTCGATCTATCGTGCCAGATTCCGGACACTCGTGGAAGCACAGCTTGAGCTGCTAAGCCATGACAGCTGGGATACATTGGATGGTCCGGCAAGCTTAACGAGTGAAATCGCCCGCGGCGTGTAATTATTGTTGCGAATGGTTTGACAATTGTTTAGGATTCGCGTATAAATGGTAATAATCAATCTATACGATCACTTCGTTGACGAGAACGAGTACGTTTCTGTAAGCACCACAGAGAGCCGGTATTTGCTGAAAGCCGGTGTGTGAACAGTTTCGGAATATCCTCTCTGAGAAGAACTGCCTAACCTTATGGATGCCATAAGCAGTAAGCAGTTCCGGAAGTCCACCGTTATTAGGAACTCGGATGCATGCATCCGTGACGAAGGTGCCAAGCATAGCGGCGCGTCCGTTTGCCATCTCTGTAAGAGAGCGGTGAGGAGGTACGTAGCTAGTCTTGGAACAAGGGTGGTATCGCGAGCTATAGTCTCGTCCCTTTACAGGGGCGGGGCTTTTTTTATTTTCCAGGAGAATGAAAGGGGTATGAGCGTATGCAACGCGTCGATGTCAAAGAGAAAGCAAGAAGTCGGGACTCAAGGGTACTGGCCAAATGGAGAGAAGAAGAGACATTTAAGCAGTCGATCACGAACCGGGAAGGCAAGCCGAATTTTGTCTTTTATGAAGGGCCGCCAACAGCGAATGGAGCTCCGCATATCGGTCACGTGCTGGGACGCGTAATCAAAGACTTCATCTGCCGCTACAAGACGATGGATGGCTACCGTGTCGTTCGTAAAGCAGGCTGGGATACGCACGGATTGCCGGTCGAGCTTGGTGTTGAGAAACAGCTGGGGATCTCCGGTAAACAGGATATCGAGAAATACGGCGTTGAAGCCTTCATCACGAAGTGCAAAAACAGCGTATTCGAATATGAGCGTCAATGGCGTGAGCTGACGGAAGCAATCGGCTATTGGACCAACATGGACGATCCGTACATTACGCTGAACAACAACTACATCGAGAGCGTATGGCATATTCTATCGACGATTCATGGCAAAGGACTGTTGTACCGCGGACACCGCGTTAGCCCTTATTGCCCATGCTGCCAAACGACATTAAGCTCCCATGAGGTTGCACAAGGGTATGAGGATGTTAAGGACCTTAGCGCTACTGTGAAATTCAAACTAGCGGATTCCGATGAGTACGTGCTCGCTTGGACGACAACACCTTGGACGCTCCCGGCGAACGTGGCGCTTGCCGTTAATCCGGATTTGGATTACGCACGCGTGCTGAAGGATGGTCAAGTGTATTTCGTCGCTGAAGCACTTGTAGAGAGCGTGATGAAAGGCGATTTCGTCCTCCAGTCCACTGTAAAAGGGGCAGAGCTGGTCGGCAAGAAATACGAGCCGCCATTCAAATACGCACAAATCGAGAACGGCCACTTCGTCATCCCAGGTGACTTTGTCAGCGATACGAGCGGTACAGGTATCGTTCACATTGCTCCCGCACACGGTGAAGACGACTACAAGGTAGCTCGTCAGAATGGCGTTAGCTTCTTGAACGTGGTGGACAATGCAGGTCGTTATCTCGATGTTGTTACGGATCTGGCCGGACGTTTCGTGAAAGAATGCGATGTCGACATTGTTAAGATGTTAAGCGAACGCGGCCTGCTCTTCTCCAAGGAACGTTATGAGCACAGCTATCCGTTCTGCTGGCGCTGCAAAACGCCGCTGATCTATTATGCAACAGACAGCTGGTTCATCGAGACAACCGCGGTTAAAGATCAGCTGATCGCGAACAACGCAGGCGTAGAATGGTATCCGGGCCACATCCGCGAAGGCCGTTTCGGTAAATTCCTCGAGGACTTGGTCGATTGGAATATCAGCCGTAACCGTTACTGGGGAACGCCGCTTAACGTATGGATTTGCGATAGCTGCGGCGGGCAGCATTCACCGGGCAGCAGAGCGGACCTGGTTGCGCGCTCCACATCGCCGATCTCGGAAGACATTGAGCTTCATAAGCCATACGTGGATGAAGTGAAGCTGCATTGCCCGCATTGCGAAGGCGGCGTGATGACGCGTACTTCCGAAGTCGTGGACGTTTGGTTCGACAGCGGCTCCATGCCATTCGCGCAATATCATCAGCCGTTTGAGAAGCAAGAGATCTTCGCTGAGCAATACCCGGCGGACATCATCTGCGAAGGCATTGACCAAACGCGCGGCTGGTTCTTCAGCTTGCTGGCTGTATCTACGCTGTACAACGGTAAGGCACCGTACAAAGCGGTTATTTCCACCGGTCATATCCTGGATGAGAATGGGCAGAAGATGTCCAAATCCAAAGGGAATGTTATCGACCCATGGGAAATCATTAACGAATACGGAACGGACGCATTCCGCTGGGCGCTTCTGGCTGACAGTGCACCGTGGAACAGCAAACGGTTCTCGCGCGGTATCGTAGGCGAAGCCAAATCCAAAGTAATTGACACCATCGTCAATACTCATGCGTTCTTCGCGCTTTATGCTTCGATCGACGGTTACGATCCTGCTGCACAACCGGCACGCGTATCCGCGAATAAGCTGGACCGCTGGATTGTATCCCGCCTGAACAGCTTAATTGTACAAGTGGAGAAGAGCCTGTCCGTCTACGACTTCCTCAACGCTGCGAAGGGCATTGAAACCTTTGTCGACGAAATGAGCAATTGGTACATCCGTCGTTCCCGTGACCGTTTCTGGGGCAGCGGGCTGACAGATGACAAGCTGGATGCTTACGGCACTCTTCGTACCGTATTGCTTACGGTTTCTCGCTTAATCGCGCCGTTCGCACCGTTGGTAGCCGAAGATGTATATACGAATCTCGGAGATGGCAGCAGCGTACATCTGGCGGACTATCCGAAAGCCGACGAAGCGGCGATCGATGAAACGCTGGAGCGCGATATGGAAACAGCGAGACAAATCGTCGAGCTGGCTCGCAATGTCCGCAACGAAACGGGCATCAAAACACGTCAGCCGTTATCGGAGCTTATCGTAGCGCTTGACAATGAATTTGACCTGTCGCCGTATGAAGCGATCATCAAGGATGAAATCAACGTGAAGTCGATCACGATTGCGAGCGGCGACACCGGATTCGTTGACTTTGCGTTCAAGTTGAACCTTAAAGTAGCCGGTAAGAAGTACGGCAAACATGTCGGACCGATCCAAGGCTACTTGAAGTCGCTGACGCCGGAGCAAACGAGCGGCATTATGAAAGCAGGCGTGCTGACATTCGCATCGCCGGATGGAGAGACGCTTGAGATCGCTCTTGATGAGCTGCTCGTAGAGAAACAGGCTAAATCCGGTTTTGCCTCGGCATCAGGCTACAACTTAACGGTTGCGATCAATACCGATATCACGCCTGAGCTGGAGCAGGAAGGTTTGGTTCGCGAAGTTATTCGTGCCGTGCAGGATACACGCAAGAAGCTTGATCTTCCGATTGAAATGCGCGTTCATCTTGTTCTGGATGTCGATGCGGAGCTGCTTGCAGCGCTGCAAGCCTTCGAATCCGTGCTGTTCGAAAGCGTTCTGCTGCGCAGCGTGGAGTACGGCAGCCAGGCGGATATGGAACGAGTATCGCTCGGAGAGAAAGAGATTGGAATTTCTGTCGTAAGGGTATAGTAACCTCATAACAGCAAACAACACGAACGCCCATGAAGACGAACGGCGAACGGCATAGTTGCCGCTTCCGAACTGCTGCATGGGCGTGATTCTTGTTTGCTTTAAGCCCTGGGGAGGGATCCTTCATGACAGAAGAAAATAAAGATTTAATCGGCGTTCGTCACGCTTTGGATGCGCTCGAGAAACGGCTGCAGAAAGTTGCCTCAGAGATGGAGCGTTCGCAGATCGCAGATTATGTGCAGCTCCTTAACCGACCATACTCGCTCATGTGGCGCAATTTGCTCGGCGGCACCGCGCGAGGGGTCGGAATCGCGATTGGATTTACGTTCTTTGCGGCAACGATACTCTATGTGCTGCAGCTGCTCGGTGCACTTAATTTGCCGATCATCGGCGATTATATTGCAGACATTGTCCGCATCGTCCAGCATCAGCTGGAGGGGAAGACTTATTAAGCGTAAGGACTTTATTGCTGTTCGAGCATATGATCGCCTTCCTCATGCTCCATATAGTTATAATATTCCCGATTGCGGACAACACTGATATGCTTGCCGGTAATGTCCGTGGCTAGGAAGCTTTCGAGCGGCTCCACATAGCCGTCGGCTTCGCCCGATTCGATGCCGATCTCGTCGTAAGAACGAACATTGGCATTCTCGGACATCGCAGGTGAGTCGGAGTTGCCCCAGCTCTCCACGATTTGCCAGGCATCTTCACCATCAAAGCCGTTGTATCCATCTTCGTGCTCATCCATGCTTGAGCGGCCAAATCCAGGTGCAAGGAATTGTTCCTCAACCGGACGGTGCTCAGAAATGTCTTGTCTGGGTGAATGCGCAACACAGTACAGTGAATCAGGCAGTGCTTGCAACCGTTCGAGCGGAATATCACTCCCGCATGTACGACAAGTCCCGTAGCTTCCTTCTTCCATAGCGGTTAGTGCAGCATCGATGCGGCTAAGATGAAATTCCTCTTGCTCATGAAGCGCGAGGTCTTTCCCGCGCTCATACGTCTCTGTAGCAGCATCCGCGGGATGGTTATCGTACGATGACAGATCACCGGATTCATCTTTGAGTGATGCGGAGAATCCATAATGCTCGCTGCTTGCTAGCCGCTGTTCAATTGCAGCTTTCTCCACGACAAGGCGGCTGCGTAAATTTCGTAGCTGGGTGTTCGTAAGGTTCGTCATGATGAGTGCCCTCTCTTCACATTGGCATGATGGCATACTTGATGTCGTTTAGTTTCCCAATAAAGGCGCTGTTTTAGAGGCGGGTATTCATGGATGAAATGGCAAAGGCATGCGGAAATTGTCCTAGTCTGCATGAGCTCTCCTATGCTACAATGTTGAGGACAAGGGGGCATGTGCGATGAAATATTATTACTATTGGCTAGCGGTTGTTGTTTTCGTAATTGACTATATTACCAAACAATGGGTTGAGAAAAGTCTCACGATCGGTGAAACTAAGCATGTGCTCGGCGATTTCTTTATCCTGACTTCCATCCGCAACAGAGGTGCCGCGTTTGGCATTCTGCAAGAGCAGCGTTACCTGTTTATCTTGATTACGCTTATCGTTCTAGGCGGTATCATCTGGTATATGATGAAGAACCGCGATTCCGGTAAAGGATTGCTGCTCGCAGGTCTTGGTCTCGTACTTGGCGGCGCACTTGGCAATTTCTTGGAGCGTGCGCTTTACGGCGAGGTTGTCGATTTCCTGCAGTTTACGTTCGGCAGCTATGTATTCCCAATATTCAACATCGCCGATTCCGGTATTTGTATCGGTGTAGGTATGATTTTGCTGGATGCGATTCTGACATCCAAGAGAGAGAACGGAGATTCAAAACCAAATGGACAAGAAGAACCTAATGGACAAGGGCACCAATTTATTCAATGATGAGTCTATGAGTTTTACCGCGATTGAAGCGGACGCCGGTGAACGGCTTGATAAATTTGTAACTGAAAGCATTGAAGAAGGCTCAGTATCCCGCACGATGGTGCAGGAATGGATTAAATCCGGCGCCGTTCTGGTCAATGAGCGTCAAGTAAAGTCGAACTACAAGCTAGCCGTGGCCGATGTGGTCACGGTTATTATTCCTGAACCGGAAGAGGCCGTAATTGAGGCGCAGAACATTCCGCTTGATGTGGTCTACGAAGATAGTGATGTTATTGTCATTAACAAACCGCGCGGCATGGTCGTTCACCCTGCACCCGGACATTATTCGGGAACAGTCGTGAATGCGCTCATGTACCACTGCAAAGATCTGTCTGGGATTAACGGCGTGCTTCGCCCAGGGATCGTACATCGGATTGATAAGGATACTTCCGGCCTAATCATGGCCGCGAAGAACGACCTGGCACATGCTTCGCTGGCTGCACAGCTTAAAGCCCATACGGTGACGAGAAAATATCTCGCCCTCGTGCATGGAACGATGCCGCATGAGCATGGCACAGTTGATGCGCCGATTGGGAGAGACCCGCAGGATCGGAAGGTCTTTATGGTGACTCAGCGGGGCAGTAAAGAAGCGGTCACGCATTTCCAAGTTGCGGAGCGCCTCGGTGATTTTACGCTGCTGGAGCTGAAGCTTGAGACCGGAAGGACACACCAGATTCGCGTGCATATGAAATACATCGGGCACCCGCTTGCAGGCGATCCGATTTATGGTCGGAATAAGACAATTGGTCTTAAAGGCCAGGCGCTTCATGCGGCTGTTCTGGGTTTCGATCATCCTCGTACAGGCGAGTACATGGAGTTTTCTACACCGATTCCACCTGACATGGAGCATGAGCTGATGATTTTGCGTCAACGTTAGTTGTGTAATAGTACAAACTTTTCACTAATTTCTTTATGTGGTTCAATGCTTACGTTGCGCTATGATAATTACAATCTGTAAGCAGTGACAATGAAAGGTGAGATGGATCGATGACTCAAATCAATCACAACTATACGCAGCTGCAAGGGAGCTACCTGTTCTCTGAAATTGCAAAGCGCCGTACTACATTTATTCAAAACAATCCGAACGCTCAAATTATCAGCCTTGGTATCGGCGACGTAACACGTGGTCTCCCGGATGCGGTAACGAAAGCGATGCACGCTGCTGTTGATGAGCTGGCGAATCCGGGTTCATTCCGCGGCTATGGCCCGGAGCAAGGCTACGACTTCCTCATTAACGATATCATTAACAATGACTATAAAGCGCGCGGCATCGACATCGCGACGAATGAAGTATTCGTCAGCGACGGTTCGAAGTGTGACGTGGGCAACATTCAAGAGATCTTCAGTCAAGATGCTGTTATCGCGGTTCAAGATCCGGTATACCCTGTATACGTGGACACGAATGTTATGGCTGGCCGTTCCGGCAAGTTCAACAAAGAAACGAACCAATACGAGAACATCGTCTATCTGAAGTGCGATGCGTCTAACAACTTCACGCCAAGCCTGCCGGAGCGGAAAGTTGATCTGATTTACTTGTGCTACCCGAACAACCCGACAGGTATGACCCTGTCGAAGGAAGAGCTGAAGCGCTGGGTTGACTTCGCGAAAGCGAACAACTGCATCATCTTGTACGATTCGGCCTACGAGGCATTCATTCAAGAAGCTGATGTTCCACGCAGTATCTATGAAATCGAAGGCGCTAAAGAAGTAGCAATTGAATTCCGCAGCTTCTCGAAGACAGCCGGATTCACAGGCGTTCGTTGCGCATACACAGTTGTTCCGCGCGAGCTGAAAGCGAAGGATGCGGACGGTAATGTGGTACTTGTAAATGATCTGTGGAATCGCCGTCATACAACGAAGTTCAATGGCGTATCTTACGTGACTCAACGTGGTGCTGCTGCGATCTACACACCGGAAGGCAAAGAGCAAATCGGTACGATCATCGATTATTACATGACGAATGCGGGCATTATCCGCGATGGTCTTGCGTCGCTTGGTCTAGAAGTGTTTGGCGGCGTTAACGCACCTTACATCTGGCTTAAGACTCCGAACGGTCTTGACTCATGGGCATTCTTCGATAAGCTTCTGTCTGAAGCGAATATCGTGGGTACGCCGGGTGTCGGCTTCGGTCAAAGCGGTCAAGGCTACTTCCGCCTGACAGCGTTTGGCAGCCGCGAGAATACGGAGAAAGCGGTAGAGCGGATTACAAAGCTTAGCCTATAGTAGAAGAAAACTTACGCAGCGTCTTCGGACGGGGCGTAAGTTTTTTCTTTATGGAGCAATATACATACTAATATACATACCATCGTATATAAATCCGGCATCTGTGCAAAAGAACCTTGACAGCTTTTGTCGAACGTGGGATAATTCTAAAGATAAAAAAAATGTACCTTTAACTCAGTCCAGAGAGGCTGGCAAGGTAACGTGAATCGTTTATTCGCATCTTATAGCAGGACAACTTCCCACTGGCGCTGTGTGCGCAAGTGTAGCTTGTCTAACGGCTGAGATGCGAGTCTAATGAACGTGAAACTCCTTGCGCACCCGCAAGGAGTTTTTTTGTGTGATAGTTGTTGATGGCATGGACTCAAGGAGGCGGAAGAAGCGCATGGATGAGCAGCATCGAGTCATTATGGATGAGACGGCAATACGCCGCGCGCTGACTCGAATTGCCCATGAAATTGTCGAAAAGAACAAAGGAATCGACAATTGTGTACTCGTAGGCATTCGAACGCGCGGCATCTATTTGGCACAACGTATCGCGGAACGGATTCATGAAATTGAAGGACTTCCGGTCGAAGTACAAGAGCTCGATATCACCTTGTACCGCGATGACCGCGAAGCAGGCAGTTCAGGAGCAGCACAAGGTAATGCGACGTCCGTGAGTGTGAAGAATAAACGAGTCATCCTCTTCGATGATGTTCTCTACACAGGCAGAACCATCCGAGCAGCTATGGATGCGTTGATGGATATGGGCAGACCGCAATCGATACAGCTCGCCGTGCTGGTTGATCGAGGGCATCGCGAGCTGCCGATCAGACCGGATTATGTAGGGAAGAACGTACCGACCTCTAAACAGGAGCAAATCGAGGTTTTTCTCCAGGAAGTCGACGAGAACGATCAAGTGACGATTATCCATTAAGGGGGTAGGCTTTAATCATGACAACCGCAACATTAGTCAAGCAGAGAAGCTTGCTGGGACTTAAAGAACTGAGTAAAGAAGAAATCAGCTCCATCTTGGACCGCGCCGCTTACTGGGAGGCAAGCTCGAACAAAGTCGAACAGGTTCAGCAAGGCAAGTTTGTAGCCAATATGTTTTTTGAGAACAGCACAAGAACGAGATTTTCCTTCGAGGTTGCCGAGAAACGACTCGGTACGGAAGTGCTAAACTTCTCCGCCGCGGTCTCGAGCGTGCAGAAGGGCGAATCGATTTACGATACGGTGCGCACGCTTGAATCCATGGGAATCGACGCAGGCGTCATCCGTCTTAAGCCAATCGGCGTTCTGGCCGAACTGGCACAGAAAATTAAAGTGCCTCTAATCAACGCAGGCGATGGAAACAACGAGCATCCGACACAGGCGCTGCTCGACCTATATACGATGCGCAAACAGTTCGGCGAGCTGAAAGGGTTAACGGTTTCGATCGTCGGAGATATTCAGCACAGCCGGGTTGCGCGCTCCAATTTGTACGCTTTGCAGAAGTTTGGCGTCAATGTCCGCTTCTGCGCTCCCGATTCGATGAAGGCAGCAGAGCTTGACGCCCCGTATGTTTCGATAGAAGAAGCGCTTCGCTCCGATGTCGTCATGATGCTGCGCGTGCAGTTGGAACGTCATGAGAGCGGCATAATAAGCTCAGCAGAATCATACCGCGAGCAATTCGGATTGACGGAAGAACGAGCAGCGACATTAGCGCCGCACGCCATCATCATGCACCCTGCACCAATCAATCGCGACGTTGAAATCGACGATGCACTGGTTGAACATCCGCAATCACGCATCTTCCCGCAAATGGCCAATGGCGTACCGATTCGGATGGCGGTCATCGAACGAGCACTAGCATAATAACTGTGGAAGCCGAAAGGAGAAAACGATCATGGCAATATGGATTTTAAACGGACTCGTTTGGGACGAACAGACAGGTGAGACAGCACGAAAGCACGTTCGAATTGAGAATGGACTGATCGCTGCGATTGCCGATGCGGCTTCCGGTGAGCCGGATACTACCGGCCACGACATTATTGATGCGCAAGGAAAGCTTATCTCCGCAGGTTTTATCGACATGCATGTCCATCTGCGCGAGCCGGGCTTCGAATATAAAGAGGATATCGCAAGCGGTACGCGCTCCGCGGCAAGAGGCGGTTTCACAACAATCGCATGTATGCCAAACACGCGTCCCGTAACGGACACGCCGGAGACAGTGCGCTACATACTGGATAAGGCTAAGAGCGCAGGAATCGTTAACGTGCTGCCTTATGCAGCCATTACGAAGAATGAACTTGGCCGCGAGCTGACAGACTTCGCAGCACTCAAAGAAGCAGGCGCGATCGGGTTTACCGATGACGGTGTCGGCGTACAGAACGCACAAATGATGAAAGATGCGATGAACCTGGCTGCTTCAATGAACATGCCGGTTATCGCACACTGCGAAGATGATTCGCTAGTTGTCGGAGCAGCGGTAACGGAAGGCAAGTTCGCAGCGGCGAACGGTCTTAAAGGAATTCCGAATGAATCCGAAGCGATTCATGTAGGACGCGACATTTTGCTGGCAGAAGCTACAGGGGTTCACTATCATGTGTGTCACGTAAGCACGGAGCAATCGGTTCGCTTAATCAGAATGGCTAAGCAAATCGGCATTAAAGTTACCGCCGAGGTTTGTCCGCATCACTTGATTCTCTCCGATGAGGATATCCCAAGCATGGATGCCAATTGGAAAATGAATCCTCCGCTGCGCACACCGCGCGACGTACAAGCGGTTATCGAAGGGCTTGAGGATGGCACGCTGGACATGATCGTTACGGACCACGCGCCGCACAGTGCGGAAGAGAAGGCACGCGGCATGATGCTGGCGCCTTTCGGCATCGTCGGTTTCGAAACGGCATTCCCGCTTATGTATACGAAATTCGTCAAGACAGGCAAATGGTCGCTAGGCTTCCTGCTTAAACGAATGACATCGGACCCGGCGCGCGTCTTCGGACTTCGCAGCGGTGTTCTGGAAGCAGGCGCACCTGCTGATCTGACCATTGTTGATATCGAGAATGAGCGTGAGGTTAACCCAGAGAGCTTCGCATCGAAGGGCAGAAATACACCATTTGGCGGCTGGAAGTTGTCCGGCTGGCCGGTAGTCACCATCGTAGACGGAAATATCGTTTGGACAGAGCAGCAAGAATAGTAAGCAACTTGATAACTAGGAGTGATACGGATGCAAGCAAGATTGTTGTTAGAAGACGGCACGCTGTTTACAGGACTCGGCTTTGGCGCTGAGGGGCAATCCGCCGGCGAGGTTGTTTTTAATACAGGGATTACAGGTTACCAAGAGGTGCTTTCCGATCCGTCCTACTGCGGACAGATCGTAACGATGACCTATCCTTTGATCGGGAACTACGGCATTACGCGCGATGATTTCGAGGCGGTACGCCCCTACATTCACGGCTTCGTCGTTCGCCGCCATGAACCGGTACCAAGCAACTGGAGAGCGGAATACACGCTTGATCGTTTGCTTAAGGAATACGGCATCATCGGAATCAGCGACATCGATACACGGATGCTGACTCGTAAGCTGCGCCACTACGGCACAATGAAAGGGATGCTGACAACAGGCAATGAGCGTATTGAAGAGCTTGCCGAGCGTCTGTCCCTGACACCGCTGATGCGCGATCAAGTAGCTCGTACATCGACGAAGAGCATCTTCTCCAGCCCAGGCGAGCGCGAGCGTATCGTACTGGTCGACTACGGCGCGAAGAGCGGTATCCTCCGCGAACTTACGAAGCGCGGTTGTGATGTAGTCGTGGTTCCTCACGATACAACAGCAGAGCAAATCCGTCGCCTGAACCCGGACGGCATCCAATTGTCGAACGGCCCTGGGGATCCGAAGGATGTACCGCATGCGGTTACGATGATTCAAGAGCTGCTTGGCGAATACCCGATCTTCGGGATCTGCCTTGGCCATCAATTGTTCGCACTTGCTTGCGGCGCCGATACGGATAAGCTAAAGTTCGGTCACCGCGGTGGTAACCATCCGGTTAAAGAACTGGCAACAAGCCGCTGCTACATCACTTCGCAGAATCATGGTTACACGGTTCTAGAGGGTTCCGTAGCCGGAACGAAGCTGGAAGTTACGCATATCAACAACAATGACAAGACCATTGAAGGCTTGAAACATAACGAATTCCCTGCCTTCTCGGTTCAATACCATCCGGAAGCTGCACCGGGACCTTACGATTCCAGCTACCTGTTCGATGAATTCCTAGAGATGATTCGTGAACATAAAAGAAACAACCCGCAAAAGCCTCGTCAAGCACAATTGGCGGCATCATTGAGAGGAGAGCTGCAATATGCCCAGAAATAATAAGCTGAAGAAAATTCTCGTTATCGGTTCCGGCCCTATCGTCATCGGGCAAGCTGCAGAGTTCGACTATGCTGGCACACAAGCTTGCCAAGCGCTTAAAGAAGAAGGTTACGAGGTTGTTCTGATCAACAGCAACCCGGCTACAATCATGACGGATACGAACATGGCTGATAAGGTATACATCGAGCCGATTACACTTGAGTTCGTCACTCAAATTATCCGTCAAGAACGTCCGGATGGTTTGCTGCCGACACTTGGCGGCCAAACCGGTCTTAACATGGCTGTTGAACTGGCGCGTGCCGGCGTACTGGAACGCGAGAACGTTCAATTGCTTGGTACACAGCTTACAGCAATCGAGAAAGCGGAAGACCGTGATTTGTTCCGCGATCTGATGCGCGAACTGGAGCAGCCGGTACCTGAGAGCGTTATTGTAACAACGGTGAACGAAGCTGTAGATTTCGCAAACGAAATCGGTTACCCTATCATTGTTCGTCCGGCCTATACGCTGGGTGGAACAGGCGGCGGTATTTGCGCAAACGAAGAAGAGCTGCTTGAAACGGTAGCTTCCGGTATTCGTTACAGCCCAATCGGCCAATGTTTGATCGAGAAATCGATCGCAGGCATGAAAGAAGTCGAGTATGAGGTTATGCGCGATGCGAACGATAGCTGTATCGTCGTTTGTAACATGGAGAACTTTGATCCGGTGGGCGTACATACAGGCGATTCCATCGTCGTAGCGCCAAGCCAAACGTTGTCCGACCGCGAATATCAAATGCTGCGTTCGGCTTCGCTGAAGATCATCCGCGCACTGAACATCGAAGGCGGCTGTAACGTACAGTTCGCATTGGATCCGTTCAGCTACCAATACTATGTGATCGAAGTAAATCCGCGCGTTAGCCGATCGTCGGCGCTTGCGTCCAAAGCGACAGGCTACCCCATCGCGAAGATGGCTGCCAAGATCGCAATCGGCTACACGCTCGACGAAATCGTCAACCCGGTTACCGGTCAAACCTATGCATGCTTCGAGCCGACGCTGGATTACATCGTATCCAAAATCCCGCGCTGGCCGTTCGATAAATTCATCTCGGCAAACCGCAAGCTGGGCACTCAAATGAAAGCGACAGGCGAAGTTATGGCAATCGGCCGTACCTTCGAAGAGTCGATTCATAAAGCGGTTCGTTCCCTGGAAATCGGCACACACCGCATTCACCTGAAAGAAGCACATGAGCTGCAAGATGATGTGCTGCGCCTTCGTCTGGCGAAGCCGGATGACGAGCGGATGTTCCTCGTAACGGAAGCATTCCGCCGTGGCTACAAGCTGCAGGACATTCAAGATCTAACGAAAATCGACTGGTGGTTCCTTGATAAAATCGAAGGCATCGTCGCATTCGAAGCAGAGCTTCGCAGTGCATCCGTGCTGACGAACGATCAGCTGTACGCTGCGAAACGCAAAGGCTTCTCTGACCGCTCCATTGCAGAGATCCGTCGTGAAGGCAACCATACAACATTAATCAACGAGTTGGAGTTGCGTCAGCATCGCCTTGAGCAAGGCATCAAACCGGTATACAAAATGGTTGATACTTGTGCGGCTGAGTTCGAAGCAACGACACCTTACTACTACTCGACGTATGAAGTAGAGAATGAAGTAACGGAAACAACGAAACAGAAAGTGCTCGTTCTTGGCTCAGGCCCGATCCGGATCGGCCAAGGTATCGAGTTCGATTATTCGACTGTACATGCGGTATGGGCGATTCAGAAAGCCGGCTACGAAGCGGTAATCATCAACAACAACCCGGAAACCGTATCGACGGATTTCAGCACTTCCGATCGACTGTACTTCGAGCCGCTCTTCTACGAGGATGTTATGAACGTCATCGAACAAGAGAATCCGATTGGCGTTATCGTTCAATTCGGTGGTCAGACGGCGATCAACCTTGCGGCTCCATTAACTAAAGCAGGCGTTCGCATCTTGGGCTCCAGCCTGGAGAGCATTGATGCTGCTGAGGATCGCAAGAAGTTCGAGGTGCTCATGAATGAGCTGAACATCAAGCAACCGAAAGGCAAAACAGTCATTTCCGTGGATGAAGCGGTTGAGGCTGCACAAGGCCTAGGTTATCCGGTGCTTGTTCGTCCTTCGTACGTCCTAGGCGGACGTGCTATGGAAATCGTATATTCCGACGAAGAGCTTCTCACGTACATGGTACAGGCGGTGAAAATCAATCCGGAGCATCCGGTACTGATCGACCGTTACATGCTGGGCAAAGAAGCAGAGGTTGATGCGATCTGTGATGGCGAAACCGTTCTGATCCCGGGGATCATGGAGCATGTTGAGCGCGCAGGGGTTCACTCTGGCGACTCGATCGCGGTGTATCCGCCGCAATCCATTTCGACGGAATTGCAGCAGAAAATGGTCGAAATCACGATCAAGATCGCTAAAGGCTTGAACGTTATCGGATTGGTTAACATCCAGTTCGTTATCTTCCAAGACGAAGTCTATGTAATCGAAGTAAATCCGCGCTCCTCGCGTACGGTTCCGTTCCTGAGCAAAGTAACGAACATTCCGATGGCGAACCTGGCTACGAAGGCAATTCTGGGCGAGAAGCTTACTGACCTTGGTTATGAAACAGGTCTGTGGCCTGAAGATGACTATGTATCGGTTAAAGTACCTGTCTTCTCCTTCGCGAAACTGCGCCGCGTTGACCCTACGCTGACGCCGGAAATGAAATCGACCGGTGAAGTTATGGGCCGCGATCAACAATATGCGAAAGCTCTGTACAAAGGTTTGGTTGGCGCTGGCATGCGTATCCCGCCAACAGGCTCCATCATTGCTACGGTAGCGGATAAAGACAAACCGGAAGCGATTGAAATTCTGCGCGGCTTCTACGAGCTTGGCTATAACATCGTCGCAACGGGCGGCACTGCAACGGCGCTTGAAGAAGCGGGACTGCGCGTACAAACGGTGAATAAGCTGAGCGAAGGCTCGCCGAACATCTTGGATTTGATCCGCGACGGTAAAGCACACTTCGTAGTGAACACCTTGACGAAGGGTAAAACACCTGAGCGCGATGGGTTCCGTATTCGCCGCGAAGCGGTTGAGAACGGCGTCGTATGTATGACATCGCTCGATACCGTTCGTGCGCTGCTTAACATGCTGGAGACCATTAACTTCTCCTCGCGTCCAATGCCTGTACTTGCAAAGAAATAACCAATAGAATGGCCGTAATTGGCCGCGAAAGCCTGCCTTCAAGCAGGCTTTCGCCATGCCTGTATAGACATAGGGAAGGGGCTGACACTGATGAAACTTAGCAGAGAAGAAGCGGCTGGCCGTATTATGGTTGCACTGGATTATCCGGATGCTGCAGCAGCAGAAGCGTTGGTCAACAGCTTAGAAGGCATTCCATGCTACATGAAGGTTGGTATGCAGCTGTTCTATGCGGCAGGTCCTAGCTTCGTGATTGGACTTAAGGAACGCGGCTATAAAGTGTTCCTGGATTTGAAGATGCATGATATTCCGAACACGGTCAAAGGCGGGGCGAACAGCATTACGAAGCTTGGTGTCGATGTGTTTAATGTGCATGCAGCAGGCGGCGTGGAAATGATGAAAGCAGCGATGGAAGGTGTGGAGCAGGCGCTTGCGAGTGATCCCACATTGGCTCGGCCTCTTGTCATTGCCGTAACACAGCTGACAAGCACAAGCAAACAAGTCCTCAACGAAGAGATCGGAATCAGCGGTTCGGTTGAAGAAGCTGTCGTTCGTTACGCGCAGCTGGCGAAACAAGCCGGACTTGGCGGCGTTGTGGCATCACCACAGGAAGTACAAACGATTAAAGCGGCTTGCGGAGCGGATTTCCGCACGATTACGCCGGGTATTCGCCCGGCAGGAGCTGCTTTGAATGACCAATCGCGCATTATGACGCCTAGTGAGGCGATTGAGCAAGGTACCGATTATATGGTTATCGGAAGACCTATTACAGCTGCCGAGAACCCGCGGCTTGCATTGGAATCCATTATTGAGGAGCTGATCTGATTGACTACACCTGTATTGGAACAATTACCACGCGAGATTGCCAAAGGATTGCTGCAAATTAACGCCGTTGCACTTCGCCCGAATGAGCCGTTTACATGGACAAGCGGCATGAAATCTCCGATCTATTGCGATAACCGCCTTACGATGTCCTACCCGGAAATTCGCGACCTGATTGCAGAAGGATTTGCGACGGTTATCCGCGAGCAATTCCCGGATTGCGAAGCAGTTGCCGGTATCGCAACAGGCGGCATCCCGCATGCGGCGTGGGTGGCGCAGAAGCTGAACCTGCCGATGCTCTACGTACGTGACAAAGCGAAGGGCCATGGCAAGACGAATCAGATCGAAGGTGCTTTCAAGCCGGGGCAAAAGGTTGTCTTGATCGAGGATTTGATCTCCACAGGCGGCAGCTCGTTGAAAGCCGCAGTTGCCGTTCGTGAAGCCGGGTGCGAGGTGCAAGGGGTTGTAGCCATCTTCACCTATCAATTCCCGAATGCAATCGCGGCATTCGCAGAGGAAGGCATTCCGCTTGCGACGTTGTCGAACTATTCGGCGCTGATCGAAGTTGCAGCTGAGCAAGGGATTGTTCAGCAGAGCGATATCGCGGTGCTGCAGTCGTGGCGCGAGAATCCACAAGCATTTGGCGTGTAATAGGTTGGGATGTGTGGTCCGGAGCAGCTGCTCCGGATTATTTTTTTTTGTTTACAATTGCTCTGAAATGTTTCATCCGTCTCTTAATCAGGTTATATTTAGTTTACACACGTCATAGACTAGCTTATACCAAATAAGAGATTGCGAGGAAGCCACTTATGAATACGATGTATGAAAGGCTGCTCAGATCAACAGAGGATTTGCTTTATCGTGTGCGCATTTACGATCGTAACTTGACCAGAAGCGAGGAAATCACGCAATTGGATGAGGCTTATGGGTTGGTGAGCACGGCCCTGCTTCGTTCTCAAGGCAGTGATGATCATAGTATGGAATTTTTTGCCTCACGACTGCAGCAAGTTAGACTGCGCTTAATCACGATGATGGAGGATCTCCTTCATCCTGCATAACGGTTTACGAGCTTCCGGAAAAATGTCTTGCCAACCTCTGAAACGGCTGGTAATATGTTACATTAAACGGAAGGGTTTCTAGGGATCCGCACATGGCGAACCGAGCGAAACCGGCAAACGACGATATGTCATGCTACACCGTAGGGATAAAAGACCTTCGGCAAGTTCCGCCTTACAAGGATAAGGCGGTGCTTGCAGGAGGTCTTTTTTGCTTTACCGTAGCACCGTACGCAGACAGGGGGAGAGCACAATGACGACAGCAGCGTTGCAGACACATGGATTAAGCAAGAGCTTTGCCGTAAAGCGCAAAGATGCCGGACTATCGGGAAGCTTCCGCTCGCTCATTCGGCCGCAATGGGAAGAGAGAGTGGCCGTAAGGCAGATCGACCTGACTGTTGCCAGAGGTGAACGGGTCGCTTTTCTAGGACCGAACGGGGCAGGTAAATCGACAACGATCAAGATGCTGACGGGGATTCTCCACCCGACCTCCGGCGAAGCGCAAGTGCTGGGATTAACGCCATGGCGGGAGAGGACGAAGCTGGCTTATCGAATTGGCGCTGTATTCGGGCAGAAATCGCAGCTGTGGTACCACTTGCCGCCGATCGATACGTTTGACTTGATCAGTCGGGTTTATGAGCTGAACCGAAGCGACTATCTAGACAGGCGAGCAGATTTAATTGAGCGTTTCGAGCTGGGGCCTTACTTGAATATTCCTGTTCGTAAGCTCTCGCTCGGCGAGCGGATGCGCTGCGAGATCGCGGTTTCCTTCCTGCACAGGCCGCAGCTATTGTTTCTGGATGAACCCACGATAGGGCTTGATGTCGTAGTGAAGCAGCGCATTCGCGAGCTGATCCTGGAAGTGAACCGCGAAGAGGGAACGACGGTTTTCCTGACTTCTCACGACGCGGGAGATATGGAGGAGCTTTGCTCGCGGGCTGTCGTTATCCATCATGGCGGGATTTTGCTCGATGCGCCTGTTGATCGGTTGAAGCGAGAAGTGCTCAGCCGCAAAATCATTTCGCTTACCTTATCCGATCATTACGTTGTCGGTATGCTTCCCGATCTTCAAGGCATGGAAATCCTCCAATCGGAGGGGCGCCGGTTGAAGCTGGCCGTGGACCTGAAGCAAGTCGGCATTGAATCCGTTGTCAGTGCGTTAATGGGCAGGTTCAAGCTGGACGATATGACGGTCGAGGATCCGCCAATGGAAGAAATCATTACGCATATCTATGGGTCGGGAGGGTAGCGCGATGGCCATTCGAAACTTGGACCCTTTATGGGTACGACGAAGCAAGAAGATTGGAGCCGTTGCGCAAATCACGATGCGGCAGCAAATGGCCTATAAGACGGATTTTATAATGCGGGCGTCGTTTCTGCTGCTGATCTTGTTTGTGTTCGTTCAGCTGTGGAGTGCTGCCTATGACGGAGACAGCACCCGCGTTATTAATGGTTATACGCTGAAGCAGATTATTTGGTATTTGGTATTCACTGAGGCGATTACGATGGGCGTGCCAGCCCTATGTACGGCCATCGAGAATGAGGTGAAGAGCGGCGATATTGCGATCCGCCTCATCAGGCCCATCTCGTATGTCGGCTATCAATATGCCGCGTATCTATCTGAAGCGGTATTCCGATTCTTCATCCACTTGGCGGTTGGCAGCATTATAGCATGGACGTTCGTAGGCCCGCCGAATTTTGGCCTTGGCTGGGCAGGCCTTCTGTCTCTTACGCTAGGGGCACTCACAATTGCATTTCTGCTGAACATGATCGTTGCTTTGTGCGCCTTCTGGGTAGAGGAGACGCGCGGGATGGAATTTGTGCTGCATAAGCTGCAATTCACAGTCGGAGGCATGCTGCTGCCGCTTGATCTGATGCCGGAGTGGCTGCAGCGCATATGCGCGTGGCTGCCTTTCCAGGCGATGTTATATTTTCCGGCAAGAACGGCAGTGAACTATGGATCTGCCTCCTTACTGCAGCAAATTTCCATTCAGGCAGCTTGGATTGCAGTGCTGACTTGTTTCACGATCATGATGTACCGGAGAGGAGTGACCAAGCTGCATGTCAACGGCGGATAAACGAGAGCGGGAATATGAGAAAGACCACATGCAGACGCCGCTCGGGATGATGCGGTTTCTGCTAACATGCTGGAAAGTCAATCTAGCATCCTCGATGGAGTATCGCATGAGCTTCTTCCTGCTCGCGGGGATGATGTTTATTAATAATTTCATGTGGTTGTTCTTCTGGACCCTGTTCTTTGATCGGTTCCAGGTAGTGAACGGATGGAATTTATCGGATGTGATGATGCTGTGGGCTGTTGGGGCAGGGGGATTCGGCTGGGCGAATATGCTATTTGGCAATTTCCATCGCATTGCTACGGTGGTCTCCAGCGGTCAGCTCGATGTGTATTTATCTCAGCCGAAGCCTGTGCTGCTTCATGTATTGGCCAGTCGAATGTCGCTAACGGCTGCAGGAGATTTTCTGTTCGGGCTGGCCGTGTACGCATGGGTTGGCAATCATACCTTGCTTGGCGCGGTGCAGTTCGGACTGGGGCTGCTTATAAGCGGCTTGATCTTTATGGGCGTCATGATTATAGCCGGCAGCTTCGCGTTCTTCTTCGGCAATTCCGAGGGAATAGCAGGCCAAGTGTTCAATAGCTTCGTGGCGCTCTCGACGTATCCTTCCGGGATCTTCCGCGGTGCAGCCAAGCTGCTCTTGTTTACACTTGTTCCGGCAGGGTTCATCAGCTACCTGCCGATCGGGTTGATGCGTGATTTCGATCCGGTCTTCTTCTGGCAGGCGATCGCGATGACGCTCGGATTATTGACAGCAGGTACGTTGATATTCGGGGTCGGACTCAAACGGTACACATCAGGCAATGCCATAGCTATGCGAGGATAGGGCATCATTCACGTTCATTGTTCTCCTTCCCTGGACCGAGACCAATTCCCTCCACAGGCGGTTCTTGCTTTTATTTGCCAATGATAAAGTAAAGGGAGAGGTCGGCGAGAAGGAAGGGGAATGATGGCTGGTGACAAAGCATGAGGCAGGCGAGACGGTACTTACCGTAGAGGATCTGCGCAAGTCATTCGGAGGAACGGTTGCGGTGGACGGGATTAGTTTCTCGGTGAAGAAAGGTGAGGTTTTCACCATTATCGGACCTAACGGGGCAGGCAAAACGACGACGCTTGAAATGATTGAAGGGCTGCAGGAGCCTGACCGCGGGTCGGTGACCGTAATGGGCATGAATTGGGCAGCCAACAAGTCTCAGATTAAGATGGCAATCGGCGTACAGCCTCAAACCAGCGCGTTGTTCGATTTGCTGACGGTGGAGGAGAACCTCGAAACCTTCGCTTCCTTCTACAACAGACGGCGGCCGACAGACGAAATATTGAGTTATATCAACATGGCCGATCATCGGAACAAAAGGGTCAAAGCACTCTCCGGCGGTCAGAAACAGCGGCTGGCTATCGGGCTTGCAATGATTAGCGATCCGGAGCTGATCTTCCTGGATGAACCGACGACAGGGCTGGATCCTCAAGCCAGACGCAACATTTGGGACATCGTACTGAAGCTCAAAGCGATTGGCAAAACCACGATCCTTACGACGCATTACATGGAGGAAGCCGATAAGCTGAGCGATCGCGTGTGTATCGTGGATCAAGGCCGAATCGTAGCGCTGGATACGCCGAAAGCATTAATCGGCCGTCTTACGAAGGAGCGGGAGATTCATCTCACGTTTACCGGCGGGGAAGAGCACGCTTCGCTGGCGGAGCATATTGCACTGGGCAACACGGCCGTAACGCGCGTGAAGCGAAGCGGCGATCATCTGGTTGTTTGGTCGCTGCAGCCGGAGGAGACGCTGTATCAACTGTTTGGTTTTACATCCCAGCAGAGCATCGGAGTCGAGCAGGTATCCATTCGCGAAATGAGCTTGGAGGACGTCTTCATCGCGTTCACCGGCAAAGAATGGAGGGACTGAGCCCATGAATCGAAACGGATGGAAGCAATTCCAGAAGCTGTTTGGCGCACAGTTCAAAATGACGTTTCGCGATAAGAATGTGTGGTTTTGGTCGATTTTCTATCCGGTTCTTCTACTGGTCATCTTCATCATGATCTTCGGCGGCAGTTCAGGTAGCAGCTTCACGGCGAAGCTCGCGCTCGTTGAACCTTCCTCCAATACACTGGCTGAGGATATGCGCAGCGGCTTGAAGCAGATCGACGTGTTCGAATATAAGTCAGATACGCCGGTAAGCCGCGAGAAGGCGGAGGAGTGGCTGAAGGATCGTGATGTGGACGCGGTGATCGTGCTGCCGCAGTCGGCAGATGCCTCTTCGCTTGAGCTGCTGCTCAATAAGGAGAAGCAGAACTCCCCATCCTCACAGGCGATACAGAGTATTCTGAACAATATCGTTCTGCAGATGAACAGTGCCGCTTCCGGTATTGCTCCTGCCTTTACCCTGAAGACGGACTTCGTATCCGCAGGCAGCGAAGAGCTGAAGTATACAGACTTCCTGCTCACCGGATTAATTGCGCTTGCCATCTCGCAAGCCGGCTTGTTCGGAATGGTATCGATGGTCGAAATGCGCCGCAACGGCCTGCTTAAGAGACTGATTCTGACGCCGGCGAGCATGGGACTGTTCGGAATGGGAGGCATCGCGGTTCGATTTATTCTCAGCGGGATTCAGATCGTCCTCCTGACGCTGATCGGCGTTCTCGCTTTCGGTGCACATATCAATATGAACGTGCCGGCATTCCTGATCGTCTTCCTTGTAGGAACATTGTCCTTTGCAGGGATCGGATTTATGCTCGCAGGGTTTAGCAAGACGATGGAAAGTTATTTCGGCATGGCGAATTTAACCAGCTTTATTATGATGTTCATCAGCGGCGTTTTCTTCGACATCAACGTATTGCCGAGCTATATTAAACCGCTCGCGAACGTCATGCCGCTGACTTATTTCGCTAACGGAATCCGAGACAGCATGGTGTATGATCTGGGTATGTTGAATGCCGCATTCTGGATGAATATCGGCATTATGCTGGCGTGGGGCCTTGTTTCAGTCCTCATTGGGTCGAAATTTTACAATTGGAAGCAGCCATAATGTGTTAGTCTTAAATAGAGAGCTTCTGCGCCATAAAGCGGATCATGTCCGTTTTTGCGGCTCAGAAGCTTTTTTAGCAAATATTTAACGAAATTGGTACCTGAGCGCGTAACTTTTTGAATGCTTGCGCCGTCTAAACGTTATTGAGATTAAAGATTTCTAATAGGAAGGGGGGTCTCTGCAGCCGCGATGGGATGGTGGAGAAGCAAACAAGCAACAAAGGAAGCTGTAGAATCCGACGCAACAAGGGAAACTGAAGCTCCGTACATACCAATAATCGAGACCAAACCGCTTCTCACCGTAGAGTCGGTTGAACGCACCTTTCAAGTTGGCGGACAGCCGCTTCATGTGTTGAAAGGGATTGCGATGGAGCTAAGGCCAAGGCAGCTCGTGATGCTCCGCGGGCGTTCCGGCTCCGGTAAAACCACGCTGCTCAATATGATCGGCGGGCTCGATCAACCAACGAAGGGCCATATTTTCTTTCAGGATTTGCCCTTCCATAGCATGAATGATGATGAACGCACGAAGGTAAGGCGCAAGCACATCGGGTTTATTTTTCAGGCGTACGCCTTAATGCCGCTCTTATCCGCTTATGAGAATGTCGAGCTGTCGCTGCGTATGGCGGGTATTCCGTCTCAGGAGTGGAAGAAGCGCGTTGAGCATTGCTTGGATCTTGTCGGTCTTGCCAAGAGGATGCATCACCGTCCGTTCGAGTTATCCGGGGGTGAACAGCAGCGTGTTGCGATCGCGAAGGCCATCGCACATCGTCCGAGTATGCTGCTTGCCGAC
This sequence comes from Paenibacillus sp. J22R3, assembly GCF_056269305.1. Classification (NCBI taxonomy): domain Bacteria; kingdom Bacillati; phylum Bacillota; class Bacilli; order Caryophanales; family Paenibacillaceae; genus Paenibacillus; species Paenibacillus sp. J22R3. The sequence goes on along the minus strand of NZ_JBWDNS010000001.1, from coordinate 1,698,932 downwards.
GAGCCGACCGCTGAGCTTGATTCGCAAATGGCCGCACAAATTATGTCGGTATTCCAGACCATCATTCGCACGGAACAAGTTACGATTTGTATGACAACGCACGATCCCACGATTCTGGAGGTTGCCGATCATGTTTACGAAATGGTTGACGGGAAGTTCATTTAAGACTGCAGCTGTTGTAGTTCTTGGAGCTTCTCTTGTTTTCACGAGCGGATGCTCATTGCTGCCAAACGAGGATAACGAAGAATCATTGCCTGCTATAGCGCCGCCGCAAATTTCGAAGAAGCCGGAGTACGAGGTAACGACTGCTACGCTCGAATCGAAGAAGACGGGAATCGGGAAGCTGATTTCGCTTCAGGAAGAAACGCTGTATTTTACACTCGACGGCAAACGATTGAAGGAACTTCATATTAAAGTCGGCCAGAAAGTAACAGCAGGCCAAGTGATCGGTTCCCTCGATGTGGACGATATGAAGAAACAATTGCGCTCGGATAAACTGCAATTCTCGCGAGACGAACTGCAGATGAAAGAAACGCTGCGCAAGAAAGACGAGATGGACCCGGTAGAGTTCGAGCTTGCGAAGATCACCTTCGAAGAGAAGCGCCAGAAGTTGGTAGAATCGCAGCTGGAGATTGACAAAGCGATTCTGAAAGCGCCTTTCAGCGGTACAGTGGTTTCGTTGAACGTCATGAAAGGCGATTTGATCAAAGCTTACGATCCGGTATGTATCGTTGCAGATACAGGACAGTTAACCGCAGCAGCGAAAATGACCGCCGATGAGCTGCAAGGCATCTCCGTAGGCATGCCGGTTGTCGTTGATATCAACGGTGCCGGACAGGTCAAAGGCAAGATTGCTCAGCTTCCGATTCAGAAGGATGACGGAGGCGGTGGTGGCGAAGGCGGCGGTGGCAACGGAGGTGCGGGCGGCAATAAACCAGAGCGTCCTGAAGATTTCCTGACGGTGAAGCTGGATAAGATGCCTACAGGCGTGACGCGTGGAACGCCGCTGTCCATCTCCATTATTATGGACCGCAAAGAAAATGCAATCGTCATTCCGCCATCTGCATTACGTTCAATCGGGTCTCGTACTTACGTGCAAGTCATCGATGAGAACGGCAAACGCGAGGTGGATGTTGAAGTAGGGCAGCAAACGGCAACGCAAGTTGAAATCCTCAAGGGATTGACACCGGGGCAGAAAGTCGTAGGTCGATAAGCTATGGGGATGCCGCTATTTCGCTTTCTGCTTCGCAAAATGTGGAACACGCGATGGATGACGCTCAGCTCGCTGGCCGGCTTGATCATTGCCGTCGCCTTTGCGACCAGTATCCCGATGTACGCGGATGGAGCGCTGAAGCGGGTTGTGGCACAATCGCTCATGGAAGAGAGCAGCGGGCTGCCGGCGGGATCGCTTCTGATGCGTTACCAGGAAACGACCGGTAAGACGGATTTGAATGCGTTGACCGAGGTGTCCCGTTATATCCGCGAGGATGTGCCGAGTGAAGTTGGATTTCCTTTCGGCACCTATGTACAAAGCTTAGCCATTCGAACGGCGGAGCTGACGCCGGAGGATCCAACGACCGTCGATGCGAGCCGGGTTCGTCAGATGGGACTTACATCGATGAGCGGCCTCGATAAGAAAACAGAACTGACGCAAGGTCGTTGGTACACCGACACGGTTGGTGACGATGACACGATCGAAGCGGTCATTCTGGAAGAGGCGATGTACCGCAGTGACATTCATATCGGCGATGTGTTTGAATACCCGATCTACAGCGGTTTGAATCTGACGCTTCGCGTTAAGATCGTCGGAGCGTTTAAGCCGCTTAGCGATACGGATCCGTATTGGTATCAAGGGCTTGAAGGCTTGATGAGTACGCTGCAAATCGGCGAGAATGCCTTCCAGAAAGGGCTTATGAAGGATCGGAAGATTCCGGTTCATACGGCTAACTGGTATTATGCATTCGATTTGAAAGATATCAAGACAAGTCAATTGTCGCCGCTGAATCAGACGCTTGAGCGGTTGAACATCGAGCTGTACCAGCGTTTGAAGGATACGAGAGTAGAGATCTCATTCGCTAAACTGCTCAATGAATTCCGCAAGTCGAGTCTTCAGCTGCAGCTGCTGCTCTTTACATTGGCTGCACCGATGCTGGCGATGGTGTTTTACTTTATCGCAATGAATGCCCGGCAATCGCTTGATAAACAGCGCAGTGATATCGCTGTATTACGAAGCCGGGGAGCGGGAACCAGGCAGATCATCGGCATTTACATGCTGGAAGGATTACTGCTCGGAATCGTCGCTCTCCTCATTGGTCCGTTAATCGGTTGGTTTATGGCGAAGAGCATCGGCTCGGCCAATGGATTCCTGGAATTCGTCAATCGGAAATCGATTCCGATTGGATTCGGAACAGAGTCGATTATCGCAGGTATCGGCTCTGTGGTTCTTGCCCTTCTGGCGACCATCATCCCAGCGGTTATTTATGCCAGGGCTTCGATTGTGGACTATAAGAAGCAGATCGCGCGCTCTGATCGTAAACCGGTTTGGCAGAGATGGTATGGCGATGTGCTGCTGCTTGGCATCGCAGCTTATGGCTGGTACTTATTCAATGAACGCCAGATGATTTCGTTCAAAAGCAAAATGACGACGGATCAGCTGAACGTGCAGCCTTTTCTGTTCTTTGTTCCGGCGTTGGCAATCTTCGCAATGGGTTTGTTCTTCCTTCGCGTCTTCCCATGGCTGCTGAAGCTGTTTAATTGGATCGGCCGGAAGGTGCTTCCGGTGCCGCTCTACTTAACTTTGACTCAGCTGTCGAGATCGTCGAAGGGATACTACCCGCTGATGATATTGCTTATCTTGACGCTTGGATTAGGAGTTTACAATGCTTCTGCGGCTCGAACGATCGATCTGAACTCTACAGAGCGGACGCTCTACAAATTCGGAACCGATGTTGTCATGCAGACGGTATGGGAAGGAACTGCTGAAGTGATCGACACCGGAGGCGGAGATGCCGGCGGTGGCGGTGGCGGACAAGGCGGCAGCGGCGGTGGAGAAGGAGCCGGCGGCAATGGTGCTGGAGGCAATGGAGGAGGCGGAAATGGTGGAGGCGGCGGCAACGGCGGCGGCTCTACGGTTCCGACTCGGATCAACTATTCGGAGCCTCCATTTGAAGTGTTCCGCAAGCTGGATGGGGTAGAGGCGGCGGCGCGCGTGCTGCAGACCAAAGCCAATATCGTCGTTTCAGGACGATCGGCCGGACAAGGAACCGTCATGGGCATCGACAATGTCGATTTCTCCAAGGTGGCCTGGTTCCGTGACGATCTGTATCCTTCGCATCCGTTCAACTACTTAAATTATTTAGGGCTCTATGAACAAGCGGCTATTATTCCTTCCAACGTGGCCGAGAAATATCAGCTGAAGCTTGGCGATACGATCTCTGCCGGTTTGCAGGAAGGAATGATTGACTTCGTCGTCGTCGGTATCGTACCGTACTGGCCGAGTCAATATCCGGATTCATCACCGTTCATCATCGCGAATCTGGATTATATCTATGACCAAGTTCCGATGATTCCTTACGATGTATGGCTCAAAATGAAACCAGGTGCGCTTACCGCTCCAATCATGAAGCAGCTGCAGGATGAGGGCATTGAGCTTGCGAATGTTCAGGACGTGCGCATTGAGCTTGCTGTGCAATCGAAGCATCCGACACGCGGCGGCGTATTCGGGATCCTAAGTCTCGGCTTCCTTGTTTCCATCATTGTTTCGCTAACGGGCTACATTCTGTTCTGGTTCTTTAATCTATCAGGGCGGATCGTACAGTTTGGTGTTCTTCGCGCGATGGGGCTCTCCAGGAAGCAGTTGACCGGTATGCTGCTGCTTGAGCAGGTGTTTACAGCGGGACTGTCCATTGGACTCGGTATCCTAATCGGCAAAATTGCAAGTTTGCTATTCTTGCCATTCCTGCAGACGACCGATAATGTCGCGAACTCTGTACCGCCGTTTAGGGTCGTATTCGATTCCAAGGATACGACGCAGCTCTACATCGTGGTCGGATGCATGATGCTGATGGGTGCAGCGCTTCTACTCATTCATATCCGCAGATTGCGCGTACATCAAGCCGTTAAGATGGGAGAGGAGCGTTAAGACCTCATGATTACTTGCGAGGGACTCGTTAAAATTTACAAATCAGATGATCTTGAGGTCGTTGCACTGCAAGGGCTGAACCTTCACGTCCGTGAAGGTGAAATGATGGCGATTATCGGCAACAGCGGCAGCGGGAAATCGACGCTGCTCAATATACTGGGCGGTCTTGACCGCCCTTCGGCCGGCCAAGTGAGTGTAGGGCCATGGGATTTGCTCAAGATTACCGATGAGCAGCTCGTTTCTTATAAACGCGATACCGTCGGTTTTATCTGGCAGAGTAATGCACGCAATTTGCTCCCGTATTTAACGGCGCTCGAGAACGTGGAGATGCCGATGATGCTGTCCTCCAAACTGGATCGCGCTTATGCGAAGCAGCTGCTGGAGTGGGTGGGGCTGAAGGAGCGCATGCACAATAAGCTGCATCAGCTCTCAGGCGGTGAACAGCAGCGGGTTGCAATCGCGATTTCGCTGTCAAACCGGCCGAAGCTGCTGCTTGCCGATGAGCCGACAGGCTCCGTCGATACGCGTACTTCAGATCTCATCATGGATATCTTCCGCAGACTTAATCGCGAGATCGGCATTACGATTGTTATCGTTACGCATGATTTATCGTTAGCCGGTAAGGTTGACCGTGTCGTGGCGATTCGGGATGGATTAACCAGTACCGAATTTATTAAGCGGAACCCGAATCTGGACGATAAAGATCAGATAGGCGACCATTCGACTCTCGGCGGCGCTGAGGCCATGCATGAAGAATATGTCGTCGTTGACCGGGTAGGCAGACTTCAAATTCCGAAATCGTATTTAACAGCCTTACAAATTACAGATAAAGCATCAATGGAATTTGACGGTGAGCGCATCATTATCTCGCCGCCTAAATCACTGGAGGGGTAGAACCAATGGAGAAGAAGGTAAGACGTTCACGGGGAAAACTAATTATGAGGACTTCTGCTTTGGCGGTTACAGCAGGCCTGCTGGCATCAAGTCTTGCAGCATGCAGCAAGGGAGACAGCGGCAATGAAGCAGAGCGTCATGTACTGAGAATCGGCTTTATGTATTCCAATTCCGATAATGAACCTTATCTGCGTCAACAGTTCACGGATGGTTACGAACTAACGCATCCGAATATCGACATCGAAATCGCAGCAGCAATCAACTATGATGACCAGCGTTTCGAAGAGCCCGATCCGAACAAGAAGCAGCCAGACCCCTATGAGAAGCTGAAAGAGATGATCAACGGCAAGAACCCTGTCGATGTTGTTGTACTGGAATCTTCTTATTTGAAACGTCTGGTAGAAGACAATCTGCTTAAACAGCTGGACCCTCTGATCCAAGAGAGTGAATTTGATATCGAGGATTTCGTACCGACGGTTATCGATGGTATCAAGGATGCGGGAGGCGGCAGCCTCTATGCGCTTACGCCGACCTTCAATGCTTCAGCGCTCTATTACAATAAGAAGTTGTTTACTGATGCCGGTGTTACGCCGCCGACAGACGGCATGACTTGGACAGATATCCTTACGAAGGCCAAACAGGTAGCGAAGGGCGAAGGGGCAGAGCGTAAATTCGGATTCTCGTTCAATCGTTGGAGCGGAGACCCGTTCTGGGATTCGCAAACCTACTCGGCACCTCTTCAGCTTAAGATGTTTGACAATAAAGCAGAGAAGATGACCGTAGATACACCGCAATGGCGCAAAGTGTGGAGTGAAGTAGCCGCATTGTACCAAGAGAAAATCGTACCTACCCAAGAAGATATGAACAACGGTGGCGGCGGTGGCATTGCCAGGGACAAAGAAGTCGCATTTAACCCGTTCCAGAACGATCTATTCATCAGCGGTCGCATCGCCATGATGATCGGCGGCTATGACTATGTGAATGAGCTGTCCAGAGCGAAAGATTATGCCACTAAGAACCCTAAGATTCCATCCCCGGATTGGGATGTCGTGACGATCCCGACTTTCGAGGAAGCTCCTGGTATTGGCGGCAGCATCTACTTGAACAATCTAATGGCGATCAGCGCCAATGCACAGAACAGCGACGATGCTTGGGACTTCATCCAGTTCAACAACAGCAAGGAATGGGCGAAGCTGAAATCCCGCAGCACGTATGAGATGGTAGCACGTAAATCGTTCCTGAAGCCGAAGGACGGCATGAACTATAACATCGAGGCCTTCTACACCCTTAAACCGATTCCACCGCAGGATATCACGCTTGAGAAGCTCTACCGCGAGAAGCCGAACCTCTATCAGGTTCAACAGTTTGCACAGCCACTCTTCCAGGAAGTCATACAGAAGAAGAAATCCGTCGAAGAGGCGCTTAAAGAATGGCAGACCAAAGGGGATGCCATGCTGCAGAAGATCAAGGACAATCCGAATGGTCCGCTTGAGCCGGTTGATGGCGGAGGCGGCGTAGGCATTAATGTTTACGGCGGTAAAGGCTAAATTATAGTGGAGCAACCGCATTGGCGCATCTTGCGTCGATGCGGTTTTTTATATCTTTGTCGGATCGTTCAGAGCCGATGCTTGTTTTTTCCGAAAATGGGGCATTCTAAGCGAAACGGCGAAGAAGGGAGTAAGTGACATGAAGTGGATATATTGGGGGCGTCTGTATGAAACCAAATTTCAAGCCGGATGTCTGGTTAGACGGATGGAAAACGACTGGTGGGTATACGGTTATGAATGTCCGCAAGAGATCGAAGTATTTCGTTCGCGCAAAGGAAGATTCGGCGTTCGATTTCTGCCATAAAAATATACTTGACTTATTCATGCATCATATAGTATATTATTTCTTGTCGCCATTGAATGATTTGTAGTGAATGAGTGTTATCGCGGGGTGGAGCAGCTCGGTAGCTCGTCGGGCTCATAACCCGAAGGCCGCAGGTTCAAATCCTGCCCCCGCAACCAACCTTTCGATTATTATCGTAAGGGCCCTTAGCTCAGTTGGTTAGAGCGGTCGGCTCATAACCGATTGGTCGGGGGTTCGAGTCCCTCAGGGCCCACCATTCCACAATCATGAACATGCCGGGGTGGCGGAACTGGCAGACGCACAGGACTTAAAATCCTGCGGTGGGTGACCACCGTACGGGTTCGATTCCCGTCCTCGGCATCCAACAAGAAACCTTGATGATTCAAGGTTTTTTTATTTTTTAAGGGTGCTTGTATGTATACTTAAAACATCAAATCCTGTGCGTTTAAACTTACCACACAGGATTTTCGTAAAAGCTTATAATACCTCCTTTGCAGTATCTGACTAGATCAGATAATCAAGGGAGGTATTTTTATTATGCGTATCACGAAAGTTAAAAAATCAGCGCCAGCAACAATGGAGTTGCTTGAGAAAGACTTTTTTGGCAGCACTAATTATTGAACCAAATTAAAGACATCAGCCCCCTAATAAAGAGAGCTGATGTCTTTACACAACGTGTTGAACGATTGCTTTAATAATTTCCGCAAAAGCTAAATTAAAAAAAGTTTTAGCTAAGGAACGGGCCACCTTGGCAACATTCATCGATGTGTGTGACTTCCTATAAAACACTACATTCGCTTTTTTCATAGTCATAGTCCTCCATTGAAATTGAGTAATAAATAAATCTCCAATGGTGGTGCTAAAAACATATAAAAGTAACAATCAATGACGAATGGTTTCCATGACCAAATAGCAAATCGTGGAATATAGGGGAGCCATATTTGATATTAAATTATAGCCTATTAAAATTCAACTACAAAATGAACTCTTTTGACATTTTCAACGACAATCTACCTAGATGAAATTACCATATCGTTCTACTAGATTGTAATTTTTTATTTTTTTTGAATATAAGTTAATATATTTGTACACAAGTTTTGAAATATAAAGGTTCCAGCTCGAAGAGAGCTGGAACCTTTTTTCGTTGTTGAGGTGTTTTATGGAACGGCTGCCCGTCAAAGAATAGCCGTTTTTTGCTAGCTTGATTCCAATCAAAATAAAGAGGCGTAGGAGAGGGCTGCAATATGTTTCGTCCGAAAATCGTAGAATAGTTCATTTTCTCCGTTTGCTTCTGACTCTAAAATACAAGTTGACAATGAATAAACGCTTGCTGCGTTACAATCCGTACGACGAAATGTTGGGAGGGGATTAACAAGCTTGCCCTGATGATAGACCATGAATGTTTTCACAAAATATACCACAGAAGGGATAATAATATGAACAAGCACAATCTGAAATCACGCCTGGCATCGCGTCTGACTGCTTTGGTTCTTAGTATTTTGCTAGTGGCACTAACACTACTGCCCGCGACTGCTTTCGCAGATACCCCTACCGAAGGCGATCCCTTCCAAGGCGAGATTCTATTCCCCTTCAATGAGGGGAATGGCTCGAGCTCCAGTGCCCTGTCGGGCGATCTATCAGCGACATTAAACAACTACGCTTGGAATCCAAATGGCCGAGGCAATACTTCCGCGTTCTCCAATGACCAAGCAGGCCAGAACGGAATTACAATCGACTACGGCACTCCTTTCGCGAGTGTAAATGATCTTACGATGGGCGTTTGGGTGAAGCCCGCAGCCCCCAATTCCGGACAAACCAGTTCTTTAATGGCCCCGCCTTATGCTGGTACTACAGGCAATTGGGGATTCAGTAGTGGAGAAATCTGGTGGAGTATCAACTGGGGCACCAGTGCAAACAACTTCGCTGACACAAGTATAAGCTTCCTGTCTTATGGATCGAATGGTTCCGAATGGGATGGCGGCCTCTCAGCGCCGGCAGGCAATCTGGCAGATGGAAACTGGCATTATTTGGCATACAGCTTAAGTGCAACTGCGAAAACGATCGCTCTGTATGTAGACGGCAATCTGATCGGCGAGAAAGATTATAGTTCCCTATATCCAGTCAATCTGCAAGCTTACAAATGGTTCGGAGGGAATGGGTACCAGGCTAAGTCGTACACCGGCCTGTTGGATGAGCTTTCCGTTTTCCCTTCTGTTCTGGGTGACTCTGCGCATGAAGCACTATATAACAGAGCACCTAATACTAGCAATCCTAGCAATCCGGGCAATCCTGGCGATTCTCTCCAAGGCGAGATTCTATTCCCCTTCAATGAGGGAAATGGTTCGACCTCCAGCGCCAATTCCGGTGAGCTGACAGCCACATTGAACAACTATGTATGGGATATCGATCACAATGGCCGGGGCGATACTTCCGCGATTACCAATGACCAAACAGGCCAGAACGGGCTGACGATCGACTACGGTACTCCGTTCGCGAGTGTAAATGAACTTACGATGGGCGTTTGGGTGAAACCCTCTGCTCCCACTCCTGGATCATCCAGTTATTTAATGGCTCCGCCTTATGCCGGTACCACTGGCAGTTGGGGGTTAAATGCCGGAGAAATCTGGTGGAATATCGGTTGGGGCACCAGTGCAAACAATTACGCCGACACAACCATAAACTTCACATCATACGGATCGGATGGATCCGAGTGGGGAAGCAGCCTTTCGGCGCCAGCGGGGAATTTGGCAGACGGTGACTGGCACTATGTGGCGTTCTCCTTCAGCGCGACGGCGAAAACAGTCGCACTGTATGTGGACGGCAATCAGATCGGTAACAAGAGCTACACGTCCACATTCCCTATTAATCTGCAAGCCTACAAATGGTTCGGCGGGGCTGGCTATAATGGAAGCGGGTACACGGGCCTGCTGGATGAGCTTTCCGTTTTCCCTTCCGTTCTGGGCGATACCGCTCATGAAGCGTTGTATAACAGAGCGCCTAATACGAGCGACAATACAGGCAATTCAGGCGATCCCTTGCAAGGCGAGATCCTTTTTCCTTTCAATGAGGGCAATGGTTCAACCTCCGGCGCCCTTTCGGACGGTCTGACGGCTACATTAACCAACTATATGTGGGATATCAATCACAGCGGCCGGGGCAATACTTCCGCAATCACCACGGACAGCAGAGGTGCGAGCGGGCTCACAATCGACTACGGTGCTCAGTTCGCGAATGTAAATGATCTTACCATGGGCGTATGGGTCAAACCCTCAGCTCCTAGTCCAGGAACATCCAGTTCATTAATGGCCCCGCCTTATGGCGGCTCCGATGGCAGTTGGGGGTTACATGCCGGAGAAATCTGGTGGAATATCGGCTGGGGCACGAGTGAAAACAATTACACCGACACCAAGATAAACTTCCTATCTTACGGATCTGATGGCTCCGAGTGGGATAGCAGCCTTTCAGCGCCAGCAGGGAATTTGGCCGACGGCAACTGGCACTATCTGTCGTTCTCCTTTAGCGCGACGGAGAAAACAGTCGTTCTTTATCTGGACGGCAGTCAGATCGGTGAAAAGACATATACGTCCACATTCCCTGTTAATCTTCAATCCTACAAATGGTTCGGCGGAGGCGGATATAATGAAAGCGCGTATACCGGCCTTCTGGATGAGCTTTCGATCTTCACCTCTGCTCTGGGTAGCACCGCACATGCAGCGCTATATAACAGAGCGCCTAATACAGACGGCACCGGACAGCAGACAGATCCGGCCGACACCGATCAGGTAGGCGACAAAACCTATCATGTGGCCAAGACCGGCAGCGACAGCAACCCCGGCACCGATGCCGAACCATTCCTTACGATTCAGAAGGCAGCTAATGTTCTCCTGCCTGGCGAAACCGTAATCATCCACGAGGGCGTCTATGAAGAATCCGTACGTCCGAAGTACAACGGCACGGCTGAACACCCGATTTCATTTAAATCTGGCGACGGCGAGAAAGTAGTCATCTCAGGTGCGAACCTGATCACCGAGGCATGGCAGACGGCGTCAAACCCAAGTGCGGTGGAATATGACGCAGATGACGCCAACCTCTGGAAAGTGAACATCAGCTTGCCGATGGGCAATTACCGCAATCAAATTTTTGTGGACGGCGAAGCCATGCTGCCTTCACGGTATCCGAACGTTGCGAAGGAAGACGCGTACTATCGTCCGAACTGGCTGACTTATGAGTTCGACGGCGAGAATGCCAGTACCGGCGGATGGTCTACCCCTACGGGCAAGCTGCGCGACCCCGAGATGAACCAACCGGCAGGTACATGGGACGGTGCAGCGATTGTGGGTATGGACAACCGCGGATGGAACTTATCCGGTGCGGAAGTCGTCTCATCCACGCCAGGCTGGCTTAATCTTGCAAACATGAATTTCTATGAGCTAGGCCCAACCGGCTACGCCTCAGGCGATGATTTCCATTACTATATCCAGAACGCAATGGCCGCTCTGGATGCACCATATGAGTGGTTTTATAACCAGAATAGCGAAACGCTGTATGTACAGCTCCCGAACGGCTTAAACCCAAATGATCTGGATGTTCGTTACAAAGCACGTGATTGGGGCTTGGATCTGTCCAGCCGTAAATACATCCATATCGAAGGTATCGACCTAAACGGCTGCAGCCTGACTATGCGCAGCGGCGTGAGCAATGTAGTGAATAAAATGACAGCCAAGTACGTCACCGAATTCCTGTCCCCAGATAATGAGCGGGGCGGCATCATCGTAGGCGGCAAGAACAACACCTTGATCAACAGCGAGATCGCCTATTCTGCCGGTGCGCTGGTCACCGTTGAAGGCGAAGGCAACAAGATCGTCAACAGCAAGCTGCATGACGCTACTACCGGCCCGACATTGTTTACCTTCTCGATAACCATTTCGGGTATCAACCATTTGATCAGCCACAACCAGATTTATAACGCCAGCGGAACTCTGATCGGCGGCAGCTTCTACGCCAGCGAAATCTCCTACAACGATATCCATGACGGTAACTGGCACAGCACTGACGCAGGACTGATGTATTTCGCTTATAACGATTTTGGTAACAGCCAAATTCACCACAACAAAATCCATGATTCCCACAGCGAATTTTCCAATGGCGTGTACTTTGATCTGGGCTGCAAGAACGCCTTGGTATACGGCAATGTGTTTTGGAATTTGCCATGGACGGCTGTTTTCATTAACTCCAGCTCCGAATTTATATCCGTGGTCAACAACACGGTCTACAAAGGAGCAACCAGTCACTCGAATCCTGAAATTTACACGAACTCCCCAGGCGACGCCTACATGGACGTTTTTATGAACAACATCGTAGATTCCCGCGGCGTGGGTACTGATAACGTTAACGCCGGCGCGGTGGTACTGGACAACTACAGCAGGCCAAATGACGACATCGATGGAACCGCGACCTTTAACAACCCATCGGCGTTTGACTTTACCCTGAAATCCGGTTCCGACGCAGTCAGTATGGGCTCCTATCAGCCGGGAGATAGCTGGACTGCCGGTCTGAAGGGTACTCCGGTAACGGCCGAAGATGTTAGCAGCGGCCCGCAGTTCCTGTCTTATTCGAACAGAAACCTGTTGTTCAACAGCGGTTTTGAGTGGCCGCGCGTGGAATTCCCGAGCATGGGCTCAATGCCGTATTGGGAAAAAACAGGGACAGGGAGCGCATCGCTCGTCAGAGCCGGTTCATCGGCCGACAACGCTCATGCCCGCGATCAGAACGCAGTGGAGCTGACCGGTCAGAACATCGGACTCGAGCAGGAGATTGCAGGTCTGGAGCCTGGTGTGGAATACGTGCTGCGCGGCTTTGCCCGGATGGGCAACGGCAGCAGCGCCGAAGGGCAGAAGGTAGAAATAGGCGTAATTGTCGGTGCAGATACCCTCAAAGATGAATTGGACCGGCCCGCATGGCGATCGGTGTCCATCACATTTACGGCAGACGAGACCGGAACAGCCAAAGTCTACGCCACAAAGACAACATCCGGATCACGAGCACTGGTAGACGACTTCTCGGTTGTGCGTGCCGATCTTACGCCTGACGAGGGACCTGTCAGCGACGATCTGTACCCGATGCTTCAGTCCCCAGTGGCACTGCTGGACGATATGCTGTTTGAGAATGCCAAATGGACGGCAGCCAACCAATCGTCGTTTGTGAAAGACGAACCGACCGGTCTCACCCTGGAAGCTCAGTCCGGCCAATCAGCAGCTGCGTTCTACACCCAGGAAAAGTACAGTAACAAGGACTTCTATTTGAAACTGGACGAGAGTGAAGATCTTGACGCTCTTGACCTGAACATCATACTTCGGGCAAATGCGGCTACGCGAACTGCCAACAGGTATGAGATTGCTATTCAAGGCAGGACTGCCACACTGACCCGTTATTACAACGGTCAGGGTCTCCAATTGGGGCAATGGACGGTAGACATTAACGATCGGCTCTTGAAGGCCGGAGCAGTATGGGATGATGTCAACGAAAGCGGGTACGGCGGCGTGACCGTGACGCTCAAGAATGGAGACGAAACGCTATTCTCCGTGCGAGATGAGAATAACTTAAACGTCTCCTCCCCTGGTTACTTCGGCCTGGCGACTGGATCCTCCATCAAACTCGGACGCGTGACCGAGTATGTGGATATGGGCACAGTCATTGCAGATAAGGCTAATTGGAAATCCGGAGGGACTTCAATCAACTGGGAGAATAACGATACCAAGTTGACCCCCGTCGGAGCTGGAACTGCAGGTTACACCGGTAGAACATTCGGCGACGCAGAGTTCGTGGTGGGCTTCGAGTCCGGCATGAACACCGGGGCGTTCCCGAACTTTACCCTGCGAGCTCCGACCGAGGGGGATCTTCTAAACAACCCTTGGAGCGGCTCAAAATACAGTGTTATCTTCAAGGAGGGCTCCTTTGAGATTCAGCATTGGCAGGAACTCTGGAAGACCGGTTCAAGCATTCTGTCGGATGACGGCCGATCGGCGCTGGCGGACAACAAAGGCTTTGTACCGGCGTATACAGACACACTGGTTAAAATCAGTACAGTAAACACCGACTATGGCGTGTGGATCCGCGTCAAGGCAGGCGACACGATCGTCGCAAGTTGGATTGACGAGAATAATTATCATACGAACGAGGGATATTTTGGCATCTGTGGCTACACCGAACCGATGTCCATCTCAGTGCCTGGCGAGAGTACTTATGTTCCTGTCGACATTGGGAACCCGGACGATAAGCCGGGCAATGACACTGATGTAGCTGTGACAGGAATCGCCGTAACGGGTGCGAGCGGAGCATCCGCGATCGCGAGCCTCGGCGGGACGATGCAAATGACCGCAACCATGACGCCTGACAATGCAACCGATAAATCCGTCTCCTGGAAGGTCGTCGGCACGGATGGCAACGCAACGAACAAGGCGACGATCGATGAGAACGGCCTTCTGACAGCAGTGGGGGACGGTGTAGTCAAAGTCGTCGCCACGGCAAATGACGGATCAGGAGTAACGGGCGAAACCCTCGTCACGATTGATTCGACGCCGCCGGTAATCGTTGCTCCAAGCGATCTGTCGTATCTCCAAACAGAAGCGGTATCGATCACATTCTCCGCAAGCGACAGCGGAAGCGGCTTGCAATCATTGACCGTATCCTTTAACGGCAAGACGACATCCGGAACGGTTTCCGTAGATCCGCTCGGCCTCGCGGTTGGAACGTATCCGATCGTCGCTATAGCAACGGATAATCTCGGTCATCAAACGACGCAGACGTTCAGCTTGAAAATCACGATAGAAGTTGCTCAATTAGACGAACTGATCTCTCTCGGGGCAACCCGCGGTTTGATCGCGGACGCCAAAACAGTGAAATCTCTTCAATCGGATATTGACAAAATCCAAAAGGATCAAGCGAAAGGCAAGCTTGACGCGAAGGATTTCAAACAGCTGGAAAAGGATATCAACAAGGAGAAAGGCAAAAAGATCAACACCGCTTTCGCGAATCTGTTGCTGCAGAGCATCGAAGCGTTAAAGAGTTCCCTGTAAAAATAAGCAGAAAACACAAGCCGACTTGCCAGCGAGCAAGTCGGTTTTTTTTTACTTAATCGGACACGATCTGAATTTAAGTATTGCCATATCCCATCTACTGGAAATATAATCTCATTAGTCATAGATATGATAATAGATACCTAAACTTCAGCGAGGTGAAACAATTGCAACTCCTTCGAACAATCACAGACAGTGACTTTGACGGCGGTGAGCCGGAGATGCTGGAGCTGGTGTCTAGGCACGCTTCCAGAGGCGTTCTTATTAATGACCACTTCCAAGTCGCGATGATGTATATGGCGAAGCTAGGCCTTTATAAATTGCCCGGCGGTGGGGTAGAAGCGGGGGAGAACGCCGAGGAAGCATTAATACGGGAGATAAGAGAAGAAACGGGCTGCATGGCATCCATTGTTCATGAGCTGGGTTATATGGATGAACATAAGAATAGAAATCGGTTTTTCCAGCGCTCGTTCAGCTACATCGCGAAAGTGGTAGACCTGCCCGGTGCTACATCTCTATCAGACAATGAGATCAAGCTCGGCATGCAAGTGAAGTGGGTTCATCTCAATCAAGCCATCGTATTCATGAACAGCTCCGTCAGCGATTATTCCACTCGGTTCATGCTGCTGCGAGATCGAATCATCCTTGAAGAAGCGGCTCATTGGTTAAATAAACAAACAAACCTCCATCGCAGTATCTGATTCAATCAGGTACTCACGATGGAGGTTATTTATTTGGCTGGTTTGATGAGTGCATTACTGTGAATGTCCAGCAGCGAGAAGGCTCTTCCGATCATATCTTTATCTTTCTCATAGAGATGCGTTGCTTTATCGAAGATGCCGCTTGACTTGGCCACATGGTTTAATTGTTGGACCATAAACTCGGAATTACAGAGGGCAACCACACGATTGCTATATTTGGTTAACTCCTGTTGGAAGACGGTAGCGAGTTCCACGATTTCAGGAGAATAGACAACGGCTTCCCCATCTGAGGCTTTCATCTCGCGATGATCGACCAGTATATTCAACTCATTCTGCCCATAGGCGGAACAGATCCCCAAGATGACAGAAGATAAATAATCCACATCCTGCTTGCCTGAGAACAACCCGCTAACCGAGAATGCCAGCACTTTCTTCTCCGGATCCAGGTTGTATTGAAATCGCTCTTTAAAGGGGACTTTGAAATCTCTGGGAAGGTAGGTAGGCGTTAAGGAGAACCGCTCTCCAGAGAACATATAAGACATGGTGACTTGAAGTGCAGCCGTAATTTTCTGGATATTGACAAGACTAATATTACGTTCTCCCCGTTCAACTCCACTTATGTACGTACGGTCTAGTCCAGATCGATATGCCAGCTGTTCCTGTGACATTCCGCTCCTGGCTCGGAGTTCTTTCACTCTTTGTCCAAACTCCAGGCATATATCCATTGCTGCCTATTAAACCCCCTATTATTTCCCATATATACATTAAGAGAATAGCGGCAATGTGACGTAAAGTCAACAGACGGAAAGCTCGAATCTAGTTATTATTTATTATATCTGTGAGAAATGATATGAAAATAATAAAAGGAGTCATGAACAGTGAGAATTAGTTATGCTGGCAGGAGTTTTTTGAGGCTCTCTATATTTTTGCTGGTCTTCCTCGTTGGGCTGGTTACATGGCTGTTCTGGGGGAATCACTTATACATAAAGCTTACCCCTTTGTGGTGCGTGGTGTTGCCAATTCTATATAACATCATGGAGAACCTTAAGCGGCAGAGATGTGAGCGGCTTATTCGCAAAGAATACAAGGAAATGCCAATCATGTCGGTTGAGGCATGGGGAGATGCCGGTTACGGATTTTTATCGGTGACGAAAGAATCGATTTATTTTGTCCCTCAGAAAGGGTCTGTATTTTACTTGCCTCATCATGAAACCAGCACGTACGGCTATGACTTTATCGGAACAGCTAAAGGTAGCTCGTTCACAACGAACAGTAAGGAGAAATGCCGTTCGAGACGGACGAAAATCCCTGTATTTTATGTGGATTTCACCGATCACAGGTTTTACTTTCAATCGAATAAAAACAAACAATTTTATCATGAGGTTGAGCTGGTAAATCGCGCGACAGTTCAACATTTTTAATACAGGCTGTATAAAGCGAGTCCAATCGGAGCATAATAATTGTTGACGGTGTGAAGAGAGGTGTGGTTCCGTTGGACCTTATGGTGCTAGGGCTACTGGAGGAATTTATTTAATCACTTCACGATATGGAAGCGAGGGGTTGTGTCGCAGAGCAGATCTGAACACACGCGCTGATAACGATCCGGGTCAAATCGGTGAGTACTAAGCGGTGCCCAAGTTTTTCAAAGAAGTTTAGTGTGAGAATGGAAGAATTCAACGATCGATCACCGTCGAGAAGGAGCCTGCAAAGGCTCCTTTTTCTATTGCTAAGCAGGTGCTGAACTTTTGTATTCGCCTATGCAGTATGTTAAAATAATCGTATTCGATTTAGTACAGACAACCTCCTTTGCACCACTTCTGATTGAACTCAGAACGACGGCAAAGGAGTTTTTTATTTCAATTAATGGGGGACGAAATGACTTTGGTACTTAGAAACGATTGGGCTGAAGTATTGAACGGGGAATTGGAAAAGCCGTATTTTCGCGATTTGAATTCGCAGTTAGCGAAGCAATATGAGACGGAGCTGGTTTACCCGGATCAAGGCGCGATATTTAATGCACTCCACTACACCTCGTATCAGGATACGCGTGTAGTTATCATCGGTCAGGACCCGTATCACGGACCTGGGCAGGCGCATGGACTTAGCTTCTCGGTGCTGCCCGGCGTGAAGACGCCGCCATCCTTGCAGAACATTTATAAAGAATTGCAGTCTGACCTTGATCTGCCGATCCCTGATCATGGATTTCTGGAGGCTTGGGCTAAGCAAGGCGTACTGCTCCTTAACAATGTACTGACGGTAAAAGCAGGATTGCCGGCATCCCATCAAGGCATGGGGTGGGAGCGCTTCACGGATACGGTGATCGCAAAGTTAAACGAACGTGAACAGCCTGTCGTATTTGTGCTGTGGGGGAAGCATGCGCAAGAGAAAGCGGCATCGATAAATCAGGAACGCCACTTTGTCATCTCATCGGCACATCCGAGCCCATTTGCCGCACGTCGCGGCTTCTTCGGCAGTCGTCCTTTCTCGCGCGTGAATCATTATCTGCGGGAGCTTGGCGTCAGTGAAATCCAGTGGCGCATCCCTATGCTTGCTGAGCTGCAGGGAACGTTAACCTAAAGGGGGAGCGATATGACCGCATCTGCATCTGAACCCGGAAAGAAGAAGCAAGCGGCCGTTCGCTTCCTCAATCCGGCTTCCGGTTATTTGACGGGATATGCGTATACGCTCAATCCGTATGTGGGTTGTTCGTTCGGCTGCTCCTACTGTTATGTTAGGCGAATGCCGATTGCGATGTTTCGCAGCGAGCCATGGGGGGAGTGGGTAGAGCCGAAACGATTCGAGGCGGATGCTTTCCGCAAGGAATGGCGCAAGGCGCTTACCAAAGGTAATGTCACCGTATTTATGTCATCCGCCACCGACCCTTATCAGCCGGCCGAATACAAGGAAGGTGTGACGAGGAAGCTGCTCGAAATCATGGCTGAGGAGCCACCGCAGTTTCTGCTCGTGCAGACTCGAAGTCCATTGGTAATAAGAGATGTCGATTTGTTCAGAACCCTCGGTGACCGAATACGAATAAGCGTGACTGTCGAGACTGATTTGGAATCCATTCGGAAGAAGCTGACTCCGGACGCGCCGCCTCTGTCAGCGAGGTTGCGGGTAATCCGTGAGCTGAGGGAAGCGGGCATTCCGGTACAGGCAGCCGTATCGCCGCTGCTTCCATGCAGCGATAAATTTGCCGAAATCATCGCTGCCAGCGTAGAGAGAGTCGTTGTGGATGATTTCTTCCGCGGCGATGGCAGCGGGGGCAAACGGACAGCGCAGCTAAAGATGGTTGAACGCTATCAGGAGCTTGGCCACGAAGCACTATATACGCCGCAGACAGCAGATCTCTTCCTGCAGCAGCTGAGCGAGTTGATGCCGCATGATACCGTTTATTTTGGCCAACAAGGATTTCTGCCCTAACACAAGAAACCCCTCAAAGCATCTTTGCTTGGAGGGGTTTTCCTGTTTCATAATCTACGAAGTCGATTATTGGCCAACTGCCATATCCGGCGCTTGGGAGCTGGCAGAAGTACCGTTACCGCCAATAATGCCGGTCGATCCGCCAACAGATGCACCTGCATCGCCGAGCACCGGTTTGAAGCCGGACGCGATATAGGTGACGGCTTTTACATTTGTAATTACCTGTGCGTAAAATTTGTCTTTATCCGGATAGATCGGTTCGACATGGATGATCGCTTGATCGCCCTCGAACGAAATGGAAGCAATGCGCAGTCCATAACCGGGATTAGGCGCTTGAGCGGACACCGTTACTTCGGTAATCTCACTGTTAACAGCCTTGGAGGACAGTTGCAAATCGTAGAGCGGGAACGGGATTGGCTCCTCAATCGGTGGGACAGGCGGTGTATTCTTGACGAATTGGATGGCGCCATGTAACCAACCGGCTGCATCGCTGCGCGTAATCGCTGTCTTAGGTGAGAACTTTTGGTTTTTGTCGAGCTGTGCGATTTTGAGAATCAGGAGCTTCTGAATGCTGTCCATGTAGGCCTGCTCGACATCTGCTTCATCCTTCAAGATGACATACAAATCGATGAAAGCAAAGTCACCTTGACGAAGAATGCCCTTCATCAGATGGTGAGCAAATTGCTCCTTCGTCATCAGAGCGGCAGGATCGGTATCTCTTGGGATATCCAGTCCGTTCAATGAAGCGATGATAAAAGAATTGGCATACCAAGCATCGTCCTTCATCTTCGGGAAACTATCCGTTACTTTCGGTTCCTTAATGAAGCGGATGTTGTCAATATTGAGTCCGAGTCCTTTCACGATCATTGAAATGCCTGAAGCGTAAGTGAGCTTGCCCTTCGGCTGGAACACATCGGTTTTGCCGCTTCCGGACAGAATGCCCATCTTCTGAAGCTCCGCGATCTTCGCTTCATTGGGATCGTTCTTAATATCCGAGAATGCCCAAACCGATTGGGATGCTGTCAGGAATAGCAGCAGCATCATCGTAAACAGTGCGAACCGTTTCAACATGAGTGGATTCACCTCTTATATGATGGATTGTCTTGTTTATGTAGACGCACCTTCACTCGATAAAGTTGCAACGGAAGGTGCAAAACATGCGGAATTATGGCCGAATCGTAACCCTTGTATTCACCGGGACAAGTGCGGATAGCGCAAGCACATCATTGTTATACATCCGGATGCACCCATGAGAGACTTCTCTTCCTATGGAGCCGGGGTCATTGGTGCCGTGAATGCCGTAATGCGGCTTAGATAATCCCATCCACAACACGCCGAAAGGACCGCCCGGATTCTCCTGTTTATTGATAATTGTGAACTCTCCGGTCGGAGTACGCGTCAGCATTTTGCCAATTCCAACGGGGAACCCTCGAACGACGATATTATCGTCGAGCAGGTAGAGGTGTCGATCAGATAAATCCACGATAATTCTGTAATTGGGCATGCTTGAATCACTCCTCTTCGTCAGCATATGAGAGAGCAGATGAGGAGGAGTCGAGTGTGGGTGAAGTTAGGCGTAAATTGTATATTTTCAACGACGCGCTATAATGGTACTATTCTGCGTTGGAGGACTTCATGTGATTGTTAATTTATGGAAAATGCTTCATGTCACCATCGCGAGTAAGCTTCGCAACCAGCTCATTATGCTGTTCTCAGCAATAGCAGCATGCATTGTCATCCTGCTCTCCTACTTGTCCTACCTGCAATCGGCGGGCATGAATCGAGACCATTTCATCGAAAGTAATCGCAAAATTCTCAAGCTGGTCAATCAGAATCTAGACGGTTATTTGGACCGAATGGATGAGCTCTCGATCTCGCTGCGCAAAGATTCGCAATTCATGGATGCTATTATTTCCAAAGAATACGGCAGTCAGCTCTATATCCAGAATCAGCTGAAGAACTTATACTACTCCAGTGATGACATTGAAGCGCTGTCCATTTATACACCGAAGACAGGCTTGCAATACACCATGTCCAAAGCGTTCATAAACCTTCGCCAAGAAGCAACGAATGCCCCTGAGGCAGAACGTTGGTACAGGGAAGCGGCGCAAAGCCATAAGTTTAGGAGTATGGAGTCGGGCTATGGCGCGGGCGAAACGGATGGCGGCAACTTCCTCGTGTTTCATCGGATCCTGATTAATATTGCGGATAAGAAGCCGCTTGCGGCGATCTCAATCACGTATAATTTGAAAGAAATCAAACGAATCCTGCAGGATATGACCGGCCAATCCGGTGAGTACATCGGTATTTTCAATGAAGCAAATGAACTGTTCTATGCAGAAGGTCCTCGTCTTGCGGCAGATGCTACTGCGCAGCTTGCGCGTACCATTCCGATAAACGCCGTTGATACGGAGCAGCGAAGCTGGACGATCCATGATACCCGTTATCTGGCGATTTATAATGTATCCCCGCATAACGGCTGGAAGCTGGTTACGTTGACGCCATATAGCGTGCTCAATAAGGATGCAGCAAATGCGCGGCGGATTAATCTCCTTGTTGGTTCCGGAGCAGTTGTATTGCTTATTTCGGTCATTGTGATTGCGGCTAACGCGATAACGAGACGGCTAATGCAGCTGTCCCGGCAAATTGTGATGCTCGGAGATGGGATTTTCGAGGTGCAGGGGGAAATCAAGGGAAGCGATGAGATTACCCACCTTTCGCGCAAGTACAACCAAATGATTGTGAAAATCAATGATCTCATTGGTGAACGGTACGAGATGCAATTGAATGAGCGCAACGCTCGGTTGATTGCATTAGAGGCCCAAATCAATCCTCATTTTCTATACAATTCGCTTCAAGCGATTTCTACTGAGGCGATTATCAGCGGGATGGATCGCATTCAGGATATGGTGGATGCGCTTGCGTCCTCCCTGCGTTATTCGATCAAAGAAGCAGAGACGGTGCGGGTCAAAGAGGAGCTAACCCATATCAGCAACTATATGCTGCTTCAGCAAGCACGCTTCGGCTCCAGACTGCGGCTGCATGTTGAGGTGGAGGACGCCGTCAAGGAAGCATGGATTCCGAAGATGATTGTCCAGATCTTAGTGGAAAACACGATCAAGCATGGACTTGAGCAGATGACAGGCGACATGGATGTCGTCGTCAAAGCAACGAGCCATGAAGGTCTGTTAATCTTAACCGTATCCGATAACGGCCCGGGCATATCCGCGGCCCGGTTGACCGAGATTCGTTCCTTCCTGGATCGTCATTTGGTGGAATATCGAGAAGGCATTGGACTTAACAATGTGAATGCGAGAATTAAGCTGTTGTTCGGTCCGGAGTACGGATTGAATATTGCCAGCGAACACGGCGCTGGAACGGAAGTCACCGTTACACTGCCCTTGAAGGAGGAGAGACCGTATGTACAAGGCTATCATCATTGACGACGAGCAGCCCGCCCGCCTTGCTATTCGGGCTCTTGGCGAATGGGACAACCATGCAATTGAAATTGTCGCGGAAGCGGGTAACGGGCAGGAAGGTCTTCGTCTACTTACAGAACAGAAGCCGGATATCGTATTTGTCGATATGAAAATGCCGCTGATGGGCGGAGAAGAGTTTCTGGAGCGAGCAAGGATTACTTATCCGGACGCCTGCTACATTGTCATCAGCGGATTTGATGATTTTACTTATGCCCGCAGCGCGATGCAAGCCGGTTCGATCGACTATTTGCTGAAGCCGATTCGCAAAGCGGAGCTTAATGATGTGATCGATCGTGCCATCTCGTTGATTAACAAGCGTCGCGAGCGGCATCTCGTGGACAGCAGCTCGCAGATCTATCGCAACTTGTCGGCACCTCTTGTCAAAGAGAAGATCTATTCATCCATCATCGATGGTAACGGCCGTTTTCATCATATTCGGGAATTGGAAGCCGTTCTTGGCACAGATGCAGGACAAGCGCTCTGCCGAGTTGTAGTCTTCAAGCTGTTGAATGCAGCGGAGGTTATTGATCGCAAGTTTTACGGCGATACCCATACGTTCTATTACGCATTAACGAATGCGGTAGACGAGCTTCTCGGGCGTTTCGGAAAGTCGTTCAGCTTCAAAAACACCCGTGACGCGATGGAAATCGTTGCTGTTGTTAATCTGTCGGAAGCAGGCTCGAATCAAAGTATCGGGATTTGGGGAATGATCGATAAGCTGACAGCCTTGTTTACGATTAGGCTTGTCGCCTCAGAAGGCCATCTTGCTCAGATCGAGGATCTCGGGGATTCGTATGCTGCAGCCTTACGTTCGTTGATGGCACTTAATATGATCGATCTGCGGCCGACAGCGAAGGAAGCGGAGGGCGAGCGTCCGTCGATCTTGGATCGATCGAATTTATTCGAACAAACGATTGAATCGGGCAGCGAGCGTCAAGCGATGCAGGAGCTGCGCAAATGGCTGGAAGAGATTGAAGCCTCAGGCGTAGTTACCATGAGCGGCATGCTGGCGATGGAAGACGAATTGCGGATGTTCGCGGAGATGCTGATTGCTCAGCTCAAGGCTGACACGCCTTCTGATTCCTTATCTGCGATGGCATTGGGCCAATTCGATCGTTCGCTCCGAGGCAGAGTATTCGAATATGCGGTCTTCAAGGCCACGGTGCTGGAGTATTTCCATCCGCTCTTTACAGCGCTTGCGGAATCGCGTCGATCTGAAAGCGGTTCAACATCGGTGCCGGAGCGAATTAAAGGGTATATTGAGCTGCATTATTACGAGGAACTGCCTGTTTCGTTCTTTGCGGAACGGTTTCATATGAGTAAAGAGCATCTGGCTCGTACCTACAAGCAGAAATATGGCATTGGCATTCATGAATACCAGCTGCAAATTCGGATGGCCAAAGCGAAGGAATGGCTGAGCGACAAATCGCTCAAAATTCAAACCGTCAGCGAAAGGGTCGGTTTTCGCGATCAGAATTATTTCAGCAAAGCGTTCAAAAAATATACCGGTCTCACTCCTCAAGAGTTCAGGGTGAAGATGGAATGATAAGAGCGAGTGGACATCAATTGTCCACTCGTCATTTTTTTACCCATAATGCGTTTGTTTTTTACATTGTTCGCAAGGGCGTTTCAGACGAAAATAAGGGAGCAGCAAGATAAGAATACTAGTTTGTAAGCGTTAAACAACCAGGGGAGGCTTACGATTATGGCAGCAAAAAGATGGGTAACACTGGCAGCGACCGCAGCGCTTGTACCAGCACTATTAACGGCATGCGGAAGCAATGCGAACAGTAACAATAATAGCACGAATGAAAACAGTAGTACTAACACGGAACCGGTAGAGATCAACATTCTCCAGTACGCGCCGGAGATGACGGAAGCAATCAATAAGCTGGCTGCCGATTACAAGATCGAACATCCGAACGTTACGATAACAGCAACGATTCATCAGGATGACTATCCGACCTTGTTGAAATCCCGCATTAATTCAGGCGATATCCCTGATATCTTCATGACGGGTGCTTATAACGAGAATAAGACCTATCAAGATTATGTGTACGACCTGACGAACGAGCCGTTCATGAAGAACATCGTGCCTACTGCGCTTCCGGGCGTTACGCTCGATAACAAGGCACATGGGTTGAGGACTCCGTTCGCAAGCTGAACCCGAGCATCGATATGGGCTTTATGCCAGGTCCGGTCGGAGATGACGGTTCCAAAGCAGGCCTTATGGTTGACTCCAATATCGTATGGCGCGTCAACAAAGATTCCGAGAACTTGAAAGAAGTGCTGAAATTCCTGGATTGGATGACAACTTCCGAAGCAGGTAAAGCCTTCATTCCAGTAGGTACGAAACAAATTTCTACGGTAGCCACTGCACCGTTCCCAGACGCGCAGCTGTCCAAAGAAACGCAAACGATTCTTAAAGACGGCGTGACATACCCTTGGGTTAAAGGCTACTGGCCGGATGGCTTCGAACAGAAAGCCGGCGAAATTCTGCAGAAATACATTGCAGGCGGAGCAAGTGCAGACGAAGCAAAAGAAGAAATGAACAAAACATACCGTACTTTAGCGGAAGCTGCAGAATAACATTCGTTTAATCAGCAGTTTAACATCTAGTAGGCAGTCCGGCCGGAAGCAGCCTTCCGGCCATGGCTGTCATTACAGCATTCGGGTGGAGTGAGATGATGAAGACACGCAACAAATGGGGAAGCAGAATTGAATTTGGCGTTTTCGTCGTACCGGCCATGGTATGCATTCTGATTTCGGCCATCATCCCTTTTATGATGTCCATGTACTACTCGTTAACCAAATGGAATGGCGTAGGCAAACATATTAAATTTATTGGATTGAAGAACTTCAAAGAACTTCTAACTTCAGACACAAACGCGCTGAAGGCGCTTGTCTTCACGCTAGAATACACATTGCTGGCAGTTGTGCTGACGAATGTAGTTGCCATCTTGCTCGCGGTAGTCTTGACGAAAGCGCTCAAATTACGCGGCTTATATCGGACAGCATTCTTCGTGCCTTACATCATCAGCTTGATTATTATCGGCTTTATATGGCGGTTTATGTTCACGAAAGGCTTCGACGTCTTGTACTCGGCTACGGGTTGGGACGTGTTTCAATGGAGCTGGCTGGGGAACGCGCACCTGGCGTTCTGGTCGATCTTGTTCGTTGGGATTTGGCAGTCGGTCGGATTCTACATGATGATCTACATTACGGGCTTACAGTCCGTTCCCGGTGATTTGCTCGAGGCAGCATCCATTGACGGCTGTGTGGGAATAAGTCGGTTCTTCAAAATCACGTTGCCGCTGCTTATGCCTTCCATCACGGTCGCGTTATTCCTGTCCTTAGCGAACTCGCTGAAAGTATTTGACATCATCTATACGTTAACCTTCGGTGGACCGGGCGGCGCTACGAACAGCATCACCATTGATATTTACAACGAAGCCTTCGTCAATAATCGCTTTGGTTATGCAACGGCTAAATCGCTGGTGTTCGTTGTACTCATCCTGCTCATTACAATCATTCAAGTTCGCTTTACGAAAAGCAGGGAGGTGGAGGCATGACACATCGCAGTCAAAAGAGATTTAATTTCATTCTGGAGATTGCCATTGCGATCTTGGCCCTGTTGTTCTTGTATCCGCTCTTCCTTGTTGTGTTCAACTCATTCAAGACCTACGAGCAGGTTCTGACTAACATCTTGGCGCTTCCAAAGACGCTTATGTTCGACAATTATCAAGCAGTTTGGGGCCTCATGGGGTATCCGAAGCTGTTCATGAATACCTTCTTACTTACATTGATTAGCGTGACCGGCATTGTTATTATCGGTTCTATGGCCGGTTATAAGCTTTCACGAACGAAGTCAAGATTAAGTACGGTGCTGTTCTTCCTGGCGATCTCGCCAATGATGATTCCGTTCCAGTCCTTTATGATTACGTTGACGAAGCTCGCTAAGACATTCCATCTTATCAATTCGCTTGGCGGATTGGGTATTATTTATTGGGGGCTTGGTGCTCCGCTCGCGGTATTCATGTTCCACGGGTTCGTCAAGTCGCTGCCGATTGAGCTTGAAGAGAGCGGCGCTATCGATGGTGCTTCGCGTTATGGAGTGTTCATTCGCATTGTATTCCCGGTCATGGTTCCGGTTATCAGCACCGTTATCATCCTGAACGTGATGTGGATTTGGAATGACTTCCTGCTGCCGCTTCTTATGCTCAATGGCAAGCAGGCGACATTGCAATTGGCATCGTATAAATTCTTTGGTCAGTATAAGAGTGAGTGGCAGTATGCATTAACGGCTGTCGTGTATACCTCGATTCCGCCGATTGCAGTCTTCCTGTTCCTGCAGAAGTATATCATCAAAGGGATGGTTGCCGGAGCGGTTAAAGGTTAAGTGGAAGCATAGCAGGAAGAAGCCCGTCTCAACTTTTGTTGAGGCGGGCTTTTTTGTTAGGAGAGAATAGGAACGGAAAAAGCTGCTTCAAAAGGCGTAAGTTGCACTTTTGAAGCAGCTCGTTTGTTGTTGAATGGAGAATTAAGCTAGCTCGATAACCAATTTGGTTGCTCCGGATAATGGAATAATTCGAGCGCCTTCTGGAGCGGTGTCGGTTTGTCCGCCTTGAACGGAAGCCACTGCATGTTCGCCATGGAGAATTACGCTCCAGCCTTCGGATGTGCCATCTGTATCGATCGTGATCGTGGAACCGTTGCGGCTTGCTGCAGCTGTAAACGCGGTTTCACCTGTAACGGTTGTCACCACAGAAGCAGCAGTTGCGCCATCTTGAAGCGCGTACAGCGAAAGCGTAACGCCAGTCGCGTAATCGTAATCGGGGCGACTGTCTTCGGAGCCTACTGCGATCAGCGAGTTCTCGCGGACAAACAGCGGCATGCTGAAGTAATCGTAAGTTTCTGTACGCCATACGCCGCCTTCCACTTGTTCACCGCTCAAGTAGTGCGTCCATGTGCCTTTTGGCAGGTAGTACGTGGACTCACCGTCGGCATTGAAGATTGGGGCAACCAGCATGGAATCGCCAAGCATATATTGACGGTCAATGTAATCGCAGGTTGGATCTTCGCCAAATTCAAGCACCATTGCGCGCATAACCGGCAGGCCGATCTTAACGGATTGCACGGATTGACCAAACAAGTACGGCATTAAGCGCAATTTAAGTTTCGTATAGTGACGAAGGACATCGACTGCTTCTTCATCATACAGCCAAGGCACACGGTACGATGTGCTGCCGTGCAGACGGCTGTGACTGGAGAGCAAGCCGAATGCGACCCAGCGTTTGTATAGATCCGGTGGGGAGCTTTGTTCGAAACCGCCGATGTCATGGCTCCAGAAGCTAAAGCCGGACAAGCCAAGAGATAGGCCGCCGCGAAGGCTCTCTGCCATCGATTCATACGTGGCCTCGCAGTCGCCGCCCCAGTGTACCGGGAATTGCTGACCGCCGGCCGTCGCGGAACGAGCGAACAATGCTGCTTCGCCTTTACCGCGTTTCTCCTCCAGCAGTTCAAAGACGACTTTATTGTACAGCTGTGTATAGTAGTTATGCATTTGCTGTGGATCGGAGCCGTCGAAGTAAACGACATCTGTCGGGATACGCTCGCCGAAATCGGTTTTGAAGCTGTCCACGCCCATATCGAGCAGCACAGCCAGCTTACTCTTGAACCAGTCGCAAGCGGCAGGATTGGTGAAATCTACGATGCCCATGCCATATTGCCACATATCGGTCTGCCATACGCTGCCATCCGGACGTTTCAACAGGTAACCGTGCTCGGCCGCTTCGTCAAACAAAGGAGAGCGCTGAGCGATATAGCTGTTAATCCAAACGCAGATATGAAGGCCTTTTGCTTTCAGTCGCTCCAGCATGCCCTTCGGATCCGGGAATACACGCTCGTCCCATTCGAAGTTACACCACTCGTATTCCTTCATCCAGAAGCAATCGAAGTGGAACACGGCAAGCGGAAGATCGCGTTCAGCCATGCCGTCGACGAAGCTTGTCACTGTCGCTTCATCATAATTCGTAGTGAACGATGTGGTGAGCCATAAGCCGAACGACCAAGCAGGCGGTAGTGCAGGCTTGCCGGTGAGCGATGTATAGTTCGACAGAACATCCTTAAGCGTATCGCCGCCTACTACATAATATTCGAGCGACTCGCCGGCTACGCTGAATTGAGCCTTGGATACTTTCTCCGAAGCCACTTCATAGGAAACGAGCTCGGGATGGTTAACGAATACGCCATAGCCGCGGTTCGTCACATAGAATGGAATGTTTTTGTACGATTGCTCGGTAGCCGTGCCGCCATCTTGGTTCCAGATATCGACGACTTGACCATTCTTCACGAAAGGGGTGAAGCGTTCGCCGAGTCCGTATACCGTCTCACCGATGCCAAGGTCAAGCTGTTCGCGGAAATGATGTTTGCCGTTGTCTGCTTTGACAAAACCAGTCGAACGGAAGCCGCTGCGCGTGAGCTTCTTCCCTTTGAAGGTGTAGGTGATCGAAAGCGGATGCGCTTTCGTAATTGTAACTGCGGCATCCCCGCTCTTGAGCGTTACGGCATCAGCCGAATCTTCGATCTCAACAGGCGCTTGACTGGCTTCGAGCAGTGGGAACGAAGAAGGACCGAGGCGGCGAGCGCCTTTGTGGTGATAAAACTTCGCGCGGATAATATCCTTCATCGGCGAAGAGAATTCCATTGTCATTAGAGGCGCGTTCAACGTATTGCCGCGGTGCTCCAAGTGGCTGTGCGTGGCATAAACGGTGATGCTATTGCCTGAAACCTCTACGTTATGCACTTCGTAAGGGGTGAGTACTTGATAGCCTTCGCGCGTCATCCAATATCCGTCGCTGAATTTCATTTTGTGTATCGTCCATCCTTTCAAATTCGGTTTAATTGTGCGATTATAATAACAGTATACTGATTTAAAAATAGTTTATCTTGCATTATTATGCTATAAGTTAATACGATTATGATATTTGGGGTGGGATCGATGGATATCCATCATTTGCATGAAAACAGGCGGCATGGCAGTCCCGGACTTCCGGTCGGCATCTATCGCATGGAGCAGGGGGCAGGCGAGCCGATTCTCGATAACCATTGGCATGAGGAAGCGGAATTTCTGGTGGTGGAGAGCGGGGAAGCGGTGTTCCAAATCGGGCTGTCGACGTACACGGTTCGGGCAGGAGAGGTGTTGTTCATCCCCGGAGGTGAGCTGCATGGCGGATATTCACCGATTGGCGGGGCTTGCTCTTATTCGGCGCTTGTCTTTGATTTGGATTGGTTGATGAGCCAAGGGGACAGCTTGACCAGTCAGTTTCTTGAACCGATCAAACGCGGACGATTAGTGCCCGAACCGCATGCTGCCTTGGGGTCAGGGCTAACCTCGGCACTGCTCCGGCATTTGGCACCGCTTCTTGCGCTTGAACATTCGGAAGAGCCGGCGAAACCATTGCGGTTGAAAGCAGGACTGTACCAGCTGTTCGCGGAATACGTTTCGCTATCAGCATTCGTGCGCCGAGAGCCGCGTTCATCGCTCGACATGCATACGCAGGAACGGCTCAAGACCGTATTGTCTTACATCGACGCCCATTATGCACGTAAGCTGACCATCAAGGAACTGGCTGCTGAGGCTGGAATGAGCGAGGGACATTTTACGCGGGTATTCAAGTCCTTCATGCGCAAAACTCCGATCGAGTATATTAATTTGCAGCGCATTCGGATTGCGGCAGCACTGCTTGCAGACAGCAACACTTCAGTCGGCGAAGCGGCACTGGAGTCGGGCTTCGACAACTTTAGTTATTTTTGCAAAATGTTCCGTTCTGTATACCAGTGCACGCCATCCGATTATCGGCATCGACATGGAGCGGAGTAGCGCGAACAAAATAAAGAGAAACCCAACGTTCTAAAAAACGTTGGGTTTCTCGACATTCTGACTATGTATTAACGTTTGGAAGTCGAAGGAGAAATCTTAAACGAAGACAGACGACGCGGATGCCACTCACGATCTATGCGAACATCGTTGTCATTGTACTCTTCTACAAGTCCCGAACCGGCTATTGCGCCATCCCTCTCAACGATGACGTTGCTGCCAAACCACATGCTGTTATCAAATTCGCAGTCAAACGTAACTGTACGCATCTGTGCAGGCTGAGTGATGTCTGTACGATCTGAATCCGAATGTTCCTTGCTTTGCCGGGATTCGGAGGGAAGCGGTAGATGACCACTTCCATCGTAGTAAAAGGGTTTGTCCTGTTGGTCATCATTCATATGTAAAAACCTCCTTTTGATTCCATTATTATACTTATGAAAGCGTTAACTTTCAATAGAAATATCGTCTTAGGAAACGAAAAGACCCATAGAAATGGGCCATTTTGAAGTAGTTCATATTCAATTATTCATTACGTGGAGGGACTGTAAACGGCGTACTGTTACTGCCGCGCGAACCGTTGCTGCCACGAGAACCGTTGCTGCCGCGCGAACCATTGCTGCCACGAGAACCATGTGAACCGCGAGAGCCGTTGCTGCCGCGCGAACCGTTACTGCCGCGCGAACCATTGCTGCCACGTGAACCATTGCTGCCATTCGAGCCATTGCTGCCTTGCCATTCCCACCAGCCGTTGCTATTGTTTTCCCAACCGTTGTTTCTGCCTCGTGAATCGCTGTTGTTAGTTGAACCTGCCATTAGAATCAACTCCTTTCATTAGATCATAGTAGTATATGTTGCGAATCTATCAAATGTTATTGATGTACGCATTTGATAGAGAAGAGGCTACTTTCATATACGGACCATGCCCGAATGCAAACAAAAAAAGCCTTGAATCTCAAGGCTTTCGGCTCTCTCAGCATCTACTATCCACTTATGTCTAGATTTCCACCTAAATGTGGTTGTACACTTCGTTCCATCATTTGAACCATTTGCTGTGACTGGCTCATAGCTTGATCTTTAGCCAATTTTAGAACGCTGATTCCAACCGCTTGGGACAAATTGATTTGGGCTAAGGATGTTGATAACGCTGCGATGTCCATGTGTCTCCTCCTAACTTAGGTGATCAACTTACACTTAATTATCGGGATATAGGTAACCAATCTTTAATAATTATGACGATCTTTATCTTATCTTTATCTCAATTGAATGTGTTCTTCATTATGGGATTGTACAATTGGGCATTGAGGGACGCAGCAGAAATTATGTTTCCACTCTTCTGTTTGTTAAACTGATTCTAGAAAATCCGTGAAATAGGGGCGGCAGCATGAGAACGATATTGATCGTCGAAGATGAGGAAATATTGCGTGAAATCAGTAAAGATTATTTCTTGAACGAAGGATATAAGGTGCTTGAAGCGGCTGATGGGAAAGCTGCGATGGCGTTGTTTCAAGAACATGAAGTGGATCTGATCGTGCTGGATATTATGCTGCCGGAATTAGATGGATGGTCGGTATGCCGCAGAATTCGCAAATCCTCAGACGTCCCGATCATCATGTTGACTGCCCGTGCCGATGAAGACGACACACTGCTTGGCTTCGAACTGGGTGCCGACGACTATGTAACGAAGCCATATAGTCCCCCGGTGCTGCTTGCAAGGGCGAAGCGGCTCATCGAAAGTCGCAGCCGAATCGGAAAGCTGGCGCAGCCGGAGGACGCATTAAGTATGAATGGGATCAAGGTTCATTTTCCATCGCGGACCGTTACGATCGAAGGGACTTTAATTACACTCACACATACCGAATTCGAGATTCTTACCTACCTCATGAACAATCAGGGGATTGTCATTTCACGAGAGCAGCTGATTTCGAAAATATGGGGTTATGAGTACGCCGGAGATGATCGCACGGTGAACACGCATATTCGCAATTTGCGCACGAAGCTGGGCGACAAGGCTCATTTGATCGTTACGATTGTTCGGACAGGCTATAAGTTCGAGGGGCAGATATGAGAAGCGGCATCGTGCTGAAATTGTTCGTGCTTACAACAACGCTATGCATGTTAATATTGGCGACGATTTATATCGGACAAACGGTTTTCTTCAAAGAGTATTACGCGAATCGCAAAGTAAGCGACTTGCAAGCGAAGATCGGTGAATTTAAGAACTCCTATTTGGAAGCAAGAGGAAATGCGCTTGCTATCCAATCGCTGGAGCAAGATTTCTACAGGAATAACAATGTAACCATCACAAGCTTGGATCACGATGGTAACTTAAAGCATATTAACGACTTTTATCTGGAAATCCGATTGCTTAAGACTTTAACCAAAGAGCAGGAGAAGCAGCGCTTTAAAGTTCCTCTCTATCAGCTCATGAGCGTGGAAGAAGCCGCTTCGGGTCAATCATTGCTTACAGCCGGAGTCGATCTGATTATTCAAGGGATAAAGAGTCATTCCTTGCTTATCCCGATTACGTTGCATCATCCATCCGGGGAAATCATATATGCCAATGAGACTTTTAAGCGTAAGGCTTTTGGGGTCGGCGATAAAATGGAGATAAGGAAACCAATCGACTCGGGAACTTCGTCTTATGTGAGTCTATTCGGAGTCGTCACGGACATTCGGCTTCCGCAAGGCGGAGGATTATCAGATGTGATCTATTCCAATCCGCTTTTCCTGGAACAGATCAATGCGTTTCAAGCAAAGCTGTTATTTGAGAAGCTTCAACTTGCCGATTCACTGGTCATTCAAGATTATGAGCAGAATAACGTGAAGTATAAACTGTTCATCCAGCCTGTTCAATATGACAATGGGACGACAAACTATATCTTCGCCATGGCATCGCTGCAGCCGGTAGATGAAGCTGTTCAAATGATGAAGGACTATTATGTGTATATCGTCGTGTTTGTTTTGGTGCTCATCTTGATTGCATCGCTTTACTTTTCCATGAAAATCGCAAGACCGTTGCTGCGCATCAATCAGACGACGAAGAAGATCGCAAATCTCGATTTCTCGGAAAGCATTCCTGTTCGTTCGAAGGACGAGATCGGGGATCTATCGCGCAATATCAACCAGTTATCTGCTACGCTGCATTCTTACATCGGTAAGCTGCGGGAGGATATCGAGAAAGAAAAACAGTTGGAGCGCACGAGAAAAGATTTCATCGCAGGCGTCTCCCACGAGCTCAAGACTCCTCTCAGCGTCATGAAAAGCTGCATTTCGATACTCAAGGATGGCGTAGCGGCGCATAAGAAGGACCATTACTTCGAAGCGATGGAGAATGAGGTGGACAAGATGGACCATCTCATTGTCGATATGCTGGAGCTGGCAAAATACGAATCAGGAACGTATAAGATGCAGATGGACGAGTTTTATATCGATAAGTCGATCGAATTGATTTGTGAGCAGTTGGCGCACGAACTTTCGGATAAACAATTGCGGTTAAGCCTTCGGCTTGTTCCAGCTTTGGTTATTGCCAATCAACATCGCATCGAGCAGGTAATCACGAATTTCATGACGAACGCGATTCGCTACACGCCGGAGAAGCAAGAAGTCATCGTCTCCGTGGTGGAGGAAGCGAACGGGATTGCCGTACGCGTTGAAAATAGAGGCGTCCATATACAGGAGGAGCAGCTTGATAAAGTGTGGGATCGCTTCTATCGGGGAGATACGGCAAGGCAGCGAGAGGGTGGCGGGACAGGGCTCGGGCTTGCCATTTCCAAGAATATTCTGGAGCTGCACGGAGCCGAATATGGCGCGGCCAACACACAGGATGGTGTCGTATTCTACTTTAGCTTGAAGAAGAAACGTTAATGCAGTGTTAGGTCTGAAACGCTTGTCAGGAAGGTGCTCGTCACCTCCTTGACAAGCGTTTTTTAGTTTCGCTAGTAATCTTTATTTCATCTTTATTTCGGCTCCATGTGGTCTTTATTGGCGGTAATTATGATGGATTTATGAAAACAACACCTAAATTAATTGCCATAGCCATTGTCGGAGTCATCGTATCGGCCAGTCTCTTTCAAATTCAAACGGAAGGTGCGACGAAGCCGAAACCAATCGAAGCAGAGCCATTAGTGATGGATAATGATGTGAATTTACCCTTGAAAGGAAAAACGATTGTTCTCGATCCCGGACACGGCGGCAAGGATGTCGGTTCCACAGGCGCTCAAGGAACTTATGAGAAGGATGTAACGCTACTAACCGCGTTAAATGTAAGAAAGAAATTAACCGAGCAAGGTGCAACTGTCGTCATGACCAGACAAGCCGATACGACGATTTCGCTACATGCAAGAACGGAAGTAGCGCTTGCCGAGAACGCGGACTTGTTCATCAGCATCCACTTCGATGCTTTTCAAACCCGCGATGTGTATGGGATGACGACTTACTATAACAACCCGCAGGATAAAGAGATCGCCGAGATCATTCATGATCAATTGTTCAAGCAGGACATGCATACGAAGGATAGAGGCGTTCAGTTCGGCGATTATTATGTGATCCGCGAGAACGAGAAGCCGGCTGTGCTGTTAGAGCTTGGATATATTTCGAATAAGAACGAAGAAGCGAGCATGCAAACCAATTCGTTTCAAGAGCAAATATCATCTGCGATTACCAGCGGCGTTATCGAGAGTCTTCGTTAAGGAGAAGGAGAGAGAGGAAGGTCATGTTTCGTATAATCATGCGGCGGCACAGTGTCGTTGCAACCTTATTTCTTGCTCCAAGCGCGATCGGATTCTCAATCTTTTACTTGATTCCGTTCGCGATGGGCTTGCGTTATTCCTTTATGAATCGAACGACCGAAGGTTCATTCGTCGGCCTTAACAACTATAAGGAGGTATTGGCGAGCGATTCCTTCCTTCAAGCAGCGAGGAATACATTACTGTTTACTTCCGTCAGCGTTCCGATCACGATCGCTTTATCGTTGCTGCTGGCCTTGTTATTGAATCGGAACTTGTATTTCCGCAATTGGCTCAGCACCGCGTACGTGTTGCCGCTTGTCGTACCTGTCGCTTCCGTTGTCCTGATCTGGCAAGTGCTGTTCGATTGGAACGGAGCAGTGAACAGCTGGTTGCATGGACTTGGCGTCCCAAGAATCGATTGGATGAAGTCGGATTGGGCACGAGCCGTGCTCTCCGTCGTCTATGCGTGGAAAAACATCGGCTACAACATCATCGTGTTTCTAGCCGGCTTACAGAGTATACCAAAAGATTATTACGAGACGGCGGATCTTGAAGGCGGTGGCCCGGTCCACAAGTTTACCCGTATTACACTGGTCTACCTGACGCCAACGATGTTTTTCGTCGTCCTGATGGGACTGATCAGCTCGTTTCGAATATTCCGGGAAACGTATTTGATCGCGGGTGATTATCCGCATGACAGCATTTATACGCTGCAGCATTACATGAACAACATGTTCTTGTCGCTTGATATTCAGAAGCTTACATCCGCCGCGTCAATCATGGTGGTTTGCTTGCTCGTTCTTGTTTCAGGGATGTTTGCATTAGAACGGCGCTTTACTAATTACTTGGAGTGATGGGGAGAATCAATGAAACTGAAAGCTGCCATTATCAAAGTGGCGATCTCGATACCGCTAGCGTTGATCGCATTCGTTATGCTGCTGCCGATCATCGTATCCTTCACCAATTCGCTCATGACGGAACACGAAATCGAATCGAACTATAATTTGATCGGGAAGATGGCGGATACGGCAGCCGGCGGCAAGGATGCCTTTGTCAATCTGAAACTTATACCCAACTGGGTTTCGTTCGAACAGTACAGCAAAGTGCTGATCGAGACCCCGACGTATTTAAATCTGTTTTGGAATTCGGTTTACATGGTTGCGTTCATTATATCGGGGCAGGTTATTGTTGGCTCTCTGGCTGCCTATGCCTTTGCCAAGCTCCGCTTTCAGGGTCGGGACCGGATGTTCTTCGTTTATCTGGTGGCGATGTTAATGCCGTTTCAAGTGACGCTCGTACCGAACTATATTATTGCGGATCAATTAGGCCTTCTGAACCGTGCAAGTGCCATCATACTGCCCGGTATCTTCGGCGCATTCGGCGTGTTCATGCTTAGGCAATTCATGTTATCGATCCCGAACGCTTACGTGGAGGCGGCCTATATGGACGGAGCGGGTCATTTTCGCATCTTCCTTCAAATCATAGTTCCACTTATTAAACCGGGATTCGCGGCGCTGATCGTGCTCTTGTTCGTTGATTATTGGAACATGGTGGAGCAGCCGCTCATCTTTCTCGATGATACCTTCAGACAGCCATTGTCGGTGTATCTCTCCGTCGTTCAGCAGGAAGCAATGGGCATAGGTTTCGCCGCATCCGTCTTCTACATGTTGCCGATGGTGCTGTTGTTTCTATATGCGGAATCACATTTTATCGAAGGCGTTCAAATGTCCGGCATTAAAGGGTAGGAGGTTTGTTGGAAGTGGAAAGGCAAGAAATCGAGCAAGAACATACAGGCAGGAAGAAGAAGATCCGGCTGCTCGCCATCTTGTTTGCCAGTGGATTAATCGTGCTTACCCTGTTCAGCAATACGCTGCAAACGATGAATATAACGAAGGTATGGACAACCATCGGACGACAAGAGGAGCTCGTTCAGACCTTTACCGGAAGCGGTGTATTGGAGCCAATTACTGAAGCTTCGTTATCGAACAAAGCAGGTTGGAACGTAAAAACCATCAAGGTCAAAGCAGGAGAAACCGTGAAGAAGGGACAGACGCTCGTCATTTACGAGAGCCTTGAAGCCGAAAATCGTTATCTGGATGCCAAGACCCAACTGGAGCAGCAGCAACTATCCATACAAGGCTTACAGGACCGTTATGTTGAAGCCGCAGCCAGCGATGATGCGATTCAGTTGCGCAGCGCGAAGCGGGATCTCGATAGCGCACGTCTGACGCTGGCCATGCAGCTGCGTAATCTGGACAGCATGAAGGCGGATCTGGTCAGCAACCGCGAGCTGAAAGCGCCTTTCGACGGAACTGTGATGAACGTGAGTGCCGTGGAAGATATGCTATCCGCCAGCGCCGGTCCCGATGTTCATATCGCTTCCTCCAGTCAAGGTTATCGGATGGAGCTGCTGGTACCTGCTAAGATTAGCGAGAAATTGCGCATTGGACAGAAGCTGGATGTCCAAGTCGGTCACGCGGAGGATGAGAAGCAGCTGGAAGGGAGCGTTACGGGGATCCAAAACAAAGAAAATCAAATGAACATCGTAATTGCCGTGAAACATGAATCGCTCCGTGGAGGCGAACAAGGACGAATTGACCTCAGATTTGCGTCTTCGGCTGATAATGGCGGCATCGTTATTCCGAGCAGCGCCATTCACCTTGAGGGTGATGCTGCTTACGTTTATGTCGTCGAGGAGAAGAAAGGTCCGCTTGGCGATACAAGCCATGTCCGCAAGGCGACAATCAAAGTCGGTGATTCGAATGAAACCGATACTGTCGTGCTGCAAGGGATTTTTCCGGATTCACCGATCATTCTGGAGAGCAGCGCACCTGCTGTTTCAGATGGAGAGCGTGTTCGAGTAATGGTCCATTAATACTTATCAAATGAGGAAAGCGGGAATGAAGATGGCAAGAGTTCTAATTGTAATCATGAGCTGCATCATAATGTTTAGCTTAACAGCGTGCGAGGGAAGCAAGAACACGAATATCCCTACCGGAAATTTATCTCGACCCGAGGCGAATGAATC
Organism: Paenibacillus sp. J22R3; assembly: GCF_056269305.1. Classification (NCBI taxonomy): domain Bacteria; kingdom Bacillati; phylum Bacillota; class Bacilli; order Caryophanales; family Paenibacillaceae; genus Paenibacillus; species Paenibacillus sp. J22R3. The sequence continues at coordinate 1,660,734 of NZ_JBWDNS010000001.1, read as the reverse complement.
GCCAAAGAATACAAGCGATGAGTCAAAACCTGCAGAGAATGCAGCAGCCGAAGCAACCCCGCAGGGGCTGGAACCGCTTGACGATAAACCCAAAACCATTGTCGTGTCTATTCTTGGAACTACCGACATCTACAAGCTGGCGAAAGAAAAGTATGAAGCGCTGCATCCGAATACGACGATTCAGTTTAAAGAATTTGAAACCGGCAGCATGATGAGCGCATCTGAAGTGGAGCGATATATCAAAACGACGACGACGGAGGTGTTGTCCGGCAAGGGGGCGGACTTGTTCGCATTTACGACTGTGGAGCTGCCTATTGATAAGTACGTCAGAAAAGGCGCGTTCGAAAACATAGACAATTGGATGAAACGGGATCCCAGCTTCGATCCGCAACAATACCATATGAACATTATGGATGGTTCCCAAATGAACGGCGGCCTGTATATTATGCCAGTCGAATTCTATTTGGAAGCATTGTACGGAGATGCGGAGGGGATCAAGAATGCCGGAATTATAATGGATGATAAAAACTGGACATGGAGCCAGTTCGCCGAAATCAGCAAGCAGGTGGCAGGCAAGACCGGACATTCCTATTCCATGAATTTTTTGCCGCCTGAGGCGATGATCAATAATCTCGTGTCTGACAACTATAACCGATTAATCGATGGTGCTAACGGCAAGTCATCGTTTGACACTCCTATTTTCACGGATTTACTGACGGGAGTAAAGGAGATGTATGATGAGAAAGAGTTAAGAAGTGATGCGGTGGAATTCACCAGAAGCTACTTATCTTATTCATTAATGACTTCTCCAAGCGATTATCTTCTACGACTTGCCATGTATTATAAAGATGGGAAAGTATACCAGAAGCCGCATGCTGCGGATCAAAAGTCGGGCATTTCGTTTCTTGTAACGAATCAAATTGCCATGAACGCCAATTCAGAGGTGAAAAGAGACGCTTGGGAGTTTATGAAGTTTCTGCTGTCCGAAGAGATGCAATCTTACCCGAAACACCCGGGAGCTTCAGGATTCTCGATGAATAAAGCGGTGAATGAACAGGCGATCGTAAACGTCAAGGTGAATGGTATTGATAAGGCCGTAAGCGGTAAAGGCGGAGATGTTAAGATCGAAGTAACGGAGGAGAATCTACAGGTTCTCCGTGACATGCTGTCCGAAGCCAGCTTAAGAAATATAGGCTATGAGACAACCGTACAGAAAATCATTGCAGAGGAAGTCAAAGCGTTCTTCGCGGGGCAGAAACCTGCTGATGCAGTAGCTAAATTGATCCAGAATCGGGTAACGACGTATTTGAATGAGTGACCGGGACGCGCCACTATTGTTTGTGGTGCGTCTGTTTCTTTTCGGACATAAGCGTTACTGCTAAGCAGCATATAACGACATTAGTGAGCGTAATTTAGTGAATAAGCTAATGAGAGGAGCGCCTATGTAAATGACTACGCTTTCCATGATTAAGGCCTTAGCTTTGCTCATCGGAATGATGAACAATACGCCCACTGAAGTTTCCGTGTATACCATGATAGAATGCCCCCATGAGCATTGCTACGATGCAATCAATGACACAGGAGATTACTGTTTGTTCAGCGAAACTAATTTTCGACAAGAAACACCATTAAAAGAAGGCGACAAAATATTTGCTATTTTCCTTCAAAATGATGAACATAGACTGGTTCGTGTTGTCAAAGCGGAGCAGTGAACTCATACTTATCGTACTTTTGAGGTCGTTCGGACATGATTCCGACGGCTTTTTTTGCTTTTTTTATCGTTCCGGATACTACTGATTTTGCTGCTTCCAAGGCATCACATAGGCGAATGGCTCGTCAATTATTCCAACAAAAAGACACCATAGAGTGACAATTTCGTCACCTAATAAATGGTAATATAAATCTAGAATCTCATATTATATGAATGGAGCGCAATCAGATGACCCAAGACAATCAGCAGCAACTTCATGATTTCGTGAAACTTATCCAAGGTTTTTCCGAATTGACCAACACGATTAGCTTGGAATGGTCGAATTTGAACAATGCCAATTGGGTGGCCGTTAATTTGCGCGAGTATCCGTTTCCGTATTCAATCGATGTCATGAAAGTGAAAATCAGCCAATGGGCAGAAGCGCTCTCCAATCAAGCCGAATCACGAGCAATTGTAGTAGATAACTGGCTGCATCCCGTACAGGTTGAATCAGGTTACTAAGCAACTAAGATTCAAGATCATCTCTACATAGTTAAATAATAAACCGCCTTTTACAGGGGCGGTTTTCTTATGTTTATTTATATATATTGGAAATTATCATTTGTTTTGCTAATAATTGGACGTTATTCTCGTCACCACAAATGCTCGTCCCCGTATACTGATAGAGACGCTGATTCTTTTCTAAGGAGGGAAAAGATGAAGAAATGAACTTTACGAGTATTCCTCTGCACCGCAGCGTTGCTCACGTTAATCTGGAGCGGAGGGAGATCAGGTTATATTAAGGAGGCGAATGAGGCAATGGGAACCATCACGGTTAAATTGACTGAAACGCCGGAAGCATTCAATAATCCGATCATGGGCTTTAGACCATCTCGCAATATAAACGATACTTCTTTCCCAAATCGGGAATATGCGGATATTTATAAACACTACATCAAATACACCGATCTGGAAATGAATGCAACGGACACCGTTCAGAAGATCAAGGATTGGAGCAACAAATCTTGGGTTGGCATTGAAAAGAAGAATATTAAGGTAGTTCCACGCGTTGTCATTGTTTTCCCTAATGTCGGGGAGTATTGGCCGAATGGGATCACACATGGTGATCCTGTCAATCAGTGGCTGACAGATGTCTTGAAAACCCGGCTTGTGGCGTTTATCGCGAAGCTTGGGCAAGCTTGGGATAATGATCCTCGAGTAGCTTTTGTCGAGCTTGGCTTGTATGGCAAATGGGGTGAGCACCATATTTATCCTAATAAGTTTCCTGACGGATCACACATTATTCCGCTTAGTTTCCAAAAGGCTCTGGGTGATGCATCTACTGCAGCATTCCATAACAAAAAAATGCTTGTCCGCTATACGGATACGTTCAAGGCTTATAATTTCGGAATTTACTGGGATTCTTTCGCGTTGCCGGATGATGCTAGCACCGGGAATGGGGAGATTGCGCGAAATAATTGGCAGACGCAGATTAACAGCGGTGAAGTCGCTTATAACTGGGGGAACCAGTCTAAGCTAGGCGGCAGTCCCAATGGAACGCTGAGCAGTGTCTCCAATACGAACTATGTCATTGACTGGATTATGAAGACGCATACTTCGAGCTTAGGGTGGATTTCGGATTATACAGCAAGCAATCCCGCAGTAGAAGTCGGGGCAACCGCCATGCAGAAGGTGCTTGGCTATCGCTTCGTGTTGAATCAAGCAACGTTTACGAGCAATGTGGCGCCGGGAGGGACGATGAACGTTTCGTTCCAGGTTACTAACAAAGGCTCCTCGCCATTCTATTACAACTGGCCGGTGGAGGCGAATTTGCTTAAGAGTGATGGGACTGCTGCATGGAAGGGCATATTCCAAGGCGATATTCAAACTTGGCTGCCTGGTTCAGACTGGAATAGCGTGACTCGTGCGTACAATCAAGCTCCAGCTGCCAACACCGTGAACGGTGCATTCAAGATTCCGACCACATTGGCGAATGGAACGTATACACTGACGCTGTCCATTCTGGATCCGGCTGGCTGGCAGCCTGGTGCACGATTTGCCAATACCAACTACTACACCGGAGGCAGAACGCCGATCGGTAAGGTAGGCATCGGCATGGAACCCTCCAATCAAACGCTCGGATCGTTCGCAAGCTTGAAATCAGATACGACACTTGGTTATAGTCTGCAAAGCGGTGCGTACACCGGATCAGTCGGAAGCACAGACACACAAGCGCCGACAGCTCCTGCGAAGCTGACTTCGACAGCTAAAACGACAAGCACTGTCAGCCTCAGCTGGTCGGCTTCAACAGATAACGTAGGCGTAGCTGGTTACGATGTCTATCGGAGCAATAGTTTTGTCGGCAGCACAACAAGTACTTCCTACAGCGATACCGGACTTCAAGCATCGACTGGCTATAGTTACATGGTAAGAGCGAAAGACGCGGCAGGTAATGTTTCGGGGAACAGCAACGTTATTAGCGTAACGACGAATGCAGCCAGTACTTCAATTTCGATTGAAGCGGAGTCTTCGGCCAATACACTTGCCGGCGGTGCAATCATAGTGTCGTGCAGCTCCTGTTCAGGCGGTTCAAAGGTCGGTTACGTTGGCAACAACAGCGGTACGCTTCAGTTCAACCGAATCAACGTGGCAACCGCCGGGACCTATACGCTGGTCATTTCCTACGTGAATGGAGATGCGACAGCAAGAGCGGCTCGGATCACTGTAAACGGTGCAATCGCTAATTTAAGCTTCCCATCTACAGGCAGTTGGTCTACACTCGGCACTTATCAATCGTCGGTTCAGTTGAAAGCAGGGGACAATACGATCAAGTTTACTAACGCCAGCGGATGGGCGCCGGACTTCGACCGGATCCAGATTAATCGAAAAGTGTAACATTGACAGGGATCCCCGTTCATTCGGAGGATCCCTTTTTTCAGTCAATTCGATTATATAGATCATCCCCCCCTCCAAGAACGACAATGAAATCCGGTATGAATTCCCATCCAATAATTCCGATTAAGCAGAGCCGCGGCGAGCATGATAACAATCGAAGGAATTGACTGGGTGGTTGAACTTACAGGATCCGAGTTGATCGAGAGGAGGATTTCGATGTGCGTAAGACTTTAGCTTTAACTACGGTGCTGTTATCGGCTTCATTGGCTTTGTCCGGCTGCAGGGTGGATAACGGCGATTCGAATCAAATAAATACTCACTCTCAAGGTGTAACACCTAACGAAAAAACAAAAAGTCGCATGATTCCAACCGAGTCATCGGAACCGAAAGTGAAGCTGTTTGGGCTAAATACCTTTAAATTGACTGAAACGTCGGAAGCATTCAATAATCCGATCATGGGCTTTAGACCATCGCGCGGCATAAACGATACTACTTTCCCGATTCGGGAATACGGGGCAATTTATAAACACTATATCAAGTACACCGATTTGGAAATGAATGCGACAGATTCCATTCAGAAGATCAAAGATTGGAGCAATAAGGCTTGGGCGGGCATTGAAAAGAAAAATATGAAGGTTGTTCCGCGAGTCGTCATTGTTTATCCAAATGTCGGGGAGTATTGGCCGAACGGAATTACGCATGGCGATCCCGTTAATCAGTGGCTGTCAGAACCTTTGAAAGCCCGGCTCGTGAGTTTTATCGGGAAGCTTGGTCAAGCATGGGACAATGATCCTCGCGTTGCTTTTGTGGAGCTTGGCTTGTACGGGAACTGGGGCGAGCACCATATATATCCTTTGTCGTACAGCGACCGCACAAATCAAATCCCGCTTAGTTTTCAAACGGCAATGGGGAACGCGTATATGTCAGCTTTCCATAACAAGAAATTACTCATCCGCTACCCGGCGACGTTTCAGGCTTTCAATTTCGGTGTTTTTTGGGATTCCTTTGCTGTGCCGGATGATGCTAGCAGCGGGAATGGGGAAATTTCGCGGAATAATTGGCGAACACAGATTAACAGCGGTGAAGTAGCCTACAATTGGGGCAATCAGTCTAAGCTAGGTGGCAGTCCGAATGGCACGCTTGGCAGTACCGCTAATACGAACTATGTCATCGATTGGATAATGAACACGCATACCTCTAGCCTAGGGTGGATTTCGGACTATACGGCAAGCAATCCCGCCGTAGCAGCCGGGGCAACCGCCATGCAGAAGGTGCTTGGCTATCGCTTCGTGTTGAATCAAGCAACGTTTGCGAGCAATGTGGCGCCGGGAGGGACGATGAACGTTTCGTTCCAGGTTACTAACAAAGGCTCCTCGCCATTCTATTACAACTGGCCGGTGGAGGCGAATCTGCTGAAGAGTGACGGGACCGTTGCGTGGAAGGGCGTATTCCAAGGCGATATTCGAACCTGGCTGCCCGGTTCAAACTGGAATATTGCGACTCGTGCCTACGATCAACCTCCAACTGTCAACGCCGTGAACGGTGCATTTAAGATTCCGACAACGCTGCCGAATGGAACTTATACATTGGCGCTGTCTATTCTGGATCCGGCTGGCTGGAAGCCAAGCGTACGATTTGCTAATACCAACTATTACACCGGAGGCAGAACGCCGATCGGTAAAGTCGGCATCGGTATGGAACCCGCCAATCAAACGCTCGGTCCATTTGCAAGCTTGAAGTCGGATACAACGCTCGGCTATAGCCTGCAAAGCGGAGCATACGACGGATCAACCGGCAGCTCAGACATACAAGCGCCGACAGCTCCTGCGAAGCTAACTTCGACAGGTAAAACGGCAAGCAGCATCAGCCTCAGTTGGTCAGCTTCGTCCGATAATGTCGGCGTATCTGGTTACGAGATTTATCGGAACGGCAGTTCTGCCGGCACTACAACAAGCACTTCCTACACCGATACCGGACTTAAAGCATCGACGAGCTATAGTTATTTCGTAAGAGCGAAAGATGCGACTGAGAATGTTTCGGGTAACGGCAACACCATTAGCGTAACAACGAATACAGCTAGTACTGTAGGCACCTCAGTCACAGTTGAAGCGGAGACTTCAGCCAATACGCTTGCGGGTGGAGCTATCGTAGTGTCGTGCAGCTCCTGCTCAGGTGGTTCAAAAGTCGGTTACGTTGGCAACAACAAAGGTACGTTGCAGTTTAACCGAATTAACGTGGCAACTGCAGGGACCTATTCGTTGGTTATTTCCTACATGAACGGCGATACGGCAGCAAGAGCGGCTCGAATGAGTGTAAACGGTGCAACAAGTAATCTAAGCTTCCCAGCTACAGGGAGTTGGACTACACTCGGCACTTTACAAACTACTGTTCAACTGAAAGTAGGATACAATACGATCAAGTTCTCCAACCCTAGCGGTTGGGCTCCGGACTTCGACCGCGTCCAGGTCGTTCGAAGAGGGTGAAAATAAAAAGGGATCCCCGGTTAATACGGAGGATCCCTTTTGTCGGACATTCAGAGAATGTCGGTAGTGAAGAGAAACCTTAGCGGATGTTAATGTCATGCTAAGGAGATTGTTCTCGCACCGCCGTCAACCGTGGCGGCGTATGAACCTTCTGACTCACAACGGCTCTAGAAATTTTACGCCTGTAAGTTTCTCGCTCAATGTCCATAGCTTCTCGGCATTCTCTGGGTCCACGGCGAATGGAGCAACGCCGTCATGAACATCCGAGTCCGTAGGGACAACTTTGGAAATATCCACATTTTTGAGATACACGCCGCCTTTTCCGTCCAACTTGTTGCTTACGGCTGCCCATACCGTAGTAGCCGCACCTTCTGCTATCGTCTTCAGATCATCGCCATAGTCGCTGTAAAGGCGGCCGTTTGTATCAAACGCCCCGGCCGCTTTAAGTTCTTCATGGGACATGTGGCGTGAAAGCGAAGTTGCAATTACTGTTCCCGGGTGAACCGAGAAGGCACGAACTTGATCAGCCATTCCGCGCTTGTCCAACTCTACTGTAAACAGGACGTTCGCTGTCTTGGACTGCGCATAGGCTCCCCATTTCTCATAATCGCGGTTCTCATAGTTCGGATCTTCAAAGTCAACACCTGCAATGCGATGGCCTTGAGAAGATACCGTTACCACTCTTGCACCGCCAGCTTGCTTCAGAGCAGGCCATAGGCGGGCTGTTAGTTGGAAATGGCCCAAATGGTTTACAGAGAATTGCACCTCATAACCGCGTTTGTCGTGCTCCAGGCTAGCTGGAGTCATCACCCCAGCTCCATTGATAAGTATATGAAGTGGACGGGAGGACTTCAGAAAGCGTTCTGCGAAAGCGTCAATCGATTCAGGAACAGCGAGATCCATCGTATCCATTTCAACACCCGGTATATTTTGCAGAGTTTCGCGGGCTTTCTCAATCGAACGGACAGGTACAATGACTGTAGCTCCTGCCTCAGCAAGAATGCGCGTTGTCTCCAGACCAAGACCGGAGTACCCGCCTGTCACGATAGCCACTTTGCCTGTCAAATCTTTCCCTTCAAGAGCTTCCTTTGCTGTTGTACGCGGTCCGAATCCAGACCCTACAGGTTCTTGTTTTGTTAGTTCAGTGCTCATGTAAAGCCTCCAATTCTATAAAAGTCGCGTGTAGTTCACTTAACCGTCTCCTTATTCTGTTTAAGGAAATCACCCGTCTTTAATTCTTCAAAATGCTTAAGCTTGTACCTTAAAATATCCAGTATCGACAGCATATCCGCCATCTGCGATTCAATTTGGGAAGCATGTTCCTTCAGCAGAGAGTAGCATATTTCGTATTCTCGCCTGGAGGAATGCTCCATATAATTCTGAATCTTCTTTAAAGGCATATTGGTTCTCTTGAGAATGGAAACGAACATATAGCGGTCCATATCCAGCTGCGCGTATACACGTTGGCCGCTATCACTGCGAGCAGGTATGGGGATTAAGTTAATCTTCTCATAGTAGCGAATTGTATCCATGCTAAGTCCTGTTCGCTTGGAAATTTCCGTAATCGTGTAGGTCGGTTCCACTTCCATAATTCTACCCCCTCCAAATGGTAATATGGCTCTCTTCCCGCCTACATTATGTAGGTTACAGGTTGGAGTATACTCCAAGTCAAGCATGTCGCACATTTTTTCGTGATGCATCGCCTTTTATTCGCAGATTAATTCTTGCATAAAAAAGCCCTGCGTTATGCTTCTTTCGCAAAATTCGCTTTTTCACAGGGGGTGGGGAAGACTAGTTTATTAAATCAATTATTTTTGATTTAGTTATTGACCAGAGGATATAAATTATGGTAAATTTGATTCGCGGAATAACATCAAATAAATTTGATTAATATTGAGGCGATTAAGTTGAAAAAAGTAATCCCGGTTAGTGTGGCTAATGTACCAGAAATTTCGTTCGAGCGCTTCGAGCAAAAATTCAAAGCTTTAGCCGATCAAAAGAGATTGCAAATCTTATATGAACTCTGCCAACGCGGAAATACGTGCGTTTGCGACTTAACTGAAATCGTGGATATGCCGCAATCCAAGCTCTCTTATCACCTTAAGATTTTATTGGATGCCAATCTAATCAAAAAAGAGACGAAAGGCACCTGGAGTTATTACGAGCTTAATTCGGATGAAATCGATTCGTTACTCTCGGAGCAGCTATGCTGTATTTTTAGACCAAGCGATACATCATCCGGTTGTTGCTAATTTTTTTAACCATATAATCAAAAAAAATTGATGAAGGAGTGCTTACGTATGAAAATGCACGTAGCCATTAATGTTAGGAATTTGGAGCAATCACTCGAGTTTTACAAAAAGCTTTTTAATGCAGAGCCGACAAAAGTCAAAGAGAACTACGCTAAGTTCGAGCTTGGTAATCCAGACTTGCATTTTTCGTTGAACGTTCGTCCGTACGACAACCGTGGCGTTTTAAATCATTTCGGCTTCCAAGTACAAAACACAGAAGAAGTGCTCGCGACAAAAGCGCGCTTACAAGACGCTGGTTTGGTTTCGTTCGACGAAATGAATACAACATGTTGCTACGCGGTGCAGGATAAGATTTGGGTATCTGATCCAGAAGGTAATCCGTGGGAAGTGTTCTACACCAAAGAGGATAGCGAGTTTGAAGCAGCAGAAGACCATGTGAGTGCCCAACAAGATGTTTGCTGTGTCACCCCTGCACCTCAAAAGGTGGAGCTAACAGATATGCGCCTGAAAAATAAATGCTGCTAATTAGTAATTCTCGCACGCTGGATACCGGTGGGCTGTTTTTATAAAATACATCATACAAATGAACGCTGTCCGGTTGTTCCATTTGAAATACTGAAATGGGAAATACCAGATCCGACTCCAAAGGCTGACGAAGATGGTAACATTGACGAGTTTCGCGTAGTACGGGATGAAATAAAAGAAAAAGTGCTTCAGCTGCTGAATGAACAGCGGGTGATTGGTGCATAAGGAGTATCTTAATGAACAGATTCAAGTGATGGCAGATGATATGGGGGTTCAACATGACGATAATAGCTTTTCTTATTTTTTTAATCACTTTAACGTTTGTAATTTGGCAGCCAAAAGGACTTAATATCGGCTGGTCGGCAAGCGGTGGTGCGGTTCTTGCTTTAATATTCGGGGTCGTTAGTTTTGCAGATGTCGGTACCGTAACCGGTATTGTGTGGAATGCAACACTTGCCTTCGTTGCAATCATTTTGATTTCACTTATTTTAGATGAGATTGGTTTCTTTGAATGGGCTGCTTTGCACATGGCTCGACTTGCAAGAGGCAATGGTAAGCTGATGTTTGTGTATGTTGTTCTCTTAGGCGCAGCTGTGGCGGCATTCTTCGCTAATGACGGTGCAGCGCTTATATTGACACCGATTGTTCTGGCGATGGTACGTGCACTTAAATTTGACCAGCGGATGATTTTGCCGTTCATTATGGCAAGTGGATTTATTGCCGATACAACTTCACTTCCGCTTGTGGTCAGTAACCTCGTTAATATTGTATCGGCTGATTATTTTGGTATCGGATTTGTCGAATATGCAAGCCGGATGATCATTCCAAATATGTTTTCTCTACTCGCAAGCCTTCTGGTCTTGTTCCTGTTCTTCCGCAAGAGCATCCCAGGCAATTATGATTTGAAGCAACTCAAAAAGCCTGTTGATGCCATCAAGGATAAGAAAATGTTTAGGTTGTCATGGATTATATTAGCGGTGCTTCTCGTTGCGTATCTGGTAAGTCAATTCATCCATGTTCCGGTCTCTGTCATTGCTGGCATAGTTGCAGTGTGGTTTATACTGGCTGCGAGACGTAGCCCAGTTCATACATGGAAGCTCCTAAAAGATGCTCCATGGGCGGTTGTGATCTTCTCCATTGGTATGTATGTCGTTGTATATGGGCTTCGTAATGTTGGACTTACTGACGAGCTCGGAGATGTCATTCAAGCCGTGGCTGATAAGGGACTCTTTATCTCCACGTTGGGCATGGGTTTCCTAGCTGCGATATTGTCTTCGATCATGAACAATATGCCAACGGTTATGATAGATGCCCTTGCTATTAAAGGAACGGCAACGGAAGGTGTTATTCGAGAATCACTTGTGTACGCAAATGTGATCGGTAGTGATCTGGGTCCGAAGATTACACCGATTGGTTCACTGGCAACTCTTTTATGGCTACATGTGCTATCACGTAAGGATGTAAAAATCACATGGGGCAATTATTTTAAAACAGGCATTGTACTGACAGTTCCGACGCTATTTATTACGCTTACCGGACTTTATCTGTGGCTGCACTTAATTAACTCCACAAGCATTAATGTTTGGGTATTAATTGCTGTTTTCATGGTAATTACAATCGCAGTTGCATTGCTAGTCAAAGCAATATTCGGTCCTAGAAGAGAACGTCTTGATGAAGTTGTTCAAATTAAACAAATACACAACAAGGGAGATCAACCATAATGAATAAGCCACTCGTTTACTTTCTATGTACAGGAAACTCATGCAGAAGCCAAATTGCCGATGGTTTTCTAAAAGCACTCGGCAGTGATAAATATGAGGTTAGAAGCGCAGGGCTTGAAGCACATGGCTTAAACCCACGTGCAGTTCAAACCATGAATGAAGCAGGTATCGATATTTCAAGTCATACATCCGACGTCATTGATTCTGAAATTTTAAAACAGGCGGATTACATCATCACGCTCTGTGGACACGCAAATGATAATTGTCCGGTTGTTCATAATGACAAAGCGGAGAGATGGCACTGGGGCTTTGATGATCCTGCTAAAGCAACAGGAACAGAGGAAGAAATCACAGCTAAATTCCGTGAAGTTCGCAATTCGATTAAAAATCGCATTGAGCAGTTTGTGAAAGAGGGTAAATAACCACATGTCTCAGGAAAAGAATTATCATGCTCTACACGACAACATGATCTTCATGGGTGGGGCTACTGATGTAGAAGCAATGGTAAAAAAAGAAGGCGTTGAAGTAATCGTTGACCTACGAGCGGAAGCAACAGAGTGCGCTTATCCGGAAGCTGGTGTGAAGTGGATACTAGTGCCGCTCGAAGACAACACAGATGACATAGAGGAAGAACTATTCAAGCAAGCCATTAATCACGTCCTGGAAGCGTATAAAGGCGGTAAAAAGGTAGGCTTTCATTGCGGTGGCGGAAAAAGCAGAACTGGAACCGTTGCAGCGGGTATGCTAATCGCTTTAGGTCAGTCCACTACAGTGGATGATGCAGAACTAAAAGCAAAACGAATTCGTTCGATAATAAACATTAAGCCTCCTCAGCGGGCTGCACTAGAAAAGATATTCCCAAATAACTAACCTTACAAGGGATGGCTAGCGCTATCCAAAGCCCACAATCCCAGTAATACCAAGGGGTTGGGGGCTTTTTGAATTTATCTGTTTCGCATCAACTCGTGTCTGAACCAGTTTTAACCCTTTGGTAGACAAAAGAAAAAACCCGGCAATTACGCGGGTTTCGGCGTTTAAATTATGGTGATCTGGACAGGGTTCGAACCTGTGACCCCTACCCTGTCAAGGTGGTGAACTGTGTTTCAGCATGTTTTGATATGTTTGCTGAAGCCGCGCCGTATAAGGATTCATGTGCGCTAGTGTTGCGGCCAATCTGAACATTGATGCTAATGTTTCGCATCAAATTCGCATCAAACCTTTGTCCACGTGGTCAACCTCTCTAACCATCCTCTTACTAAAAATATTCTAATTATATATTATATCTATGACAATAATGACAGAGTGGGTTAGAGCCAGTAATACCAAGGGTTTGAGGTGTCATAGAAGTTAGTCATAGTTGTCAGAAGTGTCATTGAATTAGCTTAAAGGCATGAAAAATATCAAAAACTATTATTTTGTTGAAATCAGGTAGACTTATCGTAATAAATTCCATTATTGTTGAATAATTAATAGAAGTCTTCAAGATTCATAATAGGAGGGGACTGCCCTATGGAACAACATCTTCGTAATCCTTGGCAGGATTTGCAATATCCTGCAACTAAAAAAGTTACCAATATTTTGTCTCCGTTACGTCGTGCAATCGCTGCAGCATCAATGCCATATGTTAAGGCTACAGTTGAACAAACTCAAAGCGCCATCAGGCAGCTTGGTTTAGTATGGGAATCTGTTCCGACTTGTATTTATTGTAATGAGATTGCTACTTGTTGGGACCACCTTGGCGCCCTCGTTAGTAGCAAAGAACCGTCAGGATACATAACCGCATATTCCAATTTAATCCCCAGTTGTTTACCTTGTAATACCTCCCGGGGAAATAAGTCTGTTAAATCTTGGTTGAATGGAACAAGTAAGCGAGTGAAAACAATTAGAAATAATTGGGAAATAGAAGGTTTGAATACAGCGGAGATTAAAAAGAGGATAGAAAGTAAGGTGGAAACTTTAGAAAAATTCAAAGAGTGGTCACTTGATGAGGAAATCCCGCCTCATATTGATATGAGAGAGCAACGTATGCTTGAATTGCAAAAGGAATCAATCGTACTCCTCAATAAGGTTGAAGATCTATTAGTTGAGTTACAAAAAAACGCTGATAATATGAAACAACTAGGAGAGAAACAGATACAATTGATCTATAATGGATGACAAACAGAAAAGAACTGCAGTCAGTTTATGATGCTGCAGTTCTTTTTTGTTTAAATTAACCCACACTGCCGGATGATTGCTTATTCTCGAACAAGGTATTAAACGTATCGGCTGCAGCTTGATCCACTTCGCGCAGTACATGCATATACACATCTTCAGTGACTGAAGTCCGACTGTGGCCTAGTCTCTTGCTAATCGCCTTAGTAGGCGCACCCTGCAGAAGCATGAAGGTGGCTGAAGTATGGCGGAGATCATGGAATCGAATTCTCGTAAGACTGGGATGGCGTTTGAGGAATCGGCGCCACCACGTTTTGGCACTAGATGGATTCAAAGGCTTTCCGTTCCATCCGGAGAAGACGAAGAAACGTTCACCGTCTTCCCATAGGTCCAAAGCTTTAAGTCGATTTTTTAGGCATTCTTTCTTATATTCACGTAGAAGCGGGAGCAGCGGATTTGGCAGAGCCATCTCTCGTTTACCCGCTTTTGTTTTTGGTGCTTTGATCTCATAACCATCATCGCGCGTGTAAGACAAAGCCTGCACAACCTTTAACGTTCCACGCTCGAAATCGATATGATCCCATTCAAGGCCAAGTAGCTCCCCTTGTCTAAGACCACATGTAACCGCGATTGTGACCATAATCCTCCATAACACAGATTCCCGCTCCAATGCGTTGAGAAGGAAGCCGACCTGTTCTTTATCGTATACCTCCATTTCACGCGTTTCCTCTTTAGGCTTCCTAACGCCATCCATCGGATTCTCCTTGATGATCTTCCATTCCTGCGCATGCTTGAATACGTTCTTTAGTACCCGATATGTAATCTGCAACGTAGAAGTACTGATAAGTTTACCGGATCCGTCTGCCCGCTCCCGCGCAGCGCGTGATTCGAAATAGGACACCAGTTCAAATGTCTTGAAGCTATCAAGGCGCTTATGACCAAACACCGGCAGTATCCTATTGTTTAGGTGAATCATATACGTGTGGAGCGTTTTCTTCTCTAACCTCGTGATTGCGTACTTCTCGCGCCATTCCTTAATGAAAGCTTCCAGAGTCATCTTCTCCGGAGCGATGAATCCGCCAGATTTAACCTCAATCTCGAACTTGGCAGCTTCAAGCTCAGCTTCCTTTTTCGTTTTCGCTTTAATGGTTTTGGTGTGACGGTTGTACTTGCCGTTTGCTCCGATGCCGGTATAAACGATGACCTGCCACGAATCAATCCCTCGTTTTTGGATACTAGCCATTGCTCCTCGATTCCTCCTTTGGTTTCCTGCTTTCACGTTTCCTGCACGCGTCACTACAGAATAGCGCATCTGTTTTCTTTGGAACAAATGGCTTGGTACAACATTTACAGAATTTTGTAGCTTCGCGACCATTGACTGTCCGCCACAGGTCATAATAAATGGCTGCTAGCAAACAGTTAGTTACTTTGTGGTCTTCATAAAATATGCCCGTTATAGGTGCTTCAAATGGCGCTTCGGTACCTGGACTCCTTTGTTTCAGAAAATTAAAACCTAAGAATATCGCGCCGGTATCGATGAAAAGGAAAATGTGTCGTTGAATAACAAGCCATGCAAGAATGCGAAACTCTGACATTTTCCCCATATCGCTTAGCATTGTTTTCTGGCCGTCGTACCAATAGAGTCTCTCATCGTCTCTATAGAGGTGTACATCTTCAATCTGTTCGTTATTTAGAAATGCCTTGTACAGTGCAAAGATTTTGCTAACATGGCGGACATGCCATTCCCATTCACTCAGACTTTCGCCCCATGCTTCCCTGTCGTATTGAAAGTTAGCTACATAGGTTTCATCATCCAAAAGGTTATTAGGGTTAGAGCCTTTCATTTTAAGCAATCCATACCGGTTGGCAAACTCAAGCATTTTTTTTGGCTTATCCAGCCTAGAGAACTCCTTAGCTATACCAGCCACTTCGAATGTTACTTGATTTGCATATTCAAGAAGGTTGTCAGTTTTTGCTGCAGGCACTATTTCTAGATTGGAACCAGATATTGAGATTTTCGGTACAATGATTTGGTTTGTGTCATCTAACTTATATAGTGTCTGGATGAACGGGCTTTTCATTATTACTCCTCCAATGCGCGAAAAAAAATTTCAAGTGTCCTACGTTTGTCCGCGATTATTAATGTATTATTGTTGAATATTGCGGACAATTGGTATACGATGTCCTTAGTTCTAATATTAACATTAACATTAAGCAAAGGAAAGAGGGAGAGCATGAAGCATTTAAACAGTAGAACATTATTCGACCAGTTCAACACGAACAATCATCGTCAATGGCGAATTGCTGCGCAAATGAGGATTAGCGAACAAACGCTAATTCGCTGGCTCCGATTCGAATTATCACCTGAACAAGAGCAGCGAATGCTGAAAGCGATTGCTGAACTTAATGCCGGATTGGATCAGGAGCTTGTCGCACGATGACGATACGAA
Organism: Paenibacillus sp. J22R3; assembly: GCF_056269305.1. Lineage (NCBI taxonomy): Bacteria > Bacillati > Bacillota > Bacilli > Caryophanales > Paenibacillaceae > Paenibacillus > Paenibacillus sp. J22R3. Next base: position 1,644,564 of record NZ_JBWDNS010000001.1, on the reverse strand, counting down.
ATGACGGGAGGGGTTCAAAAATGAGGATCGCTTACAGAGTACAAGAAATGAGCGAGATGCTAGGGGTGAGCAGCGATACCATTTATCGGATGTGCCGGGAAGGTCTCTTGCCCCATAAACGGATCGGCAAGCGTATCATCTTCCACATGCCTACAGTAAATGCGTGGCTTGGCGCCGATCATAAAGGAGCTATTGCTCATGGATCAACGCACCATTGAACATGCAGTAGCGCAACTGGAACAGAACGTGCCAGACGAACTGCTCCAACTGAAGATATGGGCACTTCATAAGAAGAAGGCGCCTTTCTCTACCAATAACGTGCCGGCTTCTGCAGTGAACAGTGATACATGGTCAACCTTCCCAAGCGTGGTCAAAGCGTTTCACTCCGGTGACTTTGATGGTGCAGGCGTGTTCATTACTCCTCCATACTTCGCACTAGATTTGGATAAATGCGTTGTTGATGGCCATATGAGTGATGAAGCGCGGAAGATCGGGAAAATGTTCATGACGTATGGTGAACGCAGCACTTCGGGTACAGGGGTTCACTACATAGGCAAAGGGGCAAAGCCCGGAGATAAATGCAAATTTAAAGTGCCAGGTATGAAAGAACTTGAGATGTACAATCATTCTCGATTTCTTGTAATGACTGGTCAGTGGATCACAGGAACGCCGAAGTCGTGCGAATTCAGGCAAGAGCAGCTATCACGACTGTATACAAGGGCGGTTGAGATTCAACCAAGTAAGTCGCCGGCAACTGAGCGGAGAGCATCGGAATTATCCGATGATGAAGTAATTGAACGCTTAGAAAGTGCGAATAACGGCCAGAAGTTCCGCCGGCTGTTTTACGAAGCGGACCTTAGCGTGCACAACTTTGACCACAGTCGAGCTGACTCGGGTTTATGCTCAATGATCGCCTTTTACACGAAGGATGCTGAGCAAATTGAGCGCATTTTCGAACGGTCTGCACTGGTTCGTGACAAGTGGCACAAGCGAGAGAAGTACAGGAGAGAAACCATAGCTTGGGCGCTCAGGTGAGGGGAGTGAAGGTGGACAAAATGGCTAACAGCGCATTGAACGAAGGAACAAAGAAGGTTGTAGGTTTTGCTGCTTGGAGGAAACATCTGCAGAAGAATGACAAAGGCGTGGTTGTTAAAAGCACTTATAACGTCTTAACCATTCTTGCGAACGATCCGGAATTAAAAGGCTCAATAGCGTTCAATGAGCTAATTAATGAGGCTTACGTGACCGGGAAGTTACCGTGGGCAGAATTCAGCGCTGTAAGGAGATGGCAAGACGATGATGATGCTTGCCTCCGGAATTACATCGATCTCCATTATGGGATTCGCAATAAGGAGATGCTGCACGATTGCTTGCAAGAAACGCTAAGGAAGGCTGCATTTCATCCAATCCGTGACTATTTAAACAGCCTTAACTGGGACGGGGTTGAACGGTTGGATACCGTTTTAATCAAATATCTTGGGGCTAATGATGATCAATATACACGTATCGTCACTAGGAAGACATTTACCGCAGCAGTAGCGCGGATTATGGCTCCCGGTATCAAATACGACACCATCTTGACGCTAGTAGGGCCGCAAGGCGCCGGTAAAAGCACCATACCGCGGCTCATGGGCAAAGGATGGTTCACGGACTCATTGCAAAATACCAATGATAAAGACGCGCTGCAGCTCATTCAAGGTAATTGGGTCATCGAAATTGCTGAGTTGTCGGCAATGCGGAAATCCGAGATTGAGGCTTTCAAGAACTTTATCACTGCAGCAGTGGACAAGTATCGACCTTCGTACGGTCGGCGAACAGTTGAGCGGCCTCGTCAATGTATCTTCATTGCTACGACGAACGAAGATAGTTTCTTACGAGATCCGACTGGGAATAGACGTTTCTGGCCGGTGCGAGTTGAACGCAAAATGACACCAGACGATATAGCCGAGTTTGCGTCTCTGGTCGATCAGTTCTGGGGCGAGGCCAAGTATCGCTATGATAACGGCGAGAAGTTGTTCCTCGATGCCGAGCAAGAACAGGACGCAAACGAGAAAAGGACACCGTTTGTCGACTCGGACCCGAGGCAAGGACTAATTGAGGCCTATCTCGAGATTCCGCTGCCGAATTCATGGAAAGACAAAAGCATTGATGAACGCCGTACTTTTATCCAAGACGAATCCGGCAGCAGAGTAAAAACTGGGACGGTTCAACGTGATAGGGTTTCAGCAATTGAGGTATTTTGCGAACTGTTTGGCAAGCCGAAGGGAGATTTCCACCCGGGTAAAGGCCGAGAGATTCAAAATATGCTCAAGGGCTTGAACGGCTGGAGGTTCATCAATCAACAACGAGTTAGCGGTGAATACGGAAGGCAGGGGACCTATGAACGGATGAGTCAGATCCCTTTGAGTATAGACGCTAAGGATTACCCGCTTTGAACGTGCTCAGAAGGATGGAAGGCTTAGGTGCAACCGTTTATCTACGTGCCGACCAACCACACATCAAGGAGGGAACGGATAAGCTCCCAACCTCCCTGGTTGAGCTAGCAAGAACGCAACGGTCGGAGATCATAGCCGAATTGAAGCGTGATGAATTAGCGCGGGAATCGGGGTTTCTGAGGCTCACAGCTGGTGTATATGAGCGCCAGACACAGGCGAATGCTCATGTATTCATCACCGGCGATAATGACGTGTGGACAGCTTGGCGCGAGTCATTCCGCGAGGGTAAGAGCGTAAGCGAGAAGGTGATTGCAGTTGAAGTAACCTTCGAAACGGCATTGATGGAAGCGAAGAAATATGTTGGATACGTGACAAGAAATGGGAGGCGTTAAATTGGTCGAAGCAAATGAACTAGAGATCCGGTGGAAACTGGCAGAGGCAAAGTTGATTAACGCGAAGACAAGGCGCGCACGTCTAATGGTGGTACTAGCTGAGCGCAGGAAAATGAGTGCTGAGCAAATGGAAATGTTAATCACCCAAGCTATGGAGCTCCTGGTAAATGAAAAAGACGACTCCGCCCCAAACGGAATCGCCTCGAAGGTAAAACTACCTAACCAACATCCTACCACGTCAAAACGCATAAAAAAAGAGGGCGCTTAATGCGCCCCTTGAAAGGGTAGGTGTTACTTCCAATATGGGACAATCTGCAGCTATAATCAAGCTTCATAATTATCAAGAATATGCCTGTCAACGGCTCATTGAGACGCCTAAGAGCGCTCTATTCATGGAGATGGGTCTAGGCAAGACTTTGACCACGCTCACTGCTATACACCGCTTGAAAGCGTCTGGCGAAGTCAAGAAAGTACTGGTCATTGCCCCGCTCCGGGTCGCAGAGGATACGTGGGCGCGTGAAGTTGGGAAGTGGGACATGCCGTTCAAGGTAGCGAAGGTTCTTGGTCCGGAAGCAAAGCGACGTTCAGCGCTTCATGAGGATGCGGACCTGTATGTGATCAATCGTGAGAACGTACCGTGGCTCGTAGATTATTACATGGTCCAGAATTCAGGATGGCCGTTTGATATGGTTGTGATCGATGAACTGTCCTCCTTCAAGTCTGGCAGCTCCAAAAGATTCAAGGCATTGAAGAAGATACTGCCTCAAATTAAGCGGATCGTCGGCTTAACCGGTACACCTACGCCAAATGGATTGCTCGATTTATGGGCGCAGATATACTTGCTTGATGCCGGCATGAGATTGGGCAAGAGCATGACTGCTTATCAGAACCAATTCTTTTATCCTGCTAAGAAGAACGGACATATCATCTACGAGTGGGCACTAAGGCTAGGAGCTCAGCAGCAGATACAAAATAAGATTAGTGATATTGCAGCTAGTATGCGGGCGCAGGACTATCTGACGCTTCCTGAGTGCATTAGCATTGAAACGCCTATAGTTTTATCCAATAAAGTGAAGAAGCTTTATAAGGATTTGGAACGAGATTTACTATTACCTTTTGAAGACGCGGACGTAACCGCTGAGAATGCTGCGGTACTCGCGAACAAGCTCCTGCAAATCGCCAGCGGTGCAGTCTACGATGAGTCAGGCAAAGTGCAGGAAATACACGGTGCCAAACTAGACGCGCTAGAGGACATTATTGAGGCCGCACAGGGCAGGCCTGTGATGGTGTTCTACAATTACAAGCATTCACTGGAACGGCTTAGAACCCGCTTCCCACAAGCGAGAACGCTTCGCAAAGGTCAAGTTGGAAATGAGGATATTCGTGCATGGAATAACAATGAGATCCCGCTTCTACTTCTCCATCCAAAGAGCGCCGGCCACGGCCTAAACCTTCAAGAATCACTATGTCAAACCGTAGTCTGGTTCGATCAAACCTACTCGCGTGAAGAGTATGAGCAAGGCAATGGGCGTGTATATCGGCAAGGTCAGAAGCATGCCATTGTCATTAACCATCTTATCGCCGAGGGAACAGTTGACGTACAGGTTGTAAAGGTTCTGCAGCAAAAGGGCGTAACACAATCTGCCTTGATGGAAGCCATTCGAGCGAGGTTTAAACGATGAGTGAGGCAGCATTTCAGAAGAAGGTACTGGCATTCCTCAGGTCACTCCCAGGCGTATGGGTTGTAAAAGTGCACGGCGGACACTTTCAAAGCGCCGGCACGCCTGACATCTTATGCTGCGTTAACGGGAAGTTTGTGGCAGTCGAGTTAAAAGCTCCAGAAGGTCAGGCGTCACCGCTCCAAATGAAAGCGATCGGAATGATCAGAACGGCAGGGGGCATGGCCTATGTGCTGTACCCCCAGGATTACGCGAGATTTCAGAGTGATATGAACACATTAGCTGAAAAGGTCGGTGGAAAAGATGAATATTGAACAAGTGGAAAATCAAGCAGCTGAACTACGGGAACAGGTGGGTGGGAAGATATTTGCATTCCCTGTAGAACCGGAGAATCCGCATTCGAAGTATGCTGTCACAATCTACAACGGTGCTGGGTTCATCACTTTTCCTGATCCACTTGTAATTGAAGAGGCTGCAGCCGCGGTTAAATCAACCTTAGATGGGTTCGAGCAAGAGGGTTGGGATGCGGATTATCAAAGGAATGTAAGATTCATATCGTATGAGACGCAATTAATTGCTCCAAACGTGACTATGAGACGAATGAAAAAGGAGCGCGTATCACACGCAAGGCAGGTGGCAACTAAGCTTGCTTCACTGGAAGGGAAGACAGCTGCTATTAAACCGATTGTTCAAACCATTGCACCTTTTGTTAAAACGCCGGGGAACATCGCTTCTACCGCCATCACACTGACACCGCTAGGCCTCGTTAAAGGGGCGCTGCAGCTTACTAAATTGGGAGGGGAATTATCCCGCAAACTTCAACCAGAGAAGCTTTAAGCACACTTGGAATGGGGTTAACTGGTACAGGTTTGGGAAGACGAGTTTGATAGAATTTATGGTCCATTCCTAGAGAAAGCAAAAGCCGAATCAAATGAGGAGTTGGTCGATTCTTTACTTGCGATCGAATCGCGGATGTGGAGTCTGGCGTATCTGCAGATTGATTCAGCTTATCGTATTGGCATGTGTGACGGGTTCCGGCTTCAGCAGGAATTGACAGAGTTGACCGCAAACTAAGTGTTTCCCGCTCCTTAATATTGTTATAGAGTACAAACAGGGTCTCGGTAGTATCGAGGCCCTTTAATTTTGTCCTTGGAGGTAAGGTAATGAACAAGCCATCAGAAGCGGCAAGGAAGCAGCTTGCCAAAGTTATTGCATGGGAGCTCGTCCGAAAACAGACGCTGAATGCGACGAAAGGAGAGATGGAACATGAAGTACCCGCTGAAAACGATGATACCGCTAGACGTTGACGGTAAGCACATGTCAGACGAAGCGTGGGAGCGCGTGCAACGCTTGATTGCCAAGATTTAGTTGCGCATCCAATCTGAGATAAAACCTGATAAAACCTGAGATTTCACAGTCATTCTTTGAGCGTTTAACTGTAAGTAGGAAGGAGAAGACAATGGACAACTACCCGCCACTATTGACCGCGAAGCATATAGCAGAGATTCTATCATGCCATATCACAACAGCCTATGAAGTCATGCAGCAGCCCCATCGTCCCGTATGGCGTAATGGGAAGATGGTTCGAATGCACCGGGATCTGTTCTTTAAGCAGCTTGAGAACGAATGCTTAGTAGGGATGAAAACCTACGAAAACCTCTGATTTTAGAGAAGTGTGTTCATATGGCGACGCTTCCGACCGATATTGTAATTAAGCGACATCATGAGGAGGACTTCTATGCAGATTTACACCGGACCGAATATTGTTTGCAGCTACTGTGGGGAAGAGAAGACATCCGTGATGCTCGAGGATATGACGCTTGCATGCCCACTATGTATTACGGAAAGCGTGAAGGATACAGATCATCCACCGCTATTCTTGGTGAAGTGAGTGCGATTCTCCTAATTTGGTTTTTATAAATTAAAAAAAAAGTTTCTAAAAAAGAAGGAAAATTTTTCTTGAGTGTCGAAAGCTATGTTTAATTTTCAAAAAAATTAAATATAGCTACTGTATATTAAGGTTAACTTATTATGCAGTAGCTATTTTACTATACTTTCTCAATGAGGTGTTTTATTTATGTCTGAATCAGGGACGGATTTATTATCGACATCGTTACAATACACTTTAGTTATGACTCCAAGGTTAAAGAGGACGGATCTTGCTAAGCTCCCATCACTAGGGTTCCAAGGCGGCCAAGGAGTTGTGGTTGGAATTATTGATTCTGGTATTAACGATGGTGTGAAAGTTCTGGATCAAATTGACTACACCGGTTGTGGTACCGGCGATAATATCCCCAATTTACACGGTACAAAGGTAGCGACTATAATCAGTCATTTCGCTCGAAATTGCGAGATATTGAATATTAAAGTCACTGATTCAGGAAAGGATATTAATTGGGTATACATATTTCAGGGTCTTGAATATGCTAAAAGTAAAAATGCGCATATAATTAACCTGTCCCTGGGGCATCATGAGAATAACGGAATACAATGTAAAGGTGATTGTACTCGCTGTCTGGAAGTCCAAGAGTTTGGGCGTGCTAATAATATTATTATTGTTGCCGCTGCTGGGAATGAGGGTCCAAACGACAATACAGTTAACTGCCCCGGAGCTGCACCTGACATCGTTACGGTTGGGATGGTGAACTATACGGGAGCTGTAGTGGACATAATGAGTTCAAGATCAATGGATGGTATGTCAAAACCAAATCTGTTAACGAGCGGTTATGTGGATTATGAAAGTACTCAAGATGTTGGTACTTCTTTTGCTGCTCCAGTAGTCACAGGGGTATTAGCTGCCGCTTTACCTGTATTTGCTTTTGAAAACCAAAGACTAGTGTCTACGCTTTATCAATCTTGTGATTTAATCTCTAATGTTCCCCTACATCATCAAGGGAACGGAGTTTTAAATATAAAATCTTTTGTGGAGGCGATAAAAAATGAGACAGCTGTTACTGACGGTCAAGGACAAAACCAAAGTTAGAGATTTGGAACAGTTCGGGAACATTACCTATATATCTAATTACACTTCAATGATTGGTTTTGAATGCAAAGAGGAGAAAGTACCTTATTTAAGCAAACATCCTAATGTTGATCATTACGAGGATGCATGCACGGCAAAGTTGCAAAATTAAATATTTAGAAAACGCCAAACACCTCCATATTATATGGAGGTGTTTTTATTATATCGACTTCAGATAGGTCAGTAAATAATTGTATATATAAGTATAAGTAGTGTTCCATTTTATTATATACTTACTCTATAAAAAACGCGCGCGCGCGAGGAGGCATCAATATGGGGCGAAGATCGACTAAGGATAAGCGGGAGCAGATTGCGGCTGATTTTGAACGGTACATCTGGGAAACAAGCATGCCATCAGTTAAGGAGTTTGCTGCTCGGCATGGACTGACCAGGGCGTACTTCTACCTGTACCCGGAACTAAGAGAATATGCGGAACTATGCAGCACCAAGAAGTGGGCGGACATCGAAACGACTATGTTTAGCCGCGAGGCGCTACACTTTACACGCAAGCAGACTGGCCGGATGATTCAGATGTATTGCCAGATGATGGGCGGCGAGGCGATCCGGTTGCAAGCAAGGGAGCGTGAACAAGAACGGGTTGAGCAGATGCGTTCAGCTAAAGTCGTTATTTTACCAGTAGCCCACTGGGCGCAACCTGACGGCATGGCGAAAGTGGCATAAGACTATTTTGACACATAAAAAAAGGAGGGGAATTATGCCCGCTCCAATCAAATATGACTGGCTGGCAGCTGAAGATTGTTATATAACCGCTCAGGATCTATATCCCCGGGTCTCAATAAAAGATATTAGCAACTGGTTCAATATTCCATACCAGACGGTAAGGCGATACGCAGCAATACATAAATGGGTGAATCAGAGGGATCAGAAGTATTATGTTACTCGTAATCCCATTCCGCCTGCATATGCGAATACGGTTAGCTCACAAACGTAATGCTACAAAACCTCACAAAACCTCACATCTTACGCATGTGTACGATTAGATGACAATTCACGGAGTGTCATAGTACTATGACAAAACGCTGAAAGCCCACAAGCCACTCTCTTAGTGTACGAGTGTCAAACACAGGTCATGTAAAAGTATTCATCACCGGCGAGGACAGCTTGGCGTGAGTCGTACCGCGATGGTTAGAGCGCAAGCGAGAAGCAGACAATTCTAGTGACAAAACGCTATTCCATGAACGACAGGGAAAGGGGCAAAGCAACATGGCTGAAGTCGGCCGTCCGACAAAGTATAAACCAGAATATGCTGAGCAAGCTCGCAAACTGTGCTTGCTAGGAGCTATTGATCGGGAGATGGCGGAGTTTTTCGGAGTTTCGGAGTCCACATTGAATCTATGGAAAACGGAATATTCGGAGTTATCGGAGTCCATTCGCACGGGAAAAGTGCTAGCGGATGCAACAGTTGCCGAGAAACTGTATCGCCGGGCCTGCGGATACGTTACGAAAGAAACGGTAACCGCGCCATTTCAAGGTAAGATTATGGACGTTATGGAAATAGACAAATACTATCCTCCGGACGTAACTGCAATCCAGTTTTGGTTGAAAAACCGGCGTCCCAAGGATTGGCGCGATAAACAAGTTCAGGAGCACGAAGGAAACGGCGTTATAACCATACAGTTTGTATCACCTGACCATATTGAAAACTAGGATCAGCCGATACTATGAATTGTTCTTCGGAGTAACATGCAATTATACGCTTCTAAAGCCTTGCTACTTATACACAATAAAGAAGCTGTAGGGATGCTTTCCCGTACGGCTTCTTTTTGTATTAATAATCCGCCAGGCTCACTTGCGTATAGAGAATCGAATGTGACTCCATAATATTTCACGAGCGCTAGCCCTGCGGTGATTTCTTATTCATCTCCATATAATTTACTCCCCACTCGAACATCTTATTTAATATCGAGCTCAGACTCTCCCCGAACTCTGTAAGAGAATACTCAACTTTGGGAGGGACGACCGGATATACTTCGCGGTGAATTAAACCATCTAGTTCAAGCTCACGAAGCTGCTGCGTGAGCATTTTTTCGGTAATTGAGGGAATTAGCTTCTTTAGTTCGCCGAATCTCAGCGTATTTTCCCTCAATCGCCATAGTAGTAAAGGTTTCCACTTACCGCCAATCGCATCAATCGTGGCTTCTACAGGACAAGTAAATTCTTTATCTTTTATAATATCCTTCATAATAAGTTCACCTCATACTTACTTTTTGGTTAGTACCTTACAATATTGTCGGTACTTCTATTTTACATAGGTTACAAGCATAATGAAAGTGTCAAAAAAACAATCAATGTGAGGAGCAAAAATAAATGAGCGCAGATATCTTAGTAATTGGGGCTACTGGAACAACAGGTAAGGAATTGGTGAAACTTCTGGCGAATAACGGCCATAAAACGCGTGTTACTGTTCGTTCGACAAGCAATACAAGCGAACTCCAAACGTTAGGAGTCGAATTGGTACAAGCCGATCTAAATGATGTGGACTCACTTGTCCATGCCATGAACGGCATTGAAAAAGTATATTTTGCAACACCTCTTGTACCGAATATGGTGGAGCTTTCTTCTTCAATTATTCGTGCTGCTAAAAAAGCCGGTGTGAAGCATCTTGTGAAGTTGTCCGGCGGCGGGTCTGAAATGGATACATTGGCCAAGTGGCATAGAGCTGCAGAGAAAGAAGTGGAGCAGTCGGGTATAGCTTATACATTCTTGCAGGCTAATACTTTTATGCAAAACTTAGTTAAATTCAGCTCATATACGATTCGTAATCAGGGAGCCTTCTACGAACCGCACGGCGAGGGAAAATCGGCTTACATCGATGCTCGCGATATCGCCAAGGTCGCTTATCATGTACTAACGGAGAAAGGCCATGAGAACAAGGCATACTACTTGTCGGGTCCGGAAGCACTCTCCGGTGCAGAGATTGCGGATATTCTTACTTCAGTAGCCGGCAAACCAATTAAGTACGTTGATGTACCGGTTGATGCTTATCGCGCTTCGATGCAAAAAGTAGGCATGCCTGCTGAAATAATCGAGGGCTTGTTAGAGCATTATCAAATGGTGAAGCAAGGATATACAGCAAAAGTATCCAGTGCGGTAGAAGATATTACCGGCCATAAAGCTACCTCGTTTGATTCTTTTGCTCAAGCAAATAAGGAAGCATTTATCGGTTAATTGAGCAAGGATAAAGCATAAGGGCTGTCCCGATTAGTCGTAAGACTATACGGATGGCCCTTCGATTTAGCTCTCCGTTGAGAAGAAAAGAAATGGGTAAACTACAGTTGAGCAAAGGGCAAAAAATATATTCGCCAATCGGATAACGAGAGGAATTTATACAATGATAACTACAGCTGATAAACCCGCTTTCTCAATCAAATCGATCATTGCCCCATTGCTTGCGGTCATGATTGGAATGATTATGGTGCTTCTGGATACTACCGTTATTAACGTTGCAGTACCTACTTTAGAGAAGTACTTCAACAGTTCATTAGAATCCATTCGGTGGGCGATTACCGGCTATACGCTTGCGTTAGCTACTGTGATCCCCTTGGCTGGTTGGATGACTGATAAATTTGGAGCTAAACAAATTTTTCTCATCACAATTGCTTTCTTTATGATTGGATCCGTACTCTGTACCTTGGCTCAAACGCCTGCACAGCTTGTGTTTTACCGCATCCTACAGGGGTTGGGTGGCGGAATGGTAGCACCTATCGGTATGGCATTGGCGTTTAGGCTGGCACCTCCTGAAAAAAAAGGAGCTGTAATGGGGGTCCTTGGAATACCGATGCTGGTTGCGCCTGCTACTGGCCCTTTAATCTCTGGTTGGTTAATTGGGATTGGGTCTTGGCATTGGATCTTCTTTATTAATATCCCAATCGGCATTGCAGCTATTATTATAGGCATTAAATATTTACCGAGGATTGAACGTCACAAGACGGCGACATTGGATGTCTTAGGCATGGTTCTTGGCCCAATCGCCTTTACCATGCTTACTTATGGAGTAAGTGAAGGCGGGAGTGATTGGAGTTCCACTAAAGCGATAACCGGACTAGCTGTCGGTGGCGTCGCCCTTATCCTATTCATTATTGCAGAGTTACGTCATAAGCAGCCTTTACTCGAACTGCGTGTTTTTAAATCATTTGATTTTATTCGGGGGATTGTACTATCTTGGCTTTTACAAATTTCCATGTTCGTATCTGTTTTGTTGCTCCCCTTATATCAACAAGGAGTACTAGGTCGAACACCGCTCGTAAGTGCGTCAATCGCTCTCCCTAGTTCGCTGGGTGCTCTGATTTTTTCGCCAATATCGGGAAAGCTGGCTGACAAATTCGGGGCAAGGCCACTAGCCGTAACAGGTTTGAGCTTCGTGTCTGTTGCGATATTGCTTCTATCAAGGGTTACTATCCACACCCCGCCAATTGGACTAATGATTCCCATGTTTTTGATGGGAAGTGGGATGGGGCTGTCGATGATGACGATTAACACGCATGTGCTGCAATCAGCGCCGCGTGATCTGATAAGTCGAGTAACACCACTGACTTCAGCAACACAACAAGTAGTCGTTTCATTTGCGATAGCTGCCTTTACTGGCTATTTAACTTCGCGAATTGGGACACGTATGGTAGAAGCTGGGCCGAGCGCCGATAAATTGAAGGAGTCTGCTCTTGCATTCGGTGATACCTACTTTATTATCGCTTGGTTTGCGATAAGTGGCGTGGTGCTTGCATTATTCCTTCGTAGGCCTCGCTCGGCAGGCTAAGTAAATTCTTGAATAGGAACTACTGTGATAAAGCTAGTATGACAATAGGAGGATATCCAGTGAAGGCAATACTTGAAAACGAAAAAACTAAAGACCTGTATCTGGGACCAGCTGCTGAGCCGTTAATATCTGATGATGAACTACTTGTCAGAGTCAAAGCAACGGCTCTAAACCGAGCGGATTTTTTGCAAAAACGCGGGTTGTACCCTCCTCCGACGGGGGTAACTAATATCCTAGGACTTGAAATGGCGGGTGTTGTTGAAACGATTGGCGCCAACGTAAAGGATTGGATGCCTGGAGATCGGGTGTTCGCTCTGCTTCCGGGAGGTGGATACGCGGAACGAGTCGCCATTCCAGAGGGAATGGCTATGCGGATACCGGACCATTTTTCATTTGAACAAGCGGCTGCAATACCGCAAGTTTTCCTTACTGCTTTCCTGAATTTGTTCACGCTCGGAGGCTTGCAAGCAGGCAATACCGTACTGATTCATGCCGGAGCTAGTGGTGTCGGTACCGCAGCGATTCAGCTCGTAAAAGAAGCAGGAGCCAATTCCATTGTAACCGCAGGAACCGAGGAAAAACGAAACAGGTGTCTTGAACTAGGCGCCAGCGCGGCGATCGATTATAAAGCGAGTCCCTTTGCAGAAACTGTGAAACAGCTAACAGACGGTTGCGGAGTGAACATCATTATGGATTTCATTGGTGCCCCGTACTGGCAGCAAAATATAGACTCGCTTGCGACGGACGGTAAATTGATTATTATCGGTACAATGGGCGGTAGCGCGGTGAGAGAGCTCGATCTAGGATTACTGCTTAGGAAGCGGCTACAAGTGATCGGTACGGCGATGCGTTCCCAATCGATATCGGATAAAATCAAGCTTACAAAGCAGTTCGTCCACTTCGCGATGCCACGATTTATGGACGGTCGACTGAAGCCGATCATAGATTCCGTTTGGGATTGGGAGAAAGTGAATGAAGCTTTTGCACATATGGAAAACAACAAAAATTTAGGAAAAATAATTCTACGCATCACTTAAAAGAAGTTTTCTACTCATGTAAACCATCGCCGAATGTTTGGCGATGGTTTTTCGAATGGTCTTCGAGGAGCACGAGGTTATGGGTGAATTTCGTTGGATATCAAAGGACGTTCCTCTATGAAAGGACGCCCTAAACGGAAAATAATTGAGGGTACAACGCGTTTACACCACCAGATAATTTCTGCATTACATTGCGACTATATTCGTCTGCAACAATTTCATAGCTGTCCATTTCAATACCGCCGATAGCAACCTTGGCAATATCAGAAGGGTTTTCTTTTGGTGCTTGAATTATTGCAGTCATATCAGTATCCATATAGCCTACATGCAGTCCGGAAACGCGAATATTTTTGGGAGCCAAAATCAATCGAAAAGAATTCGTCAGACTCCATTCTGCTGCCTTAGCTGCTGAGTAGTTACCGGACCCCCCTAGGCTGAACCAGGATAGAGCAGATAATATATTCAGGATGGTTCCTCCACCATTATTCTCCAGGATAGGAGCAAAAGCGCGCATCATCGAGAGCGTGCCAAAGAAATGCGTATTCATATCTAAATGAATTTTATTTATATCGCCATCTAACAGCGCGGCGCGAGAATTCACACCTGCATTGTTGATTAGTAAAGTTATATCTTTAGCAGCCTCTGCCGCCGCAGCAACCGACTTATCGCTTGTGATGTCTAGCTGCAATGGGGTAACACCTTGAAGGTCCACTAATTCAGGACTTCTGGCGCCCGCATAAACCTTAGCACCTCTTGACAGAAGTTCTTGTGCCAGATGACGTCCAAGGCCGCGGTTAGATCCTGTTACAAGTGCGATTTGTTTTGAAATGTCCATGGTATCTTCTCCTCGCTTTTTTGTATTAAGCAACCATTCCTTATGTTGCGATTGGAATTGAAACTTATTCGAGGTTGAATGTAAAGCGAACGAATTCTGCCATAGTACTATGACAAAACGCTAACAGCCTAAAAATCCAGTGATACCAGGGGTTGAGGGCTTTTTGTGTTTCATCGTCATAATCCTGTCATAGAATCTAAGACACAAAAAAACGCCTCAAACCCAGAAGTATCAAGGGGTTGGGCATTTGTCATAGATGTCATCGAAAAAAGGCTTACTTAGCAGTATAAAATATACACGCGCAGCCGGTAAAAATAACGATTCGCATCAAATTCGCATCAACTCATGTCGGCGCCTGTTGTAACCATTCGGCAGACAAAATAAAAAACCCAGCAATTAAGCGGGTTTCGGCGTTTAAATTATGGTGATCTGGACAGGGTTCGAACCTGTGACCCCTACCCTGTCAAGATAGTGCTCTCCCAGCTGAGCTACCAGATCATAAAGTGTTGCTTCATTAGTGACAAGAATTAATATATCAAACGGCAAATAAGATGTCAACAAGTTTTCGCAATAAAATAGTCTAATTTACTGTAAACCCGCATAAGGTGTACTCAAGCTTTTATCAGTGGAGAGGCGGGTTGTCTAGTGGCGGAAGCTGCCCATTTGGCGGTGTGGTTGGTTGGATTGTTCAGTATCGTCGGTACGGTTTGCGTGTGCGTGGCAAAGATGGTGATCCATGATACAGTTGCTTACGATGAAGCATTTGTGTGGAGAAGAAAGCTGCCGGCGGAGCTGAAATCCAAGCGTTAAGTTTGCTTTGGTGACAGCGCGGGTATACTATTCCCAAAATGGTAATTCGATCCATAGGGAGTGGTATAGTTGAGGAAAGCAATTGGAGCTGCTCTATGTTTATTGATTTGTTCCGGGTGCTTACAGCGACATGCTTCAGACACGGTCCCGACCATTAAGGTCGTCAACCAGGAAAATGTGCTAAGCACGGTTTATCCAACAACGCGATCCGTGTTCGGTGAAGTATATGATTCACCTAACAAACCCAAAGATATGACACCTGCTTTACCGGGTGCGGCGAATTCGCGCCAGCAGAAGCCTCCGCTACGTGAAGAAAACAACCCATAAATCCGGTGGTGCCCGCGGGGCACACCGGATTTTTTTGGTTTCCCGATTCCTTGCTCCTGAATAATAGCAGAGAATATGAGCCATCCTACTTGAGCGCTATGCAAGCGCAGAGGAGGAAACAACCATGAACAGTCCAGATAACGAAAGTGTGCAAGAGAGCGTTGCTGCTGCTGAGAGGTTCGTTGCCGCACAGAAGAATGGCGATGGAGATTTAATGGCATTTAAGACTTCCTCGGGTCGCGTACTCAATTACGAGCAGGCACTGGCAGAAGCGAATAACGGCACGATTGCCGGAGTGAACGTATTTAAAGGAAAAGACGGCGAGCATTACATTCGAGGGGATGCAGATGGAGATCCGACGAACAATCTGGATCAACTGCCTAATTTCTAGCAGTCAAGCCAGTCTGAGATAAAGCAAGACAAGCCCGCTGCGGTGCAGCGGGCTTGTTATCGTTATGACCCTACTAGAAAGTGTATCGCTTATGCTGCTCTACGAATCGCATGACGCCATCTCGTTCGAGGTCTTTCGGCTTACTGTCATCATAGTGCATGAGCCAGATGCGTTCTTGAATATGAGCAGGAAGCGATTGCAGCTCTTGAAGTGTTGCATGTACGGCTCCCGGAGGCTTCAGCTGGCAGTCATGAAAGATCGTCTGAACCCCATCCTGTACCAGTCGTTCCAGTAGGCTGGGATTAAACCTCATATCCGCCGAATAGAAGAAGTTCTCATTAATCAGGAAAGAGTAACTAAACTTATTTGGAATATGCTCGGTATGTATCGCTTCGACAACGAATCCGGGCAGAAGCTCTGTGCTGACACCTGTCTGCAGCGGGATAACTTCAAAATAATCCTCAAGCGCCGAACATTCATCCTGCAGCAGTCCACCCTTTAGAGAGCTTTCCCATAAGGAGTTAACCAGTGATTCATGGATAAACAGTTTCGGCTTGCGCTTATATATAAACTTCATTTGAAAGGCGAACTCTTCTAAGCCGCCGATATGGTCGGCATGAATATGGCTGATGAGTACGGCATCGATCTCGTTAACGGACTTTCCAAGCTGATGCATTGAGAGCAGCGCTGTGGTACCGCAATCAAGCAATAGGGTGTGGCGATCTGTATAAAATAGAGCATTCGTATTGAAGTAGGTTTTGGCGAATGCACTACCCGTTCCGAGCATTTGAATATCCAATCGGGACATCCTCCCTAAGCTGTACGTTACTATTCAATTTATCATTTCTGTATGCAAATGAAAAGGAAAACCTTGCTAATCCGCAATCGGAATCGAGCGTTCTTCTGCCATGCACACCGGTGCCTATTCAATCATACGATAGCTATGAACGGAATGCGAAGATAGGCAGGTGCGGATCAATATGGCTCCTAAAGGTAAAGTCGTCAAGAAGAAGAAAAGTCCATCGGATCGGAAGCAGGCAGTACTGAAGCTTGTGCTTTCGGACACTTGTGCAGTATGTAAAACCCCTTGTGCAAGAGGGATGCGTTATTATGAAGGCATGAAGCAGCCGGGAGCAATGGGAAAAGGCGTACCGTGTATTTTGACGCGGACCTACGTATAAAGTCGGCATCCATTTCCCGTTAGTATTTCCCAGGCAAGCGCATGTTTCAACATAATGTGACAGGTTTTGGTAAGGAAAAATTTTTGTGAACTGGCGCAACTTTGGACGACTTGGTGAGTATAACCATACATCCAGATTACGGACGGAGGTTTACTACCATGAAGTTCAGAAGACTTCTCATGTTGACGTTGGTATTGTCGCTGTGGGGCGGCACCATGCTCTTTGCGGATTCCGCTTCTCAACGGGTGCGGGTTATCGTGAACGGAAATGAGCTAGACGACGCGGGGATTTTTACTGACGGCAAAACATACTTATCAGTTCGCCAAGTAGCCAATACGCTGCAATCCATCGTATATTGGGATGAGGCATCGAAGAAGGTTACGTTGTATAAGCCTAATGTTCACATGTTCTTATTCAAGGATAATACGATCTTCGGTAACGTTCTGAAAGGGAATAAGTTTGCATTCAAAGTGTTTGCCCAGATTGATAACCTTCAGACCGATATTTCTGCTGTAAAGGTAACAATCGAGGATCCGAAGAGTAATGTCACGTTGATTCAATCGGAGAACATTACGATACAGAAGGATAACTTCTGGTATCGCACGGATGATATCAACTATACCTTTGACGATGTAGGCAAATATACGATTAGATTTTACATGAAAGTAGCCGGCAGCGACGATTGGAAGTTGGTTTCCGAGAAAACAATTACGGCCAAAGCTCAATAGATATACGCTAAGCGCTGCATTCCACAGGATGCGGCGCTTTCGTTTGACCCTGAGATTGTTCCATGTTACGATACGAAGGAAATGAATCATTAATGGAAATGAGGGTATACAATGAGCGATCACGTGCACGATGAGAATTGCAACCACGATCATGATCACGAAGAACACGTATTCCTTGTCACGGACGAGGAAGGCATTGAACGTGAAATGGTCATGGTATTTACGTTCGAATCCGAAGAGCAAGTTTATTCCGTATTGCTGGACCGCAACGATCCGGAAGCTGACGGCGTTATTTTCCGTATTGAAGAAGAGGACGGCGAAGCATTCCTGGTTGGCATCGAAGATGATGCAGAGTGGGAACGCGTAACGAAGATTTATGAAGAAATCGCGAAGAGCGAGAACGAAGCATAAAACAGCGTATATGCAAAATAGAGAAAACAAAAACTCCGATGCCGCCATGGCTTCGGAGTTTTTCGTTATTTACGAGGATTATAGTAAATGGTTCTGCCGTTAAACATCGTTAGCTCAGCCTTTAAGTGCTTGGCGAAATATTTGCAAAGCTCATTGGCTTTGGATTTGTCGCCGTGTGTTGCGGTATCGGGGAGCACAACCTGCACATGCGAGATGCTCTGATCACCGGACTCCTGCGTGCCGACTCCGAATAAGATGTAGTTGTACTGCGGCGAAATGCCTTTCAAGTAGAACCAACGATTCTCTTCGCCCGGCTTCGTTTCAACGGTATAGGGAAAAGCGGATTCGGTGTAGTCCCATCCAAGCTGCTGACCGGTTAGCGAGGTCTGTTCCCGGTAGCGGCCAAGCCTTTCCTTCACCTCATCGAGGCTGAGACGTTCAACTGCTGAACCTTGCACGAATTTAATGTAAGCGCTTTGACCCATTATGCCCACCCCCTCCCACATCATAGCATTCTGAAAAAGGATTGACAATAACCGCCGATAACGTGGCCCCAGAGATACGAAAAGTCCCCAGCCTGCTCTTCGGTAGGAGAGTCGGAAGCTGGGGACTTGCTTTCGTACATGGTTGCATAAGAAGTAAGCTGTGTAGCTGTGAACTAAGAAATAGCTTCTTCTTCGAAAATAACTTTGACGAATTGAATGCTGCGATCCTCAGGACCTTTCACCGGCAAGCCGACTTCCACATGATCGGTGATGTAATCGATATTCGTCTGAGAGATGACTTCACCCGGCAGAAGTATCGGAATACCCGGCGGATACACGTAGATAAATTCTGCTATGATGCGGCCGGCTGATTCTTTGAACGGGACAACCTCAGTCTGACCGTAGAAGGCTTCACGCGGCGTCAGAGAGAGATGCGGGATTTCCGGAATCTTAACGACAAGCTCATTGGCTTCGTTTCCTTGATGCTGCTCGGCCAGATCGCGCAGGGCCGTAAGCAGTGTGCCAACGGAGTCGGAAGTATCGCCGGGAGTAACGAGCGCCAGAATGTTATACATATCGCTGAGCTCAACTTCAAGGTTGTAATGCTCGCGCAGCCAGTTCTCGGTCTCGTATCCGGTAATACCTAGGTGGCGGACATGAATAGCCAGCTTCGTCGGATCGTAGTCATAGGTCGCTTCGTCGCCGAGAATTTCTTCTCCGATACAATATAAGCCAGGCATCTTGTTAATCTCAGCACGTGCAAGCTGAGCAAGAGAAATGGCTTTCTCAGCCATATCATGACCGTTAATGGCCAGGTTGCGCCGAGATGTATCCAGTGAGGACAACAGGATGTAAGACGTCGATGTGGTCGTCAGCATACTGATAATCGTTTGTACGCGCTGCGCATTGATGCGGCCGCTCTTTACATTCAGAACCGAGCTTTGTGTCATGGAACCGCCCAGTTTATGCACGCTTGTTGCCGCCATATCGGCGCCAGCCTGCATGGCAGACATCGGCAGCTTCTCATGGAAATGAATCAGCACGCCATGTGCTTCGTCGACGAGTACGGGAATGTCATAGCTATGTACAAGCTCGACGATTTCCTTCAAATCCGCGCAGATTCCATAATAAGTCGGGTTAATGACGAGAACTGCCTTTGCATCATGGTGACGATCAAGTGCGCGTTTAACGGAACGCGTCGTAATGCCGTGATCGATCCCAAGATTGGAATCACGAGCCGGCGAGATAAAGACAGGACGCGCACCGGCAAAAATAATGGCCGACATAATGGATTTGTGAACATTACGCGGTACGATGATTTTGTCGCCTGGGTTACAGACCGTCAAGATCATCGTCATGATTGCGCCGCTTGTTCCTTGTACCGAAAAAAAGGTATAATCAGCTCCGAAAGCATCAGCTGCCAGTTTCTGGGCTTCTTGAATGACGCCGGTCGGTTGGTGCAAATCATCCAACGGAGCAATATTTATAAGGTCGATCGACAACGCGTTGTCTCCAATAAACTCGCGAAACTCAGCGTCGCTCCCTACTCCTTTTTTGTGTCCGGGAATGTGAAATTGTACAGGGTTGTTGGCCGCGTGAGTGCGCAATGCGCTAAACAGCGGAGTCCGGGTATGATCCATAGCATTCATCCCAGCCTTTCGTGTGGATTGTAACAAACAAAGTTGAGTATAGCAAAACTAGGGGGGATTGCAAGCAACATTTTTGTTGAGACTAGAGTCTACATAGCCACCACGATTAATGAGCAGAAAAGGGGAGCGAACATGAGTATCGGTAAGGGCTGGGCAGGAAAAAAGGTTTTGTCGTCACCATTCGTCGTCCAGCTGCTCATCATTATGTATTTGGTTGAATTCGTGAAGGGTGCTTTGCTCGTCTCGATTCTCCCTGTTTATATGAGGGAAGTGCTAAATTTATCTGCGTATGCGGTAGGCTGGGCACTTGCTCTGCAATACATCGGCGATAACGCGTTTCGCAGTCCGCTTGGCTGGATTATCGACCGTATGGGGTACCGCTACGTCATGCTATTCGGCGTCTTGTTCACGAGTGCGTCGGTGCTGATCGTTTCCTATCTGCACGGTATGGGCTGGATTGTCGTTGCTTGTCTGCTGCTCGGGATCGGGACTTCACCGCTATGGCCATGCGTCATCAATGGAGCAACTACTGTGGCCGGCAATGAGTCGAGCGGCACGATAATGAGTGTTGTTTACATGGCTTGGCTGACTGGCGTCGGCTGCGGTCCGATCGTTATAAATTTCTTCATCACGCACACCTATGCACCTGCCTTTCGAATATTGATTGGGATGATGGTTGTCGTTATCATCGTCGCGCTGCTGCTGCCAGGGAAGAAACGGTCGATGGAGCTGGAAAATCGAGAAGAAGCACCGGTTGCCGCGACTTCTGAAACAGCTCATGAACAGTTATCGATGCGGGAGCGGGTACGCAGATATTTTGCCAAGGTGAGCAGTTCCTTGCATGCAAGTAAGCTGCTGTATCCGGCGATGTTTACGCAGAACTTTGCGCTGGGGCTTCTTACGCCTGTTCTGACGCAATACGCACGTACTGTCCTGCACCTAACTCCGCAGCAGTACAGCATGTATCTTGTTGCAGGTGGTGCGGTAACGGTAATCGGGCTGATTCCGGTCGGCAAATGGGTCGATCGTTTCGGCACGAAGTGGTTTCTTCATGTCGGATTTCTGACGGCAGCGATCTCGTTGTCCGTTCTCGGTTACACACGTAGTTTACCGCTCGTTATGCTTATCGTGGCGTTTGTCGGACTGGGCTATGCCTGTATTATTCCGGCTTGGAACGCACTGATTGCTCAAGCAATTCCCAAATCGGAACGTGGAGCGGTATGGGGATTCTTCCTTACAATTGAAGGCCTTGGTATGGTGTTTGGCAGCATTATGTCCGGCAAGCTATGGGATATGCTCGGTCCTCATTCTCCTTTTCTGGTCAGCGGAGCCGTTCTGCTTCTCTTGTTTGTTCTTCATTTGTTCATAACAAGACATAAAGCAGATGTGGTAACATGATGGGGTGGAGGGAACAAAATGACACAAAACAAAGACAAACGACTTGGCATAGTAATGGTCATGCTTATTACGACATTTATCGGGTTTGGGATTATTATTCCGGTTTTGCCGGAGCTTATTAAGAAAGCGAGTCCGGGATCTGTAGAATTTCATACAGGCATGATGCTTTCCGTGTATTCGGCGGTATCCTTTCTGCTTTCGCCGCTATGGGGCGGACTGTCCGACCGTATCGGACGTCGACCGGTTATTCTTACCGGCGTGCTCGGCTTTGCGGCCAGCTTCCTATTATTCGGTATCGCGGACGGAAGTCTGCCGATTATGTATGCATCGCGGCTGCTCGGCGGGTTGTTCTCGGGAGCTGTCACGTCCGTTATCGTCGCTTATGTTGCGGATATAACGCCGCCGGAGCAGCGGACACGCGGAATGGGGCTTGTCGGCATGTCGATCGGCCTTGGCTTTACGATCGGACCCGGCTTCGGCGGTTTGCTGAGTCTCGTTTCGCAGAACACGCCATTCTTCGCGGCAGCGGCACTCGCACTCGTCACATTCCTAATCGCGGTCACGAAGCTGCCGGAATCGCTGACGCCGGAAATGAGGCAAGCGGCGGGCGAAGCGAAGCCTTCGCGCTGGAGTGCTTTTACAGGCTCGGTCAAATACTTATATGTACTCGCGCTGATTGTATCTTTATCGCTCGCAGGGCTTGAAGCGACGCTGCAGCTGTTCGGTATGAAGCGCTTCGATGTCACTCCGTTACAAGTAGGCGTGATGTTTCTCGTTTGCGGTCTCGTCGGTGCACTGGTTCAAGGCGGAATCGTCCGCAGACGGATTCGCAAAGGCCAAGAACCGATGTATATTACGGCAGGCCTTATTATATCGGCTGTCGGTTTCCTTCTCTTGGTTACATCACACTCGCTGCTCAGCTCGACGATTTACTTGGCGATCTTCGGAATCGGCAACGCGCTGATTCGTCCGTGCGTGACATCGTTGATTACGCAGAAGACAACCGTCGGACAAGGTGTCGCATCAGGCTTGAGCTCGTCCATGGACAGCTTGGGACGGATTATCGGCCCGCTGTTTGGAGCGTTCCTCTTCACGGTCGACTTGACGCTCCCTTATGTAGCTGGCGGGCTGTTGTCGCTAGCGGCGCTTACGCTGCTGCTGCGATTCCGATTGCTAGACAGTTCGTCGGTAGAACAAACGAAATCCGTATCTCAACGTTAAAATAAAAAGCACCTGCATCAGGATGCCGCTATGGCACAACTGAGGCAGGTGCTTTTTGCATGTCACAACTTATTTGGTTATGCCGAGACCACGCATGATGAACGTAATGGTTTCCTCTCGTTCTCGCTTATCGTCCCAAACGGCGTCATTGCGCTCTCCATACAAGGTACGAACGGCAATGTAGCCCATGATGGCGGAGATGCTGAGCCTCACGACTGTCATGGAAGGCAGTTCCGCCATTTGCCCCTTCGCTTGAAATTGCGTCACGAGCTTCTGAAGTCGGCTGAGCACCTTCCCGAGCACATCCCGTTGAAAATGTTCCTGCAGTTCCGGATGAAACGGAATCTCCTGCATTAAAATCCGCAAGATGTTGCGATGCTTCGATATGAACTCGATTCGATTCTCAATCATCGCACGAATAACACCTTCGAAGCTCTCGTAGTCAGCATCGAGCACTTTGTTGAAGCCACGCAGGACGAAGGGAGCAATCAGCTTCGTCATCGCAGGCGCCACAATCGAGAGCAGCAAATCCTTCTTGGTCTTGTAATGCCGGAATATCGTACCTTCCGCGACTCCGGCACGCTGCGCAATCTCGCTGGTGGAGGAGCCTGCGAAACCCTTCTCGGCGAAGATCTCAATGGCGGATTGTAGGATTTTCACCTGCTTCTCGGTCATTTTCTCTCCGCCGCTATCGTTTCGGAGCAGCTCTTCCACCCATTGTTCCATCGTTTCATTCCCGTTCATCACGATCAACTCCTTCATGCCATCACCACGTTCAATTCGTTAATCTTGATGATATCACAGAAGTGTGATCGGATTAAATGGCACGGTGTTTCTTTAGTGCAAGTACGTTCAGCAAGGCAAAGACAGTCGAGAACCCTACGAGCACGTAGACATCCAGCTGAATATCGCTCCAGCCCTCGCCTCGAATCATAATGCCTCGCATCGCATCTGCACCGTAATAAAGCGGCATGATGGTACTTAGCTTCTGCAGCCAAGGTGCCATGGAATCTAAGTTGAACAAGCCCGAGAAGAAGACTTGAGGCACGACGACAAGCGGAATGAACTGGATGATCTGAAACTCGTTGCTTGCAAAAGAAGACAAGAGCGTTCCTAGCGTCAGCGCGGTTAACGATAAAAGCAGGTTCATCATGAGCACGAGCCAGATGGACCCATCCATATAGAGGCCAAGGACGTTAATGGCAAACCATGCAATCAACGCTGCTTGAAGCAGTGTAAATAAACCGAAGCCGGATAAATATCCGAGTACGACTTCTGAGCGCCGAATCGGCGTAGCCAGCAGACGCTCCAATGTGCCGCTTGTTCGTTCTCTGAGGAAGGATACGCCTGCCAGCATGAAGACGAAGAAGAACGAGAAGAAGCCGATCAATACAGGCCCGAAGGAATCGAAGGAGGCCATGTCCTCGCTGCCGTGCAAATACGTAATCGATGGCTGAACTGCAGGCATATCAGCACCCATCATGCGCTGCAGCAGGAGCAGCACCATTTTACTTGAAGCGGGGTCGCTTCCTTCCAGGGTAATCGCAGGTTTTCCTCCGCCGCCAAGTGAAAGCACTGCGTCCAGATCTCCGTCTTGGAGTGCCTGCTCAGCTGCCGCAGCCGTATCGTAATTCGTTACTTCAGCATCGGCCTTCTCCAGCCGTTCAACGATAGCGGCCGGGATTTGTACAGCGCCGATCTGAGGTTCTACCGTGTTTCCGTTAAATACAAGCTTCATTAATGTAAGAATAAGCAGCGGAGCTAGAAACAGGAGTGCCAGCGTTCGTTTGTCGCGAACAAATTGACGGATGATTCGAATGGCAAGCGCTCTGATCCTCATTCGCGAACACCTCCGCCATATACGATAAAAGCTTCCTCGATCGTCGAGCTGCCACTGCTTGCTTTGATTGCGTCCGGAGTACCGAGTGCAGTCAGCTTGCCGTCTCGGATGAGTCCTAGTCGATCGCATTTGTCTGCTTCATCCATGACATGCGTCGTAAGTACAATCGTTGTACCTCGTTTGCGCATTTCGCCAAGCTCCTTCCAAATCGACTGCCGTAATACGGGGTCAATGCCGACCGTTGGCTCATCGAGAACGAGCAGCTCCGGCTCGTGCAGCAAGGAGAGGGCTAGCGACAGGCGCCGCTTCATCCCGCCGGAATAAGCAGCAACGGTCTTGTTCAGATCATCTTGGAGATTGACGATCGTCATCGCAGCTTCGATCCGCTGCATCATGCGTGGACCTTTAAGTCCGTACAAGGAAGCGAAGAACGTCAAATTCTCCTTGGCTGTAAGTTCGTTATACAGCGCATCCGACTGCGCCATATAGCCGAAGCGCTGAAGCATCGACAGCTTCGGCATCTGCTCGCCCAGCATGTAGACAGAACCTCCGTCGGCTTTATCTATACCGGTGATGAGCTTAATCAGCGTTGTTTTGCCGGAGCCGGAAGGACCAAGCAGGCCGAACAATTCGCCGCGTTCTACTTGCAAGGAGATGTCGTCCAGAACGGTTTTGCTGCCGAAGCGTCGTGTAACGGAGCGCACATCGACAACCGGAGCAGGTGAAGCTGAGGTTGATAAATTAGTCATTTGGGCTCACATCCTCGCTTGAAAATGAGTGATCACTCACATTTATTTTACTCCTAATAAGATCTTTCTGTAAAGTGAGTAATCACTCATTTTGTCCGAAGACTTACTTCCGCCTCCGCCTTAGGTCGGGGATAAATACTGGTCTACAGACGTTTACATCCCCTATCTGAAAAAGGTATTCTTTAACAAGGAGTTCTGAGGAGAACCATATGAAAGGGGAAAAGGTAGAAATGCAGTTTATTACCAAATGGGCTTTTAACAATAAAGCCGCTATGAAACTCGTAGTGCTAATGGCACTCGTGATGGGGGTAATCAGCTACTACAGGCTTCCGATGGAGTTCTTGCCTGAAGCTGATAATCCGATGGTTACGATTGCAGCAATCGGACCTGGTTATGATGCCAAATCGATGGAAACCGGCGTTACAGCCAAACTGGAGGAAGCGGTACAGTTCGTGAAAGGCAAGAGCCTCATGACGTCATCCTCCGGTAACGGATTCTCCAAAATCGACTTAGCTTTCGATTCCAAAACAAACATGAAAGAAGCAAAAGCGGAGGTTGAAGCGGCGATTCGCTCGGTTCAATTGCCGGAGCGCGTTATGCCTCCGTACGTTGTACAATTCAACACATCCATGATTCCAATCTCTTGGGTATCCATTAACTTAGATGGAGTAGCGGCGAAAGACCGTGAGAAAATGGAGAAAGACCTGATTAACGCCTTTAAGAAAGTAGATGGCGCAGGTGATGTGTCGCTTGGCGGCAAATCGAACCCCAATATCTCCGTTATTCCGGATTCGGCTAAGCTGGCAGAGAAAGGCGTTCCGTTCGCTTCTCTTATGGGCGTGCTTCAAGGCCGCGGCGTTGCGGCTTCCATTGGCGAGAAAACAATCGATGGCGCTTCCGGCAACATCAATGTGGAAGCGGCGATTAACGATCTGGATACGCTTCGCAAGCTTCCGGTAGCAGCAGGCGTAACGCTTGGCGATGTTGCTAAAGTGGAAGCTCAAACCGAGCAAGAGAGCATCAGCAGCCTGGATGGCAAGAATGTGCTCATGCTCACGATTTCCAAAACAGCGGATGCCAATGCCGTTAAAGTCGGCGACGGTGTGAATGCCGAAGTAGAGCGTCTGAACAAGGATATGAAAGGCGTCGAAATCAAAGTGCTTTCGAGCACATCGGAGCAAGTTGTACATTCCGTAAACTCGATGCTTCGTGAAGTATTGATGGGCGCACTGTTCGCAACAATCGTAATCCTGCTGTTCATGCGTAATCTGAGAGCTACGCTTGTGACAATCGTATCGATTCCGCTCTCGCTTGGTATTACACTTTACTTGCTTCAAGTATCCGGCGTAACGCTTAACATTATTACGCTAGGCGGTGTTGCGGTTGCGGTTGGCCGTCTCGTGGATGACAGTATCGTCGTCATCGAGAACATCTATCGCCGCTTGCAGAAAGAAACGTTCTCGGTTGGTCTTGTCATGGACGCAACGAAGGAAGTTGCAACAGCGATTACGTCTTCCACGCTTGTGACAGTAGCCGTATTCCTGCCAATGGGACTTCTGCGCGGTTCGCTTCAAGCGTTCCTGCTGCCATTTGCATTAACCGTAAGTTACTCGCTCCTAGCATCCTTGCTGGTTGCTCTAACGGTAGTACCGATTCTAAGCGCGGTGCTGCTGCGTAACACGAAGATGAAGGAGCACGAAGGCTCCAAACGTTTTGCCAATTTCTTAAACTGGAACTTGCAGCATAAATGGGTTCCGCTTGTCATTGCCGTCCTGCTGCTTGTTGGTTCTGTTGGTGCGTACATGTCGATGCCTAAAGGGGCTATTGATTCCTCCAACGCAGCGAACTTATCCGTAACGTTGGAATATTCGAGCGATACGCCGACTGATAAAGTAATCGCAGAAGGTCGCAAGCTTGAGACATTCTTGAACGATCGTAACGATATTGACTGGGTTCTCATGCAGAACGGGAACAGCGCAGATGGGGCGCAATACGGTGAGGTAACTTCTCCTACGCTGGTTACTTACTTGGTTGATATGAAGGAAGGCGCAGACGCTGAGAAGCTGATCAGTGATGTGAAAGGTCAGCGCTCCTCCTATCCGGGAGCCGATCTGAATGCGGGGGCAATGGATTTTGCCGGCGGCGGAAGCTCCACTCAGGTTGTGGTTGACGTATCCGGCGATGATCTCGATGCGATCTCCAAAGGTGCAGAGCAAGTAATGGCTGCCATTAAACCGGTCAAAGATGTCATCAAAGTGAAATCGAATCAAGAGCAAATGAAACCTGTGTTCACGTTCCAAGTGGATCCTTTGAAATCAAACGGTCAAGAGATTGCACAACAACTTCAGGGGATGATGAATCCAATTCCACTGGGTACTGTGAATATCGATGATCGTACAACTAACGTCATTCTTCAACCGCTTGCGGATCCGAAATCGGAGAACGACCTGAATGAATTGACTGTTATGACAGCACAAGGCCCTGCTAAGGTTTCTTCCGTTGCTAAGCTTGTGAAGAGCGAACAGCCTAGCGTATTCTATCATAAAGACGGCAAAGCTTATGTTCGTGTAACGGCTGACGTAGATCCTAGTCAATTGTCGATCGTAGGTAAAGAAATTACGAAGAAAGTGGATGCTCTTAAAGCAGCTGAAGGTGTAACGTTCACCGTTGGCGGCGCATCTGCAGATCAATCGGCAGATTTCGCGGATTTGGGTATCATCATGCTGGTTGCGATCGGTATCGTATACTTGATCATGGTAGTCACATTCAAAACATTGCGTGCACCGCTTGCCATTCTGTGCTCGCTTCCGCTTGCAGCAATCGGAGCAGTCGTAGCCTTGCTCGTATCGAACGTATCGCCTGACTTCACGGCGGTGTTCGGAGCGCTCATGCTCGTCGGTATCGTGGTCACGAACGCGATCGTTCTGATTGACCGCGTGAAACAGAACGAACAACGGATGGGTATCCGTGAAGCATTGGTAGAAGCAGCGGTAACGCGTGCTCGCCCAATTCTCATGACGGCAATCGCAACGATCTCGGCTATGCTGCCGCTCGTCTTCGGTTCATCTGAGAGTGGAAGCATCGTATCGCAAAGCTTAGCGATCGTGGTTATCGGTGGTTTGGCTGCGGCAACATTGCTTACACTGCTTATCATCCCTTGTATCTATGAGCTGTTCTTCTTCCGTAAAGCGAAACGCCAACGCGTGGCTGCTAAGAAGGCAGTAGCTGCTTAAATTATTGAATTCATGAACAAAGCCTTACGTCCATCATGGACGTAAGGCTTTGTTCAATTCTATCAATAACTCCCGGCAGGAATTGCCGTCCACTGACTCAGCCACTGTTCATAGGATGCTTCGCTTTCCGGATGCACTGGGCTTCTGGCAATGAAGCCTTGTGCTTTGCCGCTTTCCGTTGCGACCGACGTCGCTTCATAGCGGATATCCATGGACCAGCGTACGGCGTCCGATTGGTTCGGCAGCGCTCGGTGGGGGAGGAGCTGGGTGAAACAAAGGGCATCCCCACGCTGCATCTCTACGGAAAGTGCGGTAAGCTTATCGGCATCCTCGCGCTTAAGCCCCAGAAAGTTCGTCTCCTCGTCGATAACGCCATCCAGCAACGTTCGGTCGAAGAAACCGGGCGCGACCTGCAGACAGCTGTTAAATTCGGTTACACGCTGCAGCGGCATCCATATGGATACGACGTGAGTGTTCTCGGCGTCGCGGTAATATTGAGCGTCCTGATGCCAAGGGGTATCCGTCCACTTCTGGTCCGGCAGCTTCGGTCTGGCATTGAATATGCCGTGAACGGAAACGTCCTCTGTTTCGAGCAGCTGCTGCGCAATATCGAGCAGCGCAGAATCTTTCAAGAAGTCGTACATGTCCCTGCCCACGAGGTCACGGCGAGGGCTTCGGCCATACTTGGGCTTCCCGGCGTCATGCCACAACTGAACGAGACGATGCTGAAAGTCCAGCTCTTGTTTCTTATCGGTAATCAGCTTCTGTTCAGACCAAGATTCCACAAGATCATCGACCCATTTGCTAATAATCCGTTCTGCCAGCTTCAGAGCCTGCTCAGGTACTACATTGCGCAGATGTACATAATGATGGCGTTTATAAAATTCAAGCTGTTCTTCACTTAGATGAACCTGCATAGCGGCTTCTCTCCTCAGCGCTTGATAAACCTATTGTACGGTCATTAAAGGTGAAGAGACTATGGCGAAAACACGTTGCAATTTGACCATTTGTCGTTAGAATGAGGAGAATAAGCAACGAATACATCATTGAATTGATCATTATACGATGAAGAGGTCGATTACTCATGGTTATTCCATTTCACTTTCGTATGCTGCGCAGCGTAATTGCTGTCTCCGATTGTCATTTAAGAGAAGTCGATGCAGGTTGGTCCTATCAGCTCCACGAGCACAGTGGGTATGAACTTCTTCACTGTTATAACGGACAATTGACAGAGTGGATTCACGGGGAACCTGTGGTGATGTCTACGGGGGATTGGCTGCTAATTGGTCCAGGGGTCAAGCATAGTACGATTAATGAATCAAACCTTGGCTTCGTATATTTCTCCGTCCATTTCGGCATCGAAGACCCGGAGCTGACCCATGCACTGAAAGATATGAACTATGTTCATCTGTCACAGCGAATCGATCGATTGCAGGAGGAGTTCGCTGATCTTCTCGGTCATATCAAGCGAAATCATACATCTGAAACTGACATTATGCATGCTCCACCAGCCGTGAATGTTGATAACTATGACGTACTCGCAAAGTACAACATTCAACTCTCTGTTCAGCGGCTGGTCCTGTATGCTCTAGAACTGACAACAATGCTGCAAGCCGGCAACGGCGTGCAAGTTAGCCGCAAACTACTTCATGCCTCCGAGGTCGAGCTGGCTCATGTCATTCAACAGAAGCTCCTTGAGGCTGTATATACCAATATGGAAATTAATCAGATTTCAAAGCAGCTATTCGTAAGTCGGAGTCATTGTAACGAGGTATTCAAGAAGGTGTATGGCATTGCACCGAAACGCTTCTTGGGTCTGATGAAACAACGGAAAGCTGAGGAGCTGCTGGTGCAATCCAGACATGCTGTAGAAACGATCGGCGAGATGCTTGGCTTTGCCTCATTAAGTGCATTCAGCAGGCAGTTCAAGCGGTGGACCACATTATCGCCGCAGGAATATCGATTAGGCTCTAGAAGAAACGAGAAGGGCTGACTCCGGCATGTTCGGGCAAGAACAAAAGGAATCAGCCCTAGCTGAGGTTACGTATTAGAAGGACATTTTATAAAGCGGCAGTACTGTCGTAAACGTTTCCTTCACTTTATGAATGAATGCTTCGCCGTCCAGCAGGATCGGGTCGTTGCGGTCGATAATGATGCCGCAGAGCGCCTCGGAGGCTTTCACCGTACGAAGACGCTGGAGCAGCTGTACAAGGCCGGCATCGCCAAGCTCGCCTTGCGTATCTCCGCCGGGTACCATATGGTTGCCGGACCATACATAATGGGCAGGGATATGCTTGGCAATGTCGTCCAATTGGTTCAGTGCGTGCTCGGCAAACACCGACTTGTTATCAGACTCGTAAATAATGGCAAATTGCACGAAGAGATGCGAGCCAAACAGTCCGATTTGGAAATGCGGGAACATTTTATAACCACGCTTGCCCGGGGCGAAAGCGATCCACGTATCATTCGGCGGATTAATCGTTCTGCGTGCATGTTTGGCAACGTGCGGGAACATCGGCTCACCGCACAGCTCCGTTAAGAAAGGAGACAGCCGCTCGCCCAGCTCGTGCAGCTTCGGCCGGATTCGTTCAATTAATAACGACATGCGGGCTTCTAGGCCCGGGACGTCGAAGACATCAAAATCAGTTGCGGAAAAGCCTGGGAATACAGCGGCTTCCGAAGTTGCTTGCAGCACCATTTCATTCATCATCCTTTTCAATTATTGCCGTTTCTTCATGATAATCGCAGCCGCCAATGTTTGCAATCTCGTTCCGATTCCGTTAGTCTACTCTAGTATGCATAAGCGAAAGGTTAGGAGAGGTAACAGGCATGTGGCAGCAATTGTGGTTTTTAACCAATATGGTATTTGTAACGCTCGCAATCGTATTTTTATTCGTACATCGTTCCGTAACGCTGGCCAAGCAACAGCCGGATGTAGGGCGAATTATTAAAGCCAAGAAGGTTCGAATGGTTGTAGCCATTTTAACGATTCTAGCATTTATCGGGATGGCTACTTTCTTCTTAATTAACATGCGAGTAAATGGTTAACCGACGATTCCGCAGATGTGTCTAAAGCTTGTCTCTTCCCAATCTCCCGCAACCTTTCCGGTCTCGGTTACGTTTAACGTGACAACAGCGGCTGGCAAAACAGCAGCAGCACGCATTTCGAATTACGCTGTCTGCAACTAAGAGAGAACAAAGGAGACGCAGCATGAAATCGTTGAAATGGATACTGATCTTATCGTTCCTGATATTCCCATTCTCCACCATTACTAGCGAAACGGCATCGGCTCAAGGTGCCTCAGATACGCTTATTTTGCAAATCGGAAGCAAGGTAATGAAGCATAATGGGAAGTCATACCAATCCTCACAGCCGGTTACAGCAATTAAAGATACCACATTTATTCCGTTTAGCTCCATTGCATCCCGTTACGGGTATACTATCTCGTATGATGCGAAGAAGAAGGAATCGATCGCAACCGGCGCTTCGAATGTCCTTCGTTTCAAGCTTGGAAGCTTGTATGCTTATCGCGGCGGAACGCCTGTTAAGCTGACAGGGAAGCCGTTTATTCTGAATGGTTCCCTCATGGTACCGCTTCGTTCATGGGGCGTGCTTACAGACAGCGCGATTGCAGTAGCAGGGAAGCAAATTTCGTTGTCATGGAATACCGTTGTCGTTCCGAAGAAACCTAAAGCGTTCTTCGAGGTACAGCCGACTGAAATTTATGCAGGCCAAACAACGGTAGCGTACATCGATCGTTCGATTAACTACACGGACGCACCCTTCGTCGACGAACGATATGAAGGTCGTATGGATGTGTTCCCGGAAGCGGGGATCTATACCATTACGAGACAGGTACAAGATATTAACGGTTTATGGAGCGATCCATTCTCTGTAACCGTCGAAGTTAAACCGCCGAATCAGGCGCCTGTTGCCGACTTTACGACAGAACGATCCAGCTACCGTATTGGTGAGAATATTACCTATATCGATCAAAGTACGGATGATGAGAACGATATTGTTCGTCGTACATGGACAGGCAATGATAAGGCATTCTTCGACGCCGGCGATAAGCAAGTTACGCTTGAGGTAGAGGATCGTCATGGCATGGTACATTCCGTTACGAAGACGGTTACGGTGACGCCGGAAGTGCTCTACACACGGGATGAATATAATAAGTTGTTTACCAAAATCGGTGATAAATTCAGCATCGACAGCAATTCCGTGCTGAATATTCCGGCATTGACGTATACTTTCCAATCGGAATCGGCTCAGATGGTGCGCAGCAACAGCCCGGAGACGCTGCTTCAAGAGGGGATTGCTTACGAGGCACAGCTAACAGGGCAAGTTCGATTCATGTTCCATAATGTGAACAACATCGGCTATCCGGTCAAGATGTACCTGCTTGCCACAAACAACAACGGGACACCGGTTAATGTAAGCACAAGCTCAATGGGAATCGGCGGACCGGATCCCTATGTAGTCAACACCGGTAAGCTTTCTACCGTGCGTTACTTGAAGTCAATTGGCGAGAATCCTTCTCCACGATGGTTAACGATCAGACCGCATGAAACGAAGGAGATTCTACCTGAGATTTCGAAAACGCCGATGAAAATCATGGAAGTTCTGTCGGCTTATGCAGATATCTATGCCGACCAAGAGCTGACCTTCCAAATCGTCGTCGTAGCTGCAGGCAAGAATCCGATTGCGGAGCTGCCGAATTTGACTATTATGCCACGGGACGGCAAGCATGTCAGAGGTACGTTCTACAATTCAGACCGTGATATTGATCTGAGTGACTCACTGGGTGAAACGCCGCAGCGTATCATGCTTGGCGATAAGAAGCTGGACACGTATTTAGACGGAATCGATGATACAAGCGGTCAATTAGAGTACAACATTGGCAATTTCGGCGTTCTTTATAAACTGCGATTGCCGCATGTAGCGCCTAATACACTGATTGCTCTTAATGCGAGAGGCGGATACTATACCGGAGCCTTTATGGTTAATGGTCAGGTCGTCACCGTCGCGAATGAAACGATTCTTAAAGATAATAAGGAAGCGGTCGTATTGTACCGCACAGGCAATTCGGAAGAATCCGTTGAAATGGTATTCACCTTAGCTGCGGGCAGCAACTTGCCTGTTGCGATGTTGTTCCTGCCGTTGCCGGGATTCCGCAAGTAAGACAAAAGCCTGCAAGCTGGATACACGCTCTGGAGAAGAGCGGGTACCTGGCTTGCAGGCTTTTTTGTCATGCGCAGGCAGCTTATCAGCTTACCAAGGCAATACGATTTCAACTTCGCGCCGCTGCTCTGCGGAACGAATAACACCGTCGATAATCGCTTGTTGAATCATAATTTGCTCGCCCGGGATCGGGGCAGGGCGGCCTTCGCGAATCGCATCCACGAAGTCGCGGACTTTCTCGAAGAACAGGTCTTTATTGTGCTCAATAGCAGGAACAGGAGTAGATGTCTGCTGGCCCATGAAATCATGGTACAGCGTCATGCTGCCGACTTTGCCATCCCAAACGCCGGACCAGTTGCCGGTGCCATGAGGAGTGACTTTGAGGCCGCCATCTGTGCCAAGGAACATCGTGGAGCCGAGTGAGTCCATATGCATCGCCCAAGAGATCTTGAACTGAAGCACGAGATCGTTCTCGAAACGGACCATCGCAACGCCGAAATCTTCCACTTCAAACTTGCTTGCTTCGGGATGATAGAGCGGGTTCGTGCCGAAATGATTGCTTGTAAAAGCCGAAACGGTAAGCGGGCGCGGGTAGCCAAGTGCGTTCAAGGCCATATCAAGCGAGTAGCAGCCGATATCCGCCATTGCGCCTGCACCAGCGAGTGCTTTGCTGATGAATGTGCCGCCAGGCATACCGCGTCTGCGTCCGCCGCCGGTTTCAACGTAATAGACATTGCCGAGCTTGCCGGACTGCACGATGTCCTGTACAAGCTTCATATTAGGGTCATAGCGCGGCTGAAAGCCGATTGTCAGCATGCGATCTGTTTCGCGAGCTGTTTGCACCATGTCAACAGCTTCTGCAAGTGTAACGGACATCGGCTTCTCAAGCAGGACTTGTTTGCCGGCACGAAGGGAATCGACCGTCGTGGCATGATGCGAAACGTTAGGCGTACAAATGCTTACTCCGTCCAGATCCAATTCCAGCATACTGCGGTGACTGTCAAAAGCTTGCGTATCTGTCAATGAGAGCGATTCCGTAAATTGTTTGGCTTTGCCCGGAATGACATCTGCGACGGCAACAATTTCAACGCCCGGTAACTGTTTATATTGCCGAACATGAGCATGTGCGATACCGCCGCTTCCGATAATCCCAATTCGAATAGGCTTCGTTGTGGTCAACTTCGATTCATCTCCTTTAACTTCTCGTCCATTCCGGACGACTTCACCGACGTATGCTGAATGCGGAACTGTCTCGGCGTCATGTTGAACCGCTTCTTGAAGACATAATACAAATAATTGCTGCTGGCAAAACCATGCTCAAGCGCAATATGCTCGATCGGATTCTGACCTTCGATAATCGCGGAGCATACTTGAGAGAGCCGGTAATTTTCTAAATACGCACTAAATGATTCCTCACCTTGCTCGCGGAAGATCCGCTGCAGCTGCCTTGCACTAATTGGAATACGTTCAGCAACTTCTTGAAGGGTTAATGGCTGCGCGTAGTTGTCATGAATAAACTGGGTGGCAATGCGGAACCGGTGTTCATTCATATTCCTTGACGGCGGCTTGAAGGTAGCGTTAGGCACCGACGACATTCGCGATGCGCGAAGCAAGATCTGGATGATCGATTGCTTGATCGAAGAGAAGGCACCAGGCTGTCCTTCTGTCCAAGCTCGGTAAGCCGACAGAAACCAAGACATTGCATTGTACTGGTCGACATGCGGACGCAGCGGCAAATTGTTGAGCGCCTGAATACAATTCTCCGCCTCATGGCGTTCCCAAGGATCTCCCCAGCTTTCCTCGTCATCACTTTCTTGGATCGGCACGATATCGATATGCAGACACAGTTCATCCATCGCTTCGCGGGCATCCGCTTCTTGTTGATGGAGTACATTGGGACCGGTTAAATAAAACAGCCCTTCATGCAGCTGGTGGACGGTGTCTTCCATAATAACTGTGCCTTTACCGCGAGGAATGAAATGAAACTCGTATTCCGAATGCTTATGAAAGCGAACGATTTTGCCCGGAGAGAAGGTAGCGAGATGGCAGCGAAGCACGCGAAAGCCATACCCTCCCCAGCGGAACTGAATGTCCAGCCGATCTATTTCATCACTGCGAGTTGCCATGATGGAGTACGTAAACGGTTTAGCCAAGGCGCTGCCACCTCCTTCTTCGGAATTTTGTTTAGTTTTTCAGCTCGGACAGGGATACCGAACGTTTCTCGTTCTCGGAAATCGTGGAAGCTTCCATGATTTTCGTCAGATCGATCGCAAGCGCGATGTTCTCATCGGCAGTTGTGTCATTCAAGATATGACCTACCCATTGATCGAAAGCAGGGATGCGGTTAGCCGGTTGCTCGATCGTAACCCACTCTTGCGGCGAATCCGATTTAGTGCTGCGTACGCGAACCGCTTCATCCGGGAAGCCGTATAGAAGCGATCCGTCTGTACCGTGGATTTCAAAGCAGAATGGGGAGCACGCGTTAACGAAGCCCGCTTCCGCGATACCGAATGCGCCGTTTGCATAACGCAATGTTGTAACGGTGTTGTCATCGACTTCTTTGCCTGTAACGTGACCGAAAGTCGCATTAACGCTCTCAGGCAAGCCGAGGAACAAACGAGTCAGGTAAACCGGGTGGCAGCCCAGGTCGATCAGAGCGCCGCCGCCGCATTGCTCCAAGTTGTAGAAATGCTCAGGCAGCCAGCCAGCTGTCGCACCGTTGTGGGACAAGCGAACGCGCACTTGAGTCAATTCGCCAAGCAGACCTTTGCTAAGCACTTCTTGTGCAGCAAGTGTGTAAGAATCATTGATGCGCGGAAGGGAAACCGTCAATTTCACGCCTGCTTCATTAACAGCAGCGATAATTTCGTTTACTTCGCTAAGCGTTGGAGCAATAACTTTCTCTGTGAAAATATGTTTGCCGGCGCGTGCAGCTTTCACCATTACGTCGCGGTGCATGTTAGTTGGTGTATCCACAACGACAGCGTCGATATCTGTGCGTGCAAGCAACTCATCCAGGTCAGCAATGAATTGCACGCCGAGTTTGTCCGCATTTTCTTGACCGCGGTTAGGCAGCTCATCCCATACAGCTACGATCTCTGTGTTTGGATTTCCTTGAACTTGTTTGGTGTAATCCCAGGCATGAACATGCCAATAGCTAAGCATTCCTACGCGAATCATTTAGAAATTCCTCCTGTTTATTGCTTGGATTTGGGTAATGATGTCGTGCGATCGCAGTTTTTCTTGCTCTGATTATGCGACATGGTTTAACCCTAACACAATTGAAACCGCTGTTAAATACGTTACTATGACATATTAACTATAAAATTACGACATTGCTAGTGTGGGGTGTGTTTAAGCGCATGTTAAATTGACGTTAAGATGAAATTAGGTCAAAATAGAACAAAAGGAGGCTGCGGCCATGCGAGCGATCATTAAAGCACCGATTCACGTATACCGCCGGTTTATTTCGCCGATCAAGCCGCCGACCTGCCGTTTCTATCCGAGCTGTTCTGCCTATGCGCTGGAAGCGATCGATAAGCATGGTCCGCTTCGCGGAAGCTGGCTGGCAGCCAAACGCATTTGCCGCTGTCACCCGTTTCATCCCGGAGGCATCGATTATGTGCCGCCGACCCGCGAAGAACGAGAGAGGCAGGCTTCTGCCGGCCTTGACAGTGATACGCAAGATTCGGTATAGTTTTCGCAAGAGAATCATTACCAATAGGATGTTCGATGAACGGATAAGTACAAGAGAGATGACCTAACCAGAGAGCCGGGACAGGTGGAAGCCGGCAAGGTGCAGCTTTTGGAAGATGGTCCCGGAGAACTCGTGCTCGAGCGCTCAGCCCCGGATTTAGTGGCTGAAGTAAGGGTGCGGCGACTGACCTCGTTATCGGTTTGAAGACCATCGCTTTGCATGTGCAGGCAGATGGTTCTAATGAAGCTTTCTCCGGAGCAGCATGTCGGGGAGAGAAAATTGGGTGGTACCGCGTTAGCGACAAGCTTTCGTCCCATAGTGGATGGAAGCTTTTTTTGCGTTTATGATTCAGACTAAACCCGAATAAGGAGCGAGAAACAATGAGTGAAACGACGAAACCAACCTTTTATATTACGACACCCATCTATTATCCGAGCGATAAGCTCCATATCGGTCATGCGTATACGACGGTGGCAGGCGATGCGATGGCCCGCTACAAGCGTCTGCGCGGTTATGACGTTTGGTATTTGACGGGTACTGACGAACACGGCCAGAAGATCGAACGCAAAGCGCAGGAGAAAGGGAAAACGCCTCAGCAGTTTGTCGACGATATTGTCGTGACGATTAAAGAGCTTTGGAAGAAGCTTGATATTTCCAACGATGATTTCATTCGTACAACCGAAGATCGCCATAAAACAGTCGTGGAGCAAATCTTCGATCAGCTGCTGCAGCAAGGCGATATCTATAAAGGCAACTACGAAGGCTTGTACTGTACCCCATGCGAATCGTTCTTCCTGGAGCGTCAGCTGGTGAACGGAAACTGTCCGGATTGCGGACGTCCGGTTGAGCTTGTGAAGGAAGAGAGCTATTTCTTCCGGATGAGCAAGTACGCCGATCGTTTGCTGCAGTTCTACGAAGAGAATCCGGAGTTTATTCAGCCGGAATCCCGCAAGAACGAAATGATCAACAACTTCATTAAGCCGGGTCTGGAAGACTTGGCGGTGTCCCGTACGACCTTCGATTGGGGCGTCAAAGTAAAAGGCGATCCGAAACATGTCGTGTATGTATGGATCGATGCGCTGTCGAACTACATTACGGCGATGGGTTATGGGTCAGACAATCAGTCCCGGTACGACAAGTTCTGGCCGGCTGACGTTCATCTGGTCGGCAAAGAAATCGTTCGTTTCCACACGATCTATTGGCCGATCATGCTGATGGCGCTTGATCTGCCGCTTCCGAAGAAAGTCTTCGCACACGGATGGCTTCTAATGAAGGATGGCAAAATGTCGAAGTCCAAAGGCAATGTCGTAGATCCGGTAACGTTGATTGACCGTTACGGTCTTGATGCGCTCCGTTACTACTTGCTGCGCGAAGTGCCGTTTGGTGCGGATGGTACGTTCACACCTGAGAACTTCGTGGAACGAATCAACTTTGACCTTGCGAATGATCTCGGCAACTTGCTAAACCGGACGATTGCGATGATAGACAAGTATTTCGGCGGCGAAGTTCCAGCGTATGACGGCAATGTAACAGCGTTCGATGAGACATTGTCTACTCTGGCGGTCGGTACAGCTGAGCAGGTTGAAGCGGCAATGGAGCGTATGGAGTTCTCCGTAGCCCTGACTGCGATTTGGCAGCTTGTCAGCCGCACGAACAAATATATCGATGAAACCCAGCCTTGGACGCTTGCTAAGAACGAAGAGAAGCGCGGCGAGCTCGCTTCCGTTATGCACCACTTGGCGGAAGCGCTCCGGATCATCTCGATTCTGCTGCAGCCGTTCCTGACGAATGCACCGCTGAAGATCCGCGCTCAGCTTGGACTTACTGAAGGCGCGTTAACGGATTGGAACAGCACGAAGCAATTCGGTCAATTCCCGGGCGGAACGAAAGTCGCGAAAGGCGATCCGATCTTCCCGCGCCTCGACGTAGCGGAGGAAACTTCGTTTATCGCGATATCGATGGGCGGCGGTACTGCGCCGGCGGAAGCCGAGCCGGCAGCTGCTGATACTGCAGCTGCACCAGCTGCTCAGGCCGCTCCATCTGCTTCAGCAGAGGCAGAAGCACCTGCAGCGAAAGAAGAGATCGCCATTGACGAGTTCGCCAAGGTTGAGCTGCGCGTTGCGCAAGTCATAGCTGCCGAGCCGATTCCAAAGGCAGATAAGCTGATGAAGCTGCAGCTGGACCTCGGTTACGAGCAACGCCAAGTTGTTTCCGGGATCGCCAAATTCTACACGCCGGAGCAGCTTGTAGGACGCAAAGTCATTTGCGTGACCAACCTGAAGCCGGTTAAGCTGCGCGGCGAAATGTCGCAAGGCATGATTCTCGCCGCTTCTCACGGAGATCAATTGACACTGGCAACTGTGCCTGAAGATATGCCTAATGGCGCAATTGTGAAATAAGCATGAACGATGAACCGCCGGAGCGCTATGCTCCGGCGGTTGCTTGTTGACAGGGCATATAGGCGTCTATATAATCAAATTGTAATGTTTACGATTATGAGAAGTAGAGGTGCAGTTCGCATGAATTCGAAATTATTCCGTTCCATGGCACTGTCAGCGATTATGCTGGCATTTCTTGCTTTTATACTCGCAGGTTGCGGCTCCGCGTCGAAAGGCAAGCTTGTAGAGGGGAAACTGAATGTGGTAACAAGCTTCTACCCGCTCTACTTCCTCGCTGAGCAAATCGGAGGCAGCGGCACGAATGTCATTAATATGATTCCGGCCGGCGTAGAGCCGCATGATTGGAGTCCGAAGAGCCGTGACTTGGATACGGCCTCGGAAGCCCAGCTGTTTCTGTATAACGGTGCAGGCTTAGAAGGCTGGGTCGATGACTTCTTGGAAGGCCTGCCGAGCGATACGAAGGTGATAACCCTAGAAGCAAGCAAGGATATTGTGAAGATTTCCGGTAATCCGGAGGAGGCAGAGGAAGAAGGTCACGATGACGATGAGCATAGCCATCATGTCGATCCTCATACGTGGGTGAGCCCGAAGTCCATGCTTATTATGGCGAAGACCGTACTGGATAGCTTCGTTGCGGCAGATCAGTCGCACAAGAGTGATTACGAATCCAACTATGCTAAGCTGCAAGCGAAGCTAACGGAGCTGGATAACTCGTATACGAAGGCGCTAAGCGCAGCACCGCATAAAGATATTGTTACGTCGCATCAGGCATTTGGATATTTGGCCCGTGATTATGGACTGAAACAAGTGGCTATAATGGGGTTGTCCCCTGATGCTGAGCCGAAGGCACAGGATTTGCTGCGCATCGCCAAGTATGTGAAGGACAACGGAATCAAGTATATCTTCTTCGAAGAGCTGGTATCCGATGAGTTAGCAAAGACGCTTGCCAGAGAAGCCGACGTCAGCACGATGGTGCTTAACCCGCTTGAAGGGCTTACGCCGGAGCAGGAAGCCAAGGGAGAAGATTACTTCTCTCTAATGAAGGCAAATTTGCAAAATCTAGTTCAAGCCTTACAATAGAAAGAAGGAAACAAGGATGCAGACAAAGCAGCAACAACAGCCATTTGTATGCCATCAGCCGATCATCGAGTTAAACGATGTCTCGTTTGCCTATGAGCAGAAACCGGTCATCGATGATGTCTGTTTTTCGATCCAGGAGCGGGACTTCGTGGGGCTAATCGGCTCGAACGGTGCAGGGAAGACGACACTGTTGCGTATGATCGTAGGTTTGTTGAAACCGACAAACGGGTCGATCAAGCTGTTCGGAGAGCCTGTCGGTCAGTTTAGAGATTGGAACCGAATCGGCTATGTACCGCAGAAGAATTCATTTAATCCGCTCTTCCCGGCCACCGTGCGCGAAGTCGTATTATCCGGTTTATACAGCCGCAACAAGCTGTTTAAGAGGGTGTCGAAGGCGGATGGGATCAAGTGCGACGAGGCACTGCATGCGATGAAGATCGAGGACTTGGCAGGCAAACGAATCGGGCAGCTGTCCGGAGGGCAACAGCAGCGTGCATTTCTGGCGCGCGCACTCATCAACAATCCCGCACTGCTTATTCTGGATGAGCCGACGGTCGGTATTGATTCGGAGACACAGGAAGGGTTCTTCCACCTGATCAAGCATATGCATCAGCACCATAACATTACGTTCCTGATGGTTTCGCATGATATGGAGATGATCCGATCTTATTTGGGTCAGCAGCCTAAGCAGCAATGCGGCAAAATCAAGTTTTACGTGAAGCATTCCCATGATCTGGAGGATTGTGTGGAAACGAATTTGACGCACAGCTTACGAGAGCTGCGTCATTCCATGGAGAGAGGGAAAGTAGGCGTTTAGGTGGATATCGTAACGAGTGAATTTTTTCAGAGGGCGCTGATCGGGGGCGTGCTCATTGGTATCACGGCCCCGCTCATGGGCCTTTTTCTTGTCTTGCGAAGACTCTCCATGATCGGGGATACGTTAGCGCATGTTTCGATAGCGGGGGTTGCGCTTGGATTTCTGATCGGCGTATACCCTGTGGCGATGGGGCTTATATTCGCGCTTGCCGCTACCTTCGCCATTGAGAAGCTGCGCAAAGCGTACAAGACCTATGCAGAGCTGTCAATCGCTATCATTATGTCAGGCGGCGTAGCGCTCGCATCGTTGCTGTTTACAATGGGCAAAGGCTTTAACGTAAGTGTCAGCGGTTATTTGTTCGGCAGCATCTATACGCTTGATTCGGTAGATCTCATATTAATCGGAGTCGTAACCGTCGTTGTTCTACTCGCAGTAGCGCTTCATGCGAAGGAGTTGTTTCTGCTCACCTTCGACGAAGATGCAGCAGCCGTAAGCGGTTTGCCGACGCGTTATTTTAATTTCATGATAAGCGTCCTTACGGCGCTCGTAATCAGCGTGTCGATCAAGATCGTCGGAGCGCTATTAGTATCCGCGCTGCTTACCATTCCGGCGGCTTGCAGCCTGATCATCGCAAGAAGCTTCAGGCAATCGGTAGTCACGGTAGTAGTCATCGCAGAGCTTGCGGTTACGATCGGTCTTCTCGTTGCAGGAGTATGGAACTTGGCGCCGGGCGGTACGATTGTGATGTTGTTAATTGTATTTCTATTGCTGCTTCTTTCCATCAGACGGAAATTTAGCGCAGGATGATGATGATGGAGGTGAGTACATATGTCTGACGTAACGATATGGGCTGCTTTCGGGGCAGGGATCGCTTCCTTTATTTCTCCTTGCTGCCTGCCGTTGTACCCGTCGTATTTGTCCTATATAACCGGCGTATCCGTAAGCGACCTGAAGAGCGAGCATCCCGGCAAGGAAGTTCGAATTCGCACGATGACCCATACTTTTTTCTTCATCTTAGGGTTCTCGGTGGTCTATTATACACTTGGCTATGGCACCAATGCATTCGCAGAGCTATTCTCCGAATATCAAACGTTAATTCGGCAGCTATCTGCCGTACTTATCATTCTGATGGGCCTTATCTTAATGGGACTGATTCAGCCGAAATTATTGCTGCGTGAAATGAAAATCCCGCTCAAAACCAATCGTTCCGGATATTTTGCATCCTTTATCTTCGGCATTGGCTTCTCCGCAGGCTGGTCGCCATGTACAGGTCCGATTCTGGCCAGCATCTTGCTAATGGCGGCTTCCGAGCCGGGAACGTGGTTCCAGCTCACGACCGCTTATGCACTCGGGTTTGCGATCCCCTTCTTCGTACTAGCCTTCTTCATTGGCTCAACCAGATGGATCGTTCGCTACTCCAGCATCATGATGAAGATCGGCGGCGCCGTCATGCTGCTCATGGGCGTCCTGCTCTTCACCGACCGGATGACCAAAATCACAATCTGGCTGAACACGATCACGCCGGATTGGCTGAAGTTCTAAGAGTACTTTCAATTACCGTTTCTAACGGGACGGAAGAAACGAAGGGATTGTGACCGGAGAGTTTACGTGCTGCCTTTGATAGGGGGATATTTATTGAAGTTCCCAGATAACCCCCAATCAACAGCAGCCGCAGGCACATCCCTTCGTTCTGAAGCCTCCCGTTTAAACCATCAAGTAAAGTACTCAATCTTAGCATCTTCAAAATGTTCAAAGATGCGCTCCGAGATAAACATGCGGAGCGCTTCTGCTTGTTCATCGGGGTATACGTATTTGCCTTGTCCCCAGCGGCCCCATTTGTATTTGCGCTTCTCGATGTCCATCTCAAGCTTGGTGCGAGGGTAACGCTTCTCGATGACGTTTTTCGCTGTCTTGGTGAAACGATGCTGAATGAGCTCGAATGTCAAATTTGATGAGGCATCCTTCGGAAGGGCGGCAGCAAGGGAAGAGAGGAGTTCTGCATAGCCCTCTTGCCAGCCTTCATGCCAGATAATCGGTGCAATGATGAAGCCGAGCGGGTAGCCGGCTCTGGCGATTTTGGCAGCTGCTTCGATGCGCTGTTCGAACCTAGAGGTGTTCGGCTCGAAGTTCTTGATGACATAATTGGCATTCACGCTGAAACGAATGCGAGTATGATTATTATGCTTAATATCCAGCAATGAATCTACATAGTGATACTTCGTAACGAAGCGGAGCCTGCCGTACTCTTGTCCGGCCATGAATGTAATGAGCTCACGCAAGCTGCCTGAAATCGGCTCAAGACCGACCGGGTCGGAGGTACAAGCGGCTTCGAACCTCGTGATTTCCGGTATGCGTTCATCGATATAACCCTTGGCAGCTTGTATGATATCATCGGTATTCACGTAAATACGGATATAAGGCTTGGCACCTAATGTCGTTTGAAGATAACAATAATGGCAATGACCCATGCAGCCGGTTGCGATAGGGATGGCGTATTCGGCCGATGGCTTGGATGTATCGAATTTGAGCGTTTTGCGGATGCCGACGACGAGCGTTCTTTTCGCGATTTTATACTGTTCCAGCTCGGTTTCGCCCGGTAAA
Organism: Paenibacillus sp. J22R3; assembly: GCF_056269305.1. Classification (NCBI taxonomy): domain Bacteria; kingdom Bacillati; phylum Bacillota; class Bacilli; order Caryophanales; family Paenibacillaceae; genus Paenibacillus; species Paenibacillus sp. J22R3. The sequence continues at coordinate 1,600,188 of NZ_JBWDNS010000001.1, read as the reverse complement.
TTGGTAATTCGATTATGAGAGGTCGTCATTTTGTAAGGAATACCGATTGACTTCACCCATTCCATAATCCGCTTACCTTTAGGGTAGTCAAGCGCGGCAGGCTCGAAATAAACAAGCTCCGGAATAAAGGAGTCATGTACACGTATGTTTACGGGTGGTCGTTCAGACACAGTTGTACTCAAGTTGAGTAATGCCTCCTTAGGATTCAAACGAAAGGTAGCATTAGTTTGATGAAATCCGTCACAAAGCAAACATGGAAAGTTAAGTGCGACAGGTTGCGGCGTATATGGCGGGCGGTGTATGATACTAAGAGTGATGCGAGGATGGTCCTATCGTACAGGATGACGGTGAATGGAGGAAAGTGGAATGCCTACTCCGAGTATGGAGGATTATTTAGAACGAATTTATAAATTGATCGACGAGAAAGGGTACGCGAGGGTCTCCGATATTGCGGAGGGACTTGAGGTTCATCCTTCTTCCGTAACGAAGATGATTCAGAAGCTGGATAAAGACAGCTATCTGATCTATGAGAAGTACCGCGGCCTAGTGCTGACCAATAAAGGGAAGAAAATGGGCAAACGTCTCGTGGAGCGGCATCATTTGCTCGAAACGTTCCTGACACTTATAGGGGTACAAGACGAGAACATTTATAAAGATGTGGAAGGGATCGAACATCACTTGAGCTGGGATTCGATCACCTGCATCGAAACGCTGGTCGAATACTTCAGGCGCGACCCATCGCGCATGGAAGCATTCAAGGCCGTGCACGCTGACTTGAATAACGAGTAAAACAAAGGGGCATCTCCAAGCCGTCATGATAGTCATGGCGCTTAGGGATGCCCCTTATAATTGTTGCAGTTAATGATATTTAGGTAAATTGTCATCATCCTTGCCGCCTTCGATCACGCGAAACGGCATATTCTTACGAGTTTTACTCTTGCTTGCCTGCTGCTGGTCCTTTCGCGCTCCGGTCTTGTAACGCGGCTTGACTTTCGCTCTTGCAGCGGCGCCCGGAGGGAATTTGTAGAGCAGGTAGATAGCACCGAATACGACGACCGGGATGATAAGCTGGTAGGGATTGCTTATCGTTTGGCTAATGATACCGATGACGACAAGCGCTAGGATGATGACTGACAGAAGGCTCATTTTACGTGGCATGACCTTCACCCTTCCTTCCCAAATCTTTACTATTAGGCTTGTGTGGTTTTGGCTACCTGGCCGTCCAGCTCCAGCATACGATTGAAGGAAGCGATCGATACAGCCACTTGCTCATCCGTAGGCTCTTTCGTCGTTAGCTTCTGAAGCCATAGCCCGGGGTAACCAAGGAAACGAAGTACAGGCAGATCGCGCAGCGCATTTGTGAATCGAAGCGCTTCGTAAGATGCGCCTAGGACAACCGGCAACAACAGGATGCGAAGATAAATCCGTTCCCATAAGGAATCCCAGTGGAAGAACGAATATACGATCACGCCGACCAATACGGAGAACACGATGAAACTGCTTCCGCAGCGGTAATGCAAGCGTGTGAATCGTTGTACATTGGAAACCGTGAGCTCCGCTCCGGCTTCGTAAGCGCTTATTACTTTATGCTCCGCGCCGTGATACTGGAACAATCGTTTGATGATCGGTGTGAGCGAGATGAAATATAAATAAGAGAGCAGAAGCAGGATTTTGATAAATCCTTCGATAAGGTTGTGTAATATTATATTCTCGAAAGCTCGTTCGAAGAGCAACTGTTCGAGAAGTGCCGGTACAAGAGTGAAGATCAGCTTACCGAACACGAAGGATAAGATCCCCGCAATCGCAACCCCGACAATCATGCTGAGGCTCCAGCCGCTCTTCTCCTTGGTTGCACTTGGTTTGTCGCCGTCTTTCGTTTCTTCCAGTTCATCTTCCGCGTACGATTCCATCGAGAAATTTAAATGCTGTGATCCTTTGGCGCTTGATTCAAGAATTGCGACTACGCCGCGGAGCAACGGTATTTTTTTGAGCTTCTGAATCCATGGTTTTGTCGTGCGTGGTACTTCATAGAAAATGATTTCATTATTCTTGCGACGAACCGCAGTCACGTTTGCATGTCTTCCTGCAAACATAACTCCTTCAATGACGGCTTGTCCGCCATAAATATTTTGCGAGCTTTGAGACAAGGGCGAATCACCATCCTTTAGTTTGACATTTGCGTCTATGAATAATTTCGAATTCTCTCCTTATTGTACTTGATTCACGTGCTGATTGCGAGTAGCATCGATTCCCTGAAATGCCGAATGTTCCGATTTGCGGCAGAAACGATTGCACATACTAACGCCAAACACTCACTTGATCAAGCTATTTTGAAGGAGGCGCATGACAGATGCGTAAAGTAAATACAGAACGCAGAAAGCAAAGCAGTCCAAGCGATTATAACGGCAAGCCGCATACGAATACGTTTCGCTATTGTCTGAAATTAGGGTTCTATGCGGGCATGATGTGGGGCTTGCTGCACTGGCTGCTGTACGCCATTAAATTTACAAAGGTAACGCCTGGGTTTCTCATTGAGCCTTTCTTCCAGCAGACCTTCATCAAGTCAGGGTGGGGGCACTTCACTGGTATAGTGGCATTCACCGTGTTTTCGATTATTGCTACCTTCATCTATAAGGTCCTGCTCGGGAAGCTGGGGGGACCATGGCCAGGGATGTTCTACGGCTTAGTCTGGTGGCTCCTGTTGTTTATGACAATCGGTCCTGCTATGCAGATGATGGATCCCGTTAACAAAATCGGCTACGATACGCTAATTACGGAAGGCTGTTTCTTCACTCTATGGGGCTTGTTTATCGGCTACACGATTGCCTTCGAATTTACCGATGAAGCGTCGAGAGAGCCGGCTGGCGCACTCTAACCGTACACGGGTCCGGAGAGCCCTTCTCAAATGGTGGGTCTTTGTGATAGAATGGCTAATGATCTATGCGCCGGGAGGACTCTCCATGACCAGAATACTTGTACTAAATGGGCCGAATTTGAACATGCTCGGCATCCGGGAACCCGGAGTTTACGGCTCGATGTCGCTGCAAGCAATCGAATCGTTAGTGAAGGAAACTGCAGATACGCTTGGAGCAGAAGTATCGTTCTTTCAGTCGAATCATGAGGGAGCGATCATTGATCGCATTCATGAAGCATTTGGCCAAGCGGATGGAATCGTCATGAATCCGGGAGCTTTTACTCATTACAGCTATGCGATTCGCGATGCAATCAGCAGCGTAGGCTTGCCTGTAGTAGAGGTACATATCTCGAATATTCATAAACGTGAAGCATTCCGCCATGTTTCGGTCATTGCGCCTGTCGCCATCGGTCAAATTGCCGGATTTGGCGCACAGAGCTATGTGCTTGGCTTGAACGCACTGGTTCAACATTTACAGCAGCATAACGAAAAAGGGTGATTCCATGACATCTAAACGATTAGCCGGTTTACGCGATAAACTGCCTGCCCTGCAGGTGGATGCCATTCTCGTAACGAGTGCCGTTAACCGTCGGTACATAAGTGGATTTACAGGCTCATCAGGCGTGCTGCTCATCACCGCTTCAGACAGTTGGCTGTTGACTGATTTCCGTTATATGACACAGGCTCCAGAGCAAGCAACGGACTTTACGGTTGTCGAGCATGGACCGAGGTGGATTGATACGGTAAAGGATCTGGCCGCTTCCGCGGGAGTTCGCAAGCTTGCTTTCGAACAGGATCACGTCGTATTCAGCAGCTACACGGCTTGGAACGAAGCGCTTGGCACTGCAATTGAATTGACGCCGGCTTCCGGTGTCATTGAGGATTTGCGACTGTTCAAGGATGAAGCAGAGCTTGCAGTAATACGCGAATCTTGCGCGCTTGCAGATGAAACGTTCAACCATATTCTTGGCTTTATCAAGCCGGGTCTGCGTGAACGCGAAGTAGCGCTTGAAATGGAGATGTTTATGCGCAGCAGAGGCGCAACATCCTCTTCATTCGATACCATCGTAGCATCAGGGGAACGTTCTGCACTGCCGCATGGTGTTGCAAGTGACCGAGTAATTGGCAATAATGAGTTTGTGAAGCTTGATTTTGGCGCTTTATATAACGGTTATTGCTCCGACCTTACGAGAACGATCGTGGTAGGGAAACCTACTGACCGTCATCGTGAGATCTATGACATTGTATTAGAAGCACAGCTTGCTGCATTGGCAGGCATTAAACCGGGCATGACCGGACGTGAAGCGGACGCATTGGCGCGCGACATTATTACGCGTCATGGCTACGGCGACAAATTCGGACATGGAACGGGTCACGGCTTTGGAATGGAAATTCACGAGTCGCCTCGTTTGTCGGTAGGCGGAACTACCGTTCTGGAACCGGGTATGACCGTTACGGTGGAGCCGGGCATTTACATTCCGGGTTTCGGCGGCGTTCGGATCGAAGACGATATTGTCATCACCGCTGATGGAAATGCGTTATTAACCTCATCCCCGAAGACATTGTTCACTTTGGCGTGAGTTTTATAAAAGAAGAGGTGCGTCAAACACCTTATTACCATTTAAAGTGAGAGTTTGAATCCATCAAACTCCCTATTACAGTACAGGAGGAATTGCAGTGATTTCAGTTAATGATTTTAAAACAGGCCTAACCGTTGAGGTAGAGGGCGATATCTTCACAGTAATTGATTTTCAACACGTTAAACCGGGTAAAGGCGCAGCATTCGTTCGCTCGAAGCTGAAGAACCTCAGAAACGGCAACACCGTGGAAAGAACGTTCCGCGCTGGCGAGAACATCGGTAAAGCAAACATCGAGAACCGTGCGGTTCAATACCTGTACAACTCCGGTGCCGAGTATTCTTTCATGGATAACGAAACTTATGACCAATTCACGCTGGATAAGAAGCAGCTGGAATGGGAAATTAACTTCCTGAAAGAAAACATGACGGTTAACATCTCCAGCTACAATACAGAAATCATCGGTATCCAATTGCCGAACACGGTTGACTTGAAGGTTACTGAAACAGAACCTGGCGTTAAAGGTAACACAGCGCAAGGCGCTACGAAGAACGCAACTTGTGAAACAGGCCTTAACGTTCAAGTTCCTCTCTTCATTAACGAAGGCGATGTACTGCTTATCGATACACGCGATGGCAAATACATCTCCCGCTCTAAAGATCAATAAGAACCAGCAGCAAAGCCGTCCGGACATCGCGCCGAACGGCTTTTTTGTCATATTCAAACTTACGCACATATGATATAATCTTGTTTTATGAAGAACATTAGACTTTACACTTAGAACTGCGTTGGGAGTGGATCAGAAGTGTCGTTGATAGTAATGAAGTTCGGCGGCAGCTCCGTCGGCTCAACAGAGCGGATGCAACGGGTTGCAAGGCGAATCGCCGATTATAAGGAAGCCGGTCATAAGGTTGTAGTAGTCGTCTCCGCTATGGGAGATACAACCGACGATCTAATCGATCAATCCAAGCTGCTAAACGCGAACCCGCCCGCACGTGAAATGGATATGCTGCTGACGGTAGGCGAACAAATATCGGTTGCGCTGCTTTCGATGGCCATTGATGCAATCGGGCATAAGGCAATGTCATTTACAGGCTGGCAAGCAGGGATTGAGACAGAAGCGGTACATGCGAAAGCACGGATTACGGATATTCAGCCGGATCGTATTTTTGCTGCATTGGACAATGGGTACACGGTTATTGTTGCAGGCTTCCAGGGTTCCACTTCTGAAGGCGAAATCACGACACTGGGCCGTGGCGGTTCCGATACAACGGCTGTAGCGCTGGCTGCTGCCATCAAAGCGGATGTTTGCGAAATTTACACGGATGTTGACGGGATCTATTCGACAGATCCGCGGGTAGTCAAATGCGCTCGTAAATTGGATGAGATTTCGTACGACGAAATGCTCGAGCTTGCTAACTTAGGTGCAGCAGTTCTTCATCCGCGAGCAGTAGAATATGCCAAGAATTATAACGTACGTCTTGTAGTTCGTTCTAGCTTTACGCAAAATGAAGGCACGAGTGTGAAGGAGGAAGCGGTCATGGAACAAGGGATGGTCGTTCGCGGCATCGCCTATGACAAAAACGTAGCACGAATCAGTATTCTGGGTGTAGAAGATATTCCGGGCGTACTTGCTAAAGTGTTCGGCGCGCTTGCTTCTAGCGGCATTGACGTCGATATCATCGTTCAAAGCGGCACCCAAGACGGCAAAGCAGACTTTGCATTCACGGTTTCCCTGAACGATAAAGATAGAGCAATCGCAGTCGTAGAAAGCATCCGCAGCGAAGTGCCTTACCGTGAAGTCACCTCCGAAGTTGATCTCGTTAAAGTCTCCATCGTTGGCGCAGGCATGGTAAGCAACCCTGGTGTTGCCGCGAAAATGTTCGCAGCGATCTACGAGCTGGGCATCAGCATCAAGCTGGTTTCGACATCCGAGATTCGTTTATCGGTTGTTATTGCTGCCGATACGGTTCATGATGTTATCCGTGCGCTTCATACGGCATACGGACTTGACACCGCTGAGCAAGTATTTGTTGGCGGACCACAAGACAGACGTTAAGAGTTTAGAGAGATAGCAAAAAGGACAGCAGCGCCATAGAGCGCTGCTGTCCTTTTTGCTGCCGAGCCGGGCTTCTCGCTTAGAAACGATCAGCAATAAAGCTGAATAGCTTAAACAAGATCGCCGTTATTCCGGCGGCCATCAGGGGACCAACCGGTATGCCGCGTAGAAACACAATACCAATTATGGATCCGACCACAAGGCCTACGATAAGCTGAGGATCAAACTTTAGCATTTCAAGGCCTTTACCGTTCACATAGGTGGCGATTGCGCCTCCGGTCAGCGCCAATATGCCGGGCCAAGAGGTGATGACATTCATCATGTCCTTGGAATTGATCCGCTCGGAAGCGAATGGGACGAGAACGCTGAACGTCAGAAATAACAAACCAAGCTCGAGTCCCCGGCGTTCGATCGTAGGGAGAAATCGATCCAAATGGACGAGCTTGACGATCAGCAGCACGCAGGCTGCGGTTGAAATAATCGGCGAACGGCCGATTAAGCCGATTACAATCAGAAGAACAAGAACTACTTCCCCGCTCATGCTTGTAGACTCCTTCAATCCGTATGTCACCGCCTTCGCGCCTCACGCGCAGGCGCCCATACTCCATTGTATGGAACAAGCCTCCCGGTTATGTCAGATCCGCCTTGCTCAGCCCTGGACGAGCATATCGCCTTGCATTCTTGGTACGATCCCGCTGATATTGACTAGGCTGCAGCGCTCAATATCCCGACCGCTGCCGTTCTTGTTCAGCCGTTTCCCTGTCGTGCACGATTGAAGCAGCTCATGAATCTTGCCTCCGGCGCTCCTATAGAGTCCGAGCATCGCAGAGCCGATATCGTTCATCTCAAGCGGAGCAGGGCTGAGCTGCTGTAGCTCGCTAATAAGCAAGCCGGCGCATAAGCCGTCCTCAAGTGCGAATTCATCGTGGCTTCCGGCGCACAGCAGCACAATATCGCGGCGCAGCTCCAGCGCCGTACGCGCACAGGCTGCCGCATTATTGAGGGAACCGACAAGCACATGGTCGGCTCGCATCGCTTTATGAATGGCACGCGTGCCATTCGTTGTCGTTAATACAATTCGGCGGCCGAGTACGTTGTCTGTCGTAAACTCCTCCGGGGAGTTTCCCAGATCAAAGCCGGGAATTTTGCGGCAGAAGCGTTCGCCTGCGATTAAATTGCCGCTGCTTTGCAGCGCTCTCGCTTCGAGAACGGTTTCGACAGGCACAATGCCGGCTGCTCCGGCTTCCAACGCTGCAACGATCGTACTCGTAGCGCGCAGCACATCAATGACGATAGCCGTCCGATGCGTGAAGCGTTCGGATTGCGCTTCGTTGACGTTGGAAATCACTTCGATATGCATACGTGAAACAACATCCTTCCCAAGCTTCCTTAAATCATATAAATAAACGGCTCAACGCGAGCGCCGAAATGAAACGTATCTGAGCGGAGTCCGCGACGCATCGTCTCCAGCGCCATCACTTCCGTAGGTTGAATATTGCCTAAATTCACTTCTGAGCCGAACGTTTGCAGGAGTAGAACTTGCTGCTGCTTCAAAGGCGTTTCCCACATGATGCGAGAAATATCGCCCAGGGAGTGGCTGACAGCTTCCAGCACACTTTGAGAGCAATCGCCGTTACGATCGAATAATCCCACGTCCATCCCCGATTCTCTGGCTTCAATCGTGACCAATGCGGCACCGGCCTGCCAGTCTGCCTCGGCCGTTACAACTAATTCTTGGGCATCCACAAGTGACCCGGACAGTTTCTTGCCGTATTCGGTAACGACATTCAGACCATTGGCAAGACCTTCTTTAATGAGCTCCGTACGGAGCTTGCGGCTGAGCTCGATGGTGCCATCGGAAACCTCGATTCCATTAAATCCGAGTCGGCACACCGTTCGGAAGAAAGCAGGTACAACATCCTGTTGAACGGCCGTCTCAAGCAGCGTTCCACCGGGCATGATCGTAAGTCCGCACCGCTTAGCCAGCTCGATCTTGCTCAGGAGCAGATCGGTTGGATAGAGGGGAGCTGTACCAAAGCCCAGCTTGATGCAATCGATGTAACCCGCTGCTGTTTCGAGCAGATCTGAGAACGCATGACGTCCGAGTCCTTTGTCAATGACCATGGTTTTGCCGCGTCCGGAAGTCCGGTGCGCATTCTTGGCGACCTCACGCTGGCCGCTTGGATCGTGTAAGGCCGAAGGCCAAGTAGCCTGTGTAATAGATCTCATGATATCTCCTCGCAATCGTTTCTTTTCCACAGCAATATATGCAGGGAGCCCAGAGCGTGTGCGAGGGGGAATGTGCCTCTTATTCGTAGTTTGCCAAAGTTGTGAGAATGAAAGAGAGACAGGCATGCATAGGCTGTAGAAGAGCCGGGCGTTCTAGCAATACGTGCTGCGCGCTCATGTTCACTAGGGAAAGAGGCGATAGAGATGCTTAACAAAATCGTGCTTAGTATGGCATCGATCCGCATGTTCTCCGGCTCGCTGGAGATCATGGCCGCACTGCTGATGCTGCGTCTGAACCAAATTGATAAAGCGCTCGTTGTGAACTCATCACTTGCACTTGTAGGGCCGTTCGTGCTTATCTCGACGACAATGATCGGCCTCGTAGGTCTCTCGGATAAAATATCGTTTGCTAAAATGCTCTGGATCGTTTGCGGGGTCGCTTGCATTCTGATCGGTGTGCTCAAGAAATGAAACAAGAAGGATTATGCAGAGGTTCAATATAGCGGGGAATCTAGTCATATTACGCGGCCTTGCGGAATAGAATGGGATACAAAGATGGACAATCACTCATCACTCACTCTATCAATCTAGTAGAAACGAAGAGCCGGGAGGGATGCCGGATGCTCAAAAAAGTGCAGCATTTGCTGCCTTCCGAGCTTACAGAGGTGCTCGGACGAATACCGGAGCGGCTGAAAGATGCCGTAGAAGAGATTCGCATCCGAGAGAACAGACCGCTTGAAATCAGCACTGGACTAGCCTTCTGGTTCGTTACCCCGCAAGGGATCCTGCAGCCGAATCCGGAGAATGCGTACAAACCTTCTTCGGAAACATGCCGCAAGCTGCTCGAACGTGTAACGAATCACTCGCTCTACGCAATGGAAGAAGAACTGCGTCGCGGTTATATCACGGTAGCCGGCGGACATCGAATCGGACTGGCTGGGCGCACGGTGCTGGAGCATGGACAAGTTCGCGGCATCCGCGATATTGCCGCGTTTAATGTGCGGATTGCCAGAGAAGTCATCGGCGCCGCTGCATCGCTGCTGCCGAAGCTGCTGGACCATCAGAGACGCTCGTTGCAGTCAACGCTTGTAATCGCGCCGCCTCAGCAAGGCAAGACGACGCTCGTTCGCGATCTGGCTAGGGCGGTTAGCAGCGGCGCTTGGGGACATCCTTCTGCGATGGACTGGCCCGGACGCAAGGTCGGCATTGTGGATGAGCGCTCCGAAATCGCCGCATGTGTCAGAGGTGTTCCTACCTTTAATGTTGGTCCTCGAACCGATGTGATGGATGCTTGTCCGAAAGCAGAGGGGATGATGATGATGCTTCGCTCCATGTCGCCGGAGATTATGATCGTCGATGAGATCGGCCGCGAAGAGGATGGCGATGCCATTCTGGATGCGAGCCATGCCGGCGTTACGGTGATCGCGACAGCACATGCCAAGGACCTGGAGGACGCAAGAGGCCGGCCGGTTCTTGGCAGATTGCTCGCTGCCGGGGCATTCCAGCAATGCGTAGAGCTTCGGCGCAATGGTGGAAGCCTGATGAGCCGAGTGCTCCCGGCCGCGGCGGCCGGAAGAGCGCCGGCGGCTAGAGAGCCGACTGCGTGGAAGGGAGGCGATCGCCATGGTTAAGCTTATCGGCGCTGCGTTAATCTTGTTCGCCGGCACGATGATCGGCTTCCTCCAAGCGTCGCGCTATGCCGCGCGGCCGATCCAGATCAGGCAGCTCATCTACGCCTTACAACGGCTTGAGACCGAAATCGGGTATGGGTACACGCCGCTCCCGGAGGCCATCAGCCGCTGCGCAGCTTACTTGCCTGAGCCGATCGCGTCATTGCTCCAAGATGTAAACAGGCGGCTGGAGCAGTCAGATGAGCTGACCTTCCGCGAAAGCTGGGAAGGGGCAGCAAACGCGTTTTGGCCGCATACGGCCATGCGGCAGCCGGAGCAAGCTGCATTGATTCGACTCGGCTCTGCGCTTGGGATCAGCGACAGGGAAGATCAGATTAAGAACCTGAAGCTTGCCATGCAGCAGCTGCAGTCGGAGGAAGAAGCGGCACGGCACGATAGTGCGCGGTTTTCGAAAATGTGGAAGAGCCTCGGAGTTCTCACAGCCGCGCTAGTCGTCATTTTGATTTTGTAGCGGGGTGCCGGAAGAATGAACATTGATGTGAGCGCCATCTTTCAAATTGCCGGAATCGGCATTATCACGGCGATGATCCATACCGTACTCAAGCAGATGGGCAAAGAAGATATGGCGCACTGGGTAACGCTGATCGGCTTTGTCGTCGTCCTATTTATGGTCGTGAGCCTCTTGAACGATCTGTTTCAAGAAATCAAAACGATCTTCCTGTTTCAATGACGCTACTCGGGCAAGGCGGGTGAACGAAACATGGAAATCATCCAAATCGTCGGGCTAGGTTTAGTTGCGACGGTGCTCGTCCTCGTCGTACGCGAACAGAAGCCGATGTTCGGTTTCTTGCTGGCAGCCTTTACGGGGCTCTTCATTTTCTTGTTTGTCATCGGCAAGATCGAAGCGGTCATCGCGGTGCTGGAGCAGCTGGCTGATCGTTCCGGCATACCGTCTATCTACTTGAAGACCATTCTGAAAATCATCGGAATTGCCTACATTGCGGAGTTCGGTTCCCAAATTGTACGAGACGCCGGGCAGGAGAGCATCGCTTCGAAGATTGAATTTGCCGGTAAAATACTCATTCTCGTGCTGGCCGTCCCGATCATCAGCGTCATCGTAGAAACAGTACTCGGCCTTCTGCCGGTGGGGAGTTGAAGCATTATGCGGCGGCACTGGACCATCCGATTCGCGGTGCTGCAAGCATTGCTCATGCTGGGGCTGCTGACGATTCTGCCAATTGCCGCATTTGCGGATTCGCAAACGAGCAGTCACAACACGGCTGCCATCGTTGAACCGACAGCTGCACCGGAAGCGGACGACCTCACTTCAAACGACAATGCCGTTTCGGTCAATAAGAATTTGGCCGGTGATCAGGTCAAGGAGATCAATACGGAAGATGTAGAGAAATATTGGAACAAGCTGATGTCTGAATACGGGGGATTCTTCCCCGATAACAACGTGCCAAGCTTTGCCGAAATGATCATGCCCGGCGGCGAAGGATTGAAGCTGACAACGGTGCTTTCGGGACTGCTCAAGTATGCCCTGCACGAAATTTTGTATAACGGTAAGCTGCTGGTCACGATTGTCATTCTAACCGTGTTCAGCATGATGCTCGAGACGATGCAAACCGCCTTCGAACGCAATGCCGTCAGCAAAGTTGCTTACAGTATCACCTACATGGTCATGATCGTCCTAGCCGTAAACAGCTTCAATGTCGCCATCGGCTACGCGAAGGATGCCATCACCGGGATGATCCAGTTCATGCTTGCCATGATGCCGCTGCTGCTCACGCTGTTAGCCACAATGGGCAGCGTTGTAACGGTGTCGGTGCTTCATCCGTTGATCATCTTCATGATTAATGCCGTCGGCACAGTCATTTATACGTTCGTTTTCCCGCTGCTCTTCTTCTCGGCAGTCTTGCATATTGCAAGTGCGGTGTCGGATAAGTTCAAGGTGACTCAGCTGGCGAATGTGCTGCGCAACTTCAGTGTCGGTTTGCTCGGTGTCATGCTGACCGTGTTCCTTGGGGTTATCTCCGTGCAGGGAGCTACCGGTTCGGTGACCGACGGCGTTACGATGCGAACTGCAAAGTTTATTACGGGGAATTTCGTTCCTGTCATTGGTCGAACCTTCTCAGATGCGGCAGACACGGTCATGTCGGCTTCACTGCTTGTGAAGAATGCAATTGGACTTGCAGGTGTGGTCATTATTTTGTTCCTATGTGCGTTTCCTGCCCTCAAAATCATTACACTTGCGCTCATCTACAACGTATCGGCAGCCATCATGCAGCCGCTTGGCGATAGTCCTATCGTGAGCTGTCTGCAAACCATAGGCAAAACGCTGATTTACGTGTTTGCCGCACTAGCTGCTGTCGGACTCATGTTCTTCCTGGCCATCACCATCATACTTACAGCAGGCAATGCAGCAATCATGATTCGGTAAAAGTTAGGCGGTGGAATTCAACATGATGAGCTGGCTGGCGGTTTGGCTGCAGCAAATAATCGCGGTTGTGCTGCTGGCGGGGTTTATCGATCTGCTGCTGCCGAACAAAGCGATGCAGCGTTATGTCAGACTTGTAGCGGGTTTAATCATTCTGCTGACGATCCTTACACCGATCATACGGCTGCTGCAAGGTGATTTTAACGCCAAACTTGATGCGCAGGTAGAGAGTTGGGTCCATAACACGAAGTCTGAGCAATTCCACATGCCAACACTTGAGGATATCCAGCAAAATGCCAAGGACCTGCAGCGCAAGCAGCAGTCAGCAGCAACAGCATTGACCGAGCAGAAGCTGGAGGAAGCGATGAAAGCCGAGCTGGCAGAGAACGCCGGGCTTCATGCAGCGGCTGTCGACGTCAAGCTGGAAATGAATAAAGACGGGCAATCCGCTCAGATTGCCGGTGTTACCGTAACGCTGCTGCCGCCTGAAGAGCAGGCTGCTGCCAATGCTGAGCAGTCTGATGAAGCGAAAGCCGTAGATGAGGTCGAAGCAATTGAGGTTACCGTACAGCCGGAATCAACTTCGGAGGGTGATCGTCAATCCGCATCCGATGATTCGGATACGGCTGAGAAAGAAGCGCCTGGTGCGGTAACGGATGCGGTGAAAGATGTACTTCGATTAGGCTGGGGCGTGGCGCCTCGATTAATCGAGGTGAAGGTACAGCATACAGCTTCAGATGCGGCTTACTAATGAAAGGGGAGAACGACGTTGGCCAATTGGCTGAGCGGGTTGGAGTCAACCATCGGCAAAGGGCAAGGCGGACCTAAGCGGGTTAAGACGCTGCGCTGGCTGCTCATTATCGGCTTAATCGGAATAGGGCTAATGGTGGTCAACTCTTTTCTGTCCTATCAAAAGGTGCCGCCTACAGACCAAGCTGCTTCCGGGACGCCGCCTTCTGAACAAGCTGTCATCGGCAATCATTCATCCGAGCATTCTTCCTTTGACGGCATCGAGCAGCCGCTTGAGGCGAGGCTCAAGGATATTTTGGAGAAAATCGTCGGCGTCGGTATGGTGGATGTACTCGTAACAGTTGATTCGACGGAAGAGGTTACCGTTCATATCGATGAGAAGGAATCACAGCAAATTACGAATGAAATCGATAAGAATGGCGGCAAGCGCAGCATTACTTCCATCACCAAGGAAGGCAAGGTAGTGCTATACAACACGAATGGAGATACGGCTCCGATTATCGTCAAACGTATCCAGCCGAAGGTCCGCGGCGTGCTCATAGTAGCTAAAGGCGCGGAGAACGGAGTGGTCAGACGTTTAATTATAGACGCGGTGGAGAAAGGGCTCAATGTCGCGATTAACCGAATTTCGGTCGTTCCACGCAAGCATCAATAATACCAATTGGACAATGAAAAGGGAGGCTGTTCGTTCATGAACAACAAAAGGCAAACGATTTGGCTGGTATCCATGCTGAGTTTGATGGTCATTTTATCGGCCTATTACTTGTTTACAGAAGATGTAAATCCATCTCAGGTGGCAACAGACGGCACGCAGCAAGAGCAAGTTAAGGGAGATGCGACTGAAGCATCCGGTACAACGACGAATGATGAAGGGATTACCGTTACGGACGTAACGGACGGGACAAGCGCAAATGCAACGGATTCGAATGCAGCTGATTCCACTCCAAATGCTGCGCAGGATCAAGGAACGGCAACGGATCCTGCGGCAACGGCAGCCGCGAATCAGGAAGATCAAGCGGTGCTTGATCAACTCGAGAAAGCCGGCGGATTCAGCGCCAGTGTATTCAGCCAAATGCAAGAGAAACGTGATCAGAAATTATACGATGAGTATAATAAACTGTATGGCACGATCTCAGATACGAAGCAAGACGACAAAGCAGCCGGTTCTGCAGTCGAACAGTTAAATCTGCTTGAAGACAAGAGCTCTAAGATTACAGGTCTTGAGGAAGAATTGGTGAAGCAGTTCAATAACGCCGCAGTTTATCCGGACGGAGATCGCTACAAAGTCGTCGTACAAAGCGACAAACTAGAGAAAAGCCAAGCGGACAGCATCCTTACAATGGTCATTACAGAGCTCGGTGTTTCGCCGGAGCAAGTCACCATTCAGTACGTCAAGTAAGGCAAATGCGGAAGGCCCCGATGCCAAAGTCAGTGGCAATGGGGCTTTTTCCCATCCGAGATGTATAAAAAATGGGTTCGTGTTCCGCGAGGTTTGTGCTATAATGGTTTCGGTATGTGCAGGTTTGGTAAATGTCACCTTTTTGCAGGGTGCTGATAACCTCACAAAGTAGAAGCAGGCTGATGCATGCAGTAAGCAGCAAGCAGCAACGCAATTACGCAGCGTCTCCTTGCATGAGGCGCAAAAACTTATAGGAGTGAAACGATGTTTAAGCTGAGCGAGATTAAAGAATTGATCAAGCTGGTTGATGGGACTTCCGTACACGAACTTGAAATTGAAAACGATGGCGCCCGCCTGATGATCCGCAAGCCCGGCAAAGCGGAAGTGGTGAATGTACAAGCTGCGTCTCTCGTTCCTACATATACGCAGTCTTACCAGCCGCAAGTTCAACCGGCACAAGGTATGCCTGGCGGTGCTCCGGCAGCAGCGGCTCCGCAAGCGCCTGCAGCCAAAGAAGAAAACTATCACCAAATCCTCTCTCCGATGGTCGGTACGTTCTACCGCGCATCGTCGCCTGAGAAGGGTCCTTTTGTCAACGTAGGCGACCGCATTAACGAGAAATCGATTGTATGTATTCTTGAAGCGATGAAGCTGATGAATGAGCTGGAAGCGGAAGTTCGCGGCGAGATCGTAGAAATTCTCGTTGAGAATGGCCAGCTTATTGAGTTCGGGCAGCCATTGTTCCTGGTTAAACCGGAGTAGCAGAACAAAGCTAAGGTGACACCTAGATACAATGCGCACGAGAGGAGCCTTTACCGTGAAATTCAATAAAATTTTGATTGCCAACCGGGGAGAAATTGCCGTTCGAATTATTCGCGCTTGCCGCGAGCTGGGCATTCAAACCGTTGCCGTCTACTCTGAGGCAGACCGTGAATCGCTTCATGTCCGTTTGGCGGACGAGGCTTATTGCATCGGTCCTGTAGCTTCCAAGGACAGCTATCTCAATTTAACTAATATTATGAGCGTTGCAACCTTAACGGATTGCGATGCCATTCATCCCGGCTATGGATTCTTGGCGGAGAATGCGGATTTCGCAGAAATTTGTGAATCCTGCAACGTGACGTTTATTGGTCCTTCTCCTCAAGCCATCAGCAAAATGGGCGATAAAGCAGTAGCGAAGAAAACGATGAAGGAAGCGGATGTGCCGATTATTCCGGGCTCCGACGGACTTGTCGAGGATATGGATGATGCGATTCGCGTTGCACGCGAAATTGGTTATCCGGTCATTATCAAAGCGACAGCGGGCGGCGGCGGCAAAGGCATTCGGATCGCTGAAGATGAGGATACACTTATTTCCCAAATCTCGACTGCACAGAACGAAGCACAGAAAGCCTTCGGTAATGCAGGCGTGTATTTGGAGAAGTATTTGACGGGCATGAAGCACGTCGAAATTCAAATCATGGCCGACAAGCACGGCAATGCGGTTCATTTGTTTGAACGTGATTGTTCGGTGCAGCGTCGTCGACAGAAGCTCGTTGAGGAAGCACCGTGTCCGGTGCTGAGTCCTGCAATGCGTGAACGTATGGGGCAAGCGGCAGTGCGCGCAGCTCTGGCCGTACAATATTCAGGTGCCGGAACGCTCGAGTTCCTGCTAGGTCCGGATGGTAATTTCTACTTCATGGAGATGAACACTCGTATTCAAGTTGAGCATCCGGTAACGGAAATGATTACCGGCGTAGATTTAATCAAAGAGATGATCTCCGTTGCAGAAGGCAATCCGTTGTCGATCAAACAAGAAGAACTGAAGATTAACGGCTGGTCGATCGAATGTCGGATCAATGCCGAGGATTCGGAACGCAACTTTATGCCTTCGCCGGGTCAAATTTCGTTCTACTTGCCACCGGGCGGCTTGGGCGTTCGCGTAGACAGCGGCGCATATCCGGGCTACACAATTTCACCTCATTATGACTCCATGATTGCGAAGCTGATCGTATGGGGAGCTACTCGTGAGGATGCGATTGCAAGAATGAAACGTGCGCTCGCAGAGTTTGCCATCGACGGCATTCGCACGACGATTCCGTTCCACATGAAGTTGCTTAATCATCCAAAGTTTCTCAAAGGAAATTTCGACATCAAGTTCTTAGAGGAAAATGACGTCAACAATCCGGAGGAATAATCGGCTCTAATGGCCGTAAACTCCATCGCAACGGTTTGTCATATTTCCCTCAGAATGCTATAGTATAGGAATAAGAAGCGGATAAGCTATCGGTTTTTCGTTCGGTAGGAAGCTACTTTACGGGAGGTGTAGGATAACCATGAGTACGCTGGCAGCGGACTATGAGAAAACAGACATGGGCACTATTCAAATCGCACCCGAAGTCATTGAAGTGATTGCAGGACTTGCGACAATTGAGGTTCGTGGCGTGGCAGGGATGAGCGGCGGATTTGCCGGAGGCATCGCTGAGCTATTGGGCCGTAAAAATTTGTCCAAAGGCGTTAAGGTTGAGGTAGGTCAACGCGAGGCGGCAGTTGATGTGTCCATCATTGTTGAATATGGTCACAGGATTCCGGAAATTGCGGCAGACATCCAGAACAATGTCAAACGATCGATCGAAATGATGACTGGCTTGCATGTCGTTGAAGTGAATGTTCATATTCATGACGTTCATTTCAAAACGGTTGAGAAGCCGGAAGAAGAAGAGATCCAATTACGAGTCAAATAACGGATCAATCGTGAATGTATGACGACATACCCCCTAGTGGTTGGGCTTGCCGCTCGGCGCTAGGGGGTTTTATCTAGTCCGCCCGAGGAGGAACTCTCGTTGATAAGAGTGTTGGACAAGCTTCTGCTGTTTCTATACAGCATCGCGATTGGCGCTGTAGCCGTTATCGCGTTTAGTGCAGGCGTATATTGGTTTCCTGAAGAATGGCTTAACAACCTGGTACATAATTTGTACGGCGGCGAGTACCGCTGGCTGCAAGCGACGGTTATTATTGTTTCCACGATTGTTTTATTGATCAGTCTTCGTTTCCTTTACTTAGCGCTTCGTCGCAGCAATGCTTCGGCACCTTCGATTGACCAACGGACGGAATTCGGAGATATTCGTATCTCGCTGGAAACGGTGGAGAACTTGGCGCTTAAGGCAGCCAGCCGTCAGAAGGGTGTCAAAGATTTAAAGGCGCGGATCAGAATCAGTGAAGCGGGTATCGAGGTTTCGCTTCGTGCCATTGCAGATGGTGAGAGCTCTATTCCGACATTGACGGAAGAAATACAGCGTGCTGTCAAATCCCATGTGGAAGAGATTACAGGTATTCCTGTAGCAGGCGTGTCCGTATTTGTAGCTAACATCATCCAAACCGCGAACTTCAAAAGTCGCGTAGAATAGGGGTGATGCCGATGTGGAAGGAAATCTGGACAACCTATGGTGGACGGATCGCCGGCGTGTCTGTAGGTATCATTCTCGGACTCCTTTATTTTATCGTTGGATTTTGGGATATGTTGTTTTTCGGCTTGCTGCTTTGGGTCGGTTATACGATCGGGAAACTGAAAGACGAGCAAAGCGGCCCTATTATTCCGTGGCATCGGGTAACCGAATGGCTCATGGAGAGATGGCGGCCGTTCAAATAGTACTATGGTCTCCTCCGTACCCCGGACATTGGCAAGTCGAATGTTCGGGGCAGGGAGGAGATCATATTTTGTAGATCGAATCTGTGCGAAATTGTCAGGAGGCCCCATGAAACGTAGGTTAGCGCGGGAGATTGTGGTACAGAGCTTGTACCAAATGGAAATGAATGAAGAAGCAACTGCAGCGTCAGCTGTTGATATGCTGGTTAGCGAAGTGAATGACGAGAATGAGATTGAGGCCGATGCGGCAGACGTGGAACGGATTGACGAGTATGTCCGTGAAATGGTTCAAGGTGTTATTGAACGCAAGACGGCGATCGATGACATGCTGCAGCATTATTTAACGGGCTGGCAGGTAGATCGTTTATCGCGCGTCGACCGTCAAATATTGCGTCTGGCTTGCTACGAGCTGGTGTTCCGCGATGATGTGCCGCCGAAGGCGATTATCAACGAGGCCATCGAGCTTGCGAAGCATTTTGGAACCGATGAATCCGGTAAGTTTGTCAACGGTGTTCTCGGAAGACTGCTTCAAGCATTGGACGAGCTAAAGCCGAAGGCGTAAGTGAAATTACACGTAGTCGATTAGCTCAATAACGAGTAGTACGAGCCCCTTAGAGCCCTCCATCATGAGGGATTTAAGGGGCTTACAAAAATGTATATTTACAGACAGAATTGGGAGTGATTACATGACTGCACAACGTATTGAGGGAAAAGTGATTTCAGATGCCATTCGTTTGGAAATTAGTGAAGCTGCGGCGAAGCTTGCCGCAATGGATATTAAACCCGGTCTGGCGGTAGTTCTGGTTGGTGAAGATCCGGCTTCCAAAGTGTATGTGGGAAGCAAAGAGAAAGCATGCCAGCAGCTTGGCTTCTACTCGGAAGTACATAGACTGGATGCAGCGACTTCGCAAGAACAGCTGCTCGCCTTAATAGATAAGTTGAACAAACAAACCAGCATTCATGGTATTCTCGTGCAATTGCCGCTTCCTAAGCACATTGATGAGAAGGCAGTCATCGATGCAATCAGCACGGCGAAAGATGTTGACGGTTTCCATCCAGAAAGCGTGGGCAACCTCGTGATTGGTGATGACAGCTTGCTGCCGTGTACACCTGCCGGTGTTATTGAGATGATCAAACGGACAGGACTGCCTATTGCAGGCAAACATGCCGTTGTTATCGGTCGCAGTAATATTGTCGGCAAACCGGTTTCTATGCTGCTGCTTAGAGAACATGCAACAGTGACGATCTGTCATTCCAGAACGGCTAATATGGAAGAGATCGCACGTACTGCAGATATTCTCGTAGTGGCAATCGGAAAAGCCAAAGCAATCGGACGTCAATTCGTTAAGCCTGGTGCCATTGTAATCGATGTCGGCATTAATCGCCTCGAAGACGGAAAACTTGCCGGCGATGTTGATTATGATGATGTACTGGATACAGCAGGTTATATTACCCCGGTTCCGGGCGGCGTTGGCCCAATGACGATTACGATGCTGATGCAAAACACACTTAAAGCGGCAAAACAACAACACGCAATTAAGGAGTGAGTAATCCGAAGATGGCTGAACCGGCGCGTATACTTTCGATTAAAGAAATAAACCGCTATATCGGGATGAAGCTGGAATCGGACGACCTGCTCGGCGATGTTTGGCTGCGCGGGGAAATATCAAATTTTACGCATCATTCCAGCGGACATATGTATTTCACCCTGAAGGACAAAGACAGCAGGTTGAAATGCATTATGTTTGCCTCCTATAATCAGAAACTTCCGTTCATCCCGAAGGAAGGTGCCAAGGTACTGGCACGCGGTAATATTTCCGTCTATGAACGAGATGGCAATTATCAATTTTATTGTACAGCGATGCAGCCGGATGGAATCGGCAGCCTATATCTGGCTTATGAGCAGTTGAAACGGAAGCTTCAAGATGAGGGGCTCTTTGACGGGGCAAGAAAAAGGCCGATTCCTCGTTTCCCGAAAGCGATCGGAATTATTACTTCGCCAACCGGCGCTGCCGTGAGAGACATAATTATTACGCTGCAGCGCCGTCACCCTTCTGTGCCGGTGCTGCTTTTTCCCGTACTGGTTCAAGGGACTGGCGCAGCACCATCGATCGTAAAAGCGATCGAAACAATGAACCGATTAGCCGAAGTTGACGTATTAATAATTGGCCGGGGCGGAGGCTCTTTGGAAGAGCTTTGGGCCTTTAATGAAGAATCTGTGGCAAGAAGCATTGCAAGGTCAGCGATCCCGATTATTTCCGCTGTCGGTCACGAGACGGATTTTACGATAGCTGACTTTGTGGCGGATCTTCGTGCGGCAACGCCTACAGCTGCAGCTGAGCTGGCTGTTACGAGTATGCAAGAGATGAGAACACGACTCGCGCAAGTGGAATCCAGACTCGTACAGAATCTTCGAATGACGCTGCAGAACCGGCAGGATCGACTTACGAGGCTGCGCAAATCACCGCTGTTCTTGAACCCGCGCAAGTATCTGCTTCAGCATGCCGAACGGCTTGACCGCACGGAGGAGAGATTAAAGGCGAGAGCCATTCGTTTCGCGGAGAAACATCGAGAGCGGTACGCAGCACTTAATCGTGCATTGACTCGTGTTCATCCCGGAGCTCAAGCAGTGCTTGCAGCCAAACAGCTGGAACGGCTAACCGCTCGATTAGACATAACCATGCAGCAAGGCTTGAAGGCGCGGCGGGTGCAGCTTCTGTCTTCCATGCGTCAGTTGGATGCACTTAGTCCCCTCAAAGTCATGTCCCGGGGATATAGTTTGGTTTACGATGACAAAGATCAAAAGCTCATTAAATCCGTTTCCGATGTACAGCTTGGCGATTTGCTCCACGTGAAGGTAGCCGATGGTCAGCTGGAATGTCAGGTGTGGGGAATGAAAGGGGAGGCCTAGCAGATGGCAGCAGCAAAAGAACAAGAAGAGATGAGCTTTGAAGCGGCGATGGAGCGTTTGGAGTCGATCGTAGGTAAGCTGGAGAGCGGCGATGTTCCACTGGAAACGGCAATCGAGCTTTTTCAAGAAGGGATGAAGCTCTCTTCATTGTGCGGCTCCAAGCTTGAACAAGTAGAACGTAAGATTGAAGTTCTAATTGAAACCGAAAATGGATTACATAAAAAACCGTTTGCGCAAGCAAACGAAGATAGAGGGGAATAACAGTGAAAACTTCGGTTTCTACTGCAGATTATTTAACACGCTCCGTTCTGGAAATCGAAGAAGCGCTGCAGTCGTCCCTTCCGCTCGGATGGGATATTCCGCCTAAGCTTCGTGAAGCCATGATGTACTCCCTTGAAGCGGGCGGCAAGCGTCTTCGTCCGATTCTTGTGCTTACGGCTGCCGAAGCAGTCGGCCAAGATGCAAAGGCTCGTAAGCAAGCGATGCCAATTGCTTGCGCGATTGAGATGATTCATACGTATTCGCTCGTACATGATGATTTGCCTGCGATGGATAACGATGATTATCGCCGAGGCAAATTGACGAATCATAAAGTATTCGGCGAAGCAATGGCTATTCTGGCCGGTGACGGGTTGCTCACCCATGCTTTCTATGCTGTGACGCAGGCTTCTGCGCTTGGTGCATCGCCGGAGACAGCGCTTGCGATTGTAGCAGACCTTGCTAAGCTTGCGGGGGCAGCGGGGATGGTCGGCGGACAAGTGGCTGATATTCTGGGCGAGCAGGGGGTTACCTCTCTCGAAGAGCTGGAATATATCCATCTACACAAAACAAGCGATTTGATCGTGTTCTCTGTGCTGGCAGGTGCTCGGATCGGGGGAGCCAGCCAGCAGCAGCTGGAATCGTTGCAGCAATTTGCACGAAAGCTCGGTCTGGCGTTTCAAATCCAGGACGATATTCTCGATTTGATCGGTGACGAGTCGAAGCTCGGCAAGCCGGTTCAAAGTGATGTGGAGCAGCAGAAGGTAACCTATCCTTATCTGATTGGGATGGATGAAAGCCTTGCACTCGTAGAGCGGCTGACCCAAGATGCGAAGCAGGCGCTTGCAGAAGCAAAACTTGCAATGCCCGATTATTTGCTCGCAATTGCTGATTATTTAATGCGCAGAGATCATTAAAATAGCGAGATTTGGGATTTTTGCATCGTTCTATGTTATAATTTAGCCACATTTGGAGTTCGTTGGACAACGGGGATTGCCCACCGGGAAAGCGAGGAAATACCGTGTTACTGGAACACATTCATGACCCTAAAGATTTAAAAACTCTCACAGTTGCACAATTAGAGCAGCTCGCAGCTGAAATTCGTGCTTTTCTCATCGAGAAGCTATCGGAGACGGGAGGACATCTTGCGCCGAACTTAGGCGTCGTTGAGCTTACTTTAGCGCTGCATTATTTATTTGACAGCCCCAAGGATAAGTTTCTTTTTGACGTAGGCCATCAATCATACGTTCATAAAATGTTAACGGGTCGTATGGATCAATTCGATACGCTTCGTAAATATAAGGGTCTGTGCGGTTTCATCAAACGCTCTGAAAGCCCGCACGATGTATGGGAAGCAGGACACAGCAGCACATCGCTGTCTGCTGCAATGGGAATGGCGCTCGCGCGTGATTTGAAGGGCGAGAAGAACAAGGTTGTCGCGATTATCGGCGATGGCGCGTTAACCGGCGGTATGGCGCTGGAAGCGCTCAATCATATCGGGCATGAGAAGAAGAATCTCTTGGTTATTCTCAATGACAATGAAATGTCCATTGCGCCTAATGTCGGCGCTCTACATCATTATCTCGGCAAGATCAGAACCGATCGCCATTATCAGAAGGCGAAGGAAGAACTGAATCAACTGCTGAACAAAATCCCGGCAATCGGCGGCAAACTTGCTAAGACCGCGGAGCGATTAAAGGACAGCGTAAAATACTTGCTCATGAGCGGTATTTTGTTTGAACAGTTTGGTTTCACCTACTTCGGGCCGGTCGACGGTCACGATCTGGAGCAATTGACGGAGCTGCTTGAACAGGCGAGCCATGTACCGGGTCCTGTACTGGTACACGTTATTACGACAAAAGGCAAAGGCTATTCGCCGGCGGAAGCCGATTCTCATAAATGGCATGGCATCTCTCCATACAAAATCGAGTCTGGTCAAGTGTTGAAGGCCGTTGGTCCGCCGATGTATACGGAAGTATTCAGCGATGCATTGATGGATCTGGCTGATGAAGATAACCGAATTGTAGCGGTGACGCCAGCGATGCCCGGTGGATCCGGGTTGATCAAATTCGCTGCCAAATATCCGAATCGTATGATCGATGTGGGTATTGCTGAGCAGCATGCGGCAACGATGTGCGCAGCGATGGCACTGGAAGGACTTAAACCGGTTTATGCGGTCTACTCCACCTTCCTGCAACGTGCTTATGACCAAGTCGTTCATGATATTTGCCGCCAGAATACGAATGTTGTATTTGCAATTGACCGTGCGGGTTTCGTTGGCCCGGATGGCGAGACACATCAAGGGGTATATGATATTCCTTTCTTGCGCCACATTCCCAATATGGTGCTGATGATGCCTAAGGACGAGAACGAGCTGCGCCGCATGATGAAGACGGCGATCGATTATAATGAAGGGCCAATTGCGATTCGATATCCTCGAATTAACGGAGTTGGCGTACAAGTTGATAAAGAAATGAAGCCGATTCCTTTTGGTACTTGGGAAACGGTGCGTGAAGGTGATTCAGCTGTCATCGCCGCGATCGGACCAATGGTTCAAGTTGCGGAAGAAGCTGCTGAACTGTTGAAACGCGAAGGCCTCAATGTTCGCGTGGTTAACGCGAGATTTATTAAACCGATGGATGAAGCGATGCTGCTGCAGATCGCAAAAGAAGGTCTGAATATGCTTGTCTTGGAGGAAGGTGCTGTACAAGGCGGCTTAGGCAGTGCAGTGTTGGAATTCTATTCTTTGCATAATGAGCATAATATTTCAGTTCGTATTATGGGCGTTCCGGATCTATTTGTGGAACATGGGTCAATTAAAGAACAGCGGCAGGAAGTCGGCCTTACTGCCGAACATGTGGCGGCTGAACTGAAGACACTGCTGCCGCGACTTCGTAAACGCGTAACCGGACAAGTGTAGAAGAGCAGGAGAAACCGATGACGATTGCGAAAGAACGTATTGATATTTTGTTAGTAGAGCAAGGCTTCTACGACAGCCGCGTGAAGGCGAAGGCGGCACTGATGGCAGGACTTGTCATCGTCGACGGTGAGCGGATCGAGAAGAGCGGCATGAAGGTGCCTAGAACGGCTTCCATCGTTGTTAAAGGAGCGCTGCATCCCTATGTCAGCCGCGGTGGTTTGAAGCTTGAGAAGGCGATCAAACAATTCCAGCTGCAGCTGGGTGGAGTGGTTATGTTGGATATTGGCGCTTCCACCGGCGGATTTACAGATTGTGCACTGCAGAACGGGGCGGCGTATGTATATGCTGTCGATGTCGGCTACAATCAATTGGATTGGTCACTGCGCCAGGATGAACGCGTCAATGTAATGGAGCGTACCAACTTCAGATATACGGTACCGGAAGATCTGAAGGGACCACAGCCGACATTTGCGACAATTGACGTCTCCTTCATCTCACTGAAGCTCATTCTGCCGACGCTTGGCACGCTGCTTAAACAAGGGGCGGGAATTGTAGCGCTCATTAAACCGCAATTCGAGGCCGGCCGTGAGAAGGTGCCTAAATCCGGCGTCGTGCGAGAATCTGCCGTACACCGAGAAGTGCTTGGGCAAGTACTCGGAATGGCGGCTTCAGAAGGTTATGTGCTGGAGCAGCTCACTTACTCACCGATTACCGGCGGAGAAGGCAACATTGAATTTCTGGCTTATTGGCGATGGGAACCGGGTAGTCAATCGGAGCCTCCGGGCGAAGACGCTATTGCGGCCGTCGTGAAAGAAGCTGCTGGGACATTCTCGCAAGAGAGTAAAGTGTAAGGAATGAAAGCCTTTCTTCATGGCTGTAGCCGTGATGAAAGGCTTTTTATGTTTTTTTTAGGCGGCCCCTCTTTGCAGGATGGACATTATTTGGTACACTAGGAACGAAACCAAACAAACGTTCGGTATTGGGCCGAAACCTCTGGCAGATGGAGTCGTCTTGTTAGAGGAAAACCTTCCAATAAAGCGAAATGAATAGGGTATACCTTATCATCATGCTGGAGGGATCCTGATGGGAAACTACGGGGACTGGCTGGTTATGGTCGTCGCTGGCGGGCTGATCTTGTTCTGGCTCTATCGCATGTTTTACCGCTGGCTTCACGAACCGCCGGGAATGAATACGAAGCTTCTAATTAGTGATGCAGAAGATGTACGCGATGATGATATCAACGTACAGTTTCTGGAGAAAGCCGGTTACGAGGTCACGCATGGCAAGTACCGAATCCCGATAGAGATCGACTTAGATGGAACTAAATTGCACAGCCGATTATTTATCGATTTATTTGCAGAGAAAGATGGCAAACATTATATTGTAAAAACAGCGCGTGAACGGATGCCGATAGATTGGACAGGCAGCGGCGTTCGAGATCGATTGCTTGTCTACGCACTGCTATTGCCTGAGTGCGAAGGGGTGCTGTTTGTAGATCATAAGGAGCTTACCATTCGCACCATCACATTTCGATTCGGTTCCTAACAAATGAATGGCGCAAGATCGAATTCGAATTTATGGATTCAATCTTGTGACAACAGGAGGAAATTATGAAGAGTGTCCGTCAAATGAAAATACGCGAGTTAATCACAAGCCAAATCGTAGAGACGCAGGACGAGTTGGTCGATACATTACGTTTAGAAGGCTTACAGGTCACGCAAGCGACGATATCTAGGGACATTAAGGAAATGCAGCTGATCAAGGTTCCGATCGAGGATGGACGCTATAAATACTCACTGCCTCAGGAGACGAGATCCAATTCCATTCACAAGCTGAAGCGGACATTGTCTGATCACTTTCTTCATATCGATTACACGGATAATCTGGTCGTCATGAAGTGCTTGCCGGGTACGGCAAACGCGATTGGAGCCATGATAGACAATATGGAATGGACTGAGGTAATGGGGACAATCTGCGGAGATGACACGATCCTGTTGATTTGCCGGACGAAACAACAGAGCGGGGAAATTGTAGAACGACTACTAGGTCTGATGAATTAACTTGATGTAATACATGCAGCATTTCCAATGGGCGAGGAGAATCTTTAAGGAGGAGAGCAACTATGCTAAGCGAGCTGTCTATACGTAATTTGGCTGTTATTGAGAAGGTTTCGGTGAAATTCCATGATGGGTTTCATGTATTAACGGGTGAAACCGGAGCGGGGAAATCCATTCTGATTGATGCGCTAAGCCTTGTGGTAGGGGGAAGAGGCGCATCAGACATGGTCAGGTACGGTTGCGACAAGGCTGAAATCGAAGCCATGTTCGAGCTGCCGGCTTCGCATCCGGTTTGGTACACGCTGAAGACATTCGGCATTCAAGCTTCGCCGGAAGAAGGACTCGTCATTAGACGGGAGCTCTCCTCTCAAGGCAAGAGCATCAGCCGCGTCAATGGACATATCGTAACCTTGTCGATGCTTCGTGAAACCGGAGAATGCTTAGTCAATATTCATGGTCAGCATGAACACCAGTCATTGCTTCGTACAGAGAAGCATCTGGAATGGCTGGATTTATATGCTGGTGGAGCAGTGGCTGAAACTTTGAATGCTTATCGAGCCGTTTACAGAGAATATGAGAAAGTCCGCATTCAGCTTAAAGATCTGGAAGATACTTCGCGTCAGAATATGCAAATGCTGGACTTGTTCCGATTCCAAATCGATGAGATCGCATCGGCTCGGTTAAAGGCAGGAGAAGACGAAGCATTGGCGGAAGAGAAGCAGAAGCTCATGTATGCGGTCAAACGCAGAGATTCCGCTTCCGAAGCGTACGCACTGCTGCACGGTAACAAAGGGTTGGATGCAATCAGTCGTGCGGTCAGCCGAGTATCCGATATTCGCGAGTATGATTCCGTCATTCTGGAGCCCCTGCTGGAACAGCTGCAATCGGCCTTTTATCAGCTCGAGGATGCGGCATTCCAGCTTAGGGATTACCGTGATTCCGTTGAATCGGATCCGGAGCGGTTAACTTATATTGAAGATCGTCTTGACTTAATTCACAGCTTGAAACGGAAGTACGGGGAAACAATCCCTGATATTTTGTCCTACTTGAGCGGAATCAAGTCGGAAGCTGATAAAATCGAGAATCGTGACGAGCACTTGGCTCGTTTGCAAGCAGAGCAATCCCGTTTGTTCGCAGAAGCTGTTACTCTTGGCAGTAACCTTTCCGTACACCGCAAGGAAGCCGCTGACAAGCTGTCAGGAGCGATCGAGAGCGAGCTGCGCCAACTCCAAATGGAACGCACCACCTTCCACGTTCAGCTGCAGCAAAGTAAAGACGGTGAATCGTACAAGCTGCATCCTAACGGAATTGATGAAGCGGCATTCCTCATCGCACCGAACCCTGGTGAGCCGCTGAAGCCGATCAGCAAGATCGCCTCCGGCGGTGAAATGTCGCGTATTATGCTCGCACTCAAGACCATCTTCGCCTCTATAGATGAAGTGCCTGTACTTATATTCGACGAGGTGGACACAGGTGTCAGCGGCCGCGCTGCTCAAGCCATTGCCGAGAAGATGTCTAGATTGTCGACGCATTGTCAGGTATTCTCCATCACTCATTTGCCTCAGGTTGCTTGTATGGCTGATCATCATTATGAGATCAAGAAAACGATCGTGGCAGAACGGACTTCAACCATGGTCACAGAGCTTAGCTCGCCGACTCGTATTGAGGAACTTGCCCGAATGCTGGGTGGCGTGGAAGTAACGGAAAAGACCCGCCATCATGCACAAGAAATGCTTGACTTGGCAGATAGACAAAAGGGGGCGTAATGGAAGGCAATCAGGGAATGTTTTTGGCGACATAAAACTGTTGGGGCAGGGATACCTTAAAGGTACGCAAATGGCGAACCACCTTTCTCGTCAAGCGATTTTGCAACAGGGAGCGTGAAGTCATTGAATGCCAATCAGCGGAAGCGGTGGCTGGGTTTACTTCTCGTTATCATCGTTTGCATGCTTGGTCTATCCTCTCCAATTCAACATTTCGCCGCATTTCCGAACGAAGTTCGTTTGTTCTCCGGCCAGTTGAAGCAATTAGACTATGGTATGCCTGTACATGCTCAAGTTACCGTTGATCCGCAAATGCTGCAAGTCAACGGTTCATCTGACCGTTCACTGTCCATTAATTTGAACAAACCGCTCTCCATTCAGTCGTCACACAGCGGAAAAACCACGATGAAATTGAAATTATTTGGAAAAATCCCGTTCAAGACTGTAAAAGTGAATGTTGTACCTGATTTACGTGTCATTCCCGGTGGACAAACCATCGGCGTTAAAGTGAAATCAGCCGGTATTATGGTTGTAGGTCATCATCAAGTCACGGATGCTAAAGGCGCTCGGGTATCTCCGGGTGAGCAGGCCAATTTGCAACTAGGCGATCTTATTATCCGAATTAATGGCAAGTACATTAATGAGGTGCATAAAGTGGCTCAGATGGCAGAAGAAGCAGGCGGCGCTAAACAGTCGCTGCAGCTCACCGTTAAACGAGGTACACGATTATTTGAAACGAAGCTTGCACCTGTATTTGACTCGGAGGACCGCGCTTGGCGGTTAGGACTGTACATTCGAGATTCAGCAGCAGGTGTTGGAACCTTAACCTTCTATGCGCCTGATCAAGGCGTTTACGGAGCACTTGGACATGTGATTACCGATATGGATACTCAAACTCCGATTGAAGTTGGTGAAGGTCAGATTTTGCAGTCCAATGTGACGTCCATCAACAAGAGCCAGAATGGCGAACCCGGAGAGAAAAGAGCACATTTCATTAAAGAAAGTAAAGTGCTTGGCAATATAGAGCGCAACACGTCGTTTGGCATCTTTGGCAAGATGAAAGAGCTGCCGTCACACAGCTACAATCAGCAGTCGCTTCCTGTTGCATTTGCGGAAGAAGTAAGGGAAGGTCCGGCACAGCTGCTTACCGTAGTGAATGGTCAGAAGGTCGAACGTTTTAATGTGGAAATCGTTCATGTCACCAAGCAGCAATCCCCGGCAACCAAAGGGATGGTTATCAAAATCACGGACAAGCGTTTACTGGAACAAACAGGGGGTATCGTGCAGGGGATGAGCGGGAGTCCGATCATTCAAGATGGCAAGCTAATCGGCGCTGTTACGCATGTATTTGTTAATGATCCGACATCCGGTTACGGCTGCTTTATTGAATGGATGCTGCAAGATGCAGGTGTTCTTCTCAAACCAGCAAGCTTAAATCTTAAGGCGGCTTAGCCACCTTAAGATTTTTATTTTTTGTCGAATTATTGCGAATCCTGATAGATGGTGTAGTAAATTATCCATTATAAAACAGATCAAATTAATAATAAAGAAAAATATTATTCGACAGAAGGAATTTCATTCATCATGTCGAAAATATTAGTTAGACAAGCAAGATACACACAGAGGGCTTTTAAGCGTTAACTACAATAGAGTGAATTACTAGTCTAAGGAGGACTATACCTTGCAAAGAATTGAAGTGTTGTTGGCTGATGACAATCGGGAATTTACGAATTTGTTGTCCGAGTATATTTCTGAACAAAACGATATGGTCGTTACCGGTGTCGCCTATAACGGCGAGGAAGTGCTTCGCTTATTGGAAGAAACGCGGGAAGTGCCGGACGTTCTGATTTTGGATATTATTATGCCGCATCTTGATGGACTTGGCGTATTGGAACGGCTTCGTGAAATGAATTTGCCTCAAATGCCAAAGATCATCATGCTAACGGCATTTGGTCAAGAGAACATTACTCAAAAGGCTGTACAACTGGGCGCATCCTACTACATATTGAAGCCATTTGACATGGAAATACTCGCGAACCGCATTCGCCAGTTGGTTGGTAATCCAACTGTTATTTCATCCTCTTATTCGTCTTCAGCTTCTTCATCCATTTCGAATAAATCCAATGTCGTACCGATTGCCAAAGGTAAGAATTTGGATGCAAACATTACGAGCATCATTCATGAAATCGGAGTGCCTGCTCACATTAAAGGATATCAATATTTGCGTGAAGCCATAACGATGGTGTACAACAATATTGAAATTCTAGGCGCGATTACAAAAACGCTTTATCCTGCGATTGCCGAGAAATTTAAGACGACGCCTTCGCGTGTTGAACGTGCTATCCGTCATGCGATTGAAGTGGCATGGACGCGCGGCAATATTGACAGCATCAGTCACCTCTTCGGTTATACAATCAATATCAGTAAATCAAAGCCGACAAACAGCGAGTTTATCGCGATGGTAGCCGACAAGCTGCGGATCGAGCATAAGGTTTCCTGAGAGCACCCGAAATGATGGTAAAGATTATGAATACATGATAAGCGCCACTTTCGTGCAAGCTGCGAATGTGGCGTTTTTCTTGGACAGATTTAAACATGTCAGAGAAGTACATTCAGGAGGATTGTTTTGTCACCAATAGAATTAACTGCAGCTCCTTCACGGAAGCGACTTTTTATTTTGCTCTCAGTCACACTCGTCTCGGGTTTTAATCAAGGATTGATTCTGCCGCTGTTGTCCATCTTATTGGATCGGCAGGGGGTATCATCGGATGTAAATGGGATAAATTCCATGGCCTTATACATTGGCACCTTCAGTACGATGTTCTTTATCGAGAAACCGATTCGCAGTATGGGCTATAAGAAAGGCATTATCATCGGCATCATTCTCGCAGCAATTGGAACGCTGCTGTTTCCCTTCCTCACATCGATTTGGGTATGGTTTGTACTTCGCATTATCGTTGGCGTTGGCGACAGTGCCCTTCATTATTGCACGCAGCTCTGGATTGTGAGCAGCAGTCCCGCAGAGAGCAGAGGTCGTTATATTTCGCTCTACGGCATGGCTTACGGGATCGGGTTTAGCTTAGGGCCTACCGGAATCAATTTATTGTCTATTGGGGACTGGGTTCCTTTCTGTTTAAATACGGCTTTATTCGTACTCATTCTTCTGTTTGTCAGAACGCTGTATCCGGAATATCCGGAGCATTCGGCGAAGCTTGCTTCAGCCACTTCGAACCGATACGCCAGGGTGTATCGCATTGCCTGGTTTGCGCTTCTGCCGGCAATCCTGTATGGATTAATGGAGGCGACGATGAATAGTAATTTCCCGCTGTACGGACTGCGCATTCATCTAAGTCAAGCTTCTATCTCGCTGCTGCTTCCGGCTCTAGGCGTAGGCAGCTTGCTGCTCATGTTCCCGCTTGGTATGCTTAGCGACCGAATCGGACGAAAGCCCGTTCTGATGGGATGTGCGGGTATTGCTGGCTTGATGTTTCTGGCTGTTCCGATGGCAGGAGACAATATAA
The DNA here is from genome assembly GCF_056269305.1 of Paenibacillus sp. J22R3. Taxonomy (NCBI): domain Bacteria; kingdom Bacillati; phylum Bacillota; class Bacilli; order Caryophanales; family Paenibacillaceae; genus Paenibacillus; species Paenibacillus sp. J22R3. The sequence continues at coordinate 1,568,134 of NZ_JBWDNS010000001.1, read as the reverse complement.
TCGTATTATTTATTCTGCTGGCGATGATTGGTGGATTTATCGGTTCCTTCTTCTCGCTTGGTCTTGCCTACGCGGCAGACTTGCTGCCTCGTGAATTGCTGCCGTCAGCGAATGTAACGGCATCTATTCACTTCAGCATCGGCAGCTTGCTCGGTCCCGGCATCAGTGGATTCGGCATACAATATGTATCAACGAATAGTATGTTTATCATGCTCGGCAGCGCGTTTACATTGTTTGCGCTCATCGGACTATTCACTCGAGAGGCGCGGCATCGTCAATTGCAATCCGATCTATAATTATTTATAAACAGCGCGTATCTTTTTGACACGTTCATTCGTTTACGTCATGAATCTACGCTAACAGATGAGGAGGTGCCACAATGACAATCCAACCAACTGTTGATGAAATGCGGATTACCCTTTACCGCTACTGCCTTTCGCTCACTCGTTCCACATGGGATGCAGACGATTTGGTTCAGGAAACCTGTTTACGAGCGCTGCCGGTCATGAACGGCGCGCTTGTACATCCTAATCCGACTGCCTATTTGCTGCGCATTGCGAAGAATATATCAGTCGATCAAGCACGTCGAATGAAGCGATCCAGACGTGTTCTGGAACAGCAGGAAGCGGTGCTCGACCGTTTGTTCGGGGAATCGCATGAGCTTGAATATGCGCTGAGACTGCTGATTTATCAATTATCGCCGCTGCAGCGGACGGTGTTCCTACTCAAAGAGGTTTTTGGCTATAAAGGCCACGACGTAGCCGCTAAGCTTACCATGTCTGAAGGAGCTGTGAAGGCTGCGCTGCACAGAGCAAGAGTTGCTATAGCAAAGCTCAAAGAGCATTCGGATCTTGCACAAATCTCGAAGCTGGCGGAGCGTAAAGTGAAGGATAATCAGCTTTATGCCTATGTTCATGCCGTTCGCGCAGGCGATGCTCAGGCGTTAGTTCTACTCGCTAACGTGGAGGAGCAGCTTATGGATCCGGTACAGGCAATTGGACAGCTTCATGCGTCACAAGGCAACCGCTCATCCGTTAGCATGATGTATGCAGCCTAACGGCAGCGAATGAGGAGGTTTCCGGCTATGAGTTTAGTGCCTTATATTGTGGAATCAACGAATCGGGGCGAGCGCAGCTACGATATTTATTCGAGGCTGCTCAAAGACCGCATCGTCATGGTAAGCGGAGAAATTGAAGATCAAATGGCCAATGCGGTTGTGGCCCAGCTGCTCTTCCTCGCTGCAGATGATCCGGATAAAGACATTCAGCTGTATATTAACAGCCCCGGAGGTTCAGTCACGGCTGGTTTCTCGATCTTCGATACGATGCAATTTATTAAACCGGAGGTTTCGACGATTTGTACAGGATTTGCGGCGAGCTTCGGCGCAATTCTGTTAGCAGGTGGAGCCAAAGGGAAACGATACGTTCTTCCCAACAGCGAAGTGATGATTCACCAGCCTCTCGGCGGTGCGAGAGGGCAGGCTTCCGATATTCAGATTCATGCCAGCTGGATCTTGAAGACGCGCGAGAAAATAAACACTTTGCTTGCGCTGCACACGGGGCAGTCGAAAGAACAGATCGAACGAGATTCCGACAGAGATCGCTTCATGAGTGCCGAAGAAGCGGTGGCTTACGGGATTGTAGATAAGGTTTTGTAACAAAAAGGCGAGCATCTCCACCACTGGAGGGCTCGCCCTTTTTACTTTACGTTGCAGTTTGACTCCAATTAAACGCCAGGCCGAGGCGGACGAGGCCGCTTCTCGCGAAAGCGGGATGAGACATAATTGCGTTTGCGGTCGCGGAAGAAGGTCCAACCTCCGATAAAGCCGACTCCAAGCAGGAACAGTACCATGCCAAGAATAAAGGTCCACCATTCAAAATTATGGACAGCGGCATCGTTGCCGAAGGATGAGAAATAATGAAAGATTGCATCCTTCATAAGAAGAAATCCATAAGTTGCGGCGATTCCCGGAATAACGAGCAATAAAACGGCAATAAAACGAATAGTAACTTGCTTCATGCGAATAAATCCTCCTGTACAGAAACAACGACAATAATGCTTTAATCATACCTTTTTCAAAGGAGGCTGTCCATTTCATCCCTTGTGGCAGTTTCAAGGAGCTTTGAAAAAAGGTACAATAGTCATATGTAACGGCTTTATGATCTGGAGAGGAGCAACAAGTATGACGATTCAATGCGATTTGGCCATAATCGGCGGTGGCATTGCAGGATATACAGCAGCAATCCGAGCAGCACAAGCGGGGAAGAAAGTGATCGTGGTGGAGAGAGAGAAGCTGGGCGGAACCTGTTTACATAAAGGTTGTATTCCAAGTAAGGCGCTGCTTCGCAGTGCCGAAGTGTACGCTACGATGCGTAAGGCAGATACATATGGCATTCATGTGGCTGAGGGAGCTATCTCACTCGATTTCCCTAAAGTACAGCGGCGCAAAGAAAACACAGTCGAAGGACTGTACAAAGGGCTTCAATATTTGATGCGCAAGCATAACATTACTGTCATGCAAGGCAGCGGCAGAGTAATCGGTCCTTCCATCTTCTCACCGAAGAGCGGAAGTGTTGCGGTTGAACTCCCGGATGGTGAAATGGAAACCGTCGTTCCGACGAATTTGATTATCGCAACGGGATCACGTCCGCGTTCGCTGCCGGGTCTGGAACCGAAACAAGGCGAGATCATGTCAAGCAATGAAGCATTGACAATGGACGAGCTTCCGCAATCCATCTTGATCGTTGGCGGCGGCGTCATTGGCGTGGAGTGGGCATCCATGCTCATCGACTTCGGCGTTGAGGTTACTTTGATCGAAGCGGCATCACGGCTGCTGCCAGGTGAAGATGTTGAAGCATCTGCAGAGCTTACGAAGCAGTTGCGCCGCAGAGGCGTACGTATATTGACAGGTATTCAATTGAAGCTTGATACGTATACCTATAAGGACGGACAAGCCACCGTCACAGCAGATACAGCTGATGGCCCCGTGATTCTGAATGCAGAACGGTTGCTTGTTTCCGTTGGCCGTCAAGCGAACGTAGAGGAGATCGGTCTCGAAAATACAGACGTACGCGTGGAGAAAGGCGTTATCCGCGTCAACGGTTATTTTCAAACGAATGAACCTCATATTTACGCCATCGGCGATGTGAACGGCGGCTTACAGCTGGCGCATGCGGCAGCCCATGAAGCCATTGTGGCTGTAGACCATATGCTTGGCGGCAAGGAGCAAGCGCCTGATCACTCCCGCGTGCCAAGAGCGATTTACTCCAAGCCGGAGCTGGCTTCCATCGGACTGACGGAAGACGAAGCACGCAAACAAGGGCATGATATCAAAGTCGGCAAAGTCCCGTTCCAAGCCATTGGCAAGGCACATGTGCTGGGTGAGACAGATGGATTCGCGAAAGTCATTGCAGATGCCAAAACCAATGACGTGTTAGGCGTGCATCTAATCGGACCTCATGCAACGGATCTATTGTCTGAAGCGTCGCTCGCTATGCTTCTTAATGCGACCCCTTGGGAAGTGGGACAAGTCATTCATCCACATCCAACGCTATCCGAAGTGCTCGGCGAAGCAATGCTGGCAGTTCATGGGAATTCATTGGCATTTTAGGTCGGAGCTGCATCTTTATATAGTAAGCAACAACGCATTTCGCAGCAGTGGACGGAGCATTTCTTTTTCGGTAAAAGTCGGTTATAATGGGTATAGGCAAGTCTTAGTACCTGGTTATAATAGCAGCTAAAAGGAGGGCATCCCTCATGACACAATCCGAATCTGCCGTGCAGCAAACCAAACATGCCGCACTTGGGCTATCGGACGATCAAGCCATTGAAATGTACACGCTAATGACAACCGCTCGTCGGTATGATGAGCGCTGTCTGCTGCTTCAACGGGCAGGCAAAATCAAATTCCACGTATCCGGTATCGGTCAAGAAGCCGCACAGGTAGGCGCAGCTTTTGCACTCGATCGGAATCAAGATTACTATTTGCCTTATTATCGCGACTACGCATTTGTGCTTGCAGTAGGTATGACATTGCGCGAGCTTATGCTTTCCCTATTCTCCAAAGCGGCTGATCCTAACAGCGGCGGTCGCCAAATGCCGGGACACTTCGGTTCGAAGCGTCTGCGCATCGTGACGGGCTCAAGTCCTGTTACAACGCAAGTCCCTCATGCAGTCGGTTTTGCACTGGCAGCCAAGATGAAGAAGAAAGATTTCGTATCCTTCGTTACCTTTGGAGACGGCTCCAGCAATCAAGGAGATTTCCACGAGGGTGCCAACTTTGCCGGAGTGCATAAGCTGCCGGTTATTTTCATGTGCGAGAACAATCAATATGCGATTTCGGTTCCGATTCATAAACAAATAGGCGGAAAAATCGCTGACCGTGCCCTTGGATACGGTTTTCCTGGTTATAGCGTAGACGGCAACGACCCGCTTGAAGTGTACCGTGTCGTTAAAGAAGCACGTGAGCGTGCGGCTAATGGCGAAGGTCCAACACTGGTCGAGGCCGTAATGTATCGCTTATCGCCGCATTCCACATCGGATGAGGATCTTGCTTACCGGACGAAGGAAGAAGTCGATTCGCATCGCGACAAAGACGGCTTGCCGAAGTTCAAGCAGTATTTGATCGACAGCGGAATTTGGGATGAAGAGCGCGATGCAGCTTTGATGCAGCAGATTAAAGCGGCTCTGGATGATGCGACCTCCTATGGAGATCAAGCAGCCTTCCCGGAACCTGAAGATATATTGAAACATGTGTACGCCGAAGATCATGGCGAAGGAGGACGCTAACATGCCGAAAATGGACTATATTGATGCGATCCGCTTGGCCATGAAAGAAGAAATGGAACGCGATGAGGATGTATTCGTGCTCGGCGAGGATGTTGGCCACAAAGGCGGCGTGTTCACGACGACGAAAGGGCTTATCGGCCAGTTCGGCGAAGAGCGCGTGTTGGATACGCCGCTTGCGGAATCCGCAATTGTCGGCGCTGCTATCGGTGCGGCTATGTACGGCATGAGGCCTATTGCTGAAATGCAATATTCGGACTTTATGTTCCCGGCTACGAATCAAATTATTAGCGAAGCGGCCAAGATCCGTTATCGCTCCAATAATGACTGGACATGCCCGCTTGTCATCCGTGCGCCAATCGGCGGCGGAATCTTCGGCGGCTTGTATCACTCCCAATGTCCGGAGTCGGTGTTCTTCGGAACACCCGGTCTTAAGATTGTAGCGCCTTACACGGCGTACGATGCAAAAGGTCTTCTGAAAGCAGCTGTTCGCGATCCGGACCCGGTTATCTATTTTGAAAACAAGAAATGCTATAAGCTAGTAAACGGTGATGTTCCGGAGGGCGATTATATCGTTCCGATCGGAGAGTCCAATGTCCTTCGCGAAGGCGATGACATTACGGTCATTAGCTACAGTCTTCCGCTTCACTTCGTGCTCGAAGCAGCCGAGGAGCTTGCAGAAGAAGGCGTCTCCACTCATGTACTCGACTTGCGTACACTCCAGCCGCTTGATAAAGAAGGCGTTCTGGAAGCTGCCCGTCGTACCGGTAAAGTGCTCATTATTCATGAAGATAACAAATTCGGAGGCATTGGCGCAGAAGTATCGGCTATCATCGCAGAAGAAATGCTGTATGAGCTGGATGCTCCGATTATGCGTTTATGTGGTCCGGACGTTCCGGCAATGCCGATTAATCCACCGGGCGAGAAATTCTTTATGCTGAATAAAGATAAAGTGAAAGAAGCGATGAAGAAGCTGGCATTATTCTAAAATCGAAGTCGCTTCGCAAAACATTTAGGAGTGGTCGGAATGAAGAAATTGACGGAAGTCGTCATGCCACAGCTCGCAGAATCGCTTGTCTCCGCAACGATCGACAAATGGCTTAAGCAGCCTGGCGATTCAATCGAGATGTATGAGCCGATCTGTGAAATTCTTACGGACAAAGTAAATGCTGAACTACCCGCGACCATTCAAGGGACGCTGATTCGAATATTAGTCGGTGCAGGCGAAACCGTACCTGTGGGCACGCCACTTTGCCTGATCGAGGTTGATGAAGAGGGAGCGGGTACTGCTGCCCCAACTGCTTCACCTAACGGAGGCAGCGTAAGTACCTCTGCTGCTTCTAACGCTCCTGCCCGAAACAACGATCGTGCCGCTGTTCGTGCTCAAGGCGCGGCGGCTGAAGCCGATGGCAATGATCATATGCGCTATCGTTACTCCCCTGCGGTTCAATCACTTGCGGCTGAACATAACGTGAACCTGTCTGCGATTGAAGGAACGGGGCTTGGTGGACGGATCACACGCAAAGATGTGCTTACTTTCGTGGAGTCCGGACGCGGTACCAGAGCGGCTGGAACATCAGCCGGAAATGCAGGCAGCACTCAACAAACACAGCAGTCGAATAAGAGCGGCGGGGAGCAGGTTCGTTCCTCCGGCCTTCATTTGTCTGAAACGCCGCGTATTCCCGGTGTTGAAGTGCAAGGGCAGCAAGTGCCGGGCAGAAGCGAATATTTTATCGATGTTACGCCTGTTCGTAATGCCATTGCGCGTAACATGCGCCAGAGCGTCACGGAAATTCCGCATGCTTGGATGATGATGGAAGTGGATGTGACCAACCTCGTCTCCCTGCGCAACAAGTTGAAGGATGACTTCAAGAAGCGCGAAGGTGTGAACCTTACTTATCTCGCATTCTGGGTGAAAGCCGTCGTTAACGCGATCAAAGATTTCCCGATCATGAATTCGGTATGGGCCGTTGACAAAATCATCGTGAAGCGCGATATTCATATCGGCCTTGCGGTGGGTACAGAGGATGCGGTTAAAGTACCTGTCATTAAGAATGCCGATCAGAAAAATATCGCCGGCCTCGCCCGGGAAATTGAAGATCTGGCTCGCAAAACCCGTGAAGGCAAGCTGACGCTTGCAGATATGGAAGGCGGAACGTTTACCGTTAATAATACGGGGTCGTTCGGCTCGATCTTGTCCTACCCGATCATTAACTATCCGCAAGCCGCAATCGTTACCTGCGAATCCATCGTGAAGCGTCCTGTCGTAATCAACGATATGATTGCGGTTCGTTCGATGGCGAATATTTGTTTGTCGCTGGATCATCGGATCTTGGACGGCGTCATTTGCGGACGTTTCTTGCAGCGGGTGAAAGAAAATTTGGAAAGCTTCAATTTAGATACGAAGCTGTATTGAAACGGGGCTTACATGTTATGACAACGAACGTGAAAGCGATCGATATTCACTATACGCCCATGCTCGGCTACGCCGAAGCATGGGATTTACAGAAGGCATACGTCAAACAAATCGATAAGGAGGAGCGACGCGAAACGCTGCTCCTTCTTCAGCATCCGCCGACCTATACGATCGGCTCGCAGCGTCATCCGGAGCATTTGCTCTATTCGGAAGAAGAATTGGCTGCTCGCGGCATCGGCGTGTTTCAAATTGATCGCGGCGGGGATATTACGTATCATGGGCCGGGTCAGCTTGTTGGTTACCCGCTGCTTTATCTCGACGGAGCAGGCCTTGATCTGCACGGTTATTTGCGACAGCTGGAGCAGGCAATCATGGACTGGCTCGCAGGTTATGGAATTGAAACGAATCGGAAGTCGGAATATACCGGTGTTTGGGTAGGGGATGCCAAAATCGCGGCAATCGGCGTGAAGTTTAACAAAGCAAGAACTCGCCGCGGATTCGTGACGAGTCATGGCTTTGCGCTGAATATTAAAGCAGGCATTGCGCAGGATGGATTTCGAGGCATCATTCCTTGCGGCATTCAGGAATATGCGGTTACTTCCTTCGCTGATGTAACAGGCATTAACCTAAGTGTGGAACAAGCGGCACGCGAACTGCTGCCGCATTTCTGCAAACAGTTTGGTTGTGAAGTAGAAGAAGAAACCGGACTATTCGAAGATCCAGCCGATGCTAATCAGTAAAGTAGAGATCAGCATTGAAGCGATGAGCAGCCAGATGAATATTTTCATCAATCGGTTGGGACGCACGCGAGCATGCTCCTTTCGTATGGGAGATGTACAAGTCTGAGTCTATTGTAAACGAAATCAATGAACGGAGGAAAGCCGATGATTAATAACCAACGAATAATCGATGAATTTATGGCGCTTGTCCAGGTAGACAGCGAAACGAAATATGAACGTGAAATTTGTGACGTGCTTACAGGAAAGCTGAAAGAGCTTGGCTTCTTTGTTGAAGAAGACGATGCGGCAAGCATCACCGGACACGGAGCAGGCAATTTGTTCGCGATGCTTGAAGCAAACGGCATTGAGCAGGCACCGACGATTTTCTTTACCTCCCACATGGATACGGTAGTGCCGGGCAAAGGCATTAAACCGCGTCTTGACGCAGACGGCTACATAAGAAGTGATGGAACGACGATTCTCGGAGCAGATGATAAGGCAGGACTTGCCGCAATGTTCGAAGCGATTCGTGTCATTAAGGAACAGAATCTTCCTCATGGTCCTATTCAGCTTGTTATTACGGTTGGAGAAGAGAGCGGACTTGTAGGCGCGGCTGCAATCGACAGCAAGAGGCTGAAAGCGAAGTTCGGCTATGCGCTGGATTCCAATGGTCCGATTGGCGATATTGCCGTTGCTGCGCCGTCACAAGCGAAGATCACGATCAAGATTCACGGTAAATCGGCACATGCCGGCGTTAATCCAGAGGATGGCATCAGTGCGATCCAAGTGGCGGGTAAAGCGATTTCGCGCATGTCCCTTGGTAGAATTGATCACGAAACAACGGCGAACATCGGACGGTTTGAAGGCGGCGGCGCAACGAATATCGTCTGTGATTTCGTGAAGCTGGACGCGGAAGCGCGCAGCATTGTGCAGGATAAACTCGACAAGCAGGTTGAAGCGATGCGTGAAACCGTTCTGGCGGTAGCGAGTGAGTTCGGCGCGAAAGCGGAGTTTGAAAGCAAGCTGATCTATCCGGCATTTAACTTCACGGACGGAGATCCGGTCGTGGAGCTTGCGAAGGCGGCAATTGAGAAGATCGGCAGAACACCGAAGCTGTTTCACTCCGGCGGCGGAAGCGATGCGAATATTTTCAACGGACATGGCGTGCCGACTGTGAATCTTGCAATCGGGTATGAGCATATCCATACGACGAATGAGCAAATTAAGGCAGAAGATTTAGTGAAAACGGCTGAGCTGGTTGTTGCGATTATCGAACAGGCCGCGGAGCTGAAGGAATAAGCTTTGCCAATAGGAATAAGGGTTGCCGGCTGTAGAGTAATCTACGGCGGCAACCCTTTCTATTGTTCCGAACATGATATTCTGTCCTGTATTAACGGGTCGATTGCAAATACTCAACGAGCGTTCGTCCGGATTTACCACTGCCGTTATTCGAACCTGATTTCGAACTCGCATTGGCAAGCAGCTTCAGCTGGTGACGGATTTCCCAGGCTTTGCCGATAAGTGTCATTGAGCTTTTTACCGTGTATTGTTTCATGATTGATCTCCCCTTTTGCTATACTGATAGATAGATATGAGAGAGTTAGAGAACATATGCCTGCCGACTGGCCGAAATACAGAATTACCTAAATATCGAATTGCATTAAAGGAGCCGATGACAGATGTTAGAGAAAACCGATCAATTCCGCGAGAAAACAATCAAGACTGAACCGATTTTCGATGGGAAAATCATTTCGCTGCAGGTCGATACGATAGAGCTGCCTGACGGCAAAACGGCCACACGCGAAATTGTCAGACATCCCGGTGCGGCCGCCGTTCTGGCGCTAATCGATGATAAAATGCTCGTCGTCGAGCAATATCGCAAGCCGATGGAGAAGTTCCAAATCGAGATTCCGGCGGGCAAGCTGGATGCCGGTGAAGATCCGATGGTTGCGGCAGCGCGTGAGCTGGAAGAGGAAACGGGGTATCGCGCAGGCAAGCTTCGCCCACTGAGTGCGTTCTATACGTCGCCGGGATTTGCCGATGAGAAGCTGTATGTATATCTCGCAGAGGATCTTGTCAAAGGGGATAGCGCGCCTGACGAGGATGAGTTTCTGGCGGTAGAAGCAATTACGTTCGAGCAGGCGCAGCAGTATATGAAAGAAGAGCGGATCAGTGATGCGAAGACGATTCTAGCCGTCTATGCATGGCATATCTACAGGCTTACAGGAGAGATTTAGAGGTGACCACTATGAAAGCGGCTGGACAAGAAGGGAAGCTGAGCCGCGTATTTGCCGATCTTCACCTGCATATCGGGCGGACGGAGCGGGGAGAGCCGGTTAAGATAAGCGGAAGTAAGGATCTAACCTTTCGTAACATTGCCTATGAGGCGGCGGTTCGCAAAGGCATCGGACTGCTCGGTGTGATCGACTGCCACTCTCCCGGCGTTCAGCGTGATATCGAGTCCTTGCTCGATTCCGGGGAAATGACCCAAGTTAGCGGTGGAGGCATTCGCTACCGGGATACGACCATTCTCCTTGGATCCGAAATCGAGGTTCGCGATGCCGGCTTCGGCACTGCTCATCATTTGATCTATCTGCCGGACTTTGCAGAAATGCAATCGTTCACGAAGTGGGTGTCCCGCTCGATGCGCAATGTGCAGCTCAGCTCCCAGCGATTATATGTGCCATCCCGAGAGCTGCAAGCCGAGGTAAAGGGACGGGGCGGGCTGTTCATTCCTGCTCATATTTTCACGCCTCATAAGAGCTTGTTCGGCAGCTGCTCGGATCAGCTTCAAGATACTCTCGATCCGAAGCTTGTAGATGCCGTTGAGCTCGGATTAAGCTCAGACAGCGAGATGGCCGGGCTCATTCCCGAGCTCGATACACTCCCATTCCTGACGAATTCAGATGCACATTCCTTATCCAAGATCGGCCGCGAATATAATGAGTTCCATCTTCAAGAGCCGTCCTTTCAGGAGCTGAAGCTTGCGCTAGAAGGCGCTGAAGGGCGGGCAATTACGGCCAATTATGGGCTGAATCCCGTCCTCGGCAAATACCATCGCACGTATTGTAAGAACTGCGGTTCCCTCGCCGAGGATACGCAGGATGCAGAGCGCTGCTTGCAATGCGGGAGTGTGAAGCAAGTACGAGGTGTATGGGATCGGATCATGGAGCTCGGGGCAAAGGCGGGTCGAAGTGAGCCGGTCGTGCCTGAAGACCGACCTCGCTATATCTACCAAGTGCCGCTGGAATTTATCCCGGGCATCGGTCCGAAGACATTGTCCAAACTGCTGGATCAGTTTGCTACGGAAATGAACATTCTTCATGATGCACCAATAGAGGCGATTGCAGGGATTGCAGGCGAATCGGCGGCAGCGATTATCGCAGAAGCTCGCAATGGCTCATTGAAGCTGCAAGCAGGCGGTGGAGGGAACTACGGCAAAGTCGCAAACCGTATGCACTAAGCAGATCGTCATAGCGGCGGAGGCTTGGACATACACTGAACCATCTGGGTTTAGGGGGATATGCCATGCGATCATCCGTGCTTCAGCCGAATATGAAGGATCAGCTGACTCTTTATGTGTTCGTGTCTGTATTATTTGTCGTAGGGGTCGTGTTCGGCGCTCTGCTCGTAAATGCGTTGACATTGGATCAACAGCAGAATTTAGCAGGGGATGTGCAGCAATTCATCCATCATATTCAAGAAGGCGTCTTACAGAGCGGAAATGAGTCGTTCTGGGACCGGGCATGGTTCCATGCCAAGTGGATGATACTCATCTGGGTGCTCGGGCTGACCGTCGTAGGGATGCCGCTTGTGCTGGCGCTTGATTTTCTAAAAGGCGTGTTGGTTGGTTTTGCGATAGGAACGCTGGTGAGGCAGTTTGCGTGGAAAGGTCTGATCTTCTCGCTGGCATCCGTTGCACCGCCAAACTTACTGGCAGTTCCCGCGTTTCTCATCCTTAGTGTGTCAGCAATTTCCTTCGGACTCTATGTGGTTAAGAACCGCCTCTTAGGTCGTTTCGGAACGTTAAGCCAACCCTTGGTTACTTTTACTTCGAGCGCTGCCATGATGCTGCTAATCATTCTTGGAGCGGCGGCGGTAGAGTGTTACGTCACTCCGATGCTGCTGAAATGGGCCGCTCCGCTAATCGTCGGCGTTAGCGGTGGATTGTAATGATTCTAAAAAAAATTGACTTTGTTCGTTATGTGCACCTATAATAAAAGCAAACCGATTCCGTGATGATGGCACAAGTCAGGTATGAGGGGGGAAGCCATGGAATCCCGGATTGATAAGATTAAGCAACAGCTGCAGTCGCAGGGGTACAAGCTGACCCCACAGCGAGAAGCTACAGTTCGTGTGCTTCTGGAGAACGAAGAGGATCATCTTAGCGCGGAAGACGTGTTTATGCTCGTTAAGGACATCGCGCCTGAGATAGGATTAGCAACCGTATATCGGACATTGGAGCTGCTGAGCGAGCTGCATGTTGTGGAGAAGATGAATTTTGGGGATGGCGTTGCTCGTTACGATTTGCGGGCAGACAACAACAAACATCATCATCATCACCTTATCTGCGTGCAATGCGGCACCATGAGTGAAATATTGGAAGATTGGCTGGGGCCGCTCGAAGAGCGACTTGAGCGGGAATATGGGTTTACGGTTCTGGACCATCGCCTTGATTTTCAAGGAATATGCGTCAATTGCAAAGCGAAGAACGATGCACTAAAGGTCGAAAACTAAACACTCCCTTCTGCAGTGTTCTCAGCACTCATGCTGAGCAACACTGTCAAAGGGAGTTTTTTGTGCGCGTTTCTATGATTACTTGGTATCCGGACCTATCAGGACCTCTTCCTTCTGGATTTATGACCGGAACTGGATTTGCGCGATGCCGCTTCAGTCGATTGATCGGTGGAGGAATAAGCAGATGCCCCTCCGAGCTGCATAATCCCGTACCCTTGCGCTTTATAGGAGTAGTTGGAGATACGTTTAGCTGAAGCGCGCAGCCGCTTCGTAATCGTCGAAGGTCCTATAGAAGGATCAAGTGATTTCAGGAGCGCAACGCCGCCTGCCACGTGAGGACTGGACATGCTCGTGCCGGATAACACTTGATAGCCGCCGCCCAGCGATGTTGATTTAATATAGCTGCCCGGTGCGGTGACATCGATGCCGTAACCGCGGCTGCTATAATTTGCGACCTTCCCATTGCGGGTAGAAGCGGCAACCGCGAGTGCCGTTGAATACCGGGCAGGCTGATCAATTCGGCCTGTGCTTGTTCCGCTGTTTCCCGCCGAGGCAACGACAATAATGCCGTTTTGTCTCGCCCGCTGTACGGCTTCCTTCAGCGCGCTGCTCGTTTCGCCTTCCAGTCCGAGGCTCATATTGATGATGGGAATCTTCTTGGAGATGCACCAGTCGATCCCTTTGATAATGTCGGACACATAGCCGGCGCCGCTCGCATCCAGTGCTTTGACGGCGTACAGCCTAGCACGTGGTGCTACGCCCTGAATGATGCCATTCGCACCGACTGCCGCCGCGATGCCTGCTACATGCGTACCATGGCCGTTGTCGTCTTTGTAGGATGACCCGCCCATCGTATTGACGCCGCCGTAAATGCGGAGATCGGAATGTTTGGCAATGCCTGTATCGATAATGGCGATTCCTGCGCCTTTGCCTTTCGTGGATGTCCAGACCTTATTCGCTTCAATTTGCGAGAGATTCCAGCCTACATTGCTTGAGGATGTATCCGAGTGCAGCTTTCCTTTGCCTGCGCCGTGCGTTCGCGAGTTTTTTCTCGTTCTCTTGGAGAGAGAAGCTATTGCGCTGATGCGGACCTTCGAGTTCTTCAATCTGGGCTTCGACTCGAAACCATGTGCATGGAGCTTGAAATCGGGCTCGACGTAGCTGACATTCGGATGCTCGGCAAGCGATTGCAGCTGCTGGGTACGGCGGCTGTCGACGTGACAGCAGATGACGCGGTTGCGACGAATGCTCTTAACCGGTCGTATGCCGTATTTGGCAAGTTCCTTGAGACATTGCGTGTACTGCGATTGTGATTTAAATCCGATTAACTTACGCGTAGTATGGCCTGATGATCTGCCTTTTGAGCAGCTGAGCAGCAGCCGTTCAACATTTGGCAAAAGATGCTCCTCCTTTAACGATAGACTCAACTTCCAATCGGTGCAGGAACCAATACTCCAGTGTATGGAGACATTCGTACAAGGGCATGGGTAGATGCTGATACGATGGTACATATTTTCCGTTCCGCGAGAGAAAGTATCAGGGAGGACTGTCAACCCGTCCTCTGCCTGCATATGAAGAATCAAGGAGACGGAGAGGGAGATGCATATGATTATCGGCGTGCCGAAAGAAATCAAAGCAAGCGAGTATCGAGTTGCGCTTACCCCTGCAGGAGCGGGAATGCTGAAGGCTGCCGGACATGAGGTCGTGGTCGAAAGCGGTGCCGGTGAAGGGAGCAGCTTTACAGATGAAGCCTATGTGGCTGAAGGCGCCGCCATCTTGCCGACAGCGAAGGAAGTATGGGCAAAGGCCGGAATGATTATGAAGGTGAAGGAGCCTCTGCCGGAGGAATTTGGTTATTTCCGCGAAGGACTGCTGCTGTTTACGTATCTTCATTTAGCTGCCGCACCTGAACTGACGAAAGCGCTCATCGAGAAGGATGTCTCCGGGGTTGCCTATGAAACGATTCAGATGCCTAACGGCAGCTTGCCGCTGCTCACACCAATGAGCGAGGTAGCAGGCAGGATGGCGGTTCAGGTAGGCTCTCAATTCCTGGAAGCCTTCTACGGCGGCCGCGGAATATTGCTAGGCGGCGTACCCGGTGTTCCGCCTGCGGAAGTTATCATCCTTGGCGGCGGTATTGTCGGTACGAATGCTGCTCGTATTGCCCTTGGGATGGGTGCCAGCGTCGTTATTCTGGAGCGCAGCGCGGATCGGATGCGATATATTGATGAGGTGTTTGAAGGTCGCATTCGTACCTTAATGTCGAACCCCTACAATATTGCCAGCGCTGTGAAGAAGGCAGATCTCTTGATCGGAGCTGTACTCATTCCGGGTGCCAGAGCGCCGCATTTGGTCACCGAAGAAATGGTCAAGACGATGAAGAAAGGTGCCGTCATCGTGGATGTTGCCGTGGACCAAGGCGGAACGATTGCGACAATCGACCGCGTAACGACGCATAAGAATCCTGTTTATGAGAAACATGGCGTTCTCCATTATGCGGTTGCGAATATGCCGGGAGCCGTTCCAAGGACCTCTACGCTTGCGCTGACGAACGTCACAATGCCCTATGCGCTGGAGCTTGCCGGCAAGGGGCTGGAGGAAGCTGTGCGAGCGAATGAGCCGCTCCGCAAAGGCGTGAACACGTACAAAGGCCGCGTTACTCATCCACAAGTAGCCGAGGCTGTGAATATGCCGTACATCAGCATGAGTCAATTGCTCGAAAGCGTGCCTTTCGATAAACTAAGCTAGCTAAGTGCCTATGCATGATTCATCGTCCCGGCTCATAAGGTGTTGTAAAGGACAACCATTTGCCCGTCTTTAGAGGGAAAGGCTGCCCATTCTTCGCTTTAAGAAAAGGGGTTTTCGTGATGGTGGTGTCGGTTCGCAGGTGGCTGAGACGGATAATTTTTATGCTGCTGCTCTGTTTCCTCACAATTACGATGTATGGCGGCTGCAGGTTTATCGCCGTTTGGATAACACCTGAGGATCCATATCGCGTGCCGCAGGGCCAG
Organism: Paenibacillus sp. J22R3; assembly: GCF_056269305.1. Classification (NCBI taxonomy): domain Bacteria; kingdom Bacillati; phylum Bacillota; class Bacilli; order Caryophanales; family Paenibacillaceae; genus Paenibacillus; species Paenibacillus sp. J22R3. The sequence continues at coordinate 1,552,466 of NZ_JBWDNS010000001.1, read as the reverse complement.
GCGTTGAAGGTGTTTAACGAAGAACCGTTTCAGGTGGATGCAAGCAGCATTTATGACAAGCTTCGGTTATTTTACTGGTATGGTGAATAGGATGCGGGTGATTTGGCTTCCTTTGGCAGGAGATTAAGCGGCTTTGTGGAATATAGCAGGGATACCTGCTGAAGCTGTTTATCCGGGAAAGGAACGACCCATGAGAGTGCATCTGCGAACATTTATTCAGTATTTACAGGAAGGGCGGAGGCTGTCTGCCAATACAATGTCATCCTATGAACGGGATTTGTCCTTATTTCTGGATTATGCGGAGAGTCAGGGCATCTCGGTTGTGGACGGCATACAGAAACACCACCTCTCTCTCTACATGCTTCAGCTGAAGCAGCAGGGACGGGCGGTTGCGACTGTTTCCAGACATATGGTCTCGATACGTGCTTTTTTTCACTATTTAATTATGCAGCGTCATATGCAAAGCGATCCGTCGATTCATTTGGAAATGCCGAAGCAAGAGAAACGGCTGCCCAAAATCGTCACGATCACGGATGTGGAGAGGCTGCTCGCCGCGCCGGATCCCGAAACAAATGCCGGTATTCGCGATCTTGCCATGCTGGAGGTTCTCTATGCAACGGGGATCCGCGTATCTGAACTTATCTCTTTAGATGATGAGCATATTAACCTGTCCATGGGCTTCATTCGTTGTATCGGTTCCACCACCAAGGAGCGGATCATTCCGCTTGGCAGCGTGGCGACTGAAGCGCTGACCCATTATCTGGAACAAGTGCTTGTGAAGCTGCGCAAGAATGATGAAACCGCTTTGTTTGTCAATCAACAAGGGGCCAGAATGACCCGGCAAGGCTTCTGGAAAATCCTGAAGAAATACGCTGCAGAAGCGGGCATCGAAGGCGAAATGACGCCGCATACGCTGCGGCATTCCTTCGCCGCTCATCTGCTGGAGAACGGCGCAGATTTACGTGCTGTGCAAGAAATGCTCGGCCATGCCGATATTTCCACAACCCAGGTGTATGTGCAGGTGACCAAGCCGCGCATTAAAGAGGTGTACAACCTGGCGCATCCGCGGGCTAGAAGTAAACAAACGAATTCGGAGTGATCAGGCTATGAAGTTTGACCGTATTACAGTTATCGTGCTCGACAGTGTCGGAATCGGCGAGCTTCCGGATGCACCGGCATTCGGAGATGTAGGCTCCCATACGCTGGGTCACATTTTGCAAGAGGTGCCGGCGCTTCAGATGCCCCATCTTCGCAGCTGGGGACTGGATCGAATCGCTCCCCTTGGCAGCTGGAAGACGGAAGCACATCCATTAGCCTACTATGGCAAAATGGCTGAGGTTTCCGTGGGCAAAGATACGATGACCGGCCACTGGGAAATCGCAGGCTTGAAGGTGACCGTGCCATTCCGGACGTTCCCGGACGGTTTCCCAAGCGGGCTGCTGAGTGAGTTTGAGGCTCGGACAGGCCGTGGCGTGCTTGGCAACAAATCGGCCAGCGGCACGGACATTATGGATGAGCTGGGCGAAGAGCAGTTGAACACTGGCAAATGGATCGTCTATACGAGCGCGGACAGCGTCTTCCAAATTGCAGCGAACGAAGACATTATTCCACTGGAGGAGCTGTACCGAGCCTGCGAAATCGCACGTGAACTCACGCTGGACGAGCGATATGCCGTTGGTCGTGTTATTGCAAGGCCTTTCGTGGGCAAGCCGGGATCCTTCAAACGAACAACGAATCGGCATGATTACGCGGTGAAGCCGCCGGCGCCTACCGTACTGAATGCGCTGAAGGATGGCGGATTCGATGTCATAGCCGTTGGCAAGATCGATGATATATTCGTCAGCGAAGGCATTACGGAGGCCCTTCATACGAAGAGCAACGAGGATGGCGTCAATAAGACGATCGCCGCGCTCGATAAGCCGTTTAAAGGAATGCTCTTCACGAATCTGGTCGATTTCGATTCACTATATGGCCATCGTCGCGACCCGCAAGGATACGCCGGTGCGCTTGAAGCGTTCGACCGCAGCGTGCCGGAGCTGACGAAGCGGCTTGGGGAGCGGGATTTGCTCATCGTGACCGCAGATCATGGCAATGATCCGACCTATTCCGGTACCGACCATACGAGAGAGTATGTCCCCTTGCTGGTATACGGTCCGGCATTGAAGACGCCGGGGTCGCTTGGCATTCGTTCTACCTTCGCTGACATCGCAGCCACCATTGCCGACAATTTCGGTGTGACGCGTCCTGATCATGGTGTGTCATTTTTGAATGAGTTAAACTAGATTACGCAACACCTGCAAGCCGACAACAACTATAGGAGGTTCATCAACGTGAACACACTCAATGCATCCCATATTCAAGAAGCGGCAGCATACATTAATGCCAAAATTTCCATCAAACCCGAGGTTGGCCTTATCATGGGTTCAGGTCTTGGTATCCTTGGCGATTACATCGAAGATGCTGTCGTCATTCCTTATCATGAAATCCCGCATTTTCCGATCTCGACAGTAGAAGGTCATGCAGGCGAGCTGATGATCGGGAAGCTTTGCAGTCGTCCGGTTGTCCTCATGCGTGGACGTTTCCACCTGTATGAAGGCTATGGTCCTGATCTGACAGCTTTCCCCGTTCGCGTAATGAAAGCAATCGGCGCTTCGAAGCTCGTTGTTACCAATGCCGCAGGCGGCGTTAACACGAACTACAATCCGGGCGATCTTATGCTCATCAGCGATCACATTAACTTCCAAGGACACAACCCGCTAGTCGGACCTAATGACAAGGAGCTTGGCGTTCGTTTCCCGGATATGTCCCAGCCTTACAGCAAACGTTTGCGCGAGCTGGCCAGAGACGTGGCGTTAGATCAAGGGTTCTCTCTGCAAGAGGGCGTGTACATTGCAGTGCTTGGACCCTCTTACGAGACGCCTGCAGAAATTCGCATGATGCGTATATTAGGAGCAGATGCTGTCGGCATGTCGACGGTATCCGAGGTTATTGCGGCAAGTCATTCCGGCATTGAAGTGCTCGGCATCTCCTGTATCAGCAATATGGCTTCAGGTATTTTGGACCAGCCGCTGTCGCATAATGAAGTCATGGAAACGACGGAACGTGTAAAATCCAGGTTCCTCGGCCTAGTAAACGGCATTATTCCACTGATGTAGGCTGTAACAAAAATGTAACAATGGCCTCGACTGATTATGACATTCTTTGTCCGCTTGTCGTCGTATAATGTCCGTGACAGATAGTACACAATAAAGCGGGGAATCGATTTCCATGGACAATCACAGTTATCAACGATTGGAACGACTGCGAGGACAATTGGTGGCGGCTGCAATGCGGAAGGAAACGTTTCTTCACCGTGATGTGATTCAGCTAAGCCAAACGCTTGACCAATTGATCGTCAAAGTGCAGGCAGAGAAATGTAAATCGTCGAGTGCCCAAAGATGAACCTAAGCAAGTGACGTACATGGTTAATACATAAGGAGGCTCATCCGCTTGCGAGCAGTCGATATCATTCAAAAAAAACGAAATGGCGGAGTGCTGTCTAGGGACGAGCTGTCATTTCTTATAAAAGGCTATAGCCAAGGCGACATCCCGGATTATCAGCTATCCGCCTGGGCTATGGCTGTTTTTTTTCGCGGTATGAACGCGGAAGAAACGGCTAACTTGACGATGGCCATGGCTGAATCGGGCGATCAAGTCGATCTGTCTCCGATTCGCGGCATTAAAGTAGACAAACATAGCACAGGCGGTGTTGGTGATAAAACAAGTCTGATTATCGGTCCTCTCGTTGCTTCATGCGGCGTTCCGGTGGCAAAGATGTCAGGTCGCGGACTTGGGCACACAGGCGGTACGATTGACAAAATGGAAGCGATGGCAGGGTTCCGTACGGAGCTGACGAGCGAGGAATTTATCGCGCAAATGAACGATATCGGTCTTGCGATTGTCGGGCAGAGCGGGAATATGACGCCTGCTGACAAGAAGCTCTATGCGCTGCGCGACGTAACGGCAACAGTCGAGTCCATACCGCTTATTGCGAGCTCGGTTATGAGCAAGAAGATCGCAGCCGGTGCAGACGCAATCGTGCTCGATGTGAAAACCGGCAGCGGCGCCTTCATGAAGACGCTGGAGGATTCCGAAGAATTAGCCAAAGCGATGGTAGCGATCGGAACAGAGGTCGGCAGAAAGACGGCGGCATTGATCAGCGATATGGATCAGCCGCTTGGTTATGCGATCGGAAATGCGCTTGAAGTACAGGAAGCCATTGATACGCTGCACGGCAGAGGGCCAGAGGATTTGACTGCCCTATGTTTGGCGCTCAGCTCGCATATGGTTGTGCTTGGCGGACAAGCGAGCAATTTGGCGGAGGCGGAGTCGATGCTGCGCGATCGCCTGTCTTCCGGTGCAGCGCTGGAGAAGTTTAAGGTCTTCGTAGCCGCACAGGGCGGTAATCCGCAGGTGGCTGAAGATCGGTCATTACTGCCGCAGGCGCCGCTCGTGATTGAAGTGCCGGCTGAGCAGGATGGTTATGTGAAGGCGATTCAAGCAGAAGAGCTTGGACTTGCTGCGATGCTGCTTGGTGCAGGTCGCGCTACGAAAGAATCGGTCATCGATTATGCAGTTGGCGTTGTGATGCAGCGCAAAGTCGGCGACAAGGTGAAGCAAGGCGATGCGCTTGCATTGCTTCACGTACGTGAGGATAACGCGTCTGTCCGCGAGGTCGTCAAACGTGTACAGCAAGCGTATTCGTTCAGTAGTGAGCAGGTAGCACCATCGCCGCTTCTGCTGTCCGTTGTGACAGAGCAGGGCGTGCAGCGGTTGTAATTAGGAGCAAGTCGGAAGTCTAAAGCGGCTATTCGGGGTTTTATCCCGAGCAGCCGCTTTTTTTGCGTAGATCATTTTGATTTTCACTCTATGAAATGGAATATTTTGCTGTTCACTCGTCCACACTAGGAAGGAGATATTAGCCGATTTGCGGCCATAGCTATGCCGCGGGCATCATTCAGGAGGAGAACAACCTATGATTAGCAAATGGAAGAAATTGTTCGCCATCAGTTTAACGGCGATATTCGTTCTATCGGCACCTGCCGCAGCCTTAGCCAAAGAAGGAGCAGCGCCGAATGCGGCACCTGCCGCCGCAGCGGATCTGGCACCGTCTGCCCGCTCCGCCATTCTTATGGACGCAGACAGCGGGACGATTATTTATGAGAAGAACAGCCATGCTGCTTTGCCGCCAGCCAGCATCACGAAGGTCATGACGATGCTGCTCATCATGGAGTCGCTGGACGAAGGCCGTATCAAGCTGACTGACAAAGTTTCCACGAGTGATTATGCCGCTTCTATGGGAGGCTCGCAAATTTTCCTGGAGCCGGGCGAGCAAATGAGTGTCGATGAGATGCTGAAGGGCATCGCGCTTGCATCAGGCAATGATGCTTCTGTGGCCATGGCTGAGAAAATCGCCGGCACGGAAGCCGCTTTTGTTGACATGATGAATAAGCGCGCCGGTGAGCTGGGACTGAAGAATACCCATTTTAACAATTGTAACGGGCTTCCTGCCACTGACCATTACTCATCGGCCCATGATATTGCGGTGATGTCGAGAGAGCTGCTGAAGCATTCCGAGATTACGAAATATACAGGGTTGTATCAGGATTACTTGCGTAAATCCAGCGAGAAACCGTTCTGGCTGGTCAACACCAATAAGCTCGTCCGTTTCTATACAGGAGCGGATGGCCTCAAAACCGGGTTTACCAGCGAAGCGAAATTCTGCTTAACTGCTACTGCCCGTCGTGACAATCTGCGTGTAATCGCAGTCGTTATGGGAGAGCCGAATACGAAAACGCGCAATGCGGAAGTTTCCCAAATGTTCGACTTCTCGTTCGCGCAATATATGAACCATACGATCTTCCAGAAAGGCGACGCGATGGGAGTTGTACCTGTCGAGAAAGGCGTAATGCCGGAATTGAAACTGACGGCGAAACATTCCTATAGCGTGCTCCTGAAGAAAGGCAGCTCGGTGAAGGATATCCGTTACCAGCTGCAGCTTAATCCGCTCAAGGCGCCTGTGACCATCAACGACCCTATTGGGAAGCTGATCGTATTCCAAGGCGACCAGGTGCTGACAGAGTTCGCTGTGGATTCTCCTGCTACAGTGGAGCGGGCCGGCTGGTGGACGTTGTTTAAACGGTCTTGCGGCAGTTTATTTAAATGATTTTGTCGTATGCAGACTGTGCCCCAGCGCGGTATTTGTCTGCTTCTAGCGCTCTGCTTCTAGTTTTGTCGGGGGGCAGGAAATGAAAGCTGAAGCGTAGAATTGCTTGTTCAACACTAACTTATCCATCGACGCTTGTCTCACAGTGGCAGGTGGATAGCTTGTGCTCCGCAATAGCAGGGCAATAATCGTTAGGAGTGAACAACAGTATGAGCCTTCAGATTGAATTGGAGCATTATCGAAATGTACTGATCGTTAGACTGCGGGGCGAGCTTGATCACCATACCGCGGATGTTGTCCGGTTCAAAATGGAAGAAGCGATTCTGCATGGCAACAGCGCTCATATCATTCTCAGCCTGAAGGATCTGCAGTTCATGGACAGCTCAGGACTTGGCGTTATTCTCGGCCGGTATAAGCAGCTCAAGGCCAGAGGCGGCAAGATGGTCGTTTGCGACGTGAATCAGAGCGTCTATCGACTGTTCGAGCTGTCGGGATTGTTCAAAATATTGCCGATTCACGAGAACGAGCGGCTCGCGCTCACAAGTTTGGAGGTCGTTTCATGAACGGAAGAAATGAGATGACACTGTCGTTCTCCGCACGTTCGGAGAATGAAGCGTTCGCGCGTGTTGCGGTTGCGGCTTTCGTATCTCAACTGGACCCGACAATGGAAGAACTGAATGATCTGAAGACGGCTATCTCCGAAGCGGTAACCAATGCGATTATTCACGGCTATGACGGCGATCCAAACGGTGTCGTTACGATCGAAGGCTTCATTGACGGAGATGTCGTTAAGCTTACCGTCCATGACAAGGGCCGAGGCATTGAGGATCTGGACCTTGCGCGCCAGCCTCTATATACCTCCAAACCGGAAATGGAGCGCTCCGGAATGGGCTTTACGATCATGGAGAACTTCATGGATGGCTTCGATGTGTACAGCGAGCCGGGCAACGGAACGTCGATCGCGATGACAAAGCGCATTGAATCGAAAAAAGCGCTTTTTAATTAGGCGCATAGGGGTTGGACCGCATGGATGTCGATATGAAACAAACGGCGCAGCCTTATTTGGATGACTCCGAGGTCAAGCGGCTTATTGCGCTTAGTCAATCGGGAGACACGCTCGCGCGCGATACGCTCGTGCAATGCAACATCCGGCTCGTATGGTCCGTAGTTCAGCGTTTTATGGGGCGTGGCTATGAACCGGAAGATTTGTTCCAGATCGGCTGCATCGGCTTGCTCAAATCGGTCGATAAGTTCGATCTCTCCTATGAGGTGAAATTTTCTACCTATGCGGTGCCGATGATTATCGGCGAAATTCAGCGCTTCCTTCGGGATGACGGCACATTAAAGGTTAGCCGCTCGTTGAAAGAGACGGCCAATAAGGTGCGCAAGACCAAGGATGAGCTGTCTAAGGTGCTGGGTCGTCTTCCCACGATTAAGGAAGTGGCGGAACGGCTCGGGATCACGCCGGAGGATGTCGTCTTCGCACAGGAAGCGAATAAGCCGCCAACGTCTATTCACGAGACGGTATTCGAGAACGACGGTGATCCCATTACGCTGATGGATCAGATTGCTGACGAATCCCAAGAGCGATGGTTCGATAAGCTGGCGCTGAACGAAGCGATCGGCGGTTTGTCGGAGCGGGAGCGGCTCATCGTATTTCTCAGATACTATCGAGACCAAACCCAGTCGGAGGTCGCCGCGAGGCTCGGTATCTCGCAGGTGCAGGTATCCCGGCTGGAGAAAAAAATATTGCAGTTGATTCGCAATCAAATTGCGCAATGAACGCTGCTGACTAAAGTCAAATTGTCCAATAGGGCAATTTGGCTTTTTTTGCTGTGTTTGTTCCGATTATCCTGCCCCTCCTTTAATCATACTAACAAGGAAATTCGGACTGGAAAGGGGGTGCCGGCATGAACGCTGACATGCAGCCCAACTTGTATTTGCGCCTACGCAAGCGGATTGGCATACGTCCGGGCGAGCACGTGACGCTGGGTCATGCCGCCCGCTTATTCTCAAGCGATGCTGAGCTGGAAGGCAGGCTTACGTCGCTCGTTCTTCACCGTCATTCAAGGAAGGACGGCAACCGCGTCGTCATTGATCTGCTCCAAATCGTCAAGCTGATCCGAGAAGCAGAACCAGGAACTCTGGTTGATTCGTATGGGGATCCGCAGGTGCTGGTCATCGTCGCAGACGCGCCGAGAAAGCCTCGTTATGTCATTCTCATCGTCACTTGGCTGCTGCTGTTCTTTGGCTCCGGTTTGGCGATTATGAATTTTCATACGGACGTCAGTATGAAGGAAGTCCATTCCCGCATCACGGAGATGGTAACAGGTACGAAATCGGAGCATCCGCTGTGGTTCCAAGTGCCTTACTCCTTTGGGATTGGCATCGGGATGATGGTGTTCTTCAATCATCTGTTTCGCAAACGATTCAATGAAGAGCCTAATCCGCTCGAGGTTGAGCTCTATATGTATGAGGAGAATGTTAACGCATACGTCATAGCCGATGAAATGCGCAAGAAAAGCGAATCCGGTGAGGGCAGCTCTGCTTCAAAGCAGCCGGGAGCGGGGATTGACGATGGCTAGTGCAGCAGCGAATCTATTTGTCGCTATACTCGGTTTTGCTGGAGGACTTGGGGTAGGAAGTGCGCTTGTCGCATTGCTGATTGTTCTGGATGTGATCCCTAGGCTTGCTCAGTTGGCTTATGCGTACCGGAAATCCATTTGGTTCGAAACAGCTGTCGTTTGCGGCGCCGTATTCTGGTCGCTTGCCGACTTCCTCGATTGGCGGATGATGCTGCCGAGGTCAGGGACATTGGTTGTTATTGGCAGTTTTGACGGCATATTTGTTGGGATGCTCGGTGCCGCACTGACAGAAGTTATGAATGTGATTCCGATTTTGGCCAAACGAATGAGATTAAGCCGCTACATGGTTAGTTTGGTCATGGCCATGTTGCTTGGCAAAGTAACCGGATCCTTATTTGATTGGCTCGTATTTCAATGGATCGACGATGCATCGTAATACCGATTGGAAGGGAAGGAAGGGTTTGATATGAGTGGACGCGATACTGGCGACAATGAAGAGCAAACAGGCTCTGGATTTAAGAAGCCCGTTCATGTTTTCTGGTATGACAACGAGGGTAAGTTGAAAGATAATGACGGGGAGAAGGAGGCGAGCGCGGATTCCCGTGCCGATACTGATCAGCATGAGGATGATAGTGGCATCCAGTTCTCGGAGCCTCCGTTTGCGGAAGAAGATCAACCGATTATCAGCCATTACAAACGGCCGAAGTCACAGACCGAGACACCTAAAGTCCCGATCCCTCTGAAGATGGATGATTTCTTGCAGCAGCTGGAGGATGAGGTTGGCTTCAAAATGAGTTTCGATATTGTGGTTCGCGAAATGACCTTTGCAAACAAGAGGACCGCATTCTTCTTCATCAATGGCTTTGCGAAGGATACGGTGCTGACTGAAATTATTAAACGGTTGACCTACTTGGAATCGGAGGATCTCTCCACGGATGTCCTTCATGATTTCCTCGATCTCTATGTGTCGGCCGTACAAGTAGCGCAGGAGAATGACTGGGAATTGATGTTGAACAATGTACTCGCAGGCGGAACTGCGATGTACATCGAAGGTCAATCCACCGTACTGCTCATTGATGCCAAAGCCTTTCCGGCTCGGAATCCCGAGGAGCCATCGCTAGAGCGCGTCGTTCGCGGTGCACGGGACGGGTTCGTCGAGACGATGCTCGTAAACGTGACGCTTGTCCGCCGGCGGCTGCGGGATAAGAAGCTGCGCTATGAGATTATGCGAGTCGGGGAACGGACGCAGACGGATGTTTGCATCGCGTACATCGACGATATCGTTGATAAAGAGATGCTTAGCGCCATCAAGAAGAAAATCCAACAAATCAAGCTCGACGGCTTGCCGCTTGCAGACAAGCAGCTTGAGGAAGCCACGGTGAAGCGGGGCTGGAACCCGTTCCCGCTCGTACGATATTCGGAGCGCCCGGATACGGTAGCTGTCCATCTGATGGAAGGGCATATCGCGTTATTCGTGGATACGACGCCGAGTGTCATGATTTTGCCGACGACGTTCTTTGATCTGACGCAGCATGCGGAAGAAAATCGGCAAACGCCGTTTATCGGCACCTATTTGCGCTGGGTCCGTTTCTTCGGCATTGCAGCCTCTTTGTTCCTGCTTCCCTTGTGGTTTCTGTTCACGCTCAAGCCGGAGCTGAAGCCGCCGGCGCTGGATTTCATCGGGGCGCAGAAGCCTGGAAAACTGCCGATGGTCGCGCAATTCCTGCTTGCAGAGGTCGGGGTCGATCTGATGCGGATGGCATCCATCCATACGCCGACTCCGCTTGCTACTGCGATGTCGTTGATCGCGGCTATCTTGATCGGCGATATCGCGGTCAAGACGGGATTGTTCGTCAACGAGGTCGTGTTGTATATGGCGATTGCCTCGATCGGAATGTTCGCGACGCCAAGCTATGAGCTGGGCCTTGCCAACCGAATCATCAGGCTGCTTCTTATCGTCGCAGTGGCGATTTTCAAGGTGCCTGGATTTATGGTCGCTACGACGGTCACCTTCATTATGCTGGTCCTGAGCCGCTCCTTTAACAGACCCTATATGTGGCCGCTTATCCCGTTTGACCCGAAAGGTTTGCTGAGCATTCTTATCCGCGTGCCGGTGCTGTCGAACCGGACAAGGCCGAATTTGCTGAAGCCGCAGCAGCGGGATCGGATGCCTACAGGCAAGCATCGCTGAGCGCTTTTGCAAAAAATGCAAATGAAATGTGGATTTATCCATTTCGGCCATTGACCGAATACGCTATACTGATGTTAAATGGTGCAAACATAATCATTGGGAATTTCATGGGAGAAAACGGAGGAGAACTATATGTACTTACACGGTACTAGCAAAATCAATGCACAAGGCCACCTGGAAATCGGCGGCTGCGATACGGCTGATTTGGCCGCGCAATTCGGAACACCCCTATATATTGTCGACGAGGCGCTCGTTCGTCAGAGAGCACGTGAGTATGTGGAGTCTTTCCGCGCTTCAGGTCTTAAATTCCAAGTAGCTTACGCCAGTAAAGCATTCAGCGTAATGGCTATGTGCACGATCGCTGAGCAAGAAGGTCTGTCGCTGGACGTTGTTTCCGACGGCGAGCTGTACACAGCGATTAAAGCTGGCTTCCCGGCTGCACGCATCCACTTCCACGGCAACAACAAAACGCCTGAAGAGATCAACATGGCGCTTGATGCGAACATTGGCTGCTTCGTAGTCGATAACTTTAACGAATTGTACCTGCTTAACGCTCTGGCAGGCGACAAAGGCAAGAAAGTTAACGTATTGCTCCGTATCACGCCAGGTGTAGAAGCACATACGCATGAATATATCACGACAGGCCAAACCGATTCCAAATTCGGCTTCGACCTTGGCAATGGCACAGCTTACACAGCGATTCAAGAAGCGGCTGCACAGCCTAACCTTGAGCTGCTCGGCGTTCACTCCCACATCGGCTCGCAAATTTTCGAAGTTGAAGGTTTTGCAATGGCGGTTGATAAAGTTGCCGGCTTCGCAGTGAAAGTACGTGAAGAGCTGAGCATTACGTTCCGCGTAATCAACCTTGGCGGCGGCTTCGGCATCCGTTATGTAGAAGGCGATACTCCGCTTCCGGTTTCGCAATACGTGAAAGCTATTACCGATTCCATCAAAACCAACTTCTCGGCAGCCGGCTACCCGTTTCCTGAGATTTGGGTTGAGCCCGGTCGCAGTATGGTTGGCGATGCAGGTACGACGCTGTATACGGTTGGGACAAGCAAAGATATTCCTGGCGTACGCAAGTATATTGCCGTTGACGGCGGTATGACTGACAACCCTCGCCCAGCGCTGTATGAGTCCAGATACGAAGCGGTTCTAGCCAACCGTGCTAACGATCCGCTTGAAGAAACCGTTACGGTTGCGGGCAAATGCTGCGAGAGCGGCGACAAATTGATCATCGATTTGGAGCTTCCTAAAGCCAATAGTGGCGACTTACTTGCTGTATTCTGCACAGGCGCGTACAATTATGCTATGGCGAGTAACTATAATCGCATTCGCCGCCCAGCTGTCGTCTTTGTAAAAGACGGTGCAGCTGACGTAGCTGTCAAACGGGAATCGCTTGACGATATTATCGGCAATGACGTCATTCCTGCGCGTATGCAGCAAACGTCGGCAGCTAAATAATAGGGTTTTGAGGAGGCAGCAATACAATGGCTAAACAAGCAAAGATCACAATGGAAAACGGTGCAGAGGTTCATATCGACTTGTTCGAGAAGGACGCACCGAGAACGGTAGCAAACTTTGAGAAGCTGACTAACGAAGGTTTCTACAACGGTTTGAACTTCCACCGCGTAATTCCGGGCTTCGTCGCTCAAGGCGGATGCCCGAGCGGGACAGGCACAGGCGGTCCCGGCTACCAAATCGATTGCGAAATCAATCCGAACAAACATGAGCGCGGATCGCTAGCAATGGCGCATGCCGGCCGTAACACCGGCGGCAGCCAGTTCTACATCGCTTACCAGCCGCAGCCGCACCTTGACGGCGGACATACCGTATTCGGTAAAGTGTCCAAAGGCATGGAGCATGTCGATGCTTTCAAAGGCCGCGACAAAATGAGCAAGGTTGAAATCGTAGAAGTGTAAGAAATAAAGGGGCTGTCCGATTGTCATCAGTAGATGACTGGGGCTGCCCCTTTTTTGTGTGTTTGTCTAGTAGAGGTGGTGACAACACAGAGAGGTGATCGCTGCGATTCTCGATCTCAGAGGCAAGGCGTATCCGGCAAAGTCCGGTTGAGCAACTTCAAAAGCGGAATAGCGAGCTATAATCGAGCTTCCAGGCAGATAGGATAACCGAAGCAAATGGGAGCGTTAGGCTCCTGCAAGAAGCGTGTAACGGAAACAAGTTGCATTTTCCATTGTGAAGTGGTAACATTTCAACAAAGTATTTGCGTTTTTCCTTCGGGGTCGGGTGAAAGTCCCAACCGGCGGTGATCAAAGGGCTGTGCTGCTCGTTTAACGAATGGCAGCCATAGCTTTGTCAGTCCGTGACCCGGGTCACATTGTTCCAGACGCCTAGTGGCATGGACCATGTGAAACGGTGGACCTGGTGTAAATCCGGGACCGACAGTAAAGTCTGGATGGGAGAAGGAGACAGTACGCGAATTCCATTTTTTCATTTCTCGCCAACTTTGTTCTTTTTTTCACAATGTTGCTGAGTTTGTTTGAATGTGTCTTCGAATACGTCCCTTTATGGTTTTTCACACCCATCACCCCGTTGGCCAACTGCCAAGGGGTGATTTTTGTTATGTCAATCGCAGTATTGAACGACGAAATGTATATGCGGCTCGCACTGGATATGGCGTCAAAGGCACAAGGGCAAACGGACATCAATCCGGTTGTCGGCTGTGTGGTCGTGAAGGAAGGCCGCATCGTGGGGCTTGGCGCGCATCTACGGCGAGGCGAAGGTCATGCAGAAGTACATGCACTGGGCATGGCCGGTGATCAAGCAGAAGGTGCGACTGTGTATGTAACACTGGAGCCGTGCAGTCATCATGGCCGAACACCGCCATGCTGTGACCGATTAATCGCCGCCAAGGCTGCAAGAGTAGTCGTAGCCTGCACGGATCCGAATCCACAGGTTGCCGGCCGCGGAATCGCGAAGCTGCAGCAGGCGGGCATTGAAGTCGAGGTTGGCATTCTCGGTGAAGAATCAACGCGCATGAACGAAATGTTTAATAAATTCATCGTCACTCGGCTCCCTTTCGTCACCATGAAATCAGCGATGACCCTGGATGGGAAGCTGGCAGCGAAGACCGGCGACAGCAGATACGTCAGCGGTGCGGCGGCCAGAGAGTTGACGCACACGCTGCGGCATCGGCACATGGGTATCATGGTGGGAGTCGATACCGCGCTGGCTGATGACCCTGAACTTACAACACGACTAACGGTACCTGCCGTGCATCCTGCTCGCATCATCGTAGATTCAACGCTTCGGCTGCCGCTTGGAGCCAGAGTGATTCAAGACCGCTCTTCACGTGTCATCGTTCTTACGACTGAAGGCGCAGATTCGGCTAAAGAAGCTGCATTCGCAGAAGCCGGCGTTCAAGTGATCCGCTGCGGAAGCGGGAGCCGAGTAGATCTGAAGCTCGCCATGCATAAGCTCGGTGAACTGGAAATTGGCTCGATTCTGCTCGAAGGCGGCGGCAAGCTGAACGGGGCTATGCTGGAGCACGGGTTGATCGATAAGCTGCTGCTCTTTATTGCGCCGAAGCTAATCGGAGGATCCGCCGCACCCGGTGTCTTCCAGTTCGAAGGCTTCGACAAGATGTCAGAGGCCATCAGCTTGGAGGAGATGGCCATGGAAAGAGTCGGAGACGATGTTCTGATCAGCGGCTATCTGCGCAATCAAAATTGAAGAGTGAAAGGGAGAGGGGGAGAAATCGTTGTTTACCGGACTTATTGAAGAAATCGGCACGCTGAAGAAGACGCATAAGCAAGGTGAAGCGATGGTCCTGACGATCGAAGCACCCCGTATTCTGAAGGATGCCGCCATCGGCGACAGTATTTCTGTCAATGGCGTATGTCTAACGGTAACGGAGCTCAGCTCCACGATCTTCACAGCAGATGTCATGCCACAGACGTTCCGGCACACGAATCTGAAGGATATCCGCCCCGGCGAACGCGTGAATCTGGAGAGGGCTATGCAGGCAGGCGGTCGTTTCGGCGGTCATATTGTACAGGGTCATATTGATGGTACAGGTGAAGTGCTCAGTCGAGAGAATAATGTCAACGCGGTTGTGTTTACAATCAGGCCGCATGATTCCGGGCTTATGCGCTATGTCGTTCCTCAAGGTTCCATAACGCTTGATGGTATCAGCTTGACGGTCGTAAATGCCAGCTCCAACAGCTTCTCGGTTTCCATCATTCCACACACGCTTCGCGAGACTGCTCTGCAATTGAAGCAAGCCGGCGGTGTGATAAACGTGGAGTGCGACGTGCTGGGCAAGTATGTTGACCACCTGCTCCATTTTAAAGGCGATCGCCATGCGGACGGTTCAGGAGACAGCAGAGCCGCGGAACCGAAGAGCAGCATAACGGCAGCTTTTCTGGCAGAGAACGGTTTTATGTAAATAGAGACAGACAGCCTTGATAAGGAGAGTGAGAAAATATGAGTACCGCAGCATTTGATACAATCGAAGAAGCCATCTATGATTTGATATTAGGAAAAGCGATCATTGTCACGGATGACGAAGACCGAGAGAATGAAGGCGATTTAATTGCACTTGCCAGTAAAGCAACGCCCGAAATCATTAACTTCATGATCACGGAAGCGCGTGGACTCGTATGTGTACCGATTACGGCAGAACGTGCCGAGGAGCTGGATCTTCCGCCGATGGTGCAGCGCAACACGGACTATCACGGAACAGCTTTCACGGTGTCGGTTGACCATGCTTCAACGACAACAGGCATTTCCGCCTATGAGCGTTCGCAAACCATTCAAGCTCTGATGGACGGTTCCGGCGCGAAAGCAGATGATTTCAGACGACCGGGTCACATCTTTCCTCTGATTGGCAAGAAAGGCGGCGTCTTGCGCCGTGCCGGTCATACGGAAGCGGCGATCGATTTGGCTCGCATGTGCGGGTCCAAGCCTGCAGCGGTCATCTGCGAAATCATAAAAGAAGACGGCTCCATGGCTCGCCTGCCGGATCTCATCGAATTCAAAGCGAAACATAATTTGAAGCTGATTTCCATTCAGTCGCTGATTCACTATCGCAATGAGAAAGAAAAACTGGTTGAGCGAGTCGTCGATGTGAAGATGCCAACGGATTACGGTGTGTTCCGCGCAGTTGCCTACACCAACGAAGTAGACAACAAGGAGCATGTCGCTCTCGTTAAAGGCGAAATCGATCCGACACAGCCTACCCTTGTGCGCGTCCATTCCGAATGTTTAACCGGGGACGTGTTTCATTCCCATCGCTGCGACTGTGGACCTCAGCTTGCAGCGGCGCTGAATCAAATTAATGAAGCCGGCAATGGCGTACTGCTCTATATGCGTCAAGAAGGCCGCGGTATTGGCTTAATTAACAAATTGAAAGCCTATCAGCTGCAGGAGCAGGGATTAGATACCGTCGACGCGAATATTAAACTGGGCTTTGCCCCGGATTTGCGCGATTACGGCATCGGTGCTCAGATTCTGAAGGATCTCGGCATCCGCAAGATGCGACTTCTGACAAACAATCCGCGCAAGATTCGCGGTTTGGAAGGTTACGGTATCGAAGTAGTCGAGCGTGTTCCGATTCAAATGGACGCGAACGAAGACAACAACAGCTATTTGCACACCAAACAGTCAAAACTAGGCCATCTGCTGAAATTTGACGATTTGCCTCAATAAATCGCAACAAACCAAACTAACCTTGCTAACAAGGAAAACCGAGAGGATGAATGATCAATGCCGCAAGTTTTTGAAGGACATTTAATTTCTGAAGGATTACGATATGGTGTAGTAGTAGGACGTTTTAACGAGTTTATTTCCAGCAAGCTGCTTGGAGGAGCACTCGATGCATTCAAACGTCACGGCGCTGCAGACAGTGAAGTGGATGTAGCTTGGGTACCGGGCGCATTTGAAATTCCTTTGATCGCACAGAAGATGGCTGAAAGCGGCAAATACGACGCGGTTATCACGCTTGGCGCCGTTATTCGGGGGTCAACGCCTCACTTCGACTACGTGTGCAACGAGGCTGCTAAAGGCGTTTCCGCTATCGCTCTGAAAACAGGCGTTCCAACGATCTTCGGCGTTTTGACAGTAGATTCGATTGAGCAAGCCATTGAACGCGCAGGAACGAAAGCCGGCAATAAAGGCTGGGAAGCCGCGGTTACAGCCATCGAAATGGCGAACCTGACCAAAGTACTTCAAGGCTAAGAGCGACTAAGAAGAGAACATTGTAGGAGTTGGCTTTCACCATGGCGGTGACGTATAAGCTGGAATCGTTCGAAGGACCGCTCGATCTTCTGCTTCATCTCATCGATAAAGCAGAAATCGACATTCACGAGGTGTCCATCAGCGAAATTACGGATCAATATATGGACTACTTGAATGCGATGCAAGAGCTGGAGCTGGAGGTCACGAGCGAATTTCTCGTCATGGCGGCCACACTGCTTTCCATCAAAAGCAAACAGCTGCTGCCGAAGCCGCCGGTCATCGATCACGACGACTTTAACGACGAATGGCCCGATGACGGGCTTGATCCTCGCGATGAGCTTATCGCGAAGCTGGTGGAGTACCGGAAGTATAAGCAAATCGCCGAGCAGCTCCGCGAACAGGAATTCGAGCGGAGTCTTGTCTATACGAAGGAGCCGGAGGATTTGACGCCTTTCATGAAGGCCATTCCGGAAAACCCGGTTAAAGGACTGAATATCGGCGATCTGATCGCAGCCTTTCAGAAGGCGCTGCGCAAAGCGTCAAGACGTAATGTCATTGCGACCATTCAGCGTGACGAAATTTCGGTCAAAGACCGAATACGCGATATTATCGAGGTGCTTCGCGAATTCGAGACGGTCCGCTTCTCCAAGCTGATCCGCGACGATATGAGCCGGCACGAGGTAGTCGTTACCTTCCTGGCGCTGCTTGAGCTGATGAAAATGAAGCATATTCGTTGTTATCAGCACAGCCTGTTTGATGATATCGTCGTGCATTGGAGAGGAGAAGCAGTCGAAGGTGGATTTCTCGAAACTGAAGTCGATTATTGAGGGTCTGCTGTTCATGGCCGGGGATGAAGGGCTGACGACAAAGCAGCTATCCGAAATTCTAGAGCTGGATGCAGCTGTGACGGCAGACATTGTGAAAGATCTAACGAAGGATTTGAAAAGCAAGAAGCGCGGCATTCAGGTTTCCTTCGTTGCCGGTGCTTACCGGCTTACGACCAACCCTGCACATGCAGCTTACTTCGAGCGAATGGCCCACTCGCCGACTCGTTCTAGCTTATCGCAGGCGGCGCTTGAGACGTTATCGATCGTTGCCTACCGACAGCCGATAACACGTGTCGATATCGAGGAAATTCGAGGCGTGAAGAGTGATCGGGCGATTGCATCGCTGGTGAACAAAGATTTAATCGAAGAGATCGGCCGTGCCGAACAAATCGGAAGACCGATTCTGTATGGCACGACGAAGTCGTTCCTCGATTACTTCGGGCTCGCAGGCCTTGATGCGTTGCCGGAGCCATCGGCAGTCATCGACGATTCCTTGGACGAGCAGACGCAAGCGCTGTTCGAGAGGCTGGAAGGCCGTCAAATGACGCTTGAAGAAATGCCTGCACCAATAGAAGAAAGCTAGAAACAAGAATGAGATTTGTCCGCTAGGTCATACTATATCCGACCAATTAAGGGAAACGGGGGAAACGCCATGTTAGGCTACCCGCTCGGATGGATGATCGGGACAGGTCTCTTTTTTTTGCTCTTGATCATTGCGTTATCGTCTCCCGTTGTGATTCGCGGCCATATTAAACGGATCGGTAACGACGATGATGCGGAATTGCGCATTCGAGCACTATTCGGTTTGATTCATTATCATTGGCAGCTGCCTATTGTGAAGTTCAAAGGAATGAGCGTCGAATTAAAACAGGAAATGACGGCTGAGAATACAGGCGGGGTTGATCTGGATGCCAAAATGAAAAACGTGGATCCGAATTCGATTATGAAATCCATCGACAAGGCGCATTTGCTGCTCAAGCATACGGATGACATGCTCGGATGGGTTCGCATTACGCTGGGACATGTAAGACTGACGGAATGGCAATGGCGAACCGCAGTTGGCACAGGTGATGCGATGTGGACAGCTATGCTGACCGGCATGGTCTGGTCGGTGAAAACAACGACGATTGGCGTTCTGTCACAGCTTGTTCGATTAACTGCGGATCCAAGCCTTGTGGTTGAGCCGGTATACCAGAAGGCTCATTTCTCAACGGAAGGCCAATTCACGGCAAAGGTGCCGTTCGGTTATGCAATCTTTGCCATTGTGAGGTTATTCGCTCGGATTAAGAAAGCAAATGGTCTTTCTGGCGGCTTACACGGCTTACAGCGTATTCTGCTCCGCGGTTGATTACATAATGCTCCTGAAGAGGGGGAACGATATGAACGGAAAGGTGCAGCTACCGACTTTGAACCAAGGAGGACTTTTTGAGATGACAGACCATCCGATTCAAGGCTTAATGCAAACCGCAATGGAAAATATCAAGGAAATGGTCGATGTAAATACGATTGTCGGTGATCCGGTCCAAACACCTGACGGCAGCGTCATCATGCCGATTTCGAAAGTGGGCTTCGGCTTTGTCGCGGGGGGCAGTGATATCCGCTTCGACGAGCATAAGCAAGGGGACTCGCATAACGCAGCCGTTCAACTGCCATTTGGCGGCGGCAGCGGCGGCGGGGTATCCATAACGCCAATCGCTTTCCTTGTCGTAGGCACGCAGGGGGTACGCATTGTACCGCTGGATAATCAAACTCATTTGATGGAACGGGTCATTGATTCCGCGCCGCAAGTGTTCGAGAAAATCCAGAGTATGTTCAAGAAAAACACGGCAAGCAGTGAAAGCGGGCTGGAATCCGTTCTCATCGAAAGTATGGATGGCCACTAATTGCATATGGAACCGTCCCTGCGGGGCGGTTTCTTTTTTTTCAGGACGGGCTCGGTAGTATATCTCATGGACCTGTTCATATACTGGTACAAGACCATGTTCTTGCCCGCCAGTTTCGAAGGAGGAAGTGTATGAGGTCGAGATTCACCCGAAAATGGTACAAACTTATTCTGTTGTCAACGGCAACTTGCCTCTTTCTAACCGGATTAACAACAGCCGCGGCTGCTCCGAAGGAGCGCGTATCGACCCATGCCAAAGGCGCAGCGCTTATCGATGTGGAGTCAGGTCGCATTCTCTACAGTTATAACGGGGACAAGCCCATGCTCATTGCCAGCTTAACGAAGATCATGACGGCGATTGTAGCCATAGAGCACGGCAAGCTCACCGACAAAGTGAAGACGAGTATACGAGCTGCAGGCAAAGAAGGGTCGTCCATCTATTTGCAGCGCGGCGAGGAAATGAGCTTGCAAAATATGCTTTACGGCTTGATGCTAAGGTCCGGCAATGATGCAGCAACAGCGATTGCGGAACATGTCGGCGGTACGGAGGAAGGTTTCGTCCATATGATGAATGAGAAGGCACAGATGCTGGGCCTCTCTAATTCCCAGTTCATGAACCCCAGCGGTCTGGACGCCGAGGGACACTATTCATCTGCGAACGATCTGGCGAAGCTGACTGCCTACTCCATGAAGAACCCGGTTTTCAAAGAAATCGTGAAGACGAAGGAGAAGAAGGCTCCTAATCCGAATGACAGCTGGGACTACCAATGGCGGAACAAAAATAAAATGCTCACGATGTACGAAGGAGCGGACGGCGTCAAAACGGGCTATACGAAGAAGTCGCTTCGAACCTTGGTCAGCTCGGCTACACGGAATGGCCAGCAGCTTGTTGCGGTTACCTTAAATGACGGGGATGATTGGCAGGATCACCGTAAGCTGCTCGACTTCGGCTTCGCCAATTTCCGCTTAACCGAAGTGACACACAAAGGCCAGTCGATAAACGGATATCCGCTTGCCGTCGGACGAACGCTGCTTTATCCGTTTGCTGAAGGCGAGCAGCAGCAGCTGCGTTCGAAGCTGACGCTGATCGATGCCAATTCTACAGCATACAAGCTTGGTGAGCGCGGGAAGCTGGAGTGGTTTATCGGTGAGGAGAGGATTGGCTCGACGCCGGTATTTGATCCGCAGAGTCAGCGTATTACAATGCCGGAGAAACCGGCTTGGGTGATCGGTGATCAATCGGAGTCTGCTTATGGCGGCTTATCATCAGCTTCCTTCCGAAGGGCACTGACGGTCACGCTGTCTACTTTGTTTGGAGGGAAGGAGGCCGGGGGATGGTAAATTTCATTTGGCTTTTCTTTATCGCGGTCAGCTTCGTTGCAGCAATCGTGAATGGTCGAATGGAAGCCTTGACCGAGGCCGCATTTGAAGGAGCGAAGAGCGGAGTCACCGTCAGTTTCGGGCTCATCAGCGTAATGGTGTTCTGGCTGGGGCTTATGCGCATCGGCGAGGATGCGGGTCTGCTCCGCAAAATCGCCGCCTTGCTGCAGCCGGTTGTCCGATTCTTATTCCCAGACGTGCCGAAGGGTCATCCGGCCCTCGGTTACATAATGAGCAACATGAGTGCAAACATACTCGGGCTCGGCAACGCGGCTACGCCTATGGGGATTAAAGCGATGCAGGAGCTGCAGAAGCTCAATCCGGACAAGGAGACCGCTTCAGCGGCCATGTGCACGTTGCTTGCGCTCAATACTTCCAGCATTACGCTTGTCCCTACAACGTTAATTGCAATTCGCATGACTTACAGCTCGGCGCATCCTGCGGAGATTGTCGGAACAACACTAGCGGCCACCTTGGTTGCGACAGCAGCGGCTATTGCTGCCGATCGCTGGTATCGCAAACGATATCGCAATAAGCCGCCGCGATTTACCAGCCGCGATGGAACGGCAGCTCCTCGAAGCGTGGAGTCGCTCACGGCAGACGGCCAAGGAAAGGGTGAGGCCGTTGTATGAATGGATAACGGCCGTCTCAGCTTGGATCATCCCGTTCATGATCGTGTTTATTCCGCTCTATGCTGCATTTAAGCGCGTACCCGTGTATGAAACATTTATCGAAGGAGCCAAGGACGGCTTCGGCACGGCGATTAACATTATTCCGCATTTGGTCGGGATGATGGTAGCGATCAGTATGTTTCGAGCATCCGGAGCTATGGATATGATGGCTTCGCTCATACGGCCATTGTTCGATGGCTTAGGTATTCCAAGCGAAGTATTGCCGCTCGGACTGCTGCGGCCGCTTACCGGAGCGGGGTCACTTGCATTCACTACTGAGCTTATTAAGACGTATGGGCCGGATTCCATGATCGGACGGATCTCATCTACGATCCAAGGCAGTACGGATACGACACTGTACGTACTCACGGTTTATTTTGGAGCGGTTGGAATCAGGCGCAGTAAGTATGCACTTAAAGTAGGGTTATTTTCAGATTTCGTCGGTTTTTTCGCTGCTATCATCATTTGTTTATTCGTGTTTGGGTAAGTTAACCGGATAATGCCCGCAAGCGTACTGCACTATAGTGCATTCGCTCTTGCGGGCATATTTGTTGTGCACTTTCTTTCCACCTGTCATTTAGGGTATGATGGTGGGTGAGGTGAAATCATTGGAACGTTTACAGAAGATTTTGGCGCAGGCGGGCGTTGCATCACGCCGCAAATGCGAGGAGCTCATATTGTCCGGTCAAGTACAGGTCAATGAGGAGACAGTGACTACACTGGGGGTCAAAGCTGACCCGGCCGTTGATATCATTACGGTGAAGGGCCGCAGAATCCAGAGTGAGAGCAAGCTTTACTTGATGCTTCATAAGCCCAAAGGTGTCATTACAAGTGCGAGTGACCCGCAGGGACGTAAGATTGTGGCGGATTATCTGCCCGGCATTACAGAGCGCGTCTATCCTGTAGGCCGGCTTGATTATGATACGGAAGGTTTGCTGCTGCTTACGAATGACGGCGAGTTTGCGAACTTATTGACGCATCCGAGCCATCACGTACCGAAGACTTATTGGGCCACTGTTAAAGGGGTACCGCACGGCACGGCGCTGGAGCGGCTGCAGCAGGGCATTCTGCTTGAGGACGGAATGACAGCACCTGCTGAGGTAGAGTATCACGATGTAAATACGGAGAAGAATCAGGCGACGATTACGATTACGATCTACGAGGGACGCAACAGGCAGGTTCGTCGGATGTTCGATGCCATTAATCATCCGGTACTGCTGCTTCGCCGCGTACGATTCGGCGAATTGGGGCTACACGGATTGGCACGTGGAAAGTTCCGCCATTTAACGCCCAAAGAGGTTCAAGAGCTGCGCGCAGCGGCTGTCAAGACACATAAAATTCAAAAATAACGAGCGACGGCAACCTCAATTGCCGTCGAATTTTCGTTATAATGATAGTATGGAATTCAAGAAAATTGCAGCATAAGAACGGGCGGTGACTAACACTTATATGAAATCGAACCGCAGACTCATTCAAATTGTTATTTTTCTGGGCGTATTGCTCCTCGGGGGCTATGCAATCGGCAATGCTCTGTTTAGTTCTCATGACGGGCTGCCGCGGAAAGGCTCGGAGCCGCCGGATTTCGCCCTGATTGGTATGGACGGCCAAACACACAGGCTCGCAGACTACAAAGGCAAGGCACTTGTCATCAACTTCTGGGGTACATACTGTCCGGGCTGCGTAACGGAGACGCCGGATTTGGTCGCCCAATACGCGAAGCATAAAGATAAGCCCTTTGAAGTCGTCGGGATTAATCTTGGCGAGGACAAATTGACCGTTTCTAATTTTGTGAAGCAGTTTGATGTCGGCTATTCCATACTGCTTAACGAGAATAACGACGTACAGCGAAAGTACGGTTTGAAGTCGTATCCCACTACCTTCTTTGTGAAGCCGGATGGAACGATTCAAGACATCTTTGTCGGACCGATGGCGGAAGCGGACATGGACAAGCGGATCGAGAAATTGCTTCAGTCCTAGTCGAAGGAGGTTTTTTTGCATGTTGACTTTTGAAAATACGAAATGTGAATGCGGTCACCAGAATCCGGTTGGAACCGTGCTTTGCGAGCATTGCGGCAACCCGCTGGACGGGGAAGAAGCAGAGAGCGATGCGCCGCTCGAGATGCGCTACGACGGCATTGCAAGGCGCTCGCAGAAGACGAATCCGTCACCGATTGATCGCGTTTGGAACTTTTTCTCTTCGGTTAAAATTGCAGTTCGTTTGATCGTGATTACATTGATTGCCGCTATGGTCGGCACGATTTTCACACAAGAGAATGCCTTTATCTCATTTGATCCTACAACGTATTACGAAGAGCGTTACGGCTGGATCGGCAAATGGTATTATAAGCTCGGCTTGTCCAATACGTATGAGTCGTGGTGGTTTATCGGCCTGCTGGTTATGATCGGAACTTCGCTCGTTATTTGCAGTCTTGATCGTGTGCTGCCGCTCTATCGGGCACTGAACAAACAACAAATCCGAAAGCATAACACGTTCTTGACCAGACAGAAGACCGTATTTACGAGTGATATTGAAGGATCAGCAGAGAATTGGACCGCTGCGATGGCTAAGGAGCTAAAGCGCAAGCATTATAAGGTCCATCATGAAGGCGACGCCCTGCTGGCGGAGAAATACCGGTTCAGCCGCTGGGGACCCTATATTAATCATATTGGCTTGATTACGTTCCTGCTCGCGGTATTGCTTCGGACGCTTCCCGGTTGGGCGATGGACAATTACGTAACGGTGACGGAAGGGGAAACGGTTCAAATCCCTGAAACGAATTATTACGTGAAGAACGAGAAGTTTACGATCAACTACTATACGGATGCAGAGCTTCCGGAATCGTTGAAAGGGACGGCCCGGGCTAAACTCTACGAGACGAAGGCCGTGCTGTATGAGTGCGAGGCGGATTGCGATGATCCTTCCAAGCAGCCGCAGTTGAAGGAAGTGAAGCGTCACAATATTATCGTGAACGATCCGCTTTCCTACAAAGGCATCAAGGCATATCAGTTCGGCTTCGACGATACACCGAAGCTGAAGGCCGTTCATCCGGTTCTGATCGATCATAAGACGGGCCAGACCTATGGGCCTTTCGATCTCGTCATGCGGAATCCGGAATTAACCTACAAGCTTGGACAGTACACGCTTGAGCTCCGTCAGACGTACATGGATTTTGCGCTGAACTCGGAAGGCAAGCCGACGACGAAATCCAAGGAGCCGAACGCGCCGGCATTTGTGTTCGTGATGAAAGGTCCGGATTTGGCGGCGGATGGCGAGCCGTACATGTACTTCCCGAAACAAACCGACAAAGCGCGATTCAGCCAGGATCTCATCAATGGGGAAATGGGCAAAAGGTTTGAGCTGAAGGTTCCGACTATGGGAGGTGTTGAGTTCGCAGGTGTGATGACCTCGCTTAATATTCGCTCAGATCGGGCGATGCCTTATATCTGGGTAGGGGCCGGCATATCGATGTTTGGACTGTTGCTGGGTTCTTATTGGCATCACCGCAGAATTTGGCTTCGCATAGAGGGCGGCCGCGTCACGTTAGGCGCACATACGAACAAGAATAATTACGGCATGCGTGCCGAGGTCGCTTCCGCATTGCGCGGGCTAGGCGTCGTCGTAGAGCCGAAGTCGCTCGATAACGGGAGGAACAAATCGTGAGTTTGCTTGATTTTAGCAGCGACGCGTTTATCGTCGCATTTTTTCTGTACTGCTTCGGATTTATGTTTTATGGCGTTGCCGCCCTCGGGCGCAAATGGAGCAACCGCAGTCCGGAAGAGCATATTCGCCGCTGGGGCCTTGTCGCATACGCGGTTTCGATACTTGGATTTGCTTCACACGTAACCTTCTTTATTACACGCTGGATCGGCGGGGGCCACATCCCGACCAGTAACATGTATGAATTTATGACTTTTCTGGCGATGGCCATTATGTTTGCGTTCATCATCGTCAACGCGATCTACCGCAAACCGCTGCTTGGTTTGTTCACCTTACCATTAACGGTTATTATTGTTGCATATGCAGCGGTATTTCCTCAAGAGGTTCAACCGCTCATCCCGGCACTGCAGTCGATTTGGCTTAAAGTTCACGTTACGACAGCGGCAACAGGCGAAGCTTTCTTCGCAGTTGGTTTTGCAGCTGGATTGATGTACTTGCTTCGTACGGTTGACTTCAAGAAAACGAGTCCACAAGCAAGACGCGAACAACGCTGGGTCGAATTTACGCTATTTGTCATCGTCATCATCATTGCGTTTATCGGCTCGGTTTTCTCTTTCCGTGGCGCTGGCTATGAAGCGACGTTCAAGAAAGAGAATGTTGTCATTGATGACAAAGGAATTGAGAGCACGACGACGGAAACCGTTGAATACTCCCTTCCGCCAATCTTCAAGCCATATAACAGCCAAGATGTATCGATTGATGCCTTCCTTGGTGTGAAGAAACCGCTGATGGAGACTCCGTCCTGGATGAAAGGCGTCAATGCGGCTCGTAAGCTGAACACGATTACGTGGTCAATCATTAACGGGGCCATTCTATACGGTATCCTGCGACTTGTCTTGCGCAAGCGGATCGGGGCCGCGATTCATCCTCTGATGGATGATATCGACGAAGATGATATTGATGAAATCAGCTATCGCGCCATTGCTATTGGTTATCCGATCTTTATGCTGGGCGCACTAATATTCGCAATGATCTGGGCCTACATTGCCTGGTCGCGTTTCTGGGGCTGGGATCCTAAAGAAGTATGGGCGCTTATTACTTGGCTGTACTACACGGCTTACCTACATTTGCGTCTATCGCGCGGGTGGCATGGTTCCAAATCGGCATGGCTTGCGGTTATCGGCTTTGTCATTGTGTTGTTTACGCTGATTGGGGTTAACTTGGTCCTTGTCGGCTTGCACTCCTACGCAGGCGTTTAATGAAGATAAGCAAGATTTGAAAGGAGACAACGGACATGTCTGAAGAACTTCACCGCATTCTTGTAGTTGATGACGAAGAACGAATTCGCAGGCTGCTCAAAATGTATCTGGAAAAGGAAGGCTATCTCATTGAGGAGGCCGAGGACGGCGAAACCGCACTTCGCCTTGCAACAGCAGGCGAATTTGACCTGATTCTGCTGGATGTCATGCTGCCGGGAATTGATGGCGTAGAAGTCTGTTCCAGACTGCGTCAGGTAAAGGCGACGCCGGTTATTATGTTGACGGCTAAAGGCGAGGAAATGAACCGCGTTCAAGGCTTTGAAGTAGGCGCTGACGACTATGTTGTGAAACCATTCAGCCCTCGCGAAGTCATTTATCGCGTGAAAGCCATCCTGCGCCGTTCGTCGGCTACCGCGTTCTTAACGAAGGAAGCGTTGACGAGCAATAATATCGTGTTCCCGCATCTCATTATCGAGCATGATGCGCATCGTGTCATGGCTGGCGGGCAAGAGGTCAGTTTGACGCCGAAGGAATATGAGCTGCTTCATTACTTGGCGATTTCGCCGGATAAAGTGTTTTCCCGGGAAGAATTGTTGAAAGACGTCTGGAACTATGAGTTTTTCGGAGATCTTCGTACCGTGGATACCCATGTCAAACGACTTCGCGAGAAGCTGAACAAAGTTTCTCCGGAAGCTGCGATGATGATCACGACGGTTTGGGGCGTAGGCTATAAGCTTGAGGTGCCGAAGTAAGTGATGATCTGGCGAAGTGTTGTCGGGAAGCTATGGATTACAATTATCGCGCTTGTGGCTGTCGTATTGCTTATACTGGGGATGTTCCTGCTCCAATATATCGACATTGCCTTCAAGAACTCGCATGATGTCAAGGTGCTGTTTGTTTACACGGCCATCATCGGGTTTCTGTTATCGACGTTTTTTGCGTTCTTCCTCTCTACCAAAATCACGCAGCCGCTGCTTCAACTGAAGAAAGCGGCTGATCTGATCTCCCAAGGCGAGTACCGTACACGAGTACCCATTCGTTCGACGGACGAGATCGGCGACCTGGCCAACACGTTCAATAATATGGCCTCTGAGCTGGATACGTTGATTCATGACTTGAATCATGAGAAGGATCACCTAGCGAGCGTCCATCGGAGTATGGCTGATGCGGTCGTTACCTTCGATGCGGAAGGTCAAATCATACTGGCTAATCCACATGGACAGAAGTTGATTGACAAGTGGAATGAGCTGGAATGGACGGAAGATTATATTGGCTCCCATACGCAGGTACCGGAGCCGATGTTTGATCTGTACCGCAAAGTGCTTCGGGAAGGTCGGGACTTATCCGATAAAGTCCATGTGCAAAGCGGTGTATGGTCGGTTGTGATGGCTCCGCTCAAATCGAATCATACCGTTCGCGGTGCGGTTGCGGTAATGCGGGATGTAACGGAGGAGACGAAGCTGGAGAAGCTTCGCCGGGACTTCGTTGCTAACGTCTCTCATGAGATCAGGACGCCATTATCGATGCTGCAAGGCTACAGCGAAGCGTTGCTGGATGATATTGCAGCTTCACCGGAAGAGCGCAAGGAGCTTGCGCAGGTGATTTATGAGGAGTCGCTTCGCATGGGTCGCCTCGTGAAGGATTTGCTGGATTTGGCCAGAATGGAAGCCGGTCATATTGAGATGAAGCTGGTCGAGACGGATCTGACCGGACTTCTGAAGCGAGTACATCGCAAGTTCTTGGTGCGTGCGAAGGAGCAAGACATACACCTTCATATCGAGCTTCCGACAGAGCCGCTCGTCATCGCGCAGGCAGACGAGGATCGCATGGAGCAAGTGCTGACGAACCTGCTGGACAATGCGATTCGCCATACGTCGATGCAGGCGTCAATCACGCTTAGCGCCTGCAATGTGATCGTGGATCAGAAGGCTTATGTCGAGATTAAAGTGACAGATGAGGGCGAGGGAATCCCGCAAGGTGACCTTCCGTATATTTTCGAGCGATTCTATAAAGCGGATAAAGCTCGTACACGCGGGGCATCAGGCGGAACTGGCCTCGGACTTGCTATCGTGAAGAACATTATCGAATCCCATCGCGGTCAAATTAAGGCGGAAAGTGTTATGGGGGCAGGCACTGCGTTTACCATCTTACTTCCGGTTCTATAAACTTTTCAGAAGCTGCTCCTCACGTGGGGCAGCTTTTTTAGGTGTGTTTCTGCTGTTCAACGATTCCCCAAGAAAAAGTTTCAAGAAAGAGCTTGGTTGCTATAGAAGGCTATATTGACTGGTCAAATTATACTAATTTAAACTGAGCTTGCATTCACTTCCACTTCAAAGGAGGATGTTTATGACAGCCAATCAGGTGAAGAAATGGGTTCTGCTATTCTTATCCACTGTCTTGATGACCGGCATGTTTGCAGCAACGGCGACAGCAGGTGCCAACCCATGGGCAGGGGGCGATATCGTATCGCTCAGTGTGACGAATGACGCCAGCGGTACAGCGAACAAGTATATCTACAAACGAATATCGAACAAAGCCTATACGTTTGTTTCCGGTGATTACATCGAATACGATGTAAAGATATCGAGTGGCATCGATGGCGCCGGAGGTATCGAAATTATTAACGCCGATGGGACATACTTCCGGGATACCGGATCATCCGTCTGGAAAGATCAGAACAATATTAGCGGTCATCCGAATGCCAATATCTCCGCATTTTCCACTAACAAATGGTATCACCGCAAGCTGGCGGTCCCAGCCTCCATGATCGGCAAAACCTCATCCAAATGGGATATCGTCGGAGAGAATGATAGTGCTTCCCAGTCTTATTCCGCTCAGTACGACAACCTTAAAGTAACAAACGGAAGCACGACCACGAAGAGCGTCGTATTCGTGAATGGCTCTGATTATAACTCGGCTGCAACGGATATCGGACCTGCTGCCGTATCCACCGGTAACGTGACAACCTCGAATATCGCATCCAATATGTCGCATTTGATGGATAATCAAGCTTTTATAAAGCTGGATAAAATCAATCCGTTTATCGGTAGTTCGTTTTCGATGCATTTTATTTCTACCCTCAAAGTGAATGGCGAAATATGGGCGTACTACATCAAATGGGATGCGTTCGGCAAAGGCGGTGTCGGCTTAGCGAAGTCAACCGATGGGGTCAATTTCACGGATAACGGCTTTGTCTTGACGGCAGGGTCGCCTGGACAATGGGATGATTCGTTTGCTACGTTTCCCGGCGTATGGTACGACAGCGGCACCTTCTATCTCGTCTATGAAGGAACGGGTACGGGATCACCGGGACAAATCGGCTTGGCAACTTCCACGGACGGCGTTAGCTTCACTAAACAAGGCCAGATATTGACGCATAATTCTACGGGCTGGGAAAGCGTCAATATTGGAACTCCGTCGCTCTATAAAGAAGGCAGCACATGGTATTTATTTTATCATGGATATGACGGCTCAGATTGCCGCATCGGCGTTGCCACGGGAACGAGCCTGACATCACTGACCAAATATTCCGGAAATCCGGTAATCGATACCGTACCTGGCACTTGGGAGGCCGGAACAGCGGGTCATCGAGATATCGTCAAAGTAGGAAGCACCTATTATATGACCTATGAAGGCAGTGAGGATCCCCCGTATAACACGGCCAAATGGTCTTCAGGGGTTGCGAGCTCGACTGATTTGGTCCACTGGAGCAAGTTTAGTCAAAACCATATATTGCCTCAGACCGACAATACGTTCGGCAATGATGGACCGAGCTTCTTGTCGGTAGACGGAGAGAACTTCATCTATTATCGGACCAATCCTACAAGCAGGGCGCTCATTGCCAATGAAAATGACGGTGGCTTCGATTTGAAATGGGGGATGGCGGATGCAGGAATCGGTCATGTTATTGGACGCACAGACAGTGACGGCTGGTCTGCTTCAACCAGCTTAGACGGTCCGGATTACATGCAATACGGTCCGTATACGACCAATACACCGGTAGGAGATAACATCGCCACATGGAAAATGATGGTCGATAGCAACAGCGGTACAAATGACGTCATCCGGCTCGAGGTTGTGGATGCAGACGATTCAGGTGCCGTGCTCGCAACGCGTGTTCTGCAGCGCAATGATTGGAAGCAAACCAATCGCTATGAATATTTCTCGGTACCGTTTCATTGGGCTGCAGGAAGAAGCGGACATCGCATCGAGCTTCGTGCACATTGGTATGATTCGACTTATGTGAGGATGCAGCTGGTCGGGATTAGTTAAGCGCCGGAAAGTCGGTTCTTGTTGAAGGAAGTAGAGAAATCTTGTTGGTCGTGAAACATTTTCATGTCAGATGCGTGCACAAAAAAGCTCCGACCCTCGAAAAGGGTCGGAGCTTATTGTAATTAATAGAGATTAATTTCTTTCGCTTTGTTCAGATCCGGCAGATTGACCAGCGCGGCGATAACGTCCTTGGACACGCCTTTGTCTACAGTCAATACCATGATTGCAGAACCGCCAACAAGCTCACGACCAACCTGCATCGTTGCGATGTTCACGTTGTTGTTTCCAAGCAGCATACCGACATTACCGATGATACCCGGTTTGTCGTTATGCGAGATCAAGATGATGTTGCCTTCCGGAGCAACGTCAACAGGGAAACGATCGATTTGTACAATTCGTGGTCCATAACCTGTCAACATTGTACCCGTTACCAGGCGAGTAGCAGTTTTGGAGCGAAGTGTTACGGTAATGGAGTTCGTGAAGTCACGTGCTTCGTGAGACTTCTGTACCACGATGTTCACATGGCGTTCTTTAGCAAGATGCATGGAATTCACGACATTCACTTGATCCGAACCGAGGTGGTGAGAAAGCACACCGCGTACAACATAACGTGTCAACGGCTGCGTATCAACCTCAGCCAGCTCACCTGCATAGCTGACTGTGATTTCTTCTACGGCACCTTCAGTCAGTTGAGCAATAAAGCTGCCCAGTTTCTCGCCAAGGCCGAAGTACGGTTGTAGCTTGCTCAGTACATTCGCCGGAATCGGAGGCATGTTGACCGCGTTCATAAACGGTTTATCGCGAAGGATGTTCAATACTTGTTCCGATACATCAATGGCCACGTTTTCTTGAGCTTCAACAGTAGATGCACCAAGATGCGGGGTTACGATGATTTTGGGATGCTTCAGGAACGGATGATCGGCTGCCGGCGGTTCAACCTCGAATACGTCGAATGCTGCACCTGCTACAATTCCTTGATCGATTGCTTCTACAAGCGCTTGCTCATCGATGATACCGCCGCGTGCACAGTTCACGATGCGCATGCCTTTCTTCATCACTTCGAATTGCGCACGAGAGATCATGTGACGCGTTTCCGGTGTAAGCGGCGTATGCACGGTCATAAAGTCTGCATTACGTACGATGTCATCTACGCTGGAGAGACGAATGCCAAGCTTCTCAGCGCGCTCTTCCGTGAGGAATGGGTCATAACCCCAAATTTCCATGTCAAACGCTTTCGCGCGTTTTGCCACTTCGCTGCCGATACGGCCCATACCGAGTACGCCGAGCACTTTGCCGCGTAGTTCGACGCCAAGGAACGACTTGCGATCCCACTCGCCGCCTACAGTCTTGAGGTAGGCTTGTGGAATGAAACGAGCAACAGACATCATCATGGCAAACGTATGCTCACAAGTTGTGATTGTGTTGCCGTCTGGTGCGTTAATAACGATAATTCCGCGTTGTGTAGCTGCTTCCAAGTCGATGTTGTCCACTCCGACGCCGGCGCGACCGATAACCTTAAGCGATTTACCTGCATCCATAATGCGCGGTGTAACGCGCGTCTGGCTGCGTACGAGAAGTGCATCGTATTCGCCGATAATGGCTACGAGCTCGTCCTCGCTTAATCCAGGCTTCTTGTCGACAACGACATCCTCTGCATCCATAAGTTTCTGAATGCCTAGATCGCTGATTGGATCTGAGACCAATACTTTAAACATGGTGGTTGCCTCCTGAGCGTTTGTATGATGGATGTATAGTAGAAGTGAAAGACCCTCGTAAGATGCCGCACAGCGCAGCAGCTTAGGCGAGGGTCTGTCACACGATCACACGTCAAGCTATTGTTGTACCGGATGGACCAACAGAACCAGGCTACATTAATGTTTACTATTTTAATGCAAGTAGAACTCAAATTGCAATGATTAAAACTTGCCCAAATGTGAAATTTTCGTTATGATCGACCGTAAAAAGGGGGCATTCTTGTGGAACAATGGGACAATATTG
The DNA here is from genome assembly GCF_056269305.1 of Paenibacillus sp. J22R3. Classification (NCBI taxonomy): domain Bacteria; kingdom Bacillati; phylum Bacillota; class Bacilli; order Caryophanales; family Paenibacillaceae; genus Paenibacillus; species Paenibacillus sp. J22R3. The sequence continues at coordinate 1,519,340 of NZ_JBWDNS010000001.1, read as the reverse complement.
AACCAGAGCCGTTTATGGCGCTTGTGCGCGAGGGAAAGCTCTCGCCTGATCAAATCATTGATGTCAGAGAAATGGACGAATGGAATTATTATCATTTAGATAACAGTACGCTGATGCCGCTCTCAACCTTCCGGGAAGACTCGGAAGCTGTGCATAAGGATCGAATGGTATATGTCATTTGCGCACACGGTGTAAGAAGCGCTGCGGTTTGCCGCTATTTAAGTGAAAGAGGATACGGCAACCTCACCAATGTTATTGGCGGAATGGCTGCGGTATCCTCGTTGGATGGTTTTCAATACGATTAAAGTCCTTATTCACTCTCCGGGAAGAAGAACGGCAGCTGTGGAAGCAGCTCTTTGGCATACAGGACGGCTTTGCTGTCACTGAAATCGCCTGATCGTACAGCTTCCGTGCTGATAAGGAGATCGACGATGGAATCGACCGTTTTCATCTTCATGCTGCCGGATTGTCCGGAAACGATAAATTGATCGACGCGAGATGCCAGATCCTGCGGATAGAACGGCGCCAGTGTTTTGCGGGCATTCAACATATCCGCCATCAGCTTATTCTTAATGGTCAGCGGCAGCGTCTTCCATTGCTGGATGCTCAGCACAGAGGTGCTGTCGTAATGGTCCGGAATGTTCGGGTTGACCGACGCGCTCCATTTCAGCATCGCAGTGTAGTAACTTTGCTGACCTGCCATAGCGAATTTCACACCTTGCGTGTAGTAGGCATCCTTCATTAAGGCTTTCAAGAGTTCGGTATTGTTCATGTCCTTGGCTGATCCCGCTCCGCGCTGCGCGGCTTCACTGAACATTCGCAAGCTCTTAAGCAGCTGGAGTTGAGCGGATTCGAGAAGCGGTGAGCTCTTCGGTACAGATGCATGTTCGGCCTCTCCATACTTCTGCTCAGCAATGTTCGATAGTTCTTTCAGCGAAGAGCTGGTATCCGTTAGCTGCTGAGAGGAAAGTTTATGAATGGTTTCGAACCATTCGGATTGAAATTCACGATATGGCAGAAATACAGTATGATAGAATGAAACCAGATCCTGCTGTTGATAGGCACCTGCACTTGCGTTCTTGCTGCTGCTAAGATGTTTAGCATTTTCAATTATTTTTGCTTCGGTTTTGTCTGAACCTATCTTCACGCCATAGAAAAAGGCTGCCACGGCGAAAACGAGCATGAATAGGAAGCCTAAGCTAAATAGCATTTCAGTACGAGTCAGTCGTTTCTCCATGATAATCTCCTTCATCCGATATTTCGCCAAAATGCTAGTAAATACAAGGCTTTCACTTTAATTGTTTGTCGAATTCTGGGGTTGATTAGATCGTTCTCCTAGTATAGGGGAAAACCTTTGAAAAGGAAATATGCACCTTTCATAGTGTATTAGGGAGCTGGATATGAAAAAATTCGACATTCGCAAAATGAAGATTAAACCGGTGAGCATCGATCAGATTGATGACCGGATGCTTCTTATAAATCTATATGCCACGCAAGCGATTACCTTAGTTATCGGTTTCATCTGGTTATTTTTTCAGCATCGTAATCCATTTTTATTATTTGTTTTGCCGGAAGGCCTTTCATTTCTGTATTTTGGAGCCGGATTGGCAGCTGCGGTCCTTGCAATTGATTTGCTTTCGGCCCGATTTGTACCCGATGAAGCCAATGATGACGGCGGCGTCAATGATCGCATTTTTAAAAACCGTGCGATATGGCATGTGGTGGTGTTGTCCTTAATCGTTTCCATCTGTGAGGAGACGCTTTTCCGTGGTGCTATTCAACATCAATTCGGACCTTATTGGACAAGCATTATTTTTGCAACCATTCATGTTCGGTATTTGAAGCATTGGATTCCGACAGGGCTTGTATTTGCTATCAGCTATGCGTTAGGCTGGATCTATATTCAAACCGACACACTATGGGCGCCTATAGTAGCACACTTTCTGATTGATATGATTATGGGCTTCGTAATCCGTTTCCGGAGGGAAGAATGAGCAGAGTTCAGAAATTTGGCAGCAGGAAATCGATTTCCTCGATTGCGGCAAAGAAACAGGCGGAACAGGCTGCTTCCGAAGCGGCTGCAGGCATTGAAGTACCTTTTCCTTCCAGAAGGAAATCACATCCTTCTAATAAGCAGCAGATGGCAGGATGGTTTTACAAAATTATTATTTTTCTATTCGTACTCTTATTAGTAGGACTTCTTCTTTGGGGAAAGCAGTTTGAGTAGTCGATAGAGCGACTAAATCCTAGGAGAGGGGTGCTTCGTTTCTCATGATGATTTGGATTTCGTCGGCGGCGGCGGTGATCGTGCTGATTGCAGCTGTATTAATAAGGACATCGTATCAATACACATTGGACCGGCAGATTGTAATTTTGGATAGGCTGCCCTCGTCATTTGACGGTACAACCTTGCTGCTTATCACAGATATTCATAGAAGAAGTCTCTCGGATGAAGTGATTGATGGGCTTGTCGCGGCCGGTGGAGCTGATTTGGTGCTGATTGGCGGTGATCTGAGGGAGCGGAGAGTACCGCTTGCCAGGTCTCGAAGCAACATCAAGAAGCTTGCGCGGATTGCACCGGTCTATATGGTTTACGGTAACCATGATTACGACGAGGATATGAGGCCGCTTGAGGTCATGCTGACGGAAGAGCGGGTACGCCTTCTCGTCAATGAAGCTGTTGTATTGGAGCAAAGGGACGGCAGCCTCATTCGCCTGGCAGGCGTAGATGATCCGCGCTTGGAGCGTGATCGACTGGATTTGGCGTTAAGCGATCCGGAAGCGGCCGTCGGCAGCCAGCAGCTGTTTACGATCGTTCTGGCGCATGATCCGATCCTTGTGGATCGGATGAATGCACAGCAGAGACAGGAAGTGGACTTGGTCCTCTCCGGCCATACACACGGCGGTCAAATCGCTCTTCCATTTATTGGACCGGTTTTGCGCGGAACTGAGGATTCGGGTTACTGGCGCGGCTGGTTCGACTTCTCTGCACAACAAACAACCGGAGCCAGCAGAGGACCCCGGTTGTTTGTAAGTTGTGGATATGGTACTTCCAGATTGCCGATTCGATTGCTGGCACCTGCCCAATATCACCTTATTACTTTGCGGTCTGCGGCTGTTCCTCCAGACCTAAGTCAATCGTCGCAGGATCAATGAAGCCGTAACCTTTGCTCTCAAGTTTAGTAAGCAGCGTGTCGAGTGCTTCTGTTGTCCAAGGAAGCTCATGCATCAGGATATTCACGCCCGGATGGAGCTGCTCAAGCACATTGGCGATCACTTTGTCCGGTTTATCCTTTGTGCTGCTATCCCAGTCGAGCGAGCCGTTTGACCAAGTCATATAGAGCATGCCATGATCGCGAACAAGACCCCTTACATAATCGTTACCGTTACCAAAAGGCGGGCGGAAGAACTGCGGCTCGGTGCCGACGACTTCCTTCACGATTTGCTGAACGTCCTCGATCTGCTTCTTCACCGAAGCTTGTGATTCTTTCTTCAAGTCGATGTGATCCCAAGAATGATTGCCGATCGTTTGCCCGCGATCGGCTATTTTTTTGAGCAATTCCGGGTGCTTCTTCACCCGATAACCATTCACGAAGAAGATCGCTTTCGCTTTATGCTTATCGAGCGTGTCGAGCAGGGAGCTGACCATTTTGTCTTCCTTCGGGCCGTCATCGAAGGTCAGCAGCACCACTTTATTGCTCGTGGTCGCCTTATCAATAGGTACGAAGCTGTATACTTTATTCATTTTATAAAGCTTCTTGACCGGTTGTGGATCCGTCGTGGCATTAGAATCCGGCTCAGGTGCAGTCGTATTCTCCGAAGGCGTTGTCGAATTCGTACTATCGTCATCTGCGGGCTGATTGCTCTGCCCCTGATTATCACCGGCTGTATTTCCATTGTTTGTTGCGGGATTCGTGGTATTGTTTGCCGGGTCTGGCGCAGGGTCCTTCACTGTCGCGGGCCCATTGTTCGCTGCATTGCCTGTTGAATCTGAAGGGGTGGTGTTAGGCTGGTTTCCGTTGCTGCTGCATCCGGATGTAACCAGCAGGGCCATCATAATGACGATGGAGATGAGGTGAGGTTTACGAATCGGCATGCTGTCGCCCTCCTGTGGCCTTGAAGTTGAATTCGCCAAAAAACAATGCACTTATTGTATCATATTTCGAAATGGAACCGAACTTTACTACTTCCTTAATTTGTGCTGGAATGACCTTAACTCGCCCTAGGCAAACTAAACGCGAGTCGTAAGCAGCATTCAGCATAGGAGGATTGCCAATGAAATTGTCCGGTTTTCTGATTGGAGGACTTGCCGGTATGGCAGCGGCGGCTTATATAGCGAAGAAGAAGCCTGGCATGTTCGCCTGGGCGAGCAGCGCAGCAGGCACTGCCGTTAACGGAATGACGAAGAGGGCGATGGGTGCGGTCATCAGTCGTAAATTTAGCGGAGACATGGTGCAGCATGCCGCCCCAAAGCATTCAGACGCTTCCGCAAAAGGGTCCGGCAACGCTTGGGGACAGATTGAGCTGCTGCTTAACAGTGACCCCGGTGTGAAAGAGCAGGTTGACCAGATAAAAGCAGAAGCGAAACCTCACTGATGAAGACATAAGAAGAAGCGTTTGTCACTGCCCTTTGAAGGTGCGGTACGTTTCTTCACTTCAACCTTGTAGAAATTTATAGACAAATTGTTATAAATTCGATAAGGACAAAAAGAATCGTTTTGCCGTTCAATTGCGTATAAACAATTGGCGGCGGGACGATTCTTTTTTTTTGCGTCTGTAGTGCATTCCACCCACAGACATGCTAACATAGCAACATAAACACATTTTAATCACTCAAATAACTGCTGCTTCATACGCTATGTATAACAGATACTATCCGCGTTCATTGTGCTTTCGAAGACGGTTTTTGCTCCGAGAATACGAAGCAGATACTACTCGAGAAGGAGGATCCTATCATGAAAATCGAACGGCTCAATCAAGACAAAATACGAATATTCCTGACGTTCGACGACTTGCTGGAACGGGGGATCCAGAAGGAAGACATGTGGCGCGAAATTCCAAAGGTGCACGAGCTGTTCAGTGAAATGATGGACCAAGCTTACAGCGAGCTCGGCTTTGACGCCAGCGGACCGCTCGCCGTCGAAGTGTTTGCACTTCCTGCCCAAGGGATGGTCGTCATCGTTACACGAGGTAAAGTGAACGGGAAGTCCGAGGATCATATTCAAGAAGAAGACAATGAGGAAGACGTTTACGAGATGGAAGTCACGCTCGAGCAAAGTGACATTGTGCTATACGCGTTCAGAGACATCGAGGATGTCATTTCAGTTTGTAAGCAGCTTAAGAGCGCTGAACTGATTGAGGATGGACGTCTTTATGCCTACAACGGCAAATATATGCTGGCCTTTGAGCCAGTCGGCATCGAGCTTCCGCGCTACCACGCAATTATTGCGCTGTTGGCAGAGTACGGAGAGGCGACTTCCATTACGACTGCCATTCTCGAAGAGTACGGCAAAGTAATCGTCCCAGCCAAAGCCGTCATGGAAATTTGCACTCATTTTTAAAGCGATCCCGATTAGAGAAGCATCAGCTTACGGCATATTCCGTAGGTCTGGTGCTTTTTGTTTGTTGCAGCTTGTGCCCAAAAGTAAGTTCACCGCATAGCCGATTCGGTTACCGCTCATATTACAAAGGAAAAGGTGGTGAACATTCCTTTGAATGGAATGGAGAGCAGCAACGTACTGACATCAACACAAACCGTGATTGAAGAAGCGCTCAGGAAGCTTGGCTACGGTGATGATATGATTGCTTTATTGAAGGAGCCGATGAGGCTCCTGACCGTTCGCATACCGGTTCGGATGGATGATGGCAAGACAAAGGTGTTCGTCGGCTACAGGGCACAGCATAACGATGCAGTAGGGCCGACGAAGGGTGGAGTCCGGTTTCATCCGGATGTCAATGAAATCGAAGTGAAGGCGTTATCCATTTGGATGAGCATTAAATGCGGCATCGCCGATTTGCCTTATGGCGGCGGCAAGGGCGGTATTATTTGTGATCCGAGAAAGATGTCTTTTCGTGAGCTGGAGCGTCTAAGCCGAGGGTATGTTCGGGCGATCAGCCAAATTGTCGGACCGAACAAAGATATTCCTGCGCCGGATGTGATGACCAATTCGCAAATCATGGCGTGGATGATGGATGAATACAGCCGGATCCGTGAATTTGACTCGCCCGGTTTTATCACCGGGAAGCCGCTTGTTCTGGGAGGTTCGCTTGGCCGTGAGAGTGCAACAGCCAGAGGCGTAGCGATCATGATTGACGAAGCGATGGCGAAGAAAGGCATTGCGCTTAAGGGAGCGCGTGTCGTCATCCAAGGGTTCGGCAATGCAGGCAGCTACCTGGCGAAATTCATGTTTGAAGCCGGTGCGAAGGTTGTGGGTATTTCCGATGTCAACGCTGCGTTGTATAATGATCAAGGACTCGACATTGAAGATTTAATGGACCGCCGTGATTCATTCGGTACGGTCACGAATTTGTTCAAGAATACCATCAGCAACGAGGAGCTGCTGGCAATCGATTGTGATGTTCTGGTGCCTGCCGCAATCGAGAACCAAATAACGGCAAGCAACGCGAACCAAATTCGTGCTAAAATCATTGTAGAGGCCGCTAACGGTCCTACGACGCTGGAAGCAACGCAGATGATAACGGATCGCGGCATTCTGCTCGTGCCAGATGTCCTGGCCAGCGCCGGCGGCGTTATTGTGTCGTACTTCGAATGGGTACAGAACAATCAGGGTTATTACTGGTCTGAGGCCGAAGTTGATTCTAAGCTGCGCGACATGATGATCCGCGGCTTTAATAGTGTCTATGAATTGCATAAGCTTAAGAAAGTGGATATGAGGCTCGCTGCTTATATGGTGGGCGTCCGCAAAATGGCAGAGGCCGTCCGCCTGAGGGGGTGGGTGTAGCCGATTGCCGATCAAACGAGCTTTGCCTGCAACTGCGGGGAAAGCCCGTCTCTCGGAAGGTGACTTCAACGATGCTGCTCTTTTCCATACTGACAGCGGCGGTTGCTCCGGGCATCTCGCTGCTGACTTACTTTTATTTAAAGGACCGATATGACGCGGAGCCGATTCACATGGTCGTCCGTGTATTCTTGCTCGGTGTATTAATCGTACTGCCGATCATGGTGATCCAGCGAGGCTTGCTGCTATGGCTTGGGGATGGTCCCATTCTGTTCTCGTTTACAGTATCTGCAGGCGTTGAAGAGCTGCTGAAATGGTTTGTTCTGTATCATATCATTTTTAACCATACCGAATTCGACGAGCCTTACGATGGGATCGTCTACGCAGTTGCGATTTCGCTTGGCTTTGCAACAGTGGAGAACGTGCTCTACGCTGTTTTCCAGCCTGCGTCGGTTGGTTCCTTGCTCATTCGCGCATTGCTGCCGGTATCCGGGCATGCCCTGTTTGGCGTAACGATGGGCTACTACGTGGGCAAAGCCAAATTTGCTCCCATGGCGAACAAGAAGCGAAATTTTCTCATGCTGGCCGCTGCGGTACCGCTCGCGGAGCATGGTGTTTATGATTACATCATGGGCTCAGGCAGTACCTACTGGGTATGGTTTATCGTACCGTTAATGGGATACCTGTGGATTAAAGGCGTACGGAAGATGAATCGTGCCAATGCCGGATCGCCGTTTCGAATGCTTGGACATGAGGAAGAGATTAAGCTTTAGCATTTCCGTCTATAATAGGAAAAAAGCTGCATCTTACTCAGGAGGATACGATGATTTCGGCTCGTGTAAAGGTAACCATCCGCTGCAATCTATGCGGTGAGAAATTCGTCCTGCGTGGACGCAGGGAGAAAGACAAGATCGATACCGGGTTCAAACAATGTCTATGCAACAATCTCAACGATTTCGACGTCGAAGAGCTGGCATTGTAGGAACAGCCATGTAAGCAAAATCATACCAATAACATGCATAAAGCTCCTTTCCGCAAACCAAACTAACACCAGGTTTTGCATACGAAAGGAGCTTTTGCTATATGTACCGTCGTTTAAGCGCAGTGCTGTTTCCGGTGATGACACTGTTTTTTATCGGCTCTATCTATTGGGGCTATCAAGAGCATCAAGAGAAAAACTCGATCCTGATTAAGGCGGAGAATCAGTACCAGCGTGCCTTCCACGATCTGACTTACCATGTAGAGCAGCTCCATCGTGAACTCGGAAACACGCTTGCCGTGAACAGCGCGTCGCAGGGCTTTCATCGCAAAGGTCTCGTCAACGTATGGCGGCTGACCAGCGAAGCGCAGAACGAAATTAACCAGCTGCCGCTCACGCTGCTCCCATTCAATAAGACGGAAGAGTTTTTATCCAAAATTGCGAATTTCTCGTACAAAACCTCTGTTCGTGACTTAACGAAGCAGCCGCTCAGCCCGGATGAATATAAGACATTGAAAACATTATATTCCGATTCGGAATATATTTCGAAATCCCTCTACGGGGTGCAGGATAAAGTCATCGCGAACAATTTGCGCTGGATGGACGTTGAAATTGCGATCGCTTCGGAGAAGTCGTCGCTCGATAATACCATCATTGACGGCTTCAAAACCGTCGACAAGAAAGTCGGCGAATACCCGGAAATCAACTGGGGTCCTTCGGTTGCAAGTATGTATCAGAAACGTTCGATTAAGATGCTCGGTGGAAAAATGGCTACACCGGAAGACGTCAAGAAGCTGGCAGCGAAGTTCCTGAAGCTGGACAATCCCAATGACATCAAGGTGGTAGAGAACGGGAAGGGAACGGAATACTCTTCTTATTCAGCCACCTATAAAGGGAATAAATCAGACAATCCGATCGAGCTGGATTACTCGCAGAAAGGCGCTCAATTGATTTGGTTTGAGAATCCGCGCGATATCGGGAAGCCGATCGTAAGCGTTAGCGACGCGAGGAAGAAGGCAGACGAGTTCTTATCTCGCCACGGCTATCCGAAGATGAAAGCTATTACGTATGACCGCGATGACTCGATGGCTGTCTTTACTTTCGTAGCCAATCAGAATGGGGTATTGATTTACCCGGATAAGCTGACCGTTAAGATTGCGCTTGATAACGGGGATGCGGTTGCTTTGCAAGCATCGGACTTTGTTTATGAGCATCACAAACGGAAGCTGCCTAAACCGAAGCTGATGAGTGCTGATGCGAGAGCTGCGCTGAATCCGGATTTCAAAGTACAGAAGGAACAGATGGCGCTCATCGATAATGACATGGGCGAAGAAGTGCTCTGTTACGAGTACGTTGGCAAAATCAACGGCGGCGTTTATAAAATTTATATCAATGCGGAAAGCGGCATTGAGGAATCCATCGAGCAATTACCTGAATAAACAAGCGAAGGCGTGCATGGAATGCACGTCTTTTCCTGCTATCCCGCCTCTCCCCAAATTTCGACATGCTGTGGTATAATCGAACCATTAGGGGAGGGGAAGCTAGTATGCTGCCAAAAGTTAATCAGTTTCTATATTTGCATGTAGCTTCGTCCGATGAAGAAGAGGCCGCAATCGAATATAAATCCAGAATCGCGGACAGTGATAACGATGAATTGCTGATTGATATTCCGCTTGTTGAAGGCACCGGCAAATATAAAAGGCTGTTTCTCGGGGACGAGCTCTCTGCGCATTTCGTTTCCGAAGACGGCGTGAAGAATTATTTCAATACTCATGTACTTGGTTTTGTAGAAGACGGCGTGAAATTGATTCGAATTCGCAAGCCTGAACCGGAATCTATAACCAAAGTGCAGCGCCGCAATTTCCTGCGTGTTGCCGCAGAGCTTGAAATTGCCATTCAGCTGTCGGCTAATATTAGATTTATCGGAATGACAGATGATGTCGGCGGCGGCGGGATTTCGTTCCTGGTCGATGGCAAATGGCCGATGAAGCAGGGGACGAATTTGGAATGCTGGCTGCTGCTTGCGTATCGAAACGGCTCGGTCGATCATTCTCATTTCAAAGCGGAGATCGTCCGCGTGAAGCCGCTTGAGTCAGGACGCAATCAAGTCATGGCGAAGTTCTCGAGTATTCTCGACAGCGAACGACAACGGATCATTCGCTATTGTTTTGAACGTCAGTTGGATTTCCGTAAAAGATAGCAAAGCTTTTCACCCAGTTCCAGCGCTTGGTGCATAAGGAATGACAACGTGGAAAAACTACCCTTATCCGAGCAATGCAGGAATATGGGGGGTATCCATGGCGAAGAAATCACAAAGGGACTATTTGTCCATCTCGGACGATGTTACGAGAGCGCTGATCATTATCTTTCTGCTGCTGGTTGCTGCAGTCTTGATTAGCCAGCTCGCGCTGCAAATTCCGGCAGTCAGGCTATGGGTAACGGGCGTGGATCGACTTGAAGGAACGCCCTTCTAGTAGGTCTTTCGTTCTTTGCACTTCATGGGCTGCTGTGGTATAATTCTCACTATCGCAGGCAGAGCCTGCTTTTTTAATGGCGATAAGAGCAACATAGCAGCCGCTTAGCACTTTCAAGGAGGGTTTACACCGCTTGGACATGGATGGGGGAAACAACGGCGGCCGCATTAACGTAGCAATCGACGGCCCTGCAGGAGCCGGCAAAAGCACCGTCGCTCGAAGAGTCGCTGCACAGTTAGGATACATATACATTGATACAGGAGCGATGTATCGAGCGGTCGCACTCGCTGCGAACCGTGCGGGAGTTTTGCCAAGTGATGCGGACAGGCTGGCGGAGCTCGTGAAGACAGTGGACATTACACTGGAACCGGGACCCGAAGGTCAGATTGTGCGGCTCGGCGGTGAGAACATCACAACCGACATACGTTCAAGAGAAGTAACGCTTAAGGTTTCGGAGATCGCTTCGCATGAAGCCGTTCGGTTGCGTCTCGTTGAGATGCAGCGGAAACTGGCAGCAGCGAAAGGTGTCGTTATGGATGGCCGCGATATCGGTACGCATGTACTGCCAGGGGCCGAAGTAAAGGTATTTCTGGTTGCTAGCGTTCAAGTTCGCGCGCTGCGCCGATACCAGGAACTATCTGAGAGTGAGCTTGTGCCGCTTGAGCAATTGGAGCAAGAAATTGCAGATCGCGACCGAAGCGACGAAAGCAGAGAGTTCTCTCCGCTTGTTCGTGCGAAGGATGCAGAAGTTCTCGACAGCACAGAACTGACGATTGACCAAGTCGTCGCACATATTCTAGACTTATGCCGAACCAAAACGGCGGAGGCGAAGTAAACTATGGTATATAACATTTGCCGAAGCTTGCTGCGAATCATCTATGCCGTGCTTTTCCGGTTCGAAGCTACCGGATTAGAGAACATTCCGGCCACAGGGCCAGTCGTGCTTTGCTGTAATCATATCAGCTTGCTTGATCCTACGACGGTAGGCACGAAGGTGAACCGTAAAGTTCATTACATGGCAAAGGCGGAATTGTTCGAGGTACCTTTGCTCGGACCTTTTATTCGGACGCTAGGCGCATTCCCGGTGAAACGGGGAGGAGTCAGCAAGGATGCTATTCGCAATGCCATCAACTTGCTGAAAGAAGGCAATGTGATGGGGATTTTTCCGGAGGGTACTCGCAATGCAGGCGATAACAGCGCAGGCAAGAAGGGTGCTGCCATGATTGCGCTTCGAAGTGGAGCCGTAGTCATTCCGGTCGCTATTATCGGGAAGTACCAATTATTCCGTAAGATGCGCATCAAATATGGCAAGCCCATTGATATGACGGCCTTTATTCAGGATTCATCTTCCGATGTGCTCGAACAAGTAACGGAAACCATTATGGCGAATATTCGTTTGATGGCGAAGCAAGGGTAATTATTATTTTTTTTCATGTTTTAGACGGTGGGCCTGCGAGAGTGTTTCATTCTGAGGCTGCACGTTTAAATAAAGTTGGGGTATGATCCGAGGAGGTAATTTTAAATGTCAGAAGAAACAAAAGTGCAAGAAACCGCAGCAGCGGAAGTAAGTCAAGATGCGATGGACAATTTCGTGTCCTTGAAAAAAGGGGACACTGTGAATGGTACGATCGTCAAAATTGAAGATAACCAAGTGTTCGTAAGCCTTGGATATAAATATGACGGCGTTATTCCCCTTCGTGAGCTATCATCGGTTCAACTTGAAAGTGCGCAAAACGCAGTTCAAGTCGGCCAAGAAGTACAATTGAAAGTCGTTAGCATCGACGATGAGAAAGAAAAGCTTGTTCTCTCCAAGAAAGTAATTGACGGAGAGAAAGCATGGGATGGTCTTCAAACTCGCTTTGATTCCGGCGAAGTCTTTGAAGTTACGGTTGCAGACGTTGTTAAAGGCGGCCTAGTGGCTGACGTTGGCGTTCGCGGCTTCATTCCTGCTTCCATGGTTGAGCGTCATTTCGTTGAAGATTTCAGCGATTACAAAGGACGTACGCTTCGCGTGAAAGTGAAAGAAATCGATCGCGAGAACAACAAAGTAATTCTGTCGGCGAAAGAAGTTCTGGACGCTGATTTTGAGCAAAACAAACAAGCAGTTATCGGCAACCTGCAAATCGGCCAAGAGCTTGATGGTACTGTTCAACGTTTGACTCCGTTTGGCGCATTCGTTGACATCGGCGGCATCGATGGCTTGGTTCACGTATCCGAGCTTTCCTGGCAGCATGTAGCTCATCCGAAGGATGTTGTTACAGAAGGTCAATCCGTACGTGTTAAAGTACTTAAAGTGGATCCTGCCGCTGGCAAAATCAGCCTGAGCATCAAAGCTGCTCAACCAGGTCCATGGGAATCGACAAACGGTCAATTCAACGTAGGTGACATCGTAACAGGTACGGTTCGCCGCATCGTAAGCTTCGGTGTATTCGTTGAAATCGCACCGGGTGTTGAAGGTCTTGTACACATTTCGCAGCTTGCGCACCGTCACGTAGCAACTCCTAATGAAGTTGTGAAAGAAGGCCAAGAAGTGAAAGCGAAAATTCTTGACTTCAACCCGGCTGAGAAACGCGTTTCCCTCAGCATCAAAGAAACAGAAGAAGCTCCGGAGCAAGCGCCTGATCAGAAGAGAGAGCGCAGCGACCGCGGGGAGCGTGCACCTCGCGCACCTAAAGTCGAGCTTAACAATCCAAACGTCAGCCTAAGCAACGAAAGCATGAGCTTCACGCTTGCTGAACGTTTCGGCGACAAGCTGAGCAAATTGAAATAATCGTAATTACGATTTATAAGAGCCTGTTACTTTGCACAACTGTGCAGAGTAACAGGCTTTTTTCAATTTCTAAGAATATATCGTTTCCCATCTATAAATGAGCTTAGAAATCTCCGTAATGAAACGCGCTACGCTGTCAAAGGACGGCGTCAGCCGTTTCACCTTGTTTGCCTTATTCAGGTCGGGCTGGATTAGGTTCACTCTCCTAAGCACATAATATAGGCCATAGAGAGGTGAAGCACTGTGAATGATGGGTTTATTGCGTTCTGGCTGCTGTCGATGGCTTTCATTCTCTACGCGACAGGCTGGAAGGAGCAAGTTGCGGAAGGGATGTCATCCCGGATGCTTGGATTATTTATTTTGGTGGCTTTATTGCTGCATGTCGCTGAACTCACTGTAGGGGAAAGCGTACTTATTACCGGCAGCGCGGCTCTCGCGATAGCTGTGGCTTTCATTCAATTAGCCATGATCCGTCATATTGGAAGCATGCTGTTCGTTGTCTTCTCGGCGCTGCTTACCGGATTTATGTGGATGTGGGTGCGCTATATTTATGGCATGGATCCTGTGTTCATCGCCCTGAATCCGGCATGGGATGGTCCGCTGCTTGCGGGATTATTTGCCGGTCTGCTGGCAGATCGCTTCCGCAGTCAATTCGTTATTGCCGTGTTTGCAGCCGTCTTCTCCCAGCTCGATCTGCTGATCAGTCCACTCGTCATCACGAAGCTGATGATGATCGGCTCCCCGGCGTGGTGGGATGGCTTAGTCATAGCACTTACTGCAGCACGAGTAACCGGCAACGTGAAGAACTGGTTAAAACAGAAAGCCGTCCGTTTTGTTGAAGGTCGAACAGGCGAGCGAGGGGGGAACGTATAGTCATGTGGGAGCAACTTTGGACACAGTTGAAAGCAGGACAGCCGCATCATGTGCTGTATGGTATTATGCTGGGCGTCGTGTTTGGCGTAACCGCCAGATTAATCATGCTTCGGACGGACTATCGGCAATACCCGACCTATCCCCATGGCAGAATCATTCACATTTCGCTTGGCGTCATAGCCGCAGCACTAGGCGCAGTTGCAGTACCGGCGCTGTATAAGAAGGATTTCACGGCTATTACATTTCTGACATTGGCCGCGCAGCAATTTCGTGATGTCCGCAAGATGGAACGGGAGACATTGGACAAAATAGACAGCATGGAGCTAGTCCCTCGCGGTTCGACTTATATCGAAGGTATAGCGATGGTTTTTGAGGGCCGCAATTACCTCGTGATTCTATCCGCCTTATTGACCAGTCTTGCTTCATTGGCACTGGGGCTGCCTTTTGGCTTAGGAATGGGTCTGCTATCGCTGCTGCTTGTGTATCGGCTGAAATCCGGCAAAGCCGTATCCCATATTGCCAAAGCAGAAATTGCAGATGTCAAAGTAGATGGCCCTGATCTGTTTGTCGGCGACATCTACATCATGAATGTGGGATTAACGTCGAATCAGCAGCTGATTGCCGAACGGGGACTGGGCATTATTCTGACGCCGTACAATCCGAATGGGAAAGCAACATTAAGTAATTTAGGACAAAGACAAGCCATCTTGTTCGATTTATCAACCATTCTTGGTGTGTACCGCGATGACGGCGAGCCTGCGCTCGTTCCCATGGCGAAGCTCGATATGAAAGACGGAAGGCTGGCGATATTCCTTATTCCTCAAGAGAAGGATGCAACGAAGGCGAAGATTATTGTGGAGAAGGTCCCTATTCTGGAATCAGCGGTGCGTATGCCGACAGAAGCGAGTGTGAACAAGGGGAAGGGAGAACAGCATGGCTAAAATTGTGGCAATCGTGACGATGAAACATGAGCAGGTAGGAGGAGGTGCCCCGATCTTCGTGGAACCTGACATCGCTAAACGAGAATCGACCGCTTTTCTGCTCGAAAAGATATTGGATGCGAGCGTGCATGATTTGAAGAACGGGTGTTTCATATTGGTAGATCATCGCCATGAATGAAATGTTAGCCAATCCCGTTGTTTTTTGCTATGATGGTAGGCGTGAGTATTTGAGTATGCCCCTCTACTACTTGTTCTTAACATGAAGTGTTACTATTATTGTCGGCGTGAAGCCGGTTCATTATTGAGGAGTGAAAGATGTGTCTAAACCCATTATTGCCATAGTAGGTCGGCCTAATGTGGGGAAGTCTACGATATTTAACCGCATTATTGGCGATCGGTTAGCCATTGTAGAAGACAAACCTGGTGTAACTCGTGACCGTTTGTACGGGACGGGAGAATGGAATGGTCGTGCTTTCAGTATCGTAGATACTGGCGGTATCGAAATTGACGGTGAAGATGAAATCATGAAGTCCGTCCGCATGCAAGCGGAACTGGCTGTTGAAGAAGCTGACGTCATCATTTTCATGGTAGATGCAAAAACCGGGTTGACCCATGCCGACGACGAGGTTGCACAAATGCTGCTTCGTTCACGCAAACCGATTGTGGTTGCGGTTAATAAAGTCGATAACTTAAATCGGCGCGATGATATTTACGAATTCTATAACCTTGGCTTCGGAGATCCGATTGCGATCTCGGGCTCGCACGGAATGGGAATCGGCGATCTGCTGGATGCTGCGGTTGAGAAGCTTCCTGAAATTGTAGAAGAGCATTATGATGATGACGTTATTCGGGTTGCATTAATTGGACGGCCGAATGTGGGCAAGTCCTCACTAGTGAATGCACTTCTGGGTGAAGAACGCGTCATTGTAAGCAATGTTGCGGGAACAACTCGTGACGCAATCGATACACCGTTTGAGCGCGACGGGCAGAAGTACGTGCTCATCGACACAGCGGGGATGCGTAAACGGGGCAAGGTATACGAGTCGACGGAGAAGTACAGCGTGATGCGTGCGCTTAAAGCGATTGAACGCGCAGACGTGGTGCTCGTACTGATCAATGGTGAGGAAGGGATCATTGAGCAGGACAAACATATCGCGGGCTACGCGCATGAAGCGGGTAAAGCTTCGATCTTTGTCGTGAATAAATGGGATGCTGTCGAGAAAGACGATAAGACGATGCAGCATTTCGAGAAAGATATCCGTGATCATTTCCTGTTTATGACGTATGCTCCGGTTATCTTCTTGTCCGCGTTGACCAAACAACGGCTGCATAAACTGCTGCCTGTTGTCGGTCATGTTTCGGAGCAGCATGCGCTGCGTATTCAAACTCACTTGCTAAACGATGTGGTGTCTGATGCGATTGCGATTAATCCGCCGCCAACCGATAAAGGCAGACGTCTTCGCATTAACTATGTGACACAGGTTGCGGTTAAACCGCCGACCATCGTACTGTTCGCGAACGATCCGGACATGATGCACTTCTCGTATGAGCGTTACCTTGAGAACAAGATCAGGGCAGCTTTCCAGTTCGAAGGCACGCCTGTACGTATTTTCACCAGAAAGAAATCCGACGAAGATTAAGATTACATGCTGCTGCTCGATTCTGGTGTCTCTGTTTATCGGGGCACCAGTTTCCTTATCTGAAGAAAGAGGCGAAATTATCGTGTTCACCATACTTGCGGTACTCATCAGTTATTTGCTAGGCTCGCTTTCATTTAGTATTTTGATTGCCAAATGGGTAAAAGGCATTGATATCCGCAATTTCGGCAGCGGGAATGCCGGCGCAACCAATACGCTGCGTGTGCTCGGTAAAGGGCCGGGAATCAGTGTGTTTCTGCTTGATATCGCCAAAGGAGTCGTTGCGGTACTGCTCGGCATCTATATGGCGGGAGGCGACTGGGGACCTGTACTATGCGGTTTAGCGGCGATTGCCGGACATAACTGGCCGGTATGGTTCGGATTCAAAGGCGGCAAAGGCATTGCGACAACTGTCGGAGTAATGGTAACGCTTGCGATTATTCCTGCCTTGATCGCAGGTGCTGTAGCCATCATTTCAATTGCGATTACGCGCTTCGTTTCGCTTGGATCGCTTATTTTTGCTGTGCTGATGCCAATCTTCGTATGGAATTTTGGCGATAAGCCATTCTCCTATGTATGGGCTAGTCTGATCGTCTGTGTGCTGGCTTTCGTTCGTCATCGAACGAACATTGTGAAGCTGCTGCAGGGGAAAGAGAATAAGCTTGGAGCCAGAAAAGGGTAAGGAGGCGAGTTCATGACGAACCGAAAAGCGGCGGTGCTCGTAGGCGGCAGCTGGGGTACAGCACTTGCGGCGGTATTAGCTGACAATAATTACGAGGTTGCCTTGTGGGCACGCAGTGAAACGCAAGTCGAAGAAATTAATACGCTACATACCAATAGCCGGTTCTTGAAGGATGCTATATTGCCGCAAAACATCACAGCTACAACCGATATTGAAACAGCTGTTACAGGTGCTGAAATTGTATTGTTCGTTGCACCTTCCTCGGCGATGCGCGATGTCGCGAAGCTGGCTGCGCCTTATATCGCAGAGGGTGCCATATGCATCCATGCGACGAAGGGGTTTGAGTCGGTTACTTACAAACGTATGACTACTGTGCTTCTCGAGGAATTGCGCATCACAGCAGATCGGCTGGTTGTATTGTCAGGACCAAGCCATGCTGAAGAGGTTGTCCGCAAATTGCCGACAACGGTCGTCGTTGCATCCGCAAATGTGGAAGCGGCAGAACAAGCGCAGGATGCACTCATTACACCTTATTTCCGCGTGTATACGAATAGGGATGTAATCGGGGTCGAGGTAGCCGGAGCCATCAAGAACATTATCGCACTTGGAGCGGGACTCACCGACGGACTTGGCTTCGGTGACAATGCCAAGGCAGCGCTGCTTACACGCGGGTTAGCCGAAATTAGCCGGCTCGGCAACGCAATGGGGGCGAATCCGCTTACTTTTGCCGGACTTGCAGGCGTAGGCGATCTGGTCGTTACATGTACGAGCAAGCATAGCCGTAACTGGCGCGCAGGCGCTATGCTGGCAGAAGGCCTTTCGGTAGACGAAGTGTTAAGCCGTATGGGCATGGTCGTCGAAGGTGTACGCACTACGAGTGCTGCTCGTGAGTTAGCACATGAGTATGGAGTGGAAATGCCAATTACGGAGCAGCTCTTCGCGGTATTGTTCCAGAATAAGCCGCCGCGCAGCGCCGTTGAATCCCTGATGGGCAGAGGTCGCACACACGAGACAGAGGACTTAGCGGGCGTTTAGTATGGAAGTTGATTAGCCTACACAAATCCCGTCCTTCCTTCATATGATGCTAGCAGCAGCCTTCGGGGTTGCTCGGTAGCGAGTTTTTACGATGTAAAAACTTGGAGGAGGGAAACTTTTGAGCGGTAAGAAAGATATCTCTAAAGACGTTCTGAGCGCTGTCAATAAAAAGACGGGCAAGCCGATTACCGAGAATGCGGTCAAAAAGCTAGCCAGCGGTGTTACTCAAGATACGATGCAAAGCGAAGAAGAGCTGCGTAAGCTGATCCAATCCGTCTCCGCCATGGCGAAGGTGCCCGTATCGGAAAAAACGATCAATGACATCGTTGGAGCCGTCAAGAAGAGCGGCATGAATGTCAATAGCATGGAAATGCTGATGAAGCTGATGCTCAAGAAGTAATCATGAGGACTTAAGCAAAAAGCGCCCGGCATTGTAAGCTTAACGCCGGTTTTAGCTTTCGCTGAAGTCCTTTTCTTTTTGCACCAAATTCCGTTAATCGCGGCAATAGTAGCTGTTCAAACACGACAAGTGGTATAATAGAACGAATAATTGGTGCACAAGGTGGTTTGAGATCAAAATGGATCCAATGATGAAGATGTGGGTTTCATTCGTAGGTATCGGATTAATGGCAATAGCGGCGGTATTGATATCGCTGGCAAGATTCAAGACCAAAGGCGTGCTTCGGATGCTGTTATCCATGACAGCCTTTTTATTTCTGGTTATCGGCGGTTTTCTCGGACTGATCTCCATTTCATAACAGCTGCCTACTAGACGAACTCGGATATGGAGTGGAAAAGGAGTAACGAACGATGCTGGAATTGAAGGGACGCTCTAGAAGTACGACGGTCTATCCTTTACAGGGGATGTCGCTGCTGGATATGGCCATGAAGCATGATATCGACTGGGCTTTCTCTTGTTCGCGGGGGACCTGTGCAAGATGCCGCTGCCTTATTGAAGAAGGCGCAGACTTTCTTGAGGAAGTCACGGATGCAGAATGGGACCGACTTGAGCCAAGTGAGCTGGAGGAAGGCTATCGCCTCGGCTGCCAAGCGATCATCAAGAAGAATGCAGGCACGATTAAAGCCGTGAACCGGCCGTACTTCTGATGGAAAGACGCAATCTCATGAAGGCCGCTGAGCCGTTCTACCGTGCGCTTGAAGTCATAGCAAAGGAAGCCGCTTCTACGGGAGCTATGTGGCTGATCGGCGGCAGTGCAGGGCTGCTGCTGCGAGGGCTGGAGTTAAGTGATCCGCCCCGGGACCTGGATTTATATGCAGATGATGCAGCTGCGGCTGCACTTCATATGGCGCTGCTTCCATACGCTGTAGATGGGCAGCATGAAAGTGTGAGTCCGATTTACCGATCGGTGCTCAGCCATTACCTGATTGAGGGTATTCAGGTTGAATTAGTCGGCGGATTTGTTGTATCTGCCGGAGAGGATCGTTATGCAGTAGAGGTCGAGGAAGTTCTTGCTCCACTGCAAACGATCATTACAATTGGCGCCTATCAGCTGGGAATCGTCCCGCTCGCGCATGAGCTGTGGTTTAATGTGCTGCGAGAGCGAGAGGATCGCACCCGGCTCATTGTTGCCCAAATGCGCCAAGAACCCGCTTTACACATGGGAGCTGCCGGAGTAATTGCCACCGGAAATCAGCTTACAGGGAAGACGAAACAATATGTACAGCAACTGCTCGGCGGATAAATAGTACGTATTATGTAGGAAGCAGGAAGAGAGGGATTCGCCATGAATGTTCAAGTTACATTCCTCCCTTCCGGACGCAGTGTAACGGTACGTGCCGGGACAACGGTCCTGGATGCTGCAAGACGTGCCGGAGTACCCATTCGAACACGGTGTGACGGGAAAGCTGCATGTCTCATGTGTAAAGTAACAGCGCAGAACAGCTCCTCAGGACTGTCTCCGCTAAATGACAATGAGCGTTATAAGCTCGCAGGTCTAGACCGCTCGGGGACAAGGCTCGCTTGTCAGGCGAGAGTGTTTGGCCGTGCCGTAGTCGAGGTTCCGGAAGATCCGCTTCGCGCAGCAGTCAGAAGACAAATGATGCGCCAGGCGGAAGATGATGAATTATGGTAGGGGGAAGTTAGTGTCATGAAAGGCTTGAGAAAAGCGGCTGCAGCTATGGTGCTTGCACTTATGGCTGCTTTGCTGTCCGGCTGTCTGTATCCCAAAGACCAGATGGGACAATTTCAGAAGCCGCCCAAAGATGCAATTCTAAATGTCCAAACCGTTGTAGATCAGTTTCAGACGGATACAGGCTTGCTCCCGATGCAGAACAGCACCGAATCGACGCCGGTATACGAGAAATTCAAAGTCGACTTTGACAAATTGAAGAGAATGAACTATGTGTCAAGCATTCCCGAGACTGCTTACGAGCAGGGCGGAAGCTACTATTATCTCATCATTAACGAGGATACAGATCCTACTATTAAGCTTATGAATCTCGTTCTCTATCAACAAATGAATGATGTACAAGCGGCTGTCAAGTCGTATGCAGATGCCAACAGCGGTAAACTTCCTGAAGGCGCGGCGCTCTATCCGGACTTTAATACCATCGATTTCGATGCGCTGGACCTAAAGGAACCGGTACTTCACAGTATGTTCTCGGGGGGCATTTTGACCCCAATGATGGACGCCAAAGGCAATGTTTATATTGATTATGGTACGGATATTATGCAAGCCGTTTCCAAGCTGGATAGTGCCAAGAGGCCGGAGGAACACGCGGATTTACGCGCGCTCCTTGTAGATTCTTCAGACTTTGTACCTGTCAAATCTCCTGTATACCGTTTAGTCAACGGGGAGCCGCAGGCCGTTCTCAAATAACCAAATCGACTTGTTCCATCTCGGCTCCTGTCCGCTTCTTCGGGCAGGAGTTTTTTTGTCGTTCAGGCATAGCTTTGGTGTTTCTCTCATATATCTCAATCTTGGAAGGCCGGGAGCGGAGAAGCTCATCGAAATCGAAAGATTTCATGGAAGCAGTCGTCATAATCGGGCCATGGACGCAATAAGCTATTACTAGTCCAAAATCATGTACGAGTTGCGTCGCTTGTTTGCAACTGTGGCAGGCGGGTAGCGGCGAACCCTGACGACGAACAGCAGGAGGAAAGCAGCAGTAACGGTACGTCCATGTACAGGCGAAATACGATTGGGAGGGGATATTCAGTGGAGAAAGTGGACATTTTCAAGGACATTGCCGAACGAACCGGCGGGGATATTTACCTCGGCGTCGTTGGTGCAGTCCGCACAGGCAAATCAACCTTCATCAAGCGGTTCATGGAGACGGTTGTGCTGCCGAACATCACGAACGATGCCGATCGGGTGAGAGCTATCGATGAACTTCCGCAAAGTGCAGCAGGCAAGACGATTATGACAACAGAGCCTAAATTCGTGCCGAACCAAGCTGTACAGCTTCGTGTGGCCGAGGGGCTTGATGTGAATGTCAGACTCGTTGATTGCGTTGGATATGCGGTAGTTGGTGCGAAAGGCTATGAGGATGAGAACGGCCCTAGAATGATTACTACGCCGTGGTTCGAGGAGCCGATTCCATTCCAGGAAGCGGCAGAAATCGGAACGCGCAAAGTCATTCAAGAGCATTCCACGCTCGGTGTCGTCGTGACGACAGACGGTACAATTGCGGAAATTCCGCGCAGCTCGTATGTCGAGGCAGAAGAACGCGTTGTGAATGAGCTCAAAGAGGTCGGTAAGCCGTTCGTCCTCATTGTGAACTCCACACGGCCGAAGAGCGACGAGGCACTTGCGCTTCGCAGCGAACTTCAGGCTAAGTATGACATCCCGGTCATTACGCTTAGCGTAGCGACGATGGGAGAAGAAGAAGTCATGTCGGTGCTTCGTGAAGTGCTCTACGAGTTCCCGGTGCATGAAGTGAACGTGAATCTTCCAAGCTGGGTTATGGTGCTGAACGATAATCACTGGCTGCGCAGCAACTACGAGAATTCGGTTCGCGATACGGTCAAAGATATCCGCCGTCTGCGCGATGTGGACCGAGTCGTCTCGCAGTTCATGGAATACGAATTCATCGCACGTGCCGGACTAAGCGGCATGAACATGGGGCAAGGGGTCGCGGAAATCGACTTGTATGCGCCGGATGAATTGTATGACCAAATCTTGATGGAAGTCGTCGGGGTTGAAATTCGCGGCAAAGACCATCTGCTGCAGCTCATGCAGGAGTTCTCCCATGCGAAGCGGGAATATGACCGGTTTGCGGAAGCGCTCGAAATGGTCAAAACGACCGGTTACGGCATTGCCGCACCGACACTTGCCGAGATGGCGCTTGATGAGCCTGAGCTCATCCGCCAAGGCTCTCGTTTCGGTGTTCGCTTGAAGGCGACTGCGCCGTCCATCCATATGATTCGCGTGGATGTGGAGTCCGAGTTCGCTCCGATTATCGGTACGGAGAAACAAAGCGAGGAATTGGTCCGTTACTTGATGCAGGATTTCGAGAACGACCCAATCAAGATCTGGGAGTCCGACATCTTCGGTCGCTCGCTCCATTCCATCGTAAGAGAAGGCATCCAAGGCAAAATTGCGATGATGCCTGACAATGCGCGCTATAAACTTCAGGAAACGCTGGGCAGAATCATCAACGAAGGCTCCGGCGGTCTGATTGCCATAATCTTGTAAAGCGGAAGAGACACGCGAACACAGCGTGTCTCTTTTTTGTCGTTTTCAGGGGTATTTCGGTGTAAAAAGCATGAAAAACCTAGAGTAATCCTCGGAAAAACTTGTTAAGCCTCTTGAAATTCTATAGCCAACTGTATTACTATAAATCTGTTCATGGTTCAGTATGCAGGATTTGCACATAACGGAATTTCTTTGCACCAAGGCCTGCAGGTATATTTTCTGAGGTTTCGGTAAAACAGAATGATAATGATGTGCTTATGAACTGCCGTCAGGGGAGGTGAAAGAAATGAACAAAACGGAACTGATTGCGAAAGTAGCCGAATTGACTGACCTTTCCAAGAAAGATGCTTCCAAAGCGGTTGATGCCGTTTTTGATGCCATCTCCGACTCGCTGCAAGGCGGGGATAAAGTGCAATTGGTGGGATTTGGTAACTTCGAGGTGAAAAGCCGCGAAGCCCGTAAAGGTCGCAACCCGCAAACGGGTGAAGAGATCGACATCCCGGCAAGCAAAATCCCGTCTTTCAAAGCGGGTAAATCACTTAAAGATCTTGTCTCCAAATAAGAAACGGTTCAGACCGTTGATGACGTCCGGGTGCTAGCTGCATCCGGACGTTTTTCGTCTCTCAAGACAGATTCCGTTTCTATTGACAAGGGGAGTTAATTCCAGTAGACTTTTTCTTGCGGTTCTAGGGTTCGCCCGGATTCGTTGGAGAGAAGTCGAACATAACACGCCATAGCTGCTGTCCTGAGCACGACGTTCGGGAGGCAGTTTTTTAACAGATACGGTTTAAGGGTGGAATTGACCATTAGGAGGCGGTATTCATGGAAGACAAGAATGGGGAATATATCGTCATTAAAGCGAAGTCCCAAGGCGTACAAGTCATCGGACTGACTCGCGGTCAAGATACGAAGTTTCATCACACGGAGAAGCTAGATAAAGGAGAAATCCTCATCTGCCAGTTTACGGACCACACGTCAGCGATCAAAATTCGCGGCAAAGCAACTGTGCTGACCAAGTACGGTACCGTCGATACAGAGGATTAAACCGAAAAGCAGGCATAGCCTGCTTTTTTAGTTTGTACACTAGAGTAGCAGGACATTCTGTGCGCGAGAGGCGGATGGTAGATGTCGCATTACAAGAGGCTGCTCTATGCGTGTGCGGTAACAGCAGCTGTTACCGTATTACTGACAATTCTCCCGTTAACGGATTCACGAATGAAGCAAGCCAAAGGCGATATTTCGGTCTTTCACCCCGTCCCGATTAAGCGCTTGAGCGCAGGGGTGATCGTAGATTCTATGCTTGGTCTTCATCTTGGACTCGACGTTAAACGGGTGGCATGGAAAGGATCGGTGCTGTCGGTCGATTTATCTACGGAGCATTATGGGAATGCTGTAGAGGAGTGGATGAGCGATTTGCAGCGACTATTGGAATTTGCATTTGTACATACGGATAATGTGAGCCGTGTCTTAGTCCGCTTCGTTACGCCTATGCAGGCGGAGAATGACGATGAGATTCCCGTTAACAGATTGCTTGCTGCGGTCGATGTCAGGAGGAGTGATACCTGGCTGTCCACAGAACTGTCAAACTTAAGCGCCGCAGAACCATTTACGGACGAAATTTGGAGGCAGCGCCTGCGTTTGTCTATATCCCAGTTGTAGCGAAACGCCACACATAGTGCTATAATTATTTAGATTATTAACAGATGATTGGTTTGGGGCAACCTTTGGTTGGCACAGCATTTATCTACAGATGATTGGTTTGGGTGGACCTATGGTCAACTCTGCATTTATCTAATTGAGATGATTGGTTGAGGCAGCAGTCGGTTGAATCAGCTGTCATCTAAGTTTTGTCCGGAGGCTAGGCCAAATGAAACCATATAAGATACCTGAGATCGCAAAAAAGTACCTTGAATACGATATGATTCAAATGCATACCGAGCTGCCCGATTTTCCCGATTCGAGGATCAGGCTGCTCTTCGCATTTTTGGCCAATCAACGCACGCCGCT
Source organism: Paenibacillus sp. J22R3 (assembly GCF_056269305.1). Taxonomy (NCBI): domain Bacteria; kingdom Bacillati; phylum Bacillota; class Bacilli; order Caryophanales; family Paenibacillaceae; genus Paenibacillus; species Paenibacillus sp. J22R3. The sequence goes on along the minus strand of NZ_JBWDNS010000001.1, from coordinate 1,494,325 downwards.
GTTCCACAGTGAGCTCTATTCGCTTGTCACTTCCTTGGTACAGATGGGGATGGATACGCATGATCTCATCGATTCTGACAGCGGTCGCCTGCAAGAACGTGAGATGCGATCACGTCAGTTGAAGGTGCTCGCAGGGGATTACTACAGCAGCCGATTCTACCAGCTGTTGTCGCAAGCGGGACAGGTGGATATGATTCGCCGAATTAGCAGCGGTGTTTCCGAGGTCAATAAGCTGAAGGTAAACTTATACCTCAGAATGAAGCAGCTGAAGCTGACGGCAGAAGAATATCTGGTCCACTGCGTTCAGCTGAAGACAGAGCTATTCCAAGCTTTCACAGACAGTATGGATGAGAAACTGACACGTGCCTGGACGGAACTGCTTCAAGGTTTCGGACGTTGCGAGGTCGTAATGGACGAGCTGATTCGCAGCGAGAAGCCAGAGCGATTCAGCGGCAGCTGGGCATACTGGCATGTGTGGAATAATGGAACCGACGAAGAGAAACGTAAGTTATCCGATCTTTCCACTGAGCCGTCTTACGCACAGTCTTTGATCGCAAAATATGATATTCGCACACAATTGGCCGAGAAGCTGAAACAATCTGCTCTGCATGTACAATCGGTCGTTTCGTGTCTTGATTCCGATAAGCTCGTCCGCGAGTTGATGGGCATCGCAGAAACGTTTACGCGTCCTCTTGTACCTGCGGTATCGGCCCAAGGCGAGAGAAGGTAAGGTGACTACCATGCAATCCAAATCTAAGGAACAGCATGTGCATGCCGTATTTGAAAGCATTGCACCAACGTACGACCTCATGAATGATTTAATCAGCTTCCGTCGACATAAGGCGTGGAGAAAATTCACGATGCGCAAGATGAATGTAAAGCCCGGTAATACGGCAATCGATTTGTGCTGCGGCACATGCGATTGGACCATTGCGCTTGCGAAGGCAAGTGAAAGCGGCGAAGTGGTAGGGCTTGATTTCAGCGCAGGCATGCTTGAAGTAGGGAAGAAGAAAGTGAAGAGTGAGGGGCTTGATCGTCAAATCTCACTCGTGCAAGGCAATGCGATGGAGCTGCCATTCGAGGATAATCGTTTCGATTTCGCAACAATTGGTTTCGGACTTCGCAACGTACCTGATTTGGAACAAGTGCTTCGCGAAATGATGCGAGTGGTGAAGCCCGGCGGACAAGTGGTTTGCCTGGAGATGTCCAAACCTACCTGGCAGCCGTTCAAAGCGATCTATTATTTCTACTTCGAGCGTGTCATGCCTGCGATCGGGAAGATGGTCGCCAAGCGATACGAGCAGTACAAATGGCTGCCGGAGTCGCTTAAAGCATTTCCGGACTCGAAGCAGCTTGCAGCGAAATACCGTGAAATCGGCCTTCAGCATGTTCGTGTATTTCCGTTAGCAGGCGGAGTCGCGGCATTACACATGGGGACGAAGGGAACGGACAACGCATGATTCGCAAATTCCGAATAATTTTAGAAATGATTAAGTTTGAACATACCATTTTCGCATTACCGTTTGCTTTCATGGGCGCACTGCTTGGTGCGATAATCATGGAGAATCGGTACCCGGAATGGAGTGAAATTGGCTGGATCATACTGGCAATGGTTGGGGCCAGGAGCGCCGCAATGGGGCTGAACCGCGTCATAGACCGTGTTATCGATGCCAAGAATCCACGTACCGCGAAACGGGCTATCCCGGCAGGCTTGCTGCGTGCAGGTGAAGTCGGTTTGTTCATCGCGGTGTCCTTTATTGTATTATTCATTGCTGCTTCGCAGCTTGATCCCATCTGTATGAAATTGATGCCGATTGCGGTATTCATGCTTGTGCTTTATTCGTATACAAAACGTTTTACATGGCTTTGTCATGTCGTGCTTGGACTGACAATCGGTCTTGCACCGCTTGGCGGCTGGGTTGCCATTGCGGGACATTTCGAGCTGTCGGCTTGGGTGCTCTATGCAACCGTAGCTTGCTGGCTTGCCGGCTTCGATATCATATATGCTTGCCAAGATTTCGAATTTGACCGTAAGGAAGGCGTGCATTCGATTCCATCGCGGTTTGGTATGGTCGGAGCATTACGGCTATCGCGCGGGTTTCATCTGTTAACGAGTATCGGATTCATTTCATTATATTGGTTAACTCCGCTTAGCTGGCTATATCTGATTGGTGCCATTATCTCCGTAGGCATGCTGTGCTACGAGCATATTCTGGTTAAGCCGAATGATATGAGCCGTGTGCAAACCGCATTCTTTACCATGAACGGAACACTGAGTGTTGTATTGTTTATCAGTGCGCTGCTCGATTTGGTGGTGCTTCACAAGTGGTAGAGCGAACTGCCGAAGTAACGCGCAAGAGTATGGTTGTCGGTATTACAGGAGCGAGCGGCGCGATCTACGGGATCAGGCTAATCAGCAGCCTTCTGGAAGGCGGGCTGAACGTACATCTTGTCGTAACGGAAGCAGGCTGGCGGGTTCTGAAAGAGGAGCTTGGCTGGGACACGACGAAACGTCAGCAGGCGCTTGCCGCAGTGTTTCCAGAGACGATGGAAGCGGGGAGATTGATTCTGCATCCCAATGCGGATATCGGCGCCTCGATTGCAAGCGGCTCTTACCGAGTAGACGGCATGATCATCATGCCGTGTTCGATGGGGACATTGGCTTCAATCGCACATGGCATTTCAGATGATTTGATGACACGTGCTGCGGATGTTATGCTGAAGGAAGGACGCAAGCTGATCCTTGTCCCTCGCGAGACGCCGCTGCATGCCATTCATCTGGAGAACATGCTGACGCTGGCTCGGCTTGGCGTTAAGCTGATTCCGGCGATGCCGGCTTTCTATCATGGACCGCAAACAATTGACGATATGATCAATTTTCTAGTCGGGAAAGTGCTTGATCAGCTTCCGCTGGATCATGATTTGTACAGAAGATGGGGAGATGAACAGCATGGGGTTAAATCGCCCGATTACAGTCGGTCGCATTGACTATGCGAACGTTTGGCCTATTTTTCATTATGCGGAGCAGCAATTGCCGCAGGAACGGTTCCGCATTGAGAAGCGTGTCCCGGCTGCATTGAATAAAGCGCTTCGGCAGGGTGAGATCGACATAACCTCGATGTCCTCGTACGCATATGCGGAAAATGCCAGTGAATACTTGCTGCTGCCGAATTTATCGGTTAGTGCAAGGGGGCGCGTCAATTCGATTCTGCTGTTTCTAAAGAAACCGCTCGAAGAGGTGCTCCAAGGACGGATCGCGATGACGGCAACGTCTGCAACCTCCGTTAATTTGCTCAAAATTCTAATGAAGCTTTATTATAAAGCTGAACCTTCATATATAACGATGGAGCCTAACCTTGACACCATGCTGGAGGAAGCGGATGCTGCACTTCTCATCGGGGATACAGCCATCCACGCTTCGTGGGCGAATAAGGAAAGGGGCATGGCTGTTATCGATTTGGGAGAGCTGTGGCGCAATTGGACAGGTTACGGTATGACTTTCGCGCTCGTGGCGGTCCGCAAAGAAATTGCAGCAGCAGACCCGGAGGCGGTTTCGACTGTTCTGCAGGCGTTGACGGCAAGCAAGGACAGAAGTCTCAGCGACCTGCAGCCCCTGATCGATAAAGCCTGCACATTGTTAGGCGGGGAAGCAACCTATTGGAAACGATATTTCAAAGAGCTGCACTATAACTTCGGAACGGACGAGCAGGCAGGTTTATCGTTGTATTTTGACTATGCGCATCAATTAGGATTGTTGTCGCATGAGGTTCAAATGCAATTTTTCTTAGACCAATCTGCCCTCAAGGTGAACAAATGAAACTACTTGATATCTACGCCAAAATGAAAAGCGATTTAGATGCAATCGAAAGTCAGCTGGCGCGCAGCGTTACTTCCGAACATACGCTGCTCACGGATACATCGACGCATCTGCTCAAAGCAGGCGGCAAGCGGATACGTCCGGTGTTTGTGCTGCTTGCCGGTAAGTTTGGCACATACCGACTGGATGTGCTCCAGAGAATTGCGGTACCGCTTGAACTCATTCATATGGCTTCTCTCGTGCATGATGATGTGATTGATAATGCCGAAACCCGTCGCGGTCAGCTTACGGTTAAATCCAAATGGGATAACCGAATTGCGATGTACACCGGCGATTATATTTACGGCAAAGCGCTTACGATCGTAACCGAGCTTGAGAACCCTCAAATTCATCAGATCTTATCCAAAGCCATGGTGCAGATGTGTATTGGGGAGATGGAGCAAATCCGTGACTTCTTCAATACCGAGCAATCGGTGCGCAACTACTTGCTTCGTATCCGGCGCAAGACGGCACTGTTAATTGCAATCAGCTGTCAGCTTGGCGCATTAGCGGCAGGAGCGGATCGTAAGACGGCTAATTGTCTGTATCGGTTTGGCTATAATGTAGGCATGACTTTCCAAATTCGTGACGATCTGCTCGACTTGCTTGGCACCGAGAAACAGATCGGCAAACCGCCGGGTTCCGACATAAAACAAGGCAATATGACGCTTCCGGTACTGCTCGCGATGCAAGAGCCATCCATTAAAGATGACTTACTTGTAGAGATAAATAAAATCCGCGAGTCGAATGGAGCAGGTGAAACGAAAAAAGCGTTGAACATAATACGTAAGAGCGCCGGAATTCACACTGCGGATGCCATGGCGACAAGATATATGAATAAAGCGATTGAAGCTCTAAAGGAGCTGCCGAACATTACGGCGAAGAAAAATTTGACGGATATTGCGCATTTTATTGCAAAACGAAACTACTAAAGCGTTTGGGAGGGAATTCAGATGGAAAGAACATTTCTAATGGTAAAGCCAGATGGCGTACAACGCGGTTTGATCGGTGAAATCGTATCACGTTTTGAACGTAAGGGGCTAAAGCTCGTTGGAGCCAAATTCATGATGATCACGCCTGAACTGGCTGAACGTCATTATGCAGAGCACATCGGAAAGCCCTTTTATCCGCCGCTTGTAGCCTTTGTGACGTCAGGTCCGGTATTTGCTATGGTTTGGCAAGGGGATAATGTCATCGGACTTACACGGGCGATGATCGGCAAGACGAATGCGCTTGAAGCAGCACCGGGAACGATTCGTTCTGATTATGCAGTACATACGAATTTCAATCTGATTCATGGATCGGATTCGCCTGAGAGTGCGGCACGTGAGATCGGCATTTTCTTCGCTCCGCATGAAATGGTGGACTACAACCAAACGATTCAGCAGTGGATTTAACTAACTTACGGACAAGCAATTCAACAGTGGATTTTAACATCAGGCGGCCAAGTGTCTGCGACATCGGGGGAAAACATGGTGGAGGACAAGGACTTTACGCTTTTCATCAAGAAAATCAAGGAAAAAACAGCTATTGATCTTTCCCAGTACAAAGAAGCGCAGATGAAGCGGCGTTTGACGACGCTTAGGCAGAAGTACGGCTTCAATACATTTGCAGCCTACTGGGATGGCCTTGAGAAGGATAAGAAGCTAATGAACGAATTTCTCGATCGGATGACCATCAATGTGTCGGAGTTTTGGCGTAATCCGAGCCGTTGGGAAGCCATGGAGAAGAAGTTTTTACCCGAAATCGTGAAGAGTAATCCACGTGTCAAAATTTGGAGCGCAGCTTGTTCGACAGGCGAAGAGCCCTATACACTGTCCATGATTTTGGCAGAGCTCGGCGCGCAGGATAAGTCATCGATCCTTGCAACCGATCTGGATAACATTGTTTTGCAGAAGGCGGCACAAGGCATTTATCAGGATCGTTCGATCCGCGAGGTTCCACGCACTTATATGAGTAAATATTTTACGAAGCAAGATGAAGATAATGTTGCTGTAGTCAATCAGCTCAAGCGAAATATTACCTTTAAACAGCAGAATTTGCTTCATGACACCTTTGACACCGGATTCGATGTAATCGTATGCCGCAATGTCATGATCTACTTCACGGAAGAAGCCAAACATCTGCTCTATCATAAATTCTCGAAAGCGCTTAAGCCCGGCGGGCTGCTGTTTGTAGGCAGCACGGAGCAAATTTTCTCGCCTGCCCAATATGATTTCGATTCGGTAGAAACTTTCTTTTACCGCAAACGCGCATAGTCGGGTATATCGTTTTCCATCTTCTCCAATACTAAAGCTATAAATAGTTTGGCTTATTGGAGGCGCAGCATGGATAAACGTAAGGTTATTTCGGCGTATAAGCGTGGATTCATCACGATCCAGGAATGCGCCCAAATTCTCGGCATTGATACGAGGCAAATGAACGGTCTCATGAATGATCCGCAATTGAATGACGAACCGGATCGTCTGCGTGGACCTCAATCCGTGAATAGTTAGTTTATTAGAGCTGGAAGGCTGCCCTTGTCACATCTTCTTCGGGAGGTGTGCGGGGCAGCTTTTTTATTGTGGAGCCTTCCTAACAGTCGGCGTTCATTTCCTTGTCAAACCGGCAACGCTATACTATAATGAGCAAAGATATTTGGCAGAAATACATAAACCGGAATATACGTTTGCGGGTGTTCAGAATGAGGGAGGGCTTTACCGTGAGTTTACGTTATTTGACAGCAGGAGAGACACATGGTCCACAGTTGACAGCAATAATTGAGGGGCTTCCGAGCAATTTGCAGCTTGATTTTCAGGAGCTTAACTTCCAATTGCACCGTAGGCAGAAGGGGCATGGCCGTGGCCGCCGTATGCAAATCGAGAAAGATACCGCTAACATTGTCGGCGGCGTTCGTCATGGTAAAACAACGGGAGCGCCTGTAGCATTGATTGTGGAGAATAATGACTGGAAGCACTGGACATCGGTTATGAACATCGAGCCGATCGAAGGCAGTGACGAAGAGAAACGCCGCGTTCATCGCCCGCGTCCCGGACATGCGGATTTGAACGGTGGACTTAAATACAATTTGAAGGATCTGCGCAATGTACTTGAGCGCTCCAGTGCCCGTGAAACGGCAGCACGTGTAGCGGTTGGGGCAGTTGCCCGCCAATTCCTTGCTGCATTCGGCATTAAAGTAGGCGGACAAGTGATTCGAATCGGTGAAATTGAAGCGCCTGCGAATCAGCTTCCGCTGGACGAATTAGTCCGGTTGACTGAGGAGTCTCCCGTACGTGTCGTTGACAAGGAAACCGAAGAGAAAATGACTGCTTATATCGATCAAATCAAAGCTGAAGGCGATTCCATCGGCGGAATTGTGGAATGTATCGTGGAAGGCGTGCCGATCGGACTTGGCAGCCACGTGCAGTACGACCGCAAGCTTGACGGACGGATCGCTCAAGCGGTGATGTCGATCAATGCCTTCAAAGGCTGCGAAATCGGTATTGGTTTCGAAGCCGGAACAATCCGCGGCTCGCAAGTGCATGATGAAATCATGTACTCGGAAGAACGCGGCTATTACAGAGCGACTAACCGTCTCGGTGGATTTGAAGGCGGGATGACAAACGGCGAACAAATCGTCGTGCGCGGCGTAATGAAACCAATCCCGACCTTATATAAACCGCTGCAAAGCGTAGATATCGATACAAGAGAGCCATTCACTGCACAAGTAGAACGCTCTGACAGCTGCGCCGTGCCGGCAGCAAGCGTTGTCATGGAGCATGTTGTGGCATGGGAAGTAGCCAGAGCGTTTCTGGAGAAATTCGGCGGCGACTCCATGGAAGAAATTACGGCGAATTACAACAACTACTTGGCGCAGTTGAGGAACTACTAATGAGCGGCGCTCATCGTGAACTGACCGTCGAGCTAGGCGAGCGTTCCTACCCGATCTATATCGGGGAAGGCGTGTTGGATGAAGCAGGTAACCTGTTTACCGAGCGCGGCATCAGCAAGAAGTCGCCCCTTATGATTATTACAGATACGAATGTCGTCGCTGAGGAGCATTTGGGTCATCTGACAAATGTGCTTTCTACAGCAGGCTTTACGGTTGTAACAGCTGTTGTTCCGGCGGGAGAGGGTTCCAAATCCCTCACTCAATTGGAAAGATTGATTGGGATTGCACTGGAGCATGGCCTTGACCGCAAATCGACAATTGTTGCACTGGGAGGCGGCGTGGTCGGTGATCTTGCCGGCTTCGTAGCAGCTTCTTTCATGCGCGGCATTAAATTTGTACAGGTTCCGACGACGATCCTTGCACATGACAGCAGTGTCGGCGGAAAGGTCGCGGTCAACCACCCGCTTGCGAAGAATATTATCGGTGCTTTTCATCAACCTGAGCTAGTGCTGTATGATTTGAAAACACTGCAAACCTTGCCTGAACGCGAAGTAAAGGCGGGTTTGTCGGAAGTTGTGAAGCATGGGTTGATTTGGGATGCATCTTTCGTAACTTGGTGTGACGAGAATGCAGATAAGCTGACTGCACTTGATCCCGATGCGCTTGGCTATGCGCTCTACAAAGGCTGCAGCGTCAAAGCGGCAGTCGTCTCAAGGGATGAGCGAGAGAACGATCTTCGCGCGATCCTTAATCTAGGGCATACCATTGGTCATGCGCTTGAGGCAGTCGCTGGCTACGGAGAGCTTTTACACGGTGAAGCGATAGCGATCGGTATGGTTGGGGCTGCAAAGCTTGCGGTTCGCCTGGGGGCTTCTGAAGAGGTCTACACGGTGACCAAGCATGTACTGCAACGAGTAGGTTTGCCGGTGCGACTGCCTGCACATTTAGAGACAGATGAAATCATGCGTGCGATGATGCATGATAAGAAGTTCCAAGAAGGTACGATGGTCTATATCGTGCCAACTGCAATTGGCGTCGTGGAAATCAACAAATCGGTTTCTACCTCTCTCATTCGGGAGATCGTGGAACAATTGAAACAGGAGGCCATCTAGAATGAGTGTACGGGGAATTCGCGGAGCAATTACGGTCGAATGGAATGAAGAACAACCGATATTACGCGCTACAGAGGAATTGCTGCATACGATTGTAGCCTCTAATGCCATCGAGCCCGAAGATATTGCAAGTGTATTTATTACGGTAACAGGCGATCTGGATGCAACATTTCCGGCTAGAGCGATTCGTGTCATGCAAGGCTGGGAGCTTGTTCCGTTGATGTGCGCTGTTGAAGTGCCGGTCAAAGGAAGCTTGGCCATGTGCATCCGCCTGCTGGTTTCGGTGAACACGGAGAAGTCTCAGAAGGAAATCGAGCATGTATACTTAGGCGGTGCGAAAGCACTTCGTCCGGATTTATCGAAATCATAGCATTTGAACAATCGTAAAGCTCATTTTTAAAGGATTGACGGATCCGTTTACGCTAGTGTATAGTGATTTCATACTTGAAGAATGAGCCGAGTTGAGCAGAGTAGTTAGTGAAGTTAGAAGAGATGAGTAGAGCTGAGCTGAGTTTTTAGTGCAAGATTGAGACGAGTGAAGAGATGACGCAGGTGGTAGTTTAGTGCACCCTCTTGGATGGAATCCAGGCTATAGGTGTATCTATTAAGCTACAATCGATGGTCTTATCTATTGCCGTATCAATGCTCATTTTCCGTCTTCTGACATGATCACTCCTGCTGCGGCAGGAGTTTTTTTATTTTCCGACAAAGGGAGAGATTGGTTATGAATCAGGAGCTTCAAGGTGTCATTCGTTTATCCAGCACGTATAATTTAATTCCAATCGTCAGACATGTAATGGCGGATACAGAGACGCCAATTCGTATATTCCAGCATTTCTATAAGGAGCGCCGGGCCTTCTTACTGGAGAGTGTTGAAGGTGGTGTGAAATGGGCGCGTTATTCCTTCATCGGCACTGACCCATTCATGCTCATTCGCGGCAAGAACGGCGAAATGGTAATCGAAGTGAATGGCAAAGAAGAGGTGCTGCGCGAGAAACCGATTGAGCTGCTCAAAGCACATTTGCGCTCCTTCCGCAGTCCTTCGATTCCGGAATTGCCGCCTTTCACAGGCGGGGCGATCGGATTCTTCGGATATGATTTGCTTCAGTACTACGAGAAGCTGCCGGCGCACCGGATTGATGATTTGAACATGAACGACCTGCAATTTATGTTTTGCGATCAGGTAATCGTCTTCGATCATTTCAAACAGCAAATTCAAGTGATCGGGAATGTACATATCCCGAATGCGGCGACAGACCATGAAATTCAGGCTGTTTATGAGCAAACGGTCAGCCGCATGGAAGCAACCATCGAGCGCTTGCAGCAGCCGCTGCCGTCCGCATTGATGGCAGCGGGAAGCATCCCGGCCGATCCCGATCTGGGCGAGGTTGCCTCGAACCTGACAAAGGAACAATTCCTTGCGAATGTTGAGAAATCCAAAGAATATATTCGTGCAGGTGACATTTTCCAAGTGGTATTGTCGCAGCGCTTTAACATCGAAACCGAAGTTGATCCGCTTCATGTATACCGCGTACTGCGCACCATGAATCCATCACCCTATATGTACTATTTGAAAATGGATGATGAGGTTATCGTCGGTACGTCACCGGAAGCACTCGTTAAAGTGGATGGTGAACGAGTGGAGACACGCCCGATCGCCGGAACGCGTCCGCGCGGCAAAACGCCGGAGCAGGATTTGGCGCTTGAGAAAGAATTGCTGGCGGACGAGAAAGAACGCGCAGAGCATCTGATGCTCGTCGATCTGGGTCGCAATGATATCGGGCGCGTATCGGAATTCGGTACAGTCCGCTGCGATTCGTATATGGAGATTGAGCGGTACTCCCACGTGATGCATATCGTTTCGAACGTTTCCGGCAAGCTGCGCGAGGACAAAGATTTCTTCGATGCATTCGTCTCTTGCATGCCAGCGGGTACAGTATCCGGAGCTCCGAAGCTCAGAGCCATGGAAATTATCGCGGAGCTGGAGAATGAAGCTCGCGGCGCTTATGCCGGTGCTATCGGCTATCTCGGTTTTGGCGGCAGCCTTAATACCTGTATCACGATTCGTACGCTGATCTTCAAGAATGGTAAGGCCTATGTTCAGGCTGGAGCGGGCATTGTTTGGGATTCCATACCGGAGAATGAGTATATGGAAACCGTCAATAAAGCGATGGCTATGCTCAAGGCGGTTCGAGCTGCGGAATCAATCTTCGCAGTGCCTGATCGCACGAGCAGCATGATCAATATGGATTACTATGCAGGTGCGAAAGGGTGAGCGGGGGCATGGCAGTTACGAATGAACTGATGACAATGCAGCGGGCGCTGAACGTAGTGGTTAGCGGGACTAACCTGACTCGGGAAGAAGCACGCGGCGTAATGGAGATTATTATGAGCGGTGAAGCTTCCGGTGCGCAGATCGGCGCAATCGCTACGGCGCTTCGGATGAAAGGTGAAACCAAAGACGAGATTACCGGATTCGCAGAAGCGATGCGTTCGTTTTCCAATCATGTTCAAACGGAACGCAACGGACTTCTGGACACCTGTGGTACGGGTGGATCCGGCATTCATAAATTCAATATTTCGACAGCTTCTGCTATCATAGCTTCAGCAGCAGGCGTCCGAGTTGCCAAACACGGCAACCGGGCTATGTCCGGCAAATCCGGCAGCGCAGATACGCTTGAAGCGCTTGGTGTCAATATTACACTGTCGCCGGAGCTGGCAGCTCGCTGTCTGGATGCCATCGGGATTTGCTTCATGTTTGCGCAGCTGTATCATCCATCCCTTAAACACGCGGCAGGCCCAAGACGTGAGATCGGTATCCGAACCATCTTCAATATGCTCGGTCCACTAACGAATCCGGCAGGCGCTGATCGTCAGCTTCTCGGTATTTACGATAAATCCAGAACCGACACGATTGCTTCCGTATTAGGTGAGCTTGGCTTGAAGCGTGCAATGGTTGTGAGCAGCTTTGATGGTCTGGATGAAATCAGCATTTCTTCGCCAACACAAATCTCGGAGCTGCTGGGCGGCACCGTTCGCACGTATACCATCACGCCGGAGGAGCTTGGTTTGACTACGCGTTCGCTGAGCGAAGTCATCGGCGGCGATGCGAATGAGAATGCGCGTATCATCCGTTCGATCTTTAATGGTGATGACTACGGCGCATACCGGGACATCGTGCTTGCTAATGCCGGCGCATGTATCTTCGTCGGCGGCGGTGCGGACTCGCTGCAGGCTGGTGTTGCTGTAGCGCGGACCGTTATTGATTCCGGCAAAGCAGCCACGAAGCTGCGGCAGTTGATCGAAACGACAGGAGAGTTGAGCCATGTTTCTTGATAAAATCGTAGCTTCCAAACGGAAAGAAGTAGATGATCTGGCGGTAAATTTCTCTATTCAAGCGGCAGAACGTCAAATCGCAGAATTACCGCCATGCCGAGGCTTCGAACGCAGATTAACGTCTGGAACGAAGCGGGATTTGGGCTTGATCGCAGAAGTGAAGAAAGCATCGCCCTCGAAAGGACTCATTCGGCCTGATTTTGATCCTGTCGCGCTTGCCCGCATTTATGAGGAAGCAGGCACGGACTGTATTTCAGTGCTGACGGACGAGGATTATTTTCAAGGTAAGAACGAATATTTGACGGCCGTATCGCAGGCTGTTAATGTTCCTTTACTTCGTAAAGATTTCACGGTGGATCACCGACAAATTTATGAAGCGCGATTGATCGGTGCAGATGCTATTCTGTTGATTGCAGCCATTCTTCGTCCTTCTCAGCTTGCGGATTTCTATGAAACGGCTCGATCGATTGGGCTTGATGTGCTTGTGGAAGTCCATGACGAAGAGGAAATGGAGTCTGTTCTTGGGCTGGGCAAAGCCACATTGGTAGGCATTAATAATCGGAATTTGCACACCTTTGTAACGGATATTAAGACGACAGAACGTTTGATTGGCATGGTGCCTCCTGGCATAACCGTAATCAGCGAGAGCTCGCTCTCTTCGCAGGAGGATATCGCGTTTGTGAAGGGTGTCGGCGCGAAAGGCGTGCTGATCGGCGAGCATTTCATGCGTCAGCCGGATGTAGGCGCAGCAGTGGAGCAGCTAATGGGACCGGTGAACGCGTAATGTCTGCTGCAGAGAAACAACACAAGCTTGGTACGTCCAATCCGACACGTATTAAGATTTGCGGTTTGCGAGACGCGGCAACCATTCGCGAGATGAACGGGCTTGCCTTTGATGAAATTGGTTTCGTGTTTGCACCTAGCAAACGCCAAGTGTCGCCTGAGCTTGCCGGGACGCTCATCGAGGAAACTCGGAAGCTTCGTGCCCAAAGCGGTCTGGCTCCGTCGACGGTCGGTGTGTTCGTCAACCCCAGCCTGCAAGAGCTTCAATCCGTTCTTGCTTCTGCGCCGCTCGACGTCGTGCAGCTGCATGGCGATGAATCACCTCAGCTGTGTGCACAGGTTAAAGAAGCTTTGAACGTGCAAGTATGGAAGGTGTTTTCCGTTAAGGATATGGACGAAGATGGCTCAAGCGGTACTTCAAGACTTGAAGATTACGCGGGGGTCGTAGATGGATTTCTCATTGATACGGCAGGCGGCGGAACCGGACAAACGTTTGCGTGGCATGTGATCGATCGATATATGGAAGCTGCGGCAGCCATCGGCGTACCGCTTTATGTAGCAGGCGGGCTTCATCCGGATAATGTAGCGGATTTGGTAAATCAGTATGCTCCGAGCGGCGTAGATGTGTCGAGCGGAGTGGAGACAGACGGCTTGAAGGATATTCATAAAATTCGATTGTTTGTAGAAAGGGTGAGAAGCGTATGAACCAAGTCCCGGACATGAACGGGCGCTTCGGTAAATTCGGCGGACGATATGTGCCTGAGACGCTCATGAACGCACTGCTTGAATTAGAGGAAGCATACCAGCACTATTCAAAGGATCCAGAATTTATTGCAGAGGTTCGTTACTTATTGACCAAATATTCGGGCAGACCTACGTCGCTGTATCATGCTCAGCGTTTGTCGGATCATCTTGGCGGCGCTCAAATTTATTTGAAACGCGAAGATTTGAACCACACCGGTGCGCACAAAATCAACAATACGATTGGACAAGGAATACTTGCCAAGCGTATGGGAAAAACGAAGATTATTGCTGAAACAGGTGCAGGCCAGCATGGCGTCGCATCCGCTACGGTAGCAGCGCTTCTGGGCATGGAATGCAAAGTGTTCATGGGTGAGGAAGATACGAAGCGTCAAGAGCTGAATGTATTCCGCATGAAGCTGCTCGGTGCAGAAGTAGTCCCCGTTACCTCAGGAACACGTACGCTCAAAGATGCTTGTAATGAAACACTTCGCTACTGGGTCAGCCATGTAGATGACACCTACTATATCCTAGGATCTGTAACAGGGCCGCATCCATACCCAATGATGGTTCGTGACTTTCAGCGTATCATCGGCGATGAATCCAGAGAGCAGATTCTTAAAGAAGTCGGTCGTTTACCGGATTATGTTGTTGCAGCTGTCGGCGGTGGCAGCAATGCAATCGGTATGTTCTATCCGTTCATCGGCGACGACGGCGTGAAGCTGCTCGGCGTTGAAGCTGCTGGTCGCGGCGTGGATACTGAAGAGCATGCGGCAACGATGACGAAGGGCCGTCATGGTGTATTCCAAGGCTCGCTTAGCTACGTGCTGCAAGACGAACATGGACAAGTGCAGCCCGCGCATTCCATTTCGGCTGGCCTTGACTACCCGGGCATCGGACCGGAGCACGCATACCTCAAAGATACAGGCCGTGCTAATTATGTGCCGATTACGGATGCAGAGGCACTAGAAGGCCTGCAACTGCTGTCGCGCACAGAAGGTATCATTCCGGCACTGGAATCTGCCCATGCCATTGCGGAAGTAATGAAGCTTGCTCCTACGCTCAGCCGCGATCAAATCATTGTGGTGAGCTTATCAGGACGCGGAGACAAAGACGTGCAAGCGATTATGGGCTACTTGGGAGGCGACGAAAACCATGGCCATTAATGAAATAGATGCAGCGTTTAATAGGTTGCGTGAAGAAGGCCGCACCGCGTTGATTCCTTTTCTAACGATTGGCGATCCTGATCTTGGCACCTCGGTGGACATCATTGGTGCGCTGGAGCAAGCAGGTGCTGATATGGTGGAGTTGGGCGTTCCTTATTCGGATCCGCTGGCAGATGGTCCAGTTATTCAACGCGCCTCCGAGCGTGCCCTGAAGAACGGCCGAGTTACGTTGGTGGATTGCATTCAGGTTGCCGAGAATGCCCGTCAAGCCGGTATCAAACTGCCATTTATTCTATTCACGTACTATAATCCGATTCTGCAATATGGGCTGGAACGGTTCTTCGACCTCGTAACCGAGAAAGGAATCAGCGGGTTAATTATTCCGGATTTGCCGATTGAAGAGGATGCCGAGGTTCGCGCAATGGCTGAGGCAGCAGATATTCATCTGATTCCGCTTGTTGCCCCTACATCCAATGACCGAGTGAAGCGAATTGCTTCCATGGCACGCGGATTCGTCTATTGCGTATCCTCGCTCGGTGTTACCGGTGTACGCGCTGACTTCCATAGCGGAATTGACGAGTTTCTTGCAACGGTTCGCGAAGCAACAACGACACCGATTGCGGTAGGCTTTGGGATTTCCAGCCGCGAGCAGGTGGAACGCTTCGGTAAGCAGGCCGATGGCGTCATCGTAGGAAGCGCGATTGTTCGCAAGATCGAAGAGGTTGTACCGTTGCTGCAAGCGGCGGAGACGAAGCAGGAGGGCTTAGAACAAATCCGTGCATTTGTTCAAGAACTGCGTGGCTAAAGCATCGACTCGATACCCACTAAGCTGCTTATTGCAGCTTAGTGGGTATTCTTTATTTCTAAGAATTTATAAGAATCACATTTATAAAAAGACATAGAAATCTCCGGATTGAAACGCGCTGCGTCGTCAAGGACGGCGTCAGCCGTTTGACCTTGTGTGAAATGCTTCTGTACATAAAAGCTTAAAAGCGCGAAAGAAAATGGGGCAAAGAGCTTTTAAATGACCACAACATGTGAGACAATGTTGGAATAGCAATTCTAAACTATACGCCACATATACGAGGTGATTATTGGTGCAACCCAAACAAAGTATCGTTCATTTGCCAGTGTATCAACCGGGCAAACCGATTGAAGAAGTAAAGAGAGAGCTTGGCCTCAAAGAAGTCATCAAGCTCGCATCCAACGAGAATCCATTCGGAAGCTCCGAACATGCGAAGGCTGCCATTCAGAACGAGCTGAACAACATTAGCCTTTATCCGGATGGCGGAAGCGTCGAACTAACTAAGGATTTAGCACAATATCTCGGCGTAACGCCGAAACAGATTATTTTCGGTGCCGGTTCCGATGAAGTCATTCTCATGCTTGCCCGTGCTTATTTAACGCCTGGCGACGAGACGATTATGGCGGATGAAACTTTCCCGCAGTACAAGCATAACTGCGAAATCGAAGGCGCGACGATTATCGAAGTGCCCCTGAATAATGGCACGCATGATCTGCCTGCGATGCTGGCTAAAGTTACGGATCATACTAAGATCATTTGGGTATGCAACCCTAATAATCCAACGGGTACAATCGTGCGCAAGGAAGAGCTTGAAGCATTCGTGCGTCAAGTGCCTTCGAACGTAATCGTTGTATTGGATGAGGCTTACTACGAGTACGTAACGGATGCCGGCTACCCAGATGGCATATCGCTGCTTCCCGAGTTTAAGAACGTCATCGTATTGCGTACGTTCTCCAAAATTTACGGACTTGCTTCGCTTCGCATCGGATATGGCGTCGGTCACGAGGATGTTATTCGTTCGATCAATCAGGTTCGCGAGCCGTTTAATACATCTCGTTTCGGTCAAGCTGCTGCGAAAGCATCGCTTGCTGATCTCGAGTTCCTAAACAGCTGCAAGGAGCGCAATGCGGCAGGCATTACTTTTATGTGCGAGCAATTCGACCGCCTTGGACTAAGCTATTTCGAAGCGCATGGCAACTTTGTAATGGTGGATGTGAAGCTTCCTTCCCAGCAAGTATTCGACGGGTTGCTGCGCAAAGGGATCATCTCCCGTGCACGCTGGTCCTACTACCCGACTCATATTCGCATTACGGTAGGCAGCCAGGAGCAGAACGAAGCGTTCGTTCGCGCGCTGGAAGAAGTACTTTCAGAAGCGGCGGTGCTGGGTTAACCTCATGACGAAAATTGCGATATTCGGCGTCGGCCTAATCGGCGGCTCGCTCGCGCTTTGTTTTAAAGGCAAACCGGGTTTAACGGTCGTCGGTCATTCCGTTCGTGAATCATCCGCAGCCAAGTACCTCGAGAGAGGCGTTGTCGATCATGCGACGACGTCTCTGCGCGAGGCGGCAGAAGGCGCGGATTTTATTTTTCTGTGCGTGCCTGTAGGTTCGCTGGAGCAATATGTACATGATTTAAGCGGCCTCGACTTAAAGCCGGGATGCATCATAACGGATGTAGGCAGTACCAAAGCATCCGTTGCCGCAACGGCACGAAATGCTCAGTTGGGCAATGCCGTATTTATCGGCGGTCATCCGATGGCAGGCTCAGAGCGCACCGGTGTAGAAGCAGCCTCCTATTATTTATTTGAGAATGCTTTCTACGTATTGACGCCTGATGCCTCAACAGCACAGCAAGATATCGACAGGCTGACTGATTTGCTCACCTATACAAGAGCTCATATCGTACATGTGGATCCTGAAGAACATGATGAGATTGTCGGTGCGATTAGTCATCTTCCTCATATTATTGCGGTGGCACTTGTGAACCTGGTACGCGGCTATAATAACAGCAATTCGTTATATAGCGTTCTGGCTGCCGGAGGCTTCCGCGACATTACACGTATCGGCTCAAGTGACCCAGTCGTATGGCGCGATATTCTGGTGAATAATCGTGAAGTGCTGTTAAAGCTTCTGCGTGAATGGCAGGAGGGGACAAGCTCCTTCATTGAGATGCTGCAACAGGAAGATGGAGAGGGTATTGAGCAGGCTTTCCAACAATCCGGACAATTCCGCAGCAAGCTGCCGGAGCGGCGCAAAGGCATGATTCATTCCGTATATGAATGCTACATCGATGTCCCTGACCATCCGGGCATCATCGGCCATGTCGCAACTGAGCTCGGCAACAGCAATATCAATTTGAGCAATATTCAAATTATCGAGAGCAGGGAAGACGTGCCGGGGATATTAAGACTCAGCTTTCGCAAGCAAGATGATTTAGATCTCGCCGTCCAGAAACTGGATCGAATTGGATATTCTGTCCATTTTTAAAATTGTTGGCGATAAATGAAAACGCTTATTGACAGAATGAAAACGTATACATATAATAAAGGTACAGTATGGTTTCTCTCCACTCCTATCCAAATCCATCGCATAATTTTGCGGGGCCGCCTTCTAGGCGGTCTTTTTTTTGCCTAAAACCCATTTACGATGAAACATTAAACGTGGATTGTTCGTCACTTACAGAGAGGACGCAACGCAAGTCATCCAATGCTTTATACTAGACGCTCACGTTAATTTGATTATAGAGAATCGTTTCTTTGTGAAAAATTTACCCTACCATTAAGCAAGCCATGTTACAATCGGTGTAGATTATGTAAAAAAGTGGGTCAAAGCATTATGTCGAAATAAGCAGGATTTTCGGTTTATATAACGAAATTAATTTAGATGAATAATGCGAGGAAACATTTTTTGATGATCGCGCAACTTTTCACTCTCGAGTCGGTACAATATAGTACCGAACCGGGAGCACTCCTAAGGCCAAGGAGGGTCGCCCGCGATGACGGATTCCCAGCTTATACGCGAAATTAAAGATGGTAACATACAGCTATACTCCGAATTAATGCGGCGCTACCAACGTAAAATCCTTGCCTTTATCTACCACATGTTAAAGAGCGCGAAGCTCGAACTGCTGGCTGAGGATTTATGCTCGGAAACGTTCTACAAGGCGTATCGTAGTCTGCATTCATTCCGGGAAGTTGATGCTTCCTTCTCTACATGGTTGTATACCATTGCACGAAATACGGTACTTAGCGAATTGCGCAAGCAGAAAGCAGGCAGCGTATCCTTTGACGAAGTCGGATACATCCCTATCGCGCCGCCGGAAGCCGTTCCGGAGCAGCGTTTGCTGCAGAGCGAGCGGATGTCTATGGTTCGTGATGCGATCAACAGCCTGCCGGAGAAACAGCGATCAGCCCTTATTTTACGAGAGTATGACCAACTGGATTATCAGGAAATTGCCAATATCCTCGGTCAAACGGTAAGCTCTGTAAAGTCGCTCCTGTTTCGTGCACGCAGCAGTGTTAAAGTACAGCTTGAACCGTATTTCGGCGAATCGCCAATGCTGGAGGAATACGAGGGGATGAAAATGCGATGAAGTGCCTCGAAGTACAACAATCGTTTGGCGTCTATTGGGATTTATCCGAAGATGATAGCGAACGAAAGTCAGTCAACGAACATCTTCTGACCTGCGAGACTTGCAGGGAGGAATTTCGTATATGGGAAGAAAGCGAGCAACTAATCAAGTTCTTCTCCGATCATTCCGAAGAAATCGGCCCGATCGATCATCTGAATTCCGGGGTCATGGACCGTATATATACGGAACAGTCCTGGTATATGCCCGTTTCTAATCGCAGCTACCAATTCTCCAAATCATTCCGCAGGAATGTGACGGCTATTATTGCGTGCTGTATGGCGATGTTCGTTTCCGGACTTTTCTATTTGTTGAAGGGAATCGGAAATTCCTCTTCGGTTGAGGTAGCCAAACTGACAGGATTGCTCGAAACAGCTAACGCTGCGAGCGATAGTTCCGTCATCAGTGCAGACTTCTACGCAGATGTTCCTGTTGCCAGCATTAGCGATCCAATCGTGCTGAATATAGTGCCGACGGTACCGCAATACTATGTGGCGTTATCATTACTTGGCATTATCATTACATTACTGATTCTCAATTGGTTCTCTCGTACGCGGAATTAACGAATACGTCTACATAGATGATGACTTCTCATTGAAAGAGGGAATGAATGTTGCGGATCGGACTCATACGCCATGGTAAGACAGACTGGAATGGACTTGGCAAAATCCAAGGACAAACCGACATTCCGCTAAACAGTGAAGGAATCAGACAAGCACAAGCGCTGGCTTACCGGCTGCTGCATGAGCCGATGAAATGGGATGCTGTGGTTTCAAGCAACCTGTCCCGTGCCATCGAAACGGCTCGAATCGTTGCCGACACATTAGGGATTCCGTTGTTGCCGGGCGATGCGAGACTTCGCGAACGGTTCTACGGAGAGATTGAAGGAACGACAGAACCCGAGCGTCTGGCCAAATGGGGACCGAACTGGAAACGATGCGACTGTGGACAAGAGAACGATGCATCTGTTCGAGAACGATCTCTTGCTTTCGTAGAGGAAGCTGCTGCTGCAGTACCTGCCAGAAACTTGCTGGTCGTGACACATGGCAGCTTGCTTGCTCAGTTACTGCAAGCGATGTGCTCCGATCTGACGGACAAACCGATCCACAATTTATCTTTCTCGATCATGGAGCGAGAAGGAGCAGCATGGACACCGCTGCTTCATAACTGCACACTTCATCTCGAGCAGTTTCAACAGAACTGACGACATCGATGTATCTTATAAAGACAGCCACTGACCAAGAATTACAAGGTCAGTGGCTTTTTTTATCTCCGGAGGTTATAAATTTCGCCAATGTTCCCATAATGGTAGTAAACCTGCAAGCGGGGCCGGGAACGGAGGTTTGATAGATGAATTTAGCAGACATGCTTAGCTACGCGGATATTGGTCAGCTGAGCCGGATAGCGACAACCTATCAATGTGAGTGCAATGGAAACTCGAAGAATGATTTGATTCAGTCTATTTTGTCCACGGTGAATCGCAGGGATGTTTTTGAAGCACAAATTGGAGCTATGAAGCTAGAGGATCTCCGATTTATCAATTCTCTCTTGTTTGATGCTAGAGATGCTTTCAGTTTGGAGGAGCTGATTGCACGTGTGCAGCAAAGCAAATTCAGCACTCCGGAAGCGGATGCGCAGATAGAAGCCGGAGTTGGACAGGTGGTTACCGCAGCCGAAACGGTGGTCGAGTCTAAGAGCAGCCGTACTACCAAAGCCAAAGCCAATGCAAATGCAAAGTCGAAGCCAACCGGCAAGACCAAAGCAGCCAAAGAGAAACAACAGCCTGAAGCCGGGCCAAGAGATACGATTTCGAGGTTTAAGCAATACGGTTGGTTGTTTAACGGATATGCCGGAGCGGATCGTTATTTATTCCAGGTTCCGAGTGATTTGAAGGAACGGTTTAAAGAAACGATGGAACGCAGGCTCGTCTCTCAAGTTACTTATACAGACGAAGAGCCGCATGCTTACCGGGATGAGCAAATGTTAATGGGGGACGATGTTTCACAGCTTCTGACGTATATTCACTTGAACGAAATTTCACTGACGTCCGAAGGAAACATGTATAAGCGGAATGTTCTGCAGCTGCTTGAGCTGTTTGGTGTGAAGGAGCAGCTTCCGGGTAAAGGGGAATGGCGCTTCGGCTACGGGAGAAGAATCAAGGAATACCCGAGCCGGCTGTCTCTCCTGTACGACTATTGCTTCTATAAAGGTTGGATTACAGAAACCGAAACGATGCTTGTGTTAACCCCGGCAGGCAGAGACAGACAAGTGTTGAAAACGCCGGAACCGGCGGACAAGCTGTATCAATTCTGGCTCAGACTCTACAAAGGTCCAATTCCTAATATTCGGGCAATTGTACATTGGATCGATAAGCTCGGGAGCCGCTGGGTTAAAGCCCAGACCATCATGAGTACGCTGACCCCCTATATTAAACCTTTCTATTATGATCAGCCCGAAACGATTATCGAACAGCGGCTAATTAGCATGATGATGCATCTAGGCTTGCTGAGGATCGGGGAGCATGCTGAGTTTGGACAAGTGATCCGGATGACTCCGCTTGGCAGGACAATCGTGGCGGGGCAAAGTATCGACGATGAAGCGATTGTTCTGAACCGTTAACAAGGCAAGTGTATGGGAAAACGGTAGGCATGAGCACATTCGTAGCCCTAAGAGGGCCATCGTCCTTAGCGGAGTTCATTGTGATGAATATGATTTAGTAGAGCCGGTTCGCTCAATGATGGGGTTTACACAGATGGAACCCACCTATACGCTTTCACTTATTCGCCTGCGGGAATCGTCACAACTTAAGACAAGAAAGACGATCGGCCTTGATCAACAAAAGACGATGGAGAGCGGCTTACGTAAGGAAAGGAATATAGGATCTCTTAAACGCTGTGTTGGAGGTGTATCCTATGGACAAAATGAAAGTATCGTACGAAGTGATGCTCGGGCTTGCTGCAGAAATGTTACTTGATGAAGCTGTACTCAAATTCCGTAGGGATAAGCTTTATCAAGCTATTGATCAGGCGCTTGCCTCCGGCGACAAGGATAAATTCCGTCGCCTGACTGACGAGCTGAAATCTTTATACGCATAAGCAAGCAGCTGTTCATGCTGCCTACAGCCAAGTCTGCATTCCGCTTCGGAGTTATCCGACAAGCGGCTTGCGGGCTTTTTTTTGTGGAAGTATGATAGGTGAGATGCTAGAATACCCTAAGTACGTTTGACGCATGCTTATATGATGAAGGAATGGTGAGAGGTATGAAATTCAGCGAACTAAGCGCTGAGCAGTGGGCGGAACTGCAGCCTTATCTGGACACAGCAGTGCTGCCGGTTACCGGACTAACGGGAGGCGAAATGCCGCATGAAGCAACCGCTGCACTGGAACGTCTTCGAGATGTGCTAGATTTGATCGAGAATCCGTTCAAAGGAAGGATCGTTACATACCCAGCTTGTCAATATGGCGAATGGACGCCGACATTCATTGCTCAGCTTAAAGGAATTTGTGACAATTTACGCGGAATCGGCTTCAAGCATGTCATCATTGTCACTGCATTTTATGTCGGAAGCGAAGGCGTCGAAACCGGTGCGGACCTGATTGTACAGCCTGTCGAAAGCGGACAATTACCAAGTCCGGCCGAGGTTAGTGACGCTGTTCGGAAGCTCTGGCTCGGAAGAGTGTAGTAATCTTATGCTACTATGGTATCCGATTGCATAAGGTGACAGCTCTTGGGGAAAAACAAATGCCAGACAAGGTCAATTGTGACAAAATGATAACAAATCTTAGAAGCGTTTTTGATCCGAACAGCAAATTGCCCGCCATATTCTTGACGCTCCAAATCACCTAGGCTATTATAGGTAATGTCCTAGTTCATCATATGTTTTGCCTTCTCCGGCAGAACACAAGATATGGCTCAGCAAAGGGGGTAGAACAGAAGATGAGTAACCATGAACAACACGAAAATTCGCATCGCCCGTTGAAACGGAGCGGAATGTCACGACGTCAATTTTTGTCGTATACGCTTGGAGGCGCAGGCGCATTCATGGCTGCAGGCATGTCACTTCCGATGATACGTTTTGCGGTTGACCCGATTTTGAAGAAAAAATCCGGCGGTACCTGGATTAAAGTTGTCGAAGCAAACAAGCTTACGAACGAACCTCAGGAATTTAAATTTAAAATTCATCAGGTTGACGGCTGGTACGTCAGCGATCCGGAATTAACGGCTTGGATTTCAAAAGACGATCAAGGTAAAGCATTCGCGCTTTCCCCGGTGTGTAAGCATTTGGGATGCACGATCGCGTGGAACACGGAGAAAAACAACGAGTATGTTTGTCCGTGTCATAACGCTCACTACACCAAGGACGGTAAGAACTTGATTGTAGCACCTAAGCCTCTCGATGAGTATGACCTCAAGATCGAGAATGACTGGGTATATCTTGGACCAATTAAAGCAAATACACGGGTATAAGGAGGCGTAAGCTCAGATGTTAAAAGGTGTATACAACTGGATTGACGAACGTCTTGATATTACGCCGATGTGGAGGGACGTTGCGGACCATGAAGTTCCGGAGCACGTTAACCCTGCTCATCATTTCTCCGCATTCGTGTACTGCTTTGGCGGATTGACGTTTTTCATCACAGTCATTCAAATTTTGTCGGGTATGTTCCTGACGATGTACTTCGTACCGGATATTATCAATGCTTATAAGAGCGTTGACTATCTCCAGCACAAGGTTGCTTTCGGCGGTATCGTTCGCGGTATGCATCACTGGGGTGCATCACTCGTAATCGTCATGATGTTCCTACATACGCTTCGCGTATTCTTCACTGGTTCATACAAGGCGCCGCGCGAAATGAACTGGGTTGTCGGGATGTTGATTTTCTTCATCATGCTGGGCCTTGGATTCACAGGCTACCTGCTTCCTTGGGATAACAAAGCTTACTTCGCGACGAAGGTTGGTATTCAAATCGCAGAATCTGTACCGTACATCGGTACATATATCAAAGAATTGATGCAAGGCGGCGAGATCGTAGGCGCTGAAACGCTGACGCGCTTCTTCGCTATCCACGTCTTCTTCTTGCCAGGCGCATTGCTTGCGCTTCTTGCGGCACACTTCTTTATGATCCGGAAGCAAGGTATTTCGGGACCACTATAAGCCGAAAGGAGGCATTTTGCGAATGGCACACGGCCACAAATCAAACGAAAAAGTTGTCTTCGTTGGTGACTCGCGGGTTCGTAAAAAAGCGGTAACTGGACCGATTACACCACCTGACTATTCCGCTTATCCAGGCAAATCGGAAGCATTTATTCCGAACTTCCTGCTTAAGGAGTGGATGGTTGGTGTTGTCGTACTCGTTGGATTCCTTGTTCTGACGATTTCAGAGGCTGCTCCGCTCGGTTATCCGGCGGATCCTACGAATGCAGCTTTTATTCCGATGCCGGACTGGTACTTCCTGTTCCTGTATCAATTCCTTAAATTGCAATACGTATCGAAGGACTATGTCGTTCTTGGTACTGTAGGCGTTCCGGGTATCGCATTCGGTGCTCTGATGCTGGCTCCATTCTTGGATACAGGGAAAGAGCGTCGTTTCTACAGACGTCCGATCACTTCGATCCTGATGATCATGTCGCTTATTTCCGTCTTCTATCTTACGAAGCAATCGTGGGATCACTACCAGCACGAGCTGAAGCTGACGAACACGATTCCTGAGCATATCGTACGTGAAGAGAAAGCGCGTGAAGCCGCAGAGAAAGCCGCAGAATCCGGCGGCGGCGGTGGAGAAGCAGCGGCTGTTGAAGTTCCGCTCGTGGATAAAGACGACGCAGCTGTCGAACTGACTAAGAAAGCACAATGCGTAGCTTGTCATGGTGCGGACCTGAAAGGTAACGAAAGCGCAGGAATTCCATCTTTCCATGGTATCGGTGATGAATTCAGCAAGGAAGAGCTTGTTGATATCGTAACGAACGGTAAAAACAACATGCCTGCATTCAAAGACAAGCTGACAGCTGAAGAAATCGATCAACTGACAACTTGGCTTGCGAAGCAAAAAGCAGAATAAACATAGCACAAACTAAACCTGATCGTACGCTGCGATCAGGTTTTTTTATAAACTAAATTTGGTGTCTGTAACCTTGTCTGGTAGGAGAGTGATCTGGTGTTGAAAACTGCGGGATTCTTGTGGAGTCGCTCTTTGTGGACGAGTCCGCTATTTCTCTGGCTGATGGTGTTCACGAATGCAGCAGGAACTGTATACGGTTACATCTGGTATGGCAAGCAAATGGAATACACGCTGCAATTTCATCCGGCTTGGCGAATTGTTTTTGTGCCGGACAGTCCGACAGCCAGCTTGTTCTTTACCTTATCATTGCTGTTTCTTATCTTCCCTGTACTTGCGAAACCGAACCCCTTCTACATAGGATTGCGCTCCATAATTGAAGCACTTGGCGTCGTTACCTCGATTAAATACGGGATATGGGCAGTGACGATGATTGCTGCAGGCGCGGCGCAAGGTGATCCGCTGGAATGGCAGCATTACATGCTGATCGTTTCCCATTTGGCGATGGCCGTAGAAGCGCTGATCTATATCCGATTCATGGTGTTTGGCCGTTTTGCTGCTTTTCTGGCGCTGCTGTGGCTGCTGCTGAATGATACGATGGATTACACCTACTTCATCTATCCGTGGCTTCCGGATGTACTGGAGAATGATTTGCCGGCGATTCAGTCCTTTACAATGGGGTTGTCCGTCGTCAGCGTGCTGGCGACTTGGCTCTTTATCTCATTTCGTAAGGTCTAAGTTTGGACATCCCCCCATACTTTGATAATGGGGGGGATGAGAGCATGCGTTCATCAACGTTATTCGCGCTGTTATGCAGTGCAGTGATTATCGTGCTTCTTTCCGGCTGCAATCTATCGACTTATGCTGCCGGAAATTTGGCCAAGCCTGCATCGACATCGGAGCCTGGTACCGACCAAAGGTTCAATGCGATCGCGCAGTTAAGCGCATTGTCAGACCAAATTTATACGGCTGCATATGGGTCGAATCGCCAGCTGGTGTTTACGCTGCTGCAGCGGCTTGAAACGATTTCGGCGGCGCCGAGCGTACGAGAAAGCGGAACGGCTGCAGGCTGGACTGCTTTTGACGAAAGTATGGCTCTTGCGAAGGATGCTCTCTTGCAGAAGCAAGCAAGCAGGTTATGGTATACGCAAGCGGCAAGACTTAAGCTGGCCGGCGATGCGTTAAACAGGCCGAAGGTGCCGCTGTGGCTTCAATATGAAGGTGTACTGCGAGAAGATGAACAACGGATTCGAACGGCTTGGCAGATGCAGTCTGAGGGGCGTGCGGAAGCGGCATCAGTGACGCTCGGCATTTACAAGGAGCATGTGGAACGCTTCGAGGTTGCAGCATTAATGCAGCGCGATGAAGAGAGTTTGAAACAATTGAAGGAACAGATGATGTATGCGGAGCAGGTGCTAGCAGGGGTCGAAGGTGGAACTGCGAGTCCGGAAGCGGTGCAAATTGCGCTGAGCGGGCTGGAGCATGCCGCGAATCAGGTGTTTAAGCGCGCGGACGGGGAAGCCGCAATCGCGGAAGTGATTCCGCCGGGAACGACCGTCGGCAGTCTTCGCAATGGCCGCGCCCAAATCGCGGAAATGTTTATTGCCGCATTCGTCATGGCAATTCTAGCCCTGGCCGGCTGGCGCAAATACAGGCAGCAGCCGAACAGGATTCCGTTTCCGCGCGAGCGTTTCAAATAAGCGAGCTACTCTTCTTTAAACCCTTCACCGAGCACATCATGTACTTCGGATATCACGATAAAAGCAAGCGGGTCTATACTGCGAACGATCGATTTCAACTGTCGGATTTCATGACGGGCGACGACGCAGTAGAGGACCTGTTTTTCTTTGCCCGAGTATGCGCCTTTCGCCGGGAATACAGTCACGCCGCGCTCCATTTCTTTCGTTATTTGCAGGCCTATCTCGTCACCTGATTCCGTGATGATGGAGAATGCTTTTGCCGCATACGCACCTTCTTGGATGAAATCGATCATTTTCGATGCAATGAATACGGCCACGAGCGTATACAACACTTTCTCCTTCGATATGTACAGAAGCGAGATGCCGATAATGAGAATATCAAGCGATAGAATAACTTGGCCCATGCTCCAGCCTCTCAGCTTAGAGGCAATGCGCGCAATGATATCGACTCCGCCGGTAGTACCTCCGAAGCGGAACACGATACCAAGACCTGCACCGAGCGTTACACCTGCATATAGAGCAGCGAGGATGTAGTCATTGGAGGTTTGAAACGGCACAACCCATCCTGCCGCGATCATTTTCTCCATTAAATAGAGAAAAAAAGACAAGGACACACTGCCGAATATTGTATAGCCGGTATGTGAGCGTCCAAGTACTTTCCATCCTAAGAAATAAAGCGGAATGTTGAGCACGAGGGTTGAGATAGAAAGCGGCCAGTCGAGCGAGTAATTAAGCAGGATCGCAATCCCGGTGACGCCGCCTTCCATGAGTTGATTCGGAATAAGAAAGTAATGGAGCCCGAATGCATAGATGGCTGTACCCAGCATGACCATCGGAAGCGTGCGAAGCAGCTGTGCATAATTGGTTTTCAAAGAGTAATCCTCTCCTTTACGCAAGGTCGTAAAATTATGAAGGCTTTAACATAGTATGTCTCTTTGCAGGGATTGTCAAAAGCATTGTTTTCAAAAGCGCTTTGATATAACATATGAAAAGAACCTCATGTCCAGAGAGGATGTTTCAAGTGTCAGAGAAATCGATGGCCGAGCTGCAGCGGGAAGTCGACGCGTATATCTCGCAGTTCAAGGAAGGTTACTTTAGTCCGCTGTCCATGTTGGCCAGAATGTCGGAAGAAGTAGGCGAGCTTGCGCGTGAGGTGAATCATCAATTCGGCGAAAAACCTAAGAAAAGTGATGAAGCAGACAACTCCATCGAGAATGAGCTGGGTGACATCTTATTTATTGTCATTTGTTTTGCGAATTCATTAGGGATCGACCTTACCGAAGCACATGACCGTATCATGCACAAGTTTAATACAAGAGATGCCGATCGCTGGACACGAAAAAACGTCGAACCGTAAGTCGTGTCCTTACATATGCTGTACCATCACCTGTGTACAAGGAGGATGGGCGGATGGACGGAGAGAGCAGGATTAAGAAAGCTTACGAAGCCATCCTAAGCGGCGATTTCGAACAGGCAATCCTGTTTTTTGAAGAAGCGATTGCGCTGGAACCGAGTAATGGAGCAGCTTACTATAAATGCTCGATCACTTGTGCCCGCAGCGGAAAATGGCAGAAGGCGCTCCA
Organism: Paenibacillus sp. J22R3; assembly: GCF_056269305.1. Lineage (NCBI taxonomy): Bacteria > Bacillati > Bacillota > Bacilli > Caryophanales > Paenibacillaceae > Paenibacillus > Paenibacillus sp. J22R3. Next base: position 1,465,689 of record NZ_JBWDNS010000001.1, on the reverse strand, counting down.
ATATGCAGAACAGGCGGTACAGCTGGAACCTTTGCAAGTGATTTATCAGTTTCATCTGGAAACAGTAAAGGCTAAAGCGCTTGTCCTGCAAGCTGAAGGATTGTTGTCTCGTTCACCAACGCATACCGAGGATGCGCTCGCCTTGCTTCATGAAGCATCGAGGCTGGATCCTCTCAATATCGAGGCGCTGTTAATGCTAAGCGCAGCCTATGCGACGGTCAGCCGGTTTGAAGAGGCTTCCCTCTACGCTCGCGAGGCGGTTAGGCTTGAGCCTGAGCATGCGGCTGCACGCCGGTTATTCGCCGATATGAATCGCAAGCGGCGAATGCTTAGAGCAAACAGTCAACGTACTAAACGGAAAAGGAACAGGTGAAAGCAGGATGTCGACGGAATTGATTCGAGTAGCAGTAATGGGAGCAAGCGGCCGCATGGGCCGTGAGGTCGTCAAAATGGTACTACAGGATGAAATGCTTACACTGGCGGCTGCGGTATCTCCATCAGCAGGTCCGATCGATGCCGGTACATTGGTCGGACTTCAGCCTTGCGGCGTTACAGTCAGCGCAGATTTAAACGAAGCACTGGCAGCTGCAAACGCAGACGTGCTTGTTGATTTTACAGTACCGAGTGCCGCATATGGCAATACGACAGCAGCGATTGCTCACGGTGTCCGTCCGGTTATCGGAACGACGGGATTAACGCCTGAGCAAATGACTGAATTGGACGAGCTGTGCAAGGAGAGAGGCATCGGTGCTCTGATTGCTCCAAACTTCTCTATCGGCGCCATCCTCATGATGCAATTCGCCGCGCAGGCAGCTAAGTATATGCCTCATGTTGAGATTATTGAGTACCACGGAGATCAGAAGCTCGATGCTCCGTCAGGGACGTCCATCAAGACCGCAGAGCTGATCTCAGCAGCACGTCAAGAGCTGCGTCAAGGGAACCCGAAGGAAGAAGAAATTATCGAAGGCGCTCGCGGCGGTTATTATAATGGATTCCGTATACATAGTGTTCGTTTACCGGGTGTGTTTGCTCAACAAGAGGTTGTATTCGGCGGTCATGGGCAAACGCTCAAAATTCGTCACGATTCCTACGAACGTGCCGGTTATATGCCGGGTGTCAGCGTAGCGTGCAAGAAAGTAATGACTTATACGGGACTTATTTATGGCTTCGAACATTTGATGGACTAAAATAACTTATTAAACCGCGCAAATACATCATGCGACATGCGGATATTCAGGAGAGGAGTGCGGCTGGTAATGAACATCGCGTTTATTGCGCACGATCGAAAGAAAGATGAAATGGTTAACTTTGTCATCGCCTACGAGCATGTTTTTCAAGGCCATAATCTCTATTCGACAGGAACGACGGGCACGCGAATTATGGAGCAAACGAAGCTCTCGATTCATCGCTTCATGTCAGGACCTCTCGGCGGCGATCAACAAATCGGTGCTCTTGTGGCACAAAATGAAATGGATCTTATCATATTCTTGCGCGATCCTTTGATGGCGCAGCCGCACGAGCCGGACATCATCGCACTATTGAGGCTTTGTGATGTACAAGGTATACCTGTAGCAACGAACGTGGCGACAGGCGAGCTGCTGGTTAGGGCATTGCAACGCGGTGACTTCGCATGGCGCGAGCTTGTTCACAAATATAAGCCGGGTGAAGCGGAATGATCGAAGCCGTTGATATTCTCGCTTTCGGCGCGCATCCCGATGATGTTGAAATCGGCATGGGCGGTACAATTGCCAAACATACATCAGAGGGCTTTAAGGTTGCGATCTGTGATTTGACAGAAGCAGAAATGTCCTCTAATGGCACCGTGGAAACGAGGCGGCAGGAAGCTGCCGAAGCTTCTTCGGTGCTTGGTTTATCCGATCGTACGACGTTGAGACTACCGGACAGAGGCTTAACCGGATCAGCTGAACAGATCGCAGCTATCGTAACTGAAATTCGCCGGTTGCGGCCTCGTCTTGTCTTCGCACCTTATTGGTCGGACAGGCACCCGGATCATGTTAGCTGCAGCAGACTGATCGAAGAGGCCGTTTTCAATGCCAAGCTCCGCAATTACTTGCCGGAATTGCCGCCTGTTCAAGTGGAGCAGTTATACTTCTACTACATAAACGACAGCAATGAGGTTAGTCTCATTACGGATATCAGCGAGCATATGGAGACGAAGATTCAATCGCTTCAAGCCTATCGCTCGCAGTTTGCACCGCCGCAGCAAGGGGAAGACCGCGTACAGACACCGTTAACCGATCGATATATTCAGCGTGTTGAAGCGCGGGATATGTTACTCGGGCAGACGAGGGGCTGGGCTTATGCGGAAGGATTTGCAATCAAGCGCCCGCATACGGTAACTTTATTTTAGAGAATGGTTTGAGGTAGCGAAATTCGCCTAATTGAGGGCATATAATTGATAAAACGAGTTCATTCGCACGAAGGATGGCGAATCCGTTACTTAAGCCATAGCGTTGTACAACAGGAGGTGGAAGACATGGCCAAACGCTTGAAAATCGGGATTACTTGTTATCCGACACTTGGCGGCTCCGGCGTTGTTGCAACGGAGCTTGGAAAGCTTCTTGCAGAGAAGGGGCATGAAATTCATTTTATTACGCATAGCGTTCCGTTCCGTCTTGGGCAATTCCAGAAAAACATCTTTTATCATGAAGTTGAAGTAAACGATTATTACGTGTTCCGTTATCCGCCATATGATTTATCATTAGCCAGCAAAATGGCGCAGGTCGTCAAAAATCAGCAATTGGATGTCCTTCATGTTCATTATGCGGTTCCACATGCCGTCTGTGCATTCTTGGCGAAGCAAATGGTCGGCGATCATCTAAAGACCGTTACAACACTGCATGGAACGGATATCACGGTTCTTGCACAGGATGAGTCGCTCAAGGATTTGATCCGGATGGGCATTAACAAGAGTGATGCTGTGACGGCAGTATCGAAAGATCTTATTTGTGAAACGCGCGATCTGCTCGATATTACGAAACCGATTGAGCTCACCTATAACTTTGTCGATAAACGCGTCTATTACCCGCGGGAATGCAGCTCGCTGCGAAGCGACTTTGCAAGTAAAGACGAGAAGATACTCATGCATATTTCCAACTTCAGACCGGTTAAACGGCTTAGTGATGTCGTAGATATCTTCGCGAAGGTAGCAAAGGAAGTACCAAGTCGATTGCTGCTTGTCGGCGAAGGACCGGATCTGCCGAAGGTTCAGCAGCGCATTCGTCAGCTTGGCCTGCAGGATCGGGTTCATTTCCTCGGCAAACAGGATGATGTGGCGCAGGTAATCTCAATTGCGGACGTCATGCTGCTGCCTTCGGAGAAAGAGAGCTTCGGGCTTGTTGCACTCGAAGCCATGGCTTGCGGCGTTCCGACGATCGGATCGATTGCCGGCGGCATTCCCGAGCTTGTCACGCATGGCGAAACCGGCTACTTATCGCCGATTGGCGATACAGACAGCATGGCTGCCAACGCGATTCAATTGCTTCGTAATCCAGAGCTGTATCGCAAAGTTCGTGAAGCTTGTCTTCACCGGGCACGCCGTCAGTTCTGTAACGATTTGATTACGGCTGAATACGAGCGCATTTATTACAAGGTGCTCGGCATTGAAGCTGAGATTCCGGTACCGGTCTGCGATTAATGAAACAGGATGAACGATAAACAAAACATGAGGAGGGAGTGCCGATGTCGTGGAGTGATGCGCTGACAAGGGCGCTCCCTTTGCTTCATACCCTTGAAAGCTTAGGACATGAAACGGTGTTCGTTGGCGGATGCGTACGCGATACCATTACGGGTCGGACGCTCAAGGATGTTGATATTGCAACCGCTGCATCTCCCGAGCAGGTAATTGCGGTATTCCCGCACACGATTCCTACCGGCCTGCAGCATGGAACGGTAACGGTCGTGCATGAACGAATAACCTACGAGGTGACAACGTTTCGCACGGAATCGGTTTACGAGAAATTCAGACGGCCTGCGCAGGTGCAATTCGTGAAGAGCTTGGATGAGGATCTGTTGCGGCGTGATTTCACCATAAACAGTATGGCGATGCGAAGTAACGGTTCAATCTATGATCCATTTGGCGGGCAGCGGGATTTACGCGAGGGCATTCTGCGCTGCGTCGGCGATCCGGATGCTAGGCTGCAAGAGGATGCGCTTCGCATTGTGCGTGCGGTGCGTTTTGCTGCCTCATTCGATCTGCGGATCGCGACTCAGACCTGGCGCGCGATACTGCGCCATAAGCATCTGCTTGCACACATAGCGATGGAACGAATCGGCCTGGAGCTCGACAAAATGATCAGCGGCAGTGATCCTGCACGTGCAGCCGCCTATCTGGCGGTAAGCGGTCTGCTCCGGCATACGAAGGAACAGCTGCCGCAACTCATGATAGAAGCTGCTGAACAGTATAAGCGGGAGCGCAAAGATACAGCCATGCAATCTGCCGGCAGTAGGAGAACCGCCGTTATACAAACCATGGTTCGACTGGAATCCGATGAGGATCGCTGGGCTGCTCTTTGCATGTCGCTGCGGCTTAATCAAGGACAAGCTGACGAATTGTTTGCCAGGCTCCGTTATGCTACAGTTCGCAGTACACAATTGAAGGCTGTGATCGGCATTCATACCGCGCTGCAGGTTGATCTACAATTGAATGATACCGGACGTCGCGAATGGATTCGAACTATTTTGCAATACAGTAAACAAGCCGCGCAGCAGTGGCTGCGAATAGGGACAGCAATCCCTGAGCTTGTTTCGGCAGAGGCAGGAATGTCTAATATCCCAGTAGAACAGCTCCAAGCGTGGCTCTCTGCCATTCCCGCTTCCAAAGTCCGAGAGCTGGCCGTCAAAGGAACGGATATTCTTGCTTTCTCGAAGCAATCATCGGGGCCCTGGCTGGGCAGTCTGTTAAATGAACTGTTACAAGCAGTGGCTGCCGGAGATATTCCGAATGACAAACAAGCTTTGCTCCAGGCAGCAGCTGCGGCATTGCTCCATAACCATAGATCGGGAGTCCAAGAGGAGTTAACATGAATCGTATACTAGAGCTGTTAGAGCAGCAATCGACTGGGTACCTTTCAGGCGAACTGCTAAGTCAAGAGCTCCAAATCAGCCGAACAGCGGTTTGGAAGCACATTAAGAAGCTGGAAGCAGCAGGTTATCAAATAGAAGCATCAAGACGTTTGGGCTATCGATTAATAGGCCGTCCCGCTAAGCTGACTCCACAGGATTTGACCATGAAGCTGCAGAGTAAGGGATCTTCGATCATCCAGAAGATCCGGATGTTCGACTCCGTGGATTCCACGCAAAATATAGCGCAGCGATTGGCAGAAGAAGGTGCGGCAGAAGGCACACTGGTGATCGCGGAGCAGCAAACAAGCGGAAGAGGACGATTAGGGCGCAAATGGGTGTCGCCATCGGGTAAAGGCATTTATATGAGCTTTATTCTGAGACCCGGAATGCCCTTGCACTTTGCCCCACAGCTGACGTTGCTGACAGCCGTGGCATTGTGCCGCACGTTAAGAGCAATTGCGTCCCCGCTCGATATCGGGATTAAATGGCCGAATGACCTGCTGATTGGCGGTAAGAAGATCAGCGGTATTCTGCTCGAATCCACCGCTGAGGAAGAACGGCTGCGTTACGTCATTGCCGGCATTGGGATTAGCGTCAACCTAACAGCCGAGGACTTCCCGCAGGAGCTGCTGGATATTGCAACTTCGCTGCAGATCGAGCTTGGTCGACCGCTTGATCGGGCTGAAATTATCGCAGGTTTCTTCGAACAGTTCGAGCAGCTTTATACAATTTATCAGAAGGACGGCTTTGGTCCGATTCGAATGTTATGGGAGGCGCTGTCTGTTACGCTGAATAAGCCGACAAGACTGATTCTCTCAGGCGGCGAAACCATTGCAACACCGGTTGGACTTAATGAGCAAGGTGCGCTGCTTGTACAGAAGAGCGATGGGACGATTGTACCGATATTTTCGAGCGAACAAGTGCCCCAAGGATAGGCGAAGGGTTCATAGACGCGGCATCGATTTTTTGATATACTCGCCTTACTAGCATGCTCCATTAAAGGGTGGTATCGTCGCGTACGAACTGCACCGGAAAGTGGAGCTTCAGTTTTCAGTTTGCGGATAGAATTGGATGTATCGTTAGGCAGTGCGCATTCTGCTCTGAGCCGTTAGGGACCGAGACAGAAGGAAGCTCTTCTTGAAACGCTTCTCCGCCAATAGGTCGGTGGCAGTCGTTTCACCTTGAAACAGGACGTTCCTTTTTGGATTGGACCTTTGTAGCGGGTGCTAGAAGGTTTTTTTGTGTTGATCACATAGGACGACCCGCGATCGTGAAAGCTTAAACTAAGCTTTACAGATCCACGAGAGGGAGTCGGACCAATCCCTGAAGGAGGACGGAGCAATGAAACAACCGTTGACTATTACGAAGCTTAAGAAAATGAAGCAAAGCGGCGAGCCGATTTCCATGCTGACCGCCTATGATTATCCTTCGGCTAAGCTTGCCGAAGAAGCGGGAATTGATGTTATTCTTGTCGGTGATTCACTCGGTAACGTAGTGCTCGGCTATGATACGACAATTCCAGTAACCTTAGATGACATGGTTTATCATTCCAGAGCAGTAGCTCGTGGTGCAACAAATACATTTATTGTCGCGGATTTACCATTCATGACGTACCGGCTTGGCAAAGAGACAACGCTTCGCAATGCAGGCCGATTGCTGCAAGAGGGTTACGCGCATGCCGTTAAACTCGAAGGCGGCGCCGATATCGCGGATGAGGTCGCCGCTTGTGTCAGAGCAGGCATTCCGGTTATGGGGCATATCGGGCTTACACCGCAGTCCGTTCATCAGCTCGGCGGTTATCGCGTGCAAGGCAAGCTTGAACGCGAAGCGCAGCAGCTTATCGAAGATGCCAAGGCACTTGAAGCCGCCGGGGCATTCTGTATCGTGCTGGAGCTTGTGACGGAACCGCTGGCTGAAGCCATCTCGTCGGCACTTTCGATTCCGACCATCGGGATCGGTGCAGGACGCGGTTGTGACGGTCAAGTGCTTGTCTATCACGATATATTGCAATATGCGTCGCCATACCGGGAGAAACGGTTCGTCAAGACCTATGCGGACCTCGGAACAACGATCCGAAGCGCGATCGGCGCATACGTATCCGAGGTGAAGTCCCGTGAATTCCCGCAGGAAGCGCACGCGTTCCCGATGGAGCAGGAAATGCTTAGGCAGCTCTACGGCTCGGGTTCAAACGCAAACGCAAGTGCGGCTTCCAACTCCGATAAAGGAGAAACGGCGGCATCAGTGTCTTCCCAGCAGGCTGAGAAGCCTGCGGCAGATGCCGTCAAAGGAGGCGGACTTGTATGATCATATGTACCACGATTCAAGAGCTTAAAGCTCACCTGGCAAAGCAGCGTAAGAGTAAGCCGGATGGGCTTATCGGGATCGTTCCTACAATGGGATTTCTGCACGAAGGTCATGCAAGCCTGATGAAGCGGGCACGTGAAGAATGCAATTATACGGTTTTAACTATATTCGTAAACCCGCTTCAATTTGGACCGAATGAAGATTTCGACCGCTACCCCAGGGACTTGGAGCGGGATTCCGCCCTTGCTCAAGCAAATGGTATTGACTTGCTGTTTGCGCCAACCGTTCAGGAGATGTATCCGACCAAACCGTTAACCAAAGTACTGATTACCGAGGTGACTGAACGATTATGCGGTGCCTCGCGACCGGGCCATTTCGATGGCGTCGGCATCGTAGTCAGCAAGCTGTTTAATCTGGTTCAACCGAATCGTGCTTATTTCGGCATGAAAGACGCCCAGCAGGTTGCGGTCATTGAGCAGATGGTGCATGATCTCAATATGCCGGTTCAGATTGTCCGCTGCGAAACAGTGCGTGAAGCAGATGGCCTCGCCATGAGCTCGCGGAACGTGTATCTAAGCGACGATCAGCGCAAGCAGGCCGTAATCCTGTCCGAGACGCTGAGAGCGGCTGAGAGCTGGCTCAAGCAGCCTGGAATGACGCATCTGAAGCTGTCTGAGTTAATCGCGGCTTCGATTCGATCCGTTCCGTTCGCAGAGATTGATTATGCTGAACTTCTTACTTATCCGAATTTATCGCCTATAGGTACCAATACGGAATTATCTGCTTTATCTCAAACCATTATTATTGCGCTTGCAGTCAAATTCGGCAGTACGCGCTTAATTGACAATCGTTTATTTCAACTCGGCGGAGGTGACACAAATGTTCAGAACGATGATGAAATCCAAACTTCACCGAGCGACCGTCACGGAAGCGAACCTCAATTATGTGGGCAGCATCACCATTGATGAGGACTTGATGGAGCTTGCCGATCTTTGGGCTAATGAGAAAGTGCAAATCGTCAATAATAATAACGGTGCTCGCCTGGAAACATACGTCATTACAGGGCCGCGCGGCTCCGGCGTGATCTGTTTGAACGGCGCAGCGGCACGCCTCGTACAACCCGGAGATAATGTCATTATTATTGGATACGGCATGATGACCGAGGAAGAAGCTCGGACGTATAAACCAAAGGTTGTCATCCTTGATGCAGGAAACAAGCCTGTTCAAATGCTTGAGCAGGAATTGCATTCCACTATTTTGTAAACCGGCATCTGCCCGACTTGATGCCAGCGCTGTGAAACGTCTGGGACAGAGTATGAAAAGCAGTGCGGGGGCAAAGAATGAGCATAACAAATTCACTTCTATCCTGGCGTGAAGGTGGGTGCGACGATATGTTCAAACATGTATTTGCTACCATGCAGGAAATGCTCGAAGAAATTATTATCCATTATCCGCACGCAAACGGCGCACAACGCAAGCAGCTTGATGATCAGTTGTCCTCCCTGAAACAATTCAGCGATACCTTTATCGAGGAATGGCTGCAATTTGAAGAGAAGATGGCGGATTTCCGAGATCTGCAGCTGGCACATTCGAAAGGCAGCAGTACTGGCCAAGCACCTCCGAAGCCGACAGCGCCTGCATCCGGTTATCCGAAGACCATCTCGGCTGTCCCTGCACCGCCCCTCCAGCAGCAGAAGCCTGCTGCAGCAAGCAAAGGGAATCCCCCCGTGGCTGCAGCTATCGAGAAGTCGGTTCCATGCGATGATTTCGATGATGATGCCGCGTTCGAGATGCAGCAGGCGATGTCCAAAGGCCAAGGCTATTTTAAATTATTTATGTTTAAAGATGCATTTAAGCATTTTCAAGATGCGGTCAGAAGATCGCCGGACGATAATCGTGCACGGCTGTTCCTGGGCATGACATGCATGCATTTGCAGGAATGGCATGAAGCTCAGCGTCACTTTCAGCTGCTTGTAGAAGTTACCGAGCATCCGAAGTGGAAGGCGCTTGGCCTTAACGCCTTGGGCTGCATACAAGCTGTCCGCATGAATTTAGAACAGGCGGCCGTCTACTTTGAGAAGGCCCATGAAGCAGATCCTAATTTTATGGATCCATTGTCGAATATGAAGTCATGCGAGCAGCATGCAGGCCAGCTATCCCTTTTATTCGGGAGTGGCCAGCTTTAGTTTTTGTGAGAGGATACTTACCGGATGAATTATGCCGTACTGGATTTGGAAACGACCGGTCATAGTGCCGGTGATGAAATGATACAAGTAGGTCTTGTGCTGCTGGATGAAGAACTAAACGTTGTTCATTCTTACAGTACGTTCGTCAAACCGACGATTGCGATTCCACCGTTCATAACGCAGCTAACCGGCATTGATGAAGCAATGGTTGCGAATGCGCCGGAGCTGGATGAGGTACTGCTTGAGCTCATACCCATGCTCAGCGACGCCGTTCTCGTTGCTCACAATGTCGGCTTTGATGCGGGCTTTCTCAATTCGGCGCTGGATCGCTGCGGTTATTTGCCTTTTGACGGAAGACGACTGGATACGATTGATTTATTGCGCATTCTTTATCCTACCTTAACGACTTATCAGCTGGGCTCGGTGACTGAATTTTTCGGAATTGAACATAACCAACATCACCGCGCGGACAGCGATGCGATGGCAACAGCGGAACTGTTCAGCATTTGCTATAACAAGCTGAAGGGATTACCGCTGCTAACGCTGCAGCGTCTGGCGAACCTGCTCGGCGATGACTTGGATGATTTAGGATGGTACGTTTCTCAGATGGCCTTCATGAAAGAAACGCAAACGTCCATCGATCCCGATGCTTATCATTACTTCCGTCAATTTGCCATGAAAGCCGGCGATTGGTCAGAGGAACAGCATCCAAGGGAGAACATGGACGAGGAATCCGGAACGTCTGTGACGGACTGGACGTTCCCGCAATTTCTGACGCATATCAAGAACGAAATTGCCGCCCTTGTTCCTGGTTATGAAGAGCGAGAACCGCAAAACATGATGTTCCAAGAAGTGATTGATGCGCTGGAAGAGGAGCGTCATTTGCTCATAGAGGCAGGTACAGGCACAGGAAAGTCGCTGGGCTACCTCATCCCGGCTCTGTACTATGGTGTCCAGCACAATCAGAAGATAGTCGTCAGCACGCACACGATTAACCTGCAGGAACAACTGCGGGCACGCGATCTGCCGCTGCTGCAGGCTGTCATGCCTTATCCATTCCGAGCCGCCGTCTTTAAGGGACGCGGCAATTATTTATGTTTACGCAAGTTTGAAGGTAAAGTAAATATGCGTGATTTCGCTTCACCGGCAGAGGATCGAATTACGGCTTCGCAGATGGTCGTATGGCTGAGTGAATCGAATCACGGTGATCAGGAAGAGCTTAATTTTGGCAATCGGGGTGCTGATTTCTGGGGAACGGTTGCCAGTGACACCGACTCCTGTCTCAATCGTGCCTGTCCCTGGTTCAAACGCTGCTATTATCATCGCGCGAAGCAGGAAGCCAATATTGCGGATGTCGTTATTACCAATCATTCGATGCTTTTCACGGATATACGAGCGGATCATCGATTGCTTCCGGGATATGAGCATCTCATCCTTGATGAAGCCCATCATTTGGAAGAGGTCGCAGGCAAACATTTGGGTACGCAGGTTTCCTATTATTCCGTCCAGCATCCGGTACTAAGACTCTGCAAAGATGCACGCAATGGCCAGTTGATTGCGCTTAAGAGCAGATTGGCGAACGAGGACGTCGAGAAAACCCAGAAATGGCGCGAGGAAATCGATGAAGTTGTTCCGGTGTTCGGCGACTTGCGTGATGAGTGGGATCGCTTGTTTGAAATGCTGTACACGCTGATGGGCAACGGTGCTCCAGGTACGAAGAGCACAGGGGATGGCTCTAGCGGGGAAACCGGGCAATTCGTGCTCAGACTCCGCAGCGGCAAGCTGCCGGATTATTGGTCGGATGCACAGCTCATTGAGGAAGCGATTAACGGATACTTAAGCCAAATCATTCGTCCTCTCGATAAAGTGTTTGCAGCCATTAAAGAAGAGATCGATGATCCCGGCATCGCCGCATTGGTGACGGACTTAAGCGGCACGATCAAAGACCTGTCCCGGGCCAGAGATGATTTGCGACAATTCATGAAAGCAGATAAGACCGATACCGTATACTGGCTTGAAGCGAACAGCAATTCAAGAGCCAAATCGATTCAGCTATACGCTGTACCTGCGGATGTGAGCAGCCAGCTGCGTACTTATTTCTTCGATATTAAGAAAAGCGTCATTCTCACTTCAGCGACCTTATCCGTTCAGAAATCATTCCAATATGCATGTGAGCAGCTGGGTCTAACCAAAGATGAGGAGCAGGGACGCCTGAAGACGGTTCAACTGCCGTCACCGTTTAATTACAGAGAACAAGCGCTGGTCATTATCCCGCGTAACTTCCCTGTACTGAAAGGTGCCGCAGGAGATCCACAGTTCAATGATATGCTGGTAAAGTCATTGACAGAGGCGGCGATTGAGACAAAAGGTCGTATGCTCGTTCTGTTTACGTCCTATCGGATGCTGAAGCAGGTTTATGATCCGCTCAAGGAAGCGCTGGCGCCAACCGGAATTCATGTTCTGGGACAGGGAATTGACAGCAGCAATCGCAGCAAACTAACCAGAAGATTTCAACAGCAGCAAGCTTCTGTTCTGCTTGGAACAAGCAGCTTCTGGGAAGGCGTAGACATTCCCGGTGATGCATTGACCTGTCTGGCGATTGTCAGACTTCCATTCCAGCCGCCTAACCATCCGCTGGTGGAAGCAAAGTCTGAATTGCTGCAGGAGCAGAAGCAGAACCCGTTTATGAAGCTTTCCATCCCGCAGGCGGTAATTCGCTTCAAGCAGGGCTTTGGCCGCCTTGTGCGGACCGGTAAGGACCGCGGCATTGTTCTTATCTACGATACCAGAGTGATTGATACGTATTATGGCAAATATTTTCTGTATTCCCTACCGGGGCCGAAGATCGAGCATATGCATTTAGAGCAAATTGTTCCTCGCATACGCGAATGGCTTGCACCAAGTCCAAGTTCAACTCCAAGTGAAGAAGAGGTGGAGAAATGAAGCCGATGAAAATATCCGAGGCGGTCGTTCGCAGACTACCGGTTTATCTGCAGGTCTTGAACGATCTGAACATGCGGGATGTTCAGACGGTTTCATCACAAGATCTTGGCAATAAGCTGGATCTGAATCCGGCACAAATCCGGAAGGATCTCGCTTACTTTGGCGATTTTGGCCGAAAAGGGATCGGTTACGATGTCACTTATTTGATCGAGAAAATCCGTCAAATTCTAAAGCTGGACCAGCCGCTGAATGTAGGGCTGGTCGGAGCCGGGAACTTAGGACGAGCACTCTGCAACTATAATACGTATCTGAAGGATAATATGAAAATCACTGCCGTCTTCGATGTTCATCCTTCTATGGTGGGTGCTTCCATTAATGGGTTGACTGTAATGTCGATGGATAAGCTGAAAGAAACGGTCGTTGAACTCAATATCCGCATAGGAATCATTACAGTACCTGCAATTGAAGCGCAAAATGTAGCAGATAAATTCGTCGAGGCCGGCGTTGATGGCATCTTGAATTTTGCTCCTACGATTCTCAGAGTGCAGGAGCATGTGCGTATCCATTATGCGAATTTCACTACTGAGCTGATGAGCTTAGCGTATTACTTGGATGAAGAAGGGGACGACGAGAATGAAACGGTTGTGGATTGAGAACGGTACTTTTGTCACGATGGACGAGCAGCGTCCCGTATTGAAGGGCCATATGGTCGTGGAAGGCGATACCATTCTGTATCTGGATGAGCAAGCGCCGGACCCGATTCCGGCAGGGGCTGAACGTATAGATGGACGAGGGCTGGTATTCATGCCAGGTTTAATCAATACGCATGGACATGCTGCAATGTCACTTCTCCGCGGCTATTCCGATGACGAAGCGCTGCAAGTATGGCTCGAGCAGAAGATGTGGCCGATGGAAGGCAAATATACGGATGAGGATGCTCGCTGGGGGACTGCTCTGGCCGTTGCCGAGATGCTGAAATCCGGAACGACAACATTCGTCGATATGTATGATCGGATGCACATCGTAGCTGAGGTTGTAGAGCAATCCGGTATGCGCGGCCTGCTTACTCGCGGTGTAATTGGACTTTGCCCGCCGGACGTGCAAACTGCCAAGCTGGATGAAGCAAAGCAATTTGCGCAAGAGTGGAACGGAAGAGCAAACGGCCGTATTCGTACGATGCTTTCACCGCATGCTCCATATACATGTCCTCCGGATTATATCGCTCGTATCGTAGAAGCTGCGAACGAACTGGATCTGCCGCTTCATACACATATGTCGGAAACGGCTGCGGAAGTGCAGTTCAATGTCAATGATTACGGCTGCCGGCCTGTCGAGCACTTGGACAAGCTTGGTTTCTTCTCCCGTCCGGCTTTGGTCGCGCATGCGGTTCATTTAACTGATGAAGAGATCGCGCTTCTTGCCGAGCGTGGCGTAAGTGTTTCCCATAACCCTGCCAGCAACCTGAAGCTTGCGAGCGGCATTGCGCGTGTACCGGATCTGATGAAAGCCGGCGTAACCGTATCGCTTGGGACGGACAGTGCGGCAAGCAATAATAATTTGGACCTGTTCGATGAAATTCGGTTGGCAGCATTGATTCACAAAGGGATCTCCGGCGATCCGACTGCAGTTCCGGCATGGGAAGCGCTTAAGCTTGGTACCGTATACGGCGCACGAGCGATTTGGCAGGAGGAGCGCTTAGGCGCACTTAAACCGGGTATGAAGGCCGACTTTATCGCTTTGAATATCGAACAGCCGCATTTCTATCCACAGACTGAAATTGTCTCCCACCTCGTGTATTCCGGATCAGGCCGCGACGTTGTTCATGTATGGGTTGATGGCGTTCAAGTCGTGAAGCAAGGCGAATGTGTCTTCCTGGATGAAGCACAAATTCGCGCTGAGGCGCAGCGCTGCTTCGAAAGGCTGCTCTCCAGCTAATGCGTGCTAATCGACGCAAAAGACCGCCGGTAATGTCAGCAGGCCGCTGGATTGCGCTTAGTGCCACCGTGATCATTCTTATCTTGATTGCGCTAAACTGGTATTACCGGTCTGTGCAGACTCCTGTTTGGAAGGAAGAACAAGCTGCAGAAGCCGAAGCGAAGGATCGCGGCAGTCTCAGCAGCGTGGACAACTCTTATCATTATGTTTGGGACGAACCGGTCTGGGTCGTAAAAGGAAAGGACCATAATGGCGATACTACATATGTATGGCTGAAGCAGAATGAGTCCATTACGCTGCGAGAGAATGAAGGTATTGCTAAATCCGAGATGAAGGAACGGTTTCTGCTTGGGAAGCCGGACGCTGCCATCTCACACTTAAAGCTCGGCCTATTCGGTGGCGAGCCGGTTTGGGAAGTATTCTATTCCCGTGATCAAGCCGGCGTGACGAATCATTATTACGAGTTTTATCGCTTCCGCGATGGCGTGTTCTTGATTACGTATAAGCTTCCTGCAAGGTAGGAGTAGAACGATAATCAACATGCAGTAAGATCGACCATAGTTCCCTTTTATTACACGCCCTCTGTATCTGCAGGTTGTGATATACTTTCGTATAGCAGCAAGTGATAGACGAAAGTGCAGCGCAAATTGTTCGATGAAGGGGGCTTTTTGCTATGAAAATACGTTTACTTCCAGCCATTATTACTGCAGTTATTTCTGCCGGATTATTAGTAGGCGGTTGGTATATACACCGTAATGTGGCGACGATTGAGCCGCTTGAACGCATAGTTGCCGAAACACCTGGAGTGATAGAAGGAGAGCCGGTAATCAGTCGCAGCTCGGTTACGATCGATTTAAAGCTGGACCGTGATGCAAATCTGCGGAACGTGTACGATACGATCGCTACGAAAGGCGATAACATGATCGGGAATCGTGAGCTTATGCTTGATATTCGTAATGACAAGACGTCAAAGCAGCTGGATGACATCTGGTCGACGATGCTCTTCGATGTCGCCCAAGCCATGGAGCATCGCAATTACGCGGATATTCCGGCAACCTTGAAACAAATCCAGAGCCAAAACGCCGGTGTTACTGCAGTATCTGAAATGGATGATACGAATGTCTATATTACGTTAAAAGACAGTAAATCGGAGAAGTACATCCTATTGCCTCGTACGCCAAATACGTTGGGAGCGTGGCCGAATGTTTAAGTATGGGAAAGAAATGGCGATCGGCTTCGTGCCGGTTTTTATCTTATTTCTGCAGTTTTATGTAGGTGTAAACACCATTCCACTTGTTTTTCTTGCTGTTATTGTCGGTGGATTGCTCTACATGGCGAAGTCACGTGGGAATTTGGCTACAGTAGGCGGTGGAAGCAGAGGAAAGGCGAGAGTGACGAAGCCGCTTTCGTTTGACCAAATCGGCGGTCAGGACCGAGCGAAGCAGGAGCTCGTCGAAGCGCTTGATTTTCTGATTCATGTCGATCAAATTTCGAAATTCGGTATTCGACCACTGAAGGGCATTTTGCTTACAGGCCCTCCGGGAACAGGGAAAACGCTGCTGGCGAAAGCGGCAGCTCATTATACGGATTCGATCTATGTGGCCGCATCCGGTTCTGAATTTGTTGAAATGTATGTCGGCGTCGGCGCAAGCCGTATCCGCGAATTGTTCAAGGAAGCCCGCCAGAAGGCGGCTAAGCAGAACAAGGAAAGTGCCGTTATTTTCATTGATGAGATCGATGTTATCGGTGGAAAACGCGACGGCGGACAGCAGCGCGAGTATGACCAAACGCTGAATCAGCTCTTAACTGAGCTTGACGGTATCCATACGTCGGATACACCGCGTATTCTGTTGATCGGCGCGACGAACCGAAAGGAAATGCTGGACAGTGCACTGCTTCGTCCCGGCCGGTTCGATCGTCATATCGCCGTTGATTTGCCGGATAAGAAAGGCCGCTCGCATATTCTTAATATCCATGCGCAGAACAAACCGCTCCATACCGAGGAAGTAAACCTCGATAAGATTGCGGAAGAGTCCTTCGGGTTCTCCGGCGCACAGCTGGAGAGCGTCATGAATGAAGCTGCCATCTATGCAATGCGTGAAGAAGGCGAAGTGATTAGCCAACGTCATCTATCCATGGCCATTGATAAAGTGATGATGGGTGAACGCACGGATCGCGAAGCGACGAGTGAAGAGCGTGAACGTGTGGCTTTGCACGAATTGGGCCATGCGATTGCAGCGGAACTCATACGTCCGGGCAGTGTTTCCCAGGTAGCCCTGCTGCCTAGAGGACAGGCGCTGGGTTATGTACGTCATAACCCGCAGCAGGATAAGTATTTGTATACGAAGCCGTTCTTGGAAGGTCAGATTATGATTGCGTTAGGCGGAGCTGCAGCGGAAGAGATCTTCTATGGCGGACGCAGCACAGGCTCCAGAGGAGATTTCGATCAGGCGATGAGTATCGTTCGTTCTATGGTGGAATCAGGTCTTACCGATCTTGGCATTATCGACAGCTCGATGATGACGCCCGACAAGTGGGCGGATGTGAACGGACGTATCTTAAATGAGCTTATGGAACGTGTGAAACGCATGCTGGAGAGTAATCGTGGAGTGTTTACGTCCTCACTGAAGGTGCTGACCAATGAAGAAACGTTGAGCGGTGACCGCTTCCGTTCTTTACTTGGCCAGGTCGTTTCAGAGGAACAGCTGCTCGCAGCACAATAATGGATGACGAAGAAGGCGGAGCCCCTCCGCCTTCTTATTTGATTTAAAAATATGTATAATAGACACAGAACTATGGAGGTGTGAACGTTGACAGCGGTACGTAAAGCAGGCGTCGTTGGCGCCGGTACGATGGGGCAGGGCATTTGTGAAATGCTGGCCTTTAACGGTCTTGAGGTCTACATAGTAGAACAAGACCAAACACGATTGGATCATGCGATCAATATGATTGAACAAAGCTTAGACAAGCAGATGGAGCGTTGGGCGCTTACGTCAGCGGAGAAGAAGCTGGTTATGAACCGGATTCATCCGATGGAGAAGTTCTCCGATTTGGCTGAATGCGAGCTTGTCATTGAGACGATTACGGAGGATGTGGACAGCAAGCTGGACATCTTCAAGCAGCTGGATCACATTTGCGCGCCGCAGGTTATTCTGGCGAGCAATACGTCAACACTAAGCTTAACCGAGCTTGCAAGTGTGACGAATCATCCGGAGCGTGTAATCGGCATGCATTTCGTCTATCCGGTCAGTAAGACGGATTTGGTAGAGATCGTGCGCGGTCTCAGAACCTCAGATGAAACCTTCGAGCAAACCAAACATTTTGTTGAGGAAACGATACATAAGAAAGGCGTCATGGTGTTCGAGTCGCCCGGTTTCGTCACTACGCGGCTTATCTGCCTGTTCATAAATGAGGCGCTGCACGTGCTTGAGGAAGGAGTCGCCTCGGCTGACGATATTGACAGCGCTATGCGAATCGGCTATTCGTTCCAGCACGGACCGTTCGAGATGGCGGATCGATTCGGTCTCGACGCGGTGCTCGCGGCGCTTGAGCGGATGTTCCGAGAATACGGGGAGCTCAAATACCGGCCATCCTTCATTCTGAAGAAAATGGTGCGAGGCGGGCAGCTCGGCGTGAAAAGCGGCGCCGGCTTCTTCAGCTACGATAAAGATGGAGGCCGAGTATGATCATTCTCGTTATGAATGCAGGCAGCTCTTCGTTGAAATATCAGCTGTACAACATGGAGGATGAATCGGTTCTCGCCCAAGGCCGCGTAGAGCGGATTGGCATGGATGATTCGATTCTGACCCATGAACCGACAGACGGTATTGAGGTGAATCGGGTTAGTGAAATTCTCGATCATAATGAAGCTGTCCGCAAAGTCAGCAACATATTGGTGCACCGCGAACATGGCGTATTGAAATCGTTGGATGAAATCAAGGCCGTTGGTCATCGGGTCGTCCACGGCGGCGAGAGCTTCAAACAGTCTACCCTCGTCACCGTTGATGTGAAGAAAGAAATCAGGCGCTTGTTCGACTTGGCGCCGCTTCATAATCCGCCGGCGATGATGGGCATTACTGCCGTTGAATTGAACCTGCCGGACGTGCCGCAGGTTGTCGTATTCGATACGGCGTTCCACCAATCCATGCCGATAGAGACGTTTCTGTATCCCATTCCAATGGTACTGTACCGCCGCCACAAAATCAGGCGTTATGGCTTCCATGGCACTTCGCATAACTATGTGAGTAAACTAGCTGCACAGAAGCTGGGCAAGCCGCTCAATGAGCTGAAGATCGTAACTTGCCACATCGGAAACGGCGCCAGCTGCGCGGCCATTCTGAATGGACAGTCCTTTGACACCAGTATGGGATTAACGCCGCTTGAAGGGTTGATGATGGGGACGCGGAGCGGGGATTTGGATCCGGCAATCGTGCCTTTTACGATGAACAAAGAAGAGCTGACGCTGAATGAAGTGAACTCCATGCTCAATAAGCATAGCGGACTCATGGCCATTAGCGGCATCAGCAGCGATATGCGTGAAATCGTGACCGCGATGGAAGATGGCGATAAGCATGCGAAGCTGGCTTTCGATATGTACACCTACCGCCTTCGCAAGTATATCGGTGCCTATGCGGCCGGTATGAATGGCTTGGATGCAGTCGTGTTTACAGCCGGTGTAGGCGAGAATTCCGTTGCCGTCCGTAAAGCGGTATGCGAGCAGCTGACTTTCCTCGGTATCGAGCTCGACGAAGATCGCAACGCAGAGCGGTCCAAAGAAGTGCGGTACATTACGAAGGATGACTCACGCGTCAGTGTGCTAGTCGTTCCGACGAATGAAGAGCTATTAATTGCAAGAGATACGTATGAGATCGTGAAAGAATAGATGGTTTAATGAATATGAAGATCCGTATAGACGGAAAGGCGGAAATAAACGATGAAAACATTAACGACGATCGGACAATTGAAGGATTTTGCCGGACAATCCGTATGGATTGGCTGCTGGCTGAACGGGAAACGCTCCAGCGGTAAAATCCAATTTCTACAGCTGCGCGATGGAACAGGTTATGTGCAAGGTGTTGTTGTAAAGAGTGAAATCGAGGAAACGATTTGGAACTCCGCGAAGGAATTGACGCAGGAGAGCTCCCTTTACGTGAAAGGCATTGTGCGTGAGGAGCCGCGCAGTCAGTCCGGTTACGAGCTAACCGTTGAAGATATCGAAGTTATCCAAATTGCGCAAGACTATCCGATTACGCCGAAGGAGCATGGCGTCGACTTCTTGATGGATCGTCGTCACCTGTGGCTGCGTTCGCCGAAGCAGCGGGCGATTCTCGTTATTCGTGCGGAAATTATCCGCTCGATTCAGCAGTTCTTTGACGATCGTCAATTTACGCTCGTGGATCCGCCGATTCTGACGCCTTCTTCTTGCGAAGGCACGACGAACCTGTTCCACACGAAATATTTTGACGAGGATGCTTATTTGACGCAGAGCGGTCAGCTGTACATGGAAGCCGCAGCGATGGCGCTTGGCAAAGTGTATTCCTTCGGCCCGACATTCCGTGCAGAGAAGTCGAAGACTCGCCGTCACTTGATCGAGTTCTGGATGATCGAACCCGAGATGGCGTTCGTGGATCATGAAGAAAACTTGCGCGTGCAGGAGCAATTCGTTTCTTTCGTGGTGCAAAATGTCGTTAAGAACTGCCGTAAGGAGCTTGAAACGATTGGCCGCGATATCAGCAAGCTGGAGAACATCGTGGCGCCATTCCCGCGTATTACGTATGACCAGGCGATCGATTTCTTGCAGGAGAACAAGCATGAAATTCAGTGGGGCGA
Organism: Paenibacillus sp. J22R3; assembly: GCF_056269305.1. Classification (NCBI taxonomy): domain Bacteria; kingdom Bacillati; phylum Bacillota; class Bacilli; order Caryophanales; family Paenibacillaceae; genus Paenibacillus; species Paenibacillus sp. J22R3. Next base: position 1,445,407 of record NZ_JBWDNS010000001.1, on the reverse strand, counting down.
AGATTTCGGGGCGCCGCATGAAACGGCAATCGCGGAGAGCTATGATCGACCGGTGTTCATCACCCATTATCCAGCATCGTTCAAAGCGTTCTATATGAAGCCGGATCCGAACCGTCCGGAGGTTGTCCTTTGTGCGGATATGATTGCGCCTGAAGGGTATGGCGAGATTATCGGCGGTTCGCAGCGGATCGACGATCCGGAGCTGCTGGCAGAACGCTTCGCTGAGCATGAATTGTCAACGGAAGCGTATCAATGGTACCTAGACCTGCGCAAATACGGCACAGTGCCGCATTCCGGCTTCGGACTGGGGCTAGAGCGTACAGTGGCATGGATCTGCGGCTTGGAGCATGTGCGTGAAACGATTCCGTTCCCTCGTTTGCTGTACCGTCTGTATCCGTAAGCGCAAGGGGAGGGAGGACGAACGGTGAAAACCGAAATGTGGAAGGCCTACGCACGCGGAATGGCTGCCGCCATGAACGGCGGCGGCGTCGTGGTGCCGGCCGGTCTGCTCCGTGCTTATCGCGGCATTGGGCTAACGGATACGGAGATGCTGCTTATGCTGCAGCTTATGACGTACCGTCAGGTCGAAGGCGTAGATTTCCCTACGCCAGAGCAGCTGGCCGAGCGGCTTGGCATTCTGCCTAATGCAGCGCATCAGCTGCTCAGCCGCTTGATGAAGGAAGAGCTGCTCGCCATCGATGAGGAAATCGACCCGGTGAGCGGCATGCAATTTGAACGCTACAACTGGAACGGCTTCATTATCCGCAGCGCGGAATGGTTGGCCGAAGAGGCGCGATTGTCGTTTGAGAATGATCGGGAGCTGCAGCGTGCTGCGAGCGTCGGGGTTGGTTCCGGAATTGGAGTGGTTTCCGGCGCAGGAGCGGGTTTAGGAGCATCAGGTGGATATATAGCTGGTGGAGCGGGTTCCGGCGGTGTAGGAGCAGGTGCTGGCGGAGTACATGCCAGTGCCGGTGCCGGTATCGCAGGCGAGTGGCCGAAGCAATCGGATTTATTTTCTGTATTCGAGCAAGAATTCGGCCGACCGTTGTCTCCGATGGAATGCGAGACGATCAGCGCCTGGGTGGATCAAGATCGTTATCCGGACGAGTTGATCCGATTCGCACTTAAGGAATCCGTCTTTGCCGGTAAGCTGCATTTTCGCTATATCGACCGCATTCTCATTGAATGGAGCCGCAACCGGGTGACCAACACCGATGAGGCAAAAGCACATACACAGAAATTTCGCGGTGGCCGCGGGTCTTCATGACCTGCGGTTTTTTTTGCGTGTTTATGGAGAGTGGATGGAAGTAGAAGGTGATACGACGTAGTAGCGTGTAGCGGGGTTAGATGTGAGATGCGGGGTAGCCGCTTGTCCGCAAACGAAATAGGGCGAAGTTGCATAAGCTGTTGTCATAGCTGTGTGAGTAGGCTTCACCCTAGGAAAGTGGAGAGGATGACAGGACAGCGATGCCGGATTATTCGTTTTGGCAAGGTAGACAGGTGTTTGTGACGGGGCATACGGGTTTTGTGGGAACATGGCTTAGCTTATGGCTGCACCGCTTAGGGGCGGTTGTAACAGGCTACAGCGATGAATTGCCGACTACGCCGTCGATGTACCGTCTGTGTGGACTTGAGCACATCATACCGTGGACGAGAGGCGATATACGGGATACCGAGAAGCTTACGGCCGCATTGAGGGATGCGAAGCCGGAGGTGGTTTTTCATTTGGCAGGGCAATCCGAACATCAAGGGAAGCACAGCACGGTTGAAATCTTTGATGTCAATGTCGCTGGGACAGCTGCGCTGCTGGATGCGGTGCGTATCGTACACGAGGATCACCCGATCCGCGCTGTAGTGGCTATGACCGCGGCGGATTGTTACGCGCCGCGCGATTGGGTGCTCGGCTACCGCGAAGCCGACGGCCTCGGCGGAGCGGAGCCCGGCTCCGCGAGCAAAGCATGCGCGGAGCTTGTCGTGTCCGCCTTCCGGCGCGCGTACTTCGCCGGAAGCACTGACGGGCCCGCGGTCGCGACTGTCCGCGCGGGCCATCTCATCGGCGGCGGCGACTTCGCGAGCGGCCGCCTCGTGCCGGACTGCGTGCGCGCCGCGGCCGGCGAGCGCGCAGCGCTCCAGGACCAGCAGCCATGGCCGAGCGGCTTCCGGCCATGGCTGCACGTGCTTGAAGCGCTCGCGGGCTGCCTCGCGCTCGCGCAGCGGCTGTTCCCGCCCGGCGGCGGCGGCGGTGACTTCGCCGAGGCGTGGAACTTGGGTCCGCGCACATGCGAAGCGCGGACCTCGGCCTGGCTGGCCGAGGCGCTGCGCGCTCGCCTCGGCGGCCAGCCGGCAGCGTCGGTGCCTGCTGGCGGGACCGCAGGCGCCTCGAGGCAGCGGCAGCAGGCGGATGCGGCAGCGCCGCCGATGCTGCTCGACACGACGAAAGCTGCTTCTCGCCTTGGCTGGCGGCCCCGATGGGATGCGCAGCTCACGGCTCAGCTTACGGCAGACTGGTACGCGGCTTGGTTGCAAGGCGCACCGATGCGCGATGTCAGCGTTTCGCAGATTGTGCAATATGAAACGCGTTTATGAATAGGTCGTGAAGAGAGCAGCCGCTTGGCTGCTCTCTTTCATGCTATGTCATACTTTCGAAATATGCTAAACTAAGAATATCACTTCCGAAATTGCAGCTGTAACAGCGTGAACCTTCGGAATATTGGAAGGACGTTTATCGATGTCAGAACTTCATTCCCATACTCATAACCATTCGGATGCTCATAAATCGCAAGATACGGTCAAGCAAATGATTGAGATCATGTCGCAAAGCGGCTGGCGCATTACCGAGCAGCGCCGAGAGCTGGCAGAGATTTTCGCGAAGACAGAGGGGTATTTGTCTCCGAAGGACGTATATGACCATATGTCGCGCGCGTATCCGAGCGTGAGCTTCGATACGGTTTATCGTAATTTGCGTCTGCTGAGTGAGATGGGAGCGCTGGAGCAGTTTTATTTTATGGATGGGGGCTTGAAGTTCCGCGTGAGCTGCCTGTCTCATCATCATCATCACTTGATTTGCATCAATTGCGAGAAGACACTTACATTCGAGTATTGTCCGATGGACCAGTCGCTCGATTTGCCGGGTTCATTCAAGATTATGAATCACCGATTTGAAGTTTATGGCGTCTGTGAAGTCTGTCAGCGGGAATCGGGTACATGATGTTCATGTATCCGGCTCCCGTTTTTTATTAGGCAATCAAGGATCTGAGCTGGGCTTGGACATCTCCGCGGAACAAACCGCCATGGTAGCAAATAACCTGATCGATCGGATAGGAGATTAATTGCTCCAATGAACGAAGAGCGGCGTCATTCCGTCGCCGTAGCCAAGTGGTAATTCGCACATTTAAGTGGGATGGCCAGCATTTGTCAAAGCATAATAAAAAGGCATAACCGGTTGATCATCAGCCGGTTATGACTTATTTACTTACACGATGAACATGGCGACGATTGTCGTCACGGCCAGCCCGAATAAGACCGGCTTCAAGTTGCGGCGAGCGAGCTCGAACGGATCAACGCCGCAAATTGCAGCAGCGGGAATGAGTGCCCACGGAATCAAAGTGCCTCCGCCGACCCATATGGCAGCAACCTGCCCGAGTGCAGTGAGCGTTGCCGCACCGGAGCCGATTGCCGATGCGAAGAGCTGCGCAATCGAGCCGGCAAGCGATATCCCCGAGAAGCCGGAGCCGTCAAGGCCGGTAATGGCGCCGGTGACAGCCAGCGTAACGGACCCGATTGCTTGATTAAGCGGTACGTGATTGGCGAGTGCCACCCCCAGGTCATTCACTATGCCATGCGATCCTTCCGGCAGCCCGCCGCCGAACAATTCGGTAAACGCCGAATCTCCCAAGTAGAAGAAGGCCGCGATCGGAATAACGGGTCCAAATACTTTGAATCCAAACTGAAAGCCCTCGATAAGGTACGCGGTCGTCTGTTCCAATCCTTTGTTGCGATGGGCCAGCATCGTGACGAGGATCAGAATAAACACGGCTGTGCCTCCGATTAAAGCCGTCGCATCTCCACCTTGGAGATTGAGCACGAACATCGCCACGACATCGACAATAAACAAGAGGGGAATGAGAATGGCAAGCGTCTTCTTCCATGTCATTGGCATGTTGACCCGATCTTCGGTTAACGAATTCACGGGATTCGTATTTGCCGCAATCAGTCCGTCTCTCCACTTGCCTGTACGCATATCTCTGCGCATCATCCAGAAAGCTGTAAGCGTGGTCACTACTCCCATCACAATGACTAGCGGCACACTGGCTTGCATGACACTGGTAACGGATAACCCGGCTGCGTCGGCGGTCAGCTTCGGCGCACCTTGGATGATATAATCACCGGATAATGCAATGCCATGACCGAACAGGTTCATCGCCATCGCAGCACCAAGCGCCGGAAGTCCAACACGGACGGCAACAGGCAGCAATACAGCTCCGATTAACGCTACGCCGGGGGAAGGCCAGAAAAACCACGAGGTCACCATCATAATCAATCCGATTCCCCAGAAAGCGAGAGCAGGTGTGCGTAAGAAACGCGTAAGCGGCTCTACCATCACTTCGTTGATGCCGGTAATAATCAAGATGCGACTCATCGCAACGATGATCGAGATGATGAAAATCGTGCCGAGCAGCTCCTTCGTTGCATAGATAAAGCTGTTAAAAATACCACTCACCGAATCGCTCAAGCTTTCAGTTGCGATAAGGCCAAGCGCAAAGATGCCGACCACGCAAACGAGCGTCGTATCTCGTCTTTTGATCAGCACACCCAAAATAAAAACGATAAAGGCAAGATACACCCAGTGTATTGGAGCTAAATGCAATTCCACCAACCATCACCCTTTCCAGAGGCTGCTGCCTATATCGTATGCAGGCGGCTAATTAGGCGTTCATCCTGGCTGCTGTACGGGCCTGGGACGATTGCCGGTGACCAAGCTGATGCGAATCTCATATATATGTTAATAGGTTGCAAGATCGAAATGGTAGGGAGGTGTCGTGTCTAGATGGACAAACAATCCTTTTTTGACCTGCTGCTCCCAGTTGCGAAGCGGCTTTATGCAGAAGGATCGCCTATATTTCCATCCGTCCGGTTAGCCCAAAGTTGGTTGGAAACAGGGGGCAATATTCCTTACTGGAATAACCTTGCAGGTTATAAAGTGGGATCAGGCGTGCCCAATGGTTATTGGAAAGGCGCGATCGTGGACAAACGAACATGGGAAGTCATTGACGGTAAACGAGTTACGTTGACGGCGACATTCCGCGCTTATGATAGCATTTACGATTTCTATAAGGACCAGGATTTGTTATTTGCACGCAGCCGATATGAGCGAGTGCGGATGGCTAAGACGCCGTTTGAACAAGTCCAGATGCTGCTTGCATGCGGCTATGCGACAGATCCCGATTATGCGAGTAAATTGACTGCTATTATCAATGGGAGCAGCTTGACGCAATATGACTACAAGAGCAAAGGGGATGAACCGATGACTGCAGAGGAGAAGAAGGCATTCGATGAGCTGCAGAGAATGGCCTTGAAGCTAAAGGCAGACCATGATCAACTCAAAATCGCGCTGCTAGACCAGACGAATGCATTAAAAGAGCTGCAATTATGGGCACTTAAAATCGATGCCAGCAATGAAATGGATACCGTGCCTGATTGGGCGAAAGACGCTGTCGATGCAGCAGTGAAATCGAAACTGATCGATACGCCAAAAGGCGGCAGCTATGATTTTTACCGTTTACTTTCCGTGCTGCACAGGAAGAAATTGATTTAACGATGTATATATTCGCCTGAACTGGGCATTCTTAAGATATCGGCGTCGCGAGATGCCGTAGACAACCGCGGAGAAGACTTACGTTTCCCCATAAGCTCTTCGTCCGGTTTCTCCTCTCCCATGAAAGGGGCCCCAGCAATGGGGCCCCGGATTTTTTTTACCTGATCTATAGCCCTATCAGATACACCGCGATGGACATTCATCGTGGTTTTTTTGTTGTCTCACTTGCTCGTTAAACGAAATTATCCTTGACGTAAATAAATCCTAATGATAGGATAATAAATATCCTAAATATAAGATAAATAATAATAGGATAAAATACATTAGGGTAAAGGGAGAGAGTTAAGTGTTTTCAATCATTCTTCAAATTGTACTGGGTATTGGCTTTCTGATGTTTGGATTTATGAAGTTCGGATCTCAAATGGTTGAAGAATTCAAGCGTTACGGGTATTCGGCAGGATTTAGGGTATTTACAGGTTTCGTTGAGATCATTACCGCAGCATTGCTTATTGCAGGGATTTGGAGTGAAAAATTAGCTGTGTGGGGCGGTTGGTTAATTGTTGTAACCATGCTGGGTGCTATCGTTACGCATATTAAAGTGAAGGATGCGGCAAACAAAATGATGATGCCTATCATTTTGTTCATTTTGGGAATCGTTGTACTACTTATCAATATTTAATCCTTGTATTTAAAGGGTTTGATTAGATATAACAGGCTGTATTATTCATTAGTACAGCCTGAGGTTCTTCCGCTGCCCGAGCCAGACACGATAGTTAAATTTGTAACGGTTGCCAGCGTGCTTATTTCATGAAAAAGTCGACTTTTAAAACGCTAACGGTTGTGACAGAGCTTATATACTGCCAATGGTGGATTCTGGATTGAAATGTGTCCAAATAAGCTTGGTGGCAACCGTTAGAAAAAATAATGAGGTTTTTTATGCCAAATAAGCGCTGTCACAACCGTTACAAAATAGACTGTTGAGTGAGGCCGTTTTCTCTGCAACCTGAGGCTGTACTATTCAAAGGCTGCCGATCTTTGAATCGGCGGCCTATTTTTGGATGTTCGGGAAAGTCTCGGCAGCCTGAGAAAGTCCCGAAGGGGCTGCTGCCTGAGCATTTCAGGAGTGCGGAAAGTTCTAACGACCGGTACGGGTCTTATTTGGCCTTGCGCATTTTGGAGTCGTTTCACCCTAATAGCGCCCCTACGGTTCGTTAGATTTTCGGAGGCGTGAAATTCGGCCTTATAAGGCCTCCACGGTTCGTTAGAGTTAGGAGACCGCAGCTGAGAGTCGCCAAATCGAACTCTCAGCATCATATTGGCGAGGTTTTAGCTCTGAGAGTTCAGATTCAGCACTCTCAGCATCCGATGCGCAGGGATTGGGGTTAGTTTGCTCGCTGAGAGTCGCCAAATCGAACTCTCAACATCCATCGCGGGGGGAGGGGGTAGTGTGCCCCGCCGTTTTGATAAAACTAAGTTTCTCTGCAACCTGAGGCTGTACTATTCACAATAGTACAGCCTCATTTTTTTGTTCAACGCCAAGGTCTGGATTGGAGTTGCGCGAAAAATTTTAAAACGGAATAATTCCGTCACTCACTTAGGAGCCAATGAACCGTTAGCTTCTCACTGTACCGGATTGGGTTAACGTTTTCCGTTTCGAAACATGCAAAAAACGCTATATATAATGAAGAAACTTTTTTGAGAAAACGCGTTACAGCAATAAAGCTACACTCCGTATATGCGTTGAAGTAATAAAGGAGTCTGAAAAGTCGCTGAAATCAGCTGAAATTTGTTCGCATCCAGGCATTTATGCGGTATGATCAACGTAATGGCATGCCGTAAGAAATACTCGGATTATTGCAGAACGAAGGGGAGATATAAGCGATGAGGATTGTAGTCTTGGATGGATTTACGTTGAATCCGGGAGATCTGGATTGGGCTGAATTCAGCAAGCTTGGAGAACTGATTGTGTATGAGCGGACAGCGCGCGAGGATATTGTGAATCGAGCGTTAAGTGCCGATATCGTGATCACGAACAAAACGCCGATTTCTGCGGAAACAATCGCTAAGTTGCCGGAGCTTCAATACATCGGCGTATTAGCTACCGGTTATAACATCGTGGATACGAAAGCCGCTGCAGAGCATGGCATTGTGGTGACGAATGTGCCGGATTACAGCACGCATTCCGTTGTTCAATTGGTCTTCGCGCTTATGCTGGAGCTGACTTATCATGTAAGTGCCCACAGCAGTGCCGTACATAGCGGACGTTGGTCTGCAGGACCTGATTTTACATTTTCACTGCATCCTCTGATGGAGCTATCGGGCAAAACGATGGGGATCGTCGGCTATGGCCAAATCGGTCAGCAGGTTGCCAGAGCAGCGTTAGCTTTCGGTATGAATGTTGTCGTACAGACGCGCACCCCTCGCGAGGTTCCAGGTCTTGAATCGGTTACCTTTGTCAATAACAGTGAATTGTTCCGCACAGCAGATGTTATCTCGCTGCACTGTCCTTTGACGCAGGACACTACCGGACTCGTGAACCAGCGTACATTAGGACTCATGAAACGCTCGGCGATCCTTATTAACACTGCACGGGGCGGTCATATCGTGGAACAGGATTTGGCGGAAGCACTTAACAGCGGTCGGATTGCAGGAGCGGGACTTGATGTACTGAGTGTGGAGCCGCCTGCAGTCGACCATCCGCTGCTGCATGCCGCTAATTGTACGATTACCCCGCATATCGGCTGGGCAACAGTCGAAGCACGAAGAAGACTGATGGGGATTGCAGCAGATAATTTGCGCTTGTTTATGCAAGGCGATATTCGCAATCAGGTGAACTAAGGCGATGCGCGGTTTTTGCATTATTATGGGCTTTGACGGGTTGGGCTGGCTGTTGCATCAGTTTGCGTCGGTTCCGCTTCCCTCACATGTATTAGGGCTGCTGCTTCTGTCAGCAGCTTTATTTATGGGCATCGTGAAACTGGAGTGGGTGGAACAAAGTGCGGGATTTCTGAATCGGCATATGATGCTGTTCTTTATCCCGCTTCTGGCCGGTGCAGCAGCATTCGGTCCGCAAATCGGATCATCCTGGTTAGCGGCGATTGTTAGTCTTACCGCAGGGACATTAACGATCGTAATCATAACAGGACTATCAACCAAGATGCTGGTTAAGCGGAAGGAGCGTGCAGGGAATGAGGAGTGAACTGTTCGCTGATCCAATGTTTGGCATCGGACTGACGCTGGCCGCATACGCTGCCGCCGTACTCATAAGGCGTCGATGGGGTTGGCTGCATCCGCTGCTGAGCGCACCGATCCTTGTTTATTTGGTGCTGCTGCTTGGGGATATCTCCTATCCTGACTATAGGGCGGGCGGAGATATCGTGACCTTTTTTCTCGGCCCAGCAACGGTTGCGATGGCGGTTCCGTTGTATAAGCATGCCATGAGGCTTCGCCGCATGCTTCCGTCTTTATTGCTTGGTGCTCTTGTTGGAAGTTTTGTAGGCCTTCTGGTGAATGCTCTGTGTGTAGTGCTGTTTGGCGGAACGGAAGACTTTCTTCGCTCGGCGCTGCCCAAGTCGGTAACCGCCGCCGTAGCCGTTGATTTATCCGGCTGGCTGGGCGGAGCGCCGGAACTAACTGCCGCTCTTACCGTATTGACCGGACTTGTCGGCAGTATTGCAGGTCCTCCGCTGCTGCGATTATGCGGTGTGCGAGACAACATTGCCTCGTCGATAGCAATAGGTGCTGCCGCACATGGAATTGGGTCGGCGAAGCTGCTTTCCGAGTCTGAAGAGCAGGGAGGTCTCAGCGGCTTCTCCATGGCTGCTTGCGCCATGTTTACGCCTGTACTTTTGCTGCCTGTGCATGCTTGGCTGTTTTGACGAATTTTCGATTATTTCGTCATATTTCATCTTATCTTAAGGTTTACGCGGGTTATACATGATATAGTGTCACAGTAATGTTAAAACTGATTGCAAATGCCGGAAGGGAGTTTTCAAGTTGAACGAGAAAGATAAAGAGAAAAATTTGAATGACAATGAGCTTGAGGCAGTAGAGCAAGAAACGAAAGAGGATATGTCCTCGAATGAAACGGCTGAGGTTACAGCTGTTGAACGAAACGAATCGACAGATAGGGACAAGGAACAGGCTGTCGAAGAGACCGAAGAGGATAAACAACAACCTGCAGTTGTACAGCCTGTACCAGAGGTAGCAGCAGCTCCTGCAGCAACGAATAACGGTAAGGCATGGATGTACATTTCGATCGGACTAGCTGTCATTTTGATCTTCACCATTGTAAAAATGCCATTCGGCGGCGGCAGCAGCGATACAGTGGGCTCCGTTAACGGCGTGGCCATAACGAAGGATCAATTGTATGACGAGATGGCGAAGGTTGGCGGCGAGCAAACGCTTGACAACATGATTCAGGACGAGCTTATTAAGCAAGAAGCAGATAAAGCGGGCATCGTTGTAGGCGATGCTGAAGTGACGAAAGAAATCGACAGCATCAAGAAGCGTTTCCCATCCGAAGCGGAATTCGAGACAGCGCTTCAGCAGGCAGGTATGACGCTTGACGATTTGAAGAAACAAACACCAATGCAGCTTCGTATCCGCAAAATTCTGGAGCCACAGGCGAAAGTAACGGACGAAGATATTAAAACGTATTTTGAGCAAAACAAAGCACAATTCGATCAGGCGGAACAAGTGAAGGCTTCGCATATTCTTGTAGCCACCAAAGAAGAAGCGGATGCAATCGAGAAACAGCTTAAAGAAGGCGCAGATTTTGCAACGTTGGCGAAAGAGAAGTCCACTGATCCAGGCAGCAAAGAACAAGGCGGCGACCTTGGTTTCTTCGGCAAAGGCGCTATGGATCCGGCATTTGAAGAAGCTGCATTCAAGCTGAAGAAAGACGAAATCAGCGCACCGATTCAAACGCAGTACGGCTTCCATATCATCAAAGCAACCGATCATAAAGCTGCTAAGGCGGCAACGCTTGATGAGAAGAAAGCCGATATTAAAGAGCAATTGATAGCGCAGAAGGTACAAGAGCTGTCGCCGACTTGGCTCGAAGACCTGAAGAGCAAATCGAAAATCACGAACACAATCAAAGATGCAGCTGCAGAGGATGCGGCGCAAGCACCAACTACGGGCAATGCTGCGACAAACGGTTCGACAAACGCAAAGTAATCCCGAAACCCAAATAAATAAGACGACCATCACAGGTAAAATTTGGCCTGTGGTGGTCGTCTTATTTTGTGGCACAATAAGTTCGTAAAAGCTAGTGAGCACAAGGGCTGAATACGCTACCAGTCACGTTCTTGTTAACTTATATGACACGAAAAGATAGTAAATCTTTACAACTGTTCAAAATGTGTTTTACAAATGTTTAAAATCGTTGTATTATTGGCTCTGGGTTTAAAAAATTACACTTATCAACATGGAGGCGGGTTCTAAGAATGAAAAAGAAAATGCTAGTTCTAGTTTCACTCATGCTCGTTCTAACAGGCGTATTGTCTGCCTGCGGAAAAAGCGGATCGGGTAGCGATCAAACGTTCCGGATGAACCTTACATCCGAGCCGCCTAGTCTCGATGTTGCACAAGCACAGGATCAAGTATCCTTCACTGTGCTGAGCGGACTCTTTGAGGGTCTGACACGTATGGACGACAAAGGTAATATCGTTCCAGGCGTAGCTGAGAAATGGGATATTTCGGAAGACGGCAAGAAATTCACGTTCCACCTTCGCGATGATGCGAAATGGTCCAATGGTGACCCTGTTACTGCAGGCGATTTCGAATACTCCTGGAAACGTACTTTGGATCCTAAGCTAAACCCACCGGCTCCATATGCTTACCAGCTCTATTACATCAAAAATGCACAAAACTATAACATCGAGCAAGACAACCCGGATCACATCGCTGATCCTGCACAAGTCGGCGTTAAAGCACTCGATGATAAAACGCTTGAAGTACAGTTGGAAAACCCAACTCCATACTTCTTGAATATCACAGCGTTCTTCACTTCCTTCCCGGTTCACAAATCGGCGAAAGAGAATGCTAACTGGGCTGCTGAATCCAAAGACTACATCAGCAACGGTCCTTTCAAACTGGCATCGTGGAAACACGGCGATTCCATTGAGCTTGTACCTAACGAGAACTACTGGGCTAAAGACGAAATCAAATTGTCCAGCGTTAAATTCTCGATGGTTAAAGACGCTAACACAGAGTTAAACATGTACAAAACAGGTCAACTTGACTGGGCAGGCGCTCCAACAGGCAGCATCCCGCCGGAACAGCTTGACAAGTTCCGTAAAGAAAACAACAAAGAATTGTCTGTAAAAGGTATTGCAAGCACATACTACTACAACTTCAACAACCAAAAGAAACCTTTCAACAACGCAAAAGTTCGTAAAGCTCTTGCAATGGCTGTAGACCGTCAAGCAATCGTTGACAACGTAACTAAAGCCGGACAAGTACCTGCTTACGGTTTCGTTTCCACTGGTATCCATGGCGTGAACGGCGAATACCGTTCCGAAGTGAAAGACGACTACTTCAAAGAAGATGTAACAGAAGCTAAGAAATTGCTTGCAGAAGGTTTGGCTGAAGAAGGCATGACTTCGATGCCTGAATTCTCGCTTTCCTTCAACGAAGGTCTTCACAAGAACGTTGCTGAAGCAATCGCTGACATGTGGAAAACGAACCTTGGCATCACAGTTAAACTGGATCTTCAAGAGTGGAAAGTATTCTTGAAAAACCGTCAAAGCTTGAACTATGATGTTGCACGCGCTGGTTGGGGTGCTGACTACAATGACCCGATGACTTTCATCGACATGTTCACATCCAAAGGCGGTAACAACGATATCGGCTTCGCAAGCCCAGAGTACGATGCACTGGTTAAAGAAGCTTACAGCACTAACGATCAACAAAAACGTGTAGACGCTATGGCTAAAGCAGAGAAATTGCTGATTGGCGACAATCAAGCACTTATGCCGCTTTACTACTACTCGTCCGCTCAATTGGTTAAATCGTATGTGAAAAATGCGGTTGTTGACTACAGCGGCAACGTTGACTACACTCGTATCTCGATCGAAAAATAATAACAGCAAGAAAATACTAAGGGGTATAGGGATATATGTGGGTTCCCCATATATATCCCTTCTCTTTGATTGGGGGGGCTTGGGATGGCTCGGTATTTAGGTGGTAAGTTCGTTAATATTGTGATTTCGTTGCTAATTCTAGCCACCGCAACCTTTTTCTTGATGAAGGCTGTCCCAGGGGACCCTTTCACACAAGAAAAAGCAATTCCGCCGGAGATTAAAGCGCAAATTATGGCGCATTACGGCTTGGATAAACCGATTGGCACGCAATACGCGATTTACATGAAAAACCTGTTCCAACTTAATCTTGGTGAATCCATGAGAAGTCAGAACCGTACTGTATCGAGTATTATTACGGATTCCTTCGGTACTTCGCTTAAAATTGGTTTGATTGCAGTAGTTGTTTCGGTAATTGTCGGGATTTACCTCGGTATGATGGCAGCGCTAAGACATAAGAAATTGATTGATAACCTGGCGATGTTTATTGCCGTTATCGGTATTTCGGTTCCAAACTTCGTTATCGGTGCCATGATCCAATATTATCTTGCCGTTAAGGTGCCGATATTTAATGTTGCAGGGTTGGAAAGCCCGCTCGATTACGTGCTTCCTGTAATCACCTTGTCGACACTCCCTATTGCATTCATCGCGAGATTAACGCGTTCAACAATGCTCGAGGTACTGACCTCGGACTATATTCGTACTGCTAAGGCAAAAGGGTTGACGCCGTCAGCTATTCTGTGGCAGCACGGACTTCGTAACGGTATTTTGCCGGTTGTTACCTATCTGGGTCCAATGACAGCGAACATCATTACAGGTTCCGTCGTAGTTGAACAAATTTATGGTCTGCCGGGTTTGGGTGCTCACTTCGTGGACAGTATCACTAACCGCGACTACACGCTCATTATGGGTATTACGATTTTCTACGCCGTAATTCTTATGGCAGCACGCTTCTTGACAGATGTGGCTTACATTCTTGTCGATCCGCGTATCAAAGTCAGCGGAGGTGTCGTTAAAAAATGAGTACGCGTCTGAAAGAACTGCACCTGGAAGAACAGATTGCTAAAGCGCCATTTGAAAAATTGAAGCAAAGACATACAGAAGCTGAAGTGATTACAGCTCCAAGCCGTTCCACGTTCCAAGAGAACTGGGCACGTCTTCAGAAGAACAAATGGGCGATTACAGGGATGTATGTCCTGATCGTCATGATAATTTTGGCAGTTGTTTGTCCGATGTTTTCGCCTTATGATTCATCTACGAACGATTTGAAGAATACCTATGCTTCGCCATCGGGCAAGCACTGGTTTGGAACAGATAACCTAGGCCGTGATCTCTTTACGAGAACATGGATGGGCGTTCGTATCTCCCTTCTTGTTGGTTTTACGGCTGCTTTTATCGACCTTGTAATTGGTGTTGCTTATGGCGGTATTATGGGCTTTGCAGGCAAACGTGTCGGCGATGCAATGAACAAGCTTGCTGAAGTGCTTTATGCCATTCCGCATCTGCTTGTCGTTATCTTGCTGTCCGTCGTAATGGGCTCAGGTCTTACGACCATCATTATCGCACTATCCATCACCGGTTGGATTACGATGTCGTGGATCGTTCGCGGTCAAATTTTGCAGCTGAAGAACCATGAATACGTGCTTGCTGCACAATCGATGGGCGCCAGCGGTTCCCGGATTTTGTTCCGTCACTTGATTCCGAATACACTCGGCCCGATCATCGTTACCGTAACGTTGTCGGTACCGTCCGCTATATTTGCAGAAGCATTCCTAAGCTTCTTGGGTCTAGGCGTTCAATCGCCGGCAGCTTCGCTTGGTACATTGATTGGCGAAGCGATGTCCTCTTGGACACTGTACCCATGGCTGATGCTGATTCCTGCATCCTTGTTGAGTATTACAATGCTTGCCTTCAACATTTTCGGTGACGGTCTTCAAGATGCGTTCGATCCGAAAATGAAAAAATAAACAGCGCAGGGAGTGAGCTTATGAGTAATCCGATTCTAAGTATTTCTGATTTGCATATCTCGTTTCACGTGCGCGGTGGAGAGGTTCAGGCTGTTCGCGGGGTTGATTTGGAAATTAACCCAGGAGAGTCTGTTGCCATTGTCGGCGAGTCCGGCAGCGGCAAGAGCGTTACCGCTCAATCTATTCTTCGTCTGATCCCTACACCTCCGGGTGTGTACAAGAAGGGGTCCATTAAATTTATGGGCGAAGATCTTCTAAGCAAAAGCGAGAAAGAGATGGAGTCCATTCGCGGTAAGGAGATCGGCATGATCTTCCAAGATCCGATGACTTCCCTTAATCCTACGCTTACAGTAGGTCGCCAAATTACGGAAGTTCTTATCAAACATCAGAAAATGAGCGCATCGGATGCAAATAGCCGTGCGGTTGAATTGCTGAATTTGGTTGGTATTCCAAATGCGGGCGAACGTGTAAAGCAGTTCCCGCATCAGTTCTCAGGCGGTATGCGTCAGCGTGTTATGATTGCAATCGCACTTGCATGTAATCCAACGCTTCTAATAGCGGATGAGCCGACAACTGCACTAGACGTAACGATTCAAGCGCAAATTATGACGTTGATGAAGGATTTGCAGAAAAAAACCGGCACATCGATCATCCTGATTACACATGACCTTGGTATCGTTGCCGATATGTGTGATCGTGTCGTTGTTATGTATGCGGGTAAAGTTGTCGAAACCGGCACGAAGCAAGAGATTTTCAAAAATCCACAACATCCATACACGAGAGGGCTGCTTCGTTCCCTTCCTCGTTTGGATCATGATAAGAATGAGCCGCTTATTCCGATTATCGGAACACCGCCGGATATGTCATCGCCGCCGACTGGCTGCGCGTTCTGCGCGCGTTGTGATGAAGCGATGCGGATCTGTGTAGACAACGATCCTGCTGCTTACACAATCAGCGAAACGCAAGCAGCTAAGTGCTGGTTGCATGACGCGGCCCTCAAAGGGGGAGAAAGTGCATGAAATCAAACAATGACATGTTGATCGAAGTCGATCATTTGATGAAGCACTTCGATATTGGCAATGGCAAAACGGTCAAAGCGGTTAATGATATTTCATTTGGTATCCGCAAAGGCGAGACGCTTGGCATGGTAGGAGAATCCGGCTGTGGCAAATCAACAGCGGGACGTACCCTCCTTCGTCTATATGAACCGACTGCAGGAGCTGTGAAGTTCCAAGGTCAAGACATTATGACAGCAAAAGGTTCCAAGCTGAAGGCGCTTAGACGCGAAATGCAAATGGTATTCCAAGATCCATATGCTTCGCTGAATCCGCGTTGGAAAGTTGAGAACCTGATTGCCGAACCGCTTGATATTCACGGTTTGGCTGGCAGTGCCAAGGAAAGAAAACTGCAGGTTGAGCGCTTGCTTGACCGTGTAGGTCTTCGTTCGGATCACGCGAAGCGTTATCCGCATGAATTCTCCGGCGGTCAGCGTCAGCGGATCGGGATTGCTCGCGCACTTGCGCTCAATCCGAAGTTTATCGTTTGCGATGAGCCGATCTCTGCGCTGGACGTTTCCATCCAAGCGCAAGTAGTCAATTTGCTGCAGGATTTGCAGCGCGATTACGGCTTGACGTACTTGTTTATCGCGCATGACCTTGCGATGGTAAAACATATCAGTGACCGTGTTGCCGTAATGTACTTGGGTAAAATGGTTGAGCTTGCAAGCAGCGAAGATCTCTACGCCAATCCGAAGCATCCGTATACCAAAGCGCTGATGTCCGCGATTCCGGTACCGGATCCGGATGTGGAAGAGAACAAAGAGCGTATCGTCCTGACAGGCGAGCTGCCGAGTCCGGTTAACCCGCCTAGCGGCTGTAATTTCCGGACACGCTGTCCGTTTGCAACAGAGAAATGCGCTGCAGAAGTGCCTGCATTCCGAGAGGTTGCACCTGACCAATGGGCTGCCTGCCATTATGCTTAATTAAATGAGAAGGACGGTTCGCATCTCATGCGAATCGTCCTTTTTGGCGTATTCGTGTAACTTGTATCTTCTATAATATACGTTCCCCGAGCAATGAGCCGATAAGCTCGACAGCGAGTTTGGCAGTACGGCCATTCGTATCCAGCAGCGGGTTTACTTCTACGATATCGGCGGAGGTTACCATCCCGCAATCAAATAACATCTCCATGGCCAAATGCGCCTCTCTGTAATTAAGGCCGCCGCGTACGGGAGTGCCCGTGCCAGGAGCTTCGCCCGGATCGACGCTGTCGATGTCGAAGCTGACGTGCACACTTTCGGAGCCATACGAAGCGATTGCGATCGCTTTCTCCATCACACGCCCCATCCCGAGTCGATCGATATCGTGCATGGTGAAGCAGGTAATGCCGGTTTCGTATATATTTCTTTTCTCGCCTTCGTCCAGTTCTCGGACACCGACAAGGACGACACGCTTGGCTTGTAATTTAGGTGATCGCCCGAGCAGATCGGTAAATCGCGAATCGCCAAGTCCAAGACTCGCGGCCAAGGCCATCCCGTGTATATTGCCCGTCAGAGACGTTTCCGGTGTATTCATATCGGCATGTGCATCAATCCAGACAACACCTAACTGTTGAATATGCTCTGTAATTCCGGCGATGGTGCCGATCGCGATGCTATGATCTCCTCCTATAGTGAGCGGGAAGGTTTCGTTTGCGATAGCAGTTTGCACCGATTGTGCGAGAACTTCACTCATCGCAAGCACGCGTCCCCAGTTGCGTAACCGTTCCAGTGTCCGGCGTTCGATCGCTGATTCAGCGGATTCTGCCCAAGGTAATATAGAGTAACTCTGATTCAACAACTGAAGCTTCTCGGGTAACCCTGCTTGTAGGACGGCCTCCGGACCGCCGCTTGCACCGGGTCTGCTGGCTCCGTAATGAAATGGGACGGGAAGGACTGTTACGGGCTGCCGCTCTTTGTTCATGGGAATCCCTCCTATGGAATGCGTTGCGCCTGCATGGTTATATATAGACGCGAAGTGGCGAAGACATGACAATCCGGAGGCAATCCTTTAACATGCCGGCCTAATTGTGGTACGATACAAGCAGCAGTAAGGATGGCTAAGGTGAAAGGGGCAAGAGCAGCTTTGAGAGTAATTGCAGGCACGGCGAAAGGCCGGACCTTAAAGGCAGTGCCGGGTAAGAATACTCGTCCGACAACCGATAAAGTTAAAGAAGCGATTTTCAGTATGATTGGTCCCTTCTTCGATGGCGGGCTTGTACTTGATCTCTTCGCCGGTACCGGGGGGTTAGGTATTGAGTCGTTAAGCAGAGGGATGGAACGCGCGGTTTTTGTCGATTTGGACGGAGGAAGCATTGAGATTATCAAGCAAAATGTGCAGGCTGCCGGGTTGGCGGAACAAGCGGAAATTTATCGTACGGAGGCTGTGCGAGCGGTGAAAGCACTGGCGAAGCGCGGACTTAAGTTTGAGCTCGTTTTTCTTGACCCGCCTTACCGAATGAAAGAAATGGACAGTTTAATGAATGAGCTGGCAGAACGCGATCTGCTCCTCACTGCCGCGACGATCGTCGTCGAGCATGATGCTGACCATGTTTATCCGGAGACGATGGATGTATTCCGGCAGATCAGACATTCGAAGTATGGCGACACGGCAGTGACTATTTACCGGTTTGAGAAGATTGCAGAGTCGAATGTACATATGGAGGCGTAAGCATGACGACACCAACAGGAATGCCGAAACAGCGAGTTGCCGTATATCCGGGCAGCTTTGATCCTGTTACATGCGGGCATTTGGATATTATTAAACGCGCGGCAAAGCAGTTTGATCATTTGATCGTTGCGGTCCTGAACAATTCCAGCAAAAATCCGCTGTTTACGGTGGAGGAGCGCAAAGCGCTGTTAACCGAAATCACCAAAGAACTGCCGAACGTGACGATCGACAGCTTCCGTGATCTGCTCGTTAATTTCATGCGCTCGCGCAATGCGGATTGTATCGTGCGCGGTATTCGATCGGTTACGGACTTTGAATATGAGCTCCAGATGGCTTCGACCAATCATCAGCTTGATGGCGAAATCGAGACGATATTTATGATGACAAATCCCAAATATTCGTATTTGAGCTCCAGTATCGTGAAAGAAATTGCTAAGTTTAAAGGTAACGTTCAGGACCTGGTGCCTGATGAGGTGCGAGAAGCGCTGATTGCCAAATATGCGGATCAGGATTAATTGGTCTTTGATTGAGGTACGGCCAGCATAGAAGCGATCAAGAGTGCCAGCAAGATGAAGAGGAATAGTACCAACAGGACAGGTGTATACGGCCACAGTGAATGTAAATCACCCGCGTGGATGATTGCATTCGAGGCGGCGCCTGTCTTTTCGGTTTGTTCCATAACAGGAGCGGCAGCAGGGACGATGCGTCCGAGCAGTGAAGTCATCGGATTCCATGCTGCAAGGGTAAGGATGAATGCGAGCAGGCTCTGAATGAGCCGTGTAGCGGCGAGCCGCTTCAGAGATAAGCCGGTACCGGTGATGGCGCTGCCGGCTTGGAGGAGGGCGCTTAAGCCGCCGAAGCTGAGTACGGCTGCGATAGCTGCCGCGTTCCAAGGCAGTCCGCCTGTGAAAGTCGATGAAGCCGCAGCGTACGTGCCGATATGGCTTTCGATTAGCCCGGGCAGCAGGAAAGCAGGCGTACCTTGAGGCAGCAGCGGCTGTATGAGCTTAACGAGAACGGCACCGAACATCATGAAGCCGCCAATGGCCATCAGCTTGTAGACGGAGATGGTAACGGAATCGCCAAGCACTTTGCCGAAGGTTCGGCCATCGCGTTTTCTTGCGGCCAGCATGGCGACCGCCGCTTGTTTCAGCAGTGTGGACAGGGATGCAGATGGCTGAGATTGCTTGCTTGAAGCGGCAGGTTTAGGTTTGGTGAAACGAGCGTGAAGGAATGCTGTGAGCAGTGCGGAGACCCATACGGCTGCGGCAATTGCGGCCCCGACTGCCGGTTGTTTTAAGAAGCCTGCTCCGACGACGAGAAGCATGAACAGAGGGCTTGGCATATGTGTCAGTGCGAGCAGTCTCTGTCCTTCGGGGGCGGTTACCGTTTCGCTGCGACGAAGCGCGGCTGTCGTCTCCGCACCGCAGGGGAAACCTCCGGACCATCCCAGTGCTATCGCAATGCCGGCTTCGCCAGGCAGACGAAACAGCTTGCGCATGAGCGGCTGAAGCAACGCTCCGAAGCCGTGAATCGCGCCGAAGGCGAGCATCAGCTCAAGTAAAGTAAGGAATGGGAGCAGTCCGGGGAAGACGAGATTCCACCAGACAGTGAGCCCTTGCAAGGACGCTTGAAAGGCTTCGCCCGGCCGAAGGATAATAGAAGCGACGAGCAATATCGACAAACATGCGAGCATGATGGTTCGCGTCATGGGTTTCACTCCATTGGTTCATGTAGTGACTGGGACAAACACAGCCACTACATTTTTACGCTTGTCTGCGTAAGGATAGACCTAAGTCATGGAATCCGTCTTAGATTGTGATCGGTCTCTCGTAATAGTCGCGGAAGAGATCACGAGGGCTTGCATCCGGCCAACCGAGCGCATATACCGAAGTAGCTTGAACATCAAGCTCGAGATAGGGATCGGCTTGCTGTGACCTCGCAGCGCTGTTTAAGATCGGAAGCTTGGCTGACTTGCGCATTCGCTTAAGCAGCTCTTGCCCTCGAGGGCTGTATCCGAGTATTCTTATGTATTGAATGCCGGTGCGCAGTCGCTCCGGTGATAAAAGTTCCTTCGAATGTCCGAGCA
This sequence comes from Paenibacillus sp. J22R3, assembly GCF_056269305.1. Taxonomy (NCBI): domain Bacteria; kingdom Bacillati; phylum Bacillota; class Bacilli; order Caryophanales; family Paenibacillaceae; genus Paenibacillus; species Paenibacillus sp. J22R3. The sequence goes on along the minus strand of NZ_JBWDNS010000001.1, from coordinate 1,424,744 downwards.
GTATGGAGAGCAGCGCGCGCTGAAGTTTCGTACGCGTGTAGCGTTTCGTCTTTAGTTTATCGAGCAATGGTTCAAAGGCAAGCGTATCGAGCGCAGGGAGTGTCTTCTTCAGCCGATATTCCAAGCCTTCGGTCATTTCGTGATAGCTGCCAAGTGTGGTTGTCGACTCGCTGGCGAGCTTATGAAACAGCTGCGACATATATTGCTCCCAACTGTTACGCCCTCTGCCGATCGCATGATCGCGCAGCAGCAGCTCGAGTGTTGAACGCGGCACGTAAGGTGCGGCTCCTTCGGGGGAAGCGGCCTCAAGCGTCAACTTGCGGATCGCCGTAGCGCTTGCGATTTGCGCATCCGTAATGGTCGTCTGCGAGTAGCCGGCCTTCTCGCGCTTAAGAGAGAAAGGCTCTATTGCGCTGCCAAGCCGTTCAAGCGCAAGCAAATAATGCAGCCCCAGCGTGTTGTTCGGCTGGGCAAGCGGGAAAGCAGCCGCTTCAGCATCGCCGGCCGCTTCCATATACAAGCGCACAGCTTCGCTGTAAGCTGCGGGATAGCTGGCGCCGCTCCGCAGGCAATCCGCCATGAGCGCGCTGAAGGCCGCCGGCTCATGCGCGAGCAGCCGGGCAACTCGGCGCAGCGGATCAATCTCGCCGGCCTCGCTGCCGAAGCAGAGCGCGTTTACGACGCCTGTCGCCTCTAGAAGCGCGACCGCGCCGTAGCCGAACCATTCTGCCGCCTGCGTAGAATAGGCGACAGGCAGCTCGATGACGACGTCGCAGCCTCCGCGCAGCGCCATCTCGGTGCGCGTCCATTTATTAAGCAGCGCAGGTTCGCCGCGCTGCAGGAAGTGGCCGCTCATGACGGCGATGACGGCGTCGCTTTCCGTTATTTTGAGCGATTGCTGCAAATGATAGTGATGTCCGTTATGAAATGGGTTATACTCGACAATGAGCCCGACGGTTCGCATGAATGTAAGCCTCCAAAAGGGGATAGGGTATTTTTTCACTATATCACGGCGTGAAAATGTTGACAAAACGATTCAATAGTCGATATAATAAACTTTGTTTGTTTGGAGTGATGGTATGGAGATTTATGTCCGGGAATTAATCGCCAAAGGATTGAAAGTTCCCACTCAGTCTAGCTTAAATACGGATTGGCTGCTGCAAGTTCGTAAAGACGTATTACATGCAGACCCTATGCAAGTCAACATGACAGCTTGGGGCGGAGATGGTATTGCTCATGTGGAGGGCGAACTGTCCGTTGATGTCGATCTTGCATGCTCGCGGTGTTTGGAGTCGACGAAAGAACATGTTGTCGTTCCGTTTCACGAGCGTTTCAAGCCGAAAGCCGCTTTAGACGGATCTGAGGAAGAAGAAATCATTCCGGTGGAGGAGGACAAGCTTGAGTTTGAGCCATTTCTTGAAGAGATGCTGATGCTCGCTTTGCCTTTCGTACCGCTTTGTTCAGAGGACTGCAAAGGACTTTGCCACACATGCGGCACCAACTTAAATGAGACAAATTGCGGATGCCAAAAGGACGATATCGATCCCAGACTAGCCGCGTTGAAAGATTTGTTTAAGTAGGAACAAAACGGAATTCGCTGATTTTGAATTTCGTTTTGTTCCAAGGATCATAAGGGGAATATCTATTCCGTTTTTGATCCGGAAGAAGGTTGGAATTCTGTTAAGGAGGTGGGAAACATGGCAGTACCACAACGTAGAACATCTAAAACACGTCGTGACAAACGTCGTACGCACTTTAAACTCGCGGTGCCGGGTATGATTAAATGCGATCAATGCGGAGAGTTGAAATTGGCTCACCGGGTATGCAAAGTGTGCGGAACTTACAAATCAAGAGAGATCATCAAACAATAGTTATAAGCGTAGTAATAGTACTTCATCCCGTGATGAAGTGCTATTTTTTTGCCCGAAATGGCGGTCAAACATTGCGCTCGGCTGCTTTCTTGACTATACTATTAGTACCTGGTTATAATAGCTGATTGTAATCAGTGTGCTCAAACATGGTGTACGATAATCAGCCGAGGTACATACTTAGAACATTAGGCAAAGGTGGTGCGGACCATCGAACGTCTTCCGAAAAGACAAAGGCATCAGCTGCTGACCGGACTTATTGAGGATAATCCGTTCATAACGGATCAGGAGCTGACACGTCAGTTGAAAGTAAGCATCCAAACGGTGCGGCTTGACCGGCTGGAGCTTGGCATACCCGAGCTGCGAGAGAGAATGAAGCTGATGGCGGAGCGTTCGTATGACGCCGTCCGTTCACTGCCGCTGCATGAGGTAATCGGGGATATAGTGGATTTGCAGCTGGATAACAGCGGTATTTCTATTTTTGAAATTAAGGAAGAGCATGTATTTTCAAGAACCGGCATCGCACGCGGTCATCATGTCTTTGCACAAGCGAACTCACTCGCGGTAGCGGTGATTAACGATGAAATTGCTTTAACGGCAACAGCTGACATTAGATTCGTACGATCCGTGAAGCTTGGTGAGAAATGCATCGCCAAAGCTTACGTTCGTTCCGGCGGCCGCAGCAAAGCAAAGGTTGAGGTTTGCTCGTACGTAGCTGACGAATTGGTGTTCCAAGGCCATTTTGTCATCTATCGTTCCGCAGGCGCAGGCGAACCGGGTATCGAAGGAGGAATGGATGGTGCGGATCGCAATTGACGCGATGGGGGGCGACCACGCTCCTTCTCTGATTGTTCAGGGAGCGCTGGAAGCAGCACTTGAATGGCCGGCAGTACACTTGATTCTCGTTGGGGATACGGCTCAGATTGAAGTGCATCTTGGTTCTAAGCGCCCCTCGAACATTGAGATTCTACACGCGGAGGATGTAATCGGTCCTGATGATGAACCGGTTAAAGCCGTTCGTCGGAAGAAGAATTCTTCGATGGTCATGGCCGGACAGCTGGTGCGCGAAGGCAAAGCGGAAGCGATGCTTTCAGCCGGTAACACCGGTGCACTGATGACCACGGGACTTCTGGTAGTAGGACGGATGGAAGGCATTGAGCGCCCTGCGCTCGTCACGATGCTCCCGACTATGGATGATAAAGGCGTTCTCGCGCTCGATCTTGGTGCGAACATGGATGCCAAACCAGAGCATCTGCTGCAATATGCCATCATGGGCAGCTTATATCGCAGTAAGATGAATGGCATGGATAAACCTCGCGTTGGTCTGCTCAATGTGGGAACAGAAGCGATGAAAGGCAACGAGCTTACAAAGGCGGCTTATGAGCTGCTGGAAACGGCTCCGATACATTTTATCGGGAATGTCGAGGCACGCGATGTCCTGCTGCGTAATTGCGATGTGCTGATTTGCGACGGTTTTGCCGGCAATATCATGCTCAAAGCGATGGAAGGTACGGCAGGAACATTGTTCAAAACCATGCGTGACGTGTTCACGAGCTCGCTGTTATCCAAACTTGCGGCAGCTATCGTGCAGCCTAAGCTCAGAGCGCTTCGGAACAAAATGGATTATAAGGAACATGGCGGTGCGCCCCTTCTTGGTGTAAACGGTCTGGTCGTAAAATGTCACGGCTCCTCGGATGTGAAGGCGGTTAAGAACGCCGTGCGTCAAGCGAAATTAGCAATCGAGAGCAATTTAATATCATCTATTGCAGCGGAAATTAGCAGGAAGTGAGTGGGACCATGCAGCTACATCCCGTAGGCATTATCGGCACAGGCAAATATGTGCCGGAACGCATTTTGACGAATAAAGATTTGGAACAAATGGTAGAAACGAATGACGAGTGGATCGTAACGCGGACCGGCATGCGTGAACGCCGTATTGCTGCTCCGGATCAGGCAACATCGGACTTGGCGCTGCATGCATCCAAGAAAGCGCTCGATGCAGCAGGCATTTCGGCAGAAGAGCTGGACTTGATCATCGTAGCAACCATCACACCGGATATGTTCTTCCCTTCGACGGCTTGTTTGCTGCAAGAGAAGCTCGGTGCTAAGAAAGCTGCTGCCTTTGATTTATCTGCGGCTTGCTCGGGCTTTATCTACGGTCTTGCAACGGCGTCAAATATGATCGCGACGGGTATGTACAAGCATGTTCTGGTCGTTGGAGCAGAATGTCTTTCCCGGATTACGGATTATACAGACCGCAACACATGCATTTTGTTCGGCGATGGTGCAGGTGCGGTTGTTCTTGGGCAAGTGGCTGAAGGCCGGGGGTTCCGTTCATTCGAGCTTGGTGCAGATGGCGCCGGCGGTGAATTGCTGAAAGTGTGTGCAGGCGGCTCCCGTACTCCTTCCTCACCGGAGAGCATCGAGAACAAGCAGCATTATATTTATATGGCCGGCAATGAGGTCTATAAATTTGCGGTGCGGATCATGGGGAACGCAGCTGAAGAGGCGCTTCGCAAAGCAGGTCTCGACAAAAGCAAGATTGACCTGCTCATTCCGCATCAAGCGAACATCCGGATCATTCAATCTGCACTTAACCGTCTGGATCTATCGGAAGAGAAGTGCATGATTAATTTGGATAAGTACGGCAACGTGTCGGCAGCGTCGATTCCGATTGCTCTTGCGGAGGCGGTTGAACAGAACCGTGTGAAGGAAGGCGATCACCTGGTGCTGGTTGGCTTCGGAGGCGGCTTAACTTGGGGCGCATCCGTTCTTGTTTGGTAATGAGGCAATGCCATTATATATGCATATTCAGATTCATTGAAAAGCACGGAGGTGCAGTGAAGCTTGGGTAAAATCGCGTTTGTTTTTCCCGGTCAGGGGGCGCAAGCCGTCGGCATGGGCAAAGACGTATATGAAGCATTCGACGCATCGAAAGCTGTAATTGACGCTGCGGACGAAGCGCTCGGCTTTAAACTGAGCGATATTATTTTTAACGGACCTGAAGAGCAGTTGAAACAAACCGCGAATACGCAGCCGGCACTTCTTGCCGTAAGCATTGCTCTGCTGGAAGCATTGAAAGACAGCGGCTTAAAGCCGGACTTCGTAGCTGGCCACAGCCTAGGCGAATACAGCGCACTCGTCGCAGCAGGCACCTTGTCTTACCAAGATGCGGTGCGTACCGTACGCGCTCGCGGTGAGTTCATGGAGCAAGCCGTGCCAAGCGGTCAAGGCGCAATGGCGGCCGTATTAGGCGCAGAACGCGAAGCGCTTGCAGCACTTTGCGCAGCAGTATCTTCCGAAGTAGGCGAAGTGGAGCTGGCTAACGTCAACTGCCCCGGCCAAATCGTAGTCTCCGGCACAGCCGCAGGCGTACAGGGCGTAGTCGAACGCGGTAAAGAAGCAGGAGCCAAACGCGTCATCCCGCTCGAAGTAAGCGGACCGTTCCACTCCTCGCTAATGAAACCAGCAGCCGATCGCCTCGAAGGCGTACTGGCAGCTATTTCACTTAGCGATGCTTCCATACCCGTCATTGCAAACGTAACGGCTCAGCCGGTAACAAACGCAGACGAAATCCGCAAACTCCTAGCCGAGCAAGTTTACTCGCCGGTGCTCTGGGAAGACAGCGTACGCTACTTGATCGAGCAAGGTGTAGACACCTTCGTCGAAATCGGATCAGGCTCCGTGCTAGCCGGCCTAATCAAGAAGATCGACAAAACCGTCAACATCATCTCGATCAACAGCCTAGACTCGCTCAAAGCAGCTGTCCTTTAACAAGCCGCTTGCGGCCAGGTGGTCTTGGTCTTTTGGTCGGTCTAATTCGCCAATCAGGCGAACAGCCCTGTGGCACCGCAGGTGCCATGCTCTTGATCTACCCGGCGAAGACTTAACCGCCGGTACAAGAAGCCAGCCGCAGGCGCAGGCTGTCAATGCCTCGTGGTGCCGCATGCACCATGCCCTTGACCTGTCCGGCGAAGGCGAAGCGGCCGGCCAACAAAGCCAGCCGCAGGCGCAGGCTGTCAAAACGCCCGACCAAAAGTAAAGCGTGTCCCGAATGGGACGAAAGCGAGCAAAAGCACGAACCTCCACCCACGCGTCTCTGGAGCGGTCTACGTTACCATGTGTCCCGAATGGGACAACAGGTAGCTAAACGGCGCCAAAAGTAAAGCGTGTCCCGAATGGGACGAAAGCGAGGACCCGCACGTACAACACTCGCGAGCGGTACTCTGCAGCACAAACGTTATACCTTCCGGGTGTCCAGAGGGTCGGAGACCCTTGGGGTCCCCCTATATAGGGGGATTTAGGGGGTAATTAAAGGTTAGGAGGTAGGTTCTCAATGTTTGCAGATCTCTCTGGAAAAATCGCCTTAGTAACAGGAGCATCCCGCGGAATCGGCCGATCCATTGCAATCGCATTGGCAGAAGCCGGCGCAGACGTAGCAATCAACTATTCCGGCAGTGAAGCGGCAGCAGCAGAAACAGCGGAAACAATCCAGGCGCTCGGCCGCCGCACGCTGGTGCTGAAAGCTAACGTAGGCAAGACCGATGAGTTCGACGGCATGGTCAAGCAGGTAGTGGAAACATTCGGTTGCATCGATATTTTGGTCAACAATGCAGGCATTACGCGCGACAACCTTATCATGCGGATGAAGGAAGAAGAGTTCGACCAAGTCATCGAAACAAACCTTAAAGGTGTTTTCAATGGCATTAAAGCCGTTACTCGACAAATGATGAAGCAGCGTTCAGGCCGCATCATCAATATTTCGTCCGTTGTAGGTGTTCTGGGCAATCCGGGGCAGGCTAACTATGTGGCTGCGAAAGCAGGCGTAATCGGTCTCACGAAAGCGTCAGCTCGCGAGCTGGCTTCTCGTGGAATCACAGTGAACTGTGTCGCACCGGGCTTTATTCAAACCGATATGACAGACAAATTGCCGCAAGAAATGCGTGAGAAGCTTGCTGCGGACATCCCGCTTGCAAGGCTCGGCGACCCGCAGGATATTGCTGCTGCCGTTCGTTTCCTTGCGTCAAACGCGGCGGGATACATGACCGGACAGACGATTCACGTGGATGGCGGCATGTACATGTAATCTAGGCGGAATGTCCGCAGGGACGCCGCTTGGACATGGTCGGTATGGCAATTTGTCCGCAATTCTCGTATAATACCATGGAGGAGGTGAACCGGATGTCCGATGTATTTGATCGTGTGAAGCGCATCGTTGTCGACCGCCTTGGCGTTGACGAGTCGGAGGTGTCTCTTGAGGCTTCTTTCAAAGAAGATCTTGGAGCTGACTCTCTTGATGTCGTTGAACTTGTCATGGAGCTGGAAGATGAATTCGATATGGAAATCTCTGATGAAGATGCAGAGAAAATTACCAGTGTGGGAGAAGTAGTGAACTACATAGCTTCTCTAGCTAAGTAATACAAATGATTAGTCCCGTTGTTATAGGCGGGACTTCTCTCCATATTCATGTGCTTTGCCATTATAACTGCTGTAAGCGCATTAGCGTTTTTATAGATAGATTAACCAATTGGGTTTCCCATCAGAGGTGAATAGGTATGACACAGAGAGTAGTCGTTACGGGCATGGGGGTTATGACTTCGCTCGGTTCCGATTTGAATACGTTTTGGGGTAATTTAATGGAAGGGAAATCAGGCGTCTCGTTAGTGGAAGCTTTCGACGTTTCTGAGTATCCGACTCGAATTGCCGCAGAAATCAAGAACTTTAACCCGGAAGATTATCAAATTGATAAGAAAGAAGCGCGTCGGATGGACCGTTTCGTGCAATTCGCAGTTGTTGCGAGCACACTGGCTGTTAAAGATGCCGCATTGAACATCGGCGAAGAAGTAGATGCAGAACGCGTTGGCGTCATGATCGGCTCTGGTATCGGCGGTCTGGGCACTTGGGAAGACCAGCATAATATTTTGCTGGAGAAAGGTCCGAAGCGCGTCAGCCCATTCTTTATTCCGATGATGATTGCGAACATGGCTTCCGGCCAAGTTTCGATGATTACCGGAGCTAAAGGTCCCAACAGCACTGCGGTTACAGCTTGTGCAACAGGAACGCATTCCATTGGCGATTCCTACAAAATGATTCAACGCGGTGACGCCGATGTCATGATTTGCGGCGGCGCTGAAGCGACAATCAGACCGACAGGTATGGCCGGATTCTGTTCCTTGCGTGCAATGTCGACAAGAAACGATGAGCCGACTAAGGCTTCCCGTCCTTTCGATGTGGACCGCGACGGATTCGTTATGGGCGAAGGCTCAGGCGTGTTGATTCTGGAATCGCTGGAACATGCACAGAAACGCGGCGCTCGCATTTATGCGGAAATCGTCGGTTATGGTATGAGCGGCGACGCTTATCATATGACAGAGCCTGATCCGGATGGCGCTGCTCGTTGTATGGTGAAAGCTCTTCGCGACGGCGGAATCGAACCGTCCCAAATCGACTACATTAATGCACACGGAACATCGACTCCGGTTGGTGACAAGTCCGAGACAACGGCCATCAAGAAAACATTCGGCGAGCATGCCTACAAGCTGGCTGTAAGCTCTACGAAGTCGATGACCGGTCACTTGCTTGGCGCGGCCGGCGGTGTGGAAGCCGTTATACTGGGTCTTTCCCTGCAGAATGGCATTATTCCTCCGACGATCAACCTGGAGAATCAAGACCCGGAATGCGATCTCGATTACGTGCCGAATACTCCGCGTAAAGCCGATCTTACTTATGCATTGTCCAATTCCTTCGGATTCGGCGGTCATAACGCAACGATCGTGATGAGAAAATATGAAGCATGATAAGTTTGATGAGCTGCAGCAACGTCTGCAGCTCCATTTTCGTACCATCCGACTTCTTAGACAAGCATTTACACATACCTCATATGTGAACGAACACCGTCAAACCGCCATGGAGCACAATGAACGGCTGGAGTTTCTGGGCGATGCGATTCTACAGTTAACCGTTTCCGAGTTTCTGTACAAGACATTTCCGGAACGACCGGAAGGTCAGCTGACTCGCATGCGGGCTTCGATCGTTTGTGAACCTTCACTTGCACGGTTTGCGGATCTGCTGGATTTAGGCTCCCATGTTCTTCTCGGACGCGGTGAGGAGCAGCTGGGCGGGCGCCAACGTCCTGCACTGCTTGCAGATTTATTCGAAGCATTTGTAGGTGCCATTTATTTGGATCAGGGCTTGGATGCGGTTCGTGCGTTTCTGACTGCACATATGTTTCCGCATATCGACAGCGACGGCGGCTTGCTGGTGAAGGATTTCAAATCGAACCTGCAAGAGAAAGCGCAGCACGCTGGGATGGGCACGATCGAATATCGCATTGTAGAAGAACGCGGTCCGGCGCATGATCGAGAATTCATTGTAGAAGTCTTTATCGGGGATACGAGCTATGGCTCCGGTACAGGCCGAACGAAGAAGGAAGCCGAGCAGCAAGCAGCCGCAGAAGCATGGCGTAAATTGGTATAGCATCGATGTGAAACAAAATTCTGGTCGCCACTGGTAACCGGGATTTTTTGCATTTATAAGGGCAAGGTGGATACAGGACTTGGAAACGCCTTCCTTTATGATGCGCTTCATGCGTGTAAAGGGCGGATTTCGGGCATTTTCGACGTTTTTCGACCTGACCTTTTGGGACAGTTATGGTACAATAATCGTTGAGGTGAAGGTAAGCGATGTTCCTGAAAAGGATAGAATTAGCAGGGTTTAAGTCGTTTGCCGACAAGACGGAATTGGAATTCGTCCGCGGTATCACGGCGGTCGTTGGCCCCAACGGCAGTGGTAAGAGCAATATTAGCGATAGCATTCGCTGGGTATTAGGGGAACAAAGCGCGAAGAGTCTTCGTGGCGGCAAGATGGAAGACATTATTTTCGCGGGAAGCGATGCGCGTAAAGCGGTCAATTTCGGCGAAGTATCGCTCACGTTGGATAATTCCGATAACGCGCTTCCGCTTGATTTTAACGAAGTGACGGTCACGCGCCGCGTGCATCGCAGCGGTGACAGCGAATATTTGATTAACAAGCAGTCATGCCGACTGAAAGATATTACAGAATTGTTTATGGATACGGGGATAGGTAAGGAAGCCTATTCCATTATCGGACAAGGCCGTATTGAAGAGATTCTAAGTACGCGCTCCGAGGATCGACGCGGAATCTTCGAAGAAGCTTCCGGAATCGTCAAATATAAATCACGCAAACGCGAGGCCCAGAAGAAGCTGGAGGAAACAGAAACAAACCTGCTTCGGATCCACGATTTGGTCACAGAACTGGAGGATCAGGTTGAGCCGCTGCGCGTGCAATCCGAGAAAGCCAAACAATTCAAGCTGCTGCGGGAACAGCTGAAGCAGACCGAAATTTCGATGTATGTACATAACATTGAAACCGTTCATCATTCATGGAGCGATTCCAATACGCGCATGAGCAAGCTGCAAGAAGAACAATTGTCCTTGTCAACCGTAGTAAGCAAGCACGATGCGGTGCTGGAGAAAGATCGGTTCAAGCTTCGCGAGCTGGAAGAAGCGCTTGATCGTTTGCATGAATCGATGCTGCAATACAGCGAAGAGTATGAGAAATGCGAAGGCTACGGCGAGGTACTCAAAGAACGTAAACGTAACCTGGAGCAGAATCGTACACAGCTGGAAGCAACGATTGCGACGCAAAACGAACGGATCGGTGCATTGACGAAGGAAGAAGCGGAATTCCGCGGCAAAGCGGCTTCATTGGAGAACGAGTTGAACACGATTCGCTTCAAGCTTGCTGAAGAAGAGGCGCAGCTTCTTGGTACGTCGGCTTCCGCGTCCGGCGATGCCGAAGAATCACTCAAAGGCGAGTTGCTGGATGTGCTGAGCACGATGGCGCAGCTGCGTAACGAGATTCGTTATGCACTTCAGCAGGAAGAAGCGCTTCAGCGCAGAATGGAGCGGCTGGGTGACGAGCATTCCAAGTGGCAGGAGCAGCATGAGCGTGTAAGTGCCAGACGTATGGAGCTTAAGCAGCGGCTCGAAGCCACACTTGCTGAGATTAATAAAGCCCGGAATCGCTACATTACCGAAGCGGAGCATCTCCAGAACGGACAGAAGCTGCTTGAAGAAGCCCAGTCTGCTGTGCGCAAATGGGAGCAGAAGCTGGAAGCGCTAACCTCAAGGCGCGATACGATGAAGGAAATGCAGGATGATTTGGACGGCTTTATGCAAGGCGTCAAAGAAATCCTGAAAGCTTCGCGTCGTACAAGCGGCGGTGTTGAAGGTGTACATGGAGCGGTCGCAGAGCTGATTCGCGTACCTGAGAAAGTGGAACTTGCCATTGAGACTGCGCTCGGCGGAGCGCTCCAGCATGTCGTCATGAACGATGAACGCAGCGCACGCGCAGCGATTGCCTTCCTGAAGCAGCGTCAGCTTGGACGAGCAACGTTCCTGCCGCTAGATGTCATTCGTGGACGTCATATTCCGGAGCATGATAAACGCACGATCTCGGGAATGGACGGTTTCGTAGGCGTAGCGGCAGAGCTGATCTCCTGTGATGCGAAATATGCGCATATCGCCGAGAGTCTGCTCGGCAACGTACTCATCTCCGAAACATTGGAGCATGCCAACCGAATTGCTGCGAAATGCCAATATCGGTTCCGCGTCGTAACGCTCGAAGGCGATGTCGTCAATGCCGGCGGATCCATGACCGGGGGAAGCATCCAGAAGAAAGGTGCCAACCTGCTGGGAAGACAGCGCCAAATCGAACAATTGGACGAAGAGATTCGTTCAACGGACGGGCAGCTCGTTAAACTTCGCGACAAAATCAGTGATTTGCGCAAGGAGCAATCCATCCGCAATCAGAATGTAGATGATCTGCGGGAGCAAGGCGAGAAGCAGCGAATTGAGGAGCAGCACATCCGTGCAGAGCTTCAGCAGCTGGATAACGAGAAGCGTCACTTGGATGACCAAGCGCAGCTGTTCCAAGCAGACAGCGCCGGCCACAAGTCCGAGAAACAGCAGATTAGCCAATCCGCGAAGGACGCGGAGACCCGCCTTGAAGTGCTGACCAAGGAAGAGGCTCGATTGCAGGAAGAGATCCGGACCGCGGAAGATCGCCGGAAAGCCGGTGAATCGGCGAAGGAACAGCTGCAGGATCAATTGACGGATCTGAAGATCGCGTTCGCCAAGACGGATCAGGAGAAAATGTCATTCGAGGATCAAGCTACACGTGTTCGATCGGATATCGGTCGTGCGAAGCAGGAACTTGCCGGGTTGCGTGAAATGCTGCAGCGCCAAGATGAAGATGCCGAGCAGCATCTAACCGAGAGTGTGAAGCAAGTCGAGCAGCTAAACGCACTGAAGCTGAAGAAGGACGGCTGCTCCGAGCAGACGGACCTTAAGCGTGCACAGCGTGCAGAGCTAACTCGTGATCTGGAGCAGGGCGAGAGTGAGACGAAGGAGCAGCGTGCACAGCTTCGCAGCATTGAGGATCAATTGCGGCAGATCGAAATTGCAGCGAATCGACTCGATGTCGAGCTGGACAACCTGCTTCGCAAGCTGAGTGAGGAATATGAGCTCAGCTATGAGCTTGCGAAAGAGCGCTACCCTGTACCGGAGGACGTGCAGGCTGCACAGAATGAGGTGCGTGATCTCAAGCGCCGTATTTCAAGCTTAGGCGAAGTCAGCCTTGGTGCGATCGATGAGTATGAGCGTGTCAAAGAACGGTACACCTTCTTGGACGATCAGAAGAATGACCTTATCGAAGCCAAGACAACGCTGTATCAAGTTATCCGCGAGATGGATGAAGAGATGGGCAAACGATTCCGTACGACGTTCGAAGCGATTCGCGGCCATTTCGTAGTCGTCTTCTCGAAGCTGTTCGGCGGCGGACGCGCGGATCTGGTTATGGTTGATCCGGAGCGGGTTCTTGACAGCGGTATCGATATCGTTGCTCAACCTCCCGGTAAGAAGCTGCAAAATTTGCAACTCCTATCCGGTGGTGAACGTGCTTTAACGGCGATTGCGCTGTTATTTGCAATTCTGCAAGTGAAGCCGGTTCCGTTCTGCGTACTCGATGAGGTTGAAGCGGCACTTGATGAAGCGAACGTTGCACGCTTTGCGCAATACTTGCGCGAGTTCTCGGAATTGACGCAATTTATCGTCGTTACCCATCGCAAAGGGACAATGGAAGAAGCAGATGTTCTTTACGGGGTCACAATGGAAGAAGGCGGCGTTTCGAAGCTGGTATCGGTACGACTCGAAGACGAAGACGAAGCATACTCAGCATAAAAAAGAATCAAACTCACGAATACACACGTACTATGAGAAGCCGGAGCTTGGCGCACCCTGCGTCACAGCCCGGCTTTTGCAAGTAAAGGATGGAGGACTATAACATGAGCTTCTTTAAACGCTTGAAAGAAAGCATTGCCCAGAAAACCGAAGCGGTAACATCCAAGTTCAAAGAAGGACTGACGAAGACCAGAACGGCGTTCGTTGGCAAAATCGAAGAGCTGATCACGCGTCGCAAAAAAATCGACGAAGCTTTCTACGAAGAGCTTGAAGAAATTCTGATCGGCGCCGATGTTGGCGTGAATACGGTTATGCAGCTAATCGATGATTTGCGTGCCGAAGTAAAGAAACGCAAAATCGAAAATGCAGCCGACTTGCAGCCTGTCCTCTCGGAAAAGCTGGTGGAATTGCTTAAAGGCGATGCCAAAGCAGAGCTGCGTATGGCTGATCAAGGCATGACTGTTATTTTGTTCGTCGGCGTGAATGGTGTCGGTAAGACGACAACGATCGGCAAGCTGGCCCACAAGTTCAAGAGTGAGGGCAAGAGCGTATTGCTTGCAGCGGGAGATACTTTCCGTGCCGGCGCGATCGAGCAGCTTGAGGTTTGGGGCAAACGAGTTGGCGTCGATGTTATTAAGCAAGAGTCCGGCGCAGATCCTGCGGCAGTTATGTATGATGCTGTCCACGCGGCTAAGCAGCGTGGTGTAGATGTCCTGCTTTGCGATACGGCGGGCCGACTACAGAATAAGCACAACCTGATGGAAGAGCTGAACAAAATTTTCCGTGTCATTCAGCGTGAAGTGCCAACAGCGCCTCATGAAGTACTGCTGGTGCTCGATGCGACAACCGGTCAGAACGCACTCAGTCAAGCGAAGCTGTTCGGCGAGAAGAGCGGCGTTACCGGTCTTGTGCTGACGAAGCTCGACGGGACGGCGAAAGGCGGTATCGTCATTGCCATCCGTAATGAGCTCGATCTTCCGGTGAAGCTCGTCGGACTTGGCGAGAAGATGGATGATTTGCAGGAGTTTGACTCTGAGCAGTTCGTTCATGCGTTGTTCGGCGGCCTCCTGCAAAGCGCTGAAGAAGAGACTGAGGATAGTGACAAGTAAATATACTTGACAGTCTATAGGCCGCTGAGCTATGATAAACGTCGTGGAATTGATGTAAAGGTATTTGCCTTGACGCAAAGGAGTGGCTGGCATGAAGACGGTCCATGAAGCTGACGCCTCGGTGAAGAAAACTCATCTTCCGGAAGCAGATGCTTTGGCGAAGACAAACCGAATTAATATGCTGTTTGACTTCTACGAGAAGCTGCTGACGGAGAAACAGCAAACCTTTCTGAAATATTATTTTCATGACGATTATTCACTTGGCGAAATTGCAGCTGAGTTCGATATTAGCAGGCAGGCCGTTTATGAGCATGTTAAACGTGCAGAGACGGTACTGGAGAGTTACGAAGGCAAGCTTCAACTGCTTGCCAAGCATGAAGCGACAGCGCGCATGCTCGCCCAGCTCGAAGAGCTTGTGGAGCAGGTTGTGACGCAGAAGGAATTAAGTATGGAACTGCACAAGCTCACCCAGAGCTTTCGTGCTCATATACAAGGTGTTACATAACAGCGACTAGGAGGTGACGATCATGGCATTTGAAGGGTTGTCCAGCAGACTGCAGAATGTATTCGGCAAACTGCGCGGCAAAGGCAAAGTGTCTGAGGATGATGTTAACGAAGCGATGCGCGAAGTACGATTGGCGCTTCTGGAAGCCGACGTTAACTTCAAAGTCGTCAAGGATTTCATCGCAAAGGTGAAGGAACAGGCTATCGGACTTGAAGTCATGAAGAGCTTCACGCCTGGCATGGTCGTCGTCGACATCGTAAATAAAGAACTAACCGAGCTTATGGGTGGTACACAGTCTAAGCTTGCGAAGTCTAATAAGCCGCCGACAGTCATTCTAATGGCGGGTTTGCAGGGTGCTGGTAAGACAACGTCCACTGCAAAGCTGGCGAAGCTTCTACTCAAGGACAAGCATAAGCCGCTAATGATAGCAGGCGATATTTATCGCCCCGCTGCCATCAAGCAGCTGCAAGTATTGGGTGAGCAAATTGGTGTTCCGGTCTTTACGCTCGGAGATCAAACATCGCCGGTTGAGATTGCTCGTGCAGGTCTGCAATTTGCCAAAGATAACGGTCATGATTACGTGATCGTGGATACAGCCGGCCGACTTCATATCGACGAGGCGCTCATGGGTGAGATTCGCCAAATCCATGATGTAACCAAGCCGGACGAAGTACTGCTAGTCGTAGATGCGATGACAGGTCAAGAAGCGGTTAACGTAGCGCAAAGCTTCCACAGCCAGCTTGAGCTGACAGGTGTCATACTGACGAAGCTTGACGGTGATACGCGCGGTGGTGCGGCATTGTCCGTCAAAGCCGTTACAGGCTGCCCGATTAAGTTTGCGGCAACCGGAGAGAAGATTGAGCCGCTTGAGCCGTTCCATCCGGAACGTATGGCTTCGCGTATTCTCGGAATGGGCGACATGCTGTCCCTGATCGAGAAAGCACATTCCACAATCGACGCTGAGAAAGCGGCCGAGATGGAACGCAAAATGCGTACAGCGGAATTCACCTTTGAGGATTTCCTTGACCAAATGGAACAAGTTCGCAAGCTCGGACCGTTGGATCAATTGCTTGACATGATGCCTGGTATGGGCAAAATGAAGGATATGAAGAACCTCAAGGTGGATGAGAAGCAAATCGGACGCGTCGAAGCGATCGTGAAATCGATGACGAAGGCCGAGAAGCAGAAGCCCGAAATTCTCAATCACAGCAGACGTAAACGGATTGCGACAGGGAGCGGAACTTCCATTGCGGAAGTAAACCGACTCATCAAGCAGTTCGACGATATGAAGAAAATGATGAAGCAGTTCTCGTCGATGATGGGTCCTAAAGGACCTAAAGGCGGAATGAAGGGTCTTAAAGGGATGCTTCCTAAAGGAATGAAATTCCCGTTCTAATATAAAGCTCAGAAATTTTTTGAAGGAGGTGAATTATCATGGCAGTACGTATTCGTTTGAAACGTATCGGTGCGCACAAAGCGCCTTTCTACCGTGTGGTTGTATCGGACTCCCGTTCCCCACGTGACGGTCGCTTCATTGAAGAAATCGGCACTTATAACCCGGTTGCACAACCGGCACAAGTGAACATTGATGAAGAGAAAGCTCTTAAATGGCTTAAAGACGGAGCACAAGCTTCTGACACAGTTCGCAACTTGCTTTCCAAAGCAGGCGTAATGACTAAGCTTCATGAACTGAAGCTTCAAAAATAACTACTCGATGCGGGGGGCCTATTGTGATGAAAGATTTGATTCTTGTCATAGCGAAGGCTTTAGTGGATTACCCGGAGGACGTACGTGTCGACGTGAAAGAAGACGATCGCGGCACCGTCTATCTGTTATCCGTGAATCCTGACGATGTTGGGAAAGTCATTGGTAAGCAGGGACGGATTGCTAAAGCGCTTAGGACGGTTGTCACATCGGCAGCCGTCAAAACGCAAAAGCGTGTCATGGTCGATATTGTTTCGTAGCGATCGTACATCGAAGCAGGGTTAGGATACGAAGGTATCCTAGCCCTTTTTCGATGCTAAATTACGAAAGAGATAGGTGAACACAATGGATCAATGGCTATCGGTAGGTAAGCTTGTGAATACACACGGTATTCGCGGTGAAGTAAAAGTCGTTTCGCAAACGGATTTTCCGGAGGAGCGCTTTGCTCCGCGTAAAATACTTACGTTACTAAACCCGGAGACCAAGCAACAGCTTGAGCTCGAAGTGGTTTCAGCAAAATTGCACAAAAATATGTACATCATCAAGTTCCGCGGTTTCGAGGATATTAATCAAGTCGAGAAGTACAAAGGCTGGGAGCTTAAAGTTTCCAAGGATGATCTTGTTGAGCTGGAAGATGGCGAGTATTATCAGCATCAAATTATCGGCTGCACCGTAGTAACGGACGAAGGCGCAATACTTGGTCCTATTACCGAAATCCTCGTTCCGGGTGCTAACGACGTGTGGGTCATTCAGCAGCCAAAGGGCAAACAGATATTGATTCCTGTCATTGATGAAGTTGTACTTGATGTCAATGTGAAAGAAAAAGTCGTTAAGGTTCACCTGATGGAAGGGCTGATTTAACGTTATGCGCATTGACGTATTGACGCTGTTTCCGGAAATGTTCCACGGCGTGTTCGGAGCGAGTATTCTTGGAAAAGCGAAGGATAAAGGAATTGTCAGCCTGAATGCGGTTAACTTTCGCGAATATGCGAATAATAAGCATAATACGGTTGATGATTATCCTTATGGCGGCGGCGGCGGCATGGTATTGAAGCCGGAGCCGTTGTTCGCTGCTGTAGAGGACTTGATGCCCGAAGGCGCTGAGCGTCCTCGTGTAATACTGCTATGTCCGCAAGGGGAGCCTTACACACAGAAGAAAGCCGAAGAGCTGTCGGCTCATAAGCATCTTGTGTTTGTATGCGGTCATTATGAGGGATATGATGAGCGCATCCGTCAGCATTTGGTGACCGATGAAATCTCATTAGGGGATTATGTGTTAACCGGCGGCGAGCTTCCCGCAATGGTTATGATCGATAGTATCGTTCGCCTTTTGCCCGGCGTTCTCGGCAATGAGAACTCGGCTGTGACGGATTCGTTCAGTACAGGTTTACTGGAGCATCCGCATTATACACGCCCAGCAGTATTCCGTGATTGGGAAGTGCCTGAAGTGCTCATGTCCGGTCATCATGCCAATGTAGAAGTGTGGCGTCGTCAGCAGTCTATATTACGCACATTGGAACGTCGTCCGGAGCTGCTTGAGACCGCGGAGCTTACGAAGAAGGAACGTCAATGGCTGAATGAGCAGATCCGCTCTCGGGAACAAAGCAGGTAGATCTAGCTTGGATGCTATGGTTTAAAAAGTTTATGAAATGTTATTGTGTTACTGGGCTTGGGTGTGTTATAATTTCAGATGTTGCTTTTGCAAAGTCGGACGGTCCGCTATGAAGCCATGATCCGGTTTTCAATTTGTTACCGGTTAGCTTATATGAACGTCTATGGTGGAAGGAGTTGAAACTACAATGAATCTTTTACAAATCATTGCACAAGAAAATCTTCGTACTGACCTTCCTAGCTTTCGTCCAGGCGATACGTTGAAGGTACATGTAAAGGTTATCGAGGGAACTCGCGAGCGTGTACAGTTGTTCGAAGGCGTTGTTATTAAACGTCGCGGCGGCGGTATCAGTGCTACTTTTACAGTGCGTAAAATCTCGTATGGTGTTGGTGTGGAAAGAACTTTCCCACTTAACTCGCCGAAGATTGAGAAGATCGAAGTTGCTCGTCGTGGTAAAGTTCGCCGCGCGAAACTGTACTATCTTCGCGAACTTCGCGGTAAAGCTGCGAGAATCAAAGAAATTCGTTAATTATCGACAAGAGAGGGGACTTGCGCAAACAAGTCCCTTTTCGTTTTTTTAAAATACTAGTTTTACTTACATAACTAACAACAGACCCAGCATAGAAGAGGGTGGAATTAATGGATCAACAGAACCGCACAGAAGAGAATGGACAAGAGTCGAACGAACCGAATCAACGTGATCATGGACATGCTGCAGCAGACGGTGTTGATCCTTCAATCAATACGTCCAGATCTAATCGATCGAACGGCAGTCGCGCGCAGAAAGAAGTATTCGAGTGGGTTAAAGCACTCGCAATTGCAGCTATACTAGTGCTTGTGATCCGATATTTCTTGTTTGCACCGTTCATTGTAGATGGCCCGTCGATGGAGCCAACCTTCTATACAGGGGAACGACTCATTGTAAACAAAGTGATTTATGATATTCGTGAACCGCATCATGGCGAAGTAGTCGTTTTTCATGTTCCCGATGAGGGAAGAGATTTTATTAAACGGGTTATTGGAGTGCCCGGCGATAAAGTCAAATATGAAGGCGATGATCTGTTTATTAATGACAAGAAGGTCGAAGAGCCGTATTTAAAGGAATCGATCGAGAATGCTAAAGCAAACGGTGAAATCTTCAACAACCAAGGAACAGACCGTAATTTCCCGAATGCTAATTTTACAACCGATGTTGTACCTGAAGGAATGATCCTTGCATTTGGTGATAATCGCCGCAACAGCAAGGACAGCCGGATGATCGGTTACGTATCGATGAAGGAGATCGTTGGCCGTGCGGATATCATTTTCTGGCCGATGGACAAAATTTCTTTCGTGAAACACAAATGAGGTGAAGTAGTTAGATGACAATTCAATGGTTCCCCGGCCATATGACGAGAGCGAGAAGGGAAATCCAAGAGAAGCTCAAGCTGATCGATATTGCGATTGAGCTGCTGGATGCCCGTGTACCGCTATCGAGCCGGAACCCGATGATTGATGATATTTTATTGAATAAACCAAGACTTATATTGCTGAACAAATCGGATTTGGCGGATGCGCGTACGACTGAGAAGTGGATGGCTTATTTTACGGACCTCGGTTATGCAAGCTTGGCTATCGACTCCTCCACGGGTACACGCGTCAATGAAATTCCGGTGAAGGTCAAGCAATTGCTCCATGAGAAGATCGAACGACAAATATCCAAAGGGATTACGCCGAGGGCCATTCGCGGACTCATCGTCGGAATTCCAAATGTGGGTAAGTCGACACTCATCAACCGTCTGGCTGGCCGTGCAATTGCGGCTACCGGAGATCGTCCGGGTGTGACGAAAGGCCAACAATGGATTAAAGTCGGCAAGGAAATGGAGCTGCTCGATACGCCGGGTATTCTATGGCCGAAGTTCGAGGACCAGCTCGTTGGCCAACGACTTGCCATGACAGGCGCGATTCGTGAACAGGTTCTGAACATCGAAGATGTAGCATTCTTCACGGTGAGAGAGCTGGCGAAACGCTACTGGCCGATGCTGTCGGAACGTTTCGGTTTGAAGGACCCTCCGAAGGATTATGAAGACAATGACGAAATCGTCCGTTTGATGGAGGATATCGGTCGCAAGCGTGGCTGCTTGATTAGCGGAGGCCGCGTTGATTTGGAGAAAACGTCGGGCATTATTTTGCGCGAGATGCGGGCAGGTAATATGGGCCGACTTTCGCTTGAAGCTCCGGAAGATTTTATGTAAGAGGCAGATTGCTGCATTCTGCTATTGGGACGGCTGCCTTGATTGTGAGGGAGCCGTTTGTTTTGTATAAGGGCAGAAGTGTGAATGGGGAGCGGATTGTAATGTTGGAGTTTGAGAAGCCGCTATGGGAGCAAGGCTATCGCAATATTGCCGGCATCGATGAGGTTGGGCGGGGTTGCTTGTTTGGTGATGTGGTGGCAGCTGCCGTTATTTTGCCGGAGGGTTTGATTCTTGATGGCGTCGATGATTCCAAGAAGCTGTCGGAGAAGAAACGTGAGGAGCTGTATGAGCTCATTATGGATCAGGCTGAAGCTTGGGCGGTATCTTGCGTGAATGCAGCAGTGGTTGATTCCATTAATATTAAGCAAGCTGCAAGACTTGCCATGAAACAAGCAGTAGAGCTGCTCGCTGTTCCGGCAGATTATTTGCTGGTGGATGCGGAGAAGGTGGATATTGACCTTCCGCAAGAGTCCATTATTAAAGGAGATGCAAGAAGCCAGTCTATCGCAGCTGCTTCGATTATTGCGAAGGTTACGCGGGACCGGCTATGCAAGGGAGAATGGGATCAGCTTTACCCCGAGTATGGGATTGCGATACATAAAGGTTATGCGACGAAGCTGCATCGGGAGAAGCTGCTGGAGCTCGGTCCCAGTCCGATGCACCGACAGAGCTTCCTCGGGAAGCTGTTTATGGAGCAGCAGGTGCTGTTTTAGTAATGCGCACAGATGAAGCAGACTAAAAAGAGAACAAAAGCTGCGTTTTGACCGTTCGTTCCTATATAATTTGGGATGGACGTTTTTTTATTTGGGATCGTTAATCTGTGTCTCATCTGAGCCGATAATAACGATATAGATAGGATAACTAGGTAAGAGCGGTTCATGTGAGCCGATAATAACGAGTCTGTCAGGAAGGAAGCGGTCGCGTTATGTCATTATCGATCGGACAATTGATGAAGGGACTGCTTGGCGATGTGCAGCCCGGCGACAGTAAGGCATTAGAGCTTAAGGTCGGCCAAATTGTACGCGGCGTTCTGGTTAAGATGTTAAACGATCAGGAAGCGGTCATTCAAATAAATGGGACACAAGTACAAGCGAAATTGGAAACACCGCTGCAGCCAGGGCAATCGACCTTGCTTCAGGTGCAGCCGCAATCCGTCGATGGCACGCTTGTTCTAAAGCTAGTTGATCAGCAAACGGCAACTATGAATGAAGCGAGCTTAAAAGATTGGCTGAAAGCGACAGGACTGCCTGAACAGAAATGGACGCAGGAGCTTGTGCGCGATTTGCGTCGTGAGGGCGGTACTCTGACTCGCGAAACAGCGAGTCAATTTAAGCAGGCGCTGACTGCTATGCCGCAAGGCAGCGATGCGCAGGTTTGGGCGAAGGCGACCGCGCTCGCGAATAAGCGCGGGCTGCCGATGACAAGCGCGACGATCGGAGCGCTTGCACAGACGCTCTCCGGCACTCCGGCGCATACGCTGCTGGAGTCGCTGGAGCGGGGGCTTGCCGCTTGGAGCGGCGCGTCGTCCGCCGGCGATGCGGCGGGCGATGCCGCGCAGCCGCAGTCGGCGGCGCAAGCGGCTGCAGCGAAGCTGCAAACGCTGCTGCGCGAAGGCGCAGCGTTGATGCGCGCAGCGCCGGGCGGGGCCGAGGCGCAGCCGGCTTCGAGCGCCGAAGGCGCGCAAGGCGCCGGGGCGCAGCCGGCGCCGGGGCCGGCGGGAGCAGCGGGGTCCGCTGCTGCTCCCGCGCCCGCTGCGCGCAGCGCAGCGGGCGATGGCGCGGCGGCTGGCACAGCCGCGCCGAGCAGCGGAGGCGCAGCTGCCGCGAGCGCGCAGCCCGCGGCTCCGCCACCAACAGCCCCGCCAATCACGCCTGGCGGCGGGGCTGCCAAGTCGGCTTCGCCTGGCGGCGGGGCTGCCAAGTCGGCTTCGCCGGATGGCGCAGCCCACAATCATGCCGCAGACGCTGGCACTACAACCCCCTCGCCGCAGCCGGCTGGTTCATCCTCCAACTGGGTGGGCCAGATGATGAAATGGCTGGGCGTCGATCATGAGCGTCTGCTTGCAGCTGCAGTTACCGATGATCAGCAGCAAGCGGCGAAGCAGCCCGAGCTGCCAAAACAACCAATTGATCCTGCGATTCAAGCTGGTCAAGAAAACAAAGCTTCGGCGACTAGTCAGTCCCCTAAGGATAGCTTAGATCGGAATGTTGTTGTTGCAGGCTTGATCAATGATCGAGTTCAGGTGCAACAGGGAAACACGCCGCTTCCGAATGTGCTGCCTTCTACGGATTCTCTCGATTCCGTCAAGAACGCTGCCGATGATTCAATGAAGAGCGCATTAATGACGCTTGCTTCCACGGATGATGTGCCGCCGGCTCTTCGGGATACGGCGCAGCAACTCGTTTCCCATATTACCGGGCAGCAATTGCTGTTATCCCCGGAGAAAACCAGCTCGTTGTTGTCACATGTGACGATGTTTATTCCGATGCACAGTCAAGACGGAGGACAGACAGCCTCGGTACACATTCAAACAAGACGTGGCCGTAAAGGTGAACTCGATGCAGATAATTGCAGACTTCTATTTGATCTGCGCATGAAGTCGTTAGGTGATACTGTCGTAGATGTACAGGTCGTTAATAAAATCGTCAGTCTTAACTTATGGAATGATCATCCGATGGCAGGTTCACTTATAGAGACATCCCGTGCTGAGTTATCGGAAGCGCTGCAGCGTGCCGGATATCAACTGTTATCATTGAAAGCAACTCCGATGCCGGAAAGAATGGCGGAACGCATGAACACTTCGGAGGCAATGGCGGCAGGACCGGGTTCGACCGAGTGGTCGACGAAACCTTACAAGGGAGTAGACTATCGCGTATGAACGAGAAAGATAAGAAGGGACAAACCCAAGATAGCCTCATGCAGAATAAAAAAGCAGTTGCACTCAAATATGAGCCGGGAGAGCGCAACGCTCCGGTTGTTGTAGCCAAAGGCCGAGGTAAGATGGCGGAGGCTATTCTGGACAAAGCAGCTGAGAGCGGGGTACCGATTCAACAGGATTCCTCTCTTGTCGAAGTGCTGTCAAAGCTCGATTTGGATCAAGAAGTGCCGCCGGAGCTATATACACTGGTTGCGGAAATATTGTCGTTTGTTTATCGATCGGATCGTAAAGCGGGAGGAAGCAAAGATTGAAAGCAGATAACCGAACATCCAGAACCGATACGAGACAAGCGATTGGCAAGTTTGGCGAAGAGGAAGCCGCTAGATACCTGAAAGAGCAGGGGTATACGATCATACATCGGAATTGGCGTTGTCGTATGGGCGAATTGGACATTGTAGCGAAATCGGAATCCCTACTAATCATAGTCGAGGTGCGGACACGCAGAGCTGGCGGCAGGTTTGGCACAGCTGTGGAATCGGTCGATATACGGAAACAACTGAAAGTCAGGTCCATAACAGAGGTGTACCTGTCCATGAATAAGCTTCAGCATCCTGCGATCCGCTTTGATGTCATTGCAATTACCGCAGCTGTTCGGGTAGAATCACTCGAACCTTATCAAATTACCGAACTTAAACATATTGAATCCGCGTTCTAATTTCACTTCACACATAACTGAAAGCTGCGTTTGATACAACGTCGGTTTTTTAGCTTCTGGTACGGTAGTTCTGTACCTCCGTGATGAGTGTACTTTGTCGTCGCATTCCTACGCTAACGGTTGTGACAGTGGTAATTTGGCATAAATTAGCCCTATTTATTTTCTAACGGTTGCCCGCGAGCTTATTTGAACGTTTTCCCCTTGGAATCGACCCATTTGTTGTAAATAACGTCTGTCGCAACCGTTAGATTTTCAAAAAGGCTTATTTGTATGAAATAGCCACGCTGGCAACCGTTAAAATATTATTCATGATGTATAGACAACAATGTGGCTGTCCGAGAAAGTCTCGCCTTACCGAACGACAGACCGTGAGGGATACCGCGGCACTACGCTTCGGATCCGAAACATGTGCATCCTGCTCGATGCTGCAGAAATGCACAAGATTGCGCAACAAGCGAAAGATTGTTACCGGCATAGTTGGGAGGACAGCAAAGAGCAAGTACGGCGAACCGCAGAATGCCCACCACCCGGAAAGGAGGGCTTAGGAGGGGGAATTCTCCCTCCTAAGCCCATATACTGAACCTGAAACTAAAAAGAGAAACCTGCCGTTATTGAAAAACGTGGTTTTCTCTACATTCTGATGACCTCAGGCTATCTCTTTCTTGTATTTACGCCTACAACGCATGAAGCTTTCGATCCAGACTCCGATAACCGATCGCCTCAGCGACATGCTGGCTATCAACGAGATCGCTTGAATCCAAGTCAGCAATCGTTCGTGAAAGCTTTAGTATCCGATCATGCGCACGTAAGCTGACGCCAAGTGTATCGAAAGCTACACGAAGCAGTTGTTCAGCTTCTCGTGTTAAATGAACGGCCTTTCGAAGCGACACACCGGCCAATTCGGCAAACGAACGACCGGTAAGGCTACCTGCTGTTCGAGCCTGCTGGCGCTCAGCTGCCGCAAGTACAATATCTCTCATTTGAGCAGATGTCATGCCGCTTGTCAGACCCTCGGTAGTCGGTGGTCGGGGTACTTCAATATGCATATCAATACGGTCCAGAAGCGGGCCGGAAATCTTCGCTCGGTATCGTGCGAGTACTACCTCGCTGCATACGCAGCGGTTCTCGTCAGTCTCATGTCCGTAATAGCCGCATGGGCATGGATTCATAGACGCGGCAAGAAGAAAGGAAGCCGGAAATCGGAATACAGCGCGTGATCTGGCTATCGTTACTTCCCGATCCTCGAGCGGCTGCCTAAGCACTTCCAGTGATGCGCGTGAAAATTCAGGGAGTTCATCAAGAAACAACAGCCCTCGATGGGCAAGTGTAACTTCGCCCGGTCTTGGAATAGATCCGCCTCCAATTAAACCGGCTGATGAGATTGTGTGATGAGGACTGCGAAAGGGACGTTCTCTCATTAAGGTAGGAATGCCGCCCGGCAGTTTACCGGCAGCGCTATAAATCTTCGTAACCTGCAAGGCTTCTTCTTCGCCTAGCGGAGGCATAATGCCCGGTAACCTTCTCGCGAGCATGGTCTTACCTGTTCCGGGAGGGCCTGATAGAAGAACGTTGTGACTCCCAATTGCTGAGATGAGCAAAGCGCGCTTCGCATGGTGCTGCCCCAGCACATCCCCATAGTCGCCATAGGCAGCCCCATAATCTCTTGAACCCGGTGCAGAGTTCTGTTCCGAAGCGCTGTCGTATCGAAGCTGCTCCCATGCGCGTTCATCCGCATTTGCTTCTCCTAACTCGCGTAAATGAGAAACGGCAAACAGCTGCATACCCTCTATACATGCGGCTTCTGCAGCATTTGCCTTCGGCAGAAGCGCATTCCTGATGCCGCTCAATCGAGCCTGCTCAACCATCGCAAGAACGCCCGGGATTGCCCGAAGCTCACCGTTTAGCGCCAGTTCCCCCAGAACCAGTACATGTTCAAACCACTTGCTCTTCAACTGCCCGCTTGAAGATAGAACGCCTACCGCAATAGCCAAATCAAAGGCAGTGCCTTCTTTGCGAAGGTCTGCTGGTGCAAGGTTGACCGTAATTCGTTCCATCGGAAAAGTGAATCCGCAATTCTTGACTGCTGCTCGAACACGTTCAATCGATTCTCTAACTGCCGGATCAGGAAGTCCAACAACATTGACTTGGGGAAGACCATTGGAAATATCGACTTCAACGGCAATTGATTTGCCTTCTACGCCATAAACGCTTCCGCTGCAAATTTGAGTATACATAGCAAAAAACACCTCCACCAAATAGTCGGATGAAGGTGCTTCCTCACAGGTCCGTATGCAATCATTGCTCAATTTGAATCATAGCTCAGCAGCAAATCAGCTGTCAACGAGTTCGAATTAAGCTCTGATAAACTGATCGATTTCATCCAAATGATGCCGGTCATGTGCGACAAAGTCATTCAAATAATGGTGAATCGTAAAGGGATTTCCGTCTCCATCGGTGTAGCTCAATTCTCTCTTCTCTTCAGAGAGGGCTATCAGAAGTCTCCATAACTCTTCTCGGACGGACATGCATTCTGCGAGCAGCTGCTCTTTACTGATCGAATCTGCATAAGCGGCGGCATGGCGATTAAATGTATCGTAATCCGAGTGACGAAGCGTCAACGGCCTGCCTTCTACAATTGGCATAATCGCTTCTTGCAGGAAATGTCGATCCCACAGCATGATATGACCGATCACGGAGCGGGAAGACCATTTGTCAGGCTTAAGCGGAGCGTTCCACATCTCTTCCGACAGTGAACGAAGAGAGCCTGCAAATGGAATCAGGGATTGGAATGTTGATAGTAGTCCGGAATAGGTATTCATTCAGTGACGACCTCCTAAATAATGCTTATTCAAAGAATACTAGAACATATGTTTGGTGTCAATAATTAGTTAAACTTAGGTAATACTAGTCAGGTAATCCTTATTTTAGCCTTTACATCTCAAATATGAGTGCATTTCATCTATTCCATCTCGATATGAGATTGATATGAGATGAAACTAATATCAAAAAAGATGGCATTTCAGGCTAAAAAAATAGGAAACACATGACGAAACGTGTTACAATACTTATGGTTTTGTGTACATACGTAGGATTTGACTGCGGATAGGAGGATTTTCGTCAATGAATATCCATGAGTATCAGGGTAAACAACTGCTTAAGCAGTATGGGGTTGCCGTACCGGAAGGTAAAGTGGCGTTCTCTGTCGATGAAGCGGTGGCAGCAGCGGAAGCGCTGGGCACACCGGTTGTCGTTGTAAAAGCGCAAATTCATGCAGGCGGCCGCGGTAAAGCGGGCGGCGTTAAAGTTGCCAAAAATTTGGATGAGGTTCGCACTTATGCCAGCCAAATTCTGGGCAAGGTTCTCGTAACCCACCAAACGGGTCCTGAAGGTAAAGAAGTAAAGCGCCTGCTTATCGAGCAAGGCTGCGACATTAAGAAAGAGTATTACATCGGTCTTGTTGTTGACCGCGTAACTGGACGGATCGTCATGATGGCATCCGAAGAGGGCGGCACGGAGATCGAAGAAGTTGCTGAGCACTCGCCGGAGAAGATCTTCAAAGAAGTTATCGACCCTGCTGTCGGTCTTCAAGTATTCCAAGCGCGCAAGCTGGCATACTCCATCAACATCCCTAACGAATTGGTCGGCAAAGCGGCTAAATTCATGCTGTCTCTGTATGCGGCTTTCGTAGAGAAAGACTGCTCGATCGCAGAAATCAACCCGCTCGTCGTAACAGGCGACGGCAACGTTATGGCGCTTGACGCCAAGCTGAACTTCGATTCCAATGCCTTGTACCGTCATAAAGACATCTTAGAGCTTCGTGATTTGGATGAAGAGGATGAGAAGGAAATTCAAGCGTCCAAGTTCGATCTGAGCTACATCGCACTCGATGGCAACATCGGTTGTATGGTTAACGGCGCAGGTCTTGCAATGGCGACAATGGATATTATCAAGTATTACGGCGGCGACCCTGCTAACTTCCTGGACGTAGGGGGCGGTGCGACCAAAGAGAAAGTTACGGAAGCGTTCAAGATCATCCTCTCCGATGAGAAGGTGAAGGGCATTTTCGTTAACATTTTCGGCGGTATCATGAAATGCGATATTATCGCAGACGGCGTTATTTCAGCGGCTAAAGAGCTCGGTCTTGACCGTCCGCTTGTAGTTCGTTTGGAAGGCACCAACGTTGAACTGGGCAAGAAAATGTTGAACGAATCCGGACTAAACATCGTGGCTGCAGACTCTATGGCCGACGGTGCACAAAAAATCGTCGCGCTAGTAAAGTAAGACTTAATTGTCGCACTTTACGCGGCATACGAATTCATTTAGGGGATGTGAGTTTCGATGAGCATTTTGGTAGGCAAAAACACAAAAGTCATTACCCAGGGTATTACTGGTGCCACAGGGTTGTTTCATGCGAAGGGCGCCCTGGAATACGGTACCCAAATGGTTGGCGGAGTTACGCCGGGCAAAGGCGGAAGCAATGTTGACATTACACTAGAAAACGGAACAGTAGTCTCGCTTCCTGTATTTAATACAGTTGCAGACGCAGTTGCCAAAACAGGCGCTACTGCGTCCGTTATCTATGTTCCGCCTGCATTTGCTGCAGATTCCATTTTGGAAGCTGTTGATGCGGAGCTAGACCTGGTTATCTGTATTACAGAAGGTATTCCGGTTATCGACATGATTAAAGTAACACGGTACATGGAAGGCCGCAAAACGCGCCTGATCGGACCGAACTGCCCAGGTGTTATTACGCCGGGTGAATGCAAGATCGGCATCATGCCGGGCTACATTCATACAAAAGGCCATGTAGGCGTCGTTTCCCGCAGCGGAACGCTCACTTACGAGGCAGTGCACCAGCTGACTACTCGCGGAATCGGTCAATCCTCCGCAGTAGGTATCGGCGGCGACCCTGTTAAAGGCTCCGAATTCATTGATATCCTGAACATGTTCAATGAAGATCCGGATACTTACGCTGTCATCATGATTGGTGAAATCGGCGGCTCTGCTGAAGAAGAAGCGGCAGAGTGGGTTAAAGCAAACATGAAGAAACCGGTTGTCGGCTTCATCGGCGGCGCAACTGCACCTCCGGGCAAACGGATGGGACATGCAGGTGCGATTATTTCCGGCGGTAAAGGAACGGCAGCTGAGAAAATCGCAACGCTTGAGAAATGCGGCATTCGCGTAGCGCCTACGCCTTCCGAAATGGGTTCTACCCTTGTAAGTGTTCTGGAAGAGCGCGGCATGCTGGACAAATGCAAAACGCACTAACAGCTTAGCAACACCATAGCTTCAATTTAAAGGTAAGCAACCTTTCGATTTGCCCTATATGGGCTTTCGGAGGGTTGCTTTTTTTCATTATTCTGATCACTTGGCTTGCATTCTCCTTGCCGCACGGTCACAATAAGGTAGAATGCCGGCCGTCACCTTGAAGGGACGGTGCATTATTAATGAAGGAATACAATCAAGAGAGAGAACTTCTGCTTACTCTACATGAAACGCCCGGCATTGGCTGGCATTCGATACGCAAGGCTGTAGAATACGGTCAATGGCGGTTATATGAACGATTTTCGCCTGAAGCGTGGGTTTCATCAGTCGGATTAAAACCGGATCAGGCAAAAGCGATTTCAAATGCGTTCTCTACGGTTAAGGTGGAAGAACGACAGGAACGGATGTCGAAGCTCGGCATTCAATGGATAACGCGATTTGATGAATGCTATCCTGAGTTGCTGCGTGAAACCCCTCAACCTCCTTGGATCTTATACGCAATGGGGCGAGTCGAGCTGTTAAACCGACATGCAATTGCCATCGTAGGAACGAGAGGACCGACAGCATATGGCCGCAAAACAGCTTCAGACCTAGCTAGGAAGCTTTCTGAGCGAGGAATGACAGTCGTTAGCGGAATGGCGAGGGGAATAGATGCACTGGCCCATGAAGGCGCACTGGAGGCCTTTGGAAGCACGGTTGCCGTATTAGGCACTCCGGTGGATCGTATATATCCCTCAGAGAACCGTGGACTCTACGAGCAAATTGTGAGAAATGGCGTCGTCATTTCGGAAGTCGCACCGGGCACTCCCTTTCATCCCGGTTTGTTTCCGCTGCGGAATCGCATCATAGCCGGATTATCATTAGGCACTGTTGTCGTAGAAGCTGCTGAACGAAGCGGGTCATTGATAACAGCCGACCAAGCACTCGACATGTCGCGGGACGTATTTGCCGTTCCGGGTCCGATCTCTTCACCGAAGAGCGCAGGTACAAACGGGTTGATTCGTCAAGGGGCTAAGCTCATCACATCAGTCCAGGATATTCTGGAGGACTACGAGGGACTGCTTCTGCAACCGGAAATATTGAAAGCGCAAGTAGGTTTGAAGTCTGAAATGCAAGCCGTGAATTTGGATGAGAATGAAGCTGTTTTACTTCAATTCTTACAGGATGGTCCGCTATCTATCGACCGTCTGCATGAGCTCTCATCCTTTCCTTTTGGACTTTTGCATTCAGTTCTGATAAATTTATCTATAAAACGGAAGATTGAACAGCATCCAGGTTCCATATATAGTGTAATGTAGCATGCATTGGAGAGGAGGGCGCATCTATGGCAGATTCACTTGTCATCGTCGAGTCACCGGCAAAGGCGAAAACAATCGGTAAATATCTAGGAAGCAAATTCATCGTTAAAGCATCGATGGGTCATATCCGAGATTTGCCGAAGAGCCAGATCGGTGTAGAGGTCGAGAATGATTTTAACCCCAAATATATAACCATTCGCGGAAAAGGGAGCGTCCTGAAAGAATTAAAAGACGCCTCGAAAAAAGTAAAAAAAGTCTATCTCGCAGCTGACCCGGATCGCGAGGGTGAAGCGATTGCGTGGCATTTGGCACACTATCTGGAGATAGACGAAAGCGACTCATGCCGAGTCGTATTTAATGAGATTACGAAGCAGGCCGTGAAGGATGCATTCAAAACACCAAGACCGATTAATATGGATCTTGTAAACGCTCAGCAGGCAAGGCGGATACTAGACCGTCTTGTTGGCTATAAGATCAGCCCGCTGCTGTGGAAGAAAGTAAAGAAGGGGCTGTCTGCGGGACGGGTGCAATCTGTTGCCGTGAAGCTCATTATTGATCGCGAGAATGAGATTGATGCCTTTGTTCCTGAGGAGTATTGGTCGATTACCGCTCAATTGAAACAAGGCTCCACCACCTTCGAAGCGAAGTATCATTCTCTTAATGGCGGCAAGCGAGAGCTTGGCAACGAAGCGGATGTTCAAGAGGTGCTGCAGGCCATGGGCTCTTCCGCGTTCACGGTCAGTGAAGTGAAAGAGAAAGAGCGCCAGCGTAACCCTGCGGCTCCGTTTATTACAAGCTCGCTTCAACAGGAAGCGGCGCGTAAGCTTGGTTTCCGAGCATCCAAGACGATGTCAGTCGCCCAACAGCTTTATGAAGGGGTTGACCTCGGCAAAGAAGGGACAGTCGGTCTCATCACTTATATGAGAACGGATTCCACTCGAATTTCGACGATCGCTCAAGAGGAAGCGAAAGCTTATATAGAAGAGAAATATGGAGCTGCATTCGCGCCTGAGCAGCCTCGTGTTTATGTGAAGAAGAATAGCAATGCCCAAGATGCGCATGAAGCGATTCGTCCAACTTCCGTAATGCGTGATCCGGATACGATGAAAGAATACTGCAGTCGCGATCAATTCAGGCTGTATAAGCTTGTTTGGGAGCGTTTTGTAGCCAGTCAAATGTCTTCAGCCGTGCTGGATACGATGACAGTCGACTTTAATGTCGGTAATGGAGCAGTGTTCCGGGCCGTGGGTTCCAAAGTGAAATTCCATGGTTTTATGAAGATCTATGTCGAAGGCAACGATGACGGCACGACGGACGAGGAGAAATTCCTTCCGCCTCTGTCGGCTGGAAATGTCGTCGGCACGGAATCCGTCGAGCAGAAGCAGCATTTCACTCAGCCGCCGCCGAGATATTCAGAAGCACGTCTTGTGCGGATGATGGAGGAAGTGGGCATCGGGCGTCCAAGTACGTATGCGCCAACGCTTGAAACGATCCAGAAGCGGGGCTATGTTGCCATCGAAGAGAAGAAATTCATTCCGACGGAGCTAGGCGAGCTGGTCATTCAAATGATGGAAGAGTTTTTCCCCGAAATTCTGGATGCAGAGTTTACTGCGCACATGGAGGATGATCTTGACCATGTGGAAGACGGGAAAGAAGATTGGGTGAAAGTGCTCGCTAATTTCTACAGCTCGTTCGAGAAGCGTCTTGAAGTTGCTGAGGACGAGATGAAGGAAGTTGAGCTTCAGGACGAAATATCCGATGAGCTTTGCGAGAAATGCGGCCGTCATTTGGTTTACAAAATGGGCCGATTCGGCAAGTTCCTGGCTTGCTCCGGATTCCCGGATTGCCGCAATACGAAGCCGATTGTCAAAGACATCGGTGTTCCTTGTCCGAAATGTGCGGAAGGAAAAATTATTGAGCGCCGCAGTAAGAAGGGACGTTACTTCTACGGCTGTGATCAATACCCTGGCTGTGACTACGTGTCGTGGGATAAACCGACTACTAAGCCATGTCCGCAATGCAACAGCTTAATGGTAGAGAAACGGAATCGCAGCGGCGCGAAGCTAGCCTGCACGCAGTGTGAATATAATGAAGAAGTACCTGACGAGCAAGAACCGGCTGAAGGTTAAGATTGAAAGGATGGTAAGTTCATTGTCAGAATTACAACGTGTAACAGTCATCGGCGCAGGTCTTGCAGGCAGCGAGGCTGCTTGGCAAATCGCTTCGCAAGGAGTGCCTGTTACGCTTTACGAGATGAGACCGGCGACCAAGACGCCGGCTCACCATACGAATAACTTTGCCGAGCTGGTATGCAGCAACAGCTTACGTGCAAACGGGCTTTTTAACGCAGTCGGTGTACTAAAAGAAGAGATGCGCAGAATGAACTCTCTGATCCTCGATTGTGCGGATCGTAATGCGGTCCCTGCCGGCGGAGCGCTTGCCGTTGACCGTGACGGCTTCTCCGGCGATGTGACGAGAATATTGAAAGAGCATCCCCTGATTGATGTGCGGACGGAAGAGATGACGGAAATCCCGACGGACGGTATTGTTTTAATTGCTACCGGACCTCTGACGGCTCCGCGTCTATCCGCCCAAATTCAAGAGCTGTTAGGTCAAGAATATTTCTATTTCTATGATGCGGCAGCTCCAATCGTGGAGAAGGATTCCATCGATATGTCGAAGGTCTACCTTGCTTCGCGATATGATAAGGGAGAAGCGGCATATCTCAACTGTCCCATGACAGAAGAGGAGTTTGAACGGTTCCACGAAGCTCTTACAACGGCTGAGACCGCTGAAGTGAAGGAATTTGAGAAAGAGCAATATTTCGAAGGCTGTATGCCCATTGAAGTAATGGCTAGCCGCGGCAAGCAAACGGTGTTGTTCGGCCCAATGAAGCCTGTTGGTCTGATTAACCCGCACACAGGTAAACTGCCTCACGCAGTCGTTCAGCTTCGTCAAGATAACGCAGCAGGTACACTGTACAATTTGGTTGGTTTCCAAACTCATCTCAAGTGGGGTGAGCAGAAGCGGGTTCTGGCTCTGATTCCGGGATTGGAAAATGCGGAGTTTGTTCGTTTCGGCGTCATGCATCGCAATACATTTATCAATTCACCGAGGCTGCTTCGTTCTACCTACCAAACAAACAATCGCGATAATTTATTCTTTGCCGGTCAAATGACCGGTGTTGAAGGATATGTTGAATCCGCTGCTTCAGGTTTGATCGCAGGGTTAAATGCTGGCAGATTGGCACGAGGCTTAGAACCGCTAGTCTTCCCGGCTGATACTACGCTTGGCAGTATGGCGCAATACATTACAACGGCAGATTTCAAGCATTTCCAGCCGATGAATGCGAATTTTGGCTTGTTCCCGCCGCTTGAGAAGCGGATGCGCAGCAAGAAAGATAAGAACGACGCGATTGCCAATCGCGCCTTAGAACAGCTTGCTCGCTTTAAACATGAGCAGCTTGGCTATCCGGCTGAACCTGCACAAGTAGAGGCAGAAACGGTCACAGAGTAACGATACAACCAGAACAGGCAAAAGAGCAGCGGCTTCGATCGATTCCTCGGCCGCTGCTTCCTTTTGCATTTATAGGCTCCCGTCTATTAAGAGTTTTTGCAAAACTCGAGCTATTCTAACGAAGTAGTATTGTTATCGTTATCTGAAAGATTATTTTCTTCGCGAAACTTAATCCAATCCTTACGAAGCAGTTTCGCCTATGCGAGACTTTTAGGAGGTTATTAATGATGGAAATGCAATTTCATGCGACGACGATTTGTGCGGTTCGGCATAATGGGAAAGGTGCTATTGCAGGCGACGGGCAAGTGACGTTTGGCAATAGTATGGTCATGAAGCACCATGCGAAGAAGGTTCGTCGATTATATCGTGGGCAAGTCATTGCTGGGTTTGCCGGTTCGGTTGCCGACGCGATTGCACTCTTCGAGAAGTTTGAAGGTAAATTAGAAGAGCATCACGGCAATCTGCAACGGGCAGCTGTTGAGCTTGCGAAGGATTGGCGCTCAGATCGGGTGCTGCGCAAACTCGAAGCCATGATGATTGTTATGGATGCGACCGGTTTATTGCTTATATCAGGCGGCGGAGAGATTATAGAACCGGATGATGGCATTTTGGCAATAGGTTCAGGCGGCAGTTTCGCGCTTGCGGCAGCACGCGCGCTCTATCAACATGCGCCTCAGCTCGAAGCCAAGGACATGGTTAAATCAGCGCTTGAGATTGCCGCAGATATTTGCGTGTTCACAAACCGGAATATAATTGTGGAAGAAATAGGCTAATATAAGCATTTAATTCGGACTCATTTGGAGGGATCGGAAATGTCAAATGAAGCTATGACACCGAAGCAAATTGTGACGGAGCTCGATAAATATATCGTTGGTCAGAAGCCGGCCAAACGTTCAGTAGCGGTCGCCCTGCGCAATCGTTACCGGAGAAGTCGTCTTGACGAAGCGATAAGAGACGAAATTGTTCCGAAGAATATTCTCATGATTGGACCTACAGGCGTTGGTAAAACAGAGATAGCAAGACGATTAGCGAAGCTGGTTAATGCACCGTTCGTTAAAGTGGAAGCTACCAAATTTACTGAAGTAGGTTATGTTGGCCGGGATGTGGAGTCCATGGTTCGCGATCTCGTGGAAACTTCGATTCGGATGGTTAAGCAAGAAAGAACCGAGAAGGTGAAGGATAAAGCGGAGAAACAAGCGAATGAGCGCATCGTAACGTTGCTGGTTCCTTCTGCAGCTAAACCCAAAAGCCAGAAGAATCCGCTGGAAATGCTCTTTGGCAGCACGCAAGGCACGAAGGAGCCGGAGGTTGAGCCTGAAGAGTCTGCTTCTGTTATCGAACGCCGCAAGCAAGTGAAGGAACAACTCGCTACCGGGAAGCTTGAGAATGAGATGATTGAAATTGAGGTAGAGGATAACTCGCCTAATATGCTGGATATGCTTGCAGGGCAAGGCAATGAAGGCATGGGAATGGGCGCTAACATGCAGGAGCTGTTCGGGCAATTGATGCCGAAGAAATCGAAGAAACGGAAGCTGCCGGTTAAGGAAGCCCGTAAGGCACTTACGCAGGAAGAGGCCAACAAACTAATCGACATGGATGATGTTATCACCGAATCAGTCAGCAGGGCAGAGCAGACCGGTATCATTTTCATAGACGAAATTGACAAAATCGCAAGCTCTTCAAGAGGTTCTGGGCCAGATGTTTCCCGTGAAGGCGTGCAGCGAGATATATTGCCAATCGTTGAAGGTTCGACAGTGATGACGAAGTATGGCCCAGTGAAAACAGACTACGTCCTGTTTATAGCTGCAGGTGCTTTCCACATGGCCAAACCATCGGATTTGATTCCGGAGCTTCAGGGACGATTCCCGATTCGTGTGGAATTGACGAATTTAACTTTGGAAGATTTTGTTAAGATTTTAACCGAGCCTAAGAATGCGTTAACCAAACAGTACACGGCACTTCTCGAAACGGAAGGGATTACAATTACCTTCTCCGAAGAAGCCATTCGTGAGCTTGCATCTATCGCAGCAGAAGTAAATAAAAATACAGAAAATATTGGCGCGCGTCGTCTTCATACGATTTTGGAGAAGCTGCTTGAAGATTTATCCTTTGAAGCGCCTGAGCTTTCTCTCGAAGAGCTGATTATCACTCCGGAGTATGTCCGTGAGAAATTAGGCAGCATTGCGAAAAACCGCGATTTAAGTCAATATATACTGTAAAGGACCGGTAAGGAAAGTAGGGGGCAAAAGTTAATGATTTTATTGGCAAAAACAAGAACGCTTAACCGTCTGCTGCAGCGTGCGGCAGGCGGAGCGCTCAATTTTCGTGAAATGGCAGAGGTGCTCTGCACAACGATTCAATCCGACGTGTTCGTCGTAAGCCGCAAAGGTAAAGTATTGGGCTGCGCGGCAGTAGGTCCATTCCAGCATGAACAGCTGAGGGCGCTGCCTGTCGCAGATTTGCGGTTTTCTATTGAAAGCAATGAACGGTTTATGAATATGCAAGAAACTGTCAATAATGTTTCCCCTGATGTAGGAATCAGCGAGTCATTCCCTATGATGGCGGGTCAGCGTAAGATGACAGTAGTGCCGATAGTTGGCGGCCGCGAGCGTATCGGGACGTTGATACTGCTTCGCAACGCAGAGCCTTTCGGTGATGATGAATTGATTTTAGCAGAATATGGAAGCACGATCGTTGGCATGGAGATTTTGCGTGAGCGAGCGGAGGAAATTGAACAAGAGGCAAGAAGCCGCACAGTTGTTGCGGTGGCGGTGGGTTCTCTCTCGTTTAGTGAACTTGAGGCCGTTGAGCATATTTTCGAAGAATTGGATGGCAAAGAAGGGCTTCTTGTCGCATCCAAAATCGCAGATCGGGTTGGAATCACCAGATCCGTAATCGTTAACGCACTTCGGAAATTGGAGAGTGCAGGCGTGATTGAAACACGTTCATTGGGGATGAAAGGAACTTACATTCGTATACTAAATACCCAGCTTCTCCAAGAGCTAAAAAAGAACAAAAATTAAAATATTAGACAGTTACATTACAAAATCATTCATAAACCAGTACAATAATCCCATTTCAAGGTCCTATCTTCGACAAAGATAGGGCTTTTTTCTTATTGTAATAAATTAGGAAAGTGAGGAAGATTAACTTGACGGAAAACTTCGACACAACTCTCTCATATTTTTAATAATTCTTTGTCGAAAGAAGGAGGAATGAGAGGGATTCTGTTGAATTAAATATATTACACAGAATGGAAAGTGGGGTTTTTCAGTGAACCTGTTGAATGGCCCTGAATTTAGTAGATTACAGGGTGCTATGAATGCTGCAGAAATGCGCCAACGCATCATCTCCAACAATATAGCGAATGTAGATACGCCGAAATTCAAGCGCTCTGAGGTTGTTTTCGAACAAATGCTGGAGCAAAGCATGGGCGGCAATAACTTCCAGATTATTGGTAAAAGAACGAATGGTCGCCATATTCCCATCGGTGCTTCATCCTCTGTTCCAGGGGCTCGAATCATTACGGACGAAACAAGCGTGATGAACAACGACATAAACAATGTCGATATTGATCGAGAAATGTCGCTTCTTGCGAAAAATCAATTGAACTATAATTATTATGTTCAACAGATAAATCACGAAGTGAAAATGATGAGATTAGGCATTGAAGGGAGAGCTTGAGTATGAGATTAACTAACGGATTTGATGCGAGTGCATCAGCTTTGACTGCTCAGCGGCTCCGAATGGACGTCATTTCCTCGAATATCGCGAATGCAGAAACGACGAGAGCGAATTTTGTGAACGGTCGTTATGAACCTTACAAACGTAAGTTGGTCGTCCTGGAACCGAACTCCAAATCATTCGCCGATGTACTAAACGGACAGTTGAACGGCAAAGCTTCTTCTCCGGGCGTTAAGGCATCACGCATTATTGAAGATCAGACGCCATCCAAGCTGGTTTATAATCCGAGCCATCCTGATGCTGACGAGAACGGTTATGTAAAAATGCCTAACGTCGACGTGCTGAAAGAGATGGTAGACATGATCTCTGCTTCTAGATCTTACGAAGCTAATGTTACGGCATTGAACGCAACCAAAGGGATGTTTATCAAAGCGCTTGAAATCGGTAAATAAACAGAGATAAAGCGGAGGGATACCATTGATTAACCCATTGTCATTGAATATGCTGCAATCGCAAAATGTTAAGCTTTTTGATTCAGGTATTGAGAAGACGGATGTGAATGCTCCAGCGGCTGCTTCCGCTTCAGACATGACGAAATCATTCAGTGATTTCCTGAAGAACGCATTGGATGGTGTCAGTGCCCAAGAGAAGAACGTACATACAATGACTGACCAATACTTAATAGGGAATGTGGATATATCGCAAGTTATGGTCGCCTCGCAACAGGCGGAGCTCGGCTTGCAGCTCACCTCACAAGTCCGCAACAAAGTGATCGAAGCTTATCAAGAGATAATGCGGATGCAAATCTAATAGCAGCAAGAGTGGCATTTAGAGCATAACAGTGAGGTGAAATTGTGAACGAGAAATTTGCCCAGTATCGAGCTAAAGTTGCTCAATATTGGAACGCAATGGAGAAGAGACAGAAGATTTGGCTGGGAGCCTCGGTAGGCGTACTTATTCTAACAATTGTATTACTAACCATGATTTTCTCGAGAGTGAGTTATGAAGTTGCTTTTCGCGATTTGGATAGTACGGATGCTGCAGCAGTTATGGAATACTTGGACACAAGCAAAATTCCTTACAAACTTGAAAACGGCGGACAGAGCATACTGGTTCCGACTGCGGATGCCGCAAAGGTCAAGATCGAAGCAGGCTCGCAGGGGATTGTTCGTAACGGTTCAATCGGACTCGATATTTTCAATGATACCAGTTCTATGTTCGGATCTACGGATCGTGAATTCGACGTTAAATTAAGAAACGCTTTGAATGGAGAAATTCAGCAACTGCTTAACGGCATGCAAGGCGTTCAGAAATCGAATGTTCTCGTAACGATACCGAATGAATCTCCGTTTATGACAGAAGAAGAGAAAGAACAGTCTTCTGCTGCAATTACGATGTCTTTCCGTCCGGGCTATCGACCGAGTCAGAAAGAAGTTGACGGCTACTATAATCTGGTTAAAAGCTCGATTCCTAATATCAAAATCGAGAACATAACGATTTCTAGCCCTGAAGGCGAATTGCTTGCCTCGGATGAGATCGGCGGTGCAGCCACTGGCGGAGATTTAATTGAGACCCACTATCAACTGCAACGAAAATATGAGAATGATCTAAAACAAAAAATCCAAACGTTCCTTGCACCGATGGTTGGCATGGAAGATTTGGTTGTCAATGTTTCCAGCTCGCTGAACTTTGAGAAGAAAGTTTCTGATCAGAATCTCGTAAGGCCGCTGGATAACAACAATAATAATGGCATTGTTGTCAGTGAAACTCAAAACAATAAAACTGCGACCGGCGCAGGCGGTGCGGGCGGGGTTGCAGGGACCGGCGAAACGGATGTTCCCGGGTATACGGCAGACCAAAGTGCTGGCAGCACCTCTGAAGAAAACAATCGGATAACTAATTACGAGTATGATAAGATTCATAATCAAATTGAATCAGGACCATATGCCATTAAGGACCTTTCTATTAGTATCGGCGTAGAGAAGAGTAAACTTAATGACGAATCCAAAAATGATATTAATAATTTCTTGATATCTCTCGTTCGCTCGCAATTGATAGAATCTGGTCAAGATGTTAATGATGACGCGTTACTTGCCAAAAAAGTTTCGATCATGGCACAAACTTTTGTCGACAATGGCAGTACTTCAACTTCTGCAATATTATCGACAGGCTGGTTAACCGCAATCGGACTTGCTGCTCTTGCTATCATTGGTGCACTTGGTTATGTCGTTGTAAGACGACGCAAACAAGCAGCTCAAGCGGAAGAGCTCGCAGCAAATCAAGCGAAAGTCGAATATCCGACAATCGATTTGGAAACTGTCCAAAACGAGAGTCAAGTACGCAAGCAGCTTGAAACACTTGCCAAGCGCAAACCAGAGGAATTTGTTAATTTGCTCCGGACTTGGCTTGTTGATGAATAGAGGTGGCCAAGATGGCAAGGATGCATGGATTCAGTGGTCGACAGAAAGCGGCAATATTGTTAATCTCGCTCGGGCCTGAAGTTTCCGCTCAAATCTTCAAGCATTTGAGAGAAGAAGAAATTGAACAGCTGACGCTGGAAATCGCTAATGTTCGCAAAGTAGATACGCTGGACAAAGAAACGATTCTAAATGATTTTCATCAAATCTGTGTTGCGCAAGAATATATTTCGCAAGGCGGCATTACCTACGCTCGTGAAATTCTTGAGAAAGCGCTCGGCGAAAGCAAGGCCATGGAAGTTATCAACCGCTTAACTGCGACATTGCAAGTTCGGCCTTTCGACTTTGCCCGCAAGGCGGAAGCGAGCCAAATTCTCAACTTCATTCAGAACGAGAATTCGCAAACGATCGCATTGGTGCTTTCTTACTTGCAAGCAGAACAGGCTTCTCAGATTCTTTCTTCCTTGCCTCAAGAGAAGCAAGCTGAGGTTGCTCGTCGCGTAGCGCTCATGGACAGCACTTCACCGGAAGTTATTTCGCAAGTGGAACGTATTCTCGAACAGAAGCTATCTGCTACCGTTACTCAAGATTACACAAGTGCGGGCGGTATTGAATCAATTGTTCAAATATTAAATGGTGTCGACCGCGGTACGGAACGTACGATCCTGGATGCGCTTGAAATTCAAGATCCGGAACTTGCCGAAGAAATCAAGAAAAGAATGTTCGTGTTCGAAGATATCGTCAATATCGACAATCGCTCGATCCAACGTATTATCCGCGACATCGAGAATGCCGATCTGCAGCTTGCGCTTAAAGTTGCAAGTGAAGAAGTTCGCGAAGCGATCTTCCGCAACATGTCCAAGCGAATGGCGGAGACATTCAAAGAAGAAATGGAATACATGGGACCTGTCCGGCTGCGTGACGTTGAGGAAGCTCAAACACGCATCGTAGCAACGATCCGTAGACTCGAAGAGTCCGGTGAAATCATCATCGCCCGCGGTGGAGGGGATGATATCATTGTCTAAGTTGTACAAATCTTCGCATGTCATTTCAGTAGAAGATTTAAAGCGTCTTGAATGGTATAACAAGTATGTTCAAACGCCTGCGCCTGACGAAGAGCAAAGCGAGCCTGTAGGACCAAGTGCAGAAACGCTTACCATGCGAGATCAAATCCTCGATGATGCTGAAGAATTCGCCAAGCAGCGCATTCAAGAAACTGGCGATCAGATTGAGACGATGCACGCAGAGGCAAATGCTCAAATTGACCAATGGTGGTTAGAACGTCGTCTGCAGGACGAACAGCTAATGGAGCAAATCCATCAAGAAGGTTTCCGGCAGGGCTACGAAGAAGGCAAGGCGCAAGCCGAAGCGGAAGTACAGGCGCACTGGGAAGTGATGCTGACGGAAGCCAGATCGATTCTCGATTCTGCCTATGAAACTAAGGAACAAATCATCCAAGAAGCGGAACCCTTCGTTGTTGCACTCAGTACGGCAATTGCTGAGAAGATCATTCATAAGCAATTAACGGTTGATCCGAATTGGTCACTGGACATTATACGGAAGTCGTTGGAACGGCGCCGGGAGCAAGGTGTTATCACATTATGTGTTTCTCCTTTGCAACTTACGTTCGTACAGGCGGCGCGTGAAGAATTGTCGCTCGTCATTGATTCCCAAGCTGAATTGCAAATTGTACCGGATGTTTCGGTAAAGGAATTCGGCTGTGTCATCCGCTCATCATTTGGCAGCATCGATGCACGAATTGATACGCAGTTGACTGAAATAAAACGTGAACTCATCCAATTAGCACACCAAGCGGATGAACGAGGAGCAGCTGATGACAACTAATAGGTTGGATGTAGATCGCTACATTGAACACTTACGTCCAATTGATCCCATTCGCGTCAATGGCAAGGTCACACAGGTTATCGGTTTAACCGTAGAATCCGAGGGACCAGACGCCAGTATCGGCGATGTTTGCTTGATCTATCCGGCCAAGTCTACGAAGCCGCTGAAAGCTGAGGTCGTCGGTTTCCGCAATAACAAGGTCATTCTAATGCCGTTAGGAGAGCTCCAATCCATTGGTCCGGGCTGCGATGTAGTAGGTACCGGCAAGCCTTTAACTGTACAGGTTGGTTCTGATCTGCTAGGTAAAGTGTTAGATGGTCTCGGTCAACCGTTAGACGGATCTTATATCTCGAGCCGTTTGCCGCATCATTCTACTCATAATCTGCCGAGCAATCCACTTTCAAGGCCGAGAGTTAAAGATCCTCTCAGCATTGGTGTTCGTGCGATTGATGGCTTGTTAACAGTAGGGCAAGGACAGCGGGTTGGTATTTTTGCAGGCTCCGGTGTAGGGAA
This sequence comes from Paenibacillus sp. J22R3, assembly GCF_056269305.1. Classification (NCBI taxonomy): domain Bacteria; kingdom Bacillati; phylum Bacillota; class Bacilli; order Caryophanales; family Paenibacillaceae; genus Paenibacillus; species Paenibacillus sp. J22R3. The sequence goes on along the minus strand of NZ_JBWDNS010000001.1, from coordinate 1,382,320 downwards.
GAGTACACTTCTCGGCATGGTCGCAAGAAACACCTCGGCTGATGTCAACGTTATCGCATTGATCGGTGAACGTGGACGTGAGGTGCTTGAGTTCATGGAGAAGGATCTTGGACCCGAAGGACTGGCTCGCTCGGTGGTAATTGTTGCAACCTCTGATCAACCGGCATTAATTCGGATTAAAGGTGCGCTTATCGCCACGACCATCGCGGAATATTTCCGTGATCGAGGACTGAATGTCATGCTGATGATGGATTCCGTAACACGTTATGCAATGGCACTTCGTGAAGTGGGACTAGCCATCGGCGAACCTCCTGCAACAAGAGGTTATACACCTTCTGTATTTGCGAATCTGCCTAAGCTGCTAGAACGTGCAGGAACGGGTGAACGTGGTTCGATTACGGCATTCTACACCGTCCTAGTAGATGGTGATGATATGAATGAACCTATTGCCGACGCGGTTCGCGGAATACTAGACGGACATATCGTACTTAGCCGTGCTTTAGCACATAAAGGTCATTTTCCGGCAATTGATGTACTTCAATCGATTAGCCGGGTTATGAAGGAAATTGTGCCTGAAGAGCAGCAAGATGCAGCGAATGAACTGAAACGTTTGCTCTCTATTTATAAAGATTCGGAAGATCTGATCAATATTGGGGCGTACCAACGCGGGTCTAACGAAAAAATTGATCAAGCAATTGATTCTATCGATAATATCTGGTCCTTTACTCGTCAGAAAACGCACGAAAAGGTTGGCTATGAGGAATCAAAAAAGAGGCTCATTCACGAATTTCATGCCTCACACGGGAGATGAACCAGCTAGATGGCACGATTTCGTTACGCCTATCAAAAAATCGTTGACTTAAAAACAAGCGAGAAATCACAAGCAGAATGGCAATTGTCCGTTGTCGTCGGTGAGCTTCAGACGGAGGAACAATCACTCTCAAAGCTTCATCAGGACCGTTCCGAGTGGAGCGACCGTTTACAGCTTTCATCGAATCAAGCGGTGACGCTCTCGGAGCTTATGGTTATACAAGAGTACATTGATTATCTGGATATTTGCATCAGGCAGAAAATGATGGATATCAAGAAAGCTGAAGCTGCCGTCGAAGTGAAGCGGAATGAATTGTCTGAGCGAATGAAAGACGAGAAGGTATGGCAGAAATCGAAGGATAACGCGCGCCAGCGTTTCCAAGCAGACATGTTGCTTATCGAGCAGAATGAGCTTGATGAAATGGCATCTGTGCGGTTCATGTATGCAGCGCACTAACAGTTGAGATGTTTTGCGAATCGGGAGCCAATACCCGAGGGAGGGACTTATTTTGGCGGATTTGGATATGGAAAAGCAAGGGTACAGCGGGTTTGAGCGGTTTATGTTTTTCGTTACGCCGATCTTGTTTACACTCATTCTACTTGGCGTACTGGTCACTTTGTTTAATTTCGACTTGCGGAATAAGGCACTTGAAATCGGAAATACCGTTCCGTTCTTAAACAAAGTACTGCCGGAGCCTGCGACGGATGAGAATGCAGCTGCTGTTGATGAAGGCAAAATCAAAACGGAAAATACGACAGCTAAGATCAGCGAGCTGCGGGCGCAGCTCACTGTTAAAGAATCCGAACTCAGTAAGGCTGCAGATGAGAAAACGAGATTGTCGCTGCAGCTTAAAGATCTTCAAGCTCAAGTAGAGCAGCTCAAGCAAGATGGAACGCAGAAGGCGCTTGAGGATGCAGAGTACCAGAACAAAATCAATGAGCTTGCAGCCATGTACGGCAAGATTACGCCTAGCAAAGCGGCACCGATCCTAGAAAGCATGGAGATGGATGAAGCGGTGCTCGTACTGGATGCAATGAAACCGGATGATCGAGTTCGGGTACTTGAGAAGATGAATCCGAAGAAAGCTGCAGAAGCCACCGTGAAGTTGAAAGATGTGAAGACTGCGAAGGATCGTCAAATCGCTGCGCTGCAAGCCAGAATTAAGAAACAAGATTCGGCTGTGGCTCAACCAGAGATCGTTCTTAGCAAAGCACAGCTCAACACCACTTTCTCGACAATGGATCCTGCAAGTGCCGGAGAGTTGCTGCTTAAGATGGCGGATGTGAGTCCGAGTAAAGTACTTCGTATTCTAAACGCTGTTGACGATGCATCACGCTCCAAAATTATCGCGGAAATGTCAGGGTTAAACAAAGATATTACGGCACAATTAGTTTCCAAACTCATGTTAGGCAAATAACAGTTTGCTGAAGGAGGTGAAAACAATATGCAAATGCCAGTATCCAATGCTACACCTAGTGTTAATGCACCATCTGCGGTATCAGGCACATCGACTGCTAAAGGGACGGAAGGCAATGAGTTTAACCAGACCTTAGTTCAGACGCTTGCCGGTAACGGAGCCGGTTCGACTCCTGCACAGCCATCCAAAGAAGCAGCTGTCGTCTCCCAATTACCGGTGAATACGCTAGCCTCTCTGCTCGGCGACAATGTATCGGCTGCCGATCTGCTTGCTGCAATAGAAGAGCTTCTCAAGAAGCTTGACGCTGCAGACAGCGAAGAATTGGCTCAAACGACGACGGAAAGCAGTCTGAGTGACGCTTTGGTTCAATTAGACAATCTACTGAGTATGTTGTCTGGTATGCCAGCAGCACAACCGGTACTTCCGCTAACAGCAAATCAGACAGCGGATAGTATTAGCACACCAAATGAAGGCGATTCAACCGGTGGGATCAATGAACTGCTAACTATCATTGCGGGATTGAATAATGGCCAAGCGATTGCAGCCAACATTCAAAGTCAGGCGGCTCAAACGACTACAGATGCTTCGAGCACAGAGTCGGCCAGTCTGGAAACTATCTCAGCATTGAAATCAGGCTTGCAGGATGCATTATCCGATTTGCGGTTACTCTTGCAAAAACAAAAAGGAAATGCAGCCGATCGCGAACAAAATGGTTTGGTTAGTAAGCAGCTGATTGCGCTTGAACAATTGATTACTGGGAAGAAATCGGAGTCGATTGTTCTAGCAGGAGCTCAGCCATCCAATCCATCAAACGAAATCGATACCGTACGAGCTTTGCAAACAGCGCCTGCTACAAATAATCATCTTCAGCGTATGGCGCACCAATTGCTTCATGTAGGACTAATGAAAGCAGCAACCAAGCCAGAAGCAGCTGAACAGTTCGATGTTGAACCTTTACAGTCGCTATCTGAGCCGAGCAGTATTAATCTGGCTCTATTGGCCGGCAATCAAGAATTGCAACGCCAAACGCAGATAGCAGCAAAGCAGTTGGTTGAACAGCCTGTTCCCATTCAACAATTTGCATCCACCATTCAAAAGATGGTTGTGAGTCAGTTCAATGTAACGGCAAGCAATGGCATGTCCAACGCGCAATTGACTTTATTCCCTGAGCATCTCGGACAAGTTAATGTCAACATCTCGATGCATAACGGTACACTGACTGCACAGTTTGTGGCAGATTCCGTTCTTGCAAAGGATATGCTGGAGAATCAAATGGCACAGCTTCGCTCGTCACTGCTATCGCACGGGATGCAAGTAGAGAAGCTTGAGGTAACGCAAGCTCCTGTATTGCCGAATATGTTCCAAGAGCGACAAGGTCAAAGCGGAAGAGATCAAGGAACGTCCAAACGTCAATCCGGCGACGAGGCAATCGGAGAGATCGATTTTGATGCCGGTCTGGAAGATGTGACTATGGAGCAAGCAGTTGACCGTGATCTAGGCTTAGGCCGGGGCATTCATACGAGAGCATAACCGTTCGCGGTTATGGATGATAACGATGAACCTGTAGATCGGAGGTGACGAGAAAAATGTCCGGTGATAATATTTCAACCCGCAACGTCTGGCCTTATTACAGTGCCAGCAATGTGCAAGCAGCAGCTGAGAAGAAAGCGGACACTTCCCTAGGCAAAGATGATTTCCTGCGGATTCTTGTAACGCAGCTGCAAAATCAAGACCCTATGCAGCCTTTACAGGATAAGGATTTCATCGCGCAGATGGCGCAATTCTCTTCTGTCGAGCAGCTGGTTAACATGTCAGACCAGTTAACGATGCTTCGTCAAAACCTTGGAATGGCTTCCAGTATGATCGGTAAGGAAGTTCAATGGTATGAGTATGCCGATACCGGCGAGATGCTTGCAGTAACCGGTAATGTCGATTCCATTATTATTAAAGATAAAGCACAATACGCAAGAATCGGCGATAAGGATATCAAGCTGGATGACATCGTATCGATCGCTGATCAAGGCGGTGAATCTGCCGGTGGATGATATCTTAAAGATCGGACATTTACGTTTAACAGGTAACAGTCAGATTCGTAAACCGAACCAGCAGGAAAGCACGGCAGCCAATACAGCGTCATTTAAAGAAGTATTGGATCGTAATGTGCTTAAATTTAGCAATCATGCCGAAATACGCATGGCGCAGCGCGGTATCACATTCAAACCGGAAACGATTTCCAAAATCGTAAACGCAATCGATCAGGCTGCTGCAAAGGGTGCGAAGGATTCGCTCGTCGTTTATCGGGATATCGCGATGATTGTCAATGTTCCAAGTCGTACTGTCATCACCGCAATGGACGGCAATTCACTCCAAGGCAATGTATTCACTCAAATCGACAGTGCAGTCATTGTTTCTTAATCGGCTGGACCTTCTTATCGGAAGCCGAAGAGTCGTGGATCGACTGAAGCGACTCACACGATAGACTTCTTTTGCAAGGCAGAGTAACTGTACTTACACCATTAGGAGGTTGACAATTCATGTTAAGATCAATGTACTCCGGCGTTTCAGGCATGCGTGGTTTTCAAACGAAGCTAGACGTCATCGGTAATAATATTGCGAACGTAAATACGGTAGGCTTCAAAGCGGGCCGCGTTATGTTCAAAGATATTCTGAGCCAAACGGTTTCCGGCGTAACGCGTCCTGAAGAAGGAACGACGGGCGGTGTTAATGCGAAACAGGTGGGCCTTGGTGTCGCCATTGCTTCGATTGACACGATCCACACACCGGGTAGTGCAATGACCACCAATGTTCCTACAGACGTTCGAATTGATGGCGATGGATTCTTCGCGGTTTCCCCATCAGCTGACGGTGCTGAAGCTCCTTACCTGACTCGCGCAGGTAACTTCACTCTGGATGCAGCAGGTCAACTCGTCAATGGCGACGGGATGTTTGTACTGGATTCTAACGGTGGACCGATCGTACTCGATCCAGCTGAGGTTAAATCCTTCACAATCTCACAAGATGGCTCCATCATCTCGGTTGGTGCAGACGGCCAAAGCCAACCATCAGGCTTCCAGCTCGGAGTAGTGAAAGTTACGAACCCGAACGGACTTGAGAAAATCGGAGGCAACCTTTACCGGATGACGCCAAATGCGAATGTTGACGGTGAAGTTGTCATGACTACAGCAGGTGACGCAGAGGCAGGAACAGGCGCAATTATTGCCGGTCAACTCGAGATGTCAAATGTTGATTTGACATCAGAATTCACCGAAATGATTGTCGCGCAGCGTGGATTCCAAGCTAACTCTCGAATTATTACGACTTCTGACGAGATTCTGCAAGAGGTTGTTAATTTGAAACACTAGGTGAATAACCGAAGGGGAGGCCAACCTGCCTCCCTCCTAGTTTAAGGAGGAAGTTCATGATCGCAGTAAAGCGTTTGAACGGAAAGACATTACATATTAACGCGCTCCTTATCGAGCAAGTTGAAGAAACACCCGATACATTGATTACCTTAACGACTGGAAAGAAAATATTGGTATTGGAGAAAGCTGATGAAGTCATTGCCTCCATACAGTCGTATCTTCGCGCAATAGGCGTTTATGCGGCTACCATTAAGAGTGAACATTCGGAGGGACCCTCGACATGAAAAAAATGCTGCCCTGGCTGATTACCATCTTACTTGCTATCACATTAATAGCTATCGTAGCTGTTATTCTGTACAACTCCCTGATGGGTGGGGAAGATCCGAAGGACTCTGCCGGCAAAGCGGCTAATAATGCAGAAGCCGTAAAGGTGGTCAAACTGACTGCGGATGAACGGGTGAAATTAACCAGTGAAATTGCGGATATTAAAACAAACCTGGCGGACCCGGAATACATCGCGGTACTTGGGCTTGCTTTTCAATTAGATGAGAAATCAACGAAAGAAGATTTCGATAAAATTAAAGACATTCAAATCAAACCTATCATTATTCGTACACTGTCCGACATGAAGCCAGATGAAGTTAAAGGTTCTGCTGGTAAAGACGAGCTGTGTGCCAAGCTGCTGAATTTGATCAATCAGGAGCTGCCGGAAGGCAAGCTCATTAAGGTACAGGTAACAAACTTTATCGTGACGACGCTGTAGTCATTAGTTTTCAACATGACGCATTCCTTGAAGGGGGTGAAATAATTGGTTGATGTTCTGTCGCAGAACGAGATTGATGCGTTGCTCGCTGCTTTATCATCCGGTGAAATGGATGCAGAAGAATTAAAAAAGGAAGACACGCAGAAGAAAATTCGTGTATATGAATTCAAACGTGCGGTCCGTTTCTCGAAGGATCATATCCGAAGTTTAACTCGGATACACGAAAACTTCGCGCGATACTTAACCACCTATTTCTCAGCACAGCTTCGTACATTTGTACAAATAAGTGTCGTTCAAGTTGAACAGCTGCCATATGACGAATTTATCCGCTCGATTCCTAAGATGACGATTCTTAATATTTTTGAGGCGGAACCTTTAGAAGGCAGAATGGTACTTGAGGTTCATCCGAACGTTGCTTATGCAATGCTGGATCGTTTGTTAGGTGGACAAGGATTAGCGCCTTCCAAGATCAACGCACTGACTGAAATCGAAACGAATATTATGGAACGAATCTTCAGCAGAGCATTTGAGAGTCTGCAGGAGGCTTGGAAGACGATTATTGATATTTCGCCTCGGATGGAAGCATTAGAGACGAATCCGCAGTTTATGCAGATCGTTTCACCGAACGAAACAATAGCACTGATATCGCTTAGCACCAAGATCGGTGATACGACCGGGATGATTAATTTATGTATCCCGCACGTCGTTATCGAGCCGATCATGCCAAGACTATCCGTACATCATTGGTTCGTGTCCCAGAAGAAGACAAGGGCGCCTGAGGAAATAGAGGTCCTGAAGCAACGTGTAACGAAAGCGAAGTTGCCGATCGTCTGTGAACTAGGTGCATCCAGTATTTCGATTCGCGAGTTTCTCGGACTTTCGGTCGGAGATGTGATTTCGCTTAGTAAACCAATAGATCAAGGGCTTGACATTAAAGTCGGGGATAAGCTGAAATTTATCGGCAGTCCAGGGTCGGTTAAAGATCGAATGGCCGTTCAAATTGATCAAATCCTCACAGAAGGAGTGGAAGAAGAGTATGACGAGTAAAGATTACTTATCACAAGAAGAAATCGATGCCTTGCTGCGTCAGACTGCCGATGAGCCCGAGATGCCGGAGTCATTTAACCGGGAGCAAGAACTAAATAATTATCTGAGCTCTATCGAGCAGGATGCACTTGGTGAAATCGGTAATATAACATTCGGAAGCGCTGCAACTGCTCTTTCAACACTGCTTGGAAGAAAAGTAGATATTACAACTCCAAAAGTATCATTGATCAGACGCAGTGAGCTCGATGATGAATTTCCGAAGCCGCACGTAGCCGTATCTGTTAGCTATGTCGATGGGTTCCAAGGGATCAACTCTCTTGTGATTAAAACCAAAGATGCGCAAACCATCGCGGATTTAATGCTTGGCGGTGAAGGAAAGCTGCTTGGTTCAGAGCTGAATGAAATTCACATCAGTGCTGTGCAAGAAGCGATGAATCAGATGATGGGCTCATCAGCGACATCGATGTCTACCATCTTCAACCGTTTTGTAAACATATCACCGCCTGGTATCGATATTTTGGATATTAACAGTGGATCAGGCGTCGAGAAGCTTCCTCCGGACGATCTCTTCATTAAAGTATCGTTCCGCTTGGCTATCGGCGACTTAATTGATTCCACCATTATGCAACTGCTGCCGATTTCGTTTGCGAAAGAAATGGTAGACACGCTGATGGGAGGAACATTTGCAGAATCTACGCCAGCTCCAGCACCGGCTCCAGCGGCTATTCATACACCTGCACCTGCAGCAACACCGGTATCTGCTCCAGCACCTGTACACACACCGCCTCCGGCGGCCTATATACCGGAACCGCCTGCAGCTCATATGCCGCCTCCAGGTGCTCATATGGCGCCTCCAGCTGCTTATATGCAGCCTCCGATGCCGCAGTATGCAGCACCGCCGGCGGGACCGCAAACTTATGGTGCCGCTGCGAACCGCAATGTGAATGTACAGCCTGTACAATTCGCTAATTTCCAAGGCGCGCCGTATGTGCAAACAGAGGATTCAAATTTAAATTTATTGCTCGACATACCGCTAAAGGTCACAGTAGAATTAGGGAGAACTCAGAAGCAAATCAAGGATATCCTTGAATTGTCGCAAGGGTCGATCATTGAGCTGGACAAGCTGGCAGGGGAACCGGTTGATATCTTGGTTAATAACAAACTAATCGCCAAAGGCGAGGTAGTCGTTATCGATGAGAATTTCGGTGTCCGAGTCACAGATATCGTAAGCCAATGGGACCGTATCCAAAAATTACAATAACACCTTAGGGGGAAGAAACGATGGCAAATCGCATTTTAATCGTAGACGACGCAGCATTTATGAGAATGATGATCCGCGACATACTTACAAAGAACGGATATGAAGTAGTTGGGGAAGCACAAGACGGTGCACAAGCGATTGAGAAGTACAAAGAATTGAAACCGGACCTAATTACTATGGATATCACAATGCCGGAGATGGACGGTATCGTTGCATTGAAAGAAATCAAGAAACTGGATGGCAATGCAAAAGTGATTATGTGTTCTGCAATGGGACAACAAGCTATGGTTATCGATGCCATCCAAGCCGGTGCAAAAGACTTCATCGTTAAACCTTTCCAGGCTGACCGCGTTATTGAAGCGATCAAGAAAACGCTAGGTTAATAGAATGAAGTTAGTACAAGGTATTCGACTTGCTGCTATGGCTGTCTCCGGCTGGCTTTTGACAGCAAGTCTTGCGTCAGCAGAGCTAAGTGGTGATGAAGATAAGCCGGTAATCGGAACGAGTATCGGATATTACATCTGGGTCATCATTGCGCTCATGCTGGTCGTCGGATTAATCATTCTCGTAATTAAGTGGCTTTCCAATCGTAATCGTGGTTGGGGGACCAATCGGGCGCTTCGATCACTTGGAGGCATTCCGCTTGGTCAGAATAAATCATTGCAAGTGGTTGAGCTCTCCGGCAGAGTTTACGTTGTTGGAGTTGGTGAAGATATCACCCTCCTTGATAAAATCGATGACCTCGAAACGGCATCGGCTATATTGGAAGCGATTGATCAACAGAACGGCCGTACTTGGCATACACCGACTTTGACAGATTTTATAGGTCGATTCCGTAAAAGCAACAAGGCGGATGAGCCAACGAGCGAACCTTGGCAAGCTGCAACTTCTTTCAAGGAGCTGCTCAATAACGGGATGAGACGCCAGTCGGATCAGAAGCAGAAGGTAGAAGACCTGCTAAAAGAGCAAAATCAAAATGATCGGTTGTTGGACGAATGAACAAAAAACTATTACTAGCGGTTATTGCAGTACAACTGTTCACCTTGTTGTTTCACGCCCACGCCTTTGCAGAGCCGCTGCCTAATGTCAGCGTAAGCATTGGAGACAGCGGCAGTGAAACGCCTGGAACGAGTGCGCTTTCCCTATTACTGATGATCACCGTTTTAAGTGTAGCTCCGGCCATTCTCGTATTAATGACCAGTTTCACTAGAATCGTAATCGTACTAGGATTCGTCCGAACCTCACTCGGAACACAGCAAATGCCTCCGAATCAAGTACTGATTGGGCTTGCAATGTTTCTCACCTTCTTCATCATGGCGCCAACCTTAAGTTCAGTTAACCAAGTAGCTCTTCAGCCTTATCTCAAAGGGGAATTGACTCAAACCGAAGCGCTTAACAAAGCTGCTGTACCCATGAAGCGTTTCATGATGAAGCAAACGAGAGATAAAGACTTACTTTTATTTTTGAAATATACGAAGACAGAGAAGCCGAAGTCCGTTGAGGATGTTCCCATTACGATTATGGTTCCGGCGTACGCACTAAGTGAGCTTCGAACTTCATTTCAGATGGGATTCATGATATTCATTCCGTTTCTCATTATTGACATGGTGGTCGCCAGTACGCTCATGGCAATGGGGATGATGATGCTTCCACCGGTTATGATCTCACTGCCGTTTAAGATTTTACTATTCGTTCTGGTAGATGGCTGGTACCTGATCGTTAAGTCGTTGCTATTAAGTTTTAATCCGTAGGTTCTGCCAGGAAGGAGTACATACATGAGTACTGACTTCATCATCGCCTTAGCCGGACAGGCAGTATATACGGTACTGAAAGCCAGTGCCCCAATGCTCTTAGTCGGACTTGTAGTAGGCTTGATCGTTAGTATTTTCCAAGCTACTACACAGATTCAGGAGCAGACACTAGCATTCGTTCCTAAGGTGGCGGCGGTGTTGCTTTCCATCTTGTTATTCGGGCCGTGGATATTGAATACATTGGTCGATTTCACTTACAACCTGCTGAATAACTTGTATAAATACATCGGATAGGCTGTGGATCGATGGAGTTGTTTCTTCAAGGATTCCCTATTTTTTTGCTTATTTTTTGTCGAATTACAGCGTTTTTCGTCGTAGCGCCAATATTTTCGACTCGAAATGTGCCGAATACGTTTAAATTGGGATTCTGTTTTTTTATCTCGTTGCTTGTTTTTTTAACTTATGGGCTTAAGCAAACGATCGTCCCCGATGCGGATTATGTATTAGCGATCATTCGAGAGATTTTGGCAGGTGCCTTGCTCGGATTTGCAGCTTATCTGTTTTTTACAATTGTAAATACGGCAGGCAGCTTGATCGATATGCAAATGGGCTTTGGTATGGCCAACATTATTGACCCGATGACAGGTGTTTCTGCACCGCTTATGGGTAACTTCAAAGGGATGATCGCAACCCTCGTTTTCTTATCGATAAATGGTCATCATTACTTGCTTTCCGCTTTACTGCAAAGCTATGAATGGATTCCTCTAACGAATACGTTGTTTGCCCACGTAAGTAGTGGGAGTATAACGAGTTACTTGACCGGCATGTTCGGACAAACGTTTCTGCTTGCCGTTCAGATGTCAGCACCATTAGTGGTTGCGATGTTCTTAACGGACGTTGGGCTTGGTTTTCTTGCGCGGACAGCGCCGCAGTACAATGTGTTTGTCATTGGGATTCCGATCAAGATTTTAGTCGGCTTTCTCATGTTGGCTGTTATGATGCCAGGTCTGGTCATCCTGTATGAGCACTTGTTTGAACAGATGTTCACTGCCATGCGGAAGCTATTCGACATTTTGCAAGGTCCTGCAGCTTAGGTAGGAGGGCAGTAATTATGGTTAAGTATCGTTGGACGCTCGACTTACAGATGTTCAATGGAGAGAAGACTGAGCGTGCAACACCGAAGAAAAGGCAAGATGCTCGTAAGAAAGGCCAAACGGCCAAAAGCCAAGAAATTCCGGCTGCCCTTATTCTTTTCTTTATTTTTCTAAGCTTTATCATGATGGGTGATTATTATAAGGTTCGACTGATGCGCATATTTGGTCTGATATTAGAGCAGAAGCTCTTGATGCAAGTGACGACCGAAAACGTCGTTTCCTTGTTTTCTGATCTGATGATGCAGAGCTTGATGTTATTAGCACCCATTTTCGCAATCACAGTACTCATTGCCATATTGGGCAATTACGCTCAGATCGGTATTATGTTTACCGGCGAGCCGCTCATGATGAAATTCAGTAAAATCAGTCCCTTGAAAGGCTTTAAACAAATTTTTTCCATGCATTCCGTAGTCGAGTTTGTTAAAAACATTTTGAAGCTTCTCCTCATTGGATTCATGGTTTATTGGATTCTGTGGGGTGAACTGGATGTCATTATGCAGCTCGCAACGGTTTCGATTAGTGAAAACTTTAGCATTATTGCAAGAATCACGATTAAGCTCGGCTTATATATCGGTGCAATTCTTGCTGTGTTAGCAATGTTTGATTACATGTACAAGAAATATGAACACGAGAAGAGCTTGAAGATGTCTAAGCAAGACATCAAGGATGAATATAAGAAATCTGAAGGAGATCCGCTCATTAAAGGTAAAATTCGAGAACGGCAGCGCCGGATGGCTCTGCAGCGAATGATGCAGGATGTACCTAAGGCTGACGTCGTCATCACAAACCCTACCCACTTCGCGATCGCCATTCAATATGAAGGCTCGAAGATGGAAGCCCCTAAAGTAATCGCAAAGGGGATGGATTTTGTGGCCCTTCGCATTAAAGAAGTGGCAAAGGAACACGGCGTAATCATGATGGAAAATAGGCCGCTTGCCAGAGCGTTATACGATCGAACGGAAATCGGTGATACGGTTCCCGTTGACCTATTCCAGGCTGTGGCGGAAGTACTGGCATATGTATATAAGCTCAAAAAGAAAGTGTAATTATCTACAACTATCTACGGAGGAGGGAACGTCATGAAGGCTAGAGACCTGACCATACTAATCGGGATCATCGGCATCGTTCTTATGATGGTCATTCCGATTCCACCAGCTTTACTTGACGTGCTCCTAATAGTCAACATTTCAGTTGCGCTGATGATTTTGCTTATCGCAATGAATACGCAAGATGCTTTGGAATTTTCCATATTTCCGGCCTTGCTGCTCATTACAACCTTGTTTCGCTTAGCACTTAATGTATCAACAACCCGAAACATTCTCCAGCATGCCCACGCCGGTAAGGTTGTTGCGACTTTCGGTAATTGGGTAGCGGGTGGTCAAATTGCAATTGGTTTTGTTGTGTTCCTAATTCTTGTTGTTGTTCAGTTCCTCGTTATTACTAAAGGGTCAGAACGTGTCGCAGAGGTTGCCGCAAGGTTTACATTGGATGCGATGCCCGGTAAACAGATGAGTATTGACGCCGACTTGAATGCAGGCCTCATCAACGAAGTACAAGCAAGAGAGCGCCGTCAAAAAATCGAACGTGAAGCTGATTTCTACGGCTCGATGGATGGTGCCAGCAAATTTGTTAAAGGGGATGCCATTGCATCCATCATCATACTCATCATTAACCTACTTGGCGGATTTGTAATCGGGATGTCGATACATGGCATGAGTTTTTCCGATTCCCTACATACGTTCTCCGTTCTAACGATTGGTGATGGACTCGTCAGTCAAATTCCGGCCCTATTGATTTCGACAGCAACAGGCTTAATTGTGACACGTGCTGCATCTGACGGTAACTTAGCCCATGATGTGACTACGCAGCTGTTTCGTTATCCGAAACTGCTCTACATTGTAGCAGGTACAATTACACTGCTCGGAGTTGGAACGCCTATCGGACCGATTGCGACATTACCTTTTGCAGCTATTATTACGTACGGTGCCTTTCGGATGCAAAAGTCGCTCACGAAGGAACAGGAAGCGCAAGAGCTTCTTGTGGAAGAACAGGAAATTGAAGAGGTTAGAAGTCCTGAAAGTGTAATCAGCTTGCTGCAAGTTGATCCGATCGAATTCGAATTTGGTTATGGTTTAATCCCACTTGCCGATACGCAGCAGGGAGGCGATTTGCTGGATCGGATTATTATGATACGTCGACAATGTGCGCTTGAACTTGGACTTGTCGTTCCGGTTATCCGGATTCGAGACAATATACAGCTTAAACCGAATGAATACATAATTAAGATTAAAGGGAATACGGTAGCGCGCGGAGAGCTTCTACTCAATCATTACCTCGCTATGAGTCCTGGATTTGAAGATGAATCGGTTATCGGTATCGAGACTGTGGAGCCGGCTTTCGGTTTACCGGCCATCTGGATTGATGAGGCAACCAAAGAAAGAGCTGAATTGACCGGCTATACGGTCGTGGATCCTCCGTCTGTTGTTGCCACTCATTTGACAGAACTTATTAAACGTCATGCGCATGAGCTGATCGGGCGCCAAGAGACGAAAGCACTTGTGGACAATGTCAAAGATTCGTACCCTGCTTTGGTGGACGAACTCATACCGTCAATTCTCAATGTCGGAGAAATCCAGAAGGTACTGTCCAAGCTGTTGCGTGAGAAAGTATCCATACGCGATATGGTAACGATCTTCGAAGCGCTTGCGGATCATGGAACCTACACGAAAGATACTGATATTCTGACCGAGTATGTTCGCCAGGCATTATCGCGACAAATTACACAGCAATTCTCCCACAATGGGGATACGCTTCGCGTAATAACGGTTGGACCGTCACTAGAGAAGAAGATTGCAGAATCGGTTCAGAGCTCAGATCAAGGCAGCTACTTGGCTCTTGATCCCGTCTCGACTCAAACCATCTACCAGAAGTTGAACGAACAAGTAAATAAACAGATTCAATCTGGCAATCAGCCGATCGTGCTCGCATCACCTACGATTCGCATGTATTTAAGACAAATCGTGGAACGTACGATGCAGGATGTGCCTGTTCTGTCTTATAGCGAGCTCGAACCGAGTATTGAAGTACAAAGCATTGGAGTGGTGAATCTATGAAGGTAAAGCGTTATGTGGTCAATGCATTACCCGAAGCGCTGCCGATGATTCGCAATGAGCTTGGTGTAGATGCCATCATTTTGAATACGAAAGAGATTCGGGTTGGCGGATTTCTGGGCATGTTCGGCAAGAAGAAAACCGAGGTTATTGCAGCAATAGAAGCGGGAAGCAAATCAGTACCTACACCCAAATCGCCTTCACGTCCACCGACGGCTAAGCAGCCAACTGTGTCGCCGACAATGATGGCTTCGATTGCCTCTATGGCGTCAACTGCCGTAGCAGAACAACAAACCATTAAAGAAAAACAACTCATGCAGGAAGCAACAGTTCAATTTGTCCCTGATGTGACGGAGGCAGCTCGAGTATCTCCAGCAGCTGCTTATGAGGCTCTATCTGGTGTGCATCAGCAGCAGCAATCTAGTGCAGACAATCGAAAGCCTCGATTGACAGAAGATGAGTTGGTTACTGAAATCCGAGATATGAAGCAATGGATTGTAAAGATGTCGAAGCAGCAGAAGCTGGAAACCAGACCCGAGGCATTGCAAGCATTACAGGATCGGTTGCTCGAACAAGAAGTCAGCGAGAAGTTGATTGATCAATTAATAGAAGAAATTGAGGGGAAATTGGAAGTTTCTGATTTATCCAATCAAACGACTACAGTTGATCGATCGACCGTATGGCGAATCGCCGAACAGATCCTGCAAGACTGGCTTAAGGACTTTGAAGCAAGTGTCATTGGAAGGGATACGCAAGTTATCCATTTCGTAGGTCCTACCGGAGTTGGCAAGACGACATCTATTGCCAAACTGGCCGCTGAGCAAACGTTGAAATCAGGCCGTAAGGTTGGCTTCATCACCTCCGATACTTACAGAATCGCCGCGGTTGATCAATTGAGAACGTACGCTACGATACTGAATGTCCCGCTTGAGGTTGTATTCTCGCCATCCGAAGTTGCCAGAGCGTTCAGGCAGCTTGAAGATCGCGAGCTTATATTCATGGATACGGCAGGGCGGAATTTCCGCAACGAGCTTTATGTATCTGAAGTGAACAGCTTGCTTCAAACCGACCGACGGTCAGAAACGTTTCTTGTCCTCAGTTTAACCGGCAAGTATGCCGATATGTCTAGCGTTGCTGAGAATTTTGCGAAATACGGTATTGATCGCGTGCTCTATACAAAACAGGATGAGACGAACGCTAGCGGAGCCATTCTCAATTTGGCTTTAGAACAGGGACTCCGTCCTACTTACATTGCATACGGCCAAACGGTTCCTGACGATATTACGACATTCAAGGTAGCGAGTTACGTTTCGCAATTGTTGGGGGCTTCCCAATGATGACTGACCAGGCGGAAGCACTTCGAAATTTAGTGCGCAATCAAGAACAGAAGGATGAAGGACGCACGACAAAGGTCATTACGGTGACAAGCGGAAAAGGCGGGGTTGGTAAATCCAACTTTAGTCTGAATTTCTCGCTTGCGCTACAGCGAATAGGACAGAAGGTTCTCATATTCGATGCCGATATCGGGATGGCCAATATCGATGTATTAATGGGCGTTTCGTCCCCGTATAACCTCTACCATCTCTTAAAACAAGAGAAGACGATTTGGGAGATTATTCAAGAAGGACCGCAAGGCGTCCATTTTATTGCAGGTGGATCGGGCTTTAAGGATCTCCTTGATTTATCGGCAGAGCAGCTGGATTACTTCGCTGAACAAATTAACAAGCTGCACGGACAATATGATTTTATATTGTTCGATACGGGAGCGGGGCTTTCAAAGGAAACCGTGAAGTTCATCACCGCCGCCCAGGAAACCATCGTCGTCACGACGCCTGAACCGACCTCGATTACGGACGCATACGCTCTAATCAAGATGGTCACAGCGATGGAGCATGACGTTAGGTTTAAACTGATCGTGAATCGGGCGATCGATACGAAGGAAGGCAACGCAACCGCAGACAAAATCGGTCTTGTGGCACAGCGTTTTCTAAATATTGAACTGCCGGTGCTTGGTATTTTGCCGGATGATCCGAATGTTACAAAGGCTGTGAAGAAACAAGTTCCTTTTGCTATTGCTTATCCGGGTACAGAAGCGTCGAAGTCGATCTTGGAAATTGCTAAACGATTTGTTGACGTACCTCAACTTCCTGCTGCCGCGAATAGCGGTGTCAAAGGATTCCTACATAAGATGTTCAGACGTTCATAATAATCCTTTGAATCGAGGAGGCGCATCAATGAATACGATCTCGCGAGTATTGGTTGTAGATGATTCTGCCTTTATGCGGAAAATTCTGTGTGATCTGATCGCTCTTGATCCCCAGTTTGACATTATTGCAACCGCAAATAATGGGCGCGAAGCAATCGAGGCTGTTCGAACACTTCAACCGGACGTCATTACGATGGACTTGGAAATGCCGGAGATGAACGGGCTTGAGGCATTGGAACGTATTATGCGAATTCATCCGGTGCCGATCATCATGCTCTCCAGCATAAGCGATGACGGTACAAGGGAGACAATCAAAGCGCTGCAGAATGGCGCCTTTGACTTTATCCGTAAACCATCTGGCCCGATGTCTCCTGATATCCACACAGTCGGCGAGCAATTGCTGGAGAAGCTTCGGATTGCAGTGCTGACGAAGCGGCACTCATACTTGTTCGAGCCTTCGAAACCGGCTCCAGCAGCGAAGAAGCCAAGTATTGCAAAAGCGAAGCCAACGACAATCAGCTTTGAGACAACCCCGTCGGTTAAGGACGAGCTTCCGCTTAAGCCTGTGCAACCGTTGGAAGAGTTTACGAGTCTTCGTGAGCGAAAACCTGCTGCCGCAAAAGAAAAAGTGGAGAAACCAGCGCCATCGATTGAGGTTAACAAGCGGACGACTAAGAAGGAACTTGAGCCGACATTACCATCAATGGATCAAGAACTGGAAACGGCTATTAAACCGAACAAGCCTGTACGAACCAGAAACTTCAAGCATCTGGTTGCGATTGGTACCTCAACCGGCGGACCGCGCGCCCTTCACGAAGTCATAACGACACTGCCGATTGACTTCCCGGCTCCTGTGCTGGTTGTACAGCATATGCCTCCTAAGTTTACGCGCTCATTAGCGCAGCGGCTCGATACGTTCAGTTCTCTACATGTTACAGAGGCTATACATGGCGAACGTGTAGAAGCAGGCGTTGTCTACATTGCACCAGGCGGTTATCATATGGAGCTTACCAAAGAAGGCGGCAGCTATTCGATCAAATTATCCGAAGACGCGCCGCGCGGCGGGCACAGACCATCCGTTGATACAATGTTCGAATCTTGCGCTGCATTCCCGGAATTACGCAGACATTCAGTCATCATGACGGGTATGGGAAGCGATGGAGTAAAAGGAATGAAAGCTCTGAATGACAGCGGAGCAGAAACTGCTATCGCCGAGTCGGAAGAGACTTGTGTCGTATATGGAATGCCGCGTTCCGCAGTAGAAGCAGGCGTCGCAAAGACTATTGTGCCGCTTCGACAAATCGCAACCGCAATAACCCATGCCGTCAGAAAGTAAGGCTTACATTTTCGCATGGCAACCATTTATACAGGAGGTGCATGGAAATGGATATGAACGCCTATCTATCAATGTTTATTGACGAATCAAATGATCATTTGCAGTCATTAAACGAGAATCTGTTGAAACTTGAAAGCGCTCCGGAAGACATTAGCATCGTTCAAATCATTTTCCGCTCTGCCCATACATTAAAAGGCATGTCAGCGACCATGGGCTTTGAAGATCTCGCGTCGCTTACACATGAGATGGAGAATGTACTTGATCTGGTCCGTAATAACAAACTCAAAATGGATAGCTTCATTTTCGATACGTTGTTTAAAGGTCTTGACGCGCTAGAATCTATGGTCCAAGACATTATCGGCGGCGGCACGGGGAAAGCGGATGTTTCGTCTATCGTTGCTTCGTTGCAGACGATCGTGAAGGCTGACTACAAAAGTGAGCAAAGCACATCCGCTTCAGCGGCAGCAAGTGGCAGCAGTGGAGATGGAGCGATATTGGACGAGTTCCAAAGCTCGATTCTTCTGCAATCTATCGATGCCGGACACTCCGTTTACCACGTAGTAGTTACTGTCCGTGAGGATTGCGTACTCAAGGCAGCACGTGCCTATATGGTATTTGACTTCCTGGAACGCAGCGGTGAGATTGTCAAATCTACGCCAAGCGTTCAAGAAATCGAACAAGAAAAGTTCGACCGTTCTTTTACCGTATTTACAATCGCGAGCATTTCAGAAGAGGAACTGCGAAAAGGGATTGAATCCGTATCTGAAATAGAAGGTGCAGCCATTACACAATTGGATCGTGAATCATTACAGCAGCTTTGCGGTGCAGCATCGCAAAACACTCCTGTGGCAGCCGCGAGTCCAATGAATGCAGCGCAAGTTGAAGTGAACGCCGCTAGGTCGCAGACAGCAGCATCGACAATGACAGCTGCACCAGCATCTGCTCAGGCATCAACGGCTGCCAACAATGTTTCACGCACGATTCGTGTGGATATCGAGCGGTTGGATGCGTTAATGAATCTATTTAGCGAACTTCTGATTGACAGAGTGCGACTTGAACAGCTTGCCAGTGAGATTCGCAGAAATGAACTGACCGAAACAGTAGAGCACATGACTCGCGTTAGCAGTGATTTACAGAATATCGTGTTGAAGCTGAGAATGGTTCCGGTAGAATCCGTATTCAATCGCTTCCCTCGGATGATTCGCGATTTAGCGAAGACGCTTGACAAGAAAGTGGATCTCATTATCTCAGGTGCCGATACAGAGCTTGATCGTACTGTCATCGACGAAATCGGCGATCCACTCGTTCATTTGCTTCGTAACTCGCTGGATCATGGCATCGAACCGATTGCAGATCGTATTGCAGCAGGGAAGTCAGAAACGGGCATGGTTCATCTCCGTGCTTTCCATAGCGGCAACCACGTCTTTATTGAAGTAGAAGAGGATGGCCGCGGGATTAACCGAGAGAAAGTGAAACAAATTGCCATTAAGAACGGAGTTGTTACTGCTGAAGAAGCCAAACGGCTAACAGATAGCGAAATTAACATGCTTATCTTCGCGGCAGGCTTCAGTACGGCAGATAAAATCTCCGATATTTCCGGCCGTGGTGTCGGTCTTGATGTCGTCAAATCCAAAATCACTTCACTAGGTGGTCATGTCAGCGTAGAATCCGAACCGGGTAAAGGTACGAAATTCTCGATTCAGCTGCCACTTACTCTTTCAATCATATCAGCCATGCTTGTGAAGCTTGGAACGGAGAAATACGCCATTCCGCTTTCATCCATCGTTGAAACGGGAATCGTTCCACGTGAGCAAATCCGTAAAATTCACGGTAATCGGATGATCGATTATCGCGGCTCACTTATACCGCTCATCTCCCTCAGCCAAGTGCTGGATGCAAAGTCCTTCCTAGAGGAAGAAGAGCATGAGACGGAGATCGTCGTTATTCGTAAGGGCGATAAAACATGTGCCATTACGGTAGACGAATTTATTGGCCAAAGTGAGATCGTGTTGAAATCACTTGGAAAATACTTAACAAATATTGAAGCAATCTCTGGTGCAACCATTCTTGGTGATGGACAAGTTGCCTTGATCGTCGATCCAAACGCGCTCATTAAATAGAGGAGGGTTTACGAATGGCTGAGGAAATCAAAGTTATCGTATTTGGTCTGGCACATGAGGAGTATGGAATTGAGGTAGAAAAAGTACGCACGATTGAGCGTATGATGCCGATTACGCGCGTTCCCAAAACACCTTCTTTCATTAAAGGTGTCATTAATTTGCGAGGTGTTGTGCTTCCTGTCATCGATCTCCGCGGACGTTTTAGCTTAGCGGAATCGGAAGAAACGGAAAGCTCCAGAATCATCATCGTAGCCGTTAATGATTTGGAAGTCGGATTCATCGTCGATTCAGCAAATGATGTCATCGATATCGATCCAGACTCTATTGATTCGCCTCCGGAGGTTGTAGGCGGCATTAAGGCGAAGTATCTGCGTGGTGTAGCAAAGATCGGAGACAGCCGATTGCTAATCATGCTAAACCTTTCCGAAGTGCTCAATAAGAGCGAAATTATTCAACTGGAAACGCAAGAGGTTTAAGCCGAGTGAATCCATTAGATAGTTTAGAAGCATTCAAGCTTGATGTATTGAAGGAAGTGGGGAACATCGGTGCGGGCAATGCTGCAACGGCGCTCTCCAGACTTCTGGACAAGCCTGTCGATATGAATGTTCCCACTGTCAGTTTAATCCCCTTCGAGAAGGTTGCCGATCGAGTTGGCGGATTTGAACAAGTTGTCATCGCCGTTTTCCTTCGCGTTGAAGGGGATGCACCAGGTAATATGTTTTTCCTAATCGAGGAGCATTCAGCGAAGAAGCTGTTGCGCAATTTGCTATCCATTCCAGTTTCAGAAGAGGGATATTCCGAAATGGAATATTCTGCACTTGCTGAGATCGGTAACATACTTGCAGGTTCTTATTTATCATCTTTGGCCGATTTCACGCAGTTGTACATGTCGCCGACCGTCCCAGCCATCGCAATCGATATGGCTGGAGCTATCTTGAGTTATGGACTTGTTCAATATGGTGAAATGGGCGATTCCGCGCTATTAATTGATACCACGTTTCTTGAAGGTCGGGAGGAACTAGCAGGACATTTCTTCCTTATTCCGGATCCTGAATCGTTTGGTAAAATATTCAGCGCTTTAGGAGTGCCTAACGAATGATGCAGGAAAATCTCGTGAAAGTGGGCATGGCTGACCTACAGATTGCACTGAATGGTGCAATCTTGAAAACAACGGGTCTTGGGTCATGTGTAGGCTTGACTTTGTTTGACGAACGCTCGAAGGTGGCAGGCATGGTGCATGTCATGCTGCCCTCCTCTGAGATTGCAAGAGAGGCTCCGATTAATATCGCAAAATATGCCGATACATCGGTTCCTCATTTGATTGGGCTCATGAAGCAAGCAGGCGCAGAACCGAGAAGACTCGTTGCTAAGATGGCAGGCGGCGCGCAAATGTTCGCTTTCACAACAAACAGTGATTCGATGCGGATTGGTCCGCGGAATGTAGAGTCCTGTAAGGAGATGCTGCGTCAATTCTCGATCCCGCTGCTCGCGGAAGATACCGGTGCTAATTATGGTCGGACTATAGAATTTAACAGTCTAAGCGGTGTACTAGTGATACGCAGTGTGCAGCAAGGAGTAAAGGAGATTTAGCATGGTAGGGTCTTGGCGCTGGAATGTCTTCCTTGGAGTAGGCGGCAGTTTACTTACATTATTATTCTCGCTGGACAGTAATGGGATGGCGGTTACCAGCCTCCGTTGCCTGTACGCTTTTCTCACTTTTTTTGTACTGGGCTTTGTTTTCCGCGCGTTAGTGGCACTTATTATGAATCCAAGGGCGCAGGCTTTATCACAGTTAGACGGTGATGAATCGAAAGGGAGTTCGGTTGATTATGCAACACCGGATCAAAGTGATGAGTTGAATAATTTGTTGAAAAATCAGCTGGATGGAAATCTAAAGCTCGATGCAAGTCAAGGAGCCGGTTTTCAGCCGCTGACACCACCCAAATTAGTATCAACTCAGAATAGAGAGCCTGAAGAATTGGCTAAAGCAATACGTCACCTAACAGGAGGGTGAGAAGATGATTGAGCCGAAAGCGCCTCATTTGTCTAACATCGAGATTTGGCAGAAGTGGAAAGAAGACGGAGACATTGAAGCGAAGAAACTGCTAATCGAACAATACTTAACTTTGGTTGATTACGTAAGCAATCGTATGGCTATCGGTTTACCTAAGAATGTGTCCAAGGATGACTTGGCAAGTAATGGGGCAATGGGGTTAATTGATGCTATCGAGAAATTCGATTACCGCCGTGGTCTACAATTTGAAACGTATGCTTCTTGGAGAATTAGAGGCGCCATTATTGATGGATTGCGTCAAGGCGACTGGGTTCCGCGTTCGGTTCGTGAGAAAGCGAAGAGGATCGAGGAGGCGTACCAGCTGCTTGAACAGCAATATATGCGTTCGGTGACGGATGCGGAAATCAGCGGATATTTGGATGTTTCAGAGAAAGAGTTTGACGTTATGCTGCAAGAGATTGCAGTTACGACGGTATGCTCACTTGAGGATCCGATCCGAGAAGAAGAGTCCGAGACCCGATTGTCGCTGCTAATCGATGAGAAAGCGAAGAACCCGGATTACAAGGTACATGAGTTCTTCCTTAAAGAGTCACTCATTCGCGGCATTGATCGTCTGACAGAGAAAGAGAGAACGGTAATTTCACTCTTCTATTATGAGGAATTATCGTTAAGTGAAATCGCAGAAGTGATGTCTTTATCACCTTCGCGGATTTCACAGCTTCATTCCAAAGCAATTTTGAGATTACGAGGTGCATTAGAAAAGCAAAAGGATCAGTTAATGCAGCATTAATGTAATAGAGGGGGGCCAGTTTTGTCTACATCTGAAACATTACAATCACATCTCGTTGTTCAGCTTGCACCTGATAAACTGACCGCTACGATCCAATTTAATGTTGCGGATGAGCAGTTCTCATGCACCGAAGGACAGCTTGAAGAGTTTTTAAAGAGCCATGGAATATGTTACGGAATCAGTCGTGACATGCTTCGTAATATCGCGCAGCGACCAAGTGCCTATTTTTACAGTCAAAATGTGATTGCGCAAGGAGAGCTGCCCGTACAGGGTGAGGATGGTTACATTCGATTCTCTCACGATATGAATGAAGGCGAATACCGTCCGGTAGAACTCGAGGGCGGTAAAATTGATTTTAAAGAAGTCACACAACTGAAGAATGTGAAGCGTGGTCAATTGATCGCCGAGAAGGTTCCGGCTCGAGCCGGGGTGGAAGGCAAATCAGTAACCGGTGATGTGATTACTTGCAGAAACGGAAAAGAAGCCTATTTTAAGATCGGTAAAAATGTCGTGTTGAATCCTGAACAAACAGCTATGTACGCCACGATCGATGGACTCATCTCGCTTACAGATAAAAGCAAAATTAACGTATTCCCTATTTTCGAAGTAAATGGAGATGTCGATTACAAAATCGGCAACATTGATTTCGTAGGTACAGTCGTCATACGCGGTAACGTCTTGACCGGATTCAAAATTAAAGCTTCCGGCGATATTCGAGTAATCGGCGGAGTTGAAGGGGCCATATTGGAATCCGACGGCTCTATTGAAATTACCGGTGGAATACTCGCAAGTAACAAAGGCTATGTGAAAGCAAATCGTAATGTGAAGAGCTCGTTTATTCAAGACAGCAACGTTTCTGCAGGAGAAGATGTATTGGTTTCTCAAAGTATCATGCACTCTCATGTTCGCGCTGGGAGAAACGTCGTTTGCAGCGGCCCCAAAGGGCTGCTTGTCGGAGGGAACATCCAAGCCGGTGATCGCGTAGTAGCGAGAACCATTGGGAATACCATGTCAACGGCAACAACGCTCGAGGTCGGTGTACGCCCGGAGCTGAGAGCGGAACTAAGTGAGCTTCGCTTACAAATCAAACATACCGTGGATAATCTTGACAAAACGGAGAAAGCACTCAAATTGTTAGATCAGCTTGCTTCTGTTGGGCAGCTGACACCTGACAAAATGGCCATGCGCATTAAGCTGACTTCAACCAAACGTGCCGCGGTAGAAGAGATTGCGACAGCAAAGGATCGCGTACTTGAAATTGAGAAGTCGCTTGAGGATACCGATCGCGCCAAAATAGATGTCGTTAACGTCGTTTATGGTGGAACTAAGATCGTAATTGGCCGCTACACACGATTCGTTAAAGACGCTACACAGCGTGTTTCGTTCCGCTACTTCGAAGGTGACATCGTAATGGCACCTTATGTCTAGCGTTCTTAGCGGGCGATATGTTTGAAGTTTAGGAGGAAACAGCATGCCTTTTAAACCTATAGATTTTCAGATGTCTATTCCACGGACTCCGGATAACAGTTTGCATCAACAGCAATTGAATCAGAAACCGGTCGCAGAACAAATGCGATTGGAGAATGATACTGCTAAACAAACGGAGCTGCTGCGTAATCGCAATACTGCCGTTGAACAGAACATAGACACCAAGATCAAAGACAATCGACAGCGTGAATCTCAAAGTAAGCAGAATCGGAAGAAGAAGCAGGATGGTGGAGCCGGTAATGATGCGGAAACCGATCACGGACAGAAGCATCCTTACAAAGGTAACCATATCGATATCTCTATGTAACGGATTGTTAAACCGAAATGCAGGTGAATGAAGATGGAATCATGGCAAACGATCATGCTGATCGGCGGTATTGTTGTTGTCTGTGCAGCTGTACTACCGCGTAGAATACCGAGTGGCAAGCAAGAGCAATCGACACAAACCGTTCGTAATATGGAGACGGCACTGGAGCAGTTTATGGAGAACATGGAAGCGGACAATCGTGAGCTTGTTGAGCTTGTCAGCAAATCCACCCATGATACACAGCTTCAGTCCAAGAAGCGCGATGAGCGTACGGAATTGCTTGAGAAGCGCTGCGCCGAGTTAGAATTGCTTCTGGCTGAACAAACCAAACTGCATGCATCCGCTTTGGAGCAGCAGTCTGTAACCATTTCAAATTTGGCTACTCCAGTGACGGATACTCATGCAGTTCAACCAAGACCCCAACATCTAATTCCAACAGTCACGAGTGATGTTGAAGCGGAAGAGATAGCGGCAGCTGAAGAGCCAATTTTGACGATTCGAGACCGTTATACCGATTTGTTCGATATGTATCAAAGCGGTAAATCCATTGATGCTATAGCTAAGAAACTCGGCAAGAACAAAGGGGAAGTCCAGCTTATTCTTCAGCTATCGAAGCAGGAGGAAGCAGCGCGTCATGAATAAACGTACATTTCTCTTTGGTGTAGGTGTTGGTATTATTATCGGTGCAGCACTTCTGCAGCTTATGATTATCGGTGAGAAACAAGTGAACAATATGGATGAGCCGGTTAAGCAGGAGACTACAGAATCAGAAGTAATCGGGTATTCGAAGACCGAACTTGATCAGGCTGTTACTGATGAGCGTATACGGGTAGAGGCTGAATATAAGAAGAAACTAGCAGACAAGCAGGCATTGCTGGATAAAGTTAAGCAGGATCAAGCGAAACAAGATGCAGCGGCTTCAGCTAAGGATGAGAAGAACGTAAAGGAGACAGCAGCTTCAGAGAACACGGCTGTCTCTAAACCTGTTGTAGTACGCATTCCGCCGAACTCTGGCGTAACGGAAACAGCAGACATCTTGCATGATAGTGGCGTCATTTCGGATAAGAAAGCTTTTATCAGCCTGATGCGTACAACGAAGATACGCGCAGGTTATTTTGCTTTCGAAGGTGACTTGTCTTTGACGCAAATTCGCACGATTATTACGAGTACGCCGAATGCTTCGTCATCCGAGTTGAAATCATCCGACCAATAATTCGGTGTCTATCGAAATAGCATTAGGAAACCTGTCAATTGCGGTTGCAAGCGTATATGCAGATGTGTTATAGTAATTGACGGTGTTAAAAACACACGCCGATTAATTTCGTTATTGGTGCTTCGACCCGGTCGAAGTGATAACGGAAAATGATATTGGCGGAGGTAACCACTAAAAACCATTTAACAGGAGGTGTGTAAGAGATGGCGGTAATTTCCATGAAACAGCTTCTAGAAGCTGGGGTACACTTCGGTCACCAAACTCGTCGTTGGAACCCTAAGATGGATCGTTATATCTTCACAGAACGTAACGGTATTTACATCATTGACTTGCAGAAAACAGTTAAGAAGGTCGAAGAAGCTTACAACTTCGTACGTTCGATCGGCGAAGAAGGCGGCACTATTCTCTTCGTAGGTACTAAGAAACAAGCACAAGATTCGGTGAAAGAAGAAGCAGAACGTTGCGGCAACTTCTACATCAATCAACGTTGGCTCGGCGGCACGCTGACTAACTTCCAAACGATTCAAAAACGTATCGACCGTCTTAAAACGCTTGAGAAATGGGAAGAGGACGGCACTTTCGACGTTCTTCCTAAGAAAGAAGTTATCATTCTCCGTAAAGAGAAAGATCGTCTTGAAAAATTCCTCGGCGGTATCAAAGGCATGAGAGGTTTGCCAAGCGCATTGTTCATCATCGACCCACGCAAAGAGCGTATCGCGGTTGCTGAAGCACGCAAACTTGGTATCCCAATCGTAGGTATCGTTGATACAAACTGCGATCCGGATGAAATCGACTACGTGATCCCAGGTAACGATGATGCAATCCGTGCAGTTAAATTGCTGACAGCTAAAATGGCTGATGCAATTGTTGAATCGCGTCAAGGCGAAGTAACAACTGCTTAATAGAGTTTGACGATACGACACGAAAGGGTGGTCAGAAGGTGCATAACCTCTCACCGCCCTTTTTTCGAATGCTCACGCTGATTGTTTTGATTGAGCCGGCGGTTCACTCAGCGATCAGTCATACTTAACTAATTTCAGGAGGTTTCCAACATGGCAGTTAGTGCTAGTGCAGTAAAAGAATTGCGTGAAAGAACAGGCGCAGGTATGCTTGATTGTAAAAAAGCGCTTGATGAAACAAACGGTGATATCGCGAAAGCAATCGACTTGCTTCGTGAAAAAGGTCTTTCCGCTGCAGCAAACAAAGCGGGTCGTGTAGCTACTGAAGGTACAGTAGAATCCTACATCCACGCTGGCGGCCGGATCGGCGTTCTTGTTGAAATCAACTGCGAAACTGACTTCGTTGGTAAAACGGATCAATTCCGCGAGTTTGCTCGTGATATCGCCATGCAAATCGCTGCTGCAAACCCTAAGTTTGTAAGCCGTGAAGAAGTTTCTTCGGATGAGCTGGATAAAGAGCGTGAAATCTTGAGAGCTCAAGCGCTGAACGAAGGCAAACCAGAGAAAATCGTTGATAAAATGGTTGAAGGCCGCATCAGCAAATACTACGAAGAATACTGCTTGCTTGAGCAGCCGTTCATTAAAGATCCCGACAAAACAATCCATACACTGCTGAAAGAGAAAATCAGCACAATTGGAGAGAATATCTCTATCCGTCGTTTCGCTCGTTTTGAGCTTGGCGAAGGCCTTGAGAAAAAAGAAGACAACTTCGTTCAAGAAGTTATGGCGCAAGCTAAATTGTAAACCGAACGCGCAGGCGGGGCGGGGCGTTCGCCCCGCCTATTTCCTATAATTAGGTCTAAATTTTCAAGTCCGTATACGGCCTTTTAAACAAAGTTGAAGATGGAGGTATACCAAGTTGCAAAGTCCCGTGTACAAACGTATAGTGCTGAAGGTGAGCGGCGAATCGCTCTCGGGTAATAATGGCTTTGGAATTGACTCCGCAATGATTTCCTCCATTGCAGAGCAAGTAAAAGAAGTAGTGAAATTGAATGTTGAAGTCGCGATCGTGTGCGGCGGCGGCAACATCTGGCGCGGAATTGCCGGTTCGGAGAAAGGTATGGACCGTGCAACAGCAGACTATATGGGTATGTTAGCGACTGTTATGAACTCTTTGGCGCTTCAAGATGCGCTTGAGCAAATCGATGTGCCAACTCGTGTGCAAACATCAATCGCCATGCAGCAAATCGCTGAGCCTTACATACGCCGCCGGGCGATCCGTCACCTGGAAAAAGGGCGTGTCGTTATTTTCGCGGCAGGCACAGGCAATCCATTCTTCTCGACAGATACCACTGCAGCATTGCGCGCAGCTGAAATCGAAGCAGAAGTAATCCTAATGGCGAAAAATAAAGTGGATGGCGTATATTCCGCTGATCCATTTAAAGACGCGACAGCGGAGAAATTCGAAACGTTGACGTATATGGAAGTTCTAAACCGCAATCTAGGCGTCATGGACTCAACAGCTTCATCGCTTTGCATGGACAACAATATTCCACTTGTCGTCTTCAACATTACCGAACAAGGGAATATCAAACGTGTTGTCCTTGGTGAGAAAATCGGTACTATTGTGATGAAAGGAAGTGTGTGAACGAATGCCACAAGCAATTAAGAAAAGCGCAGAAGATAGAATGGACAAAGCGATCGGAGCACTGAGACGCGATCTCTCAACGCTACGTGCAGGACGTGCTACTCCGGCTCTCCTTGACCGCATTCAAGTTGAATATTACGGGGCAATGACGCCCGTCAATCAACTGGCTAACGTCAATACGCCTGATTCCCGTACGCTAATGATCCAGCCTTGGGATAAAACCTCCCTGTCTGCGATTGAGAAAGCGATCATGAAATCGGATCTTGGTTTGACTCCGTCGAACGATGGCGCAACGATTCGCCTCAGCATTCCGATGCTGACAGAAGAACGTCGTTCGGAGCTTGTCAAATTGACGAAGAAGTTTGGCGAAGAAGCGAAAGTAGCCATTCGTAACGTGCGTCGTGACGCGAATGACGACATCAAGAAACTCGAGAAAACCGAGATTTCGGAAGATGAGTCCCGTCGTCATCAAGATGATGTTCAGAAAACAACCGATAAATTTATCGCAGAAGTGGATAAAGTACTAGCTGCGAAAGAGAAAGAAATTATGGAAGTATAATGCAAGCTCTCCGGCCCCTCCGAATGGTGGGGTTTGTTGCATAAATCAACGTTAGCGTGGGAGGACGAGCGTGTGTTAAAACGATTGAAGGCGTTATTCGGTAAAGCGTCCGCGAAACCAACTTCGCCGACGCTTGATTCGGATGGCATTCCGAAGCATATCGCCATTATTATGGACGGCAACGGCAGATGGGCCAAGAGCCGCGGTTTGCCTCGCATGGCCGGCCATCACTCCGGTATGAAAACAGTCAAACGTATTACGATGGCTGCCGATCGACTAGGTGTGAAATATTTAACACTGTATGCCTTCTCCACGGAGAATTGGAAGCGCCCGAAAGCGGAAGTAGAGTTTCTCATGAAGCTTCCTCAGGAGTTTCTCTCTATTGAGCTTAAGGATCTGATGGCGAATAATGTTCAGGTTCGAATGATGGGATATAAAGGTGATCTGCCGGACTACACGCTGAGAGCAGTAGAAGAGGCAATTATCCAGACGGCCAATAATACAGGGTTAGTTCTTAACTTCGCCCTAAATTATGGCAGCCGAAAAGAAATGATTGAAGCGGTACGTTCGATCGGTCAAGCTGTTCAAGAGGGCAAGCTGTCGCCGGAAGATATCGATGAATCGATGATGGAAGCGAACTTGTTATCCGCTGGGGTCCCTGATCCCGACTTACTTATTCGTACGAGCGGTGAACTTCGATTGAGCAACTTCATGCTCTGGCAGCTCGCTTACAGCGAGATGTGGTTCACTGACGTCTATTGGCCTGAGTTTACAGAAGAGCATTTCTTTGAAGCTGTTCGAGAGTATCAGCGTCGCGGCCGTCGCTACGGCGGGCTGTAATCGGCCTTACTGGAGAGTGTCATACAGGTGAAACAACGTATAATTACCGGCCTCATTGGCGGCGCAGCCTTTATTTTTCTAACTGTACTCGGCGGATGGTTTTTCTTTGCACTCCTCCTTCTACTAGCTGTTATTGGATTTATGGAATATACACGGATGAACGGGGTTTCAGCCAAACATCCGTTATCATTAATAGGGCTGGCAGGCATGCTGGTCTTGTTTATTCCTTGGGAAGATTTCGGCTTAGACTCTCCTGCAGCCATACATACAATTTGGTTATTGTTATTCTTATTACTCACGGTAACGGTTCTGACGAAAAATGTCATAACCATTGACGGAGCGGCTTTGATGCTGCTTGGAGCACTATATGTTGGCTATGGATTCCACGCGATGTACGAGGTGCGTAACGCGGAGTTCCATGGTTTACTTACGACATGTTTGGCATTCGGTGCGATCTGGGCTTCCGATATCGGAGCTTATTTCACAGGACGAGCCTTCGGTCGAAATAAATTGTGGCCTTCCATCAGTCCCAATAAAACAATTGAAGGCTCGATCGGCGGTATTGTGCTTTCACTGGCCATCGCGGCTATTTTTGCATGGATATACCCGGATATCATCAGCATCAGCAGGGCGCTGCTAATCGGTCTAATTGCAGCCGTTGCAGGGCAGTTTGGAGATCTCATTCAATCGGCTTACAAACGGATTCGCGGCATCAAAGATACCGGTTCGATTTTGCCCGGTCATGGTGGCGTATTGGATCGTTGCGACAGCTGGTTAATCGTGTTTCCGTTGCTCGTAATGACCGAGCTGCTTCCCCTCTGATTCAAGGAGGCTCCTTAGCGTTGAAGAAAATAACGATTCTCGGTTCTACCGGTTCTGTAGGGACGCAAACCTTAGATATTCTTAGTCATGAACCTGATCGCTATCAGGTTGAAGGCTTGGCTGCAGGCAATAATCTGCATTTACTTATTGAGCAAGCCAATCAATTCAAGCCGAAGAGCGTTTGTTTGTCGACCAAGGCTCTGGCGGATGAAGCCGCTCCACATTTGCCGCATGGGACTAAGGTGCTCTATGGCAATGAGGGACTGATTGAAATTGCTGCTGATAATGAGGCTGATACCGTTGTGACCGCAATTGTTGGCAGCCGTGGGCTGCAGGCAACGCTTGCTGCCATTGACGCAGGTAAACATATCGGACTTGCGAATAAGGAAACGCTTGTAACAGCTGGCCATATCGTGATGCAGCGTGCCATTGACAAAGGTGTGTCCATTCTGCCCATCGATAGCGAGCACTCTGCAATATTTCAATGCTTAAATGGGGAACGTCGCAGTGATGTGAACCGTATTACTCTTACAGCGTCGGGAGGCTCTTTCCGGGACCGTACTCGGGCAGAGCTTGAAGGTGTCACCGTTGCTGAAGCACTTAATCATCCCAATTGGTCGATGGGTGCCAAAATTACGATCGATTCCGCAACCATGGCCAACAAAGGGCTTGAAGTTATCGAGGCTCACTGGTTATTCGGGCTTCCATACAGTCAAATCGATGTTCTTATTCACCCGGAGAGTATTATTCACTCTTATGTAGAGTTCGTGGATCACAGTATCATTGCTCAGCTGGGGATGCCGGATATGCGCGTCCCGATCCAATATGCGCTTACGTATCCGGAACGCAGACCAACGCCAACAGAGAGACTGAATTTAGCGAAATTGTCTGCCTTGCATTTCCGAGAGATGGATTTTAATCGTTATCCTTGTCTCCGATTTGCATATGAGAGCGGACAAGCGGGGCAGTCTGCGCCTACCGTCTTTAATGCAGCGAATGAAACGGCAGTAGCACGTTTCTTGGCAGGCGAGATCACATTCCTTGAGATTGAAACTGTTATAGCAGCGGTGCTCAACAAGCATCAGCTTGTAGATGTTCCCGATGTCGAGGCCATCGCAGAAGTAGATGCCTGGGCTCGAAGAGAAGCGGCAAGCATCTAACCGGTGGTTCTCTTGTATCGAACGGGAGAATAATGATAATCTAAGTACAGGCCGTTACGAACAGGAGGCAAGGGGAACGATGCATACGATTCAAGTCGTCTTTTTGACGGTAATGGTCTTCTTCGTTATTGTGACCATTCACGAATGGGGTCATTTTTATTTTGCGAAGCGTGCCGGAATATTGGTAAGAGAGTTCGCGATTGGGTTTGGTCCGAAGCTGTTTTCCATAAAACGTGGTGAAACCAGATACACGCTGCGGCTTGTCCCGGCAGGCGGTTTTGTCCGAATGGCCGGTGAAGATCCGGAGTTAGTCGAGATTCATCCCGGGCAGACCGTTGCAGTACGGGTGAAAGATAACACGGTTACTCGTATTTACTTGGATCGCTTAGATGATCGCAGCAATGTTGTCCGTGGTGAAGTCGAAACCATCGATATCGAACGTAAACTGAAGCTTGCTCTTAGTGCGGACGGAATCACGGATTCCTACGACGTACATCCGCAAGCGCTTCTGATCAGTAAAGGGAAAGAAACACAGATCGCTCCGATTGATCGCCAATTTGGCAGCAAAACAGTAGGTCAACGGGCTCTCGCTATCGTTGCGGGTCCTGTCATGAACTTTGTTTTAGCTTTCGTGTTGTTTGGTCTGTATTTTCAAATGGCCGGTGTTCCGATGGAGAATCCGGATCGTTTGTTAATTGGCAGCGTGGTTGAAGGAATGCCGGCATCACAAACGGATCTTCGTGTAGGTGATGTGATTGATTCGGTGAACGGAGAGAAGATCGGCGGAGATTCCAACAAAATGATCGAGCTGATCAGTAAATCGGTCGATGTGCCGCTCGTATTTAACGTGCTGCGTGACGGGAAGCCGATATCTTTCAAGATTACACCGAAGAAAGATCCAACTACAGGTGTCGGTAAACTGGGCATCTCAGCTGCGGTACCTACTCGCTCGGTAACATTTGGCGAAACATTCACCTATGCGGGCAAAGCGATGAAGAACATGACGATCATGATCTTCGATGGATTTAAGAAGCTGATTCTCGGTGACTTCAAGATGGAGGATCTTGGCGGGCCGGTTCGGACTGCTCAAGTGACAAGTCAAATCGCCGATGAAGGCATCGTTCAGCTTACTTCATGGGTTGCGGTTCTCAGTCTGTATTTAGGTATCTTTAACCTGCTGCCCATTCCGGCGCTCGATGGAAGCCGTTTGGTTTTCCTCGGATTTGAAGCTGTGCGAGGCCGTCCGGTTGATCCGAATCGGGAAAGCATGGTGCATTTCATCGGATTTGCGATGCTGATGCTGCTCATGCTGGCAGTTACTTATAATGATATATTGCGATTGGTACGAGGGGAGCACTGAGTCGGTCATGTCGAAGGATAAGCAATTCGTAACGGAAATCACACCGCAAAACGAGGATTTCTCGCGGTGGTATATCGATGTCATCAAGAAAGCGGAATTGATGGATTATTCCCCAGTGCGCGGTTGTATCGTATTCCGTCCAGAGGGTTTTGAAATTTGGGAGCATATGAAGGATGAGCTCGACCGCAGGTTCAAAGAAACCGGTCACCGTAACGCTTACTTCCCGATGTTCATTCCGGAGAGCTTCTTCCTGAAAGAGAAGGAGCATGTGGAAGGCTTTAATCCAGAGCTGCCTTGGGTAACCGAAGCAGGCGGAGAGAAGCTTGAAGAACGTTTGGCGATTCGTCCGACATCGGAAACGATTATCGGTCATATGTACTCCAAATGGATTCAATCCTATCGCGATTTGCCCGTGCTGATCAATCAGTGGGCAAACGTTGTTCGTTGGGAGAAACGGACGCTGCCTTTCTTGCGTACAACGGAGTTTCTGTGGCAGGAAGGCCATACCGCGCATGAAACCGAAACAGAAGCGCGTGAAGAAACAAACCAAATGCTCGATATTTATCGGGACTTCTGCGAGAACTATCTGGCGATTCCGGTCATTATGGGCCAGAAAACGCCTTCGGAACGTTTTGCAGGTGCAGTAGATACGTATTCCATTGAAGCGATGATGAAAGACGGCCGTGCCGTTCAGGCAGGAACGTCCCATTACCTTGGCAATAAATTCGCGGTTGCGTTCGATATTAAATACTTGGATCGCGAGAATACACAACAGTTTGTTCACACCACCTCATGGGGGGTATCGACTCGTCTGTTAGGTGCGTTGATTATGGTTCACGGTGACGATCGTGGTCTAGTGCTTCCTCCGAAAGTAGCACCGACTCAAGTTATCATGATTCCGATTGGCCCGGCGAAGACGCGTGACCAAGTGGTTGGACGAGTGGACGAGCTATTCGCTGAGCTGAAGAAAGCAGGCATCCGCGTGAAAGTGGATGACCGCAGCGATGTAAGTCCAGGTTGGAAGTTCAATGAGTATGAAATGCGCGGTGTACCGATTCGTCTTGAGCTTGGACCTCGTGATATGGAGAATGGACAAGTTGTTCTCGTGTCGCGTATTAGCGGGGAGAAGCGAATTGTCCTGCAAAGCAATTTGAAGGAAGAAATTGAGCATATGCTGGTTGAGACACATAATGATATGCTTGAGCGTGCAAAGCAATTCCGTACGGAGCATACTTACTCTGTGGAGACGCTTGATGAGATGAAGGCACTCTTCGAAGAACAGCGCGGTTTCGCGCTTGCCGGCTGGTGCGGATCAGATGCATGCGAGCGTCAAGTGAAGGAAGAAACGGGTGCAACGAGCCGTAATATTCCGTTTGAGCCTGCAGAGCACAAAACCGTTTGTCTCGTTTGTGGAGAGAAATCCGAGCATTCCGTCGTATTCGCCAGAGCTTATTAATAGCAACAAGAGTAAAAAAGGAATAAACGGCTGTATTCGCTGAAAGGCGGCGACAGCCGTTTCGTCTTGGGGGAGGACAATATGAACCAAACCGGGGGAAAGCGACAGCGATTCGAGCTGCTACTGAAGCAGGCGGATCTTCCGCAGCAAATGGTCGATGAATATTTTGCAGATGGTTATATAGATAAGGTAATCGTAAGCCGGAGTAACCGGGAATGGACGTTTTGCATTGGCAAAACGACTGTGGTTCCGTTACCGGCTTTTGGTGTTTTTTGCCGTGCAGTCGTCGCAAAGTATGCCCATATTGCTCAAATTTCGTTCCAGTTTCAATATAGCAGCGATGTACCGAAGGATGAATTGATCCAAGAATATTGGCCGGCATTTGTGGAATGGCTGCAACAGAACAATCCTTCCGTTAACGGCTGGATCAGCAAATCGAAGATGATTGCAGAGGGAGACCTGATTACCCTTCATCTGATGGACGACATGGGTCTTGAGCTAGCTAAGAAGAAGAAGATTGACGAACTTGCGATTGATTTCTTCAAGCAGCAATTTGCTACAACATGCCGCATGAAGATGATTATCGGTGAATCCAATCAAGAGGTGTACGAACAGTTCCAGCAGAAGCGGGATCAAGAAGAGCGCGAAGTTATTCATGCGATGATGACAAGCACGACGGTTACTGAAGAACCGACGCTCGACGAAGGCGAAGTCCGCCTTGTCGTTGGTTACGATATTCGAGATGCGCCTGTGCCAATTATGAATATTATTGAAGAAGAGAAGAAGGTCACCGTGCAAGGCGCGGTCTTCGGCCTGGAAGAGAAAGAGCTTCGAAACGGCAGCACATTATTCACGTTTAACGTCACAGACTTCACTGACTCAATCGCCATGAAGATGTTCGCGAAGACGAAAGACGATGTCAAAGTGCTAAAGCAGCTCGCTAATGGCAAATGGATTAAGGCACGTGGACGCGTCGAGTATGACAGATTCATGATGGAGCCGGAGCTGGTTATGATGCCTTCCGACATGCATGAGGTTCTGGCGCCAAGGGAACCAAAAGATGATGCCGAAGAAAAGCGCGTCGAATTTCACTTGCATACGACGATGAGCACCATGGATGCGGTTGCTCCGGTTGACGCTTACATTAAGCAAGCTGCCAAGTGGGGACACAAAGCGATAGCCATTACAGACCACGGCAATGTGCAGTGTTATCCGGAAGCGGCGAAAGCGGCTAAGAAACATGGCATTAATGTATTGTTCGGATTAGAGGCAAACGTAGTCAATGACGCTATTCCGATGGTTATGAATGCGCGCGAAGAAGCGATGCAAACGGCTGTTTACGTTGTATTTGACGTCGAGACGACGGGCCTTTCCGTCGTAAACAACAAAATCATTGAGCTAGCCGGCGTAAAAATGCATGATGGCAAAGAAATTGATCGATTCTCCACATTTATTAATCCGCATGAAGATATTCCTTATAACATTCAACAGCTAACGAATATTACGAACGAAATGGTTGAAGACGCGCCGGAGCTGGGTCCGAAGATTCATGAGTTTATTGATTTTATTGGCGATGCGGTACTGGTTGCCCATAACGCTAGGTTTGATATGGGGTTCCTGCAAGCGGCTTGTAAGCTGCATGGTCTACCCGAAGTGAAGAATCCCGTTCTGGATACTCTTGAATTTGCGCGATTCCTGCATCCGACGATGAAGAATCACCGACTGAATACCCTTTCGGATAAATATAAAATCAGTCTCGAAAATCATCACCGAGCAATTGATGACTCCATTGCACTCGGCGGCGTACTATTTGGCTTAATTGGTGATGCGGCTTCTCGCAATATTACGGGATTACACATGCTCAATGACTACGTTGGGCTCGACTTGTCGAATATGCGTCCATTCCACTGCTGCATTTACGCATTGAATGGTACGGGCAAGAAGAATCTCTTCAAGCTGATTTCGAAATCACATACGGAACATTTTAAACGTGTCGCTACGATTCCGAAGAGCAAACTGACCGAATTGCGAGAAGGAATTCTAGTCATATCCGGCTGCGAGAAAGGCGAGTTCTTCGAAGCGGTGATGAATAAATCGTTGGAAGAGGCAGAGGAAGTCGCGCATTATTACGATGTGCTGGAGATTCAGCCGATCGACTTCTATATGCATCTGGTCGAGAAAGGTTTTGTCGCAAGCCGTGCTGAGATTGAACAGGCCATACGCCGTGTATGCGAGATTGGCGATAGGCTAGGTAAGCCGGTCATCGCGACAGGAAATGTGCATTACATGCTGCAGCGAGATAAGCTGTTCCGCGACATTACGATCCATGGCATTACAGGCTTTAGTCCTCTGAAAGATATCCGCAAGCCGGATGCTCATTTCCGCACGACAAAAGAAATGCTGGAGGAGTTCGCCTTTCTCGGTGAAGCACGCGCTTATGAGGTCGTAGTCAAGAATACTTCAGAGCTGGCTGATCGATTTGAACCGTTTGATATGTTCCCGAAGAAATTATTCGTACCAATTATCGAAGGCGCCGATGAAGAAATGCGTAATACGTGTTACGACACCGCGCGCACGCTGTATGGCGAACCGCTTCCGGATGTCGTTGTTGAACGACTCGAGAGAGAGCTTGTTCCGATCACGAAAGCCGGTTTCGCTGCCAACTATCTGATCTCGGCGAAGTTAGTTAAGAAGTCTAATGCGGATGGTTACCTGGTTGGATCACGGGGTTCAGTAGGGTCGTCCATCGTTGCAACCTTCCTAGGGATATCTGAAGTAAACCCATTGCCTGCGCATTACACATGCTTAGATGAAGCTTGTAAGTTTAGTGAATGGTTCCTTGACGGCAGTTATCCGAGTGGATTCGATTTACCGGATAAGGTTTGTCCGAGCTGCGGTAAGCCGCTCAAAGGTGAAGGTCAGGATATCCCGTTCGAAACGTTCCTTGGATTTAAAGGGGATAAAGTTCCCGATATCGATTTGAACTTCTCCGGTGAATATCAAGCGGTAGCTCATAACTTCACGAAGACGATGTTCGGGGCGGAAAATGTGTTCCGAGCAGGTACAATCGGTACGGTAGCGGAGAAAACAGCTTACGGCTACACGAAGAAATACGAAGAAAGTTATGGGAAAAAGTGGCGCGGAGCGGAGCTTGCAAGGCTTGCCAATGGATGTACCGGTGTGAAACGAAGCACAGGCCAGCATCCGGGCGGTATCGTTGTTGTGCCGGACTACATCGAGGTTGAGGACGTTACACCTGTGCAGTATCCCGCGGATGATCAGAATGCCGAGTGGAAAACGACCCATTTTGACTATCATGCCTTCGAGGATAACCTCTTGAAGCTCGATATACTAGGGCATGATGATCCTACCATGATGCGTATGCTGCAGGATCTTACCGGTATTGATCCGACAACGATTCCGATGAACGATCAGAAAGTCATGAGTATGTTCAGTTCAACGGATGCCCTTGGAGTGACACCGGACAAAATCCGTTCCTCAGTCGCGACGTATGGCGTGCCGGAGATGGGAACCAAGTTCGTACGCCAGATGCTCGAAGAGACGAAACCAGCAACCTTTGCCGATTTACTGCAAATTTCAGGTTTGTCTCATGGAACCGGGGTTTGGCTGGGCAACGCGCAAGAGCTGATTAAGAACCGCACCTGTACGATCAAGACGGTTATCGGCTGCCGTGATGACATTATGTTGTTCCTAATCTATAAAGCAGGCATGGATGCAGGACTCGCCTTCAAAATTACCGAGAGCGTTCGTAAAGGTAAAGGTCTGACAGCAGAGTGGATCGATGAAATGAAACGCTGTAAAGTACCGCAATGGTATATTGATTCCTGTCTGAAAATCGAGTACATGTTCCCGAAAGCCCATGCGGCGGCTTACGTTATCTCGGCAGTTCGGACAGCGTACTTCAAGCTGTATCATCCGATCGCTTATTATGCGACTTACTTCTCCATTCGCGCAGAGGATTTCGATCTTGAGCTATTATGCAAGGGATATGAGGCAATCTCGAAGAAGTTGGTCGAAATTGAACAAAAAGGCTTCAACGCAACGCCGAAAGAGAAGAACAGCGTTTCCTTGCTCGAGATGGCGCTGGAGATGACTGCCCGCGGCTTCTCCTTCAAGCCAGTTGACCTCTATCGTTCAGAAGCCACTCGATTCATCATCGACGGCAACTCGATTATCCCGCCATTCGGCGCCATCAGCGGGATCGGTGAGAACGCTGCGAAGAACATCGCAGGCGCACGCGATTTCGGCGAGTTCCTATCGATTGAGGACTTCCAGCAGAAATCCAAAGCAACCAAAACCATCGTCGAGGTATTGACGACAATGGGCTGCTTCAGGGGATTGCCGGAGTCGAATCAGTTGTCCTTGTTCTAGGTTGTTTGTTCACCGT
This sequence comes from Paenibacillus sp. J22R3, assembly GCF_056269305.1. NCBI lineage: Bacteria > Bacillati > Bacillota > Bacilli > Caryophanales > Paenibacillaceae > Paenibacillus > Paenibacillus sp. J22R3. Next base: position 1,343,018 of record NZ_JBWDNS010000001.1, on the reverse strand, counting down.
AGTTGAGGTAAAGAAGGTTCCCTCAGGTGAACAAGCCCCGAAGGGGGCGACTGGGTTTAGAGTTTTGTTCTGGGTTAAGAGTTTTGTTCTGGGGTTTATGGTAGTTTAAGGTGTACGGTTTTACAGAAGTTGCCGAAGAACTTCGGTAACTTCTGCTTCGCCCCTAAGCGCTGGTAAGCGAGGGGAAGGAGCGGAGTTCGGGGTGCAGCCGGAGAGTTTACGTGCCGCCTTTGAACTCGGGATGCCACCGCGAAGGCATCTAATCGAGCATCCCGAGTTCAACAGCGGCCGCAGGCGCACTCCGAATGGAGCGACCCACCCCGAGCGCACTCTCCAGCGTAAATTCCGCAGGCGCACTCCGAATGGAGCGACTCACCCCGAGCGCACTCTCCAGCGTAAATTCCGCAGGCGCACTCCGAATGGAGCGACCCACCCCGAGCGCACCTTACGGCGCCGTATTGTCACCACATCATGGTTATGTTATAATCTTTCTGGTAATGCTGATGATACGACCTTTTCGCAGAAGAGTGGGGAAACCCACTCTTTACGTTTTGTCTGCACCTTTTTACATATACGATGGGACATAAGCAGGTCTGCAACAGGTGCATTTCAGCTGAAAAATTAAACTGACCGTACGCCGACTATGTTGTGGCGCACCGCTGCAGTGGGAGGTACATTGTTTTTGAGCACATCCACAATCAAAACCGCTGTCGAAGAAATGGTTAGACCGTTCCTCGATGAAAATGGATTTGAACTCGTTGACGTAGAGTATGTCAAAGAAGGAAGCAACTGGTTTCTTCGTGTCTACGTGGACAAAGAAGGCAACATTGATATCGATGAATGCGGCCGGATTAGCGAATATTTGAGCGAGAAGCTGGATGAGAACGATCCGGTATCTGACGCTTATTTTCTCGAAGTATCCTCGCCGGGTGCGGAACGTCCGCTTAAGAAGCCCGAAGATGTGAAGAAATCAGTAGGCAAGCATGTATTTGCAACGACCTATGAGCCGATTGGCGGCTTGAAGGAATTCGAAGGCAAGCTTATTTCTTTTGATGGCGAAGAGATCGTCATTGAAATCGGCAAGAAGAAACATATCTTACCGTATGCGAAAGTTGCAAGTGCCCGTTTAGCCATCGTCTTCTAAGGAGAAGGCAACGGCATGATTATAACGTTAGGGAACTAGTTGAAAGGGGGAACTCATTTCCAATGAGCATGGAATTTATTGAAGCACTGACGGAAATCGAAAGAGAGAAGGGGATCAGCAAGGATATCTTGCTGGAAGCCATTGAAGCAGCCCTGATATCGAGCTACAAACGCAATTTTAATACTGCCCAGAATGTACGTGTTGATATTAATCGGTTTACCGGAGTCATCAAAGTGTATGCACGCAAAGCTGTTGTTGAGGATGTATTAGATCCTCGACTTGAGATCTCGGTTGAAGCTTCCCGTGAGCTCAACCCGCATTATCAGCTGGATGATATCGCAGAAATTGAAGTAACGCCTCGTGATTTTGGCCGGATTGCGGCACAAACCGCGAAGCAAGTAGTTACGCAGCGTATCCGTGAAGCAGAACGCGGCCTCATTTACAATGCCTTCATTGATAAAGAGGAAGACATTGTGAATGGTATCGTGCAGCGTCAGGACGTGCGTAACCTGTTTATCGACCTTGGCAAAGTAGAAGCGGTGCTGCCGCTGACAGAATTGATGCCAACGGACAAATTCAAACATGGAGACCGCGTGAAATCGTTCATCACGAAAGTGGAGAACACGACGAAAGGACCGCAAATCTTCCTTTCCCGTACGCACCCGGGCTTGCTGAAGCGCCTTTTCGAACTCGAAGTGCCGGAGATTTATGACGGTGTCGTTGAGATTCGTTCTGTCGCACGTGAAGCGGGCTTCCGCTCCAAAATCGCTGTTTATTCCCGCAATGCCGAAGTTGATCCGGTTGGATCATGCGTTGGTCAGAAGGGGATGCGTGTACAAACCATCGTTACCGAGCTCAAAGGCGAGAAAATTGATATCGTCCGTTGGTCCGAGAGCGTTGAAGAATATGTTGCGAATGCGCTTAGCCCTTCTAAAGTAATTGAGGTAATCGTATACGAGCAAGAGAAGATGGCTCGCGTTATTGTTCCGGATTATCAGCTGTCGCTGGCAATCGGGATTAAAGGTCAGAATGCTCGTTTGGCTGCGAAGCTGACGGGTTGGAAGATTGATATCAAGAGCGAAACGCAGGCGGAGCAAGAATTTGGTCGTCCAAAGTCGCCGATGAGCACGATGCATCAGGATTCCGTCTCCATCGACTAAGAGCTTGTGTTCAGGGGGGATGAACGATGAGACCTAGAAAAATTCCACTGCGTAAATGTGTAGCTTGCCAGGAGATGAAGGCGAAGAAAGAGCTGATCCGCGTCGTTCGTACGCCTGATGAATCGGTTCTGATCGATTTGACGGGGAAGAAAGCAGGTCGCGGCGCTTATCTTTGCGGGAAAGTCGCTTGCTTTAAGCTAGCCAAGAAGAGCAGAGCACTGGATCGGGCTTTGAAACAAACCGTTGGCATCGAAATCTATGATCAGCTCGAGCAAGATTTTATCGCTGTAGAGGACACGTTTAACGTGAATAAGGATGAGATCGATGACGAAGACGAAGCATAAATCGCTTAACACGCTAGGCATGGCGATGCGGGCCGGTAAGCTCGTTACCGGTGACGAAACCGTATTGAAAGCAATCCAGCAGGGAAAAGCGAAACTTGTCATAGTTGCCGGTGATGCATCAGATAATACGAAGAAGAAGTTTCGGGACAAATGTACCACTTACAATGTTAAACTCGTTGAAGCATTCGACCGAATTACGCTTGGAGAAGCAATCGGCAAGTCCGAGAGGGTTCTCATTGGTGTAAACGACTCAGGCTTTTCTAAAAGCATTGCACAGAGCTTAATTGAACCTACGGAGGTGGAGTATATTGACTAAACAACAAGACAAAGATAAAACACGCGTCTACGAATACGCGAAATCCCTAAATATGAGCAGCAAGGAAATCATTACGATCCTAAAGCGACTCAATCTTCCCGTTAACAATCATATGAGCGTCATGGAAAACGAAATGGTTTCGAAGGTGGAAGGTTTCTTCCGCGATATTAAAGCGAATGCAGCAGCGAAACGTGCCCAGGAGAGCGCGACCGTCTCTGCAGCAGCTCAGTCGTCTAATCGCCAGCAACCGCAAGGTCAGCCTGAACGTAAGGCTCAATCAAGCACGAATGCTCCAGCGCAAGGACACGGACAGGTCAACAAAAATACTCAGGAACAGCAGGGGAATATGAATACAACAAATACGCAAGCACCTAGCACAAATGCAGCTCCGACTGCGAACGCAGCACCTCAGCCGGCTAGTACACAAACTCCGGCAACTAGCGTAACAGCGGGCACGACACCGACGACCTCCACTCAACAGCCTACAACAGGCCAATCGCAAGGCAGCACAAGCTCCAATCCGCGTCCGCAAGGTCAAGGCGGCTATCAAGGCAACCGTCCGCAAGGTCAAGGTGGCGGCTATCAAGGCAACCGTCCGCAGGGTCAAGGTGGTCAAGGCGGTCAAGGTAATCGTCCACAAGGCCAAGGCGGCGGGTATCAAGGCAACCGTCCACAGGGTCAAGGCACTGGCTATCAAGGTAATCGCCCACAAGGTCAAGGCACCGGCTATCAAGGTAATCGTCCACAAGGCCAAGGCTCTTCGCAAGGTGGTCAAGGACAACGTCCAGCAGGTCAAGGTGGCGGTTACCAAGGCAACCGTCCAGCAGGTCAAGGTGCGGGCGGCGGTGGCGGTTATCAAGGCAACCGTCCAGCAGGTCAAGGTTCCAATTCAGGCGGAGGTCAAGGCGGCGGATTCCGTCCATCAACTCCACGTCCGGATCAAGCGAGTCAATCGCCGAGTCGTAGTAATGCACCGGCTCGTACATTCGAGTCACGCAGCACGACTTCCGATGATCATGCAAAGAAAAGAAACAATCCGAAGGCAGCTAACAGCAACTTCGGCGCGAATAAACGCTTTGAAGATTCCCGCACAGGCAACTTCAAAAACAACCGCGGCGGCAAAAACAATCGTGGTAAAGGACAACAGCAAGAACGCAAAGAGAAGATCGACAATACGCCGAAGAAAATTATTGTACGCGGCGAAGTGACGGTTGGCGAATTGGCTAAATTGCTGCATAAGGATGCTTCCGAGGTTATCAAGAAGCTCATTACGCTTGGCGTCATGGCTACCATTAACCAAGAGGTTGATCTAGATACTGTACAACTGATCTCAACGGAGTATGGCGTTGAAGTTGAAGTGAAGATTCCAGTGGAAGAAGATGCATTCGAAACACTGGAAGAGAAGGACGAAGAGGGTACACTTGAATCCCGTCCTCCGGTTGTAACCATCATGGGTCACGTCGATCATGGTAAAACAACGCTTCTTGATGCCATTAGACACACTAGCGTAACAAGCGGTGAAGCAGGCGGTATTACGCAGCATATCGGTGCTTACCAAGTTGAGATCAATAATAAGAAAATCACTTTCCTTGATACACCGGGTCACGAAGCGTTTACGCTCATGCGTGCTCGCGGTGCTCAAGTGACGGATATTACAATCATCGTTGTGGCAGCTGATGACGGTGTTATGCCTCAAACGATCGAAGCAATCAACCATGCTAAAGCAGCAGGCGTTCCGATTATCGTAGCGGTGAACAAAATCGATAAACCAGGCGCAGATGTTGATAAAATCAAACAAAGCATGACTGAATATGCACTCGTTCCGGAAGAGTGGGGCGGCGATACAATCTTCGTTAACGTGTCCGCGAAACAGCGCACGAACCTCGAAGAGCTGCTTGAAATGATATTGCTTGTAGCTGAAATGAACGACTACAAAGCAAATCCTAACAAACGTGCCCGCGGTACTGTAATTGAAGCCGAGCTGGATAAAGGTAAAGGTCCTGTTGCACGTATTCTGGTTCAACACGGTACACTTAAGATCGGCGATGCTTTCGTTGCGGGTAACTGCTTCGGTCGTGTTCGCGCCATGGTGAATGACAAAGGACGCCGTCTCAAAGAAGCGGGCCCAAGTACACCAATCGAGATTACCGGTCTGACAGAAGTACCGCAAGCCGGCGATCCATTCCTTGTATTCGAAGACGAGCGTAAAGCGCGTGCCATTGCAGATCGCCGTGCCATCAAGCACCGTCAATCCGAGCTTGGTGCAAATTCGAGAGTAACACTTGAAGATTTGTACAATCATATAAAAGAAGGCGAAATCAAGGATTTGAACGTAATCATCAAAGCTGACGTTCAAGGTTCCTCTGAGGCGCTTAAAGGATCGCTTGCCAAAATCGACATCGAAGGTGTGCGCGTTAAGATCATCCATAGCGGTGCCGGCGCGATCACGGAGTCCGATATCAACTTGGCAGCAGCATCGAGCGCGATCGTTATCGGCTTCAACGTTCGTCCAGAGCCGCAGGCGCTAGCAACTGCAGAGCAGGAGAAAGTTGATATTCGTCTTCACAGCATTATCTATAACGTGATTGACGAAATTGAGCATGCTATGAAAGGGATGCTTGATCCAATCTTCAAAGAGGTTATTATCGGTCAGGCTGAAGTGCGTAATATTTTCAAAGTTACCAAAGTCGGCGTTATTGCAGGCTGTATGGTTACTTCCGGGAAAATTACACGCAGTGCGAAGGCTCGCTTAATTCGTGCCGGAATTGTGGTTTTGGAAACCGAAATCGAATCGCTTAAAAGGTTCAAGGACGATGCAAAAGAAGTGGCGCAAGGCTACGAGTGCGGCATAACGCTCGAGAAGATGAACGACCTTAAAGAGGGAGACATCATCGAGGCTTACGTCCTGGAAAGTGTAGAGAGGTGATCAACCTATGGCTAAAGTCCGCGTAGGACGTGTAGGTGAACAAATTAAGAAAGAATTGAGCCAAATCATTCAGACAGAGCTCAAAGATCCGCGCATCGGTTTCATTACGGTAACCGGTGTTGATCTAACGAATGACCTATCGCAAGCACGTGTATATCTTAGCGTGCTGGGAAGCGAAGAGCAGAAAGAAGAAACGCTTAAAGCTCTTGCCCGCGGTACAGGTTTCATTCGCTCCGAGCTCGGCAAACGAATTCGATTCCGCCACACGCCGGAGCTGCTGTTTAAATTCGATGGCAGCATCGAGTACGGCAGTAAGATCGAAGCGTTGCTGCATACGATTAATGGCCGGAGCGGCGAATGACCGCGGCGAAAGCTGCGGTGTTCTCAGCCGCTTATCAAGAACAGCTGCAAGCGGCGCTTGAATTCATTCGAGACGGCAATCGGTTTCTTGTCGTCTCGCATGTTCAGCCGGATGGAGATGCAATCAGCTCGACGATCGTGGTCGGCTGGCTTCTTCGCCAGTTGGGCAAGCAGGCCGTACTGATTAATGAAGGCGCAGTGCCGATTCGTCTTCATTTCATGGAATCGTCTGCGTCAATCATTAATTATAGCAAGCAGCCATTGGAAGAAACATTTGACCGCATCATCGCTATTGATTGCGCGGACTTCCGCCGAATCGGGCGGATAAGTGAACGATTTGCCGAATCAGCTCAGTTGCTTAATATCGATCATCATCCTACTAATGATGCTTTCGGCACAGCTAACTTAATCCGAATCAATGCGGCCGCTACGGTCGAAATTTTATACGATCTTATCGAGCATGGGGCCATTTCACTTGATCGTGAAGTCGCTACCGCTATTTATACAGGTCTACTTACCGATACCGGCGGATTCCGTTACTCCAATACTACTCCAAGGGTCATGCAGGTTGCATCGCGCATGCTTGCGGAGGAAGTTGAAGGACACTGGATTGCCAACCATTTGCTGGAGCAAATGACCAAGCCCCAATTACTTCTCTTGCAGCGTGGACTGAATCGGTTGACGTTCTCGGATGATAACCGGATTGCATGGTTGTATGTGGCTTTCTCCGATATGGCAGAAACCGGTGCAGTTGGCGATGACCTTGAAGGTCTGGTTAACTACGCGGTAAACGTGGAAGGCGTTGACGTAGGCATCTTGTTTAAAGAAACCGAGAATGGCGACGTGAAAGTCAGCATGCGTTCTTCCGGTAAAGCAGATGTCGCGGCAATTGCACAAACATTTGGCGGCGGCGGACATGTTCGGGCAGCAGGCTTTCGTTTGGAGCAAGGCATGCAGGAAGCTATCGGCAAAGTTGTACAAGCAGCAAGTGAGGCGCTTACTCTATGATGGATGGCATTTTGGCAGTTTGGAAGCCGGCTGGCTGGACCTCGCATGACGTGGTCGCGAAAGTCAGAGGCATCGTTAAAGTCAAACGTATCGGCCATACGGGTACGCTGGATCCTGCTGTAACCGGTGTGCTGCCGCTATGTATTGGCCGTGCGACGCGCGTAGTCGAATATGTGCAGGAGCGGCCTAAAAGTTATGAAGCGGTGATGCAGTTTGGTATCGCGACAGATACAGAGGATTTAACCGGTACTGTGCTGGAAGAGCTGCCTTCTGTAACGTTGACTGAAGCGGATATTCGCCGTGTCTTGTCTTCGTTCTTAGGCGAGATCGAGCAAGTACCTCCGATGTATTCCGCTGTGCGAGTGGATGGAAAACGGTTATACGAGTTGGCACGCGAAGGTCAAGTGATCGAACGTAAATCCAGACCTGTATCGATTTATACACTGGATTTGCTGGAGATGAAGCTGGATCAACCGCATCCGACGATTCGTTTCTCCGTTTCCTGCTCCAAAGGCACTTATATTCGCACCTTGTGTGTGGATATTGGACAAGCCCTAGGTGTACCCGCTGTAATGGCGGAATTAACTCGAACGATGTCCGGAGGATTTACTAGAGAGCAGTGCTTCACCCTTGAACAAATCGCGCAGCTGCAAGCTGCCGGTGAACTGGAAGAGAAGCTCACGCCATCGGATGAAGCGCTTGATCATTTCCCCCGTGCTACAGTTAGCATGGAGAATGTGCAGCGCGCCTTCCAAGGCAAGCGAATCTACTTGAACGCGCTGTTCGATCATGGGGATTACAATACGGATTCCATCATACGCCTCTATGGCAATGACGGTACATTCGTCGGGTTGTTTACTCCGGATGAAGAAACAGCGACGCTTAAAGCTGTTAAGGTCTTTACCAAAACAGCAGATTAGTGAAGAACATAAAGCAGGTGTGACTGCAGTGGAAATCATTTCATTACAATATCCGATTGTCTCGACTCAAGCAGCGCTTTCAGCGAAACCGAAAACGGTGGCAATTGGTCATTTTGACGGCGTACATCGCGGCCATCAGAACGTGATTCGGCATGCAATGGAAGCTGCCCGAGCGGCAGGTTTGCAGGGAGCAATCATGACCTTTCATCCTCATCCGAAGGAAGTGCTTGGTCAAAGCGGTCAGTACACGGCAAGCCTAACTCCCCTTGAAGAGAAGGTGGAACGTTTTCGCGAATTAGGCGCACATGTCGTATACATCGTGAACTTTGATTTAGAGTTCGCGAGCGTTACGCCGTCTGACTTTGTCGAGTACGTGCTGCGTCCGCTTCAAGTGAAGCATGCGACGGTCGGCTTTGATTTTTCCTTTGGAGCCAAGGGTGCAGGGAAGCCGGAAACATTATGGGCGCTTGGTGAGCCTGATATCGAGGTGGAAATCGTGGATCCTTTCATGCAGGATGGAGATAAAGTAAGCAGCACGCTAATTCGTGAAGCACTTTCCGAAGGGCGGCCTGAAGTAGCGGAGCAGCTTCTCGGCGAACCGTACCAAGTACGGGGAGTCGTTATTCATGGGGAAGGCAGAGGACGGACGATCGGTTTTCCGACAGCGAACATTAAGCAAGAAGCAGCCTATGTGATTCCAAGACAAGGCGTTTATGCTGTAATGGTACAAGTTGACGGGAAGCGGGTGCCGGCTGTTCTCAACATTGGCGTGAAGCCGACTTTCCACGAGAAACTGCCAGAGCCTGTTATGGAGGCTCATCTGCTTGATTTCAGCGGTGATCTGTATGATAAATCCATAACGGTGCAATTCATTTCGTTCTTGCGAAGTGAGAAGAAGTTCGGCTCCATTGATGAATTGATTGCTCAAATCAAATCTGATGCCGAACAAGCGAGATCCGTTCTGGCTGCCTACAATAAGAATTAAGCTCGGCATTTACTTCTTATAGGCAGTTGTGGTATACTCTATTTCGTTGCGTAATCATGTTCTATTCTCACTACGCGCGACTTTACAGAACCTTAGCTTGGCCGGTTCGTTTTTCACCGGGCGACGGCGAGGCTAACGGCGATTATGATAGAAGGAGGTGAACATGGATGGCACTTACACAAGAGCGTAAACACCAATTGATCGACGAACACAAAACCCACGCGAACGATACCGGTTCTCCGGAAGTTCAAATCGCTATCCTGACGCAAAACATCGTCAACTTGACAGATCATCTTCGGACGCACAAGAAAGATCATCACTCGCGTCGCGGTCTGCTTAAGATGGTTGGTCAACGTCGTAAACTGTTGGCTTACTTGAAAAACAAAGACGTTAAACGTTACAGCGCATTGATCGAAAAACTCGGCCTTCGCCGATAATAGATGCGGGGATAAAAGCAACCTGGTTGTCAAGCCGCCTGGGATTCCAGGCTCAGCTGCACTGGGTTGCTTTTTGTAAATGAACCATACATAATATTTTTGAGCAGCTCCCTTCGGAGCTTTTCTTATAGGTAATTTTCCAGCAGTTTTTGGTATGTAAGTACGCGTATGGAAATTAATGAAACCTGACAGCCGAGCATTCCGGGTGGGATGTAGCGGCTTGCAGTTAAGGAGGAATAACATGCTGCATCGTGTAGAAACAACGCTTGGCGGCCGACCGTTCATTCTTGAAACGGGTCGTTTAGCCAAACAAGCAAACGCAGCGGTAACCGTGAAATACGGTGAAACTGTAGTATTATGTACGGTTGTATCATCCAGCGAACCGAAGAATCTAGACTTTTTCCCACTGACAGTCAACTATGAAGAACGTCTATATGCGGTAGGTAAAATTCCAGGCGGCTTCATCAAGCGTGAAGGACGTCCAAGTGAGAAGGCGATTTTGGCGAGCCGTTTGACAGACCGTCCGATTCGTCCGCTATTCCCTGAAGGCTTCCGTAACGAAGTTCAAATTGCTAACATCGTAATGAGCGTGGATCAAGATTGCACACCGGAAATCGCAGCGATGATCGGTACTTCCGCAGCGTTGACGTTGTCGGATATTCCGTTCAACGGCCCAATCGGCGGCGTAATTGTTGGCCGTATTGACGGTCAATTTATTATCAACCCGACCGTTGAGCAAGAAACGAAGAGTGACGTGTACGTTGTAGTATCAGGTACTAGAGATGCGATTATGATGGTAGAAGCGGAAGCAAACGAAGTGCCGGAGGATGTTATCCTAGAGGCGATCATGTTCGGTCACGATGAGATCAAACGTATCGTCGCAACAATTGATGAGCTTCAAGGCCTTGCTGGCAAACCGAAGGTTGAAGTGAAGCTGAAAACGGTAGATGCTGCTGTTAATGAGGCTGTTCGCGCGTTTGCTAAAGCACGACTTGTTGAAGCGGTAAGCATTGTGGAGAAGCATGCCCGTCAAGAAGCGATTGATGTCGTAAATGCAGACACGATTTCCCACTTTGAAGCTGAATATGCGGAAACGCCGGAGCTTCTTGGCGACGTGAAGGAAGTCCTTTACGATATCGTCAAAGAAGAAGTTCGTCGTTTGATCACGCACGATAAGGTTCGTCCGGATGGACGGGCTCTAAGCGAAATTCGTCCGATCGAATGTGATGTCGCGTTGCTGCCGCGTACGCATGGTTCCGGTTTGTTCACACGCGGACAAACGCAAGCACTAAGCATCTGTACGCTTGGCGCGCTTGGCGATGTGCAAATTCTTGACGGCATCGATTTGACTGAAACAAAACGTTTCATGCATCATTATAATTTCCCGCCGTTCAGCGTAGGGGAAGCTAGACCACTTCGTCCTCCGGGCCGTCGTGAAATCGGTCACGGTGCTCTTGGTGAGCGTGCGTTGTCCAAAGTCATTCCGAACGAAACTGAATTCCCATATACGATTCGTCTCGTATCCGAGGTATTGGAATCGAACGGCTCAACCAGCCAAGCAAGTATCTGCGCAAGCACACTTGCTATGATGGATGCAGGCGTTCCGATCAAAGCACCGGTAGCGGGTATTGCAATGGGTCTTATCAAAGACGGGGATCACTTCTCCATTCTCTCGGATATTCAAGGGATGGAAGATCATCTTGGCGATATGGACTTTAAAGTTGCCGGCACTGCAGCAGGCGTAACTGCGATCCAAATGGATATCAAAATCGACGGTATCGATCGTGCGATCCTCGCGCAATCCTTGGAGCAAGCTCGCGTAGGCCGTTTGCACATTCTTGGTAAAATGAATGAAGTCATGCAAACACCTCGTACAAGCCTGTCGCAGTATGCACCGAAAATCGTCATCATGAAGATCCATCCGGACAAAATCCGTGATGTTATCGGCTCCGGCGGTAAAATAATCAACAAAATCATTGATGAAACCGGCGTAAAAATCGATATCGAACAAGACGGAACCGTGTTTATTGCGTCTTCTAATGCAGAAGCCAATGAGCGTGCAAAACAAATCATCGAAGGCATCGTACGTGAAGTTGTTGTAGGCGAGGTTTACCTCGGTACAGTGAAACGGATCGAGAAATTCGGCTGCTTCGTAGAAATTTTGCCAAACAAAGACGGTTTGGTTCATATTTCACAAATCTCAACAGAGCGTGTTGCTAAGGTTGAAGATGTCCTGAAAATTGGCGATCAAATTACCGTTAAAGTAACGGAAATCGATCAACAAGGCCGCATCAACTTGTCCCGCAAAGCGGTTCTGTCGCCTGAGGTTCCTGCTCAGCAGTCCTAAGGTATCGTAACAGACAAGAAATTAGAGACAGATGATAGCATCTGTCTCTTTTTTGTTGTTTCGTTGTCTTTCGCTTCTTCTCATAAAGTGGGCCGAGCCATAATATGATGAAGGAGAAGGGTGGGACAGCTCCTATGAAGCTGAAGAAAGCAATCGTCATGGCATCAGTCATGCTTATATTGATCACGTTTGTTAGGCTTAATAGCCCGCTCAATGAATACGTGACGCTCCTTAAGAATGGGGACCGTGCTGCATCCGTACCAGCGCTGTACGCATTTTCCGGAATCAACTCCGCTCTGATGGATATGATTCGTTCAGAGGCAGAGAAGAAGCGTATTGCGCCGGTTGATGCGAGAGTGGACCGGGTGTGGAAAGCGATACCGGGCTATAACGGGCTCGAGATTGATGTGGATAAGACCTATCGACTCATGGAGAACGCCCCAGAGAGTGAGCCTATTCGGTTTGTATACAAAGAAGTAGAACCGAAAATTAGTTTGAATGATCTCGGACGGGTCCCCATCTATAAAGGCAATCCAAACAAACCGATGGTAGCGCTGATGATTAACGTTGCTTGGGGAAATGAGTACATTCCTTCCATGCTGAATACGCTGAGGAAAGAAAATGTAAAAGCCACGTTCTTCTTCGACGGGACTTGGCTCAAGAAAAATACGGATGTTGCTAAGCAAATTCAAGCAGAGGGACATGAAATCTCGAATCATGCCTATACGCATCCGAAGATGAGTCAACTTGATCGGCGTTCTGCATATAATCAAATTGCAAAGACCGAAGCACTGCTTAAGTCGACCTTGAATGTTACGAATAATTGGTTCGCACCGCCTTCGGGCGATTTTAACCAAATGACGGTTGATGTCGCGGCAGAGCAAGGGCTCAAAACAGTCCTCTGGACGCTCGATACGGTTGACTGGACGCATCCGCCTGCCTACGCAATCATTCGTAAGGTGCGCACCCGCGTAGAGCCGGGATCGCTCATCCTCATGCATCCGACAGATTCATCAAGTGCAGCGCTTCAAGGGATGATTACCGCAATTAAGCAGAAAGGGCTTATGCTCGGAACGGTAAGTGAAACGCTTTCCCCCAAGAGAACCTCATTAGTTGAGGCAAGACCATAATTTTGTTATAGTGAAGTCATTGTATTTCTGCTAGATGGTAAAGAAGCAGCAGAAAACGTGTAGGAGGAACCGAATTGAATAACTATACCCTTAGCAATGGTTTACGCGTCGTAGTAGAATACATACCGACATTCCGATCGGTGGCCTTTGGGATTTGGGTCAAGACTGGCTCGCGAAATGAATCGCCTGAGAATAACGGGATTTCCCATTTTATCGAGCACATGTTGTTTAAAGGAACGGAACGTCACAGCGCCAAAGATATCGCAGATCTGTTCGATGGTATCGGCGGTAATGTAAATGCGTTCACAGCCAAAGAATACACCTGTTATTTTGCCAAAGTATTGGATCAGCATCTGCCAATCGCCGTGGATGCGCTAGCGGACATGTTCTTCAATTCACAAATGGACGCGGCGGAATTAGCAAAAGAGAAAAATGTCATACTCGAAGAAATATCGATGTACGAAGATACACCGGATGATAAGGTTCACGATGAAGCGTCTCGTGCTGCATATGGGGATCACCCGCTTGCTTATTCCATTCTAGGACTGGAAGAGCGGTTAAGTGCCATGAACGGCGACTCGCTGCGCGGCTACATGAAGAGCCAGTATCGAATTGATAATACCGTCATCAGTGTGGCAGGTAACGTTGAAGAAAAAGCTCTGCTGGAGCTGCTCGAGCAGCATTTTGGAGGATTCCAAAATAACGGGACGGAAACGGCGGTTTCCACACCAACCTTTAACGGACAGTATCTGTTCCATAAGAAGAAAACCGAACAAAACCATATTTGTATCTCGTTCCCGGGCTGTTCGATTGCAGATCCGCAGCTGTATGCGATGATCTTGCTGAACAATGCGGTAGGCGGAGGCATGAGCTCCAGACTGTTCCAAGAAATCCGTGAGAAACGCGGTCTTGCTTATTCGGTTTATTCCTATCATACGTCTTATGCTGATAGTGGACTATTTACTGTTTATGCAGGGACAGCGCCTAAGCAAACAAAAGAAGTACTGGAGCTGACGATGGCTCAAATGCATGACTTGGCCGTGAAAGGGCTGACGGATACGGAACTGCACCGCGGTAAAGAGCAGCTTAAAGGAAGTCTGATTCTTAGTCTTGAAAGCACGTCCAGCCGGATGAACCGACTTGGCAAAAACGAGCTGATGCTTGGCCGTCACTATACGCTGGACGAAATGCTGAAGCGAATTGATGATGTCGATATGAAGGATATTCAAGACGTAACGAAACGAATGCTTTCTGTTCCTTTTGCTGTGGCGATGGTCGGCAGTAACGATAAAGCAGCAGCGTCAATCGGGAGGGATTCACTTGTTTCAAGTACTCTTTAAACGACTACCCGGCAATGAAGAAATCGCGCTGCCACGCAAGATGTCGGAGCTTGCCGCGGGATTCGATCTTCAAGCGGCAGTAAACGAGCCTGTAATCTTGAAGCCGGGAGAGCGCAAGCTCATCCCAACGGGGTTCTCGATGGCTATGCCTGCGGAACTGGAAGCGCAAATCCGTCCCAGAAGCGGGCTTGCTTATAAGCATGGAATTACATGCTTGAATTCTCCCGGGACAATTGATGCAGATTACCGCGGGGAGGTAAAGGTGCTGCTGGTTAATCTGGGGCAGGAGCCATTTACCATTGAACGTGGGGAGCGCATTGCGCAGATGCTGTTCCAAATCGTGCCTGATGTAGCGATTACTGAAGTGGATGAGCTGCCTGATACCGTACGCGGTGCAGGCGGCTTCGGCCACACAGGGGTTTAACCTTAAGCTGCAAAGGTAGAAATTATATTTTTATTGTACGAAGAGCACCGGGGCAGCAGCCCTGGTGCTTTTTTGTCTCTTCATGACGCTCGAATTTGATTTTCACCCCGCTCTGGGCGGATGCATAAGATGGTCTATAACCAAGTGCGCATACTGTCATTTGGGTTGCCTTAACGGAAGGCGCTGGGGCAGTTAGAGAGGTGCTGCTAACCGAGCCGCGGTATACGCGCGTCTAACGGTTACAGTAGTACTGCTAACCGAGCCGCGATGCACGCGCGTCTAACGGTTACAGTAGCACTGCTAACCGAGCCGCGATGCACGCGCGTCTAACGGTTACAGTAGGAAAGGAGTGATACCCTTATGTTGACAGGGGTTCAGGTCTTGCTTCTTGGCGGTGACGCTCGGGGGCTTGAGGTCATCCGGAAGCTGACCGAGCTCGATGCGTCGGTAACGGTTGCGGGCTTTGATCAGCTGCATTCCTCACTGGACGGAGCGGTGCGCGCCGAGCTCAGCGAGGATTTATTTGCGAATGCCGATGCGCTTGTGCTTCCGGCTGTCGGAACGGACGATGACGGCAAAATCATTGCTGTTTTCAGTGACCGCGAATTAATGCTGACTGATGAGTATGTTGCACGTTTACCGAAGCATTGCACCGTGTATACGGGGATGGCAAAGCCATATTTGCGGAATTTATGCGGCAAATATGCCATTAGGCTTGTTGAATTGTTCGACCGCGATGATGTTGCCATTTATAACTCGATCCCGACAGCGGAAGGTGCTGTCATGATGGCCATTCAGAACACGGATATTACCATTCATGGTTCATCTTGTATGGTGCTCGGCATCGGTAGAACAGGATTTACATTGGCACGAACCTTGCAGGGACTTGGGGCAAAAGTGAAGGTAGGGGTGCGCCGCGAGGAGCATTTTGCAAGGGCGTATGAGATGGGGTTTGAACCCTTCTACATCAAGCAATTACAGCAGTTTGTGGGGAATATTGACTTGCTTTTTAATACAATTCCGACTATGATAGTCACAGCGCAAATTATAGCAAATTTGCCATCGCGAGCGGTCATAATTGACCTCGCTTCGAAGCCCGGCGGAACGGATTTCCGCTTTGCCGAGAAGCGCGGAATTAAAGCGTTGCTCGCCCCCGGCCTACCAGGAATCGTCGCACCCAAAACCGCTGGACGTATCATTGCGGATTGTTTAAGTCGATTGATTGAGGAAGATTTCAGGCAACGGGGGAATGAGCAATGAAATGGCAAGGCAAAACGGTGGGCTATGCGCTCTCCGGTTCTCACTGTACGTTTGCAGAGGTCATGCCGGTCATTCAGCGGTTTGTTGACGAGGGAGCGAATGTAGTTCCGATTGTGACGCAAACGCTGATTACTACGGATACGCGATTTGGAACTGCGGCAGAGTGGCAGCGGCAACTGAAATCCATCACTGGCAATGAAATTATTTCGACAATCGTCGATGCTGAGCCCCTGGGGCCGTCTAAACTGCTCGACGTTCTTGTTATTGCACCTTGCACGGGCAATACGACAAGTAAACTCGCCAATGCGATGACAGATAGTCCTGTACTCATGGCTGCGAAAGCGCAGATGCGCAACCAACGCCCGCTTGTTCTCGCAATCTCGACGAATGACGGTCTCGGCTTAAACGCCGCTAACATTGCAAAACTTTTAGTATGTAAAAACGTTTATTTTGTACCCTTCGGACAGGATAATCCTATCCAGAAGCCTAACTCGCTTGTCGCCAAGATGGAGCTGGTACCTGAGGCTTGTGAAGCCGCCTTACTAGGTAAACAGCTGCAGCCTTTATTGATTGAACGTTCTTAATTTGTAAGTAGTAAAATCTCAATTTTACGAATTCAGATGTAATTGGAGTAATCCTTGACTGACGTTCTTTTTTTGAGGGGAGACAACAACCAGCATGTCGAATCAGAAGTTGTTTAACGTCGCAGTAGTTGGTGCGACAGGCGCAGTAGGAGAACAAATCATTGGTTTGCTCGAGAAAAGGGATTTTCCGATTGCAGAACTGAAATTGCTGTCTTCCGCACGTTCTGCAGGTACGAAGATCATATTCAAGGGAAAAGAAATTACGGTGGAGGAAGCTTCACCGGATAGCTTTAAAGGAATCGAAATCGCCTTGTTCAGTGCGGGCGGCGATGTGACTAAAGCACTTGCCCCCCACGCTGTCGAGCATGGCGCTGTTTGTATCGATAATACGAATGCTTATCGGATGGACCCGGATACGCCGCTAGTCGTACCTGAGGTGAATATCGATAAGGTAAACGATCACAAAGGGATCATTGCGAATCCGAATTGCTCGACGATCCAACTGGTTGCAGCGTTGAAGCCACTGCAAGACCGTTATGGTATTTCACGAATTATCGTTTCCACCTATCAAGCCGTTTCCGGCGCAGGCAGTCGTGCAATCGACGAGATGCTGCGTCAAACTCGCGAGGTGCTGGATGGCAATGACCTGATACCGGATATATTGCCGGTAGGGTCGTTACCCGTGAAGCATCAGATTGCATTCAACGCCATTCCGCAAATTGATAAGTTTCAAGACAACGGTTATACGCTTGAAGAAATGAAGATGGTTCGCGAAACAAAGAAAATCTTGGGCGATGAGTCCATCGACGTAACAGCGACATGTGTTCGTATTCCTGTCGTTTATGGTCACTCGGAGTCCGTATACGTAGAGCTCAAAAAAAATTATGAACTGGAAGACGTCAGGACGCTCATTGCTGAAGCTCCGGGTGTCGAGCTTGTCGACGATCCTGCAGGTCAACGTTATCCGCTTGCTACTGAAGCGGCAGGCAAACCTGAAGTGTTCGTGGGACGACTTCGCCGTGATCTAGGCCATGCACGCGGTTTGAATCTATGGATTGTTTCCGATAATCTGCTCAAAGGTGCAGCATGGAATGCTGTACAAATCGCAGAATACATTGCAATTGAGAAAGAATAGACACTACACAAGTGAAGCAGGTTGTTCAGGAAGCTAACGATTCGGCGACGTTGTTCTCGTTCGGATACGGAGGCTTGTGAATGCGCATCCTCGTTCAGAAGTTCGGCGGGACTTCATTGTCCTCGGACGAAGCAAGACGATTAGTAATCGGACATATTGATCGGGAACGGCAACGACAGTACGGACTCGTCGTTGTCGTCTCAGCAATGGGGAGAAAAGGCGATCCCTATGCAACGGACACGCTTCTCTCGCTTATTCGCAATCACGGTGATTCATTGCCTGCCAAAGAACGCGATATGCTGCAGGGTTGCGGAGAAATCATCTCCGCTGCTTTATTGTGCAGCTTGCTGCGTGCCTCTGGGATCGCAGCAATCGCTTTGACCGGCGGTGGCGCAGGTATTATTACAGATAATCAATATGGGCGTGCCCGTATTATTGAAATTCGGACGGAAGCCATTCATAAAGCGCTTGAGGATGGCCAAGTTGTAATCGTTACCGGATTTCAAGGTATAACCGAAGCAGGGGATATTACGACGCTCGGCAGAGGTGGCAGCGATACTTCGGCAACTGCCTTAGGGGCTGCACTCCGCGCAGAGCGAGTCGATATTTATACAGATGTAAACGGCATTCTAACCGCAGATCCCAGGATCGTGAAGGATGCTCGGCCGTTATCCGTAATCAGCTATGCTGAGATCGGCAATATGGCAAGGCAAGGCGCGAAAGTTATTCATCCGCGAGCAGTAGAGATTGCACAGCAAGCGCGCATTCCGCTTCGCGTACGTTCTACCTTCTCTGAAGAGGAAGGTACGCTTGTGACAGACACCTTCGATGCTGCTGCCAAAGCTTCTGCAGTGCGCGATCGTCATGTCACAGGTGTGGCGCATGTCAGCGGCGTAACTCAAATTACGGTACAGGCGCAGGATGGTCACACCGATGTCCAATTGCAAGTGTTTCAAGCAATGGCAAGGCATCAAATCAGTGTTGATTTTATTAACGTAAATCCCGGTGGAGCAGTATATACCGTATTCGATCATGATGCAGACAAAGCGGTTTCGGTTCTGCATGATATCGGTTATGCACCGCGAGCAGTAAGCGGATGTGCCAAAATCTCCGTCATAGGCGGCGGAATGAACGGTGTTCCCGGCATCATGGCACGTATTGTGGAAGCGCTGACGGAGCAAGGCATTCCGATCTTGCAATCCGCAGATTCCAATACTACAATCTGGGTGCTGGTCAGTGAAAATTATATGGCCGGCGCACTGCAGGCGCTGCACACTAAATTCTCATTACATGAATAGCAATCGTAAGTAGTCCTTATAATCATGCAATCTCGAAACACGATACCAGATTACGGAGTCGAGACAGCCGATTCACCTTGGGAGGAATCATACATGGATTTCGGAAGAATAATTACGGCAATGGTTACCCCGTTCCATGCGGACGGGTCGATTGACTGGGAAACGACAGGGCGGTTAATGGACTACTTGATCGAGGATCAGCAAAGCGACAGCATCGTGGTTTCCGGGACGACCGGTGAATCTCCTACGCTGACGGATGACGAGAAGATCGCTTTGTTTACTTATGCTGTAGAGCACGCTCGCGGACGCTGCAAAATTATTGCAGGCTCCGGAAGCAATGAAACGGCACATTCGATCCACTTGACTCAAGTGGCTGAGAAATGCGGAGTAGATGGGGCATTATTGGTTGTGCCTTACTACAACAAGCCGACGCAAGAAGGCATTTTCCAGCACTTCAAAGTTATCGCTGAAGGCACTAAATTGCCAATTATGGTTTATAACGTACCTGGCCGTACGATTGTCAGCATGTCTGCGGAGACTACACTTCGTCTTGCGCAAATTCCGAATATCGTGGCTACGAAAGAGTGTGCTTCCCTGGACCAAGTGACATTAATTGCTTCGCAAGCGCCTGCAGGTTTCCGCGTTTACAGCGGTGATGACAGCAGTGCTCTGCCTGCGGTTGCTGTAGGGGCTCATGGTATTGTCAGCGTGGCCAGCCATATTATCGGCAAGCAGATTCGTGAAATCATCGAGTCTTATTTGAAGGGCGATGTTGCACAAGCCTACAAGGTGCATGCCGCTTCGCTGCCTATTTTCAGAGGACTGTTTGATCTTCCGAACCCTGTCCTTGTGAAAGCGGCACTGAACCTGAAAGGATTGCCTGTAGGAGGCGTTCGTTTGCCTCTTGTGGATGCAAACGAGTCAGAGTTAGCTGCGCTCCGGGGTATTTTGAACTAATACGCTATTCACTGCTCGTGGTACTTCATTCCGCAGTCGCCACAAACCGGTGCGCTTGCATCGGTTTTTTGTTTGTACATAGAGAAGGTCATTCTTGATTGGACATTTTCTGCTTTACTTGTTTTTCGTATTTTCAATCATGTATAATGAAAGCAAGTGACGGTGTGCGGCAAAATATTGAAAATGTGTAACGCCAAGGGTGGCGTTGAACAGCACTAGTTATTACTTGTATGAAGCGCGTTCCTGCGGGAGGAACGTCCAGCCATACAATTTGGACAACTATTATATAAGTTCGATCAGATTAGCTTCGGTTTCTGTCGTTTCGGCAGTGATGAGGTCTGGTTTGTTTCGTAAAACTATTAGGAGGTACGGATACACTTGTCTAAGAAAAACATCCAGGATAAGCTGCTTATTTTCGCACTGGGCGGCGTCGGTGAAATCGGGAAGAACATGTATGTCATTCAATATGGTAATGATATCGTAGTCGTAGATGCAGGTCTTAAATTCCCGGAAGAAGATATGCTCGGAATTGATATCGTAATCCCAGACATTACGTATTTAACGGAGAATCGCGATAAAGTTAGAGGGATTCTGATTACGCATGGTCATGAGGATCACATTGGCGGCTTGCCATATGTATTGAAGCACTTGAATGTGCCGATTTACGGTACGAAATTAACACTGGGCCTAATCGAAGGCAAATTGAAGGAAGCGGGCTTGCTTGGCGAGACCAAACGCATCCTGATCAATGCAGATTCGGAAGTTCAATTGGGATCCATGAAAGCGTCGTTCTTCAGAACGAACCACAGTATTCCGGATTCTGTTGGCGTATGCTTAGATACTCCTGAAGGCACAGTCGTGCATACGGGCGACTTTAAATTCGACCATACTCCCGTAAACAATCAATATGCTGACTTGCAGCGTATGGCGGGAATCGGAGCACGCGGTGTTCTGGCATTGCTTTCGGACAGTACGAATGCTGAACGTGCAGGCTTCACACCATCGGAAAGCAAAATCGGTGTGGAACTTGAAGATATTTTCCGTAAAGCTACACAACGTGTCGTAGTTGCTACATTTGCATCCAACGTTCACCGTATTCAACAAGTGGTGAACGCAGCAATAGCAACGAAGCGCAAAATCGCCGTTGTTGGCCGCAGCATGGTCAATGTCGTGTCGATTGCTTCTGAGCTTGGCTACTTGAACATACCGGAAGGCACAATCATTGAGCCTGAAGAAATCAACAAAATGGCAGCTGACCGCGTTGCAGTCCTATCCACTGGCAGCCAAGGCGAGCCAATGTCCGCTCTTACGCGCATGGCGCGTTCCACACATCGTAAGGTTGATATTATGCCTGGCGATACCGTTATTATTGCTGCAACTCCAATTCCGGGTAACGAGCGTTATGTTGGGCGTACAGTAGACGAGCTGTTCCGTCTCGGAGCTAACGTTATCTATGGAGCTGGATCTGTTTCCGGTGTTCACGTTTCGGGTCATGGCAGCCAAGAAGAATTGAAGCTAATGCTTAATCTCATCAAACCGAAATACTTCATTCCGATTCACGGTGAATACCGTATGCTCCGCCAGCACGCATTGCTAGGCGAATCCGTCGGAATCGAGCGCGAGAATATCTTCGTTATCGACAATGGCGATACTGTAGAGTTCACAGGCGGAGTTGCCCGTAAAGGCAGCAAAGTGCCAGCTGGTAACGTTCTGATTGATGGACTTGGCGTAGGTGATGTAGGTAATATCGTACTCCGCGATCGTAAGCTTCTGTCCCAAGACGGCATTCTGGTTGTCGTAGTAACGCTGAGCAAGCAAGATGGTGCGATTTTGTCCGGTCCGGACATCATCTCCCGCGGCTTTGTTTACGTACGCGAATCCGAAGGCCTGCTCGAGGAAGCTAACCGTATCGTAACTTCAACCTTGCATAAGCTGATGAACGATAAAGTCAATGAGTGGGCATCGCTCAAAACAAATGTGAAAGATGCACTCGGACGTTTCTTGTATGAGCAAACGCGCCGTCGCCCAATGATTCTGCCAATCATCATGGAAGTATAAATTGTCCCACCAATAGGAAACGGTCTCCGAAGAGCGTCATGCTCGAATTCGGAGACCGTTTCTTTTTGCCCATAATTGCATAATTCTACAGGCAGATTCCATACTATGCAGAGCCGACCATAGGCAGTCTAGGTGGAACGTTGAGGAGGACAAGGCATATGTTTGAGGATGAACTAGTTTTTAAATCGGAGCAGCCGGAGCCACCGGCACCTGATCGGAAACCGAGCACTAATCCGGTTGTGGAAACGATTCAGCAGCTCGGTCAGACGGCGACACCGCAAGCGGAGTCCAATATATTTTGTATGACGATTATCGGCCAGGTAGAGGGACATCTCGTATTGCCTCCACAGAACAAGACAACAAAGTATGAGCATCTAATTCCCCAGCTAGTCGCAGCTGAACAAAATTCTAAAATCGAAGGCATCATGATTGTGCTCAATACGGTCGGCGGGGATGTGGAAGCAGGGTTAGCTATAGCTGAAATGATCTCCTCGCTAACGAAACCTACGGTAACACTAGTCCTTGGCGGAGGTCATTCGATCGGGGTACCAATAGCGGTAGCCGGCAATAAATCGTTTATCGCGGAATCCGCAACGATGACCATACATCCGATTCGATTAAACGGACTCGTAATCGGGGTTCCGCAAACCTTCGAATATTTGGACAAAATGCAAGAGCGGGTCGTTCGGTTTGTCACATCCCATTCCAACATAACGGAAGCGAAGTTCAAAGAATTGATGTTCAAGACAGGCGAATTGACCCGGGATATCGGAACGACGGTTATTGGTCCGGACGCGGTGAAGCATGGTTTAATCGATGCGGTTGGGGGCATTGGTCAAGCACTGCGCGATTTGAATATACTGATCGATCAGCGCAAGCAAGGGGCAGCTGCCGGGGCAGGAGGTCTGACACAATGACGATTTATTCAACCATGCCTCTTGAGCTTGTCTATGACGGAATCAACCATCAGCCGGGTCCTTATGTGTCCATCAGAATAGGGGATGTACAGCTGCAAATCGAGTCGGTTACGCCGGGTGTCGGCCGTATCGTACGTTTGCTTGACGGGCCGTTAGATGCGTATTTACGTCCGGAGTTATCGCCGGGAACGTTGATTCCTTTTGGGCATCCATCCTCGTAGAAAGCCCGCCCTTGCTGGATAATAGTAGCACATCCTATGGTCTCCTATGGTATAATGACTACCAGAGGTGACCATTTTGGCGAAGAAAAAGAAGAAGCGCAAGAGCTCAATTGGGACGAGCCTTAAATATGAAGTTTATGGTATTTTACTCATAACCGTATCCGTAATCGCGCTGTCGGGTGAAGCAACGGTTGGCCGTTCCTTGTCCAAATTATTTGGTTTATTGCTGGGTAAGTTTTATTTTGTACTTCCACTTGTCGGCATCTATGTCGGGCTGATCGTCATGATGAAACGCGCCTGGCCTACAGGCTGGTCCACCCGTAAGACGGGCTTTCTGCTCGCAGTGCTTGCTTGTACCTTATGGAGCTCGGTAGCTGTTATGGATCTGAAAACAGAGCCGACCGGCGGTCTGTCAGCTTCTTACATACTCTCTCAACTTGGAAGCGATATCCGCGGGACATTAATGACCTCAGCACAACAGGCTCAGGCGGAAGGTGTCGTTCAGACGGTAAGCGGTGGGTATGCGGGAGCCATTCAATATACGCTGCTTTATTGGCTGTTTGGTTATTTTGGCGCGAAGTTCGTGATGATCGTCATGTTTGCGATCGCAATCATGCTCATGACCAACAAATCCTACGTGGATTTGCTGCGTGCAGGCCGTATCAGAGGCGGACGTTTCTGGTCTTTGCTGCGGATGAAGTTGTTCTCGAAGAGGCAGACGTTGGCAACTGCAGGTGCGAAAGCAGGACCGGTTAAAGGCAATGTCGTTACCTTGGATGACCTGGATGACGATGATGATGAGAATTATGCGCCGGTGCATAGCCCGCGTGCGAAGAAGAGCAGATTCCCGATTTTCTCTTGGTTTAATGAGGTACCGAAGGCCAATGAGGATGCTCATGATTCTGAATGGCAGATGGATGACGGACAGACCACAGATGCTAAAGGTCAAGCGGGTCGGATGCCTTGGCAAGAAGATGAAGACGCGGACGAGCTTGGGTGGCAAGCGAATGTACTGGAGCAGATTGAAGAACGAACAGCGAAATCAAAGGAAGAGCCGCTTCCCGCTTGGGAGCTTCCTTACGATGATGATAAGGATAACGCCGAGGTACTGACTGATTTCCATCCGATTGACAATCCGGCTGAAGTGGATGATGGCTTGCCTGGGGCGGATGATTTCGAGGAAGAGCTGCCGATGGTTGCAGCCATACCGACAAGTCCTGCGATCATGCCTGATGACCCGGATTCAGTGGAAGGCACAGTCAGCGTCGTGAAGCGACCGACGGAGAAACCCTATGTGTTGCCATCGTTTGCGCTCCTGCAGAAGCCAAGCGGGCTTGGCAAAACAGGGGAAACAGCCGACTCCTTGGAATCCAGACGTAAACTGGAAGCCACGCTTGAGAGCTTTGGCGTAAGAGCCAAGGTGCTTGATGTTGTGCGGGGTCCGGCTGTAACTCGGTATGAAGTACAGCCTGCAACCGGCGTTAAGGTTAGCCGAATTGTCGGTCTGACCGATGATATCGCGCTTGCTCTTGCGGCGAAAGACATTCGGATGGAAGCGCCGATTCCGGGCAAATCGGCGATAGGAATCGAAGTGCCGAATACAGAAGTGTCGGTTGTCACGATGCGAGAAGTGATGGAGACACCGTCATTCTTAAATGCCAGCTCGAAGATGTCGATTGCTTTTGGCCGTGATATCTCCGGGCAACCCATTGTCGGTAACCTGGCTAAGATGCCGCATTTGCTCGTAGCGGGTGCTACAGGCTCAGGTAAATCCGTCTGTATCAACGGGATTATTACAAGCATTCTGTACAAGGCGCGCCCTGATGAAGTGAAGCTGCTTATGATCGATCCGAAGATGGTCGAGCTCAACATGTACAATGGGATTCCTCATTTGCTTGCACCGGTTGTTACGGATCCGAGACGCGCTTCATTAGCATTGAAGAAGATCGTCGTTGAAATGGAGAAACGCTATGAGTTGTTCTCCAAGTCAGGCACGCGTAATATTGAAGGTTACAATACGCTTATGGCGGAGAATCCGGCAGCGGTACTCCCTTATATCGTTGTTATCGTGGATGAGCTGGCAGATTTGATGATGGTTGCCGCTAACGATGTCGAGGATGCGATTTGTCGTCTTGCTCAGATGGCGCGTGCTTCGGGGATCCATCTGATTATTGCCACGCAGCGTCCGTCCGTTGACGTTATTACAGGTGTTATCAAGGCGAATATTCCTTCACGTATTGCTTTCGGTGTTTCATCGCAGGTCGATTCACGTACCATTCTGGATATGGTCGGCGCGGAGAAATTGCTCGGTCGAGGCGATATGTTGTTCCTGCCTGTTGGTATGTCCAAGCCAATTCGGGTGCAAGGTGCATTCCTCTCCGATCATGAGGTAGAAGCTGTTGTAGCTTATGCACGCGGTCAAGGTGAAGCCGAATACAAAGAAGATTTGGTGCCGGAGATCGATGATTCCGTCTCCGAGAATGAAGAGATTCTGGACGAACTGTACGATCAAGCGGTAAGGATCGTGCTGGAAGCGAAGCAGGCGTCGGTTTCCCTGCTCCAGAGACGGATGCGTATTGGTTATACACGTGCTGCCAGGCTGATTGACCAGATGGAAGCGCGTAGTATTGTAGGACCTTACGAAGGCAGCAAACCACGTGAAGTGCTGCTCACAATGGATCAATACGACGCAGGAAAGATTAGCTCTTAAGGCAAATTCATGCATAATCGTATCCTTGATTTCTCATACTAGGAATATGCTTCGCTTGCTTTGCGAATCCATTTGCAAGAGAAAGGCAGATTCTAAAGATGAGAAATCGTTTAATTACGGTGACCATCGTCATCGTCCTTCTGTTGTTCGGCGCCTTCACATTGAAGCATGCCTCGTTCGGTAAAACAACCGAAACGTTCAGCAGCGCTACACTCAAAGTCGGGTCATCAGGAAAAGACGTCACAGAGCTGCAAGGCCGGTTGAAAGCACTTGGCTACTTCGACGGCAAAGTTGACGGAGTTTTCGGGGCCAACACGAAAAAAGCAGTCACATGGTTTCAATGGAAGTTCGGCCTCAAATCCGATGGGGTTGTCGGGGCAAAGACGAAATTGAAGCTGTGGGAAGCAACGAAGAATTGGAAACCGTCTGCAGCAGATACGAGCAGCGGCGGGAGCAGTGGCAGTGGGTCAAGCGGTAATCAGAACACTTCGGGATCAGATGTAAACAAGTCCAACAACCTTGGTTTGTCTGCGAATGATCTTAAGCTGATGGCCAATGCCGTGTATGGTGAATCCCGCGGAGAGCCATTTATCGGACAGGTAGCTGTGGCAGCCGTTATTTTGAATCGAGTGAAGTCACCGAGCTTCCCGAACACGGTTTCCGGTGTTATTTTCCAGCCGGGGGCTTTCACGGCAGTGGCCGATGGACAAATTTGGTTGACACCAAATGAGAACGCGAAGAAAGCGGTTCAGGATGCCATCAACGGTTTAGATCCTACCGGCGGTTGCCTCTATTACTTCAATCCGGTGACTGCAACATCCAAATGGATATGGTCACGTCCACAGGTGAAAACGATCGGAAAACATATTTTCTGTATGTAGTAATTTGAGGAGCAGCCTGCTGATCGACGCGGGTTGCTTCTTCCATTTCCGATCGGGTAGAATGGAATAGATCCTAGGAAATTGGAATAGATTGACTTTATAAACTTGAGCGGAAGGGGGTCGTGTTGCGTGAGCAACTCTCCATTTCAACGAGGACAGCTGAATCGAATTCGCTTGCATGTTCTGCCCACACAGCGCTTCAAAACATTTTCTATTTCCTTGTACTGTGGTCTCCCGCTGACAGAAGAGACCGTTACTCCGGTAGCGCTAATACCATTTGTGCTGCGCCGGGGAACGGCATCCACGCCGGAGACAATTGAGTTCCGCGAACGTCTTGATGACTTGTATGGTGCAGGCTTCGGCTTCGACGTATACAAACGCGGTGATGCTCAAATTATCCAGTTCAGAATGGACGTTATTAACGACCGGTTCGTTTCGTCCGAGCAGCCGTTGCTTGGCGAATCTTTGAAACTGTTAGGTGAGGTCCTTACCGAGCCGACATTAGAGAACGGGCATCTTCGCGCCAAATACGTAGAAGCTGAGAAAGAAACGCTGCGTAAGCGTCTTGATGCGATCATTAACGACAAAATTCGTTATGCAGCGGAGCGTTGCTTAGAGGTCATGTGCGAGGATGAGCCCTATCGGCTTCACCCGCTCGGCAAACTCGAAGACATTGCGAGTCTGACACCGGAGTCCGTTACAGCGGCTTATCGAGGGTGGCTGTCCAATGCTGCATTTGATTTGTATGTAGTCGGGGACACTTCACTGGAAGAAGTGAAAGCGCTCGTAGCGGAGGCGTTCCATCATAATGAGGGAGCACCGGCCGATTATAAGCTGCCGGAGATTCGCAAGCCGATTAGTCAGGTTCAGACGGTAGTCGAACAAATGGACGTCAATCAAGGGAAGCTGAACCTCGGCCTTCGGATTAACACGGCTTATGGCGATGATGATTATCCGGCAGCTCTGCTGTATAACGGTATTCTGGGCGGCTACCCGCATTCCAAGCTATTCCTTAACGTACGTGAGAAAGCCAGTTTAGCTTATTATGCTTCCTCTCGCTTAGACGGGCATAAAGGCATTTGCACGATCCAATCCGGCATTGAAATCGCCAATTACGATAAGGCGACTACGATTATTAAAGAGCAGTTAGAAAGTATGCGAAGCGGCAGCTACAGTGATCTGGAAATGAATCAGACGAAAGCGATGATCGCCAATCATCTGCGGGAGCTTCAAGATTCCGCTAATGAAATGATCGGCTTCGATTTCAATGCTATTCTATCCAAGCGCGAGCGTTCCGCTGCGCAGCTCCTAGAGCAAGTACAGTCCGTTACTGCTGAGCAGATTGCGGCTATCGCACACAAAACCGAGCTCGATACGATCTATTTCCTGCGTGACAGGAAGGAGGGCTAAGCCTATGGAAACGTTAGCTTACCCAGGCGTTCAAGAAACGCTGTACCGTGAAATTTTACCGAATGGTTTGGAAGTAGTTGTTCTGCCCAAGGAAGGGTTCAGCAAAACCTATGCGACATTCTCCACTCGATACGGATCGATTGATAATCGGTTTGCCGTAGGCGATCAAGCACCGATTTCAGTTCCGGACGGCATCGCTCATTTCTTGGAGCACAAGATGTTTGAAGAGCCGACAGGTGATATTTTCGCAACCTTTGCATCGCAAGGTGCATCGGCCAACGCATATACCAGCTTCGACCGCACCGTTTATCTCTTCTCGGCTACGGAGCAAATCGATGCGAACCTGGAAACCTTGCTTAACTTTGTGCAAAATCCTTACTTCACCGACGAGAACGTCGAGAAGGAAAAAGGGATCATCGAGCAGGAAATCAATATGTATCGCGACAATGCGGATTGGCGTGTTTATTTCGGGCTGATCGATGCGCTATATCACAAGCATCCGATACATATCGACATTGCAGGTACGGTCGATTCGATCCGTCAGATTACCAAAGAAACGCTGTACAGCTGCTATGAAACCTTTTACCACCCATCCAACATGTTTCTGTTTGTTGTGGGAGGCGTGCAGGCGGAAGCGGTTATGAAGCTCGTTCGGGAGAATCAGGCGCGCAAAACCTTCGAGCCGCAAGGCCCGATCTCCAGATTTTTCGATCCGGAGCCGGATACAGTGAAAATTCCGCGTAAAACAGCAGCTTTACCTGTTTCTATGCCGAAGTGCATGATTGGCTTTAAAGAGGATCGCGGTGCTTTGAAGCCGGAGGAGCTGCTTCGCACGGAACTTGCAACAAAGTTGATGTTAGAAGCGTTATTAGGTTCAAGTGCACCTATTTATCATGCTTTATATGATGATAATCTCATATCGGATTCTTTCGGGCATGAGTTCAACAGCAGTGAGGATTATGCTTTCTCCGTTATTGGCGGCGAAACGCGCGATCCGGATGAGCTTATTCGCCGGCTCCGTGCTGCTATAGATGAAGCACAATCAACGGGTCTTAACGAGGAGACATTCGAGCGGACCAAACGCAAAAAAATCGGCGGCTACCTTCGTATGCTGAACTCCCCTGAAGCAATCGCCGGTGAATTTACACGCTATCGTTTCCGTGGCGCAGATCTGTTCAAGATGCTGCCCGTCTATGAAAGCATTACGCTCGAAGAAGCAAATGAGCGGCTGCGTAATCATTTTGACTGGAATCGAATGGCTGTATCCATCGTAGCGAAAGAATCCGTTTGAAAACATTAAAAGAAATGACGGTGCTCGTGACCGGGGGAAGCCGTGGGATCGGAGCGGCCATTGCGCGCCGCTTCGCCGCGGAGAACATGAACGTCGTCATTCATTATAATCAAGCGCACGAAGCGGCCAACGAGACGGCTCGCAGCTGTATGCGGCTCGGTGCTGCGAATGTGTTGACCGTCACGGCGGATATTCGTTCGAAGGAACAACTTATTCGCATGCGCGAGAAGCTGGAGTCTCGCGGCATGATGCCGGATATCGTCGTTAACAATGCCGGTATTGCCCATTACAGTATGTTAAATGATGTTACGGAAGAAGCTTGGGATGAAGTCATGAACGTGAATTTAAAAGGTATGTTTCTCTGTACGCAGCTCTTTATGCCCGCGATGATTTCCCAGCGATTCGGTCGTATTATTAACGTCTCGTCCATATGGGGGATGTCAGGTGCCTCCTGCGAGGTGCTGTATTCAACCAGTAAAGGCGGCATGAATGCCTTCACGAAAGCATTAGCCAAGGAATTGGCGCCGTCAGGAGTTACTGTTAATGCAGTAGCGCCCGGGGCTGTCGATACCGTGATGCTGGACAACCTCAATGCAGAAGAGAAGTCGGCATTGGAGTCTGAAATTCCCGTTGGCCGTTTTGCGCAGCCTGAGGAGATCGCATCGCTAGTTTATTTCTTGGCGTTGCCGGAGTCCGCGTACATTACAGGTCAAATCATTAGTCCAAACGGCGGATGGCTGACTTGATGTTCAAATCCGAATAAGATTGATCCTTTGCGTGTACAATACGGTTGTTGCCGTATAACGGCTAACATGCGAAGGAGGAACAGAAACAATGTCAACTGTCCTTTCTAATTTCGAAACATGGAAGCATTTCTTGAGCGATCGCGTGGATCAGGCCAAGGGAATGGGATTGAATGAAGACACTATCGCAAATCTTGCCTATGAGATCGGCTCCTTCCTTGGAGAAAAGGTCGATCCCAAAAACGAGCAGGAACGCGCAATCAAGGAACTTTGGGATGTCGGCGACGAACAGGAACGAAAAACGATTGCTGGCCTAATGGTCAAGCTTGTACAAAGCTCGTAAACCTTCCACGAGAAAAGCCTCCCGAAACGGAGGCTTTTCTGTAATGTTTGCCTGAGGTTGCAGGATATTGACGAATATTGTAGAATAATCTTTTATCACACATGAATTATTACCTTATTACCTATTCCTCCACAAACACGAGGTGTCATAATGGAATTTAAACAATGGTACATGGAATACAGAATACATAAGAACCGCCCGGGCTTGCTTGGCGATATCGCTTCTTTGCTCGGTATGCTGGAAGTTAACATTCTTACGATTAATGGTGTAGAGAACCGCACACGCGGCATGCTGCTGCAAACGAATGACGACGAGAAGATCGAAATTCTCGGACGTATGCTTCAGAAAGTTGACAACATTACGGTACTTAAGCTGCGTGAACCAAAACTCGTAGACATATTGGCCGTACGTCATGGCCGCTATATTGAACGTGATTCTGACGATCGCAAAACATTCCGATTTACGCGGGACGAGCTTGGGATGCTGGTTGATTTCCTTGGAGAAGTGTTTAAACGAGAAGGTAACCAATTAATAGGATTGCGTGGAATGCCGCGCGTCGGTAAGACGGAATCCATTATTGCGGGCAGCGTTTGCTCCAATAAGCGCTGGACATTCGTTTCTTCTACGCTGCTTAGACAAACGGTGCGCAGCCAGCTGTCGGAAGAGGAAATGACCCCGAACAATATTTTTATTATTGACGGGATTGTCAGCACAATTCGCTCGAATGAGAAACATCATGCGCTTTTACAAGAAATTATGGCAATGCCATCGACGAAAGTTATCGAGCATCCGGATATTTTCGTGAAAGAATCGGCGTATGAATATAGTGATTTTGATTATATTATCGAATTGCGAAATACACCCGACGAGGAAATTTCTTACGAATCGTTTACGATGGGCTTTAACGATTTTTGATGAAATGAGGAGGTGTGGTCATGTCGGATTTGGGTGCCTTGCTTCAGAAGGCGAGGGAACAGCGAAGGCTGTCCCTGGATGACATCCAGGAATTGACGAAAATTCGTAAACGCTATCTTGAAGCGATTGAGGAAGGCAATTATAGCGTGCTTCCCGGTTCATTCTATGTGCGTGCGTTTGTGAAGAACTATGCGGAAGCAGTTGGGCTTGATGCTGACGAGGTTCTTCGGTTGTACAACAAGGAAATACCCTCTAACGTTCCGGAGCAAGTGGTGGAGCCGATCCAACGACCACGCCGCTCTCAAACGCAAGCCAATGATCGATGGGGCAAATGGGGATTCCGTACGCTGATGTGGTCGTTTCTGCTCTTGATTATCGTAGTTGTTTATATTTATGCGATCAAGCAGCCGAACAAAGATAATGTGGATACGACAGATCAGACGAAGATGACGGACCAGACGAAAGCGCCGGAGACCAATCCGGATAAGGATACGGTCAAGAATAATGATAATGCTTCCACGAACGAATCTACCGGAGGCAAAGATGAAGTTCCTGTTACGCCGCCGCCAACAGAGGAGAAGCCCGTGGAGGAGCCTGTTGTGCCAGCTACAACGCTGACACTTGATCGTTCTTCCGGTTCGACGGATTATTACAAGGTTGCCCCTGCCGGCGCGCACAAGATCGTGTTTAATGCGACAGGCCGTGCTTGGATCGGGGTTAAAGAGAAGAACAAAAGCGGGAAATATATTTTGCAGCATCAATTCAATAAGACCGGCGAAACCATTGAGCTTGATATAAACGGCCCCGCCTATATCAATGTCGGACGTGCGGATTTAGTTGAAGTGACCCTAGACGGCGTTGAGATGGATGACGGAAATGCAGCAAATCCACATCGTATGCAGCTCGATATGGTTGAAGCAGATGCAACAGATGCAGCTAATAAGACTGCTGAGTAGCGCACAGAGGCATTCACCCCGGGAATAGCCGGGATGAATGCCTTTTCTTGCGCAGTAAGATGCGTTATAATACTTGTCAATGAAAAAGCAAAGGAGCTGCAATGGAAGATGGCTGAGAATTCATTTGATATCGTATCGAAAGTCGATATGCAAGAGCTGAACAATGCAATTACACAAGCGGAGCGGGAGATTGAAACGCGTTTCGACTTCAAGAACAGCAAGAGCAGCATTGCAATCGAGAAAGAAGATATCGTCGTTGTATCGGATGACGAGTACAAATTGGCAAGCGTCATTGATATTTTGCAATCCAAAATGATCAAACGCGGTGTTCCCATCAAGAACATGGAATTTGGCAAATTGGAGCCTGCTTCGGCAGGAACGGTTAGACAGAAGATTAAACTGAAACAGGGCATCGAGCAGGATATTTCTAAAAAAATTAATATTCTGATTCGTGATTCCAAGCTGAAAGTGAAAAGCCAAATTCAAGGTGATTCCATTCGCGTAACCGGTAAGAGCCTTGATGATTTGCAAGCGGTCATGGCGTTGCTGCGCGGCGCAGATCTTCAAATTGATCTGCAATTTACGAACTACCGCTAAGCGATTTACGTACATAAGAAGAGTCCCGGTCCGCAGGCAAAGTCGCGGTGGCTGGGACTTTTTCGTATTTTGACACTGTATATGCCTTGTATTATACTTGTTAGGATAGCTTTACGGAGGGGTTTGGGGGATACAAAATGACAGAACGAGTGAAAGTCGTAACATTGGGCTGCGAGAAGAATTTGGTCGATTCGGAGATTATGTCCGGTCTAATCGATCAACGCGGCTACCAATTGGTGGATCAAGCAGATGATGCCACCGTTATTATCGTGAATACGTGCGGATTTATTGATGCGGCTAAGGAAGAGTCCGTCAATACAATTCTAGACATGGCGGAATTCAAGCAAACAGGCCGGCTTAAGGCGCTTATCGTCTCCGGTTGTTTGACGCAGCGCTATAAGAAGCAGTTGATGGAAGAAATGCCGGAGATCGACGGTATCGTCGGTACAGGCGATTTCCATCAGATTACGGATATTGTCGAAGAAGCGCTTCGCGGTAAACGTCCGGTTAAAGTCGGAAATCCGGCCTTTGACTATGATCAGAAGCTCCCGCGTCTAGTGACAACGCCGCGTTACACAGCTTATGTCAAGATCGCCGAAGGCTGTGACAACGCTTGTACATTCTGTTCGATTCCGATCATGCGCGGTAAATTCCGCAGTCGTTCGATGGAATCCATCGTGGCTGAAGTGGAGATGCTGGCTAAGCAAGGTGTGAAGGAAGTCAGCTTGATTGCACAGGATTCGACGAATTACGGTACGGATCTGTACGATAAGTTTATGCTTCCGGAATTGCTGAATCGTGTGAGCGAAGTGGAAGGCATTGCATGGGTGCGTCTGCATTATGCATATCCGGGCTTCTTTACGGACGAATTGATTGATACCATCGCCGCAAATCCGAAAGTGTGCAACTATATTGATATGCCGCTTCAGCATAGTGAAGATTCCATTCTGAAGAGAATGCGCCGCCCGGGACGTCAAACGGATACTCGTGCATTAGTACAGCGTATTCGTGCCCGCATTCCGGATGTAGCGCTTCGGACTTCCATTATTGTTGGGTTCCCAGGTGAAACCAACGAGGATTTCGAGCGGCTGTGTGACTTCGTACGCGAGATGAAATTCGATCGTTTAGGTGTGTTTACGTACTCGGCGGAAGAAGATACGCCAGCGGTTCGCTTGCCGGATGCTGTTCCTGATGACGTGAAAGAGTGGCGCTCCAATACACTCATGGAAATTCAGCGTGAAGTATCCAAAGAGCTTAGCGGCAAACATGTCGGCAAAGAGATCGACGTGCTGGTAGAACGCTATGACGGCCGCAGTGATGTATACGTTGGTCGCTCGGAATACGATGCACCTGAAATTGACGGTGAAGTGTTTATCTCGAAATGTAAAGCCGCAATCGGCGAAATTCAAAGGGTGCGCATCACGCACGCTTACGAGTTTGATATGTCCGGGGAGGGGCTCTCGTGAATTTAGCCAACCGCATTACGCTTGTCCGCATCTTTTTGGTGCCCATAATTATGGTGCTGCTGCTGATCAACGTTGATCTGAAGCCGCTCACCTACGATGATTTTTCCATTACATGGAACCAGATTTTGGCCGCGCTAGTCTTTATCGTTGCAGCGAGCACGGATGGACTTGACGGCTATATTGCACGCAAGAACAAAATCGTCACTAATTTGGGCAAGCTGTTAGATCCGCTGGCAGACAAGCTGTTAGTTGCGGCGGTGCTTATTTCGCTTGTTGAAATGGCTAAGCTTGATGCATGGATCGCGATCGTCATCATCAGTCGTGAGTTTGCAGTGACCGGCCTTCGCCAGATTGCATTACTTGAAGGCTCTGTTCTGGCTGCCAGCACGTGGGGCAAATGGAAGACAGCCATACAAATTACGATGATTATCGCGTTATTGCTTAACAATTTCCCGTTTGCATTTCTGGATTTTCCGTTCGATTTGATTTCTAGCTATGCAGCGGCACTCATCACGGTTTACTCCGGTATCGATTATTTTGTCAAAAATAAAAATCTCATTCCGGTAGCATAAACCGGCATTAAAGCATTAAACATGTAGCATCACTCCTTCTGTTCGTCAGGAAGGGGTGGTGCTTTGCTTTTCCTACACCTGGTTACTAATCCACCTCATACATAGATTGGAGCTGTTGTCATGCGCGCAGAAATTATTGCTGTAGGTACGGAATTGCTGCTGGGTCAGACTGTGAATACGAATGCTACATATTTGTCTCAAGGGCTTGCTGAGCTGGGGGTCGATGTTTATTTTCAGACTGTCGTTGGCGATAATGCAGGCCGAATTCGCCAAGCGATCGAGCTTGCGCGCACTAGAGCCGATCTCATTCTCTTTACGGGTGGACTTGGGCCGACGATGGATGACTTGACGAAGGATGCGCTGGCGGATTATTTGAACCGTTCCATTGAGATCCATCAACCGTCTATGGACAAAATAGAGGTGATGTTCAGCTCGCGCGGCATTCATATGGTGGAGAGCAATCGTCGTCAAGCGCATCTGATTGAAGGCAGTGATCCGCTGATGAATGATGCGGGCTTAGCTGTAGGCAATGCACTCGCCGTGGATGGCACAAGCTACGTGCTGCTTCCGGGGCCGCCGCGCGAGATGAAACCGATGTTCGATGGGCCGGCAAAAGCATGGATTAGATCCGTCATGGGTGAGGAACGCAGGCTGTTCTCTCGTTTGCTGATGTTCGCCGGTATCGGTGAATCAAGCTTGGAGCAGGCTATTATTGATTTAATCGAGGGTCAATCCGATCCGTCGATTGCCCCATATGCCAAAGAAGGCGAAGTTGCGATTCGGATTTCGACGAAAGCGTTAAACGAGCAGGAGGCCGAAGCACGACTTAAATCGGCGGAGGATCAAATCCTTGCACGTGTTGGCACGCATCTGTACGCTCGTGAAGACATTCCGCTCGAGGAAGCTGTCATTAGGCAGCTGCGTGCGACCGGACGCTCACTAGCCAGCGCTGAGAGTCTTACAGGCGGTTTGTTCGCGCAGCTCGTGACACAAGTACCCGGAAGCAGCGGAGAGTTTGTTGGCGGCGTCGTAACGTACACCAATTTAATGAAACATAAATTGCTGAGCATCCCGATGTCGCAGCTCGAGGGGACTGATGCACCCGGTGCAATCAGCGAGTCGACTGCGGCGCTTATGGCGGAGCGGGTACGCGAACTCGCAGGCAGCGATTTCGGCGTCTCGTTAACCGGCGTAGCCGGCCCTGCAGAGTCCGAGGGGAAACCGGTCGGGCTTGTGTATTTCGGACTTTCGGAGCGCGGGAAGCCTACACAGGTGTTCACAGCGCATCTTAGCGGAAGCAGGGGCATTATTCGACTGCGTGCAGCAAAGTCGCTTCTTTATCGGCTGTGGCAGGCGCTGTAATTAGAATAAATTGTTAATAAGGCTTGTCAGATGATTAATTTTCGACTATAATCGACAATAGTTAGCGGAAGAACCGTGGCGAAGATTACTTTGCTGCGGTTCTTTTTTTGTTTCTCTATTTGGCCAAATGAGAAATAAGAATATATGTTCGTAAAATGTCTTGTCAAAGCGAACGAAACAAGGTATCATGAAAGTATAAATTATAAGGGATGTGGATTTCTTGGCAGATCGTAAAGCCGCATTAGAAATGGCATTGCGTCAAATAGAGAAGCAATTTGGTAAAGGCTCCATCATGAAGCTTGGTGAATCAACTCATATGCAAGTTGAAACAGTATCCAGCGGTGCACTTGCATTAGATATTGCACTTGGAATTGGCGGCTTCCCGCGCGGCCGGATTATTGAAGTATACGGACCGGAATCCTCCGGTAAAACAACAGTTGCGCTTCATGCGATCGCAGAAGTACAACGTGCAGGCGGACAAGCTGCATTTATCGATGCGGAGCATGCTCTTGATCCTTCGTATGCAAGCAAGCTTGGCGTTAACATTGATGAGTTGCTTCTGTCTCAGCCAGATACGGGTGAGCAAGGCCTAGAGATCGCGGAAGCACTTGTTCGCAGCGGCGCGGTAGACATTGTCGTTGTCGATTCCGTTGCGGCACTCGTACCGAAAGCGGAAATTGAAGGCGACATGGGAGATTCCCACGTTGGTTTGCAAGCACGTTTGATGTCGCAAGCACTTCGTAAGCTTTCCGGTGCGATCAGCAAGTCGAAGACGATCACGATCTTCATTAACCAGCTTCGTGAGAAGGTCGGCGTTATGTTCGGTAACCCTGAGACAACGCCAGGCGGTCGCGCTCTGAAGTTCTACTCCACAATTCGTCTTGATGTTCGTCGTATCGAGTCCATCAAGCAAGGGAACGACATTGTCGGTAACCGGACACGTATTAAAGTTGTTAAGAACAAAGTAGCTCCTCCTTTCAAACAAGCCGAAGTCGACATTATGTATGGCGAAGGCATCTCCAGAGAGGGAAGCATCGTGGATATCGGCGTCGAGCAGGATATCGTTCAGAAGAGCGGTGCTTGGTTCTCTTATAACGGCGAGCGTCTTGGACAAGGCCGTGAGAACGCGAAGCAATTCCTTAAAGACCATAAGGACATTGCAGCTGTAATCGAGAAGCAAATTCGTGAAGCCAGCAACATGGCAGCTGCAGCCGCAGCTGGAGAGGCATTCAGCGAGGATGAAGAAGACGAGGACGAGTTAGATCTAGATGTGGAATAAACCGACGGAGATCGGTTACCCGGAGAAGCACCTTTACAGGTGCTTCTCTGTTTATAAGTAAGTGGTCCGAATTGGGGGAGTGACAGAGGTGTTAGTAATTACCGGCGTTGAACAGGACCGGAAGGCCAAGCAGCGCTACCATCTATTTGTCAATGATTCGCAAGAACCGTACACCAGCGTACATGAAGACCTATTGATTAAATTTCGTCTGCTGAAGGGCAGAGAAATTCATGGGGATGAACTGAAGCAGATTGTCGAAGAGGACTCCAGGCACCGGGCGTACATTCTATCGCTAGCCCATTTAGGGGCAAGGCAGCGTACGGAGAAAGAGATTATGCGGTATTTGGCAAGGAAGGAAATCGATCCCGAAACTGCGGAGAAAGCAATTGAGCGTCTGAGACAGGAAGGTTTGGTCAACGATAAGCAATATGCCAATATGTATGCTTCCGAACGGATGCGAACCCAGATGAAAGGGCGCCGCTTATTGCAGCAGGAGCTTGTGCAGCGTGGAATCTCCAGAGATATGGCGAAGCAAGCCTCTCAGAAGCTGAATGAGCAATCGGAGACGGATATCGCCATACGAGCTGCACATAAGAAATGGCCTTATATTAAAGGCGAACCTCGTGAGAGGAAACAGAAATTAGCTGTGTTTCTGCTGCGCCGCGGGTTTCCGATGAATACGGTAAGAGAAGCGGTAAAGGCTGCTGTTCTCGGAATGGAAGATGATGAGGATGGGCATATGCTTGACAATTGATTTTCACAAAAGATAAAATAAGTTTGTATTCTTTATTCTAGAATCGATTTTCCTTCCAAAAATTGATTCGAAACGATTATTTTCGTCAAATTAAGTATGTATGATCGGGTTAAAAACCGGCTAGAAAACCAAATAATGTCCCAAGCGTTTGCTTAGGTGAGCAACGAGGAGGTGAGAAAGATGCCAGTAGTGGTATGGATCCTGATCATTCTCGTTGTTGGTGCAATTTTCTTTGGTGTCGGTTATTTTATTCGCAAATCGATCGCCGAGGCCAAAATTTCAAGCGCCGAGCAGGCCGCTAGTCAAATTGTTGACAATGCGAAGAAAGAAGCCGAAGCGCAGAAGAAAGAAACGGTTCTCGAAGCGAAAGATGAAGTCCACAAGCTCCGTACCGAGGCTGAGAGAGATATTCGCGAACGTCGCAATGAGGTACAGCGTCTTGAAAGACGACTGATTCAGAAAGAAGAGTCGTTGGATAAAAAAATAGAAGCGCTGGAACGCAAAGAAGAACAAGTTGCCAACAAAGAGAAGCGGATCGAGGAAACACAGGAACAAATCGATACCCTTTACAAACAGCAGCTTCAAGAGCTTGAGCGGATTTCGAACTTGACAATGGAAGATGCGAAACAAATCATCTTGAACAACGTTGAGCAGGAAGTTCGTCATGAAACTGCACAAATGATTAAAGAAATCGAGCAGCAAGCGAAGGAAGAAGCAGATAAGAAAGCACGTGATATTATCTCGCTTGCGATTCAACGCTGCGCAGCAGATCATGTGGCTGAAACTACGGTTTCCGTAGTCGCATTGCCAAATGAAGAAATGAAGGGCCGCATTATCGGACGTGAAGGCCGCAACATTCGCGCACTGGAAACGTTGACCGGTATCGATCTCATAATCGACGATACACCGGAAGCGGTCATCTTGTCTGGTTTCGATCCAATTCGTCGTGAGATTGCTCGTACATCACTCGAGAAGCTTGTAGCTGATGGTCGTATCCATCCTGCACGTATCGAGGAAATGGTTGAGAAATCGCGTAAAGAAGTGGATGAACGTATCCGTGAATACGGAGAACAGGCGACTTATGAAGTTGGCGTGCATGGCTTACATCCAGATCTCATTAAGATTTTAGGTCG
The DNA here is from genome assembly GCF_056269305.1 of Paenibacillus sp. J22R3. Taxonomy (NCBI): domain Bacteria; kingdom Bacillati; phylum Bacillota; class Bacilli; order Caryophanales; family Paenibacillaceae; genus Paenibacillus; species Paenibacillus sp. J22R3. The sequence goes on along the minus strand of NZ_JBWDNS010000001.1, from coordinate 1,303,335 downwards.
CCTCAAATATCGTACAAGCTATGGTCAAAACGTGCTCAAGCACTCCATGGAAGTCGCTTATTTGACCGGCTTAATGGCTGCAGAGCTAGGTGTGGACATGACGCTTGCAAGACGTGCCGGATTGCTGCATGATATCGGCAAAGCGCTCGATCATGAAGTGGAAGGCTCACATGTCGAGATCGGCGTAGAGCTGGCGAAGAAATACAAAGAGCATCCTGTTGTCATCAACAGTATCGCGTCCCACCACGGTGATTGTGAAGCAACATCTGTTATCGCAATGCTGGTTGGTGCGGCAGATGCATTGTCGGCAGCAAGACCGGGTGCACGCAGAGAAACGCTCGAGACGTACATCAAACGGCTGGAGAAGCTGGAAGGCATCTCGGAATCGTTCGACGGAGTCGAGAAATCTTACGCGATTCAAGCAGGCCGCGAGGTTCGCGTTATGGTTCAACCAGACAAAATCGACGACACAGAAGCATTCCGCCTAGCACGCGATATTACGAAGAAAATCGAGAGTGAACTCGATTATCCGGGGCATATCAAAGTAACGGTCATTCGTGAGACACGTGCTGTCGAATATGCGAAATAAGTAAATAGCAAGGTACCTAGAAAAGTGGCTGCTTGCAGCCACTTTTCTGGTCTTCACTAGAGAGGTTATGGTGTCATGAACGTATTGTTTATTGGGGATATCGTCGGTAATGTGGGTCGTAACGCGGTCAAGAAGGTGCTGCCTGCACTGAAATCCAAATATAACCCGCATATTATTATTGCCAATGGCGAGAATGCAGCAGCAGGCAGAGGCATCACATCAACGATTGTGAAAGAATTGCTTGAAGCCGGTGTTCACGGCATTACTATGGGCAATCATACTTGGGATAACAAAGACATTTTCGAATGGATCGATGATCAGCCTCGAATGGTTCGCCCAGCGAACTACGTGGAAGAGGCGCCTGGTCAGGGTGCAGCCGTGATAAAGGCAAACGGCAAAGAACTGGCGATCATTAATCTGCAAGGAAGAACGTTCCTGCCGCCGATTGACTGCCCGTTCCGTAAAGCGGATGAGCTGATTGAAGAGATGCAGCAGCAAACGAGAAACATCTTGGTCGATTTTCACGCCGAAGCGACTTCGGAGAAAATCGCAATGGGCTGGTACTTGGACGGACGCGCATCCATCGTAGTCGGCACACATACACATGTGCAGACGAATGATGATCGCATTCTCCCTGGAGGCACTGCTTACTTGACGGATGTAGGCATGGTTGGCCCTAGAGACGGCGTTCTGGGTATGGAACGGAATGCAGTGCTCCACAAGTTCCTGACGCAGCTGCCAACACGGTTTGTGGTGGATGAGGGAGATTGGCATCTCCATGCCATCGCGGTTGAGATTGATGAAGCAACCGGGGCGGCCACGAAAATTCAGAAAATACGACTAACCGAAACAGATTGGCTGCTCATGTAGCAGACAATCTGTTTTTTTTGTTATATGAAAATTCTCATAATTCAGAATATATTGCAAAGTGAAAGCAGGAATTATTTCGCCTCTCTCGAATATCTATCTACATATCGGTATTCATCCATCATTCCCGAGGAGGTACTATCCATGGATGTCTTAAAAGTTTCAGCAAAGTCCAATCCAAATTCTGTTGCAGGAGCGCTGGCCGGCGTATTACGCGAACGCGGCGCAGCTGAATTACAAGCAATCGGGGCTGGTGCGTTGAATCAAGCGGTAAAGGCGGTGGCAATTGCAAGAGGATTTGTAGCGCCGAGCGGAGTAGACCTCATTTGTATACCAGCATTCACAGACATCGTAATCGACGGCGAGGATCGTACAGCGATAAAACTCATCGTTGAGCCGAGATAGAATACGCCCAAATAATTCCATCTGAACTCTTCGACCTGTTTACGCTGTAGGCAGGTTTTTTTGCGTGAAAAATAGGTGATACAGGAAGGTGTGTCCATGCCAAAACTACGAAGTGTGGATTTTCATTGTGATGTGCTGTGGAAGCTGCTTGAAGATCAGTCCTTGTCCTTTGAACAGGACTCGACGAATAAACTCGATGTCACTTTACCGCGACTTAAACAGGCGGGCTCTGTTCTTCAGACCTTTGCTATTTATGTTCCCGATCGGATGGAGAAATCGATGACACCTATTCTACATAGTATTGATTTGTTTCATCGTAAAGTACTGGCAGTTCCGGAAATGACCTTCGTTCGGACTTCTGCAGACGCAGCGAAGCTCATGAAAAAAAGCGATTCTATTGGGGCCATGCTATCGCTGGAAGGCGCAGACGGTTTGCATGGCGATCTGGCGATGCTGCGCATCCTCTACGAGCTCGGAGTGAGGGCTTTGGGGTTAACATGGAACTATGCGAACTGGGGCGCTGACGGGGCTATGGAGCCGCGTGGAGGCGGTCTTACAAAAAAAGGCCAAGCCCTCGTAAAAGAATGTGATAGATTGGGTATACTGTTAGATGTGTCTCATTTGAGTGACAGCGCATTTTGGGAAATGATCAAGATTTCAACAAAGCCACTGATTGCATCACATTCGAACTCTCGGAGCCTGTGCGCGCATCCCCGCAATCTTGCGGACGATCAGCTTGAAGCGCTCATTGAACGGGGAGGTATGATTGGGATTACTTTCGTGCCGCAATTTGTTGCGCCTCATCATGCTGCGGCAATTGCTGACGTACTGCGTCACATAGAGCGAGTTTGCGAGCTTGGCGGTGAAGATCAGCTTATGTTCGGATCGGATTTCGATGGGATTGAAGCACATGTACAAGAATTGACGCATCCCGGAGAGCTTTATAATCTACAGAATGCGCTGCTGGCGCGATATTCCGAAGAGCGAGTGGATGCATTTCTCGCCGGAAATGCATTACGTTTTCTTGTAAAGCATCTTCCTAGCTGAACGATTAAGGGATTCCCATCTCGCTGTGATATGGGTATAATCGAAAAGAACTATGCGATGAAAACGCATTTACACCTTGCATTTTAGTACTTTGAGTCATAAAATTTATTTGACTGTTAAAAGAATTTTATTATTATTGTTAAATGATGTCGAAAATATCGCAGGTTCATCAAAAGAGGAGATGGGCGTTTTGATTAGTCAATTGTCTTGGAAAATCGGGGGACAACAAGGGGAAGGCGTTGAAAGTACCGACCGTATTTTCTCGACAGCTCTTAACCGTCTTGGTTACTACTTGTATGGTTACCGTCACTTTTCTTCACGTATCAAAGGCGGTCATACCAACAATAAAATCAGAATCAGCACTAAACCGATGCTTGCCATTTCGGATGATTTGGACATTTTGGTTGCATTTGACCAAGAGAGTATCGACTTAAACGCACATGAACTGCGTGCTGGCGGCGTAGTCGTTGCCGATGCAAAGTTTAATCCTGTTCTGCCGGAAGGCATTAATGCACGTCTATTTGCAGTACCGATCACTTCGATCGCGGAGGATCTGGGTACTTCCCTAATGAAAAACATGGTGGCGTCCGGCGCGTCTTGGGCGCTTCTTGGTCTGCCGGTTGATGTATTTAATAAAGCAGTAGAAGAAGAGTTCGGCCGTAAAGGTGCGGCAATCGTTGAGAAGAATATCGAAGCGGTTAAACGCGGCTCGGACTATGTACTAGAGCTGGCAGGCGGCCCGTTGGAAGAGTTCCAGCTAGAGCCGGCTGACGGCAAACAGAAGCTGTTCATGATCGGTAACGAAGCGATCGGTCTTGGCGCCGTCGCAGGCGGCTGCCGCTTGATGTCGGCTTATCCGATTACACCGGCTTCCGAGATTATGGAATACCTCATTAAGAAGCTTCCTAAGTTCGGCGGGACCGTTGTTCAAACGGAAGATGAGATTGCAGCTGTAACGATGGCAATTGGCGCGAACTATGCCGGTGTGCGTACGATGACAGCTTCTGCCGGCCCTGGTTTGTCTCTTATGATGGAAGCGATCGGACTTGCAGGGATGACAGAAACGCCGCTTGTAATCGTAGATACGCAGCGTGGAGGTCCTTCCACAGGTTTGCCGACGAAACAAGAGCAATCCGACCTTAACGCCATGGTATACGGAACGCACGGTGAAATTCCGAAGATCGTAATTGCACCGGCTTCCCTGGAAGATTGCTTCTACGACACCATTGAATCGTTCAACCTGTCAGAGCAATACCAAGTACCGGTTATTCTAATGACTGACCTTCAGCTGTCGCTTGGTAAGCAATCTTGCGATGCGCTGGATTTGAATAAAATGCCGATTAACCGCGGTAAGCTCGTTCGAGAATTGCCTGAGCTTGAAACGAATGAACTGTTCAAACGTTATGAACTAACGGAAGACGGCGTATCCCCGCGTGTTATTCCGGGCGACAAAGGCGGTTTGCACCATGTAACGGGCGTTGAGCATGACGAAACAGGACGTCCTTCGGAAAGTGCCATCAATCGTAAGAAGATGATGGATAAACGTCTCACGAAGCTTGACGGCGTGTATATCCGTGATGCGGTTCGCGCAGATGCTCCTCATGCAGAAGCGGATCTTCTCATCATCGGCATGGGTTCAACCGGCGGCACGATCGACGAAGCTCGTCTTCGTATGGAGAGTGACGGCCTGAAAACGAACCATATTACGATTCGCCAAATTCACCCGTTCCCTGCGGAGCTTGTGAAGCCTTACCTGCAAAGCGCAACGAAGGTCGTTGTACTTGAGAACAATGCAACCGGCCAACTGGCTGATCAAGTGAAATTACATGCAGGTTACGCGGACAAAATCCAGAGCGTTCTGAAATACGACGGCAATCCGTTCCTGCCTTCCGAAGTGCACAAAGCATGCAAGGAGTTGGTCTAAGAGATGGCTACATTTAAAGAGTTTCGTAATAATGTAAAACCGAACTGGTGCCCAGGCTGCGGAGATTTCTCCGTTCAAGCCGCTATTCAGCGGGCTGCCGCTAACGTTGGTCTTGAGCCAGAGGGTCTGGCTGTTATTTCCGGGATCGGCTGTTCCGGTCGTATCTCCGGCTATGTGAATGCGTACGGTCTTCACGGTATTCACGGCCGCGCATTGCCAATCGCACAAGGCGTGAAGCTTGCTAACCGCGAGCTGACAGTTATCGCTTCCGGCGGTGACGGTGACGGCTTCGCAATTGGCATGGGCCATACGGTACATGCGATTCGTCGTAACGTTGACCTTACGTATATCGTTATGGATAACCAAATCTACGGCTTGACGAAGGGTCAAACTTCGCCGCGCAGTGCGGAAGGCTTCAAAACCAAATCGACACCAGAAGGTTCGATTGAAACAACGCTGTCGCCGCTTGAAATCGCAATGTCGGCAGGCGCTACGTTTATCGCTCAATCGTTCTCCAGCGATCTGAAGCAACTGACTGCCCTGATCGAAGCAGGCCTGAACCACAAAGGCTTCTCGCTGATCAACGTATTCAGCCCTTGCGTAACGTTCAACAAAGTAAACACCTACGATTGGTTCAAAGAGAATATCGTAAACCTGGATCAATTCCCGGATTACGATTCGACAAACCGTATCGCGGCTATGAACAAAATCATGGAAACGAACGGCATGCTTACAGGCCTCATCTACCAGAACAAAGAACGTAAATCGTACGAGGATATGGTGAGCGGCTTCCAACCGGAAGGCCTGGCTAACCAAGATCTATCCTTGTCGCAGGAGCAATTCGATAAATTGGTAGCTGAATTTAAATAATCGCAACAGTTTCAGCCTATATAGAAGGCATACAGTTCATCCCTGAGCTGTATGCCTTTCTTATCGACCTGACGCGTTGTATGAAAGGTGTTTAACAAACTTATGACAATGATGGTTCCCGTTGGCGTATCCGCCAGACATATTCATCTAACGCAGGAGCATGTAGAAATACTATTCGGACAAGGTGCTGAGTTGTCCGTCTTCAAGCCGCTATCTCAGCCAGGGCAATATGCAGCTAATGAAACAGTAGAGATTGTTGGACCGAAGGGGAGCTTCGGCAAAGTCCGGATTCTGGGTCCGGTTCGCAAACGTACGCAGCTCGAAGTTTCCCGTACGGATGCGTTCACGCTTGGCATTAAACCGCCTGTTCGCGAATCCGGTGACATCGCAGGCTCTGCGGGCATCACGATCAAAGGGCCTGCAGGGGAAGTAACAATCGAAGAAGGCGTCATCGTAGCAGCGCGTCACATTCACTTCCATACGAGTGATGCGGAGCGCTTCGGAATTGCGGATAAACAGCGGTTGACAGTGCGATTGCAAGGCGAACGCGGCCTCGTGCTAGAGAATGTAATCGCACGCGTATCTCCGGAGTTCGCGCTTGATATGCACATTGACACGGATGAAGCGAATGCAGCAGGCGCGTCTACCGGCGATCAAGCTGAGATCATCGGATAACCTGCTATAGCCGATAACTAGAAAGAGACAGTCGCTCGCAGGAGTGAATTGTCTCTTTTTTGTTACAATTGGATTGCTGTGAGGTTGAACAAAGGTTCATTCTTCTTTATAATCGCGACTGGGTTTGCTATAATATTGGAATGGACACGTATGGAGGAAGGGCGTGAAGGTTTGTGAGTAAGGAGACGCACGACGCGGCTGCAGGCCAAACAAAGCCCGTGAGCGGCGAAAAGGACTTCTCCAAGTATTTTGACTTCACAGGTGCGAAAGTACTGAGGGAAGAAGACGGGAAAACAACCTACCGAATTAACGGTCGCGATATAACGGTCAACGCTGCGCCTAACTATAAGGACGAGAAGCGAAGAGGGAAGGAAGCCATTCAGGTTCATTATGAATCGGCAACACCTCCGGAACTGCTGCAGCTTGGCAAAGGCAAGCTCTATCATATTACGACATACGGCTGCCAGATGAACGAGCATGATACGGAAGTCATGAAAGGCATGTTCGAGCAAATGGGCTACTTGCCGACGGATGACCGTACGGAAGCGGATGTCATCCTGCTCAACACTTGCGCAGTTCGCGAGAATGCGGAAGATAAAGTATTCGGCGAGCTGGGGCATCTGAAGCACCTGAAGCTGGAGAAACCGGGATTGATTCTTGGCGTGTGCGGCTGCATGTCGCAGGAGGAATCGGTGGTCAGCCGAATTATGCAGAAGCATAGCTTCGTCGATCTTATTTTCGGTACACATAATATTCATAGGCTCCCTTACCTCTTGCAGGATGCGCTGTTTAGCAAGGAAATGGTAGTAGAGGTATGGTCCAAAGAAGGCGACATCATCGAGAACCTGCCTAAGAAGCGTGAAGGCATGCGCGGCTGGGTGAACATCATGTATGGCTGTGACAAGTTCTGTACGTACTGTATCGTGCCTTATACGCGCGGTAAAGAGCGCAGCAGACGTCCGGAGGATGTAATCGCAGAGGTTCGCGAGCTGGCTCGGCAGGGCTTTAAAGAGATTACACTGCTGGGGCAGAACGTTAACGCCTATGGGAAGGATTTTGACGATATCGAGTATCGGTTCGGCGATTTGATGGCGGATATGGCCCGAATCGATTTGCCGCGCATTCGATTTACGACGAGTCACCCGCGCGACTTCGACGATCATCTGATAGAGGTTCTGGCCACACGGGGCAATCTTGTAGAGCATATTCATCTACCGGTGCAATCCGGCAGCACAGAGGTGCTCAAACGGATGAGTCGCAAATATACAAGAGAAATGTTCCTGGAGCTGGCTGCCAAAATCAAACGAGCGATTCCCGGTGTATCCATGACTACAGATGTCATTGTAGGTTTCCCAGGTGAAACGGACGAGCAGTTCGAAGACACGCTCTCCTTGATGAGAGAGGTCGGATTTGCTTCTGCTTACACCTTCATCTACTCACCGCGTGTGGGGACACCTGCTGCAGAGATGGAAGATAACATTCCGGAGGCTGTGAAGAAAGCGCGGCTCGCGCGACTGAATGCCGTTATCGCGGAGCTCAGCCGTCGTAGTAATGAAGCAGCAATCGGTCAAATTGTCGAAGTGCTGATTGAAGGCCAGAGCAAGAACAATGCACATGTATTGTCCGGACGTACGCGTACGAACAAGCTGGTACATATCGAAGGACCGGCTGAGTGGATTGGACAATTCATCGAAGCAAGAGTGACCGAGGCTCAAACTTGGTATGTCAAAGCAGAGCCCATCATGGAATATACGAAACACGAAGCCGTATCTTAACAAACTAGAGGAGCTGGAACCATTGGCAAAAGAGCAAACAGCGAAACACGATCATAAACATGACCACGATCACGACCACGATTCGAGCTGTACGGTACCGAAATTCAATACGGAAGATATAATCGTACGTGCAGATATCATGGCCAAGACGAAAGAACTGGCAACCATGATCTTCACATCGGAAGAAGTTCAACAGTTCCAACGTGCAGAGAAACAAATCCAAGGCAATGAGCGCATTCAAGGGTTGATTGCAGTAATCAAGAAGAAGCAGAAGGAAATCGTCGCTTTCGAAACAACGTTCAAGAACGCAGATATGGTGGCTAAGATCGAGAAAGAGATCGAAGTGCTTCAAGATGAGCTGGACGGAATTCCGATCATTACGGAGTTCCAACAAAGCCAAGCGGATATTAACTATCTGCTGCAAACTGTCGTTTCTGTCATTCGCGACACGGTTGCCGAGAAGATCTCGATCGAAGATGCTCAGGTTGAAGATCCGGAAGAGTGCATGTAATTAGAGGCAATGAGGAAAAACCTGCAGCGCGAGCAATGTGCGGCAGGTTTTTGTGTTGTTAGGCAGATTGTGGCGCATGACTGCGACGCCAAATGAGGATTAGGGCAAGTGCAGCAAGAGCGAAGAGTCCGCCAAGCCAGAATCCGTAATCGCGGCCGAAGGCTTCGTTAATGAAGCCGGCTAAGAAAGGGCCTGCGAACATTCCGATCGAGTATACGGCTTGGTAGAAGCCCATCGCCGTTGCGCGTTTAGAAGACTCAAACGGCTGTATAGCGAGCCCGAGCAGCAAGGGCAGGTGCATGCCCTGTGCAAAGCCGTTAAGCGCCTGTGTTAGTGCCAGCCATCCGAGTGAAGGCGAGTAGGCAATGGCAATCGTGCATACTGCACTAAGTGCGAAGCCTACCGCAATGACATTCCTGCTCCCGTATCGCGGTGCAAGGATTCGACCTGTCAGCAAGGAAGCGATGGCATGCGGGACCATGAACGCAATGACGATTAACGTAAGCTGACTGCTTGATGCACCTAAGGATGTTGCTTTCAGCGGCGTAAACCCGAACATGGTAATAAACAGCACGCAATGCGCCAAGATCGATAGCGTAGAAACCTGTATGAGTGAAGGCGTTCGAACAACCTCTCGTAGATGCTGAAGCGAGATTGGCGGACGTTCCACCCCCTCGCGAGGCTCTTTAACTGCAAAGGAGAGCAGTAACCCTGCGATACCGAGTCCAATCCCGGCGATGAAAGCAGCGTTCCAGCTGTATGCGCCGGCAAGCCAGCCGCTCAGCGTCATGCCGATTAATTGCCCGGAGACGGTCATGAAGCTGATATTGCTCATCGCTTTGGTCGCTTCGGAGGAGGCGTAGTAGGCTGCGTACAGCACGGTGAAGGCAACCCATGCGGAAGCGCAGACGCCTGACATCATTCGTCCTGCTAACGGCCATAGCCAGGAGCCGGGAATCGTGAACAATACGCAGCTTAATGCACCGCTCACCATGCCCAGCATAAGGAACGGCTTGCGTTTATGAAGCTTATCGGAAGCGAGTCCAAGCGGGAAACGGACAAGCATTTGCGTAAAGCCGTAGCTGCCGAGTACGATGCCGATCAACACATCGGCGTACCCGCTGCTTTTCATAAACGGAGGAAGAATGGGGACATAGACATACAGGGTAGACCAGTACAATAAGGTGACTATGATGAAAATAACATGGTCAGCGCGAGTAGTGGGTATAAGCGCAGCCTTGGCGTCAGCGGACAACGGAAATTCACTCCTTCGGAAAGTTACATTAATCTACTAACTTTATCCTACGAGAGCGCGGACGGGCAATGCTTTTTACAAAATGCTGTTTTCAAAGAAACTATTTGATGGTTAAAATCGTAATAGTTATAAGAAGGTTTTGTTGGAATGTGAACGACGAACACCGAAAGCTGTACGAATTGGAAGGAGAATGATATGGAGAATCCGGAAGTTACACCTACGCATAAGAAACCGTGGGCGAGAGAAGTAAGAGACTGGATTCTAACGCTTGGAGTGGCGATGGTAGCGGCGCTGCTGATCCAGAACTATGCTTTTGCCCAAACCGAAGTAAGGAATATTTCAATGCAAAAAACGTTAGTAGAAGGTCAACGATTAATTGAGGACAAAATCAGCTACAGGTTCGAATCACCGAATCGAGGAGATATTGTCATCATCAACGGTCCTGAAAGCGACAAGCGATTAATTAAACGCGTGATCGGCTTGCCGGGGGATGTCCTTAATATTACCGGTGATGGTCATGTCATTCTGAATGAACATCCATTGAAAGAGCCGTACATAAAAGGTCTTACCTTCTCAAACGGGCTGGAAATGCCATACACTGTCCCGGCTGATACCGTATTTGTAATGGGAGATAATCGAGAAAACAGTCAAGACAGCCGCGTGTTAGGCCCCATCGCCTTATCAAGCCTGGAAGGTCGCGCAGTATTTCGTCTGTGGCCTCTGAATAAATTCGGCGGGTTAGAATAACCGTGCCTTTTACATTTGCACATCCGCTGTTTGCGGTTCCACTTCGACGGATCAAACCTAAATGGGTAAGTGTCACGGGACTTATCCTAGGGAGCATGTCGCCTGATATGGAGTATTTTGTGGCGATGGAGCCCTATCAGAGTATTGGACATTCGATATTAGGTTTTCTAATACAAGGCTTGCCTTTGTGTATTGCCTTCGCATTCGTGTTTCATTATTTGATTAAACCGGTACTGCCAAAGTTTCTTCCGTCATTCGGGCGAATGGATCAGTTCGTCTCCAGCTTATGCGTGGATTGGAAGCTGGACTCGGTTCGCGCATGGATCGTCTTCCTCGGTTCCTTGTTAATTGGTTACTGGACCCATATGTTTGTTGATGCTTGGACACATGCAGGCGGTATATTTGTTGAATGGTTCGATTTCCTGCGTGCACATCATGGCGATTCGCCTTTGTATGCTAAGCTTCAGATTGACTTCTCGATAGTGGGGCTGGTAATACCGGGGCTCATCCTCCTGTATCGATACTTTCGCTTCATAGGGTTGTCACGGAAAACAAGTAAAGAGAAGCTCGCTGCTCCAAGCACGAAAATCTCCCTATGGCTTGTGTTGTTGAGTACAACGGTGATTGTTTACAAGCTGAAAATGATGGTTATTCACCACAGGCATGATTTCGTCAGTATCGTCGTTGTGGCACCGTTGTCTTCCTTATTATTCGGATTCTATGTTGCTTCACTGTTCTATTGGGCCGTGAAGAAGCAGCGAGTGTGGCATGCGCTCGGATCACTTGCTCTTATCGTAGCTGCCATAATTGCACTGCGCTTCGGTACCAATCTAAGAGAGCAGTTGTTCACAGACGGTATTCCTTATCGATATCTACATCCGCCTAAGGGAGTATTTGATCCGCTGTGGAATGGATTTCTATTGTGCTGGAGTGCCGCGCTGCTGCTGTCAAGTCGTATCGTGACGACAAGTCAGCGTGTGGTCAAAGGTCCATTCGAATTGAAACAGTAAGCTTATCCATGTATGAAAGAGCTTGAAATGGGGAATTCTACCATCGCCTAGACTATGGAGGTGGAAGAATGAGACCGTTAATAATTCTAATGATGACTTGTATGATGTTGTTCTGTGCCGTTACGCCTGTTTCCGCTGAACCGCCTTACGCAAAGTGGGGCAGACTCGCGATGAAGGAAACGACGCACCGTTATCATGCTGAGATCGTGGACTATAAGCATGTCGGCCGAAAAGTGGAGGAAGCGGGATTGATGTCAGAAACGTTTCGTCTGCTGCTCAACAAAGGCTCCCGCAAGTTTGAAGTTACCGTGCGCATCTGGTTTGAGCAGCATAGCGAGAAGGTCGTTCGCATTCAATTTATGGAAGACGGCAAAGTGGACGGATTGCCTGCCTTTTCTTCGTTGATCTGAATCCAAAGAAGCAAGCGGCATAGCGGTGCGTATATGACGAAATAGAAAGCTGATCTGGAGCAGCATTCGCAGGAAGCAGCGGATGCTGCTCCTACTTATGTCGCTTGCCGGATGGACATTTGGTAAGGCAGAGGAGTAGAATGCAGGTATAGGTTTGAATTTATGCGCTAAGGAGCGATTGCAGGTAATGGGAGAAATAACAGCTAGTGAACTGGAAACTCGGCTGCGTGAAGGCGAGAAGCTGAGTGTAATCGATGTACGTGAACCCGACGAGTGGGAATCGGGTCATATTAAAGAAGCGGTGAGCATCCCGCTCTCCGTCTTCATCGAAAGACTCGGTGAATTGAATGCTTTCGAGGAGCCGCTGTATATGGTTTGCAGAAGCGGCAATCGCAGCGGCAAAGCTTGTGATTATTTGGCTGCCCAAGGGTATGAGGTCGTTAATGTGCTTGGCGGTATGCTGAGCTGGCCCGGAGAAGTAGCTACCGGGGAATAGAATGTTGTTCAAGAGAGCACTTTCGCGCTTGCTGCGCGAAGGTGCTTTTGTTGTTTATATCATGAGTCGAACAACCCTGCCATATAGTGGAGAGTAGGACAGCTAGTTTGTTTGATGGAGGAGGTTCCTTATGCAGCAGCAACGCGGAGACCAAGCGCTAGATTTGCGAATACACGGCATGAGCTGTACGGCTTGTGCTACCCGGATTGAACGAGCTGTCGGCAAGCTGGCAGGCGTATCCGGTGTATCCGTTCATTATGCGGCCAAATCAGCTTACATCACCTTCTCACCGGAACAAACGACGCCGACATCCATTATCGAACGAATCGGGCAGCTTGGATTTCATGCTTTCCTCTACGGGAAGGATGGGGACAATTCTTCCGAGCTGGACTCGCTTAAGGTGCGTGTCTTCGTGGCGGTGCTCTTCACAATCCCGCTGCTGTGGACGATGGTTCATCATTACGCCTGGCTGGAAGCCATCCCGGTTCCATTGATTATACAGGAGCCGCTGCTTCAATTCGTGCTCGCGGCAATTGTACAGTTCTTTATCGGGATGCCTTTCTATTTCGGAGCTTTCTATGCCCTTCGAGAGCGAACAGCGAATATGGATGTGCTAGTCGCGATAGGAACTACAGCTGCTTTCGCGTACAGCTATATCTCCATGATGACCGGCGGGGCGCTATACTTCGAAACGTCTGCGGTAGTCATAACCGCTGTGCTGCTTGGCAAGCTGCTGGAGGCGTCCGCATCGGAGCGGGTCATGAAGGAAAGCGATAGCTACGCTTCGCTTCAGACGAGCGAAGCGGTCGTCATTCGCGGTGGAAGCAGAGAGAAGACATCACTAGCAAAAATAAGACTCGGAGATCAGCTTATTGCCGCGGTGAATGAACCGCTTCCGACGGATGGAATCATCGTGGAGGGACATTCGACGATGGATGAATCCTTCCTAACCGGCGAGAGCGCGCTTGTCGTGCGGTCAGCCGGGGATCATGTGTACGCCGGTACTATCGTTCGCGGACAAGAGCTGCGAATTCGGGTAACGGCGACAGGGCCGGATACGATGTTAAGCCGAATTGCGGCATTGACGCGCCAAGCGCAGGCGACGAAGTCTTCGATCGGGCGAAGAGTGGATCGGTTATCGGCTATTTTTGTACCGATTATGATGCTGCTTTCTTTGGCTACCTTGCTTCTTTGGCTGATTTGGCTGGATCCGGGCGACTGGGGGAAGGCTTCGCTTCATGCGCTTGCTGTGCTTCTGGCAGCATGTCCGTGCGCGCTTGGTTTGGCAGCGCCGATATCGCTCGTATTGGCTACCGGTAAGCTTGCCCGCCGCGGCATCGTGATGAAGGAAGCAGGCGCGCTGGAGCGTCTGGCTCAATTGGATACGATTGTGTTGGATAAGACAGGTACGTTAACAGAAGGCAAGCCTGCGTTAACGGAAGTGTCCGCATTGTCCGGCTCGCCAAGCGCGCTGCTGCGTCTAGCGGCGTCTGCTGAGGCAAATTCTCAGCATCCATTCGCAGCAGCGATTAAGGCTGCCGGTAAACGGTCTGGGCTAGTGATCCCGGAATCAACGGCTTATCAAGCATATCCGGGCAAGGGGATTGAAGCAGTCGTTGAAGGCAAGCGCGTCGAAATTGGCAATGCCGGTTTTGCCGCTGAGCGGGACTGGAAGATGAATCGAGTGCTGCTGAGCTTCGTCAATCGGAAAGAAGAACTCGGGGAGACGGTCATCTATGCTGCGATAGACGGGGAATGCGCCGGTGCGTTTGCCTTCACCGATCAAGTAAAACGCTCCTCGACGGATGCAGTCTCGGCGATGGCAGCCGAAGGCGTTCGCGTCTTACTTGCAACCGGCGATCATTCATCATCAGCAATGAACGTGGCCCGGATCACGGGAATCGCACAGGATGATGTACATGCATCCATGCTGCCGGAGCACAAGGCAGAGCTCATTCGCCAGCTGCAAGGGGAAGGAAGAGTCATTGCAATGGCCGGTGACGGCTGGAATGATGCTCCCGCACTTGCTGCCGCAGATGTCGGCATCGCGATGGGCGGCGGTACGGAGGCAGCGCTTGATGCCGGGCATATGACGCTGCTTCGCTCGCGGCTGACCGGTATCTATGAGGCTTTTCAAATCAGCAGAATGACAGTCCGGAATATCCGGCAAAATCTTGGTTTTGCGCTGCTCTATAATTCTATTGTGATCCCGTTTGCGGCAGTAGGCGGCATAGAGCCGTGGATGGCCGGAACAGCTATGGCGCTCAGTTCGGTGTCTGTCGTATTTAATGCGCTGCGTTTAAACGGCCAAATGAACCGATTTCTTCGGAAGTGAAAGCCAATTGTAGACATCCTAAAAAGGTGATGGTATAGTTACTCAAGCACAATTTCATAGTTTACGAACAGGTGCTAAGCGTATGCGTTCGTTTCAGTCCGTTGAAACGCGCAAGCTTAGCTTAAATGGGAAGACCGGTGCAATACCGGCACGGACCCGCCACTGTAAGAAGCGTCGATTCTGGAAGGGAAGGCATGCTCGCCCATCTCCAATCGACAACGCATCAATGATAAGTCACTGAACGATGGGATCGTTTGGGAAGACGTTGATGACAGAAGCTTCGAGTCAGGATACCTGCCTGTTCAGTATGAACGCTACCTACGAGGACTTAGGGAGGTGTTGGAGATGGGCAACCGTTTATTGCCCGCTGATGTTCTACGGAACGTAAGCATTTCTGACGCTCGAAGTCGGAAATGCTTTTTTTTGTTGTACGCAATTATAGAATGGGGAGAGAATGATTCAAATGAAATCTAAATTAATGCCATTAACTAAACTTGTATTACTCGTAACTATGGCTGCAGTGCTGCTGATTACAGCTGCTTGTGGCTCAGGTAAGAATAACGCCAATCAAGCTGCTGAGAATGCGGGTAATGCGGGCAGCGCTGGCAATGCGGCCAATGCAACCGAGCAAGCTGCTGCGAATAACTCCGCACAGCAACAACATTCCGTATACCCGCTGACGTTGAAGGATGTGACGGGAACTGAGCTCACATTCCAGTCTGCGCCTGCGCGCATTGTTTCATTGCTGCCCAGTGAGACTGAGGTCGTCTATGCCATAGATGCCGGGGCTTCTCTGGTTGGGGTAGACAATTACTCTAACTATCCCAAGGAAGCGGAGAGTGTGACGAAGATCGGCGATATGGACGCCGATATTGAGAAAATCGTTTCGCTGAAACCTGACCTTGTGCTCGCCTCCTATACCATGGGGAGTGCCGTTGTCGATAAGCTTCGCTCGCTCCAAATCCCGGTGTTTGCTACAGATCCGAAGACGTACGATGCTGTCATAGCGAAGGTGAAGCAGATCGGTGAAATTTTGGATAAGAATGAGCAAGCTGCAGCAGTTACGGCTCATATGGAGCAAGTTAGAGAACAGGTTATTAACACCGTTAAAGATGCGCCGAAACGGAATGTGTATCTGGAGTTCGCACCTGGCTGGACAGTCGGAAAAGGAGAGTTCTTGGATGAGCTCATTACACTCGCCGGAGGCGTTAACGTCGCCAGCGAGCAGGGCTGGTACGAGATTGACCCCGAGTCGGTCGTGAAATCGAATCCGGATCAGATCATTTATGCGTCCATGACTCTCGCTGAAGGTGAGACCAATCCTATCCTAACCGGGATAGAAACAAGACCTGGCTGGGCAACAATTAATGCGGTTAAGAATAAGCAGGTGTTTGAAGTGGATCAGGATCCGTTGACCCGGGTCGGACCTCGACTTGCCGATGGGCTGCTGGAGGTAGCGAAGAAGCTGCATCCGGATCTGTTCAAGTAAGATGAGAACAAAGCTTGTTGTTTATGGAGGAGCAGCGATGCTCCTTCTTGCTGTATCTGTCGTCGTCAGTTTGTCGATTGGCTCATCCGGATTGCCGCTACTGCGCGTTTGGGGAATATTGATTCATCAGTTGCCGTGGATGGAGGACCCGAGCGGTCTCTATGATGCCAGCGATATCGCAATCGTGACACAGCTAAGATTATCAAGAGTCGTATTAGCAATGCTTGTCGGCGCTTGTTTGGCACTTGCCGGCTCCGGATTTCAAGGTGTGTTGCGTAATCCGCTTGCTGATCCGTTCACACTGGGTGTCGCAACGGGGTGCTCGGTAGGCGCGGCATTCATGATTGTATTCGGCTACCAGAAGGTAATCGGCTTATGGACGGTTCCGCTCGTCGCTTTTACTACAGGGATCGTTACCCTCTTTATTGTGTTTGCACTCTCCCGAGCAAGAGGAGCGATTAATGTCGAGACGTTAATCTTGTCCGGTGTAATCGTTCAAGCCTTTCTCGGCGCTTTCGTGACGTTCATGGTGTCGATGTCGCAAGGCGTTATCAACGAAGCCTTATTCTGGCTAATGGGCAGTCTAAGTGCTCGCAGCTGGGAGCACGTCCGGCTGATCTTGCCGTTTCTTATCGTGGGATTGCCGGTCATGATCCGCTATGGACAGCATCTCAATTTGTTCGTGCTGGGCGAACGACATGCCGCGCATTTAGGCGTGAACGTCGAGCGCACGAAGCTGATCGTTCTGATCGTTTCTACATTTTTGACCGCGGTTGCGGTATCTATTGCGGGCGTAGTCGGTTTCGTAGGGCTGGTAGTGCCTCATCTCCTTCGGTTGCTGGTCGGCCCGGACTATCGTTTCATTATTCCGCTGTCTGCGGTAGGCGGTGCTATTTATCTCTTATGGGCGGATACGCTCGCTCGAACTGCACTAAGCCCAAAGGAAATCTCGCTTGGCGTTGTGACGGCGCTTATCGGTGCACCGTTCTTTGCCTATTTGCTCTATCGGCGTAAGGTACTGCAGGGAGGGTCGCAAACATGATCGAAGCAAGGCGATTATCCAAAATAATTGGGGATAAGCAAATTCTGCGCGAGATTAGTTTCTCAATGCAAGAAGGTCGTATGTATGGCATTATCGGTCCGAACGGCGTCGGTAAATCTACGCTGCTCCAGCTGCTGACAGGCATGGAGCTGCCGACTTCAGGCGAAGTGCTGTTAAGGGATCGGGCTGTTAGTGCGTATAAACGCAAGGATTTGGCCAAATGGGTTGCCGTGCTGCAGCAAGGCGGATTGCCTTCGGTTGGTTTTACCGTGCGCGAGGTTGTTACAATGGGGCGTTTTCCATATCAGAACTGGCTGGGAGAGGAAACTTCCGGCAGCGGCGATGTGGTTGAAGATGCACTTGGCTCCATGGGATTGCTTGAACTGCAGCATCGACGGATCGATCAACTGAGTGGAGGCGAGCGTCAGCGTGTTGCATTGGCCAAAGTTATGGCACAAGAGCCTGAGCTGCTGCTGCTCGATGAGCCGACCACTTATCTGGATATCGGGTATCAGATACAGCTGCTCGATACAGTGAAGAATTGGCAGCGGGAGGGTGGGTTGACGGTCATCTCCGTGCTGCATGATTTGAATCTGGCAGCACATTATTGTGATGCATTGCTTGTACTGCATGATGGAGGCATCGAAGCGTATGGATCTCCCTCGGAGGTTATTCGACCTGAGCTCATTCAAACGGTGTTCGGTGCCAGATCCATCGTGCTGCCGCATCCGGATACCGGTGTTCCGCAAATTCTATTGCAATCAGGCGTACAGCCGGGGTGAAAAGGAGAGTTAGCATGAAAAACGAAAACTATTTAATGGAGTTAATTGAACGTATTCAACCACTCGATGTGGAACAAATTGCAGCAGCCCAGCTTCACTTGGATAATTTGACGAAACCTCCCGGCAGCTTAGGGAAGCTGGAGGAAATCGCTAAGCAAATAGCAGGCATAACGGGCGAAGTTACAGCCGATTTATCAAAACGGGCCGTTATTGTGATGGCTGGCGACCATGGGGTGTGCGAGGAAGGTGTAAGTGCTTTTCCCGCTGAAGTAACGCCTCAGATGGTATTGAATTTTCTCTCAGGCGGGGCATGCGTGAACGTCCTTGCCAGAGGTGCAGGCGCTGACGTGTACTGTGTGGATATGGGCGTGAATGCGGATTTGGAGCACCCGTCCTTGATTACGTGCAAAACCCGCAAGGGCACCGCGAACATGACAAAAGAGCAGGCGATGACGCGTGATGAAGCAGTCGCGGCTATCATAGATGGTTATCATTTGACGACAAAGCTTGCTGCTGACGGGTATCGCATGTTTGCTACCGGCGAAATGGGAATTGGCAATACGACTGCAAGTGCCGCGCTATGTGCTGTGCTTGGCAGCATGTCGGCAGATGAGGCAGTAGGACTTGGCACAGGAATTAATGAAGAGCGTCGTTTGCATAAGGTTGATGTGGTCAATCGGGCAATCGCGTGCAACATGCCTTCTCCTTCCGATCCGATTGGCGTATTGGCCAAAATAGGCGGGCTTGAGATTGCCGGATTAGTCGGCGTCATCCTCGGTGCAGCGGCTAGTCGCTGCCCGGTTATTATTGATGGTTTCATCTCTTCGGCTGCAGCGCTTGTTGCAGCCTCGATTGCACCACAATCGGCGGTGTATATGATCGGCTCGCATCTCTCGCAAGAGCAAGGACACCGCAAGCTGCTGGAACAGATCGGATTATCGCCGATGATTTATTTGGATATGCGGCTGGGTGAGGGGACGGGGGCTGTGCTCTGCTTCCATTTGGTCGATGCAGCACTTCGCGTGATGCGAGAGATGGCTACGTTCGAGAGCGCCGGGGTTTCGCGCGAGTAGCGGACTGCAATGCTTGTTGGACAAGAGATGGGGGAGAACATGGCGATATTCATTACCGGCGGTGCTCGGAGCGGGAAGAGCGGCTTCGCCGAAGCCTATGCGAAGAAGCTGGCTAAGCGGGGCATCTATATCGCCACATCTCAGATTTGGGATGAGGAGATGAAGGAACGGACCGACCATCATCGGGAATCGCGTGCGCTGTCGGAGTTTGCTTGGCAAACGATTGAGGAGCCTTACGAGGTGGCGGAGCTGCTGGAACGACTTGAGGCGGAAGCTGTGGTTGAAGGGCGAGTGCAGGGACTAGAGCAGGGGCAAGTGGGGGGGCAAATCAAAGGACAAATCAAAGGTCAAATTCATGAGCGTCCTGCCGTTCTTGTCGATTGTCTCACCCTGTGGTTGACGAATCAGATGCTCCGACTCGGTGAGTTTGACGCTACTGATGGGGAATCATTTCGATATGATTCCGAAGCGCTCTTAGCAGAGGTCAATCGACTTGTCGATGCTGTATCCGGCTTTACGGGTACGCTGCTGCTCGTCACCAACGAAGTAGGCAGCGGAATCGTACCTGCTTATCCGCTCGGACGCCGATTCCGCGACGAGGCAGGGCGAATGAACCGCAAGCTGGCTGCATGCGCTGAGCAGGCTTTTCTGGTGGTGGCCGGCATCCCGCTTGATTTGAAGGCACATGCTTTTGAGTTGGGGGAGGATTAGCGTGCTTATTCGATTCATGAAAGTACAGCTTCAAGCGCTCGGAACGGCGATGCAGCTGTTGACACGGATACCCGTGCCGGTTGTCATTCCATTCACTCCTCAGATGCTGGCACGCAGCGTCGTCTATTATCCGTTTGTTGGTGCAATCGTTGGCGGTATAGTCGCCGCTGCGATGACTCTTCTTCATGGTGCGGTACCGGCGATGCCGGCAGCTGTTATTCTGCTAATCGTCTGGATTATGCTGAGCGGCGGCTTACATCTGGATGGCATGATGGATACTGCGGATGGCGTACTGAGTCACCGATCTCGCGCGCGCATGCTGGAGATTATGAAAGACAGCCGAGTTGGCGCCATGGGTGTGCTTGCGGCAGTATTATTGCTATTGTTCAAGTTTACTGTCTTGTCAGAATTGATGGTTGGATCAGAGCTGAATATGCGTACCGTAGCGGCACTCGTGATTCTTGCTTGTTCTTGGAGTCGAACATGGGTAGTTATGGCGATGATTGGATGGCCTTTCGCAAGACCGCAAGAAGGGATGGCGGCTTTGTTTAAATCGGTTAGCATACGCCACGCTGCGGGGGCCGTGCTGCTGCAGCTGTTGCTTGTTGCCGTGGCTGGAATTGTTGCATATCCAGAGTTAGAGTTAAGGATGCTGCTCCTGCAAGGCGTAATTACGATTGTTGCTGGCGTTGTTCTCAGTGTATGGCTGTCACGCAAGCTGGGCGGACTGACAGGAGATACGTACGGGGCAATGGTTGAGATGATTGAAGCCTTGCTGTTGTTTAGTTTGATGCTGGTTGTGGTTTAACGGAGTTATGAGTTGATGCAAAGATTGCAACCGAGGGCGTTGAGCGCACTCGGTTTCTTTCTGTTCAAGTTGCGAATTTTGACGGTGAAAGCGGAAAGTCCCTATAATAGGACATATGAGATTGAGAGACAGGGGAACAAACGATGAACGAACGTAATCACAATCGAACGGTTCGTGCTCAAGAGCCGCTTCCGATTGACGGGCTTCTGCCTGAACTGCGGCAAGTGCTCAAAGAAAGGACTTCTGCTGTGCTCGTTGCCTCCCCTGGCGCGGGGAAGACGACACGAGTACCGCTTGCTTTGCTGGATGCGCCGTGGCTTCAAGGTCAGCGAATTCTCATGCTGGAGCCGCGGCGTTTGGCGGCTCGATCAGCCGCTCGTTATATGGCAACAGCGCTCGGCGAGCAAGTGGGAGGAACGGTTGGATATCGCGTGCGAATGGATACCAAAGTCGGACCGAATACCGTCATTGAGGTTATCACAGAAGGCGTTCTGACGCGGATGCTGCAAACGGACCAGGCACTTGAAGGCGTTGGACTCGTTATCTTTGACGAGTTCCATGAGCGGCATTTGCACGGAGACTTAGGGCTGGCGCTCTGTCTGCAAACGCAGTCCGTCCTGCGTGAGGAGCTTCGATTGCTTGTCATGTCGGCTACGCTGGAAGCAGAGCCTGTCGCCTCTTTGCTGGGTGACGCGCCTATGCTTGTGAGTGAAGGTCGCGCTTATCCGGTTGAGACCTTCTACGCGGCTAAGCCTGTATCCGGCAGAATTGAAGATGCTTCTGCGCGGACTGTAATGGAGGCGATGCGTCAGCATGAAGGTGATGCCCTCGTATTCCTGCCCGGAGCCGGTGAAATAAGGCGAGTCGAAGGGCTGCTGCGAGCTGCTCAATCGTCCTCTTCACTGCCTGGAGCGGAGTCGCTCACCATTATGCCGCTCTACGGCGCGCTGTCGCCGGAGGCACAAGATCGTGCCGTCGCGCCACCTTCCGCACCGGGCATGCGCAAAATCGTCCTCGCCACGTCGATTGCGGAATCCAGCGTCACGGTGCGCGGCGTGAGAATCGTGGTGGACGCCGGACTAAGCCGCGTACCGCGATTCTCGGCTCGGACCGGAATGGCGAGATTGGAGACGGTACCTGTCTCCATCGCTTCCGCAGATCAACGGCGCGGTCGTGCCGGGCGGGAGGCGCCGGGCTATTGCTACCGGCTGTGGACGGAGCAAGCCCATTACCAGCTGCAGCCGCAGAGCGATCCGGAGCTGCTCGGTGCCGACTTGGCGCCGCTCGCGCTGGAGCTGGCGATCTGGGGAATCGCAGATCCGGGCGAAGATTTGGCCTGGCTCACGAAGCCGCCGGCGGCCGCCTATTCGCAAGCGATGGAGCTGCTGCGCGAGCTGGAAGCTGTCGACGCGGATGGGAAGCCGACCGCTCACGGCCGTGAGATGGCGGAGCTTGGTATGCATCCGAGGCTGGCGCATATGGTGCTGCAGGCCAAGAAGCTCGGCCTTGGCCGCCTCGCATGCGAGCTCGCGGCACTGCTGAGCGATCGCGACCTGCTGCGCCAATCGCGCAGCATCGACATGCGGCTGCGCCTGGATGCGCTGCACGGGCGGGCCGCAGGCGAGCAGCCGGACGAGGCTGCGGTGAAACGCATCGCAGCGGAGGCGAGAGAATGGATGCGCGCAGCGGGCATCCAAGATACGGCGCCGCAGCCCGTCGACAGCTGCGGCTTGCTGCTCGCGCTGGCGTATCCCGACCGCATCGCGCAGCGCCGCAGCGATGGCCGCTATCTGCTCCGCAGCGGCCGAGGCGCAGCTATTCAAGAGCTGCAGCAGTTATCGGGCTCGGCCTATCTGGCTGCAGCGGAGCTGGAGGATAGCGGGAGTGACAGCCGTATTCAGCTGGCAGCGCCGATTATGTTAGCGGAGCTTGAGCATGATTTTGCCGATCAGATCGAGACGGAAACGGAAGTAATATGGAATCGCCAGACGGAGTCCGTGCGGGCACGGCGCAGGCTGCGGCTGGGTGCACTGATCCTCAAAGAAATGCAGCTCACAGATGCGGATCCCACTCTTGTTGCAGAAGCGCTGCTTAGCGGTATCGTTGAAGAAGGCTTGGAGCTTCTCCCTTGGTCGAAGCTGGCCCGTCAGCTGCAAGCACGGATTGCGCTTATGCATACGCACAATAGCAGCTGGCCTGATGCTTCGAGTGAGGCTTTAATTGCCACGTTGTCCGATTGGCTCTCACCGTATATTGGCGGTATGCGAAGTCGCAACGATCTGTCGCGGCTGTCTATGGTTACGCTCTTGGAATCGCTGCTCACTTGGCAGGAACGCTCGGAGCTCGATCAGGAAGTACCGACGCATATTACCGTGCCGAGCGGCTCGCGGATTCCGGTCGATTACAGCGATCCTGCAGCGCCTTTTGTCGCCGTTCGATTACAGGAGCTGTTTGGTTTGCAGCAAACGCCACGCATCGCAGGAGGGAAGCTGCCTTTGACGATCCATCTGCTTTCTCCGGCTCAGCGTCCTGTACAGGTGACGCAGGATTTGGCTAGTTTCTGGCAGCATGCTTATTTTGAAATAAAGAAGGATTTAAAAGGGCGTTATCCGAAGCATTACTGGCCGGATAATCCGCTCGAGGCAGAACCGACTAACCGCGCAAAGCCACGCCCTAAGAATTAAGGAGGTCTGCTGAATGACACTGACATTACTGGACAAGCTCGTTCTAGCTTATTTCATCATTATTAATGTGTACGTGTTCGCCTTAATGCGAATTGACAAAACGCGCTCTGTCCGCGATCGCAGACATCGCATCCCCGAACGCCGATTGCTTGGAATGAGCGCCATTGGCGGAGCGATCGGCGGGTTCATCGCCATGCGGATGTTCCGTCATAAGACGAAGCATCCTTCATTTTCTGTCGGGCTGCCGCTCCTGCTCATTTTGCATATCGTTGTTGCGATTTGGCTGCTCCGTACGGTGCTGTAACAGTCGAATCCTGTCTAAAATGGGATGGATTGACTCGGACGGTTTGGTTATGCTATAGTGGTCACTCGTGCTCCGCCCCGGAGCCATAGCTATTATCACATATTTTCAGACCAAGCCGCATGCGAATGCGGCTTTCGCCGCCTCCTGGTAAGCCTAAGGGGTATGGACGGTGAGAGCTGTTAATACGCTGCATCGAATGCAAGCGGCTTGCAGTCGCAGAGGGAGGTAACTGACATGACCGTTCAAAGTGCCTTTCAAGAAGAGGCTGCGCGCGTAGACGAAGTGCTGCTGCAAATTCGCAAACAGCTTCGCGAAATCGGACCGCGCTACACCGGCAATGATTTCACCGAGCAAATGTTGGAGCTGCAGCGCGAACAGCGGCAGCAACGGCTGGAGGTGGCCGAGCGAGAGCCTTATTTTGGCCGAATTGATTTTCAAGAGATGGTGCATCCTGCTCCGAAGCCGCTCTATATCGGCAAAGCAGGCGTTGCCCATGAGAAGTCGAATGAAGTGTTGGTCGTCGACTGGCGCGCGCCGGTGGCAAGTTTGTTCTATGCTTTCAGCGGCGGAGAAGCGCCTGTTACGTATGAATCGCCGGATGGCGATGTTGAAGGTACGGTGCATCTCAAACGCAATCTGATGGTCCGAGATGGAAAGCTAGAGCGAGTTGTCGACAGCTACGTGCGGGGTCAGGAAGAAGAGTCCGTCACTGATGAGTTTCTACTCTATCGGCTGGGTGAGAGCAAAGACAATAAGCTGCGCGATATCGTCTCGACGATTCAACAGGAGCAGGATCGCATCATTCGTACGGATAAAAATAAAGCTGTTTTCATTCAAGGGGTTGCAGGTAGTGGAAAAACGACCGTTGCGCTGCACAGGCTAGCTTATCTGCTGTATCGTTATGCAGGCGCTATCCGAGCTGAGCGCATGGTTATTTTCGCTCCGAACCGCATGTTCCTTGATTATATCTCCGGTGTCTTGCCGGAGCTAGGCGTTGGTGACATTCTGCAGACTACTTTTGCCGATTGGGCGCAGGAGCAGCTGCAGCATGAGGTTCGTCTGGATGAGGCTTATGATCCTTTCGTGTATTGGTTCGAGCAACCGAGAACGCGGGAAGAAATGGAGCATGCGCCGAGTCGCGTAAAGGGAAGTTTGGCTTTCAAGGCGTTGGTTGATGAGAAGCTGGCGTTGACCGAAGCTTCGCTTATTCCGGAACAGTCCTTCGAACCGATGCCCGGCTGGAAGGTAACGCCGGCCATGATCGTCGAGTGGCTGTCAACGGACGATGCAAGCGAGCCATATATGAAGCGGCGCAGCCGGCTGGTTAGTCGGCTCAAGCGCTGGCTGGAGTCCGAATGGAAGACACGCAGACTGACTGACAGCAAGCTGAAGTCGCAGCTGGGTACGAAGCTGAATGCCTATGCGAAGAAGATTCCTTCGTATACGGCATCGCAGCTGTACAGCTCATTGCTGCGCGAGCCGGCCGTTCAAGAGCTGCTGCCTGCCAAGAGCACTGCAGCGATGATCAAAGCGTTGAAGCAGAAACTCGTTCAGCCGGAGGATCTGGCGCCGCTTGTATATATTCAGCTGCGGCTGTTCGGCTTCGAGCATTCGCCGTATGATCATATCGTCATCGATGAGGCGCAGGATTACTCGCCGTTCCAGCTTGAAGCGCTGAAACAGTGCCAGCGACAGCCGTCGATGACGGTGCTCGGGGACTTGCAGCAAGGGATTCACGGCTATGTCGGCATTCATAGCTGGAAGGAGCTGACTTCGCTGCTGCCGGATGACGATACAGGCTATTTTGAGCTCGATCGGAGTTATCGGTCCACGATGGAAATCATCGATTTCGCGAACCTGGTTCTCGGAGCGATGGGGACCGGCGTGAAGCCGGCTGTTCCTGTGTTCCGCAGCGGCGAAATGGTGGAAGTAACGAACGCTTCCACCGATGAGAAGCGGCTGACGATGGTCGTTGAAACCGTGAAGGAATGGCAGAAATCCGGCCATTACCGGACGATGGCCGTCCTTGGCAGAACGGCACGCTCCTGCGAGGGGATTGCCGGTAAGCTTGCTGAAGCAGGCATTGCAGCTTCACTCGTGCAAAGTAAGCAAGATGCCTACGGCGGCGGATTGACCGTCGTTCCTGCGTATTTGTCCAAAGGCCTCGAGTTCGACGCGGTGCTGATCGCGGACGCAGACGGAGACAGCTTCGGCAGCAATGATGCCAAACTGCTCTATGTAGCGTGTACTCGCGCGCTGCATAAGTTAAAGCTGCTCTACTGCGGCGAGTTAACATCATTGGTTTCCGAGCCGGTAGCTGCTGTATTGTGATTGTGGAAGGGCTGTCCCATTTGTCATCTGCTGATGACAGGGGGCAGCTTTTTTCGTTCGACGATTACGCCTACGCCACCATCTTCAAAATAAGAAAGAAAATGTTTCAACTTTTCTCTTTTTGCCGGGGAGCAATGCCGATAGTATGTGGAGAGAAGCTCCTAAACTGCAAGGCGTAAAGGAAGGGATGGGTGAACCATGAACACGGGCAAGAACATGAACAAATCCAAGATTCCAGATGAACTAATTCCGTTGATGGACGATTTTGGCCGGTTGCTTCGCCTGCATGTGCCGCATCTCGTGCATGGACTTTATCTTCAAGGCTCGATTGCCCTAGGCGGATATCAAAGCATGAAGAGCGATATAGACTTCATTGTCGTGTTAAATCAAGCTGTCGTAGACGAGGAAGACAATGCGAAGATCACGGCTATACATGAGGAATTACATGTCATGCATCCGTTTCATCTGGCGGTTGAAGGGCTGTATACGAGCTTGTTCCATCTGAGCAAGAAAGCGGAACCGGCTGGGGAGACTTTTCCTCGACTGACCCACGGAGGGAAACAAAGCTTGCATACCGGCTATGTTGACGCCACATCGGCATGGATTTTGAGGGATCACGGCATTGCGGTATTTGGCCCTAAAGCGGCTGAACTCGATATCGTCGCGGAATGGGATGAAATTCGCGCGGCTATGAACTATAATTTGAACGTCTACTGGGCAGGAAAAGCCACTCGAGCAGAGCTCTATATGGATGAAGAATGGATCGATTTCGCTGTGCTGACACTCGCTAGAATTGTCTACACCATGGAGCACCGCAGCATGATTACGAAGCTTGAAGCGGGTCAATATCTACTGCAGCAGCAGGAGCAAAGTCGGTGGCATCGCGTTCTACGGGAGGCTGTTCAGATTCGCAGCGGCGGCGGTGTCGAGGGGACGCTGTACAACACGGATCTCGAACGTGCACAAGAGGTGTTGCAATTTGTGCTGACTACGATTGCGGAAAGCAACTCGAAATATCATTTCTAATAGTCCGAACACGGTTTTCGGCAGGACAGCCTGAGTCGAATTATGCTATGCTAATGTCTTGAGTGTCAGCTTGACTGACGGGTTCGCAGATTACATCAGCTAAAGGGGCTCACATACCGGATGGATTTTATCGTTGAATATTTATCGTTTTTTGTTATACAAGGTGAAGGCGGCGACAACAGCGCAGCGAAGACGTTTAAACATTTTCAAACCTTGGATCGTTATGATTACGCAGAGAGCGAGCTGAAGGCTTTCCTGGATGGGGAATTCACGCGTATCTGTAAAAGAAAGGCAGATCGTCATCCAAGCACGGAAGGCGCGCCGACCAAAATCGGCCGTTTTATCGTGGAGCCCGGCTACGAGCTGGACAGCAATCCGAACTATAATACGTTTCAGCGGCTCCGTGCTTCCGCTTCTGCGTCAGAGTTTCACGGCTTCGCCGATGAGCTCGTTCGCCTCTATATGGAAGCGGCCGCTGTGCGAGGCGGTGCTTTATTGGTGGTGCATGCCACGCCGAATCGTCACACGGATGAGCCGCTGATCTTCGTATTGAAATGTGATTTTGAGCCGAAAATCGCCAGAATTACGGATGAGCATAACCTGATTTCGCATGTCGAAATGGCGATCAGCGCACGTAATATGAAGTCCATTCAATATCCATTCATGCCGGAGGACGGCATGCTGGAGCCGTGGGAGCTGAAGATTCATCAAGCGTCGCATGCCCGATATTTTGAGGATTTTCTTCGTTTTGTCAGCTATGAGAAGGCAATGCCTGAGCTTATGAGCGAGCAGATGCTAACGATGGTTCATGAGTATATGGAAGATAAATGGCAGGGGCATGTGGGTGAAGAGCGGCAGCAAGAAGAGAATCAGTTCGAAATTTGGGCGGCTAGTGAGAAAAGGGAGCTGCAGCAGTCCTGGGATCAGGAGCGGGTTGTTGCCGCAGCGGAGCGTCTGGTCGAGCAACAGCCGAACCTAAGTGTAGCGTTTAAATTAGGCGATGTTTCTATTAAAGGACCGCTTGCCGAGTTTGGGCAATCGATTCATTTTGCAACCTATAACGGCCGTTATATTGCACTTATTGAAGGGGATGCGTTCCAATTCGATCGCAGCATGTCACCGGTCGAATTGCTGCAGCCGCCGGATTTGCTGGAAGTGCTCGAAGTGGTCGGACGGAAGAAAGAAAAGGCCGATACGAGCAAGCATGATTTGCCATACTAAAACCGATTATTATGAAGGTAGTTAGGGGCTTGGGATGAGTCGTCGTATCTCCTATTTCATCGCAGCTGTGGTGCTTATTGTCCTGGGTTTGTCCGTTCGGCACTTCGGAGATCGCCTGCCTAGGTTTGTTGCGGATCACGCCGGCGATGCCCTTTGGGCAGGTATGATCTATGTTGGCTGTAGAGCCTGTTTGGTTCGACAACGCGCTTCGATTGCAGCCGGTATAAGCTTCCTATTCTGTATGGCGATTGAATTCAGTCAGCTGTATCAGGCAGATTGGATTCATACGCTGCGCTCGACGGTCATTGGCGGATTGGTGCTGGGGCAAGGATTTCTTGCCATCGATCTAGTTCGATATACTGTAGGCATCGCTATCGTATATGGAATTGATAGTGGTCTCCGTGCGAACAGCGGACGACGAAGGAACAAGAATGTCGCATATAAGGGCGATCTGTAAGCATTGTGCTTACAGGTCGTTTTTTATTGTCCGAGGGGTAGGCAGGTTGCTAAGGTTATCCTTAGATCGCTACAATAGAGGAAAATGATCCCAGGGAGGACGACTGTCATGAATCGGGGAAAATCAGTTGCAATCGTAACGGGTACGTCGCGAGGAATCGGTGAAGCAGTGGCGCTGGAGCTGTTAACGGATGGCTATGAGGTTTATGGATTATCACGATCGGAATCAAGCTTGCTCGCTGGACGGGACCGATTCATATCTATACAGGTTAATGTGGCGGATGCAGAAGCACTGGAGCAAACGATTAATCAATTGTTTCAGGAAATTAATGGTGATCCAGAAATAAGCGAACTATTGCTCATTAATAATGCCGCGATGCTGGAGCCGTTAAAACCGATTGACGCCATCAGCGCTTCGGAAATGGCTGCGCATATACAGACAAGCCTACTGGCACCGATGCTGCTCTGCGGCCGATTTATTCACCATACACGTGCCTTAACGACGCTCCGCCGCAAAACGATCATCAATGTAACTTCAGGTCTTGCCGAATACTCGGCACCTTCCATGAGTATGTATTGCAGCGGCAAGGCGGCACTCAATATGCTGACACGGTGTATTGCCGATGAGCAGCGGGATGAGACGAATCCGGTACATGTGTTTGCGTTTGATCCCGGTATGACCGATACTCAGATGCAAACCATTGCTCGTGGACGGGACAAGATGGATTTTCCACTACAAACCTTCTTCCAAACTAGCTATGAGCAAGGAAAACTGCGTTCCACAGCAGAGGTGGCGGCAGAGCTGATTCGATTGCTGGGAGAGTCACATCAGAGCGGGAGCGTTCTGCGCGCATTCGCGAATGAGCGATAGCTGTTCATATTTTGTTCATGGAACGGCCTTATAATAAGCGCATGAACGAGTAATTCATAGACCGGAGATGATCACCATGACCAAACTGCTTATCGTTGATGACGATCCCCATATTCGTGAACTGATATCGCTGCTGCTCGCTGCGGAAGGCTTTGAGATCGTGGAAGCGGGCGACGGGAGGGAAGCACTCACGGTTCTTGAATCCACGCAGGTACAACTAGTCATTCTGGATGTAATGATGCCGAACATGGATGGCTGGGAGCTGTGCAAGGAGATACGCGATGGAATGGAGCTGCCTGTTCTGATGCTGACGGCAAAAGGAGAGACCAGCCAGAAAGTAAAAGGGTTCGAGCTTGGCGCAGACGATTACCTCGTGAAACCGTTCGAACCGCTTGAGCTGGTGGCTCGAGTGAAGGCGCTGCTGAAGCGTTATCGCATTGCAACTTCACAAACGGTGCAAGCCGGCGGCGTTATATTGAATCGGTCAACCTATTCGGTGACGGTTGAAGATTCCACGATGACCCTGCCCATGAAGGAATTTGAATTGCTGTTCAAATTAGCAAGTTACCCAGGCAAAACCTTCGCGCGCGAGCAGTTGATCGAACAGCTCTGGGGTTACGATTACGAAGGCGATGAGCGAACGGTGGATGTTCATATTAAGCGTCTCCGCGAGAAGTTTCCCGAGGAACAGAGCCGGTTTCGCATTCAGACTATACGTGGCCTTGGTTATCGGCTGGAGGTATAGTCATGCCGAAATGGAAGAGATTCCTCATGGTTCTAGCAGGTGTTTTGTTGATGAATACCGCCATCTATACGTGTTATACGGTTGCTTTCACCATTGTTTCCTATACGAAAGAGAAGCGGAATCATTCCGCCGTGACTTCGGCTATGCTTCATGAAGTGGAGCTTATCGCCATTACACTAGCTAACCGAGAGCAAGTATCGGAATGGAACGGCGGCTTGGAGTCGCTGTCGAGCAGCAAGGGATATCGGTTTATTATGGTGGACGCTGCCGGTGATGAGAAGCGTATCGGTGAGCTGCATGATAGTGGCGGCAAAGCTGTCGAGACTACGATTGAACGGGATTATACGACTAAGGTGCTTGGCGGAGGAAGCGTCGAAGATGTGGAACGCAGCCATTTTTTTACCAAGGGGCTTGCAATGGTGGGCATACCTGTTGATATTGGCGGCAAACGCTACGCTCTCTTCGCTGAACGAGTAGCTCCGAGCATGTACGCCGGATTGTGGCAGCAGCTATTTACGGTGTTCCTTGGTTTCTTGCTCTTGTTTATCATTTTGTTTATTATTGGCCGACCTTGGAAGCAAAGGGAAGGTTTCAATCTCTATATTTCCGCGATTCGTCGAATGGCGAAAGGGGATTTCTCCGTCACGATTAAATTGCCGAAGCAAATGCGCGGTGAATTCAGTGAGCTGGCCCATAGCATTAATGATATGGCTGCGGAGCTGAGTCAGATGGAGCAGATGCGGCAAACGTTTATCTCCAACGTGTCGCATGAAATCCAATCTCCGCTGACGTCCATTCGAGGTTTCGCGCGCGTATTGCAGCAAACGAAACTGGAAGAAGAACAGCGCCAGCACTACGCGAGTATTATCGAGACCGAGAGTGTTCGTCTCTCCCGATTGAGCGATAACTTGCTGAAGCTCACTACATTGGAGGCGGATCAGCAGCCAATGCGGATGAAGCCCTTCCGGCTTGATCAGCAGCTGCGATCCACGATTCTGGCCTGTGAGCCGGTATGGACGGAAAAAGATTTGCTCATGGATGTGAATCTGGATGAAGAGGTCACTTTTATTGGAGATGAAGAACTGCTATCGCAGGTGTGGACGAATATGCTCGCCAATAGCATGAAGTTCACGCCGGAAGGCGGCAGCATTTCAATAGAAGTCAAGAGGACAAACGGCGGAGCGAGCGTCTGTATCTCGGATAATGGCGTGGGTATCTCTGAGGAGGACCTTCCTCACATCTTCGAGCGTTTCTTCAAGGCGGATAAAGCGCGCAGCCGTATGGCTGGAGGCAGCGGACTTGGATTATCCATCGTGAAGCGAATCGTCGAGATGCACGGCGGGACGGTCACCGCAAGCAGCAAACCCGGAAGCGGGACTACCATTACGGTGTTCCTGCCGGATGCAGCGGTTAAGCAACAATAGGGACTGGGTGAAGAGAGGTTGCGACGTCATTATGTGACGGTTGCGGCTTCTTTTTTATTTCCAGTTTTTCCTATGGCTGTTATACTGGGAGGATACTTGTAGAGTATTTATTTACCATTGAGATGAGGGTTTAAAGGATGATAACGATTCAAGAAGTAAATAGAAGTAACTGGTTTGCCTGCACACAGCTTCAAATTAGTGAAGAGAATGGGCAGCGATTTATCGTTCCCATCGTCTATTCAATCGCCGAATCCAAATACGAGGAGCATCTAAAACCTGTAGCGATCTATAACAATGAAACTGTCATCGGATTTAGCATGTATTGTCGGGACCAAGATGACGGTCGCTATTGGATTTACGTGTATATGATCGACGAGAACTATCAAGGGCAGGGATACGGCAAAGCAGGATTGAAACAATTACTCCAACACATGAAGGAAACGGAAGACATAGATGAAGTACTAATCGGTCACAAACCGGACAATGAAAAGGCTGGATATCTGTATGAAGCTGTAGGCTTTAGGCAGAACGGTCAAATTATTAATGGGGAAATCATCAGGACTTATCGATATGGAATTTAACCTTAGGATCCAACTATGCACAATGGATGATTTAGAGCTGCTTGCCGCACTAAATAAACAGCTTATTGAAGATGAGAAACACGATAACACGATGGATATTGAGCAATTGAAGGATCGAATGAAGCATTTCATTGAAACGGACTATATAGCATATAAGTTTGTGGCGAGCGATGAGGTTAGAGGTTATGCACTGGTTAATCATAGTCAGTCGCCGCTTTATTTAAGGCACTTTTTTATATGCAGGAAGGATAGAAGAAACGGATACGGGAAATTGGCTTTCGTGAAATTGACTGAATGTTTAAACACCAAGGAAATGGATTTAGAAGTCATGCACTGGAATGAGGCAGCTCATCATTTCTGGAAGTCACTGGGGTTTAAAGAACGAAGTGTATATATGAGGTTGGAGAGTTCGGGAAAGTAAGTTCAGAATAAAAGGAGCCCCTCACATGATCACCATTCAAAAGGTTGAATACGAGCAGAAATCCATTCTGCGCAATATATTGGAGCTGTATCGATACGATTTTAGCGAGTTTTTTCCGGAGGATGATCTCAATCCCCAAGGGTTGTATGAGTATAAATACTTCGATCATTATTGGACGGAAGAGGGAAGATTCCCTTTCTTCATCAAAGTGGATGACAAGCTGGCAGGGTTTGCGCTTGTGAGAGAGCTCGGCATCAATGACAAGCATGAGAAGATCTATTGGATGGCAGAGTTTTTTGTACTGAAAAATTATAGACGACTGAAAGTCGGACAATCTGCTGCATACGAGCTGTTTAATCGCTTCCCGGGTTGGTGGAAAGTGGCTCAAATCGAAGCGAATGTACCTGCAAAAGCTTTCTGGAGGAAGACCGTAGACGGCTACACGAACGGAGCTTATGAGGAAATCAAGGAAGCCGACTGGAATGGTCCGATTCAGACGTTCTCATCACTCAATAAGAGGGAGAATCTCGCGGTAGAGAGTTTGGCGAGCACCCCCCAGATACTAATAGGCTCAGCGGATGATGCAGCCTATGTGAGAAATAAATTAATCGAGTTCAATGCTAAGCATGTGCCAAATGGCCGCTATGAAGAAGTTAATTTATGCTTGAAGGATGATAAGGGCGAGATTATTGCGGGGCTTAACAGTGCGGTCTGTTGGAACTGGATGGAAATTGATATTTTATGGATTCAAGACGACAGACGAGGGCAAGGGCTTGGTAAGAAGCTATTGGAAGAAGCAGAGCAGATCGCAAGAGCGAAGGACTGTACGTTTATTAAGCTAAATACGTTCAGTTTCCAAGCCCCCGAATTCTATAAGAAATACGGATATCAGGTAATTGGAATTATCGAGAATGCTCCGGAAGGCAATAAACATTATTACTATAAGAAGGACCTGGACTAATTTCCGGATAGAAGGTGTTTACATGGAAGAAATCAAAAGCATTTTAATAAGCAAATTCGAAGAAATCGAGCGACGGATGCTCTCCGTTCTCGAGCAGCTTAATGATGATGAAGTCAATTGGCGACCGAATGATGTAAGCAATAGTATCGCGAATTTGATCGTACATATCAACGGCAACATTAATGAAAGAATCTTGAACGGCATTCTTGACCGTAACGCTGTGAGAAACAGAGATGAAGAATTTGAAGATTTGTATCGAACGAAACACGAACTCCTCGCTATCGCACATGAGACTTTTCAGTTCACGATTGATACGATTAAAGGTTTAACGAAAGAAGATTGGTACAAAACGCAGGTCGTAAGAAACAAGGAAAGAACCCATCTGGAAGTGCTTATTCAATGTGCCGCTCATTTCTCGGAACATCTGGGACAAGTATTTTATATTGCAAAGATGATCAAAGATACGGAGTATGTAACGACATCGATCCCGAAGAAGAACAAGTCTTAAGTTGAATCCGTCGCCGAAGGAGATTTAACACGATGTATGCTCATAGACCGCTTCTCAAGGAAGACCTTGAAACGATAGGAACATCCATGAAACCTAAGAAGGAACCGCAAATCGGTATGGCGGGAAGGATGTGTAGTGATATTATCAATTAGAAGATTGATCGTACTTGTATTTACTGTTGCAATCATAGTTATGATTTGGAATTTGTATTCATCTTCTACCTACGAGCTAGCTAGAGTTAAACAAGTCAGTGAAGATGAGATCACTGTAGTGAATTTAGGGAAACGAGAACGAACAATAGAGATACCTATAGACATTTCAAAACTAATTGAAGTAAACAAGGATTACATCATTTCCTATGAAAAGAGATTCGGGGACAAATACAGACTTAAATCTATTCATCCTGCTTACAAATAACCCGATATGCAGCAGCAGTTTCAACTTTGATTGGAGTGAATCAGTTTGCCAGCGAATGTCACACACAAAATCTATACGATGTGTATGGTGCAGAACGGAACGAAAGTGCTTTTAATGAATCGACCCGATAAACGCGGATTTCCTGGCTACATAGCTCCTGGAGGCAAGGTTGATTTTCCGGAAAGTATCGTTGATGGGGCAATACGAGAAGTGAGAGAAGAGACGGGTTTGATCATAAAAGAGATCATCTATAAAGGGCTGGATGAGTTTTGCGAACCTGATCAAGGCTTACGGTATATGGTGTTTAATTATTTGGCCACTTCGTATGAGGGGGAGCTGCTCAGAAATCCACCGGAAGGGGAGCTGATGTGGGTGGAAATTGATGAAGCGCTGAAGCTGCCTATGCAGGATTGGTTCAAGCGAAGATTTCCGTTGTTCTTTGAACCGGGGACGTTCGAATTAAGCTTCGTATGGGATGAGAAAAGCGATGAAACCATAGGGCAGACGATCAAGAATTATGGCTTAGGGTTCGGAAAATGAAATCCTATACATTCGGTTATTTTCTCCTTTCCGTTGTGATTACTGTCATTTTGTTCATGATACTTGCAGTAAGCTTTCAATTTTCAGGTGACGAAGGACTTATGATTATTATTGGGATCATCGTTTCTCTTCAACTCTCTTTTCTAACGGGATGGACCATCAACAAATTAAATCAAATACAGAGTAAGCGCTAATAAAGCGCGAAGAAAGCGAGTGAATCCGCCATGTCGAACACAAATGTAGGACTCGATCTTGAACGCATTATTTTCATTGGAAGAACGTTTGAAGAATATAGCGATATCTTCAACCTTTCGAAGGAAGAACTAATGGATAATAAGATATTGGATTGTCCGTCCGGCGCGTGCTCGTTTACTGCGATTGCTAATCAGCTCGGTGGAGACGTTACAGCTGCAGATATTGCCTATTATCATCCAGTCCAATCGCTTAAAGAGAAAGGGCTTCAAGATCTGGAACACGGAATCGCGCACATTGAGAAAGTGAAACAAAATTACAAGTGGGACTATTTCGAGTCTACGGACGAGCTGCATGCTACAAGATCGAAAGCTTTAGTAGACTGCACGACCGATATGATTGCAAATTCACAACGTTATGTTGCTGCAACATTACCTCAATTACCGTTTGCAGATAAGCAATTCGATTTGACGTTATCGGCGCATTTCTTATTTATGTATGCAGATCGATTGGATCTCAGCTTCCACAAAGCTACACTTGCCGAGCTTATGAGGGTAACAAGAAGAGAAATTCGTATATTCCCACTCGTTGATCAAACCAGTGAACGATCTGAATTTGTTGACGAGCTGCTGAGTTATATACAAGAGATGGACTGGAGCTATGAGATTCAAGATACAAGCTACGAGTTTCAACGCAATGCCAATCAAATGCTGATTATTCAAGCTGCGGGAGTCTAATAATGAACTTATTTACGATTGATTGTAAGGACGTTTTATTAAGAGAATTTATAGCTGAAGATTTGGAGTCGTTTCATTCGCTGACTTGGCAGCCGGAGATCTATGAGTTCCTGCCAGGCTGGAATGCACCTCGAGAACAGCGGGAAGATTGGTTTATCAACTACGAGCTGCCAGAGAACATCGCATTTCTACGTGCTGTATCAGACGAAGATGGGGACATCGGTGAATTGCGCCTGCGTTTGGGCATTATTCATAAAGAATCGGGGGAGCTTATCGGCTGGTGCTGCACGGGAATTAAGGATGAACTGCCCGTACCTAACAGAGAGATTATGTATGCGATATCGAAGGATCATCGGGGTAAGGGGTATACGACGCAGGCAGCACGAGGGTTAATCGAGTACTTATTTGAGCAAACCGATGTAGAGGTGTTGAATGCACTAGCGCTTCTGCGAAATGAACCTTCGAATAAAGTCATCCTTAAATGTGGATTCACCTATCAGGGTATCGTTGAAATCGAAGATGAGCGATTCAATACTTACACGCTAAATAAGCAGGATTGGTCTTTTATGCAAAATAACTGCTGTCACAACCGTTAAAATTTTGAATGTAGTCGTTTTGAATGTTGGGGTTATGAGGCTGAGCTGAGATTGCCGCTCAGCCTGTTTGTCTACACCACTAGGCCATCGCCGCCGCGGCCAAGTGAAACGGAGCGGATCCCGTTTCGAAGGTGCGGGGCGCTCAGCTTCCCGTCGATATGGTATTCGCTGATGGCATCGGTATCCTTGAGCATGCTGCCGGTGAGGATGCATGCCGCCGATTCTTCTGGCGCGATGACTCCTTCACGAACAAGCTTGCGCAGCCCGGCAACGGCCGCGGCGGAAGCCGGTTCGCAGCCAATGCCGCTGCGATCGATGTGGGCTTTGGCCGCCATGATCTCCGCGTCACTGACAGCTGCGGTTACGCCCTCTGTCATATCGAGCATACGCAGCGCTTTGAGCCAGCTAGGCGGATTGCCGATATTTAGCGCAGACGCCCGCGTCGAAGGCTTCAGCTCCGGTGTGATCGTCCGAAGGGAGGCTGCTGCCATGCGGTGGAAGGGGCTGGCACCTACTGCTTGAATGACGGCTACTTTGGGTAACTTATCAATGAACCCTAGTGTATAGAGATCATGTAATCCTTGTCCAAGTGCGGCTGCGTTGCTGAGTGCGCCTCCCGGCAGGATGATCCATTCAGGCAGTTTCCAATCAAGATCATGGGCGAGCTCGAAAATAATGCTTTTCTGACCTTCAATTCGCAAGGGGTTAATGGAATTGCACACATACATGCTTTGCAGATCAGCGTTGTTGCTTAACCACTCAATCCCATCGTCATAGGTACCGCTGAACGTATTCACCGTTGCCCCATACGCCAGGGTTTGCAACACTTTATTGGGTGACACCTCATTGCTTGGAACAAGAACCATCGCCTGCTTGCCAGCCGCAGCTGCATACATAGCTAGTGACGATGAAGTGTTCCCAGTTGAGGTGCAGGCGAAGGTAGAATAGCCGAGCCACTTGCCATGCGACACGGCAACGGTCATGCCATTGTCTTTGAAGGAGCCGCTCGGATTCTCGCTTTGAGCCTTCAAGTACAGACGGCGAATACCGGCAAACTCCCTTACCGATGTTGGTTCGTACAACCCTGTATTACCTTCGTTTCTGGTCACA
Organism: Paenibacillus sp. J22R3; assembly: GCF_056269305.1. Taxonomy (NCBI): domain Bacteria; kingdom Bacillati; phylum Bacillota; class Bacilli; order Caryophanales; family Paenibacillaceae; genus Paenibacillus; species Paenibacillus sp. J22R3. Next base: position 1,265,389 of record NZ_JBWDNS010000001.1, on the reverse strand, counting down.
ATTGCGGTGTTCGGCAGCTCCGGAGCAATGAGCTCCTTATACCGCCACACGCCGCTGGCCGCAGTACAGTTCCGCATCCCGCGCCGCTTATCGAATTTTCGCTTCAATCGCGCAGAATCCACCTGACTGAAATCATGAACGATTCGCAGTAATCCCCCGCATAACTCACAATGATAATGCAACGGTTTACGATCCAGCATCACCTGGGCACTACATGCTATACAAGCTCCCTGCATCATCCTGCCTCCCTTTAGCTGTTCTTTAATGTTTGTTCGCTTGTGAAGCCGCTTCATACTTCATACAATAAATTGGAATGATTAATAATTCCAATACAGAGTTTTATGGTAATCATAATTAATAGTTATGATATATATATATAGGCTTAGGTTAGCTCTGTCTCAATAGGGAGGCTCCAACGAAACGATGAACCTGTATGGACTTATTGTCTTTCACCATGTCGCTGCTTCGGGCAGCGTTACGAGGGCGGCTGAAATTCTTCGTATCAGCCAGCCAGCGGTTACCGCTCATGTGCGCAATATGGCAGCAGAAATTGGACTCACGCTGTTAGCGCCTAAAGGAAGAGGGATTTTGCTCACCGAAGCAGGCGAGCGTCTGGCAAAACACGCGGCTAAGGTATTCGCGCTTCAGAATGAGATCATGCGCGATCTCGACCTTTACTGCTCCGGTGAAGCAGGGGAGCTTCGCATTGCGGCAACCTCTTTGCCTGCGAACTTTCTGCTTCCCGAACAATTGGTTTCCTTCAGAGCCGAATGCCCAGCTGTCCAAGTCACCATGCAGACGCTGAACGCAAGCGATGCCCTTGGTGCACTTCAGCATTATAAAGCCGATATCGCTGTAATTGGTGGCGGGGGAGAGTCTCGCCCAGGACTGGAGCGGAAGCTGCTGCTGGAGGATGAGCTCTGGTTTGTCGTAGCAGCGCATCACCGTTATGCGGGGAAGCGAATAGCTTGTGCAACACTGATGGAAGAGCCATTCATTATGCGCGAACCCGGCAGTGCAGCGCGCGATAGACTACTCTCATTATGCCGCGTTCAAGGAACGAACTTGCCTAGAGCTGCCTTGCAGGTGAACGGTGTACATGAATCACTTCATGCCGCTGCGGCCGGACTTGGCGTATCATTCGTATCTTCGCTTGAAGCAAAACGAGCCGTCATGCGCGGCGAGCTGGCCCGAGTTGAAGTGGAAGGCGTGGACCTGCGCAATCCCATCGTGCTATATACGAGGGAAGGGGAAGCGCCGCCGCCTGCTGCACAGCATTTTATCCATGTGATTATGAAGCAAGTGGAGGTGATGGTCTGATCGAAGTCGTTTGTCGATGGAATGCGGACCATCATGTGCGAGGATGAATTTAATTTGCTCCATTTAACGTTCCGTTATGTACTTGCATAACGAGGAGTCCACGTTAGTTGACCGTAAGACTCACGTACTTTTTGACATTGTATCCAATAAAACTTACTGACATGCGGCGATTTGCCATACATCGTTCGTCCCCAGCCGGCACACTCTAATCAGCGTGTTCGTCAATCTAACGAAGAGGCGAGGGATCACTACCTTATGGCAAAGCTCCTGTATATTACTGCTCATCCTCATGATCACCAGGCTTCGTATAGTATGGCTGTCGGCAAAGCATTTATCGATTCCTACAAAGAATCTCACCCGCAAGACGAGGTTGAACATTTGGATCTGTACAACACCCAAATCCCCAATATCGATGCTGATGTGTTCAGTGGTTGGGGCAAGCTTGGGGGCGGGAGCAGCTTTGATAAACTGAGTTCGGAGGAGCAGCAGAAGGTAGCACGGCTGGGCGAATTGTCAGATCAGTTTGTTGGGGCGGACAAGTATGTGTTCGTCACGCCGATGTGGAACTTCTCTTACCCGCCAATTATGAAGTCTTATATTGATGCGATCTGCGTTGCGGGCAAGACATTCAAATATACGGCGGAAGGTCCTGTTGGTCTCCTGCCGGACAGATCAGCTATTCATATACAGGCTAGCGGTGGTATATATACGGAAGGTCCGGCTATGGATTTCGAAAGCGGGCATAGACATTTGTCCAAGATTATGCAGTTCATCGGCATTACGGATTTCAAAGGCATCTTCGTTGAAGGCATGGCCGCAAAGCCCGATCAGGCTGCCTCCATTAAGGAGAAGGCGATCGCAGAGGCGCAGAAGGAAGCCAAAGTATTCGGCAAGCAAACAACAGGCGCAGGGAAATAACAAACCCGAACTCCTTCCGCTACAGGTGCAGATTTCAGAGCACTTGTAGTGAAGGGAGTTCTTGTGTATACATATAAGAAGATACGGCTGTCGCCGGAACCTGATTAATTCTATAATAGTACTAACAAGAGACACTGATCAGTTCGGCGTCTCGGTGATGTAAGATATGCATCGTATCTTTCTCTACAGGCTGAAGATGAAATCGGCAGCGGCTCTGCTGATACTCGGCGGGTTGATTTTATCTCAAGAGAGGATGGGTTTAGGTTGAGTCAAGACGCGGTATGGAAGTCAGAACAAGATCGTGTAGTCTCGGTCGTCAAACAGATCGGGCAGCGGATTGAAACGCTGGAACAACAAACAGCGGATACAAGAGAAGAAATGGTCGATATTCGCAAAAACTTCTGGGATGAAGTAACCGTCAACTTCGAAGATTCGGTTGAAATGGCGGAATCCTTTGCAAGCTTGAAGCAACAGGCGGAGGTTCTCTCGGAGCGTGAACGGACGCATCGTCAAGCTGCGATGCAGCTTAAGACGCTGAGGAAGCTGAAGTCGTCGCCATATTTTGGACGGATTGATTTTCAAGAGGATGGCGAGGGTGTTGATCAAGTATACCTCGGCATAGCATCGCTTCGTGATGCTGCGGATGAGGATTATCTTATTTATGATTGGCGTGCGCCCATTGCGAGTCTCTATTACGATTATCCCCCAGGTCCGGCTCAGGTGGAGACGCCCATGGGAACGGTTCACGGAGAGCTGAAGCTGAAGCGACAGTTTGTCATCCGGGACGGGGAGATTCGCAGCTTATTTGATACAGGTGTGACAATCGGTGACGAGCTGCTGCAAGAGGTGTTGGGCAAACAGTCGGATGCAGCCATGAAGAGCATCGTCGGCACCATTCAGCGGGAGCAGAATCGAATCATCCGTGATGAGCGCAGCCGTCTGTTGCTCGTTCAAGGTGCAGCGGGGAGCGGTAAGACTTCTGCAGCGCTGCAGCGCGTGGCCTATTTGTTGTACCGGTTCCGTGGAACACTGAGCGCCGATCAAATCGTGCTGTTCTCACCGAACCCGATGTTCAACAGCTACGTTTCGACGGTATTGCCTGAGCTTGGTGAAGAAAACATGCAGCAAACGACTTTTCAAGAATACTTAGCGATTCGAATGGGAAAATCGTTCAAGCTGGAAAATCCATACGCACAGCTGGAGTACGCTCTAACGGCGGAGCAGGAAGCCGGTTATCAGGCCCGGATGGCGGGTATTGGCTTCAAAGCATCGACTGACTTTGTCGCGATAATTGAGCGGTATTTAGGTGTTCTGTCGAACGAGGGGCTGAAGTTCCGCGATGTTACTTTTCGAGATGAACTGCTTGTTTCAGCGGATCAGATTAGTGAGTACTTCTATGCGATTGATGGCTCTGTAGCGATTCCGAATCGGCTTCGCCTCGTTGCGGAATGGCTGCTCGGTTTATTGAAGGAGCGGCAGCAAGCTGCTCTGGAAGAGACGTGGGTGGATGAAGCGGTCGAGCTGCTGGATAAAGATACGTATATGAAGGCTCACCAAAGCTTGAAGCGGCAAAATCGTAAAAACAGAGAAGATACGTTCGACGATTTCGACCGGGAACGTGAGCTGCTCGGTCACTATGTCGTTCAAGAGCAGTTTAAGCCAATTCGCGCTCGCGTGCGGAAACTTGCTTTTGTCGATTTGAAGGCAGCGTATGTGAAGCTGTTCAGTGATCCTGCATTCGCAGCGAATTTGTCTGATTCCATTGGCAAGTCATTGCCTCAGGAGTGGACTCAAATATGTAAGCAAACGACATCGCGGCTGCATAATCGGACCATGGCTTATGAGGATGCCACGCCGTTCTTATACGTTATCGAGCGAATTCGTGGATTCCAAACGAATACATCAGTGCGTCATATCCTTGTGGATGAGGCGCAGGATTATACCGCTTTCCAATTTGCGTATTTGAAGCGGTTGTTTCCGTTTAGCCGTGTAACCGCGTTGGGTGATCTTAATCAATCGATTAATGCGCATGCAGCATCGGATGAGAGTACAGGTTTTGCCGCGCTTGGAGCACTGTATCCGCAGGAAGAAACGGAAACGGTGGTGCTCAAGCGAAGCTACCGCTCCACGCGTCCCATCGTGGAATTTACCAGCCAGCTCATACCCGGGGGCAGCGAAATCCAGCCATTCAATCGGGATGGCAATCGGCCGACTTTAACGGTAGCGGCTGACTATGAGGATTTGCATCGTCGCCTTAAGGCTCGCATCGTTGACCTGGTGGCAGAAGGAAACCAGACGATTGCCGTTATTTGCAAGACAGCCGTGCAAAGCGCAATCGCTTACGATGCACTTCGTGATGATGGTAAGGTCAGGTTGATTGAAAAAGAAACAACGACCTTCGAACCTGGCGTTGTCGTCATCCCATCCTACCTTGCCAAAGGGGTGGAGTTTGATGCGGTTCTGGTGTATGATGCATCTGCTGCCTCCTCAGGCTACACAAGGGAGAGCGAGCGCCGGTTGTTCTATACCGTGTGTACACGCGCGATGCATGAGCTGCATCTGTTTGCTGTAGGTAGCACACGAAGTCCGTTTCTGAGTGAAGAAGCGGCAAAATACTACGATGTTCCAGGCACTAGGTCTTCTGACAACACGCCGGTTCATACTTTATAAATGTGAAAGAGGTATTATTCGTGGATTATATACGAGCTACTACTACTGATTTGTTAGAAGAAGCGATTGCCGTACGATTCAATGTGTTTGTGGATGAGCAGAAGGTGCCTGCGGATTTGGAGCGGGATGAATACGATGATTCACCTGAAGCCTGTCATCATTTTGTCGTGAAGGATGACGGCAAAGCTATCGCAGCCGGAAGATGGAAAGAATATGAGCCAGGCGTAGCGAAGCTGCAGCGTATTGCCGTTCTGCTGCCTTACCGTGGGCACGGTATAGGTAAGAAACTAATCGAAGTGATGGAGCAGGATGCTCGCGAGTCCGGCTACACTTCATCCATATTAGGCGCGCAATGTACAGCTGAAGGCTTTTATCAGAAGCTGGGTTATGTGACGGAATCGGAAGAGCCCTTCCTTGACGCCAACATCCCGCATGTGAATATGCGCAAAGTATTCTAATACGGAAGTCATTTGACAGATAAGACACCTATAGAGAAGCCGGCAGTTGATGCCGTGTCTCTATGGGTGTTTTTTTATACTTGAAACCAGATTACCATTTCTTGCATCCTACAAATCGAATATGCGATAATCGCGAATAGAAAGCAGGTGTAGGTTCGTTGAAGCGCGTGTTGATTATCGGCGGGTATGCTTTAATTATTGCGATTGTTTGGTATAACAAAACCGAGCTTCTGAGTTGGATGAAAGAAGGGGATGCGCCGCTTCTGTTGATCATGCTGCTTGTAACCGGCCTTGCATGCATACCCATCGTCCCGTTCAGTGTTGTCATTGGAACGATGGGATTTCTGTACGGGCCTTTGCTTGGCGCACTGCTTAGTTTACTCTGTGCATGGCTTGCCGCGCTCTTCATGTATGGCTTGTTCCGTTACGCCCTTCGTGAGCGAGGGCGAGAGCTGCTTCGTCGTTATAAACTGACTGATCGCTGGACGACGATGGTGGAGCGGCACCCGTTCCGATCCATTCTGCTTGCAAGGCTGATGCCGATTCTGCCGCAAACGGCAGTGAATTTGTATGCAGCCGTTGCAGCGCTCCCATTCTTGCCCTACATGCTTGCAACTTTATTCGGCAAAATACCGGCGATGCTCATATTTGCTTTCATCGGTGATCACATTTCGGGGGATTGGCAGTCGCTGCTGCTTGTGGCAGGCATATATGTCCTATTTCTGCTCACGGTTTATGGTTCTTTTCGGTATTGGCAAGCAAGGGGGGCCTGACGATGAATGACTTACATCAAGCTATTGTGCTGCGAGAGGCAGGGCAATTAGAAGAGGCGCGTCAGCTGCTGCTTAAATTGGTGAAGAAGGACATAGACGATCCGCAAGTATGGTATCAGTGCGCATGGGCACATGATGTATTGGAGCTCGAACGAGAAGCCGTACCCTATTACCAGCAGGCGCTTGCACTTGGAATCTCTGGCAAAGACAGACAAGGCGCTTATCTGGGACTTGGCAGCACGTTTCGAGTGTTAGGGCAGTACGTGGAGGCTAAAGCGATCTTCGAGCAAGGACTCGCCGAATTTCCGGAGTGCCGAGAGCTTCACGTCTTCTATGCGATGGTGCTGTACAACTTGAAGGATTACGGCGGGGCAATGGCAATCATGATGCGAGAGCTCGCTGAGACGAGCGAGGATGCAGGTATTCGCGATTATAAGCGAGCTATTCTCTATTACTCGAGCAAGCTGGATGAAGTGTTGGACTAACCGAGTGCCACTGAATAATAAGGAGGACTAACATGACGCAATCAAACTCATCTAACCAACCAACAGACATGGAAGTGTTATTTAGACCACTTAAGCTGGGAAATTTGACTTTACCGAATCGTATCGTGATGGCACCGATGACTAGAGGGTTCTCTCCTGATGGAGTGCCGGGACAGAATGTCGCTGACTATTACCGTCGCAGAGCTGAAGGTGGCGTAGGACTGATCATCACAGAAGGCACGCTAATTAATCATCCTGCTGCGTCAAGCAGTCCCAATTATCCTAGTTTCTTCGGTGAAGCAGCGCTGCAAGGCTGGGCTCAAGTTGTCAAAGCTGTGCATGATGTCGGCGGCCTTATATTTCCACAGCTGTGGCATCAAGGTACTGTCCGACAAATCGGCAATCTTCCTAATGTGAATGCATTACCTGTTGGTCCGTCAGGACTTACTGCTGAAGGTGTTAAAGTAAATGAACCGTTGACGCAAGCGGAGATCACTGAAATTGTTCAGGCTTTTGCCCAGGGAGCTGCTGATGCGAAGAGGCTTGGATTTGATGGAATTGAAATTCATGGCGCCCACGGATATTTAATCGATCAGTTTTTCTGGGACAAAACAAATCAGCGTACGGATGAATATGGGGGAAGCCTTGTAGCTCGCACGCGATTCGCGGCTGAAATCATTGCAGCCTGTCGTCTTGCGGTAGGTCCTCATTTCCCTATCTGTCTGCGCATCTCGCAATGGAAGGTTACGGATTACAATTATAAATTGGCTGCCAATGCAGATGAGCTTGCACAGTTCTTAGCGCCATTAGTTGAAGCCGGCGTTGATATGTTTCATTGCTCTACACGCCGATTCTGGGAACCGGAGTTTGAAGGATCCGAGCTTAATCTGGCCGGATGGGTCAAGAAAATAACCGGAAAACCGACGATTACTGTCGGATCTGTTGGACTTGACGGCGAGTTCCTCGGGTCCTTTGCAGGGAAAAGTTCCGGTAATGAAAGTATCGACAAAGTGCTTGAGCATTTGGGACGGGAAGAATTTGATCTAGTTGCCGTAGGGAGGGCTATTCTTGTTGATCCAGAGTGGCCGCGGAAAATAAGAGAAGGCAGGAAGGATGAACTGCTGCCCTTTACTTCGAATGCATTACGTACATTATCTTAATCGATATGACTTCTTACGCAATCCCTTCAAGTAATGGAGGGGTTGCTTTTTTTATTCTAAATTGTGTGCATCTTTATAAAAAAGTAAAATTTTAGAATTAATTAAGTTCGAAGCTGGTGAGTTTCGTTTAGGATAGAGATATAAACTAGGTGATCCCACTGGAGGTGGAGCAGCGTGTTGAACAAGATCACGAATCCGTATATTGAAATCGTCGGTTATGCCGCATCCATCTTCACGACTGTGCTTTGGCTGGTGTTAGTTTGGAAAGACCCTTACTTCGAGGGGATGAACAAGGTTGACCCCACCGATTCCTTTCTGATGTTAGTTCTGCCCGCTTGTTTATTTGGCATTGGATTATTGCAATCTCGGGTCATCCTCATGCTCGCTGCGTTTCTTTGGAGTGTCCCGTTCAGCATTTTTATGTTATTCTCTTCCAGTATGTATGTCTTGTTTGGCGTTTGCTGCATCCTCTATTTGATTTGTGCTGTTCTTTCACGCATGAATAAGATTCGATATTGGTAGAGACGAGAGACCCAGTGAAACATTATTGCAGATCAAGACGTTGGTAGGATATAAACCGAAATGGGGTTTCCTCCCAATGGAAGGCGAGGTGTACGATGAGTCGAATCCGCAGTTTGAATCCCATACCCGATCCTTATTCGAGAAGGCGTTCGGGCATAAGTTCTAAGCGAGTGATGCGTAGTCTCGCGTCGGTTATTGTTTTGACACTTCTCGCAGTCATCCTGCTTATTCACTCCCTGTATCTATTTAATCCAGTAACGTTTCATCGAGATAATGTGACGTTATACAGCTGGTGGCATTATCCCAAATCAATGGTGATGGAAATCGCAGATATTGATAAAGCGTGGAAGACCGTAGTCGTTACCGATCCGGATGAGATTCGGCAGATTTATATGGAGCTTAAGTCTGCTACGGAAACAGAGAGTACTAGTACGAAGCAGCTAGGCAAACACTTCGTCATCACCACGCGACACGCCGGCACTTCTGGGAATGTAGGCTGGATTGATCAGTTTAGCGGATATACGGAAGGCCGTACACAGATTAATAATGGGAAGCAAGTCGTAAACGGAAGTACGCTTAAGACAATGCTGGAGATACTGATGACGGAGCAGGAGTGAGGCGGGACGATCTGTTTTAAAGGCGTGGCTGAGCAACCGTAACGATTATAAAACTCCGATTCTTATCTAGTTCGAAAAGAGGGATTCCATGCCAAAAGGTCAGGATGCTTCAGGAATCATTATCATTAATGAGCAGAACAGAGTACTGCTGGTTCGTCAAACGTATGGGAAGAAGAAATGGTCCATTCCCGGCGGCATGGTCGAAGATGGCGAATCCGCATGGCATGCGGCCGAGCGGGAGCTGCAAGAAGAAGCTAATATTAGAGTTCGCGACATGGAGCTGTCCGGGCTCTATTTTCAACCGCATAAGAACCGATACATTTACACGTTTAAGGCAGATCATTATGTTGGAACCATACGCGTAGATAATACGGAGATTGATCAGTATGGATTTTTCGATCTGGAAGCGCTGCCGAGGCCGATCTCCAGCTTCACCATTCAACGACTTAAGGATGCGATCACACATACGAAAGCTGTCTTCATAGAAGAGATGATTGATAAGTATGAGATTTTGTATTAATAGCATTGTGCAGCATTAGACTGCATCTAGCCAGTAGAACTTCTAGAATGTTATATACTTTGCAACATTGTCTCTGGATGCCCAAGGATAAGATTGATTTCATAGATTAGTTTCAATTGGACAACGATCCGGGAGGCGCCAATGCAGAATTCGATTAAAGCTGTTATTTTTGATTTGGATAATACGATTCTCGATCGAACCCGAATGTTTAGCGATTTTACGAATGCGTTCCTGGGTCATTACTTCAATCACCTTGAATCGACTCAGCCCGTCTATGACCGGATGATGGAGCTGGATCTGGATGGCTACAAGGACAGAAATGTGTTATTTGCTGAGCTGCTTGCAGAACTGCCATGGCAAGATACGCACACCCATGCGGACTTAGCAGAGTACTATAAACGTGAGTTTATCAAACATGCCATCTTAATGGATCAAGCTACGGACGTCATCTCTCACATAAGAGAAAAATATCGAACAGGGTTAATCACCAATGGGAGAAATGCCGTCCAATATGGAAAGATAGAGCAATTGGGCATTCGGGATGCGTTTGAGTTCATTCTTGTGTCGGAAGAGGCAGGGGTGAAGAAGCCGGATGCGCGAATTTTCCAAATGGCGATCGATAAACTTCAAGTGACAGCTGAAGAATGCATCTATGTCGGAGACCATCCGATCAATGATATTGAAGGAGCATCAATTGCCGGGATGCGAACGATATGGATTAGAGGCAAGCATAACTGGATAGATGATTTGAAAGCCAAACCATTACATACGATTGATCAACTCAGTGAACTGATTGAGCTTCTGTGAGGAGGACGCTGATTAATCAATCAGGGAGGACAATACCATGTTGACGTTCATTACGGAGCTTCCGACGGATTATCCGATTGGCGGCGTACATTGTGTACCCATTATGGAGAATGGCAACTTGATCATGGTTTGGGATCGTGAGGAGAAGGTGCTGACAACCGTCGGAGGCAGGTTGGAAACGAATGAGTCTTTAGATGAGGCTTTGAATCGGGAAGTGCTGGAGGAAGCGGGGATTGAACTGACCGAGCGACGGATTCCTTTTGCCAGCTGGTTCTGGAAGGAGTCTGGCGGATATACGATCTATTATTTAGTTGAGGTGAAGAGGTTTGTCGCTATGCCCGAAGGGTTCGAGAAGACGGGCTACGTGATCATGAATTTCGAAACCGCCATCGATATGATAGCGAGTATTGAAGGCAGACAGGAAAGGATTGCTATTATTCGTCGAGCTGGGGTATTGTCAGGACTGCTCAAAGAAGATGCTCAATCTTAGTTTGGAGGCGATGACGTGACGGTTAAAGCTGTTTTCTTCGATTTATTCGAAACCTTAATCACTGAATTTGAGCAGGGCAAGAGAATGTCGAATCGGAACTATGATTACAGTACGTTACTCGGCATCTCAAACGCAGACTTTAAGAAAGAGTGGAGCCTTCGCCAAGAGAAGCGCATGAATGGGCATTTTGATACGTACGAGGAAGTGCTTAGAGATATTGCGTTATCCAGAAACCTGGAGATGAATGAGGAATCTATCCGATATCTGTACCAATCCAGAATAGAAGAGAAGAGGCTCCCCTTCCATGCGATTCAAGATGAAATTATCGAACTGTTGACGGTGCTTCGCAGCCATCCAGTCAAGCTCGGCTTAATAAGTAACTGCACGGAAGAAGAAGTGCCCTATTGGCCCGATTCCCCGATATCGGCATTCTTCGATGATGTTGTGTTCTCTTTCGACGTCAAATGCAGCAAGCCGGATGCCAGAATCTATGAGATCGCTTGTGAGCGATTGAATGTGAAGCCTGAAGAATGTGTATTCGTTGGTGACGGTGGCTCGAATGAATTGGAAGGGGCATCTCGAGCGGGAATGCGCGTGTATCATGCCTTCTGGTTCAACACTTATGTGCAAAGTGATTATCGTAAACTACGAAGCCCGAAAGATCTCGTTAATGAACTTTGGTAGGCGCGCGGTTATAGTATGATCGAGAGAGGAAGTCCCCATGGAGCTAAGGCAAATGGCAACGGTGTTCTTGTTTCATGACAATCATGTTCTAATGATGAAGAAAACAAGCAGCAGGCTCTATCAGCATGAGTTTTATTCGGGGTTAGGCGGGCATCTGGAGCCAAGTGAGCTTAATGACCCGAAGACAGCCTGCCTCCGTGAGGTTCAGGAGGAGTCGGGAATTCCGGAGCTGAACATCCATGATTTGAAGCTCAGATATGTGTTGCTGCGCGTGAAGGATGGAGAGATTCGGCAGCAGTTTGTCTATTTTGGACGGACAAGCGACAGGCAATGTGTGCCTTCTGAGGAAGGCGAACTGTTGTGGGTTGAAGAGGCGGAATTGCTGAATCTCCGAACCTCCTCAATCATTCATTTCATGCTGCAGCATTACTTCGCTCATCGTCAATCCGACGAAGTCATGGTTGGAACAATCGCCTTAAACGATGAACAAGAGCCTATTATGCAATGGGCACGAATGCAGGATCCGATTGTTTTCTAGTTGTGCGAAATACCGTTACCAAACCTGGTAATGGTATATTTATTTCCGAAGAGGTGTGTGGGTCGAATGAACATTCGCGAAGCCTCGATTGATGACTGTGAAGGAATCGCCAAGGTCCACCTGGAAAGCTGGCGGACAACCTATGCCGGTTTGGTTTCCGATTCCTATTTGGCAGGGTTGACATTGGAAGGTCGTACGCGTAACCGGATTTGGACATTCAATAATCCCAATCCTGATCAAATTACGCTCGTTGCCGAAGAGGAGAACGGCCGTATTGTCGGTTTTGTCGATGCTGGGAAGAGCCGTGAGCCGGATTGGGGCTATGAAGCCGAAGTGTATGCCATCTATCTCTTGAAAGAAGCACAGGGTCAAGGCTACGGAAGCCGTCTGTTCGGCGCTGCTCGGGACGAGATGAAGTCAAGATCTTATTCCTCGCTCATGCTCTGGGTATTGAAAGACAACCCATCCCTGCAGTTCTATACTAAGCTTGGCGGTGAAGTGATCGGAAGCAAAGACATTCAAATTGGTGAGCAGTTTCTGTTGGAATCGGCGATTGGTTGGAAAACCATATAAAGGGAAGGTGCAGAGCAAGATGTCGTTTCCTATTCGAATCAGACCTACCGCTTTGATTATCGAAAATGATCATGTATTGCTTATTGAATACAGCGAACAAAAGGATCGGTTCCATTATAATCTTCCCGGCGGAGGTGCCGAGCCGGGGGAATCGGTAACGGAAACGCTGGTTCGCGAATTGTGCGAAGAAGCCAATATCGAGATCGATATTGGTCCGATCGCGTTCGTGTACGAGTTTGCACCGCATCGACAGTCGGGGGAGTATGATTCGGTAACGCCATGTCTTAATCTTATTTTTGACTGCTCGATTCAAGAGGGATCCGTGCCAAGATTGCCGGATATCCCCGATCCGACGCAGGTAGGCGTTCGCTGGGTTAGTCTTCAAGAACTCGAAACCATTACGCTGTATCCCAACATGAGTACACTTATTATCGAATACGCCCGTACGAAGAGATCCATTGCATTGGTTGAAGACCATCAATTAGAACGGTATGCTAATAACAGGTAATAACTTGACCAATTACAAAAGGAGCTGTTGGCAAAATGATTCAAACGACATTGATTGCTGAACCAGGTAAACAGGAGTATTTCATGAGCGTTACGTTCAACGCGCCGCGGGAGCTTGTTTTCAAGACTTATACCGATCCGAATACGATTGCAGAATGGTGGGGGCCAAGACGCCTAACTACGACTGTCGACCAAATGGATGTCCGAAAAGGCGGCGTATGGCGATATGTACAGCATGACAGCAAAGGGAATGAATATGCGTTTAGCGGGGTTTATCATGAGAGCGTTGCACCTGAGCGCCTTGTACAGACGTTCGAATTTGAAGGTATGCCAGGTCAAGCCGGGCTTATTGTAGTGACTTTCGAAGAGCTCCCAGATGGCAAAACAAAGCTGACGGAGCAATCGATTTTCCCGTCGCTTGCCGCCCGCGATGGCGTGCTTCAATCCGGCATGGAGGCAGGGGCGAAGGAGCTTTTTGAACGTTTTGCCGAGCTGCTGGCGAAGCTTCAAGCGTAACTTGAATGATTAACCGGAACGAGGGTGATATAACCTTGTTAGACAAATCGGTTCCTTACTTTAACATCATTATGAAGCGGTCACCGGGTAAGCCGATCGCTGAGGCTGTGCTACCGCCGGGCTATTCTTTTGTCCCTTATGCGTCTGGCCTTGAGCAGGCTTGGGCCGAAATTGAGACTTCGGTGGGGGAATTCGATGATCCCGCGGCGGCGATGGCTTATTTTCAGAACGAATATATCATTCATCCGGCGGAGCTTGCGGAGCGGTTGACGCTGCTTCAGAATCCGGACGGGCAGTTCGTTGGTACGGTCATGGCGTGGTGGAATGGCGATGGGGACGAGAGAGTCCCTTCTCTGCACTGGCTGTCGGTAAAGCCGGGCTATCAAGGATTAGGTCTTGGTCGGGCGCTTGTGTGTCAGTGTCTGCAACGGTTGCTCGAAACAGAAGGCGACGAGAATGTTTACTTACATACGCAAACATGGAGCTATCCCGCAGTCGGATTATATCTCAGCATGGGATTTGAGCTTGTACGAACGGGGAGCTTCGGCCGCTATCGGAATGATTTTGAATTGGCGGAACCTATCTTGCTCCAGCATCTGAAGGGATATCGAATAAGTGACTGAGTGAGGTGGGAGCGGGATGTTGCCATCCTTGACGATGAAAAGTGAAACGGCCTACACCTTGAATTTTCTTGTGTACATTCAAAATCTGTATCTAAACCAACGAAGCGGACAGGGCGATGAGCGCTATAAATTTCCTTTTCTTTCGGAACGAGAGATTCCGTTCTTGGCTGATTTTGAGAGGGAATTTGCGAAGGTGTGGGCGGAAGCCGCTACAGCACGTATAGCCGAGGTGCCCTTTCATGATCTGAACATGTTCAAAGCGCATCGGGAGCTGGTGTACGAGAGGCTGTTCGTGCAGGAGGAAGACAATGATCGCCACTATGACGAAATCCATCAATCTTTCCTTGCTTGGTGGAACAGCATGGCCGGGAGGTTCGCGCTGGAGAATGCTTTTGACATTCGGAGGCTATATGCAGCACTGACCACTGCTGTTCAAGCGAGCGGCTGCGAAATTCGCAAAACGTTCGATATTAGCATTTTGTATGACGCTTGCACACTAGGGGACGAAGAGGTATTTTCGTATTTTGCGATTATGCCTTATGCGGATTGCTTATTGAGAGAGGATGTCCTTGTGGATAAATTGATGGCTTGTTTACATAACTAGAGGTTGGAGAGAGAGCTATGCAGCTTGAACGTATAAATCATCTTTGTTTCTCTGTAAGCAGTTTAGAGCGTTCCGTTTCCTTCTATGAGCAAGTGTTCGGTGCCAAGCTGCTGGTGGTCGGGCGCTCACTTGCTTATTTTGACTTGTTCGGTTTGTGGATTGCTTTAAATGAAGAGCGGGACATCCCCCGAAATGAGATTCATCAGTCGTACACGCATATGGCCTTTACGATTGCGGAATCAGACTTTGATGCTTGGCTTGCGAAGCTGGAAGGGCTTGGTGCGAACATATTGCCGGGCCGGTCAAGGGAAGCGGAGGATCGTCAATCCATTTATTTCACCGACCCGGACGGACATAAATTCGAGCTTCACACAGGAACGCTGGAGGAGCGGTTGGAGCATTACCGAAACACAAAGCCGCATATGACGTTCTACACGTAGGCTGTCCCGTGACTTGATTACTGCCACTCTAGAAACTCTAGACGATTGCCGAAAGGATCAACGACATAGAATCGTGTGACGCCCTCGTCTACCCGCGCCTCATCATCGATGACATGAATCTGATTGCGGAGCAAATGATTGCGCAATTCATGAATGCCGCGAACGTGGAAGGCCGGATGCGCTTTGGTGGCGGGGACAAAATCACGCTGCACCCCGATATGGACTTGGTGGATGCCGCATTGAAACCATACGCCGCCGCGCTGTCGCAGCGGCTCAGGCTTGGGCAGCTCCGGCCAGCCGAGCACATCGGTGTAGAAGCTGCGAGCTGCTGATTCACAGCCTTCGGGTGCTGCAAGCTGAACATGGTCAATGCCTTCGTAATGGTAGGACATAGAAGGTTCCTCCTTGTCGTTGTAGCTTGAAAATGGTTTCATTCTGCGAAACTTAGTTTCAAAAATAATCATCTCAATCATAGTGGAATTCGATAAAACGGTCCAGCATAAAAAAGCTCAGCCCCGACTTGCGGAGCTGAGCTTCATAGTAACGAATGGCCTTACGCTAGTGCAGCGCCTCGTCTCCGACATCGCGCATTAATTGTTCCATCTCAAGCGTGAGCGATTTAACAATCTGCTCATAGTCCGGAGAATGGTATACGTTGCGAAGCTCGTAGGGATCCTCGGCAAGATCAAACAATTCCCATTCCGGCGGCTTCGATTCGTCGCGGGAACCTGTTGTACCGAGTGCCTCGGCGTAGTAATAAATAATCTTATAGCGCTGCGTTCTCATCCCGTAATGGGCGTACACCTCATGTGCACCGTCAAGATGCATCCAATAACGGTAGTACATAGATGTTCTCCAGTCCGCCGGTGTTTCGGCGTTCAGTACGGATCTGAAGCTGCGGCCTTGCATCGTCTCCGGGATCGGGTGGGCGGCGTAGTCCAAGAAGGTTGGCGCGAAATCGACATTCAAGATCATGGTGTCGCTGGAGGTTCCG
Organism: Paenibacillus sp. J22R3; assembly: GCF_056269305.1. Lineage (NCBI taxonomy): Bacteria > Bacillati > Bacillota > Bacilli > Caryophanales > Paenibacillaceae > Paenibacillus > Paenibacillus sp. J22R3. The sequence continues at coordinate 1,249,170 of NZ_JBWDNS010000001.1, read as the reverse complement.
GCTTGAATGGCCCGAGGATAACGGATCAGGAATGGCATGCGCAGCGATTCTTCATACATAAATCGTTTATCGAACCAGCCATGATCACCCAAGAAGAAGCCTTGGTCGGATGTGTAGATGATAATCGTATCGTTTGTTTCGTCTTCTTCATCCAAATAATCGAGCAAACGTCCCACGTTGTCGTCAACGGAGGCAATGCAGCGTAAGTAATCCTTGATGTACCGCTGATATTTCCACTTCTTTTCCTGCTCCGGTGTTAGCCCCGCGGGCGGTGCGCCTTTGGTATCTAGTTCATGCAGATCTTCGATGCGCATCTTTGCGTTTACGGCAGCTTGAGAGCGAGTGGCATAATCGTCGTAAAAGGTTTCCGGCTCCGGAATGTCGATGGCCTCGTATAAGTGCATATGCTTCTGATCCGGCTCCCAGTGACGATGAGGCGCCTTGTGGTGGCACATGAGCATGAACGGCCGCTCTTTATCCCGGTTCTTCAGCCAATCTAATGATTTGTCGGTAATAATATCAGTTACATAGCCGTCAACTTGCTGGGACACGCCCATCTCGATCATGACGGGATTGTGGTACTCTCCTTGGTCGGGAAGGACGCTCCAATAGTCGAAGCCGGTCGGATCGTAGTTGCCGCCGTGACCGAGATGCCATTTGCCGACAATTGCGGTTTGGTAGCCAGCCTTCTGCAACAGCTTCGGAAAGGTTGTCATGCGCCCATCGAGTGGGTCGGCGAGCGTCTTGACGCCGTTCATATGATTGTATTGCCCGGTTAGTATGGCTGCGCGGCTCGGCGTGCAAATCGAGTTGGTGCAGAAGCAATTATCCAAACGCATGCCGCCTTCCGCGATGCGGTCTATATTCGGCGTTTCATTGATTTGGCTCCCATAGGCGCTGATGGCGTGGGAGGCATGGTCATCTGACATGATGAACAGAATGTTCGGTCGTTTCGGAGTATTCGTGGTCAATTTTCATCTCTCCTATCCTCTTAGAAACGTTTCGATAGACTCAAAGGTATTGTATAATATTCCCTTGGAAGCGTCTACAACGGTGCCGATACGGGCAGACCGATTACGATATGCAAGGAGATGACAAAGATGGATGAACAACTTAAATCCTGCTGCTGTGCAAGCAGGGGTAATGTTTCCATAGTGGCTCCGGAATCCACTGCGTCAATCGGGCGCAGCGTAAGTGCGGATCAACAACAACGATTACCGGAGCTTGCGTCGTCATCGCAGGCGAACGAGAATATGGTGCTCATCCCCGGAGGGGAATTTCTGATGGGAACGGATGATGCGGAAGGTTTTGCGCAGGACGGAGAAGGTCCAATCCGAAATGTGAAGCTGGATGCATTCTACATCTCTCGTTATGCGGTTACGAATGAGCAGTATGCTCAGTTTGTGACAGCTACCGGCTATGTGACGGAAGCGGAGAAGTTCGGTTGGTCTTATGTGTTTCATCTACTGGCCACTGACGCTGTTCGTGAAGCGGCGGCTGGTTCACCTCAAGGCACGCCATGGTGGCTGGCGGTTAATGGCGCGTATTGGGCACAGCCGGAAGGACCGGACTCCAACATCCTGGAGCGTGCGGATCATCCGGTTGTGCATGTGTCTTGGAACGATGCGACAGCGTATTGCTCGTGGCGCGGAGGGCGACTGCCTACCGAGGCGGAATGGGAGTATGCGGCAAGAGGCGGTCTCGTACAGAGGCGTTACCCGTGGGGGGATTTGCTGAAGCCGGATACCGAACATCTCTGCAACATTTGGCAGGGGAAGTTTCCTATCAAAAATAATGCAAGCGACGGCTACCATGGAACCGCGCCTGTACATGCTTATAAGCCGAACGGTTACGGGCTGTATAACATGTCCGGCAACGTGTGGGAGTGGTGCAGTGACTGGTTCACTCCGCAGTATCACCGAGTTACATCGGCGGTCAGTCCTCATTATTCGAAGCCGACGCATGCGCGCTCCATGCGCGGGGGCTCCTATTTGTGTCACAAATCGTACTGCAACCGATACCGGGTAGCCGCGCGAAATTCCAATACACCGGACAGCTCTACCGGCAATTGTGGTTTTCGCATCGTTGTTGCAGGCGAGGGAGGCAATCAGCAGTGAGTGATCCGATCATTGTTGTTCCTTATGATGCAGAGTGGGTAAACGAGTTTCAGGAGATTGGTCTGCGACTGCGCGAGGCACTTGGCGAAACAGCGCTGCGAATTGACCATATCGGTTCAACGTCGGTTCCCGGATTGGCTGCCAAACCTGTAATCGATATTCAAGTTTCGGTCCGCTCACTTGAGCCGGTGGACTTGTATCGCCATGGTTTTGAACTGCTGGGTTACAAGTTCAGAGCGGATAATCCGGAGCTCACCAAACGCTATTTCAGAGAAGGAGCAGGTATGCGGCGCACGCATATCCATGTCCGAGAAGCGGGCAGTTTTGGGGAACAATTCGCCCTGCTTTTCCGCGATTACCTGAGAGTCCATCAAGATGAAGCAGACGGCTATGCGAATGTGAAAAAGAACCTGATGGCGCAATTCTCGCAAGATCGGCAGCGCTACGTCGATGAGAAAGATCCTTATATCTGGGCTATCATGCGCAAAGCCAGCGATTGGAGTCAACGTATGGGCTGGAAGCCGGGGGATTCGGATCTATGATGAAGGTTGATTTTGTAGTCTGGAGGCATTATTTTCTGCATAACCAGCAGAACTTGAGAGCGATTGATTGGGACGATTCGTATCGGCTGACGGAGGCTGAGCGAGGGTGCATTCAGAAATCCATTCAGCAGTTTCAGCTCGGCGAGAGCTCCGAAGGCAAACATCTGATTCATCAGGCGAAGCGTTATGCGGTGCGAACCGGGAATCATGATTATTATGAGGCGGTTACTGCTTTCATCCGTGAGGAGCAGCGTCATGCCAGAGACCTGGCTCAGTTTATGAGAGGTCAGCAATTGCCGTTAATTCGCGGTCACTGGGTAGATCATGTCTTTCGCAAAATGCGCCAATTTGCCGGGCTAGAGCTCTCTGTCATGGTGCTGATCACCGCTGAAATTATCGCGAAGGTCTATTATATTGCACTTCAGCGAAGCACGAGGTCGAAAATGCTGCGGGACTTATGCGATCAGATTTTGCAGGATGAGGAGAAGCATGTCGAGTTTCAATCGGAGACGCTCTACAAGCTGGGTGAGGGCAGGCTGTCAGTTATGAATCGCTCCTATAGGCTAGCCCATCGTCTGCTTCTTGAAGGTACGCTCGTCGTGGTTTGGCATCAGCATCGAAGTGTTTTTCGGGCCGGCGGGTACCGATTTCGTGACTTTCTGGCAGCGTGTCGAAAGGAATTTCGCTTATCAAGCAGCATAGCCGCCGGAATCACACAATCGGGGAGGACGTTTGAGGGATGATTCGGATTATGGAGCTGAGTGATCAGCCGCAAGCTTTTATCGATGAGGCGATTACCTATATCTGGCGTCAATGGGGTACCGAGCATAATTATGTGTTTTATCGCGACTGTATCGTTCACGCGCTGCAAGGTGATGTGGATGTGCCGAAATTTTATGTAGCCGTTGATCAGGAGAAGGAGCAGTTTATCGGCATATGCGGCGTGCTGCGCAACGATCTAATTAGCCGGCAGGACCTGTTTCCTTGGCTCGCTTGTCTCTATGTAGATCCGGGCCACCGGGGCAAAGGGCTTGGCAGTCGTCTAATGTTGCATCTGGAAGAGGAGCTTGTCGGCAAGGGTTATACGCAGCTTTACTTAAGCACGACACTTGACGATTATTACGAGCGATACGGGTGGAGCTACTTCAGCCAGGGTTATTACATGGATGGGAGCGGCACGAAAGTGTATCGCAAACAGCTAGGCGGATAAGTCTATGGCAATAGGAGGGAGAGGGCAAAGTATGATCGTGGTCAAAACGATTACACCTGAAGACGTGGAGTTGTACTGGCGATTACGGCTGGAAGCGCTCCTTGACAGTCCGGAAGCGTTCGGAGCGACGTATGAGGCATCGGTTGACACGCCGATTGAATCGGTTAGAGCACGGATTCAAGTGACCGAGGATCAGTATGTATTAGGAGCGTTCACGGAATCTGGTGACCTAGTCGGCATGGTCGGATTTCGGAGGGAAGAGTCCGTCAAAGTGAAGCATAAAGGCTTCGTGTGGGGGATGTATGTATCTCCGATCGCACGCCAGCAAGGTGTCGGACGTCTGTTACTGCAGGAGTTGCTGAACCGGGGGCGTGAGTTGGACGGGCTGGAGCAAATCAATCTCATGGTCGTTACGGGGAACGAGCGGGCGAGAGGTTTATATCTGTCGCTGGGCTTCGAGGTGTACGGCTTGGAGCGCAGAGCGCTTAAGTATAGAGGGATCTATTACGATGAAGAACTGATGGTGTATACGATCTGATTTGGATAAAGGGAGGTTATCAGGATGGTGATTGTACGTCCATATGAGTCGGAGTCGGATTTGGAGCCGCTTACCGCGCTGATGTCTGATCTGGGATCGCCGTCGACGCTTGAGGATATGAGGCTTCGAATGGCGCATATTGAGGGGAGTCCGAATTATTTTACATTTATGGCGGAGCTTGAAGGTACTGTAGTCGGGATGGTCGGTCTGAGGATGCAGTTCAGCTACGTCAGCAATGAAATTAAGACTCAAGTATCTTCGCTGGTCACTAAGAAGGAGTTCCAGGGTCGCGGCGTCGGCCGAGCCTTGCTTGCGCATGTGGAGCAGTGGGTGCAGGAGCAAGGCGGGCATTTTATCTACTTGAACAGCGGGATTAAGGAAGAACGATTGGAAGCTCATGAATTTTACAAGAAGCGGGGCTACAGTATTACGGGGTATCGGTTTGCAAAGAAGCTGCAGCGTTCGTAGAACAAATTGCGGGGGACGTAGAACAGGATGACGATTCGTCAATTAAGCGCGGATGAAGAGCTGCCGTATGAGTTGCTGCTTCTGGCTGATCCGGAACGTGCCGCGATTGATGCTTATGCTGGGAGGAGTATCTGTACGGTACTGGAAGAGGACGGACAGGTGATCGGTGCTTATCTGCTGCTCGCGACTCGGCCGAAGACAGCTGAAATTATGAACATCGCCGTGCGGGAGGACTGCCAGGGCAGAGGTCTCGGCAGGAAGTTGATCGAGCATGCCGTAGCGCAATGCAAGGAGCAGCGGTATCGCGCGGTTGAGATTGGGACGGGCAATTCGAGCATAAATCAGCTTGGATTGTATCAGAAATGCGGGTTTCGCGTGATTGGCGTGGAGACGGATTATTTCGTCAAGCATTATGCGGAGCCGATTGTGGAGAACGGGATTCCATGCCGGGATATGATCCGGCTGCGGATGGAATTGGCGTTAGTGTAGAAAGGCAGCGATAATAGCTGCCTTTTCTTACTACAATGGGTATGTTAAATGTTATTGTTAACAGTCATTTCTTAGGGGTAAGCCCGTTGAAAAGTTTCTCGAGTTGAGCGATATAGCTGCCTAAACGTGTACTAATCTCAGACCTCACTAAAAACCTCATTAATGCAAACTGATGTTCATAGCCTCGATAGTAAAATTTATAGTGTGCGGCATCGTCGACGCGTTCTTCCTCAATGACTTTAATTTGATTTCCCCTTAATTCTTTGCGGATTCCGGCCAAGTCTGAATGGATGGCATTTAACAGTGTGTTTGCTGCTGCCGCATAAATTGTCTTCAAGGAGTGGTTCGATCTCTCGATCTCAAGCCGATTGTTCTCAACCACCGTCATCATAATCGGTAAAAGTACGGAGTCACGTACCAAGATCAGTATCTGTTGAGGGACCTTCTGGGATGCTCCTTTATCAGGTTCGCTAAGCTCGTTCAGCTGATCACGATGCTCCGGAGAAATAAACTTCGTGCTCCAACGACCGTTCCCCTCGAGAAATTTGCTCATTTATAGTGCCCTCCAATTTTGTGAGCCCGCTCACGCGCCTGCCCAGATTTAAGGAGCGATGCGGCGCTTAAAATGGCCGCCTCGCCGAACCGTTCTTTGATGTTATCCTTGGTTGCGGCGAGTGCGTGCTGTCTGGGTAAGTCTTCAAACAGGTCCAGCTGGTACACGCTATTGTCTGTTAACTGGGAGAGGTCCACGGCAAGATGTGTCAATGGATTGCCGTCCCAGTACGACATAAACAGTTTCTGTGCAGCTGCGAGTATGTGATGCTCCAAGCAACTGGAACTATTCAGTGTTGTTTGGCGGCTGAAGCCGTTAGTTTTAACCCCGTCCGTTGTACCCGCACTGACAGTGACTGTTCGCCCTTTATACTTGTGGTATCGGCTTGTGCGGCATACCTCGATCACGAGTTCGAGCAAGAGCGGCTCAATGTCCTCTAAGGTTTGGTAAAGCACCCAAGGCAAAGCGCGGCCTCTTGTGACCGACTTCGGCTTGCCAAACGCTCCGGTCACGACAGGGCTAGGGTCAATGCCGCGAGCAGTCTGCCAGTAATAGATGGCCTTAATATCGCTCTGTTTGCCCATCCTCTGCTGCATCCGCCGTTTAAAGTCATGAAGCTCCATCCTGGCTAAGTCGCCAATCGTATAAATCCCCATTCGTATAAAGTGCACGGTCATGCGAGAGGCGACCATAAACATACTGCTGATCGGCAGGGGCCATAACTCGGATTCCATATTGTCGTAATCAAGTGTGAAAATCCCGTCCTGCTGCTTTTTGGCGAAATTGTCCGTTGCTGTCTTGGCTAATATCTTGGTTGGCCCACAGCCAATACGCGTCCAAACGCCGGTGGAGAGCAGCACCTTGCTTTGCATTTGGTTCGCAATCTCGAGTGGAGATCCGTAGAGCGAGACTGATCCGGTGACATCCAGAAACTGTTCATCAATCGAGAACGGCTCAACAAGCGGGGTGAATGACTTGTATATTTCCGTAATGAGCAGCGACACGTTGATATACGTCTGCATCCTTGGCCGAATCACGACGAGGTGAGGACACTTAATAACGGCTTCACCCAACCGCATGGCTGTAGAAACACCGTAAGATTTGGCAAGCGGGCAAGCAGCCAATACGATACCCGATTTACGATTGGGATCGGCGCCTACAATGACAGGCTTATTCGCATGTTCAGGATGCGAAGCCTTCTCTACCGACGCATAGAAGCTTTGGCAATCCGCCAACATGATGATCCGATCTTTAACCGACATCGCGGATCACCGGCTCGTGTGCCAAAATATTTTGCAGCTTAAACAGACGAGGTCCGCCTGATTCTAAGCAAGTTGCTCGTACATGCGTATGGGTAACGGATCGTATTAGGATTTGTCTCTTGGTTATCCGGTCGTTTCTGTCCTGATAAATGATAACTACGGCCATCCCGATATATTTGCTGAGATTTGATTGTAATGATGGCATTCCTATTCGCCTCCATACGAACGTTTGTTCTTTATTATACTACAAACATATGTTCGATATGCAAGGTGTGTTTCTGGAATTTTTCGGATTGATGACATTATATAGATAGAGCAACCGCGAAACTGGCAGATGAAGCCGTCATAATTCTTTCGGCAGTCGCTCAAGCGACAAAGAACATTCGCGTAATAAGTACCTTGTCTGTCATCAGTACGGCTGACCCGGTACGCGTATTTGAAGACTTTGCAATACTTGACCTTGAATCCGGTGGACGTGTGGAACTTATTGCCGGTCGCGGAGCTTTTTTGGAATCATTCGAGCTCTTTGGAGCGGACTTGCGAAGTTATGACGATCTATTTGAAAATAAGCTTGACCTGTTGCTGAAGTTAAATGAGCAAGAACGTGTAACCTGGAATGGTCAATTCAGATCTGCACTATTTGATGCGCAGATTGCGCCCCGACCGTATCAGTCCAAGCTTCCAGTGTGGGTTGGAGTCGGAGGTACGCCAGAGAGCGCCGCTAGAGCCGGAAGATTAGGTTTTAACCTGGCACTTGGCATATTGGGCGGAGATTCAAGAAGATTCAAGCCGTTGGTGGATATTTATCGAGCTGCCGGCAAAGCTGCGGGGCATGATTCATCGAAGCTACGGGTTTCGGTCACTGGTCACTCCTATATTGCTCAGACATCCACTCAGGCGTTGGACGAGTTTCACATCGTAACGGGAGACATCGAGAAACTATCCGGTCGCCTAGCGCAAAATCTTGAATCTATTCTTTCAAGCGCCTTCAAGTAAAATAACACTACACAATGTGCAAAACAAAACAGGTCACGATATAACCTTACAAGTGATATCGTGACCTGTTTATAGTTGAACAATATTTTGATAAGGAAGCATGCACACGGTTTGGCAAACTGAGTCATAAAATAGTAATACAATAAATTCCATTTGAGCCAAATAAGAAACAAGCCGCGGTTTTGCGGCTTGTTTCTTATTCTATCAACTAGCAAGTCTTAGCAAAAAGCAACTGCTTATTTATTCTTCGTTATGCGTGTCAATGACTTCATTTAACACAGAGGAATGCTCGTTGCTAGCTGCAACAAACTCTTGATCAACGTCATGCTGGCCTTGGATTTCTGCGGCTGCCTTGGCCTGTTGATTTAATTGTTTCTCGGCTTGCCCGATTCCGGTTGCACCTTGATGGCCACTACTGGATGTCATTATTTACTACCCTCTTTCCCTATATGCATTAAAAGCACCTATATCATGTGTAAAATTAGCCGAATGATACGTTTTTTGATGTTTATCGGTTGAAAAGAACATTGTCCGAATGTCGACGATAAAGTTTAATGATGTCATGAAATTAATAGGAAGTTCAGCACAACGGAAAGGGACAGGATATATCAAATATAAATCATATTTTATGAAGCTGCAGAGTTGCAGCTTTTTTATTTGTCCATCTGAAGTTGGACAGATACGATGGACTGCCACTAGTTCTTCATAATAACGAATGGCACGATATAACTGCTGTAACAGCCCTAAATCCTTGGAATGTATAATTAAATTAGGAATACACAATCTAGATTTAACTTTTCGAAAGGGTGAATGAATAAATGGCTAATAACAAGAACTATAATCATAACCAACATAATCGTACCGATAATAACGGACAGCGACAGAATAAAGTTCATGGTGGCGAGTTCCGAAATGGGCGTCTCAGCCAGATCAAAAATAATAATCCTGATGGTGATGCTGTGCAAAATGAATTTTTAAGTCAAAAAGAAGAATAATGGCATTAGCGTATGTTGATTGTTGGGTAAAATAAATTCATCCCATCAACTCTCCCATGAAACCGTACCAAGTATCCTACTTGGTACGGTTTTTAACTTCAATTAATTCAGTACTTTTCTACAAAATAAAATTGCTTTACAAACGCCTTAAATCACGAGAATAGAGGTAAGCAATTTGGATACTGAGATGCATTACGGAAGCGATTATCATGGTTTTCCGGTTACTTCCATACGAAGTGGAGAGGGTACCGAAGTAAGGCAAGACTTGTTCCAGCTGACGGTTCAAATCGCAAATGTGGCATTCATCGGCAATCCGGAAACAAAAGATTGGATACTGGTGGATGCTGGAATGCCGAATTCTGCAGATTCTATCATTGCAGAAGACAGGTTCGGAATCAATTCCCCTCCGAGAGCGATCGTTCTGACACATGGTCGCCATCACAGGGCATGGGAAGCCGGTGGAAGGAGAGACCTTAACAAACGGACTACGTAGACTGGCTATCAATTTCGATCAGATGGCCTTACCGAATTAATTTCTCAAAACAAGCCCGCCAATATGGTCTTCATGCCCATAGGAAACGATCATAGCCCGAATTTGTCTTGGTTCTTGAGCAAAAAGGAAATATTTAGAGGTGAGTTTCTAAAGCGTTTAATGGGAATGCTTCGGACGTTATTATCAACGGAAAAGTGGTGGAACTATGAAAGCCTTAACTTATCAAGGGATGAAAAAAGTAAAGGTTAAAGAAGTAGAGGATGCCAAACTCATTAAAGCCGATGATGTCCTTGTGCGCATTACGACAACATCCATTTGTGGTTCGGATCTGCATATCTATAATGGGGAAATTCCTAATATGCCTGACAATTTCATTATCGGTCATGAGCCAATGGGGATAGTGGAAGAGGTAGGAAAAGAGGTAACGCGTGTCAAGAAAGGTGACCGCGTGATTATTCCGTTTAATGTCGCCTGTGGTCAGTGTTGGTATTGCAACCATCAACTAGAAAGCCAATGCGACAATTCAAACGAGTTTTTACATGGTGACACAGGGGGTTATTTCGGTTATTCCGACACCTATGGCGGATACGCAGGCGGCCAAGCTGAGCTTATGCGGGTGCCATATGGTAATTTCGTTCCCTTTAAGGTTCCTGAAGACGCGGAGATGGAAGACGAGAAGATATTGTTTCTATCCGATATTGTTCCAACTGCTTACTGGAGCGTCGAAAACGCCGGAGTAAAACAAGGCGACACCGTCATTATTCTTGGTTGCGGGCCTGTCGGTCTTCTGGCTCAAAAATTCGCATGGCTTAAAGGTGCGAAAAGGGTCATTGCCGTGGATCATGTAGGCTATCGTCTGGAGCATGCTCGAAAGACCAATAAAGTAGAGACGTTCAACTTCAAGGAAACGGATAATCTTCTTGGCCATTTGCAAGAAATAACAGCAGGTGGAGCGGACGTCGTGATCGATGCAGTAGGGCTGGATTCCGAGAAGACGCTCTTGGAAAAAGTGGAAACACTGCTTAAGCTACAAGGCGGTGGACTCGGTGCAGAGGGCAATAACGACATGTATTACTACAAAGAAGAATTAATAAACAAGATTGAAGTGGATCAACCTGATCCTGCAGCTGCGAAAGTTTTGCAAGAGACTCTTGGTGGTCAGTTTGGTGAGATGCGAACAATGATGCAATATTTCTTCCAAAGCTCGAATTTCAGAGGCAAAGAGAAACAATTCCGCGATTTGCTGCGAGGTGTGTTCCTGGAGGAAATCGCTCATGTTGAGCTCGTTCAAAACACGATTAACCAACTGCTGAACGGGGCGGGAGAATCGGCACCGGGTAATGCAGGCGTTGATGCTGCACCATTGGATGAAGCGGTCAAACATGCGAACCCGCATCATTTCATCATGGGGGCAAAAAGTTCTCTTCCAGTTGATGCTGGCGGTAACCCCTGGAATGGATCTTGGGTCTACAGTCACGGAAACTTAATCAGCGATATGCTAAACAACGTCGTTCTGGAATCAACGGGGGTTTTGCAAAAAACAAGAATATATGAGATGAGCTCAAATAAGACTTTCCCTAACTACGACATCAATAAATATCCTGAATGTCGTAAATACGTGGACATGGGATATCATAATGTTCAGTTTAATTTCAGAATGGATCAGACCCGCATTGGGGAAGTGCTTAATGGCAAGTCACCAAGTCGTAATGTCAAGAATTCAGCGTAACGCCTCCACCGGTTGGATTTACAGTGCCTCAACTGCCTGACATGCCTAACGAACATAGCCCAGGTTTGGTAGATATGATGAGATAAGGAAGTTAGGCGTACAAAGGATGTGACATAACGGATGAAATGTGTATATTGTGAAAACTTGAAGCAATTCAAAGGAACAAAACATAAGTGTTATATTTGCTCTATTATAAAGACGCGTTAGTGGAATAGCCTCTAGATCCTTTAATAGTTCGTTTAATATGGTTCTAGGGGCTAATTAGTTATGGAGGAGGGGGACAGTGTTCTTCTTTAGTAATATATCAGGTAAAGGATGCTTATATAGTTTAATCATTATGTTGGTATGTTGTGGATTGTCCTTATTGATTAGTAGAGCATTTGGTTTTTCCTTCTTTCTTTTCATTCCATTTATCTTACTGCCATTTATGTTTAAAGGAAAATAGCTGCTTGTTCCGGAACCGTTCGAGGGAAGATCTCTTACTAACGTACGTATGAATGGGTTTTCTTGGTCAGGTAGATTCCGAATAAAATCTCACATCGAGGGCAAGCTTTGCATAGCAGTATAATCTAATTCAAAAGGAGTGCGGCGAAATGAAAAAGATATTCTATACATTTGTGGTTGTAAGTTGTTTTGCTTTGATGCTGGGAATGGGCATTGTGAGTGCGACTGGAACAACGACAAACGGATACGGTACTGGGGTTCGTACAAATAGCACAGATATGGCAAGGAACGATTATAACGCGACCTCAGTAAATAACGGTGGGGACTACAGAGCTACAGCTTTAGCTGATGATGACAATGACATGGACTGGGGATGGCTAGGTCTTCTTGGCTTAATTGGCTTAGCAGGACTAAGAAGTCGCAATCGTGAACGCGACGGAGCGCGTTAACACCCGCTACGACTAAAAATTAGAAGACGATGGCCGCTCATTATTGAGCGGCTTTTTCCATGCAATACATACTCAACGACTTAGCTGGTCAAGGATAAACCACACTAAACTTATAGGTTCATTTTGGTGGGGAGAATCGTTCAGGGCATTGGAGCTGCTGGTGCATTTCCGATCGTAATCCACTGGTCGGCGATATGTTTGATACCAAGGAAGAAGAAAGTAGTGGGCTTGGCATTATCGAAACCTCCAACACCTTTGGTAAAGTACTGAGTCCTGTTTTGGGTTCTGCACTTGCCCTGGTCGTCTGGTTCCTGCCACTTGCTGTAATTCCTTTCATATCCTTTATATCTATTGTTTCTGTAATTTTCCTGGTTAAAATGCCAAGTCCAAGCAGTTCGACTGATGATAGTGATTCAGTCAAGGATAAGGATAACCGGTTTAGTACGTTCGTCCGTACCACTGTATCGTTACTAGTGGAAAAAGGACATTGGGTCTACGCCATATTTGCAATTGGCTGCTTGGTCATGTTCATTATGTTTGGCTTTCTTTATGACCTATCATCCGTACTGGAAGACCATTATCGAATTCATGGCATCAAGAAAGGATTATTACTTGCAATACCCTTAAGCGCAATTTGTGGATTATCTTATGTGACTGGAAAATTCGTCGGAGAAAATAAGCACCGGATGAAGGTATTCAGCGTTATTAGGCTTATTGCTTTATTGGCAGCAATGCTGATTTGTGCGCTTGTTAATAGCAAAAGCCTGTGGTTTCTTATTTCAATGATGTTCGTAAGCGGAGGTGGCATTGGCCTCGTGCTTCCAAGTCTAGATGCACTTATTACAGAAGGAGTTGAGAAGGAGCAACGTGGAACGATTACTTCCCTGTATAGTAGCGCACGCTTCATTGGCGTTGCTCTAGGCCCATTAATTGCTTCGGTAATGATCCAGCATCAAGAATGGCTATTCTATTTATTCGCCGCTTGTGCGCTCATCTGCTCGGCTTTGGATATATTTATGCTTAAGCCGAAAGATGCAAAGAGTAAGAAAGAGATGGATAAGCAAAAGAATAAACATAGTAATAAACATAAGAAAAAGAAAGGAAGCCCGTCGTTATGACGGGCTTCATTTCTTATTTTCGACTCTCTTCAGGCTGAGGCCTATTGATAACAAAAGGAGGAGGAACAAGCCATCCCTTTTCCTTGCTTAATCGAAGGGCCTTTAATCCAATTACCGCTTTCGTGTCATGGTATTTCGCAAACAAAGCACCGATGTCTTATATGCTTCGGCTCACTGCTTACTAATTCAAATTTACGATCTGATTGATATCCGTACCTTCCGTATTTTTTCCCAACAGCCTGCTGAACAGAAACTTGGCCATCTTAAACTTGTTGCCAGTATCCCAATACTCGGCGGTTTCGGCTATTACCTTAATCAGAACGAGGTTCGGATCGTCATAGGTTGTCTCCAGCAGTTTCTCGTAAGCTACGTTCCAAAATTCTTTTATTTTCTCGGTACTGCCCACGAGTTCTGCTTGACCTCGAATGGAGACGAATGATTTACCCGCATATGAAACGTTAACCTGCCGGTTGTGAAGCAGTTCTTCAAACTTGCCGGTATCTTTCTTGGTTAGAAACCAAAGGTTACCGTCGAACTCGACATCCTGAGTCTTCATGGGACGTGAAACCAGTCCATCCTCCGATACTGTTGTTAGCATCGCTATTTCAATGTCTTTGATTAATTCACTTACTTTTGTAATCGCTTCTTGTTTGTTAGCAATTGTCTCCATAGGCAAATCCCCTTCTGTAATAATTAGTCTGAGGATTATATTCCCAAGCTCAATCACACTTTATTCATTTTAGGCAAGAACGCACCGGAAGGATCGCTGATTTTTTTCGTAAGTATTTATCATGCCATTTCTTCGTGTTTATCAGATTCTCCAGTCTCTTATTGAGATTTTTGAGTATGGACAAAAGGAAGAAAATAGCTTTGGAGCTTTCCAGCCCGAATTATTGGCTATTCTGGTAAGAAGAGTGCGATTGACACTTTGAGTGGGCGAATTGCAAAAGATGGAATTTAAGATATACACCGTACCATTGAGGAGACAGTCCATACATTCAATTTAGCAACGAGGTGTGATAATAATGAAAAAGATTCAAAAAGACGCAATGCAAATTACCGGAATTGTTCTGAGTCTAATCGGTCTTGCAACAGTTATACAGCCGCTCGCTAATCCGCTTGAACGAGAAGAACACCACTATAATTGATAGCAGGTTTTTGAAGTTCAGAATATTAGCTATGAATTTAGTCCTTTTGAAGGTTAAGTCAATTCAGTGAAGTACAATTTCTTGTTTCGGAATATACTGGTTTTTGAAGTAAAGTGCCGGTGGAAATTAGTTGGGCACGATAGAACAACAAGAACCTGATATCGCTTAAATCATAAGGCTGGAGGGGGTTGACGTACAAAAGGCCCATATAGCGGGGCTACGCCGAAGTGAACGATCAGAGCAACTGTTCGTAAGCGGGAGCAAAAAGCAAATGTACGTCAAAAAGCCGCTCCGATCGGTCGCGAGACCTTTCGGTACGGCTTTCTCATTTTCAACACCCGGCAGCAACCGCCGCTACTTGCCGTTCTCAAGAATTTCCTCGGTGCGATCTTTATACTCGTTGCTTCCTTCGATTACGATAATCTTTTTTAAGTACATCATAGTTGTATTGTTACTCTAAATTCATCTTTCTTGTGTCCGCTGTCTGAAAGCCGCCAATCCCCACATCAATAGAGGCAGACCGATCATGAAAATAGGCAGCATAATACGGACGGCGATCTTTTGCGGGAAAACAATCGAGGTTTCCACGACGTTTAGCGGAATAAACGTTACTCCGTAAGCGATGCATGCTATAATCCAGGTCATTCTCTTCCAATTACGGACGCCGAACAGTTGAGCGGAGCCGTGTCCGGATATGAACAAGTACAGCGCGAGCTTCGTAAAGACGCTCATAATCCAAATCGTAACCGCGATGGCATCCAAATTCTCGATGATTCCGCCGAGGGAGACGGCCCGCACTAGCATCATCAAGGGATAATTGTTGCTCTGGCTCACCATGGGGCCAAATGAAAGCAAGCTGGCGAAAATCGAAAGCATCGTGAACAATCCGGACACAAGTACGCCGCTCACGGCATACTTTACCGTTTTGCCCTTGGATTTCACGAAGGCGATGATCATAACCAATAAGACGCAGTCGCCGAGAAACGTGAGCGTGGGAATGGAGCCCTTCAGAATGACGAACACGCTGACATCGCCGAAGAATGGCCGAATGGACTGTAACTCCATATTATTGACCGACAGGATGACGGGGAAAATAACGCCAGCCATGACAATCGGTCCGATGACCTCGCAGCAGCGAGCGATCACGCCGACACCGTGGAGGGTTGGATATAGAATCACGGCCAGCATCATGGCGATGATGACAGACATCGGCGTTTCAGGCAATATCGTTTCGGAGAGGAAGAAAGCGAACTGCTTCAAGATCACCGTGAGCAATACGAGCCAGAAGATCATATAGAGAAAACCGATGGCTCGGCCAATCCATCTGCCGAATAGAATATCGCCATAATGTATGACCGTCATTCCCGGGAAGCGAAGAGCCGTCTTGGCGCATACGAGCGCGATCAGGAGCCCGGCTCCCGTCGCGATTAACGCCGATATCCAAGCATCCTGACTGGCGATCTGTATCGTCGGCGCAGTCGTAAGCAGCAGCGTCATCGTAATTTGCGTACTGGTCATAATCCAGAACAGCTGTCTTTCGGCTATGTTCATGTCCGTCATTGGGCGTCCTCATTCTTTCTGGTTGCTTGAATGCTCGTTTTTCCCGGCTGCCTGATGAATACGTCAACGTCAAAGTCGACCTCGACTTGCGTAAACCGTTCGTCCCAGCTGTTCATCACCTTGCGCCATTGTCCGGGATAGCGGATATGGAAAGCTTTCGCAAATCCAATGGCGTCCGTGCGGAAACGATGCTGCGCCTGCCACAAGGCGCTTCTCAGCTGCTTGGTCATATCCTCCTCGAATCGCTTACCCAGCTTTCTCAATCGATCGTCATCTTTCATGAGGTTGTAATGCGTACTGTTCATCAGGACGTCGCCGTCTACGCGTATCCGAATCGTCATCTTCCATTTTCCGTCTTGAATGCGCGGCTTCCACTTCATCCGGTAATGCCTCATTCGAATGGCGACGATGCCGCCGTTCTCTGTAACGGACATGGTCGCGAATCTGCTGAGCTGCGTATTGGTCAGCCATTTGAAGCCTTGCACATGCGGAGCATCCACGAATCCGACCAGCTTTAAATCCTTAATAACCGCCATGCCTTCAACGCTTATGATGGCCTTCTTGGTTCCGTTCGAGGCGAGCATCATTGTGGTTGCGACGGGAATAACGAATGATCCGGACTCGCCGCTGTTCAACTCCTCCACGATGTGAAGCGTCGAATGCTGCAGGGAAGGCTTTTGGGATATTTTAATCAGCGTTTCGTACGTATTGGGATCTTGGAGCGATTGAATCAATTCCTTTGCCGTTCCCTTGCAGATGAAGAGATTGGCCTGTTCCCGAGGCTGAATATCTCGAACGAGAAAATCCATCTCATCTCGTAACCCGTCCCTGGCAAGCGCCTCTCCGAAAAAATAAGCCTTGGCATGGCTCCACGAGAACCTTCTCGGCAATTGGGCTTGCAGCTCCGCGAGCGCATCCGGCACCGTTTTGCCCGTATTGGTTGCCGTGTATAGCCTGCCTTGGCCGCCACCGTCAGCGCCCCCCGATGAAGAGGGGTTCGGTATGAACACTTGAATCGTCAGAGACACCATGCCATTCTTTTCTTTATCGATCCCGGCGGAAATGATTAAAGCCATATTATTGACCTCTTCCCGATCCCAGCAACCTGTAAGGAGGAACGCGAACAGGCATGGGAGGAGCAAGCGGCGAATAGACGCTAGTTTCACTGGTCTTCCCCTTTCGCCGGCTCCCCTTGACGCTTCGAATTGCCCGGACTCGCGAAAGCGGCTGGACGCCGTTTCATAAATCCGATTGGCGCGCGTATGAGCGTATCCTTAAAGCTGTCGGTTTGTATAGGAGCGATAGGAGTCAGATATGGGACGTCGAAGGAGCGAAGGATGCATAAATGGCTAATGATGACCAAGATGCACAGGATCAACCCGTAGAGGCCGAACATGCCTGACATGATCATGATGGGAAATCGCAAGATGCGGAGCGCGATATTAAAGGCGTATTGCGGAAGCATGAAAGAAGCGATCCCCGTAATCGCGACGATCATGACCATAGGCGCCGACACGAGTCCCGCTTGAATGGCAGCCTGTCCAATCACGAGCGCGCCTACGATGCTGACCGCCGACCCGATCTGCTTGGGCAGCCGAACGCCGGCCTCGCGAAGCGCTTCGAAGGTGATCTCCATGATGAGCGCCTCCATGAGCGCGGGAAAAGGAATCTCTTCCCTGGATTGGGTGATGCGCAGCAGCAGGGTGGTCGGTACCATCTCCTGGTGAAACGTTAACGTGGCTACATACACGGACGGAGCAAGGAGCGCGAACAGGAAGAAGAGATAGCGAAGCCACCGGATCAGCGTACCGATCAGAAAGCGCTCATAATAGTCCTCCGGCGACTGCAGCATGGACCACAGGGTAGTCGGAGCGATCATGACGAAGGGCGTATGATCGGTGATAATCAGCACTCGGCCCTCCAGCATGGCCGCGACCGCCACATCGGGGCGTTCCGTCGTTTGCAGCTGCGGAAACGGGGAAAAGACGCTGTCCTCGATGAGCTCTTCGATCATTCCGCTCTCGACAATGCCGTCGATCTCGATTCGTTGCAGCCGGTGTTTGACGCTGGCTACGATCTCTTCTTTTGCGATGCCTTGCAAAAACGCGACGCTTATATTGGTCTCGGAATATCGGCCGAGCGGAAACGTATCGATTTTCAGAGCAGGCGTCTTCAGACGCTTGCGCAGCAGCGTCAAATTGACGATTAGCGTCTCGGTAAAGCCGTCCCGAGCTCCCCGAATGACCGATTCCGCTTGCGGTTCTTCCACGCCTCTTTTCTCGCAATGGATAAGCCCTAGGCTTAGCGCCCCCGGGATGCCATCTACAAGGAGAAGGGGCCGGCCGCTGAATAATTCAGGCACCATTTCTTCATAGGTAACATGCTCCTTGCTGTCCATAACAGTAAGCCAGGCACGCAATTCCGTCAGCGAGGACGCGGTGAGCGCATTATCCGGCTCCATCATTCGCTTTAACACATCGTGATCGATCGAAATGACGTCGGCAAGCCCGTTAATGTAGACGATCACAGCCTCTCGGGAGTCGGAAGCGCGGAACCGGTGATAAAGAACGTCGCCGCAGCCTTCAAACTGCGCTTGAAGCCGCGGCAATACAACGGCTAATTCCGCGGCAAGCGGCCCTCGGATCGTCGGCTCGGCTTGTACCCGTTGGCCGATGCGATCGGCTAGACTTCGTTTCTTCATCCTTTCTCGCCCTCCGTTCCCACGTTCTGGATATCCTATGTTTTGCTCTAAAAACAGTCAAATTATCCGAGTTTGGAAACGATGTACTTCTTTTGGAGTTACAAACAAAGCCAACAAAACAATTCACTTGAGTTGGGCGTGTTACTGGCTCGTTTTAACTCAGTAGGCGACGTCTACTATGGCGCCGGACTTGAGGTTGAACGAGAGACGAACTATTATTAGCATGATGAGCGGTGAAACATGGATGCCTGCTGCTTAGTAACATCGACAAAGTTGATCAACTATTAGGGTAGTTTAGAGGAGGTGTTGGGGGTGAAACCGAATATGCAGAATAGAAGCGTCATTTACTTGATTTCAGGCCCTCTTGGAGCCGGCAAATCCACGACTTCAAAAGAACTGGCACGCAAAGTCGGGCAATGCGTGTTGATTGAGGGGGATATGTTGCTTCATTTGCTCAAGGACGAGCTGCCCCTCTCATGGGAAGATAAATTACGCCTCACTTGGGATAACATTTTAGCTTTAACGAGAAATGTGATACGGGATCATATAAGCGTCGTCATCGATTTCGTCGTCGAAGATGAATTTGATTGGTTCTGCGAACAAATTGCCGACCTGGACGTAGTCCTTAAGTATATTGTGCTCCTAGCCGATCAAGAAACCATCATCGAAAGGTTGACGATTAGAGGGGATCTGGATGCTTTGGAACGTTCATTGTTTTTAATGAACAAAATGGAGCAATCGCCATCCGCAAACCGCTTTGGTTACAATACGACGGGAAGCCGGCCCACGGAAACGGCAGATGAAATCCTAAAGAATACCCGGTATCAGGTTGAGCTTAAACCATTGTAAATTCAAGCGATTGCACGCGTCCATTTAGATTTAACATCGCCTAAAGAGCCTGCAAGGTCGCAGGTTTTTGTCAGTTCTGAAGATTTATTGCTGCAGAGCAACTAATGCATAGATTCTTGCGTTAAAGGTGTAAAAAGCGACGAAGGGAAGCGTGCCCCATGAAGCGAATGACCCTTACTGTACTACTGGCTATTCTACTGTTAACGAGCTGCGGCCGCCACATGGAGCCTAGTGGCAATGTGCAAGGCGGCAACGCCAATAATTCCGTTCAAGTAACCGACAATGAAGTGAAAGGTTCCGGGACCATCGATCCGCTGAGCGAGCCAGGTGAAGTTCGCAGCTTTCTCCAAGACAATGAGATTCCGAACGGCGATATTTATTTGAAGGACGGGCTTCTCTATATCAATCTCGTCAAACCGACCGAAAGTGGCGAGCAGTTGCTTGCGGACCGCTATAAAGCGGGGACATACAAGACGGTGCGCGTTACGCATTCGATTGAGGAGCTGCAGGCAGCACAAGATAAGCTAGGCAATCAGGAGCTGTTCAGTAGACTAAACCTATATTCGACTAGTATGGATGTCATCAAAAACAAAATCACCATATCGATGCCGGATTCGAGCGAAGCTGAAGCAAAGCGAGAAATCGAGAAGCTGATTGATCCCGCTCTGATTGAATACGACATTCAAAAGCTAAGCGAGAAGCCCGACGTCGTCGGCACAATCTCGAAAATCGACAACGAGTCGCATCGCATCCTAGTTCTGGAAGACGGCAAGGCCGAGCCGAGCTACTGGTTTAGCTTCAACGATCATTCGGAGATGGTAGACAGCACCGGGCGCACAGTCACCTTTGACGATTTAAAGGAAAAGGGCAAAGTGCGGGTATGGATCAACGGCGCAGTCATGGATTCCTTCCCGGCGCAGGCGGGAACCCGCAGACTTGAGCTCGTTGCCTCGAATTAAGGCGCGGATGGATAGGGGGTCTGGTCTGCTTCAGTAATTTATGATTTTGAAGCATGGGCTGATCATTATAGTACACGACAACACTAGAGTTGTTTCTTTTAACAGATTCGGAGGGTCTAATGAAACGTCGAACTAAACGGATCAGCGCGATTATCAGTGCGGCTGCGGTTGTATTTTTATTTTACTGGCTTGTCGGCATTCCGGCCGCATGGTCGATGCAAATGGCGGATATCGCGAATAACACGGAGAAGTTTACGGATAAGCACGGTTATGCCGTTCCGGGGGAGTATTCCGTTTCCGTCGATTTGGGCGATTTGGAGAGCAACTTGGGTAAAGAGCTGTACAATGACGGGGCGCACCGCATCTATGTGATGTGGATGGATAATGTCGACTTGAAAGGTGGAGGTTATCGGATCGGATTTCGATCGGTCGGAACTTATTCGCGTAACGGAGCCTCATTAATATCAGGTACGCATCACAAGACGGTAGGCGAACATGAGTTCACCTACGATATGACTGCAAAGATGACAGCCGAATATAAGGGAAACATGTATGAAAGCGCCACGTATGGCACCGGCGGTCTAAATTTCAAGGATGGGGATGAATTTTCTTTCTATCTTTTTCCGAATGATGCGTATACGAAGGATGGGATCACGCAAGACGAAAAAGGCATTGTCCGGTTGACGGTCACGGGACTTTATCAAAATCTATGGTCCAGAAAATAGGAAGATTAGGCTAGCGATGTATAACTGATTAAGTGCCATGCCTAATCTTTAGCATGTTGCATCAACGGCAGCGTGATGAAATACGTGGTACCTTCTCCTTCTTTGCTGCGAACCTCGATCTTGCCGTTCATGCCCCGGATGACGCTGAATATTACCATGGTGCCAAGACCGGTACCCTTGTCTTTGGTGGTGTAATAGGGCGACCCTAGTCGGTTAAGCTGTTGCTCATTCATGCCGATCCCGGTATCGGCGATCGTGATGGTAACGATTTGTTTAGGCTCATTGACCATATAAGTCAAGGTCAACATGCCCCCGCCGGGCATCGCCTCGATGGCGTTCTTGCCGATATTGATGATGGCTTGTCTGAACTTAGACTTGCTGCCGTATACCGTTGCGGGGAGCTTGATGTCCGTGACGATCTCGACGTTCTGTAAATTCGCGTAGGAGTTCAGGATTTGGGATGCCTTGATAAGCGCTTCCTCCAGGACAATTGGTTCCAGCCTCTCGTTCTGCGGTTTAGCGAGCGACAAGTAATCGGAAATGATCGATTCAGCTCGGTCCAGCTCCTCGAGCGTAATGGCGGAGAACTCTTGACGCTTCCGATCGCTGAGTGCCGGATCGGACATTAATTGGATGAAGCCGCGGACGGACGTTAACGGGTTGCGGACTTCATGCGCTACGGACGCCGCAATTTCGCTGACGACCTTCATTTTCTCGGCGTGGATGATCTCGTCTTGCATCCGAATTTGAGTGTGTATCATTTCAATGATGAAGACCAACATCACCGCCATAATGCACTGAACGAAGATGATGGGCAAACTCGGAACAAACGACGCTATAAAAAAGGAAGTATTCCCTTCGAGCAGGGCATACAGATTGACGACCGTCACGCGCAAGAAGAAGCATGAACCGGCAACAAGCAGCATTCTCTTCTTAGCGCCGGCTTTCTCGTACAACCTGATTAGGATCAGCAGCAGCACGATTGTCGGCAATAGCGAAAGGAAGTAATGAAATAGATCGATATCGCCCAGAATCTGCCGGTAAGCAAGCAGACTGCCGAATAAGAGCAGCATCGTATAAAGGCCGCCGTAGAGAGAGCCAATCACGAGTGGAATACCTCTTAGGTCGAGCACAGAATCGAAGATTCTAACCGGAAAGGTCATGGTAATGATCATGGGAATCAAGAATAATACAAATACGAAGAGCGGGTGCTTGCGTTTATAGAAAGGACGGTAGAAAATCAAAGGCAGGAAGATAATGAATGCATTGAGGATGAATGCGGAATGTGAGAGCATGAGGTTGCTCCTTTTCTGTGTGCTTCCTCTTAATTTCGAGAAAAGGTCCGTAATTTCCTTCAAATTAAGGAGAGAATTTACGTGCAAGAAGCCAAATTCACGAAAAGAGGTGCTGCTGTGCTGCAAACGGTTTTAGGTCGAATTTCAGCCAAGGATGCAGGACGAATTTTAGAACATGAGCATGTCATGGTAGGGTTTGTTGAAGACGCGAAGCTTACACCGAACATGTATGACCGTGACGAGGTGGTCACATCCGTCCTTCCGTCCTTGTTAAAGTTGAAGGAAGCCGGATGCAGCACCATGGTGGACTGCGCACCGGAGTATTTAGGGCGGGATCCTTACATTCTGCGGCAGCTGTCGGAATTGTCCGGAGTCCATCTAATCACGAACACCGGATTGTATAAGAAGCCGTATTTGCCTTCATTCGTTTATGAGATTTCAGAACATCATCTAGCCGATATATGGATTCGAGAAGCGCGGGACGGTATCGGAGAGAGTAAGGTGTTGCCGGGTTTTATCAAAATCGCGCTTAATGACGGCAGGGCAATCGACGATATTCAATTGAAAATCCTCCGTGCTGCTATGCGAACTTCACTGGAAACCGGCCTGCCGATTCAGTGTCACACGATAGGCCATGATATCGCCCTGCATGCTTACGAGATTATGAAACATGCGCAATTCGATCAGGAACGGTTCATTTGGGTGCATGCACAAACCTTTAAAGTCACTGATGTTTACAAGCGGCTTGCGGAGGCAGGAGGCTGGATTTCCATCGACTCCATATTGCCGGGGACGTATGAGGAGCATGTGGATTTGTTAGGGCAGCTGCTCAACGACGGCGTTGGTGACCGAGTGCTTCTGTCACAGGATACCGGCTGGTACAATGTAGGACAGCACAAAGGCGGAAATTTGCGTCCCTATCATCACTTATTTACCGACTTCTTCCCTGCAGCGGCGGCCGGTGGTCTCGAACCGCATTGGCTCGAGCGATGCGTTACGAGTCATGCTTTTCAAGCCATGAGTAGGCGCTCCTAAACCGAATAAGGGGAGAAGTTTTATCACACATTCCTTAAAGAAAAGAGATCTGCGCCATGATGCCTATTAAAAGAATGGAAGTGGAAGCCGAGCTCCGGAACTTTGTCGGGGCGGAGGTATATATTCACAGCGAAGCGACATCGTTTATGTTTGTGCGCAACTTCAAGGTGTGGGTTACGCATGCTTTTATCGCCGGTGAAGGGTCTTTCCGCGCCGCGCTCCGTTTCGACGGCCACGGCTGGCTGCGGATGGAGGCGCTTACGCATTTCGAGGTGGAC
Source organism: Paenibacillus sp. J22R3 (assembly GCF_056269305.1). NCBI lineage: Bacteria > Bacillati > Bacillota > Bacilli > Caryophanales > Paenibacillaceae > Paenibacillus > Paenibacillus sp. J22R3. Next base: position 1,225,217 of record NZ_JBWDNS010000001.1, on the reverse strand, counting down.
GGGCAGGGTTGTCTGCTGCTAGCTGGCTATGACGACAGAGGTCGCATGAATGTCGCGCTGCATCTAGGAAGGGAGCCGTTTCCGGAATGAGCCATGAACAAGTGCTGAAACGCAAGCTGCTTGCTGTATTCGCCCATCCCGACGACGAGTCGTTTATTTGCGGGGGTACGCTGGCGAAATATGCTGCCGAAGGCGTCGAGATCACGCTAGTGAGCGCAACGAAAGGCGATATGGGACGCCGGATGGGTAATCCGCCGTACCTTAATCGCGAAACGATGGCTGCCGCCCGCGAGCAGGAGCTGCGGGAAGCCTGTGACTGCCTCGGCATCGGCAGGCTGATCTTCTTCGGCCTCCGCGACAAAACCGTTGAATTCGAAGACGAAGCATCGCTTATCGAGCGGATTGAAGCGCTTTTCCGCGAAATAGAGCCGGATGTCGTGCTGACGTTCCATGAACGGTATGGCGGTCATCCGGACCACTGCGCGATTGGCAAGGCCGCGACGGCCGCCTTCCAGCGTTCCGCGGATAAGGGAGCGCTGTATTTCATTACGTTCGGGGACGCGCTGGAGCATCCGGAGCATTACGGACACACCAAGAACGACGTCATCCGTGTCGACGTGAAGCCGCACAACGCAGCTAAGTTAGCCGCTTTCCGCGCTCACCGCTGCCAGACCGAAATCGACGAGTGGGTATGGCAGTCCGATAAAGCCGCGCTGTCCAGGCTCGGAAAATATGAGTATTTCCTGAAAGGGAACGTCAACTCGCCGCAACGGGCTGACGATTTGTTCTGATTATGTTCCTTCGCCAAGCGCGGAAGCGGCCAGCGTCTGGATAACCGAGCTGTCCATCGGCGGGTTGTGCAAGCCGGCACGGACGTCGCGGTAATAGCGCTCAAGCGGGTTCGTGCGCGATAGGCTGGTGGCGCCGACGATTCGCATCGCGAGATCGACGACGCGGATGGCGTTGTTCGTTACCGTATATTTCGCCAAGCCGAGCTCCGGCTTCATCGCGGTTCGTTTCGTCGGTTCCTTGTCCCATCTGTCGGCCGCCGCATACAGCAGTGTGCGGGCGGTGCGAAGCTCGATCTCCATCTCCCCGATCGTTTGTTGAACGGAAGGGAGGGCAGCAATCGGTTTATCCAAGGAATTAGGCTTATAAGAGCGGGCGAATGCCAGTGCATAGTCGCGTGCGGCAAGGGCAATGCCCATATAACAAGCCGGAATATGCAGCAGCCAACCGCCGCCGTCATCCGTGCCTTTGCCGGTCAGTCGGCCGTCCGCGCCGGTGAAAGCGCCGTCCAGCACTACGTCATGGCTGCCTGTTGCGCGCATGCCAAGCGTGTCCCATGTCTCCACGATTGACACTCGGTCCGACTTATGGACAAGAAAATCGGCCGTACAATCTTCGTCCGGGAGATAGGCGGACACGACGAAACGGTCAAGAATTGGCGCCAGCGTGCTGAACGTTTTGCGTCCCGTGATCCGCCAGCCGCCGTCCGAGGCAACCGCGATCGTTTCCGGACGGCCGCCGCGGCTCGGACTGCCGGAGGACGCCTCGCTGGCGAACGTGTTAATCATCGTGCCATCCTTCACGACAGAGCGGCAAAGTGCTTCAAACGTCTCCGCCGGCCACTTTCCGGTCGTGCGCAAATGCATAATTTGGCCGAGGTGCCAGCCGACGGCAAGCGCAGTCGAACCATCCCCGTATGCAAGCCTTTCTTGCAGCAGAACGAACTCGTACAGAGAGATTTCGTCGCCACCGAAAGCCCGAGGAACGGTCAGCTTTAAATAGCCGTCCTTGCGCAGGTCGGCAAAATTATCAAATGGAAACGAGCCCTCGCGATCATACCTGGGCGCTCGCTCCGCGAAACGGGCTGCCAGTCGCTCGACGAGCGCAGCTCGATTGCGTTCTTCATCGTTGCGAATGGGGCTGTCAATGAATCGTTTCATTACGGCTCACTCCTTCTCCTCGTAGTATAACAACCTAATCAAGGATAGCGCGAGCACGTATATAAGCTGATTCATGTTCACTATGTTGAAGGTTTTCGGTTTCTGAGAATTTTGAACATTGTGGGAGAAATTACCTTTGCTATAATTAGGCTAAGAAAACCTAAGCAGCAGGTGATGAAGCATGCGTTACCAGGAATCCGTGCAGCGAGCGATTGATTATATCGAAACCCATTTAGAGGAGGAAATTGATCTCGCAGGCTTGTCAGAACGGTCCTATCTCTCTGTCGCACAATTGTACCGAGTCTTCTCCGCGCTTACCGGGCACCCGATTAAGGACTATATACGAAAAAGAAGAATGAGCGTAGCTGCCGATCACCTGAGAAACTCGAAGCGATCCATCGAGGATCTCGCATGGGAAAGCGGGTTCGAGTCCTATCACTCATTCGCAAAGGTATTCAAGAAGATTGTCGGGCTGACTCCATCAGCGTATCGCCAAGCTGACATTTATTTCAGCTTCGAACCGATTCGGTTGGAGGAACGGGTCGCTTACATGGAGGATAGGGAGCAGAGCGAACGTTTTCCGGACGTCAAAGTGATCCGGTTCATGCCGGAGAAAGTCTATGCCTACTTGCATATTTCGGAACAGAAACTGGAAATGGAGAATGAGGCTTTCCGAGTCGTTAATGAATTCTTAGTTGATTCCAAATCAGTTTCAAAGATGAGGATTTTCGGTCACAACGTCGATCTTCCGGAAACAGAAGGCAAGACGCAATTCGGTTACCAGGTGCTTGTGTTCTGCGAAGAAGGGCAAATTCGGCATCATGCTTTCGCGGAGGAGGCATTCGTCGGAGGTCTCTATGCCGTGAGAAAAGTCTCCGCCAAATCCCCGAAGATCGTTCAAGAGAGTTGGAACCAGCTGCTATCCGAATGGTTACCTAAGAGCACGTTCGAAATCGGTACGCATGCGTACGTCGAAGAATTCATCGCCTACAACGGCAAAGTTGCGCGAATGAACCTCTATCTCCCGGTACAGCGAAAGCTGCGCAACGAATCCATTGTAATCGTGAGTCTTCCGTCGACGGAAGCGTACTTCTGCAAAGAACAGGGGTTTGGGGCTCAAGAGGTCGCCGAATGTCGATTAATCGACTGGTATGGCAAGCAGTCTTCCGGCCCTAGCTGGAATGATGAAGGTTATTATTACATGTCGTACCACTATGGCGCCGGCGATTCCGAGACTTACTGGTGGGAGAATGGAATCCTTGTAAACGCTGAGGTAAATGTGCCAGAGACGGGTCTCGAGCGTAAGTGCATGGGAGCGGGATTGTATGCTTGCCGTGTATCCAAGACTTACGGACAGCTAACCGGCATACTGGATACGATGCATCGGTGGATTGCGGTTAACGCAGCGTATCGGTTCGATGAAGCCAGGCAATGGTTTGCCTCCTATCATCCATTGGAAGACGGGGATATCGAGCGGGATACGCTCGTTAACATATATATTCCAATCCTATTGATAGAGGAGTGAATTTAAGATGGGGTCTGTTACTTTGAAAACTCCAATTCGGACGGCTACAAACCAGAAAGGGTGCGAACAATGAGTCGCGATCCATTACGCACAGATATACCGAAAGACTATCGGCCGTTGATGGTACCGAAGGCTTTTAAATTGATTAGTGGAGGAAAAATCATGAAAGAACAACAGCAATCCATAGCGGAATCATTATCATCGAGTCCTATCAAGAACAAAGTCGGAAGCGTGTTCGTCCCGGTTCGGGATATAGAGAAGTCGCGCGATTGGTATTGCACGATTCTTGGGCTCAACGCAGCCGACGTTTCAATTTTATCCGGTCACCTGTGCCCGCTGCCGATGGAAGGCACCGGCCTCATATTGGATACGATGCCGCAATGGGGTGGGCAAGAGCCGGGTGGAGCACCATCAATCGAGACGCCGGCGTTTATGCTGATGACGGAGGATTTGCAAGGTTCCCTGGACTACATGAAGAAACTCGGGGTCGAGCTTGTCACGGAAATTGAGCATGACCATTGGTTCGTCGTGAAGGATCCGGACGGGAACAAGTTGATGATTTGCCGGGAATGATGCTAATGGCCGCCCCTTGCAACTTTCGCGGGAGTCTTCCCGTCGATAGGCATGAGGTGATGATCAGATGATGAGAAAAGCGGCAATTATTGGATTAGCTTTGCTGCTGCTGACGGCTTGCGGCCGAGTGGGAAGCAGCGGTCATACCGAAAGCGGTCAGACGTATGAGGCCGGAGATGATTTTCCAAAGGTGACTGAACCTTACGAACCCGAACAGGCGATACAGAACGGTGACGTTGTTAATCTGCATGGGAAATACTCGAATTTGGAGAAATGGAATCAATTTGTGAAGCATGTGAACGAAAAACAAGCCGGTCGCATGAATGTGCGGATTACCCAATATACGATTGAAGGGAGTCCGATTTTCTATGAGCTTACCTACGACGGGAAGCAGATTCATTATACGTTTGACAATAGCATGGATGCCTTCGGAAGTGATCTGGGCAGACCGAGTACGACATGTGAGGGCTTGGACACGAAGGAGAACGATCAAGGACAGTCGTTTGTTGTGCTGTCTGGCTGTGTAGACCAGAAGACGGCGGATACGTTCTACTTCGCAGCTAATGCCAAATGATCATTACGGTTGAAGGTGGCCTCTGCTTCCATTAGAATAGGAGGACATCAGCAAGAGGAAAGGCGTTCACATGTGGAAGTATACGTATCATCTATTTCGTGATCTATCTCCGGGGGTTAAGCGATTTATTGCCACGGAAAGTCTGTTTGGCATCGGGGCAGGCATCCTCAGCCTCATACTCAATCTGCATCTGCTTGATCTCGGATTCTCCAAAGGTGCAGTCGGTCAAATAACGTCGCTCGGGGCGCTCACCATCGGGCTGACAAGCTTGCCGGTTGGTCTCATCGTACAGCGTGTCGGACGCAAACGAATGCTGGTTATTGGGATGCTGCTCTCCTTTGTTTCGCTCGTTGTGTTTGGTTTCGGTACGAGCAGGGCAGCCGTCACAGCGGCGCAGCTCATCTGGTCGCTTGGGGTTACAGCCATCGTGAATTCAGAGATTCAACTGATCTTCCAATATTGCAAGAGCAAGAAGGAAGAGACGAATGCTTACTCCCTGTTATTTGCCGTATTCACGCTGTTCACGGGGATCGGCACACTGCTTGGCGGGTTTCTGCCGAACTGGATTCAGGGCAGTACGACGGTGTATCAATATGCGTTCTTCGTAGCAGCAGGCTGTTTTGCACTATCTGCGATCCTAAGAGGAATCTTATTACCGACGCCTAGCCAGGCACCGAAAGTAGGGCAAGAGAAGCAGAAGGAAGACGTGAAGGGAGAGGTCGGCAGACGGCAAAAGAAGCGGCATGCTGTTTATTTTCTGCTTGCGCTTTCGCTGCTCATCTTTAATTCCGGCTTCACCTACGGATTGCTCAGTCCGTTCTTGAATGTCATTCTGAAATTCCGGTTTGAGATGAATGATGACACCATCTCCGGTTTGCTGGCACTATCCGGATTCTTCTTCTTCATTGGCTCGATCATAATGCCGTATTTCATCGAGAAGCTGGGAAGCCGCAGAAGCTTCATCATTCTGTTTCTCTACAACATTCTGATTGTGGCGTTGATGGCTGTAGCAATTCCGGCGGCGCCATTTGCAATTCTGCTCATGCTGCGCGGGACAGGCTTTACAATGTTAAACAACCTCATAGACAGTAATTCCATGTCCGCAGTAGCCGAGGAAGACCGCAATTTATTCGCGGGCATGCGAACGGTATCCCGCAGCATCGGCAATACGATTGCTTCCTTCTGGGCCGGGTATATTCTGGCCGGCGATCATTATTCGCTGCCCTTCGTACTGACGGCGGCAGCTACGCTGCTTGGTTTTATCGGCTATACGTGGTTTATTCAAGGGATGCTGGAGCGAAGAGGGCAGAGTGATCAGGCAAGACAAGGAACGGTTGAAGCGTAAGCGAGAACACGCAAATAAACGGCAAAGGCGAACAATCAGCCTTTGCCATTTATTTGTGAATCCAGCAATTGATTCGTCTTGGATTTCATGGCCGAAACGACCATTCGCTTGTGACGAACCGCGAGAAGCAGCACTTGTGCCTGCTGCCTGTGGGAGAGTTGTTTGAAACGGTGATCCTCCTTCAAGTAAGCACGCACGATTACCCAACTGGAAGGGGTTAACCGTTTGAGCATATTCTTCGAAGAAGCAGGTTCAGCCGCAGGCGGTTTGCGGGAGAAACGCTGCAGCCAATACTGAAGGCCGGCTCCAAGCTTCGATTCATTGACGATACAAGGAGCCGTCAATTTCTTCGTATGGTTGCGCAAATATTCGTAACGGTCATTGCCGAGCAGGATTCGATATTGGCCGTCCTTACGGTCTCTCTGCACGACGATGAGATGCAGGCCATCCCACATCAAATGGCGCAAATACCGAAGGCGGGCGGTCATGCCGACTGGCAAGCCGGGTTTGATTTTGCTCAGCGGGATGTAGCGGACTGTGAAACGCATCATGATCCCCTCCCTTATTGGAGGATATGGGGGCATCCATTGTCCTAGTCCTCGCGGCATACGCTACTTGCCTTTGCGAGACAATGCAGCAAGTGTGTCCCATTGTTCATCGGTGACATCGGCTAGACCGTTGAACTGGCCTGCACCTTGCAGCCATTCACCACCGTCGATCGTTACGACCTCGCCGTTGATGTAGCCGGCGTAGTCGGAGATCAGATAAGCAGCGAGATTGGCGAGCTCCTCCGGATCGCCGACTCGCCCGAGCGGAATTCGGCTGAGCAAGCGCTGCTCAATCTCCGGCGTAGGCATCAGGCGCGACCAGGCACCTTCCGTTGGAAAAGGTCCAGGTGCAATAGCCACCTGCCGAATTCCGTGTGGTGCCCATTCGGCAGCAAGCGAGCGGGTGAGCGCAAGCACGCCGGCTTTGGCCGCGGCTGAAGGCACGACGTAGCCGGAACCGCTGGAAGAAGAGGCGTAGGTGGTCACGATATTGAGCATCGTTCCAGAGCTGCCTTGCGCAATCCAGCGTTTACCGAGTTCTAGCATCGTGTAGAAGGTGCCGTGCAGCACGGTTCCGAGCACGGCATCCACTGCACGGTGGGAGAGGCGTTCGGTTGGACTGATAAAATTGCCGGCAGCATTATTGACAAGAACGTCGATATGGCCGAAATGACCTTCAACTGCATCCATCAGCGCTTGCACGGCAGCAGGATCACGAACATCACAGCTGTGGTAGTACACAGGTTCCGCTGCAGTCCAGGCAGAGCTCATTTCCAAACTTGCTCGCTGCAGCACCTCTTCTCGGCGGCCGGAAATGGCCAGTTTAGCGCCGAGGGAGAGAAATTTGTCCCCCATCGCACGGCCGAGACCGGTGGCTCCGCCTGTAATGAGCACGACTTTCCCATTCAATAAATCAGGTACAAAAGGTCCCATAAGCCGATTCTCCTTTATATCAGACATGCGGCAATTATGGTTATAGGTATGTCAGTAGGGCAAGCGGCATGACTGCATGCGCTCCAATGTTAAGTGGCGATTTGGCGAAGCTCCGGATAGTCCTCCAAATAACCGGCATGCTTCAGCTCAAGCAGCGCTTTGCGGATCGTTGACTCATTCTCATCGGATTGATCGGATAGGGCAATAAGCTCGGCTACGCTAGTGCTTGGATGTTCCTTGCAGTAGGTGAGCAACCCTTTCGCGGACCAGGACAGTCGATCGTCCTGAAATTCGCCGATTAAATGCCGAAACACTTTATGGGAGATCAGCTTCTGCTCGGTAAGATCCTGCATGGCTTTAATGACCTGCTTAATGGTCATTCGGCCCTTGCGGGCCATGTCAGGCACGCTCAAGGATAACGAGTCTGACGCGCCGGAACTGAGCACGATGTACGTCATTTGGGCATAAATATCGAGATTGGGCATCGAGAAAATTTCTCCGGAAACCGTGAAGCTGCGCGCCGAGGCTGCAGAGGATTCTTGCGACATATTGATCTTCCTCCATTTGGCAGAATAGATGGTATGCCTATACAATACGCGCAAGCAGCCTTGAATCAGGGGTATATGAAAAGTTTCTAACCTTACTTACCGATACATTTTCGCGCGGCATTGTGAGCCATGCGGTGCAGGGCGTTGTTCGTCTTATGACGGTGCATATGCGTGATACGGATCTCAATTTCCGGGTGCTGGGCACGCAAGCGCTTAAGGATTGCATGAATGGCATCTCGAACCACGGCATAGCGAGCATCGGCAAAATAAGCCTTCGTGAGCAGCCGCTCTATGGCGTGACAATCGGTGAAAACAACGGCAGATTTGGGCATGGGATGGAGCTGTTCCTCTGTTAAGGCATGTGCAAGCCATTCCAGACTGTAATAAATCGCCTGCAGTTCGCCATAATCGGAGCCGAGCGCATAATCATATTCGAGCCTCTTAGCCTGCACGCGAAGGGTTCGGTTGAAAACAAACGTGCAGGCAACCGCATGATTATGCTGCTCGGAACCGGAGTAGTCGCAATACAGCGAAATCATGCCGGAGTTGACTAGGTTCGCTCGGACTGCCGGCGTAGAATAAGCTTGTCTGGTTAAAGCATCCATCGTAGAATCCATCGTGATTGAGCACCGCCTTTTGCATTTTCTCAGTACCGGTGAGTGGCGTTGGCACTTACAATAGTTAGCATGGACAACAAAGCTGAGGGGCAAAACCGTGTCATGTGACAAAACAAAAAAGGGACAACCGATGCAACTCCGGTTGTCCCTTTTCTCCATGTCATCCACGACCTAAGGCAAATCAAGCAGCGTCTCAAACTCCGATAGATCCTCGCTATTTTCTTTATATATTCTTCTCCAGCTCATCACGACTTCATCAATAATACTAATTAATGCGGGATCGAATTGCGTTCCGCACGCCTCTTTGATTCGTTCAATCGCATCGTTAACCGATGCGGCTTGGCGGTACGACCGGCTTGATGTTATAGCATCGAATGTATCGGCTATGCTTAATATCCTTGCTTCAAGCGGAATATCAAGACCTGCGGCTCCGGTCGGATACCCTTTTCCATCCCACCGCTCATGATGATAGAGAACGCCGGGTTTTAATTGTCCCAGACCTGGAATTTTCTCCACCATCCGGCCACCGACAACCGTATGCGACTTAATGATCTCGTATTCTTCCTCCGTTAGTTTCCCAGCTTTCGTCAGCACCGATTCGGGAATGTTAATCTTTCCGATATCATGAAGCAAGCCGGATAACCGAAGCGTCTGCATACGCTGCTTATCCTGAAACTCGGGAAGTCTTGCGGCCAGCTCGACTGCATATTTGCTCACTCGCTCGCTGTGACCGAAGGTATAGCTGTCTTTGGCCTCGATCGATACAATGAACGTTTTGACAACCTGCTCAATCGTTGTTTCCATGGAATGAATAATCAGATTAACTTGATTGTTGTACAGCTGATCCAATTGTTTCGGCAGCAAGTAGCTGAATGTTCCGACGACCACATAAAGCAGTGCCCGATTGGATATGTCGATGGAGTCAAACACGCCGCTAACGAGAGGGTGGTTCAGATCTACGCCGAGCATCATGACAAAGCCAACAGCCGAATAAACGAACAATACTCTCAAATTACCATACATGCCCGCCAGAATAGGGATGACTAGAAAATAGCCCCATGCCTCTCTGTAACCGGACCCATAATATAAGCAGCAAATGACAAGAACACTAAAGGATAGAACGACATGCTGCATAATGATCGGCTTGATTTTGATAAACCGGTTGAGCGTTAGTATAACGACCAGAATAGCAATCGGAATGAGCAGAAATTTGATCTCGGCTCTCGAATACGGCATATGGAGCAGACGAAAAACGGAATTCCATCCAATGCTTAGAAGCAAATAGATGAGTGCAATCTTCAATATGTTTAAGCTGAGATTTCGCTGATGTGTTTTGTAGTACGAAGACAGTAGTTTTTTTCGTTCGCTCAGCATACGTCCATCCCATCCGGAGTAGTAGACTCCAATTCTTAAATCATACGATCACGTACACCTGATAACCTCTATGAATACGACAAACCTTTGGTATAGTGGATATATAATCCATTTGAACTAGGAGATGATAGATGAGGAGAGAAAAGTCCTATAGCAATCGACAACCTTGAGCCATTCAATCGCAGCATGAGATATACAGATTATTAAAATCAGTGTATCACTCAGCATTCGACAATAAAAGACCAAATGCAGAAAGAAGCAGCCGAACTTTTCATACTATTTTGCTGAAATATCGTACAAAAATCCAAAATAAGGGAGATTATACTTATGAAAACATATAATCAATATTTTTACAGCGTTGCAAGAGGTAAATTACGTGAAAAAGCGATTAAGCTGCATGTCGAAAGATATATTGAAGTTGGTTTTTTTAAAAAAAACGAGAAAGATCCCTATCAAGCAAATTCTACCTATTTTACTTCGCAATCTATAGATTCGGATGAGGTGGTTGGTGTTACCCGTTTAATTTTCGAAAAGCTGGATGAGTTGCCTACTCTGCAAAACTTTCGCATATTTGACATTGAGCGAATCAAACTTCAACAGCTTGATCTGATTCGGTATGCCGAACTGAGCGCATTTACTAAATTGCCTGCACATGACGTAGCGCTTGGCTTGCTGAAGACTGCCTTGCAACATTCACTTCATATTGGCATTACCCACTGGGTTTGCTGCGTTGATGAGAGAGTCTATAATTATATGAATCGGATTTTCAAATTCCCATTCCGACTTATCGGGGAATCACGCGTCTATCTGGGCTCGAATACGATCCCATGCGTTCTCGTGCTGGATGATGTATTGAAGACGGTTAGAGAAGAGCGTCCTGCGCTATACGATTATTTAGTTGAACAGGAAACTCGCTATTTGGAGGTGCTTAATTAATGAAAGAGCAATTTACCCGTAATTTAGGCATTATGTCTGAAATCGACGTGGACAAGCTTCAGCATTCGACCATTGCGATTGCCGGCTGCGGCTGCATTGGCGGCTTCTCGGCTGAACTGCTTGCGCGTATGGGAATTGGTCGCCTCCTGTTGGCGGATCCCGACACCTTTGATATTTCCAACATTAACCGCCAGTGCGCAGCTACCTATCATACCGTCGGTATATCCAAAGTGACTGCACTGAAAAATCATCTGCTGGCTATTAACCCGGACCTGGAAATGATTGAATATCCTAACGGCGTCACGGAAGCAAATGTTGGCGAATTCGTTCAAGATGCTGATTATGTCATCGATGCGATCGATTATTTCGCCTTTCCCGATGCGGTTGCGCTGCACCGCGCAGCCCGCAGCCATGGCAAGTATATTATTACGGCAGCGGCGCTTGGGTTTGGCACTACCGTACTCACATTTGCACCGGATGGGATGACGCTCGAACAAATCGCCGGCATCCCGGAAGACATGCCGATCGAGCAGTTGATAGGCGCAACATTCCCGCCGTCCAGCTATGCGGATAAGCTGCCTTCTTACGTGACGGCTGCCCATCTCCAAGAATGGCTGACGAATAGGACGATCCCAACGATCAGCGTCGGCCAAGCCTTAGGTCCGGGTGTGCTCGTATCGCAGCTTGTTCTCCATCTGCTAGGCAGGAAGAAGCCGCTGCTTGTGCCGGAATCTTTTCAATTGCAATTTGAAATGTAGTTTTAATATTGACCAAAAATTACCTTGCGCATATAGTTGAATTAATTTAATGAAGGTGAGTGATTCTTATGCAAATGCGTCCATTCCTGAACAAAACGGTGCGGAAGGGATAATCCAAAATGAGTCCCTTTCGTGAACAATGCAAACTCATGGAGGGAAGAATCGATGTCGTATAGCTATTATGGGAAATTATGTACCGAGGTTTATGATTTAACGAAGCGGGTCGGTCAGTCTATAGGCGGCGATCTGGAATATTATCAAGAACGGCTGAGCTCTTGCAAAGGGAAAATTCTCGAAGCTATGGTGGGTTCGGGGCGCGTCATTATTCCTCTGCTGGAGGCGGGAATGCCTGTTGACGGCGTGGATTATTCACCCGAAATGCTGGCATCTTGCCGCAAACGGTGCGAAGACCGAGGGCTGAACGTCAGATTATTCGAATCCAATCTCGTAGAGCTTGACTTGCCCGATCGCTATGAAGCGATCATTATACCAGCCGGCTCGTTCTTATTAATTGAGAATCGAGAGCAATCTATTGCCGCGTTAAAGCGGTTGTATGAGCATCTGCAGCCGGGCGGCAGACTGTTGGTGGATCTATTTCTGCCGGATACTCATTTTGAAAGTGGTGGGTTCAGCGGATCATCGACCTTTCATTTGCCGGATGGGGATCTGATCACGATGGAGGGCAAGCTGCTGGAAGCGAACTTCTTTGATCAGTACAAAGTGTCCTTATTGAAATACGAGAAGTGGCGCAAGGGTGCTTTGATCGAGACGGAGCTGCAGCGTTTTGCCTTGCGGTGGTACGGCGTTCACGAGTTTAAGCTCGTGCTGGAGAGTATCGGTTTCACGGATGTGGTCGTGTCGGCAGATTACGAGTATGGCCGGGCTCCAAGTAATGGGAAGCAGAGCTATGTGTACGAGGCGATAAGGAAATAAAAGATGAGGGCTGATTCAAAAGCGGGGTTGTGGCTTTTGGAGCGGCCCTTTTTTATGGTGAGGTGAATCTTAGTCGCCGAGTTGGTGGGGGGAGTAGTGGCGGCTTATCGAGAGTCGGATGTGGCGACTCTCAGCTGCAGATAGAGGGCGGTGGATACGAAAGAGAGGGGGCATGCACCCCCTTAGTCGGTTTTCATAATGTTCGCGTAGAACTGCTTCGAGGAAGTGAACAGCCCCTTGAGTGCGGCGTTCAGCTGTTTCTTATCACGCGAGGTAAGCGCGGCGAGTATGGCGGACCGCTGCTTGACGCTGTTTTCTTTGGCTCCCGGTACGCGGAGCAGCTTCAGGCTCGTTTCTCGTCTGAGGTGAATGCTCATTTGCATCAGCTTGTTGAAGATTCGATTGTCGGAGCGTTCGCCGATGCGAAGGTCGAAATCATCAAGCAGCTGGAGAAAAGCATCCGCCTCCATATGAACCGACTCGGTCATATGGGCGAGCTTACTGTCAAGCAAAGCAAGCTCCTCCTCGGTGAGCTGTCCGGCGGCGGAAAGGTAAACCTCGGTTTCAATAAGCTGCCTAGCCGCATAAACCTCATCGAGGTTATGCTTCTCCCGATGGAACATCCATGCAATCGTGTCCGAAGGAATCGGCTCTTCCTGTTTATTCACAAAGCTGCCTTCACCCGCTTTGATGGTGATGAGGCCGATAAGTGCAAGAGCTCGAAGCGCCTCGCGGACACGCCCGCGGGTAACGCTGAACCGCTCGGCCAGATCTCGCTCGTTAGGCAGCTGCGCACCAGGCTCAAGATGACCGTTCGTAATCAGCTGCGCGATCTGCTCCATAATTTGTTCGGTAACCGTGAGTCGTTTGACAGGTTCAATCTGTATCATGAGAGGTAGTCTCCTTAATTGGCACATGGGATTGAAAATTAACATTGATGGATGATCATGGTTCGTGATACGCTGGTCTCGTGGTACTACCAGAGAACCGAGCTTGGAAAAAGCTTAACACGAAACAGAAACCGAGTAAAGAACAGCCAGTCAGCCAATTAGCCAATTAGCCATTCAGTCAGTCATCCGCAAGTTATCCAGCTATCCAGCCATCCAACCAGGCATCGAGTCATCCAGATATCGATCCAGCTATCCATCCAACCAACCAGGCATCGAGACATCCAGCTATCGATCCAACCAACCAGCCATCCAGCCATCCAACCATCCAACCATCCAACCAGTCATCCAGTCATCCAGTATCCCATTCATTAATCTCTAAATTTATATGTACTCAATCCATCAATCCATCAATCCATCAATCCATCAATCCATCAATCCATCAATCCATCAATCGTGGTACTACCAGAGTACCGCGCTATTACTAGTCAATCATGATGAAAGGTGATGACAAATTGACGACAACATTAAGAGGCATTACATGGAACCATAGCAGAGGGTATGTGCCGAAGGTGGCGACCGCGCAGCGTTTTATGGAAACGCATCCAGGCGTGGAAATCACTTGGGAGAAAAGGTCGCTGCAGGAATTCGCAGATGCTCCAATCGAGCGGCTGGCCGAGCGGTATGACCTGCTCATTATCGATCATCCATGGGCGGGTTTCGCAGCGGATAAAGGAATCCTCGTTCCGCTGGAGCAGCATGTGTCGGCGGCTTTTCTCGCCGATCAAGCGATAAATTCGGTCGGTCGCTCGCATGAGAGCTACCGCTTCGATGGTGTGCAGACAGCGTTCGCCGTAGATGCAGCGACTCCGGTAGCTTCGTATCGGCAGGATTTACTTGCGGCTTCAGACGAAGAGGTGCCGCAGACATGGGATGAGCTGTTAGCATTAGCGAAGAAGGGCAGGGTTGCTTTTGCAGGGATTCCGGTCGATACGTTAATGAATTTCTATATGCTCTGCGTCACGCAGGGTGAGGAACCTTGCAGCAACAACAGCGAACAAGTAGTGAGCGAGGAAACCGGCGTCCGAGCATTGGAGCTGCTTCGCGAATTAACGGCTCTATGCCCCGAAGAGATGCTGCAATGGAATCCGATCCGAGTATACGAAGCCATGTCCTCGGGGGATCAAATCGCTTATTGCCCGTTCGCTTATGGTTACTCCAATTACGCTCGTGTTGGGTATGCGCGGTATTTGCTTCATTTTGCCGATATGGTGTCGCTCGGTTCATACGGGCCGCTTCGGTCCACGCTTGGCGGAACGGGAATCGGCGTCTCGGCACGATGCGCGAATATCGATCTGGCGGTCGAATATGCTGCCTACATGGCTAGCCCGGTGATTCAGCGAACCGTATTCGCGGAGAATGGTGGTCAGCCTGGACACCGTGCTGCTTGGGTTGACGAAGAGCTCAATCGGCGCACGAATAGCTATTTCCAGGCTACATTACCGGCACTTGACCGCGCCTACTTGAGGCCGCGCTACAGCGGATACTTGGATTTCCAAGACCATGCGGGCGACGCGGTTCGCGATTATATCATTTCCGGCGGGCGGCCGCAGGAAGTACTAGAACGCCTTAATAAGCTTTACCGATCATCCAGAATGGAGGCGGCGAAATGAAACCATTAGAAGGGCTGCTGGTATTGGATTTCAGTCAGTTTCTGGCCGGACCTTCGGCTGCGCTGAGGCTCGGTGATTTGGGTGCGCGGGTCATCAAGATCGAGAAGCCGGGGACTGGAGAATTGAATAGGCAGCTGTCGATCAAGAATCAGATGGTGGACGGCGACAGTATGCTGTTTCATACGATTAATCGGGGAAAAGAGAGCTATGCGGCGAACTTGAAGGACAGTGAGGATGCAGCAAGTGTAAAGGCATTGATTGCGCGAGCGGATGTGCTGATTGAGAATTTTCGGCCGGGGACCATGGAGAAGCTTGGTCTTGGTTATGATGCGGTCAAGGGGTTGAACAGCGGCATCGTATATGCCTCTGTGACAGGTTATGGTCAGGAAGGACCTTGGCGGGATAAGCCCGGGCAAGACCTGTTGATCCAATCATTATCAGGACTCGCATGGCTGAACGGGAATGCGGATCAGCCGCCCGTACCTTTCGGGCTCGCGGTCGCGGACATGTTCGCAGGTGCTCATCTGGTGCAAGGGATTCTAGCCTGCCTAGTGCGCAGAGGCCGAACCGGTCAAGGGGGACGAGTGGAGGTCAGCCTTCTGGAATCCGCGCTGGATCTCCAGTTTGAAGTACTGACGACACACTTAAACGACGGCGGGGAGCTTCCCCAGCGAAGTGCGGTGAACAATGCGCATGCATATTTGGGAGCACCTTATGGGATCTACGAAACGAAGAATGGCTATTTGGCACTTGCGATGGGCTCCGTTGTGCGGCTGGGTGAGCTGTTGGCGTGCGAGTCGCTGACAGCTTTTCAAGATTCGAAGAGGTGGTTTACGCAGCGAGATGAGATTAAACAAATTCTCGTAGCACATATCCGGACGCGCAGCACCGAAGAGTGGCTGCAAATATTGGAGCCGGCGGATTATTGGTGCGCCGATGTGCTGACGTGGGAGCGTTTGTTTGCGCATGAAGGATTTAAGGCGCTTGGCATGGTTCAAGAAGTAGGGTATGAAGATGGCGGCCGCCGACTTCAGACGACGCGTTGTCCGATTCGAATCAATGGCGAGCGGCTATTCGATACGAATGCGGCACCGAAGGTGGGGGAGCACAATGCGGCAATCGAGCAGGAATTTCAACTGCGCGATGCACAGTCTCCCGAGGGACAACAGGAGCCTAACGGAGGCGAGAGAGCTTGATCGACTTCAGCAGCAAGAGCGAAACCGAGCCTGGTGCAATGATGCTTCAACGACCATTGGAAGGGATGCTCGTACTTGATTTTGGGCAGTTTCTGTCTGCTCCTTCCGCCGCGCTAAGGCTGGCTGACCTTGGCGCACGCGTGATCAAAGTGGAGCGGGCAGGCAGCGGAGATATTTGCCGAAGCTTGTATATCTCCAATATGGAGCTGGACGGAGACAGCACGCTGTTCCATTCGATCAACCGCAACAAAGAGAGCTTCGCCGCCGATCTGCGCGATCCGATCGATGCAGCCGAAGTGCATGCGCTAATCCGGCAAGCGGATGTGCTCATACAGAACTTCCGCCCGGGTGTCATGGAACGGCTGGGTCTTCATTACGATGCCGTCAAGGCGATTAATCCAGCCATTGTCTATGGAGAAATTACAGGCTACGGGAACGAAGGTCCGTGGGTAGGCAAGCCGGGTCAGGATTTGCTCGTACAATCGATGTCCGGATTGACGAATGAAGGAGGTCTCCGCCGCGGATCGCCAATGCCGCTCGGGCTCGCGGTTACGGATATGATTGCCGGTGCGCATCTGGTTCAAGGCCTATTAAGCTGCCTTGTGCGAAGAGCAGTTACCGGAGTCGGAGCGAGAGTAGAGGTCAGCTTGCTGGAATCGGCGCTTGATCTACAAGTAGAGTCGCTGACTGCGTATATGAATCGCGAAGATGAGAAGACAAAGCCGCAATTTCAGCCGGAGTCCCAGTCGCACTCCCAATCCCAATCCCAATCCTCACACATTGCCATACCTAACAGCGGCATCTATGCCACGAGTAATGGCTACGTCACTGTGCTGCCGCGGGAGCAAGAAGCAGCTGAGGCAGAAAACGATGCAAACGATGCAAACGAAGTTGCTGCAAATGCTGCAAATGCAGTAAATGCTGCATCCCCAGAATCCTACCTGCTCGCCGCCCACACCATGACGTCGCAGCAGTTAACCGAAGCGCTTGAGCCCATCGGATACGAAGCTGCAACGGTGCTGAATTGGCGGCAGCTGCTGGAGGAGGAACATGTTCAAGGGCTGAATATGGTGCAATCCATCACGCGCGGCAACGGAACCACGATGCGGACAACTTGCTGTCCGATTCGCATAGACGGCATACAGTTTAGGTCAGCGAAAGGCTCACCGAAGGTGGGCGAAGATACAGCAGCAATCCGGAAACAGTTGATGGATCCAACACCTTAAAGGAGGATGTCGCACAAAGATGATGAAAATCGACGCGCACCAACACTTTTGGCATTTGGAGAAGGTCGCTTATCCGTGGCTTGATCCTGCATTCGGCACGATTTGCCGCACAATCGAGGCGCCAGAGCTGGAACCGCTCCTTAAGGAAGCGGGCATTGATAAGACCGTAATCGTACAAGCGATGAACAGCTACGAGGATACGGAATATATGCTGCAAGTTGCGGAGGAGAAGGATTGGGTGGCCGGGGTCGTGGGCTGGGTGCCGCTCAATATCCCTGATATCGCAGATAAGAAACTGAAGCAATTGAAGCATAACCCCTATTTCAAAGGCGTCCGTCACTTAATCCACGAAGAGAAGGATCCGGACTATATCATTCGCGATTCCGTGATTGATGGTCTCCGCGTGCTTGCCTCCTACGACCTCACTTTCGATCTCGTGGCCGTATTCCCGGATCATCTCAAGCATGCTCCGCGTCTGGCCAAGGAAGTACCGAACCTCAGAATCGTCATCGATCATCTGGCCAAACCGCCCATAAAAGACAGAACGATGGGCGAGTGGGCGGAGCAGCTCGCGCGAGCCGCGCAGTTCGAGAATGTCTACGCCAAGGTGTCGGGGCTGAATACAGCCGCAGATCACGACAATTGGTCGGCCGAGGATTTGCAGCCATACATCGATTACGCTAAGGAACAGTTCGGTGCAGATCGCCTCATGTTCGGCAGCGATTGGCCGGTTGCGAACTTAGCCGGTACTTACGGCAAAGTATGGAGAGAAACGAACCGCGCTATCGCCGCTTATTCGGAAGCGGAGCGGGATGCGATCCTCGGCGGTACTGCAGCGAAATTTTATCAAATCAAATAGACCGGGAAGCATGTGCGTATACAGCGATATGGCAGTGTAATCCAAGTGAAGCCTGAGATGCTGGAGGAATTCAAGCGTCTGCATGCAGCGGTTTGGCTGGATGTGCTGGAGTGCCAAGGCGAATGGTTGGCGGACATGGAAGAAGTATTACATCTGGACTAACACTTAGGAGGAACGATTACGATGAGAAGCTTATTTTACGACGATTACGAGATTGGGACAGCAAGAAGCACGTTCGGACGCACGATCACGGAGACGGATATTGTGCTGCATGCCGGCCAAACCGGAGATTTCTATCCGCATCATATGGATGCCGAATGGTGCAAAACGCAACCGTTCGGCCAGCGAATCGCTCACGGCACGTTGGTGTTCAGTGTCGGTGTCGGAATGTCAGCAGGTGAACTGAATCCGGAGGCGTTCTCCTATGGGTACGACAAGCTGCGTTTCACCAAGCCGGTGTTTATTGGGGATACGATCTCGGTGCGCATTACCATCTCGGAGAAGCGTGATTATCCGAAACGTCCGGAATACGGCGTCGTTGTGGAACATGTGGAGGTCCTCAATCAGAATAACGAAACCGTTCTGGTCTGTGACCATCTGCTGCTGGTTAACAGAAATAAACCGGCTTCCCTATATACGGAAATCTAGCGTACAGTAGAAACGATTGACCATCTGCCAGACAAAATAGTATGGTAGGCTTGCAGCACCATCAGAGGGGCTAGGAGGCTTCTGCATGTTCAACGTCATGATTGTTGAAGACGAAATGCTCGTACGTTTGGGATTCAAAAACTCCGTGCAATGGGACAATTACGGGATGACCGTATGCGCTGATGCGGCCAATGGCAGGGAAGCGTGGGAATATTACACGAACAGCGTGCGACCGGACGTCATCATTACCGACCTTCGCATGCCGATCATGGGCGGGATTGAGCTCATCAAGAAGATTCGGGAGCAGGATGCGCAGACCCGTATTGTCATCTTGTCGTGCATGGAGGATTTTGACTTAATTCGCCAGGCCATGCAGCTTGGCATCTCCAGTTATATTCTGAAGCTGACGATGACGGAGGAGGAGATCCATCATGTGCTGATGCGTGTGCGCGAGGAGCTTGGCACGCAGATGACGCTCGGTTCATCCAAAGGGATCATCCGTAACCCGGATCTGCTGAAGGAAAACATTATCAAGAACTTCGTCTTCTACCATCTCTACTCCAAAGACGAGTTCGTTCATCATATCGATCAATTGAAGCTGCGGCTGAACCCGGAGCGGCTCATCGTTTCGATGATGGAAATCGATCATTTCGAGCTGGTGCAGACGAAATTCAATGACGAGAAGGGCGAGCTGATACGCGTTACCTTCTTGAATGTCTTGAATGAGCTGCTCGTGCAGTCGCAGCGCGGCGAGGTCGTATCCGATGAAGACAAGCGATATCTCTTCATCTTCAGCTTCCGTGATATCGCGAGCGAATATCAAATTCGCGAGGAAATGATCGGGATTATGACCCAGATCCAGAAGGTGCTGAGTCGGTTCTTCAACATTTCCGCAACGTTCGGCGTGAGCGGGATGAAGAGCGGATACGCGTCGCTGCACACGCTTTACAAGGAAAGCGAACGAGCGGTTGCGCAGAAATTCTTCTATGGCACGGAGCGATTGCTGTTTCTCCGTGATGTAGATTCCGATGCGACCGAGGAGCTCGTGCGCAGGAAGCTGCAGCAGTTTCATGAGAAATGGTCGATGATCGAAGAAGCGGCACAGAAGGATGTGGAAGCCATTGTGCAATCCTTCCTCACATCCGGTAGGCTGAGCCATGAGCAGGATATCAGGAAGCTGTTCGTCAGGCTGCTGCACTGCCCATCCGTCACTGCTTCGCTTAGCGAATCCGAAGTAACAGCGCTTGTCTCCACCTATGGGGAAGAGATGCAGAAATGCGAAACGCTGGATGAAGCAGCGACAGCTTATAGTAAATTTCTAACCGAAATCATCTCCAGAGGCGGCATCAAGAAGCAGCTGAGCAAAGACATTGCGCGTGCCGTAAGGTTCATTCAAGATCGATTCCACGAGGATATCTCCTTGCAGCAAATTGCGCAGTACTTGGAACTGACGCCGAACTACTTAAGCGTATTGTTCAAGAAAGAGCTGCAAATGAATTTCTCCGAATATCTCAACCGCATTCGCTTGGAGAAAGCGAAGGAGCTGCTGCTCGGCACCAATCTCCGATCCTATGAGGTGGCGCAGCAGGTCGGATTTACCGATGACAGCTACTTCAGCCGCGCCTTCAAGAAGCACACAGGCGTCAGGCCGAACGGCTTTCGCAGATTGTGGATCAATGACTGGACAGGCACGGCGGAGGCGGAGGACAAATGATCGCTAAAGCATCGAAGTTGAGGTTCAAGTTTAGACTCTCCGGCATCTCGCTCAAGGCACAGCTGATTTTCTCCTTTATGGCGGTTACGCTGCTTGTCCTGTCCGTCAGCTCCTATTACAGCTATAAGAAAACACTGGATATTTTCCAAACGAGAACACAGGAGACCACCTTATCGCAATTTCGTCAGATTGAAATGAATACGCTTACTTTACTCCATGAGGTGGATAAGCTGTCGAAGACCTTCCTCATGGAAACGAAGGTCCAGTCGTTTCTGCAAAGCGACAAGCTCTCGCACCTCGAATTTATTGCGCTGGAACGCGACATTATGGATCGGATCAATCAATATTTAACGACTTATAATTATTTGGATTCGGTGTATATCTTCGCTGAGAACGGCACGGTTATCGGGGGAACGCTTTCTCAGAATCAGAGTACGGCGGAGGTAGGCAAGAATTATCCGTTCTACGCTACTCCGTTGTACGAGCAAGTGAAATCCAGTTTCCCGCAAACGATCTGGACAGGCGGCTTGGAGACGATTGACTTTATGCGCAGCTCGATTCCGGATGGGCTGTCCAATTCCAGAGTCATCTCTTCGCTGCGCGGCGTCAGATGGATCGGGGGCAGTCAGATGAGCGCAGAGCTCGTCTTTAATGTGAATGAGCGGTATTTCAATTCCGGCTATGGAAGTTTGCAGAGCACGCCAGGCGGCTCCATGCATATCATTGATCGCTACGGCAAAGTGATTTCAAGCACGATTGAGGATACGATCGATCGGACGTATCCGTTCATCACCAAGCTCACGCCGGAGCATGCATTCGGCAGTTTCGCAGATAGCCGGGCCGGAACGCATGAACAAATTATTTATTATCGGATGAAAGAAACCGGCTGGACCTTGGTGAATGAGGTGCCAACCGAGCTGTATACGAAAGATATTAGCCAGATTGGGCGATTTACGGCTGCGGTCTTCCTGCTGTCGCTCATTCTGATCGTCGTCTTCGCATCGTTATGGATGGACCGCATTATGAAATCGCTGCATCAGCTGATTAAAGGGATGAAGAATGTCGGCCGAGGGAACATCGGCATGACCTTGCCGCAAGCGTCCAATAAAGAAATCGGACTGCTGATCGAGCAGTTCAACAGCATGTCTACCGGTATTCTGGAGCTGATGAATCAGAATGAGGAGACCGAGAAGACGAAGCGCCAGCTAGAGATCGAAGCGCTCCAATCGCAGATTAATCCTCACTTCTTGTACAACACGCTGAATACGG
The DNA here is from genome assembly GCF_056269305.1 of Paenibacillus sp. J22R3. Classification (NCBI taxonomy): domain Bacteria; kingdom Bacillati; phylum Bacillota; class Bacilli; order Caryophanales; family Paenibacillaceae; genus Paenibacillus; species Paenibacillus sp. J22R3. The sequence goes on along the minus strand of NZ_JBWDNS010000001.1, from coordinate 1,203,132 downwards.
TGAAGTGGATGGCGGCTATCGCCAAGGCACCTAACATCATGGAGTGCATGACCAGCTTAGGCAATATGCTTAGGCCGATTTACTATGATCCTTCGCCACTCTGGTCGATTAAAGAGGAAATCGCGTTCGTTCAGAGTTATATCAACATCATGAATTTCAGGTACGGCGAGGAAATGAGGTTCGAGTTTGACGTGCCGGAGCAGCTGCTGCAATGCCAGACGCTCCGATTCATGATTCAGCCTTCCATCGAGAACGCGCTGATCCATGGCGAGATGCATAAAGGGGTCATTCAAATCTCGGTCTCCGAGCATGGCGGAGATTTGCTTGTCGTTGTGCATGACACATGCGGCGGTATGGCAGCGGATAAAGTGATCGAAGTCAATCGGAAGATTCAATCCCAATTGAATGGGGATCGGGCATCGAAGGGGATCGGGCTGAACAATGTGAACAAGCGGATCAGGCTGCATTTTGGCGAACGATACGGCATTGAAGTGCAAAGCAAGGAAGGGGTCGAGACGAAAGTATTCATGACCATTCCCGCGATCTATGACAGTGCGGCTTCGTGATGACCGGAATCGCGAGCAACCAACCGACTAACCAAACAACCTCACTGATTACTGGAGGCGAACAGCTTGAACCCGATATTTAGGCCGCGAATCATGTTGACGATGACGATCATGCTTGCCTTGTTGACCGCTTGCAGCGGAACCGGCGAGCCGCAGCAGCAAACGCAGGATGTGCAGACAGCAGAAAACAACGAAACTGTCGTGCCGGCCAAACAGCCGGTAACGCTTAAGGTTCAGCTGAACAGCGTAGGCAAAGATTTCGAGCATACCGAGGTGTTTAACGAGATTACGAGACAGACCGGCGTGACGATGAATCTTGAATTGTATGATGAACAGAAATTCAAGGTCGAGCTGGCGGGCGGCGATTTACCGGATATTATCCAGGTGCCGAATAAGAACATCAAGGAGCTAATAGCAGGCAATAACATCATTCCGCTGGACGAGCTGCTGAAGACGAACGGGCCTGACTTGCAGCTCCCGGTATATGAGAAAAGCTTCGAGTACATACGGAAATTCTGGAGCGATAATACGAACAAGCTGTACATGGTTCCGGTTCAAATCGGCACCAGTGATTTTGGCTTTGAGCAGCAGGTCGGTTTTAATGTGCGCTGGGATTATTACAAGGAGCTCGGGTATCCGAAGGTCGAATCCATCGACGATATGGTGAATGTGCTGGCCGATATGGTACAGAGGCATGGGACGACGAAGGACGGCAAGAAAGTGTACGGGGTCAGCATGTGGAATGACTGGGCAACATGGGGCATTCGAAGTATGGGGCTGATTACCGGAAACGGAATGTTCAACACAAATTTGATGCAGCTGATCAACACCTATACCGATACGACTCACAGTGAAATCTGGGACACCGCGAAGTTCATGTACAAGGCGCAGCAGAAGGGGATACTGGACCCGGATGCTTTTACAGCCAAATATAACGATATTGTAGCCAAAGCTTCAGAGGGCACACTGCTCTCGGCTGTCGCGACTTGGCCGTTTACACAGGTGAATGCGGATCTGCTGAAGGAAGGATCTGATAAAGGATTTGTCACGATTCCGCTGGACTGGGGATTCTCGAATGTCGGAGGCACGACGATAGCGGGCTGGAACGATCGCGCTTTTGCCATTTCGGCGAACTGCAAGTATCCGGAGCGTGCAATGGATCTCATCAATTTCCTTGTGTCCGAGCAAGGCTCGCGGCTGATTGCCAGCGGCATTGAAGGTGAACATTGGACCTATGTGGATGGCAAACCGGCGATGAAACCAGAGACGGTCACACTTGCGGCAGCCGGTGGAGACAACTGGAAGAAGACGGGAATTGGCATGATCGCCAACCAGCAAGGCCTAGCCGATTATACGAAGCTCAGCGACGGAGGAATTGTCAACCTGTTCAATACGCCTGAGGTATTCGCAACCAAGGTGAATTCGCTGAACAAGGATTATGACGAGTACTATGATGTTTCTTACCCGGCAGAGGCGTACAAGCGGCTCGTAGATCAAGGGAAAGTGAAAACGCTGTCCCATATGCCGCAGGATGTGCTGAGTGCAATGCCTTCGCCGCCGGATGACATCAAGCGCATTCAGACCAAACTCGATGAGCTGCTCGTAAAAGGAATGCCGATCCTCGTGCTCGGTTCCAAGGACGATGAAGCCTTCAAAGTCAATCAGCAGGAATTAATAGATGAATTAATAGACGCAGGCGCAGATAACTATTTCGCCTGGTATAAACGTTCCTATGAGGAAACAAAAGCACGCCTTGCAGGCGGATAAATGTTCATGCAATCATTCCAGGCTCTTCCAAAGCAGCATTCAGCTGCCGCGGGGGAGCCTATTTTAGTCCAGAAATCGTAGAAAACTTCATATTTACGTCTTTGGCGATTTCTTATACTGAGGATAGAAAAAGAGATGGAGTGATACGAGAGATGAAATTTAAAGCTAGCCGAGTCACATTGTTCATCATGGTTGTGCCGTTTATCCTCCTGGTATTCGCCTTCAACTACATTCCATTGTTCGGATGGGTATACGCGTTCTACGATTACAAGCCAGGCATTCCGTTATCGAAAACGCCGTTTGTCGGATTGAAGTTCTTCCGCTGGGCGATTGAGGAGAAGGAGGATTTGTTCCGAGTGCTCACCAATACGCTCGCGCTCAGCTTCTTATCGATTCTAGCTTCTCCGCTGTCTGTCATCTTTGCGATCATGCTGAACGAGTTGAGAAGCAAACGCTTCCGCAAAATCGTGCAAACGCTGACGACGCTGCCGAATTTTATAAGCTGGATTATCGTGTATTCCCTTGCTTTCTTCATGTTCTCCTCCGGTGGCTTGCTCAATGAAATACTGATGAAACTCCATTGGATTGATGAGCCGACGACTTTGCTTGGCAACTCCGCAGCGACCTGGTGGTTTCAAACCGGGATTACGATTTGGAAAAGCTTAGGCTGGGGCGCCATTATCTACTTGGCCGCGATAGCGGGCATTGATCCCGAGTTGTATGATGCAGCCAAGGTCGATGGCGCGGGCCGCTTTCAACGGATTATGGCCATTACGGTTCCGGGGATCATGCCAACCTTTTTCGTTCTGCTGCTGCTCAACATTGCAAGCGTTCTCTCTAACGGGGCATCCGGCTTTGAGCAGAACTTCGTCTTCTACAATTCGCTGGTAGCAGATCGAATAGAAGCCCTTGATTACTACGTCTACCGCGTCGGGATTACGACAGGCGACATCTCCTTCGGTACGGCAATCGGCATAGCCAAATCGATCATCAGCATCCTGTTATTGTTCTCCATGAACGCGCTGTCCAAGAAAGTAAGAGGCCATTCCGTATTCTAGCTGGAGGTATTGACGACTTATGAAAAATGATTCCTCGCTTGTGTTCGATGTGTTCAACTACACGGTACAGATTCTATTCACGATCATGTGCATTTATCCGTTCTACTATATCTTAATCTACTCCTTTAGTGAGCCACAGGAAGCGCTGAAAGGGGTGCTGCTGATACCTAGAGGGTTCACATTCGTCAACTATACAACAATCTTTAAGCTAGACGACATGCTGCACTCCTTCTTCATCTCCGTACTTCGTACGGTCATTGGAACCGCGCTCACGATAGCCTGTTGTTCGTGGTTTGCTTATGCCGTAACGAAGAACGAGCTGTATCTGCGCAAATATATCTACCGGTTCCTGGTCATCACAATGTACTTCAACGCCGGTCTGATTCCGTGGTATATCACGATGAAGGAGCTGGGGCTGAAAAACAACTTCCTGCTCTACATTCTGCCAGGTGCTGTTGTCGCTTATTATGTTGTGCTGCTGAAGACGTTCATCGAACAGCTTCCGCAAGCGCTGGAAGAGTCCGCAATGATCGACGGCGCCGGACATTTTAAAATCTTCACAAATGTCATCTTCCCGCTCTCCATGCCGATTGTCGCTACTATTGCCGTCTTCGCTTCGGTGGGGCAGTGGAACACCTGGTATGACAATTATTTTCTCGTATCGAGCGATAGACTGCAGACGCTGCAGTTGATCCTATACAACTATTTGACGGATGCGCAGCGTATCGTGGCAAGCAGCAGCATGCAGGATTTAAACCGAGGCATAGCCTCCAAAATATCGCCGGATTCGATTCGAATCACCATTACGATGGTGGTTACCCTGCCCGTGATGCTCGTATATCCGTTCCTGCAGCGTTTTTTTGTCAAAGGACTCATGCTTGGCGCTATCAAAGGCTAGTAAGTCCATAGCGTTGGATGTAATAGCTCATTAGAAGCTATCATCATAGAACATAATTTCAGGAGGTCATGGTATGAAGGTAAAGAAAGCACGAGGCAAAGCAGCTCTCATGCTTGCCGCAATGCTGGTTGTATTGTCAGGCTGCGGCGGCAATTCAGGTAACAATGCCAATAATACGGCTTCGACGAACACACCTGCAACGACAGAAACAGAGAACACCACTGCAGAAGCTGCGAACAACGCCGCAGCGACAGATGAGACTGCTGCCAATGCTCCGGCCGAGAACGCCAAAGCACCTATTACGTTTAAAGTACAAGTAAACAGCACGACTAAGGATTTTGAGAGCACCGAGGTATACGCCGAAATTACGAAGCAAACAGGCGTCACGATGGATCTTGAAACTTTCGATGAAGAGAAGTTTAAGGTTGAATTGGCAGGCGGCGATTTGCCGGATATCATTCAAGTGAAGAACATCAATACCTCATACTTGAAGCAGCTGATTGAGGGCAACAATATCATTCCACTTGATGATTTGGTTGCGTCGAACGGCCCGGATATTCAGAAGCCGCTCTTCGAGAAAAGCTTGGCGTACAGCAAGAAGTTCTGGAGTAACGACACAGGCAAGCTGTATGTGATTCCGGTTCAAATCGGCCAAAAGGGATGGGGCTTCGAGCAGGGGACCGGCTTCGTCGTCCGTTGGGATTATTACAAAGAGCTCGGCTTCCCGCAAGTGAAGAGCATTGATGATATGGTAAACGTGCTGGCAGACATGGTTGCCAAGCATCCGAAAACAGCAGACGGCAAGAAAGTATACGGTACTTCGCTTTGGAACGATTGGGGCACTTGGGGCTTAACCAGCATGGGCATGCTGACCGGCTCCGGCGATCCGATTGTAAATGACTACACGGATCTGGAGAAAAGCGGTGTCTGGGCAAATGCGGAGTTCCTGTATAAATCGAAGCAAAAAGGGATTCTCGATCCGGATGCGTTCACAGCCAAATACGAGGACCTTGTAACGAAGGCTTCCCAGGGCACGCTTCTGAACGCGATTGCGACATGGCCGTTCCAAAACGCGAATGCAGAATTGCTCAAAGAAGGACCTGACAAAGGCTTTGTTACCCTTCCGCTCGACTGGGGCTTCGCATGGGCAGCCGGAACTACGGTTGCAGGATGGGGCGACCGCGCATGGGCGATTACATCTAACTGTAAAGATCCTGCGCGTGCAATGGATTTGATTAACTACCTGTCCTCAGAGCAAGGCTCCCGTCTAATCGAGAGCGGCATTCAAAGCGTTCACTGGGATATGGTTGACGGCAAACCGCAAATGAAGCCTGAGATTGTTGAACTTTCCAAAGCCGGCGGCGATCCTTGGAAGAAAACAGGCATTAACATGATGGCGAACCAACAAGGTCTTTCCGACGATACGATGCTTAGCGATGGCGGTCCTGTAAATCTGTTCAATACGCCTGAAGTGTTCACAACGAAGATGAATTCATTGCAAAAAGACTACGCCGACCACTTTGGAGTTCCATATCCAGCGGCTGCTTACTCTAAGTATGAGGATGCAGGATCGGTCAAAACACTTAATGTCATGCCGCAAGACGAGCAGGCTGCAATGGCACCGCTGACGGATGATATGAAACGGATTCAAACGAAGCTGGATGACTTAATTACGAAAGGCATTCCGGATATCGTCTTGCATGCGAAGAACGAAGAAGATTATAAAGCAAGACAGCAGAAGCTGATTGATAAGCTGAACGATGCAGGCGCAGAGGAGTTTTACCAATGGCGTCTCAAAGCGTTTGACGAAGCGAAAGCGAAATTCGAATAAGCGGCTAATGTTTAGTTCATAGAAACAGCGCCGGACTGTTGAGAGGATTCAACTTGTCCGGCGCTTGTTTTTTTGCCGTTTAGAAAGGGAGACGAACATGGGCATTGGCAGACAGGAACTGAATGGGGCATGGAAGCTGCGGGGAGCAGACGGACAGCGAGGCGCAGTGAAGACGCATCACCTATTCGAAACGGATGCAGCGAAGTGGATGGACGCAACCGTCCCTGGCGAAGTCCATCTGGAGTTAATGAAGCAAGGACTGATTGAGGAACCGACAGAAGGACTGAATGCCTTGTCTGCTCGGTGGGTCGAAGAGAACCTGTGGAGCTACAGAAGAAGCTTCACCGCTACGGATGAAGCCATCGAGAATCATGCTTGGTTGATTTTCGAAGGGCTGGATTATCATGCGAAGATTTATCTCAACGAGGAGCTGATTGGCGAACACGCCAATTTCTATCGCCCTTGTAAGGTTTCTGTGTCCGGCAAGCTGCGCAAGGAGAATCTGCTCGTCATCGTACTCGACAGCGGATTGCATTTGGCTGGGAACAAGTCCATCGAAGGCTACTACGAGAATTCACAGGATCATGAGCTCCATAAGCGGATCTGGCTTCGTAAGCCGCAAAGCTCATTCGGTTGGGATTGGTCAACTCGCCTCGTGAATGTCGGTATTCATAAGCCTATTGCGCTTGAATGGGCGACGAGTGTCCGGCTGGATGACGTCGTTATTCTGTCTCAGGTGAGTGAAACGATGGATGAAGCGGTCGTGACTGTTCGTGCATTCGTTGAAGGGTGCGGGGAACATCCTGTTTCTGGTAAATTAACGGTTCAAATCGGCGAGGATACGAGTGCCGTTCAGTCGTTTGACTATACAATCGAACCCGGCATGCAGCGGCTCGAAGCGAAATGCACGGTAACGCAGCCGAAGCTGTGGTGGCCGGCGGGTCAAGGGGAGCCGCATCTCCTTGAAGTGGCAGTGGAGCTGCTCGTGGATGGTGAGGTCGCCGGTTGCCGCTCGAAGCGAATCGGGCTGCGCAAGCTGCGGATTAACCAAGATCCGCATCCGACCGGCGGCAGTTACTTCTATCTTGAAGTTAACGATCGTCCGGTGTTCGCGAAAGGTGCGAATGCCATTCCGCCGGATATGATTTTCTATCGTGCGGATCGTGCTCGTTATGAGGGGCTAATCAGTCGCGCGCTCGAAGCCAACTTTAATTTCCTGCGGGTCTGGGGCGGCGGCATCTATGAGACGGATGATTTCTATGAACTGTGTGATGAACATGGCATCATGGTCTGGCAAGATTTTGTATTCGCCTGCGCGGATTATCCGGTGACAGATGCGTCATTCATGAGCAATGTAAAGCAGGAGGCTATTCATAATGTTCGGCGGCTTGCGCATCATCCGAGTCTTGTGATGTACTGCGGCAACAATGAGAACGAATGGCACACCTTCTACCGGGAGGAAGGCATTATTTATCCGGACTATGCCCTCTATCATCATATTCTTCCGCGTATCGTGCAGGAGGAGGCCCCCGGTCGGTATTATCAGCCGAGCAGCCCATTCTCGCCGGATCATCAGTATCCGAATGCGAATGATCGCGGCGATCAGCATCCATGGGCGGTTGGTTTTGAAAATAACGACTTCCGCGATTATCGCGAGATGATCTGCCGCTTCCCGAATGAAGGCGGCGTTCTGGGCACGACCAGTTTGCCTGCCACCGAAGCTTGCCTGCCTGAGAGCGGACGCTACGTGCAATCCTATGCGTGGCAGCAGCATGACAATGCGGTTGACTCGTGGTTTGCGCTCTCGGCACCGGATAAGCAAATCAGCGACTGGACTGGACTTGATCCGCGGGCGATGTCCATCGAGCAATACGTCTATTACGGAGGCTTGATTCAAGGGGAGGGCTTGCGGGAGTATATCGATAATTTCCGTCGGCGCATGTTCGACTGCGCATCGGCGATCTTCTGGATGTTCAATGATTGTTGGCCGGCGACGCGCAGCTGGACAATCGTCGATTATTATTTGAACCGGACCCCGGCGTTCTACCCGGTGAAGCGGGCTTTCCAGCCGCTTTCGGTCGTGGCAGCCAAAGAAGGGCAGACGGTTCGTGTATTCGGAATCAATGAGACCGATCAAACCTGGGTGGGGCAGCTGCAGGTTGGTTTGTTCCGATTCTCCGGCGATTATGTGATGGATGAACATCGGACTGTGGAATTGCCGCCGAATACATCGGTTTGTGTGATGCAATTCAGCGATGCGCAGTGGGAGGAAGCAGGTATTTCCGATACGGCTGCTTTCGCAAGACTGCTGAATGAGCAGGGGGAGACAGTGGCGCGGAATCGGTTGATTTTACCTCGGTTTGTGGAGATGAAATGGAGTAAACCTCGGATTGAAGTGTCTAGAGAGGATTCATTCGCGGTGTTCCGAAGCGACGTGTTTGCGTGGGGTGTATGTATCGATTTGGACGGAACCGAGCCGCTGTCCGATAACTTCTTCGACGTTTGGCCGGGGATGGCTCATCGGATTCCATGGCCGGAGGGTCGAGCGCTGCCGGTTGTGCAGTTTGTAGGGAACTTGGTTGAATAACTTGGTGTGGGGCGGCAGTGCGCGAATGGAGCGTATTGCCGCCTTTTCTGCGTGGTGACAATCGGCTCCAAACCGTATGCTAACCGCCAAATGAAGTCACCACACACGGTTCGTCAGCGGTTCCCGCGAGAATCAAAACGAAACGTGGGGGAGTTTATAGGCTGGATTGCTGGGTTCAGAAGATCTAACGAACCGAGGGGAGTTTATAGGCCGGATTGCTGGGTTCAGATAATCTAACGAACCTTAGGTGCGGTAAATGGCTGCCGTGGTTCAATTCAACTGTCCAAAAACAGTAGAAATCTTCATTTCACCAACCAGCGCTGAAACGCTATACTTTATCTGTATAAGAAAGCGCTTTCAATTTGAGTTGTCGAACGACGATAATCACTTCATAAAGTCGACGATACTCGCTTCTTTATACGTCCTTCATAGCTTCTTAAGTCATAGGAGGTAGGTAGCTTCAAGTGTAGGCATCGGCTCGGCTGATTTCAAGTCCGCCATCTGAGGGGTTTGAGATACAATTTTTTAGGAGGAAGGGTGTAATTGATGAAGAGAAGGTTGATCTCATATCTTCTGATTGCGGCTTTGCTGTTGACCGGTTATGTTACGGCAGCCCCGCAGAAGGTATCCGCAGCAGGCAACACGTACTATGTCGATGGCGTGAATGGCAACGACACAACCGGAACAGGCAGCACGGGCAGTCCGTGGAAAACGATCAGCAAAGCGGCAAGCATCATGACAGCAGGTGATACAGCCAAGATCCGTACCGGCGTCTATCGCGAAACGGTCAAACCGACGAATTCGGGCACACCGGGCAATGAAATTACGTTCCAGCCCGATACCGGAGCAGATGTCACGATCAGCGGCGCGAATCTCGTAACCGGCTCGTGGTCGGTTCACTCCGGTAGTATTTATAAGGCAAGTGCCTCGCTGCCGATGGGCGACTACCTGGATTCGGTGTACGTCGATGGGATAGCCAACAACTTGGCTCGATCCCCGAACACAGCCGTCGGCAACCTGTACGACCCAGCCCTCTATCAGTATAACAACACCTCAAACCGTGGACTGCTCGTCGATTCCACCAATCTGACACAAGCTGCGGGCTATTGGGATAACGCTTCTGTCTTCGTGGAGGATTCCGGCGAATGGAACTTCAGTAACGCGCTGGCAACCACTTATACTCCTGGCAATCTGAATCTCAAAACCTCGCAAAATGCATACAGCCTTAAATTTTCCACCTATGATAATACACTCAAACTGCTTGGCGTAGGCGGGGCCGTATTAGGCTCCTACAATGTCACAATTGCTCAGAACACCACTTACAACCTGAAGGTTACGACCTCCGGAAGCTCCATTAATGTCTATCTGAATAATGGAGCATCGCCAGTCATCACAGCGACGGATACGAATTTGAAGGAAGGAAGCTTCGGCTTAGGCGTGGAATCGAGCAGTTCATCGACTGCAGCGAAGGCGGAGTTTACAAATGTTAACGCAACCATTACAAGTCAAGATCCGAATCAAGCGACTGGCCGGGAGGCAGCGTCTTTCACCAGTAACATCAAAGGCTGGTACGCACCGGAAGCTTCCGGCTACTGGAAGCCAAGCGGAGCTACATTGTTTGGCTACACGCAGCCTCAAACTTCAGGAACAACCGCGTGGTATGAGTCCACAACCACGGCCAAAGATTTCATCTACTCTGCAGATGTGAAGCTGACAAGTGCGGGTACGGCATATCTCGTGTTCCGCAAGGAAATGCCTCCCGGCAGCGTAATCGATTTGTCCAACTGGGGATATGGAGCAGCGGAATATTTTATCATGGGCAAGCTTGCCGCGCTCGATTATCCGGGGGAATGGAATTATGACAGAACAGCCGGTCAGCTGTACTTGCGCACAACGGCCAGCAACAGCCCGGCATCCCATACGGTAGAGTATAAAGCGAGGAATTTGGCTTTCGACCTGACGGGCAAATCCAATATCGTCATCAAGAACGTGAAGCTGTTCGCAGCGGCTATTGATACGACAGACGGTTCGAACAATGTCATCGACGGCATCAATGCCAAATACGTATCGGAGTTCAACCGCGCCATTACCTATTCGGCAGGTGTCTGTCTTTGCGGAACGAACAATACGTTGAAGAATAGCGAGCTGCAATATTCATCCGGTGCTATCGTGACAATCGAGGGCGATAGCAACAAGCTCATTAATAACTCGATCCATGACGGAACGTATGGTCCGATCGTCTTTAACTCTGTCGTCGATATTACCGGCAGAGGCCACCTGATCAGCCATAATACGGTTTACAATTCAGGAAGATCGCTTATTGGCGGTGAATTCTTCGCTACGGTTATCCAATATAACGATTTTCATCACGGGAACTATTTTGCCAAGGATACCGCGATGCTGTATACGGCCCATAATGATCTCGGGAACTCCGAGATTCATCATAATTACTGGCATGATTCCGTCAGCCGTGCGAATGCGGATGCCAATGGTTCGGGAGGATGGACCGGCGGGATCTACTTGGATGAATCATCGGCCAACGCCTTAATCTATAAGAACGTGACATGGAATTTGTCCTGGGTCGGCGTTATCGTCAATCATCTCTCCGACTATGTCATGGTCTATAACAACACGACGCATAACTTCTCCGGTATCCGGATTTCGGAACCGACTTACGGCATTGATGCTTACAAGGATCGGATTGCCAACAACATAGCGCTGCAAGAGTTCGGCACGGGCGCTTCCGCCATTGGAGCGGTTTTCAGCAACAATATGACTTCCGGTTCACCGCTATACGTGAATACGGCGACGAATAATTTCCAGCTGCAATCTGGTTCAGGCGCCAAAGATATAGGGCTTGCGATCAGAGGAATCACGGATGGATATACCGGTACTGCACCGGATGCGGGGGCTTATGAATACGGCGGCACAGCCTGGACGGCCGGCGTCAATTTTGCCAGTCCGCCAAGTCCTGTCTATCAGCTTGCGGACACGGATTACAAGAATCTGGTCGTAAACGGCAGCTTAGATATGAATCGGATGCATCATCCGGTGATGGATAGTTTATATGGCTGGACAAAGACAAATTCACAGACTGCGCAGCCTGCCTATGATTATTCCGGAGGCAAGGTATCGAGTAGATTCAGCTATGAGACCGGTGCCAGCTTGGGTTCGGGGGCGGATGGAATCGAGCAGACGATTACGGGCTTGACGCCAAATACGACCTATGAGCTTTCAGGATATCTGCGGGCCGGAACATCTGGGCAAACCGTCCGACTAGGCGTCAAGAATTACGGCGGCAGCGACACCTACCAAGAGAACACCACGACAGCGTGGGTGAATAAGACGTTTACCTTTACAACCGGTGCCGCTAATACGAGTGCGACGATTTATGGGCTTAAGCCTACAACCGGCGGTTATGCTTTCGTCGACGATGTCATGCTGTCCGCGACGACTGCGCTATCGGGCAGCGACACGACCGCTCCTAGTGCGCCAACGAGCCTGGCTGTAGCATCAGTTACCGATACTACCGCATCGCTGACGTGGACGGCATCCACGGATAATGTAGGTGTAACGGGATACCGAGTTTACCGTAACGGCGCGCAAGTGGGCACGCCAACCGGAACCAGCTTCACGGATAGTGGATTATCGGCAAGCACGACCTATACGTATACGGTAAAAGCCATCGATGCCGCAACCAATTTATCAGCGGCCAGCAACTCGGTTTCTGCTACAACTTCTGCCAGCGGTTCCAGCGGCTATTCGGAAAATTTCGAAAGCACGACAATCGGGCAAGTACCTGCCGGCTGGACGATCAACGCTACAGGCGGTGCGGTGTCCGTTCAACAAGTCGCGGACGGAGCCAATACAACGAATCGCGCCTTGACTTTAACGCAATCGGCAGGGAGCTATGGCGTGGCGGATGTCAGCGCCACAAAGTCTTTCACAGCCGCGACAGGAACCGTAACGATTGATACGCGGATGAAGGCGAATCAGACGAACGCTCTCACTGCCAGCCCCGTCTTGATGAACAGCAGCGGAACTCCGATCGTGCAGCTCGGCTTCCGAGATAACGGGAAATTCGCTTACGTTAGTTCAAGCATGGCATGGACAGACACGACGATGACGTACGCGGCGAATCAATGGTACGACGTTCATATCGTGGTGAATCTGCCCGCGGGAACGTACAGTCTGACGATTAACGGCACGTCTGTATTAACGAATGTGCCTGTAATGGCTTCATCCAGTAATCTGTCGTCAATTAATTTCTCATCTAACATGTGGTATACGGGAACGGTTTCTTACGATAATATCCAAGTCGGTACCGGCGGCGGGTCCGGCGATACACAAGCGCCGACAGCTCCAACCGGATTGACCGCAGCTTCGGTGACTGCAACAACCGCTTCGCTCACGTGGACGGCATCGACCGATAATGTTGGCGTGACCGGCTACAAGGTTTACCGAAATGGCGTCGAAGTGGGCACCGCTTCCGGTACCAGCTATACGGACAGCGGATTGACGGCGAATACAACCTACACGTATACGGTCAAAGCGTACGATGCCGCAACCAATCTGTCAGCGGCCAGCGGTTCGGTAAATGCCAAAACAAACATCTTCTCGGAGTTCTTTGATGCCACAACGATTGGGCAAATGCCTGCCGGGTGGACGGTTGCCACTTCCGGCGGCGCAGCATCGGTACAGCAGGTTGCTGACGGAGCGAATACGACGAATCGTGCGTTAACCTTGACGCAATCGAACTACGGGGTCGCGGATGTCAGCGCCGTGAAGACGTTCACCTCCACGTCGGGAACGGTCACGATCGATACGCGGATGAAAGCGAATCAAACCAATGCGCTCCTCTCCGGCCCGATCCTGTTGAATAGCAGCGGAACACCGATCGTGCAGTTCGCCTTCCGCGAGAACGGGAAGTTCGGCTATGTCAGTTCAAGCATCGCTTGGACGGATACAACGATGACCTATGCGGCGAACCAATGGTACGATGTTCGTCTCGTCGTGAATTTAACTGGAGGAACGTTTAATCTGTCGATCAACGGAACGTCTGTACTAACGAATGTGCCTACAATGGCAGCAGCAACCAGCGTTTCACAGCTTTCTTTTGTCTCCAACATGTGGTATTCCGGCGTGGCTTCTTTCGATAAAATTCAGATCTCGCAGTAACGATAGGGAGAGCGGTTAGTGCATTCGTGCGCTAGCCGCTTTTTCGATAGAGTTGCGGGGAATTCGTCCAAAAATCGTAGATTACTTCATATTTGGTCCTGCCTCCGGCTCGTATACTCGAAAGTGTGAGAGTGGGATTCCATGACTATTGAAGATAGAGGTGTAGGGATGAAGCTGACGTATGACGGCAAATCATTTATGAAGGACGGCGAGCGGATCTGGGTTATAGGCGGTGAAATCCATTATTTCCGTCATCCTCGAAGGGAATGGAGAGAGGTATTACTACGGGCCAAGCGTGCCGGGTTGAATACGATATGCACGTATGTGGCATGGAATTTTCATGAAGAGAAGGAAGGTCAGGTGGATTTCGCGGGCGATAAGGATCTTGCCGCATACATTGACCTCATTGGGGAGCTGGGCATGTATGCCATGCTGCGGCCCGGTCCATATATTTGCAGTGAATGGGATGGCGGCGGAATACCGGCATGGCTGTGCGCGAATCCGGTTCTGCGGTTCCGCGAGGACGATCCTGTCTATATGGCTGCCGTTGAAAGCTGGTTCGATCAGCTCATTCCGATCATTAGCGAACGCCAGATTACGCGTGGCGGTCCTGTCATTACCATTCAGAACGAGAATGAATATCCGGGCGGCTGGGATGAATCCATGCGTCGTTATCTCTACAAGATAAATGAAATCTACTATGGACATGGCATCAATATTCCGATTCTGGCCTGTAATGTACATGGCGCCACCCCAACAACCGTTAAAATCAATGATTCCACGGAAGCAGCCGATCAGCTAATCGATGAAAGTATGATTCTGACTTACAACCATCATGTTGAGGTTGAGCCGGTGTACGACCTAAAGAGCAAGCAGCCGAACGCGCCATTGATTACGACCGAGTTCTGGTGCGGTGCTCCGATTTATTGGGGCAATCAAGTCAGCGACTGGCCGAATCGGCTCGATCTGGCACGAGCGGTGTATGAGTATACGTCATCTGCCACTCAGGTTTGTTATTACATGTTCGAGGGCGGAACGAACTTCGGGTTCTGGGGCGGTAACAACATTGCTACCTCGTATGCCTCCGGCTACCCAGTAGGAGAAGGCGGGAAGCTGACGGACAAATATTATGCGGTGCGGCCGGCTAATTTGTTTATCGCGCATTTCAGCGAATACATCATGGATAGCATGGAGCTTCAGGATCGCGGCGGTATGACAAGCGAGGAAGGCGTGCGACTAATTGTTCGCGAGAGCGAGAAAGGCTCGCTTGCGTTTGTGTCGACAGCTGATGCGAGGCGCGAGCTTCTGGTTACGACCAAAGCCGGGAAGCAGCTGAACATTCATCTTGGGGAGGTCGCTGCCGCGGTTCTTCCGGTGGAGCTGCAGCTGTTTGGAACTACCGGTGGCGTAACGATTAATTACAGCAGTCTATGCCTGCTGGCTTGCAATGAATCGAGGAAAACCATTCTATTGTACGGTCCGGCTGGGACAGATGGTGTAATAAGCGTGAACGGGATCGAGTACGACTTGTCCGTAAAACGGCGGAAGGTACAGCATACGGCAATAGACGGCATTACGATCATCGTTGTTGATGAAGAAATGGCCAGAAAATGCTGGATCGTCGAAGATCAGATTGTCTTCGGACCCGATTATGCAGCTGAGCTGCAGCAGGATGGTTCGTTAGATATTCGGGTAAGTGACGGAACGCCGGAGGTGGTTTATCTCGATGCGAACGGAATGCCGGTTAGTCGCAATTTCCAACATAAAGCCCTGCAAATCACCTTGCCAGAGCTTCATTCGTGGCAAATAGCGCCTTGTCCTGAACTGCATACAAGGGGAGAAGCAGCCGGTTGGACTGCACTCGATAAGCCTCGATCCCATGAGGATTTAGGTGTCGTTCAAGGGTATCTCTGGTACAGTGCAGAGCTGGAGTGGGACACAGACGGCGTGGAGACCATGCTGCTCAGTCATACGCCAACCCGAGCAACGGTATTCGTGAATGGTCAACTATGCGGCGTTCATGCCGAGCGCCGGTCTGTGCGCATGAGAGACGAATACGGTCATCCTGCGGATTGGGCGTTCGAAGAAATTACGGTAACGCTGAAGAGGGGGGTAAACCGATTCGTCTTCTTGTCCGATGATCTCGGTCACAATTACGACGTGCCCATTGCAGTCGGTATTCAAGGGCCGGTGGTTGTTGGATCGCGCAGGGTTCAGATCGAGACATTCCGTGAAGTGAGCCCGCAGCCGATGTCCGCACAAGCCTTCCATTTCTTATATAACCGCTTCTATCGCGAACAAGAGCCGCTTCCGGCAATTGAATTCGACCTTTCACTTCAGTCCGATCAGCAAGCTTTCATTATGATTCATGGCGTGAAGGCATGGGTGACGGTGAATGGCGAGGAAGTACTGCCATTATCTTATCCGGACTCGCCGTGGACGATGTTTTCCCAAATCAAGCGCTGGATCACGTGGCAGATTCCCGTGCCATCGGAAGTCGGCGGCAGCCTCAAAGTCCGGATACATTACGCGGAGAATGTGCCAGATGCCGTGAAGGAGAATTTGGCTGTCTATGTGGCGCCTCAATCAGGTCAACTATCCAACTGGCAGTGGAAGCCTTGGGAGGAAAGCGGGGACTTCTCGGCTTCGCAGCTCATGAACGGGCAGGCCAAGGAAGAAGAAGGACTTGTCGTGCTGCTTCCGGTCGGTAACAGGGTTGCTCGGAAAGGCCGGGCATTGAAACCGGCCTATCTGCAAACGCAATTCAAGCTGCCGGAAGGGGATCGACCCGTTTACCTTCAGATTGGGGAGCTGCAGAAAGGACAAATTTTCTTAAACGGACATAATGTCGGCCGGTTGTGGGCTTATGGCGGCACGCAGGATCGTTATTATTTACCAAGGAGCTGGATGAAGGCGGATAATGAGCTGATTATCTTCGAGGAGCTCGGGTTAAATCCGCAGAACACGTCGCTGGTGTTTGGCGAAGCTGGCGACTGGAGCAGCGTAAAGCTGCAATTCGAGCAGTTAGAAGCGCACAAGGGGTGAATTCGGAGTGACCATTGACTCTATTTATGTGGCAACGAATGGGCTGGACTCCAATCCCGGTACGGAGGCGCGGCCGGTAGCTACGCTTGGCGAAGCGCTGAATCGCACTAGGGCAAAGAAGTTCGATGAAGCAGCAACAGCAGCTGCTGCAAAACGCATTGTCGTTCGCGGCGGACATTATTACGACGTCAGCTTGTCGCTTACTAACGAAGATGCGGGACTTCAACTTGTCGCCTATCCGGAGGAGAGCCCGATTCTGTTCGGCGGTGCTCCAGTGACATCCTGGCAGCGGGAAGGAGATTGGCTCACGACACCGCTTGCCGGCGTGCATAATCGGGAGTTGGATTTCCGCCTCATTGAAGTGGATGGAAGTTACCGACAGCGCTCGCGACTGCCGGAGCAGGGTGCATTCCGTCATTTGAACGAGTTTAAAGTAGAATGGCTGTCGACCTTCGCCGGTGGTTGGAAGCGACCGCCGAGGGAGGACGAAATGATGTCATTGCGCGTGAAACGAGAGGATGTCTCAGACTGGCTCGATACGCGTAATGCAGAACTGACCATTTATCATGAATGGGATGAGTCGCTTGTCGGTGTTGCGAGTATTCGGTCCGAAGGCGATGAAACTGACATTCAGTTCTTAGCTGCGCCGGGTCATCCGCCGGGTGCGTTCTACGAACGTAATGCCAACGCAAGAACCTATGTGGTTTGGAATGTGCGCGAGGGCTTGAAGCAGCCGGGACAATGGTACTTAGATCGATCGAACGAGAAGCTAGTCTACTGGCCGCTGCCCGGTGAGGAGGCGGATCGCATCCAGCTGATTGTCCCTTCGAAGGAGCATATCCTCTATCTGGAACCAGGAACTCAAGATGTTCGCTTGGAAGGACTAACCTTCGCTTGTGCGGCAACGCCGTTATCGGCAGGAGGCTTTGGGGCAATCTCCGTGAGCGCCGCCATCCACGGCGAAGAAGTGCAGAAGATCGTATTCGATCGTGTAACCGTGCGGAATACAGGCGGATGGGCGTTCAATCTTAGCGGTAAAGAGATTCACCTGAACGAGTGCCACATTCATCACACCGGAGCGGGAGGCATCAAGTGGAAAGGTGAAGGGGTTCGACTGGAGCGATCAAGGATTCATGATATCGGGCTTACTTATCAGAGTTCAATCGCCGTTAATAGCGACGGAACGAATCATACCCTTGTCCATAACGAGATCTACAATACGCCTTATAGCGGGATCGCCAGCAGCAGTCCGAATACGGTGATCAGCGGCAATTTGCTGTATAACACGATGCAATTTATGAAAGACGGCTCAGCCATATATATCTGTTGGTACAGCGATCATGTGACAGTTAGCGGAAATGCGGTTTTTGCAGCGTATAACGCCTCGGAGAAGGTTCGTAGATATGCCTATTACTTAGATGAGAAATGTACGAATTGTTCCGTGCAAGACAATTTGGCCGTTAATCTCGGTGTGCCTATGCTCAGTCATATGACGCGAGATTGCAGCTTCGAGAACAATATTTTTATGGATCAAGGGCTGCAGGTGGTATCGGTATTAAATTCGTCCGGCACAAGGTTCGAACGGAATATTCTCATGGCTGACGCGATCGAAATTCATTCCCCGCAGGGGAATCCGGAAGGTTTAATCTCGGAGGAATATGACTCGCATCCCTATATGAGCACGTTCTCCACGTCGGATGGGATCGTTTCCTTCCGGAACAATATGTTGTTCAGTCGGAATCAATCGAGACGTTTCAAGCGGTTTTTTCATTATAAGGCGATCCATGAACATGAGCTGAAGGAGATTGAAGGTAACGCGTTTGCTGACCCCTTGTTAACAGGAGCCGATGCTGGCGAGTATTCGTTCGATGCGGATTCTGTGGTTTGGTCACGCGGCATACGGCCGTTATCGTTCGTTCATGTAGGCTGTGATGGACGATTTACGGAGATATTTGATCATTTTAATAATGCTGACCATAGATCATGACGAGAGGACGAATGGAAATGACAAGCAACGCGGCACCACATATGAAATGGTTTATGGACGATCGCTTCGGCCTGTTTATCCACTGGGGACTCTACGCGATTCCGGCGCGCGGCGAGTGGGTGCGCAGTTTGGAGAAACTGTCTGTAGCCGATTACGAGCCGTTCTTCGAAGAATTTAACCCAGTTAAATATAATCCGAAAGCATGGGCCAAAGCTGCAAAAGCAGCAGGGATGAAGTACGCGGTTATGACGGCAAAGCACCATGACGGCTTCTGCTTGTTCGACAGTAAGCTGACAGAATACAAAGCTGCCCATACTCCGGCAGGCAGAGATCTGATCCGCGAATATATTGAAGCATTCCGTGAAGAGGGGCTGCGCGTAGGGCTCTATTATTCCATTATCGATTGGCATCATGAAGATTATCCGCACTTTGGGGACAAAATTCATCCGATGCGCGATCACGAAGACTATCGGAATCATCGGATTGAATTCGACCGTTATCTGACATACATGCACGGACAAGTGAAGGAATTGCTTACGAATTACGGGACGATTGATGTGATGTGGTTCGACTTCTCCTACGATGACATGACCGGCGAGAAATGGAAAGCTACAGAGCTCGTGCGGATGATGCGCAGCCTGCAGCCGGACATCGTAATCGATAATCGGCTTGGCGGCGATAAGAAATCGGCCGAACCTGAAGTGTATGCAGGCGATTTTATGAGTCCGGAACAGCTGCTCCCGCCGGAAGGCGTCGTGAATGAAGCCGGCGAACCGCTGCCTTGGGAAGCGTGCATTACGTTGAATGATCACTGGGGGTATTGCGCGGGGGACAACAACTACAAATCGCCTAAGACCGTCATTCGCGGGCTGGTCGAATGCGTAAGTAAAGGCGGCAACCTGCTGCTTAATGTCGGTCCGAATGCCAAAGGCGAAATTCCGCGGCAATCCCTAGAAATTCTGGCCGAAGTCGGCCAATGGATGGATGACAATGGCGCCAGCCTGTATGGCTGCGGGCCTGCCAAGCTGGAGAAGCCCGAATGGGGCCGCTATACGCAGAATGGCAACTACCTGTATGCGCATATTTATGATCGTGGCATGGGACCGATTAACTTCCGTGGCTTGAATGGCAAAATCAAGCGCGCACGCCTGCTCGCAGACGGCACGGAGATCAAAGTAGAAACGCCTTGGAATGCTTGGGAATATCCGCATGATGCATTCATTAGCTTCACCGGTGCCTCGCTCCCGGACGAAGTGAATACGGTCGTAGAGCTGGAATTATGGGAGAACGTCTTAGATAATTAATTGCATTAATCATTCCATGGACAGGATTAGCGTTTGAGAATCGGTTCGAGCAATAGGGGCCGATACTTACATCGTAATCCTGTTCTTCTTTTTCATAGATGTGTGGGGTATTATGGAAGAAGTGGAGGTGATTGTTATGGACGAGATCAGACCTAATCAAATATCGCGCAGAGCATTTATCGGCACTACAGGCAAGCTCGCCATTGGAGTCGTTGGCGCACTGGCAGGAACGAGCGGCTTGTTCTATTACGGAGCGATTAAGCACCGTGGGAATGGTAATGAAGGTTTGCCGCAGAGCTATGCGCTGCTCGGTGATCATAATTGGTTAATGTCATTAAATGACGTGGTGAAAATCAATTACAGCGCCATCTACGACGATGCTTGGAACTCCAAGCCGGTGAACGGAGTTGTCTATGTTGCAATTGATGATCAAGGCATGCTGCGGATCATGTCGCCTGCCTGCTCGCATCTCGGGTGTACGATTGAGCCGGCTACAGCTGCGCAGATCAATGCGGCGAAGGACAAATCGACGTACTTTAATTGTCCCTGTCATGGTGCACAATTCGATCGATTCGGAAATGCTACCTTTGCCGTAACAAGAGGCCTTGATTTATATGAACCGATCCTCTCCGGCGGCAACGTATATATGGATATTATGAAACCGATTGTGCAGCAAGACGCTCAGCGGACTTAATATCATGTAGTTGCAGTGTTGCAGAATTCCTCTTCAATCAGGTAGGATCTAATAGATGTGAGATGTAGGAGGAAATCATTGTGATCACGAAAGAAGGATATATTGAAGTACCCGGTGGGAAAGTCTGGTATGTGCAAGTAGGCAATACGGGTAAAACACCGCTCTTAGTGCTCCATGGCGGGCCCGGAAATGTACATGATCCCTTAAAATCGGCGTTAAGTGCGTTAGCGGATGAGCGTCCGGTTATTTTCTATGATCAGCTGGGCTCCGGTAATTCGGATCATCCTGAGGACCCGTCATTATGGCATACCGATCGGTTCGTAGAAGAGCTTGCTTGCATTCGCGAAGCGCTCCATCTGGATGATGTGCATGTACTTGGGCATTCCTGGGGTACGATGCTGGCATCCTCTTATTGTATAGAGCGGAGACCGACAGGAATCCGAAGCTTGATATTGTCCAGCCCTTGCTTGAGCGCGCTTCGTTGGAAACAAGATGCGGACCGTTTGCTTGCACAGCTGCCGGAAGAAATGCGGCAAGCTATTGAAGCGCATGAGGCGGAAGGGACAACTGATTCCGAAGCCTATGGGGAAGCCATTAAAGCCTATTACAATCGGCATGTATGCAGACTTGATCCTTGGCCGGACATTATGGCGGAGAGCAGACCGAAAGGGAACAAAGAAGTCTATCTGTCCATGTGGGGACCATCCGAATTTTGTCCGACCGGCAGCTTGAAGACCTACGATGTCACGGCACAGCTGCATGAAATCAATGCGCCGACATTGTTCCTTTGCGGCCGATACGATGAAGCGACTCCGGAGGCAACGCAGTATTATCAATCTCTCGTCCCGGGAGCGAAGCTGCATGTATTCGAGGAAAGCTCGCATATGGGCTATTTGGAAGAAACGGATGCCTACTTGCAAGTGGTTCGTCAATTTATTCGCGATGTAGAAGAAGAAGAAGGCAGTCATGGTCATTAATGAATCGGAGCTTCCGCTGACTCGGACGTCCATCGCTGCAGCGATGAGACAATTAGGCGTACAACCGGGAATGACGTTACTCCTTCACTCCTCGCTGAAATCATTTAACCGCTGGATTGTCGGCGGCGCTGAAGCTGTCTTACTGGGATTAGAGGATGCCATCGGCGAAGAAGGTACGCTGGTTATGCCGACGCATAGCAGTGATTTATCCGATCCTGCGTTATGGGCCAATCCCCCGGTACCGCAGGATTGGTGGCCTATCATAAGGAATGAAATGCCTGCATTCTCGCCGGATCTTACGGTAACAAGCGGGATGGGCCAGCTGGCAGAATGCTTCCGCAAACAGAATGGAACGCTCCGCAGCCGGCATCCGCAAGTTTCTTTCGCCGCGCGAGGGCCGAAGGCAGCGTTTATTACGGAAGGACATTCGCTCGAATTCGGCCTTGGCGAACACTCTCCGCTTGGCAAACTCTATGCATGCGAAGCATTCGTGCTGCTGCTTGGGGTAGGCCATGGCAATAATACTTCGCTTCATTTAAGCGAGTACCGGTCAAGCTATCCGGGCAAGAGCGAAATTACGCAAGGAGCACCGATTCAAGTGGAAGGCACCAGAGAATGGGTGACATTCCGGGATATTAACGTCAATTCGGATGACTTCACTGAGCTAGGCGCAGCGTTCGAAGCACATGCCGGCCTCTCTATGAAGTCGGCTCTCCTGGGAGAAGCTGAGGTGAAACTGATGTCGCAGCGCGAGCTTGTTGATTTCGGTATACACTGGCTTGTTAGCTTCCGGAAACAGTAGCCAAGTCTACGAGGATACGAACCGCATAAACCCCCTATCCATAAGCGGATAGGGGGTTTTGTATATATGTCAATATTAGCTTATTTTAGCGTTCCCGTTCTATTTGGAGATGTGAGGTTTTCTAGTATTTCATTTATATTACAGATGCTTGCAAGGGACTTTCTTCTCTCGATCCCACGCATATTTTCAAATATTACTAAGTAAAAATGAGTATCGCAATAAATACGAGCGAGCACATTTCGTGTGAAAAGGAAGTGTAGCCATGAGGAGTTATCAGTGGATCAAGTGGCGCAAATTCCTCATAAGGCTCACCGTCATCGTCATCATTGGCGTGTTGGTGTGGTCAGGAGGGCCCCAAGTATGGGGGATTACACTGAGCATAGTCAGTCTCCTATTCCAGCTGTTATTTGCCATGATGTTCATGATTATTCAATTCGCAGCACTGTTCTGGTTTCTCGCGAGGGGGCGAACGTATTGGATTCTGCCCGGTGAGACCGGTGCCACCTGGGATGATTACAGGGGGAATCCCGAAATCGTAGAGAATGCAAAGCGGATTGTAATCCTGCTCAAAGGGGTTAAAGAGTTCAAGGAGATGGGAGGAGAGGCGATCCGGGGATTCTTGCTATGCGGGCCTCCGGGTACAGGTAAATCCTACTTGGCACAAGTTATTGCGAATGAAGCTCAGGTTCCCTTCGCCTACGCGTCAGCGCCGAGCTTCCAGAATATGTTCTTTGGGGTCGGTAACCTCAAAGTCATGCGCATTTACAAGAAGGCTAGGAAGCTTGCCAAAATGTACGGCGCCTGTATTATCTTCATCGACGAAATTGACGCCATCGGTATGAAACGCCAAGGTGGCGCAGGTGCAATGGGCGGGATGATGGGGATGGGCGGCGGTTCAGGCCTGCTTAATGAGCTGCTCCTTCAGATGGATCCGCCGAATATCGATAATACGAGAATTGCGAAGATGATGCGTATGCTCGGGCTGCGCCGCAAGAAAGCGGATCGACCGGCCGTGCTTACGGTCGCCGCGACGAACTTGCCGGATGTGCTCGACTCCGCACTGCTGAGGCCGGGGCGGTTCGACAGACAGCTATGGATCGATACGCCGGATTATGACGGCCGTGTGGACGTCTTCCAATACTATCTCAAGAAAGTAAAGCATGATTCCTCCCTGACGCCGGAGAAGGCCGCATTGGATACGATCGGTTACAGCCCGGCTCAAATTAAGCATATCGTCAATGAAGCTGTCGTCATCGCTCATCAGCGCGGTGTCTTTGTCGCCGAATATCCGGATTTCCGCGTTGCCATGGAGACGTATGAGTGGGGACTTAAACAGCCGCTGCGATCCATGCGTCCCGATGAGAAACGAAACGTGGCTTACCATGAGGCGGGTCATGCGGTTGCCCAGTATTTGTTGAAGCCGCATGATCGGGTATGGAAAGTAACGATCGTTCGGCGCGGCAATGCGCTCGGTCTTGCTGCCACCAAGCCGACGCACGAGCGGTATAATCGAAGCGACAGTGAAATCTTGGCGAGTATTCAAGTCTGTTTGGCTGCCAGGGCGGTTGAAGAGCTGTTCTTAGGCAAGAAGCTAAATGGCGTCACTTCCGATTTGCAGCAGGCTACGAATATGGCAGGTGCCTATCTCGGAGCGGTTGGTATGGGCGATGAGTTGTTCAGCTTCCTGGCTGTCGGTTCGCAAGCGGATGCGCTTAGATCCCTGCGACCGAAAATCAACGAGCTGCTCAAGGATATGATGAATCAGGTGAAGAAGCTCGTATCGGACCATACTGATTTTGTGCATGCAATCGCGGAGCAGCTGCTGAGTCAAGAAGATCTGACCGGCGAGGAGATCGAGCAAATCTATATCCGTCTATACGATCAGGACAGACCGGATCCTTCAACTATTCGGACGATCATATTCGACCAGCCGTCTAAGAATAAAGAAGTAGAGGCACCTGTGGAATCCGAAGACGAAGACGAATTGGCCCAAGAAGAGAAGGAAGCTACAGACGAGGACGACGATACGGAGAAACCGGAAGAGTCTTAAGTGTTACGTAGTTGTGACGAAATCGCGAGAACCCAAACAAGCAACAGCTGCTCAGAAGCAGCTGTTGCTTGTTTGGTGTTGTGTTGTCAGGAAAGAGAAGCGAAAACGACAAAGGAAAATCCAGATTCAAGCACGAATGTAAATAGTAGGTGAAGCAAACAGGAAGTTCGGTGTTCTGACAGATAGGAAGCTGCGCGCAGTACCGCAACATTAATCTCGTCAAGGAGGTCAAACATGTTTGTGCGATGGGGTCAACATCATAACGATTTAGAGACAATACCGTTTATTCACGATGAAGTCCGGTACAATCTGCTTCATCGGATTACAGAGATAAAAGATTCCATATGTATTCGATCCGATAATGGTCAGCTGCTGTTTGCGCAATCGCCGGGACAGAACGGTTGGTTATGGATGGCAAGGTCGCTGGCAGGGGATGAGGAGAAGCGGATGCTTCAAGAGCTGGTTAATCATCTGGATGGCCATTCGCTGCCAGGCATATCCGGTGCTCCGCAGACGGCGTATCCTTTTGCCGTGGAATATTCAAGGGCGAACAACTTGCGTCACTCGACTCAAATGACGATGGAGGCTTATCATTGTCCTCAGGTGAACAAGCCCTCGAATGTGAGAGGGGATGCGAGTGTCGCGACGCTGCAAGATGTTGAAGTGATTGCGCAATATCTGGCCGGATTCTCGGAGGACGCACACGGAAGAACAGTCGATCCGGAGAGCCAGCTGGAGTCAGCTCGGGGGTTGGTTGCTTCGCGCAAGCTGTATTTGTGGCGCGTTGATGGTGAAGCGGTTTCTATGGCTAATATAGCTCATCGTTCGCGGAGACACGGTCGTATTAACGCTGTATTCACGCCGCTGCGGCTGCGGAAGAAAGGTTACGCAAGTGCGGTTGTTGCTGCCGTCACCGAGCAGTTATTACAGGAGAATTTAACTCCGATGCTGTATGCCGATTTACGTAATCCCAGCGCTAACAAGGTATATCGAAACATCGGCTTCATGCCAAACGGCCAAATTTCGGATATCGGATTCAGTCCGAACTAAATATATGGTTTGCAATAAGGCATCTCGATCCTAGTAAAGGATGGTCGAGGTGTCTTTTAATATGTCCATACGATCGCCCTTGCAACTGCCGGGAGAGAAGCATAGATATAAGAAAGGATTGAAGAAGCTACCTTGGCTGATTAAAGGGGGAAGCAGCGCGGACATATGGTTACGATAAGCCTTTGCATGATCGTGCGTGACGAAGAGTTGGCATTGGAACGATGCCTATTAACCATTCATGATATTGTCGATGAGATTAACATCATTGATACCGGATCCATTGACCGTACGAAACAAATTGCACGGAAGTATACGGACAATATTTATGATTTTGGTTGGATAGATGACTTCGCTGCTGCGCGCAACTTCGCCTTTCAGACAGCAACGAAGGATTATATATTATGGCTGGATGCCGATGACACCATCGAAGAAGAAGATCGGATCCGCTTTAAGCTTCTGAAGCAAGCACTTACGACCGCTGTTGACAGAGTGACGATGCCCTACAATCTTGGATTTGATCATGCAGGCAACGTAACGTCCAGTTTAAGGCGCAATCGACTTGTCCGAAGGGAATGCCAATTTCAGTGGATTGGACCTGTTCATGAGTATTTGAATGCTTGGGGGCCGGTACTGGATAGTGATGTTTGTATCACGCATAAGAAAGAGAAAACATACACCGATCGGAATCTGCAAATCTATCAGAAGCGTCAGAAGGCCGGCGAGGATTTCTCCATTCGCGATTTGTATTACTATGCCAATGAGCTTCGTGACCATCGCATGGATGCAGAGGCCGTCGTTTATTATGACAAGATGCTAAGTTCCGGCCAAGGATGGATAGAAGACAACATCCAGGCATGCCTCAAGATGTCGGAATGTTATCAACGACTGGCAAACAAGGAACTGCAGTTCCATTCCCTCACTCGCGCGCTCCTATACGAACGTCCACGACCCGATGTGTCCTGTGCACTTGGAGCTTATTTTCTCGAGGAGAAACAATACGAAACCGCGATCTTCTGGTACCGCCAAGCAACGGAAGTCACTCAGCCCGCGACGATGGGAATGGTGAACAACGCAACCTCGACTTGGTTCCCGCATCTGCAGCTCTGTTTGTGTTATGACAGGCTAGGGCAGTATGAGGCTGCATTTGCTCATAATGAGACTGCGCTGCGTTACAATCCGTCACATCCGAGTTTATTGTATAATCGCGATTATTTTAAGGATGTTCGCAAGCTCGGCGGGACGTCTTAAGCGAAGGAGGTAGTGGCAAATGACAGATAGACTGGGGAGGATAACACTCTCTATGGTTGTGCGAAACGAAGCAGGACGTTATCTTCGCAGAGCGCTCTTGCAGCATCGTGAGTTTATAGATGCAGCCGTCATTATCGATGACTGCAGCGACGATGAGACCGTTGCGATTTGTATGGAAATGCTGGCGGGCTTACCGCTCAGAATTGTGAGCAACCAACGTTCGGAGTTTAGCAACGAGATCGAGCTTCGCAAACAGCAATGGCAAGAAACGGTGGCTACGAATCCAGAGTGGATTCTTAATCTGGACGCCGATGAAATCTTCGAAACGAATATGCGTGATTATGTGCCGGCCATGGTGAATCAGCATGTGGTCGATACGTTTGGGTTCCGCTTATACGATATGTGGAGTGAAACTCATTACAGGGAAGACAGCTGCTGGCAGGCTCACCTCTTCTATCGTCCGTTCCTGGTTCGATATCGGCCGGACATCGATTACAGATGGAAGGAAACACCGCAGCACTGTGGCCGCTTCCCTCTCAATGTACTCGAATTTCCTTTCGGCATCCACGAAGCGAGGTTGAAGCATTACGGCTGGGCGACTCCGGAAGATCGACAAAACAAATACAATAGATATATGCAGCTTGATCCCGATGCCCGTTATGGGTGGAGAGAGCAATATGATTCCATTCTCGACCAGGCACCTCCGCTTAAGGAATGGACGGATTAAGGAGAGTGACTTTGTTGAGCAAGAAGCGCGTGCTGATCGCAAGTCCCGTCAATCAGGTCAGGATTATCTTGGAACCCTTCTTGGAATCGTTGATGACACTTGCGAAGAGCGAACTCATCGTTTCGTATTTGTTTATCGACGATAACCAGGATCCGGCCTCCGGCCTCCTCTTGCAGCAGTTTCAACAGACGGCAGGGAACACCGAGCTTCTGCGTTACTCGAATCTCACTTTCCCGGACGCCCGAGTTCATTTCTATCATAAGGACGAGAATACCCATTATTGGAAAGAAGATTTGATTTGGAAGGTCGCAGACATGAAGGACTATATGATCCGAAAGGCGATCGAGCAACAGTTCGATTACATCTTCCTGATCGATTCCGATCTCGTCCTGCATCCCGGCACGTTGGAACAGCTTGTCCTGGCACAGCGGGATGTGATCTCCAATGTCTTCTGGACGAAGTGGGATCGAAGCGGGATGGAGCTTCCTCAGGTGTGGTTGTCGGATGAATACATCCTTTACGATAAGAAGCGAGAGGAACATTTGCTGCCAACCGAAATTACGGCCCGCACGCAGCAGTTTATAGAGCGACTTTGGGTACCTGGTGTATATGAGGTAGGTGGTTTGGGCGCATGCACGTTGATCAGTCGGCATGCTCTTAGCGCGGGGCTTCGATTTGCCAAAATACCTAATCTGAATTTCTGGGGCGAAGATCGACATTTCTGTATTCGGGCAGCAGCCATGGGCTTTCCTTTGTATGTAGATACTCATTATCCGGCGTATCACATCTATCGAGAGGCGAATTTGACTGGATTGGAAGCTTTTGCGGCAAATGGGTATCGAACGATGCGCGACCGATTAGGGAATGCGCATTGGCTGCAGCAGCAAGAATGTTATGATCTGGCTTGCGTGCAATATGAGGCTTATTTGGATGAGAAGCTCGGATTACCCGAGCAGATGCTCGGCGCGGCCAAGAGCCTTGCAGCTTGCTGGGAGAAATTAGGGGAAACCGATAATCAAGTTAAGACGCTGCGCCGTGCGCTTGAATTAGGAGGACTTCCGCAGCCAGACTGTTATTGCCAGCTCGGAGCCGTACATGTGGAACGGAAGGAATGGCAGCAAGCGATCGAGGCTTACACGGCTGCCGCGAACATGAGCGACAAAGATATGCCGTTTGAACTATGGAACACGTATTGCACATGGCTCCCTCATTTGCAGCTTAGTTTATGCTATGACCGTCTGGGGTTGCTGGAGGCTGGAAACCGACACAATGAAATTGCTTATTCCTATCATCCGGATCATCCTGCTATCCTGTACAATAAAGCTTACTTTACAGAGGTGTTGAAGAGTTAGAATGGCAACGATTAAGGCGACGTTCACCGCGTATATGGCGGTAAGCGTCGCCTTCTGTTATTCAGATGTTCTTCGCTTCTTCAGCAACACGCGGAAACAACTCAGGCCGCCCCATTGCTCGGTGTATAGGACATTTGCCGGCAATGTCGTATCAATGGAGCCAACAAATTCAAAACCTGTTAGCATCATGATCATTTGAAAGAATGCAAAATCGACGGTCGGGTAATCCAGTGTAATTACGACTGCGCCGTCATCTTTCAGTGTGCGATGAAATTCATGCATGGCAAGAAGTGCGTCTGATGGGCTTAAATGCTCCATCACAGAGATGCAAAATATTCTGTCAAAGAAGCGGTCACTGTATGGAAGCTCAGTCAGGCTTGCTTGCTGAAGATGGATTCTTGAGCGGAATTGCGAGTCGATTAACTTAGCTGCCTCATCGCCGATATCTGTGCGGACTCCTTCTACGATGTTGTCAAAGGAGGTTATAAGCGGGTCCCAATCGCAGGCATAGGTTTGTTTGCAATGCCGTGCCAAGTAAAACTTAAAGGGGTGTGAAATGCCGCAAGCGGCATCCAGTACAATGTCATCGGCTTCGGCAAAAGCAGAGCACCACCGATATTCATAAGGTCGGCTCCACCAGGAGCTCGGAAGCGGGAAGACGATTTCGCTGGCATAAGGATCACTCTCCAGTATGAACCTGGATGTGAGGTCAGACGGAGACAGATGCTTCAAGCGTTCACACTCCTTCTCGGACGATCATTCTGATATTGCTGATAGTGTATGAGTGATAGGTTCGTTTGTGTACAGCCGTTTGCGGAGCATTTCGAAAGACTTTCGTAACATTTGGGAAAGGGTCAGGTATGGTTTCTCCATTACGATTAGAGCAATGAATGAGTGATGGAGGGGTTGCACAATGAACGAACCTATTGTTGAGGTCCATAATCTAACGAAGCAAATACGCGGAAAAACGATCGTGCATCATCTTAACTTTCAGCTAAACCGCGGCGAAGTGTTTGGTTTACTCGGACCTAACGGAGCGGGCAAAACGACAACGATTCGCATGATGGTTGGCTTAATAGCCATGAGCGATGGCGATGTCCGAATTGGCGGGAGCAGCATTCGAAGTCAGTTTAAGGAAGCGATTCGGCATGTCGGCGCAATCGTGGAGAACCCTGAGCTGTATAAGCATCTCACAGGATTGCAGAATTTGATGCAATATGCCCGCATGGGCGATGGGATTACGCTGAGACGGATCGAGGAGGTTGTCGCACTGGTGGGACTCCCTTCTCGCATCCAAGACAAAGTGAAAACCTATTCGCTGGGCATGCGCCAACGACTAGGCATCGCGCAAGCGCTGCTGCACAAGCCGGCCGTACTCATACTCGATGAACCGACCAACGGCCTTGATCCCGCAGGGATCCGCGAGATGAGGCGACTCGTTCGTAAGCTTGCTCATGAAGAGGGCATCGCGGTTATGGTTTCGTCACATTTGCTCGCTGAGATGGAGCAGCTGTGTGATCGATTCGGCGTCATGGTGGATGGCCGACTGCACGCGACCTTTGCGCTGGAGGATCTGACCCATTCACAAACTTTAGAAGAGAAATACATGCAGCTGACGGAGGGCGAAAATCATGCAACAAGTAGTACGCAAACTGCTCGTTAACGAACTGCATAAGCTTTATACGCGGATGGGGACCAAGATCATGGTTCTGCTCGTTCCTGTGATGGCAATTGCTGCGGGACTGCTTTGTTTCTATTCAAGCGAGCAGGAGATTCAAGTAAAGGATGCATGGGAGTTTCTCGATCTGGTCTTAACCGCGATTCCGAACCTCATGGATATTGTGACCTTGTGTACGATTATTGTTGGGGCAGGCATCGTCGCGTCTGAATTCTCCGGCGGTACCATCAAGCTGCTGCTCATTCGACCTTATAGTCGTTCGCAAATCTTACTGGCCAAATACGCAGCGATGCTCTTGTTCGGACTATCGCTCGCACTAGTCATGTTGGTTGCAGCTTTGATCACCGGCGGTTTATTGTTCGGTTTCGGAGCTGGTGATCCTGCAGAAGGTGTTCTGGGTAACTTGTTGAAAGCAGCAGCCTATGGCGGAGTTGAGCTTGTGGTTATGGCGACATTCGCTTTCATGATCTCATCCGTTCTTCGCTCAAGCGCAGTCGCGATCGGAGTATCGATCTTCTTCCTGCTGAGCGGACCGCAGCTTGCCTATATGCTGAAATCATTCGGCTGGACCAAATATCTGCTGTTTGCCAATCTGGATTTATATTCGTATACGGCGGGTAGACCGTTCCTCAGCGATATGACGTTGATCTTCTCGCTGCTCATTCTGGCAGGTTATACGGCCTTATTCGGTATTTTCGCATGGGGCGTATTTGCGAAGCGGGATGTCGCGAACTGACGATTCAGCTCTGACTGTTCATGGATTGGCAGAAAACGGTATACTGGTAGCAACTAATAGCCAAGGTGGTAGCAGCATGCAAAGTCAACTTTTACTCATAGAGGATGATTACGCGATAGCAGATATGGTTCAGCGGCATTTGTCCAAGGAAGGCTTTGTCATCCGCCATGCGGCAGATGGGGAAGAAGCAATTCGGCTGCTGACTAACGAAACGTATCAGCTCATCCTGCTTGATCTGATGCTGCCAGGCGTCGATGGCATGGAAGTACTGCGTCACGTGAGGGGAAGCAGCACCGTACCGGTCTTGATTCTCTCTGCCAAAGACAGCGATGTGGATAAGGCGCTCGGGCTCGGGTTTGGAGCGGATGATTATTTGGCCAAGCCGTTCTCGCTTATTGAACTTACTGCCAGGGTGAAAGCGGCGCTGAGAAGAGCATCGCAATATGCAGGTACAGCATCGGTTACCGCACAGCAGCAGGTGCTTCGCGTTCATGAGCTGACGCTGCATACCGAAGAGCATCTGGTGATGAAACGCGATCATCCCATTAATCTAACGGCCAAAGAGCTGCTCATTCTGAAGCTGTTGATGACGTATCCGAAACGTGCGTTTTCGAAAGAACAAATTTATCGTGCGGTGTGGAATGATGATTATTTGAACGACGTAAATGCGATCCAGGTTCATATATCACGCCTTCGGGACAAGATCGAGGACGAGCCCGCCAGTCCGAAATACATTAAGACGGTATGGGGGATCGGCTACAAAATGGGGGAGTTCCAGCATGATGCTTGATCTTGTGCTCGTTCTAGCCGGACTTGTGCTGGCTCTGCTTGTGCTCGTTCTTATGCTGCTCAAGCGTGGAAGGGCTCTCACTCATGATCTTCGTTATGTGCAGCACAAACTAAATGCCATTATCGATCAGGATTCCACGGAGAAGGTGCTTCGGCATACGGAGGCCAGGCAGGTTCAAGAGCTGCTTATTGCTGTAAATCGACTACTTGATGCCAATCGGAAAACAAAGTCAGATTACATCCGGATGGAGAATGCGCTGAAGAAAATGATCGCCAACATGTCGCATGATTTGAAGACACCGCTGACGGTCGTACTTGGATTGACAGAGACGATGGCGCGGGGGACATCGGCGGATGATCCCGGCGAACAACGCAGACTCTCCCTTAAGGTTCATGAGAAAACGCTCGATATCATCAATCTGACGAATCAGTTCTTCGATCTGGCTAGGCTGGAATCCGGTGATCGACCCGTTCCGTTGTCCAAAATCAACCTAAGCAGCTCCTGTCGCAGCAGCATCCTGTTCTATTATGAGGAAATTGAGTCACAGGGATTGCAAGTGGAGGCTGATATTCCGGAGGAGCCGATTTATGTCTATGGGAATGAAGACGCGATTGGACGTGTATTACATAATCTCTTATCTAATGCCATAAGGTACGGTCATGATGGCGGAATTGTCGGAATTGCGATCGTTGAGCAAGGAGATCATGTGCTTATTGAGGTATGGGATCGCGGGAAAGGAATTCGGCAGCAGGATCAAGCGAGTGTATTCGACCGGCTGTATACGTTGTCGGATTCCAGAAATCAATCGCACCAAGGAAGCGGTCTCGGTTTAACGATTTCGAAACGGCTTGCGGAGCTGATGGAAGCGGAAATTTCGCTTAAGAGTGTGCCGAATGAGAGGACGGTTTTCACGATTCGATTCATGAAAGTCCGTTTCTAAGGAGGGGGAAACACGCATGAGCATAATCATGCAAACGAAGCAGCTATCAAAGACCTATAAGAAGAAAGAAGTCATCTCAGGCGTAAACATGAGCGTGCGGCAAGGGGAAATCTATGGATTTCTCGGACCGAACGGAGCCGGCAAAACAACCGTCATGCGTATGGTGACAGGACTTGTGCAGGCGACAAGCGGCGAAATCGAGCTGTTTGGCGAGAAGCAAACACCGGGGTCCTATGAATGGATGAAACGGATGGGCAGCATTATTGAATATCCCATCTTCTATGACCACCTGTCTGCACATGCCAATCTGGAGCTGCACTGCGAGTACATGGGCTATTATGACAAAGCTGCGATCGTAAACGCGCTGGAGCTGACCGGGTTATCCGATGTTGATCGGAGAAAGCCGGTCAACCATTTCTCGCTTGGCATGAAACAGCGACTTGGGATTGCCCGTGCGATATGCACGAAACCGGAGCTGCTCATCCTCGATGAGCCGGTTAATGGCATGGACCCGTCAGGAATCAGGGAGCTGCGGGATCTGTTTCGGATGCTCAGCAAGGAGTATGGGATGACGCTGTTGATCTCCAGTCATATTTTGCAGGAAATCGAGCAGTTGGCGGATACGATTGGCGTAATCAATCATGGGCGGCTGATCGAAGAAGTGTCCATGGAGCGGGTAAGAGAAAGGCAGAATGAATACGTGGAAGTAACGGTCACGGACAGCAAGCAGGCGGTGCTTGTTCTGGAAGACAAGCTGTCCATCGCCAACTATAAAGTGATGGGGCAGGGGGCAATTCGCATCTATGACTCCGGCGTAACACCTGTGGAGCTGAATCGACTGTTGGTACAGCACGACATCGGCGTTGAGTCGCTGAACAAGAAGTCGCGTTCGCTGGAAGAGTATTTCCTCGGATTGATCGAAGGAGGCAGCGGGCATGTTATGGAAGCTGATCAAGCTGGAGCTTAAGAAGACGCGATGGCGCGGACTGCTGCTCTCTGCCGTGGTTACGATTCTGATGCTGGTGCTTTGGGTGGTAGGCAGCGATATCCCTAATAATGATGTCGATTCGTATGATCGCGCTTTTCAAAGCATTATGAATTACGTGGGCATTACGTTTGTAATCTTCGCATCCGTGTTGATGTCGAGAATGGTCATTGATGAATATCGCAACAAAACGGTGACGATTCTGTTCGTATATCCGGTGTCACGCAACATGGTCTTCGTGGCTAAATTGATTATTATCGGCGTCTGGACTTTTCTGACGGTCATTATCGGACATCTTGTGGTTTCAGGTGCGCTGTTGGTTGCCAATTCCCATTATCACTATATTACCGAGCCGTTAACGAGAGATCGGCTCTGGGAGGAAGCAGTGCGAATCATCATTATTGCGGTTATCGCTGCCGGGTTGTCCCTCGTACCGCTCTTCTTCGGTATGCTTCGCAAGACGATGCCGGCGCTGATCATCAGTTCGTTTATCATCTCCAATTCGGGGATGGTCGTTATGAATAACGATGTCCTGTATCAGAGCCTGCAGTCCATGTCGATACTGGCTTTGGTCAGCGTTGGTTTCGGTTCATTCATGGCTTATTTGGGGGTAAGGCGGAGCGGAGAGTTATAGGGAGTAGGGTAATCAAATAAGCCGGAGAGTATCGCTCGCCTTGTGATCCATCGATTACATGAGCGAGTCAAATACCCTCCGGCACAAATGCATGAATGTATTAGAGCTGATCTGTCAGCCAATTCGAGCTGTTGCGGATCAATTGTCGGCAGGCCGGATGCAGGAAAGAGGGCTTATGATGCCCGGGCATCAGATAGACCAACCTGCCTCGACCGCGGTTAGCGGTCCAAGCGGCCGGATAACGTTGACCTTCCATTGCATATTCCATCAACACGCTGACGCTGCTTGCCGGATGAAATTCGAACCTGTACGGCTCTTCTTCAAGGAAGAAGGGGACGACGCCACTTGTGACGGGATGCTCCGTATCGGAGAAATGAAATTCAAGGCTTTGATAGTCCGGATGTCCGGTGAAGCGCGCACCGATGAGCTCGACGCATTCCTCTCGGGACTGAAGCGAGATTCCGTTATGGATAACCAGCAGACTGCCTCCTTGATGTACATATTGCATCAAAGCAGCAGCTTGGTCCGTTTCAATTGGTGAGCTCCAACAGTCCGTGTAGGAGATAAACAGATCGCAGGCATGCAGAATATCGACATCCAATGTATTGTAATTATCGGTGTAACTGATTTCATATTGTTCCTCGCCAAGAATGGCAGAGAGTTCCTCTTGAATGTTGATCAGTGGATGGTAAGGCGCCTTTGCATTATCGCCAAGCACGAGCACATGCTTCCGAGTATTTACAGTCATCGCATTATCCCTCGCTTTCTCGTTCTCACCAAGGCATTTCATTTCCTAAGTAGTCTCTGTACAGCGGCTTATCGGACGGTTCATTCGGTTTGAGCTCAAGGATGCGTTGGATAATATGAGCTGCAGATTGATCTGCAGTGAGGGTCGCTTCGGTATTTAACGTCCCGCTCATGTACGATTGTACCCAGCCTGGATGGAGGAGCAGGACTTGCCCGAAGGCCTTCTTCACTTCGTTATGGATAAGTGCACCTTGCATATTCAGCGCTGTCTTCGACATGCAATAGCCAAACCAGCTTGTACGTTCGCAATCGGCAATGCTGCCGGCTTCCGAGGAGATCGTGACGAACAGCTTGGATTCGCTGCGCAGCACCATAGGAGCAAGCGCATTGGTGACGCGCAGCGGTCCGAGCGTGTTTACATTGTACACCTGCTGCATGTCGGCAAATGGAAGCGGATCCAGAATGGTCGCCTGAATGTCGCCTAATATACCGGCATTATTGAGCACCAGATCCAAGGTGTCGGTCATGGCGGCTATTTGTGCTGCCGCTTCGGCCACGCTTCGATCACTCGCGACGTCCAGCTTCACTAAGCTGAGGGAATCCTGAACCTCAGACGCGAGCTGTTCAAGCTGCGGACTTTGATCCAAATAGTGACCAGCTATCACGTGAAACTGTTCTTGAAGAAGTCCTTTCACAAGCGCAAAGCCAAGCCCGCGATCAGCGCCTGTTACGAAGGCAAATCGTTTCATCTGAGCAGCCATCTCCTTATGCGATCGAGTAGTAGTGGTGGAAATAATCGTGCCTATTTCCATTTTACTCTTTTTCTGGTTGCTGCTAAAGGGTAATATTGGCTATGTAAGCGAATTCTAACTTTCGGCAAAAGGTGGCTTCACGACGAATGAAGAGCTATTCAAGGGTTATGGGAATTCCGGTTCCTAAGCTGACGATGAAAGAAACGATTGCCATTATTGATCAAACTATAGACGAACGTCGATCTGAATTATTTCATGTTGTTACGCTTAACCCCGAAATTACAATGTCCTGTCAGCATGATGCGCAGCTGCGCAGTATTGTAGAAGAAGCGGGACTGCTCACAGCGGACGGCATGGGCATCGTAATGGTTTCCCGGCTGAAGGGAAATCCGCTTCCTGAACGCGTAACCGGCTGCGACCTGCTCCTGCAGCTGCTGCAGTCAAAAGGGCCGGTTGCCAGAACCTATTACTTGCTTGGTGCGAGTGAAGAGACCAATCAATTAGCGGCGGAAGAGATTGAACGGAGCTATTCCGGTGCGAAGGTTATTGGCAGACATCATGGCTTCTATGGCGAACACGAAGAAGGAGGCATTATCGCAGAGATTGGGAGGCTGAGACCGGATATCCTGGTCGTGGCTTTAGGTGCGCCTAGATCGGAACAGCTAATCTACCGCTATAAGAGCATGCTTAACGCGAGGATTGCCATGGGGGTCGGCGGCAGCTTGGATATTATCGCCGGAACGGTGAAGCGAGCGCCGGCGATCTGGCAGAAGTGGAACGTGGAGTGGCTGTATCGACTGCTTAACCAGCCTTCCAGATGGCGCAGACAGTTGATATTGCCGCGTTTTGCAATTCGTGCATTGATGTATAAGGACAAGAATTAGAGCAGTGTACTCAGCGCTGCAGCAGCAATCGGTTTAATTGTTGAGCTAAACCGGCACTAATCGGACTCATAGGCAAGCGCAGCGAAGGTGAGGCAAGAAGGCCTTGCTCAGCCAGGATCCATTTGAGCGGTGCGGGATTAGACTCTTGAAACAGGGCATGAATCATAGGAGTGAGCGAATGGAATAGGTTCTGCGCTTCGATCATTTCTCCTTGTGACACGTGGTTGAATAATCGCACAAACCGTTCGGTATGAACATTCGCCGATGCTAATATGCCTCCGGTTGCTCCGTTGGCTAACATCTCCAAGTAGGTTTGATCATTGCCGCAGAGGATCGGTTTCGTATCCGATTGTACAAACTGGGTCAGGAGCTGTGTGTTGCTTGTGCTGTCCTTTAATCCAATGACACCTTGTAGATCTAAGATTCTGCGAACCGTTTCCGAAGTTAACTGCAGCCCAGTTCGAGCAGGTACTTCGTATGCAATAACGGGCACGCCGACTTCGGCAGCTCTGCGAAAATGCTCGATCACGCCTTCCTGCGAAGGACGGCTGTAATATGGCGTTACAACGAGGACGGCATCTGCGCCCAGCTCAGCGGCTAATTCGGTCCGCTGAACGGTGGAGCGGGTGCTGTTCGTTCCCGTACCGACAATGATCGGCAGTTCATGATTGCACCGTGTCATCGTCTGTTTGGTCGCTGAGAAGATTGTTGCTACTTCGTCCCAGCTTACAGTCGGTGCTTCACCGGTGGTTCCGTTAACGACAATGCCTTGTATATGATGTTGCAGCAAATTCGACAGATAACGCTGGTAGGATTCCAAATCCAGCTCTTCCGTAGGCAAGAATGGT
Organism: Paenibacillus sp. J22R3; assembly: GCF_056269305.1. NCBI lineage: Bacteria > Bacillati > Bacillota > Bacilli > Caryophanales > Paenibacillaceae > Paenibacillus > Paenibacillus sp. J22R3. The sequence continues at coordinate 1,165,017 of NZ_JBWDNS010000001.1, read as the reverse complement.
GTAAGCGTAGGTACATAAGTTCCCCTTAAATCGCGTTCATTCAGCATGACAGCATCCTCCTAAAGTGTAGTTGCTATCACTTTAACATGTTCTTTCGCATCACAGTTATCTATAATAAGTGATGAGTGTTATCAATAATATTGAAGTGGTGACGATATGGATCTTACTTATTTCCAGACCTTTCGGGAGGTCGCATTCCATCAAAGCTACACGAAAGCAGCGGGAGAGCTTGGCTATGCGCAGTCCAGCGTGACGATGCAAATCCAGAAGCTGGAGCAGCTGTACGGGGTAAAGCTGTTCGAAAGGTTTGGTCGCAGCTTGCGGCTGACATTGGCAGGAGAAGAGCTGCTCAAGATCTCTGTTCAGATGCTGAATTTGTTTGATCAGTCCAAGGGGATGCTTGCCGTTCAAGGCGGGGGAACTTTGACGATCGGGACGATTGACTCGCTTGCTTCGTATTATCTTCCACCCTTTATTCAGCAGATGAGGCAGCGGTATCCGGCACTTACAATCCGGATTCAGCCGGATCGCGAAGCTGCGATTGTGGAGAAGGTGCGAGAAGGGGAGTATGATCTGGGACTCTTACTGGAAAATAAACCTGCTCATTCCCCGCTAACTTGGACGGCTATACGTGAAGAACCGCTGGTTCTGGTTACAGGTGCCGATCATCCGGTTACATCGATCGGAGCCATTCAATTAGAACAGCTTCAAGACGCAGAGTGGCTGATGTCCGAGCCCACCTGCAATTATCGGACGATGCTGGAACGGGTCCTGCAGGAGCAAGGCATTTCGTACCGCGTTGGCTTGGAGCTCGGTAATCCGGAAGCGATTAAGCGCTGCTTAAAGGCTGGCTCAGGTATCGCTTTGCTGCCTCGAATGGCTGTGCAAGAAGAGATTGAACGTGGCGAACTGGCTGTACTGCCATTCTCTCATGCAGATATCAGACTGGACCTGCAGCTTATCCTTCACCCGAAGAAATGGATCTCTCATGCCTTGCAAGACTTTATCGATTTGTTGTATTAAGGGGTGGTTGGCGTACTTCACATGTTGGGTTGTACAGCAGAGGATCGCTTGTTAATTATTAACGCGGATGACTTGGGAATTACGCAGGGGACGAATGAGGCTGTCTCGGAGCTGTTTGCAAGCCGCGCCATTGCATCGGCTTCCATTATGATGCCATGTCCAGGTGCGAGAGAGGCGGCTCGGCTCTGCTTGCAAGATGACAATAGTCATATTGGCATTCATCTAACCTTATCCAGCGAGCAAACCCATCCATATCGACCTGTGTATCAATCAGAGAGGCTGTCCAGTTTAGTGACAGCGGACGGTTTCTTGCATAGCGACTTATCGTATATTGGGCAGCATGGCGACCCGGAAGAAATTCGCTGCGAGCTAGAGTCGCAGATCCAGCTTGCCCTAACCCTCGGCATCGACCCGACCCATCTGGACAGTCATGGGGGCACGATTATGGGACTGACAGGAGGGCGAGATTTTCTGGAGATTGTGTTTGATTTATGCGCGAAGTACCGACTTCCCTTTAACTTGCCGACACGCATCGTGGAGCAGTCATTTATTACATCAGAGCTGAAGATGATGTTTCAGGCCAGGATCGAGACTGCAAGGAAGCGAGGGATCTTGCTAATCGACGATTTGATTTCTTTGCCGTACTGCATGGACGAATCGATGGGATACGAGACAGCAAAGGATCAACTCATGAAGCTGATGGAGAATCTAAAACCGGGAGTCACGCAATGGACGGTTCATCCTTCCATACGCACACCTGAGCTTAAACCGTATACATCCTGCGCACGTGAAAGGGAGATCGAATTTCGATTGCTGCTGGACGAGGATGTCAGGCGTCACATGATGAGAGATGGCATACGTCTCGTTTCTTGGAAAGAAATTCGAGACATGCAGAGAAGTCAGTAATACACAACTACTAGGCTTCTGCTTCTAATAGAAGTTGTTCCAGTACAAGAGCGACCCCATCATTATCGTTCGTATCCGTTACTCGATAGGCAATCTCATGCAGCTCTTGGATGGCATTCCCCATAGCGATCGGATAACCGCAGATTCGGAACAAACCAAGGTCATTATAATCATCGCCAAAGACGATAACCTGTTCAGGAGTGATGTTGAGACGCGAGCAAACCATCTTCAGCGCTTCTTCTTTGGTTGCTTGGGTGGACATGATCTGTATGAGTTGTCCGGCATCTGTGTGAAGAATATTCGCGCGCTTGCCATACTGGCTTTCCAGCTCATCAATAGCTTTGAAGTGCGTCACCAATAATTTAGAAGCAACAAGTGCAGTAAGCTCCTCCAATGGGATTAACTCCGGTCTATCTTGGACCTTAATTATGGTGCTGTAATCGGATTCCGTATGGCTATACCATCGATCACTGGATTCCACTGAAATTTGAGGCGAATATTCAAACGACTGTAAATAGGTGATGAGCTCACCGAGAAGCAATGGATCAAGTGGAAAATGTTCATGAATGTCCAGACGCTCACTAACAACCAGCGCTCCATTGTAATAAATCATAATCCCCAGATCTAACAATTCCGCAGGCAGCAGCTGCATAATCGCACGAGGCGGTCTTGCCGTAGCGATAATGACAGGAATATTACGCTCACGGCACTGCCTCACAGCGCGCAGATTGCGAGGACTGACTTCTCTATTCGAATTTAATAACGTACCGTCTAAATCTAGTACAATAGCAGCTGCTTGCATGTCTTCTCCCATCTCCATTCGACAGAGAGCAGCCCGCCACATGCGGCAAGCTGCTCTCGGACAGATTCTTTATTTAGTGCCGGTGATCCAATTGTGGGCTGGCATTTCGCTGCTATCGTACATGCTGATGTTCGCGCCGAGTGAGCGGAAGGAGCCAACCACATCCTCATAACCGCGATCGATATGCTGAACACCGGCAATTGTGGTTGTGCCTTCCGCGCGTAGACCGGCAAGAATCAAGCATATGCCGGCTCTAACATCTGAAGCGTGTACCAATGTACCGTGCAATACGCTTCCGCCTATGATTGAGGCTACGCCAGAGCGGATCTTAATATCCGCACCCATGCGAATAAGCTGATGGGCATGATTGAATCGAGCCGGATAGATCCGCTCGCCGATGATGCTTTTGCCGCGGGCTTGGGTAAGTAACGCCGTCAATGGCTGCTGCAGATCAGTTGCAAAACCCGGATACATGGCCGTACGCACTCTCGTAGCACGAAGGATTCCGGTTGAGTGTGCGGTAATGGCGTTATCGTGCACATCCAGCTCCATCCCAATTTCACGCAGCTTCGCTAAGCAGGAAGAAAGATGCTCGGGGATCACATTATCCACGGTAACCGATCCGCCTGTAACGCCGGCTGCCATCAGGAATGCACCGGCAATCAGCCGATCCGGAATGACTGTATAGGTACCGCCGTGCAGGGATGTAACACCTTCTATGCGAATGGTATCTGTGCCGGCTCCGGTTATTCTGGCACCTAATCGATTGAGCAGATTTGCGGTATCTGTAACTTCCGGATCACGAGCCGCATTGAGCAATACCGTTGTGCCTTTCGCACGCACGGCTGCCATCATGACGTTAATCGTTGCGCCGGATGTAATCATGTCAAAGTAAATTGTCGCACCATGCAGCTCTTTAGCTTCTACAGTGTAGGAGGTCGGTTGAAACGTGAACGTTGCGCCCATCATCTGGAGTGCTTTGATATGCTGATCCATGGGACGGCTGACAAAGTCATCACCGCCGGGATATCCGACAGAAACTTTGCCAAATTTGGCTAGAAGTGAACCGACGAAATAATAGGCAGCACGGAAAGAAGACGATTTAACGGGATCAAGCACCGTGCTCGCGATATTTCGCGGGTCCAATGTAATGGCACCTGATTCATGACGCTCGACCTGAAGTCCGATTTCACGGCTCATTTCATAGATCACTCGCAAATCAGCAATGTCCGGTATACCGAGCAGCGTGACTGGTTCATCGGCCAAACAAACTGCTGCAAGCAGTGCTAGTGAGCTATTCTTGGAACCGGGGATTTGAACGCTGCCATGAAGAGAGTTGGACCATTCCACACTAATTGCTTTCATCGGTTACGCCTCCGCTTGAATAGTGTTCATCGGCAATGATGACATTGATGTTACGGTTCTCACATTCCTGTATAAAGGGATCGGGAGCCTTCTGGTCGGTAATAAGCAAATTAATCTGCTGCAAGGGGACAGAGGTGGCAAAGCTACGGACGCCAATCTTCTCGTGAGGCGCAAGACAAATGGTTGACTGAGAGGCATCAGCTACTGCTCGAATCAGTGCAGCATTCTCCGGAGTTGCGACGCAAATGCCGTTCTGTGCTATTCCGCCGCCGGTAATAAATCCGATATCGTAATTAAATCTGCTGATCATTTCGACGGCAATGACGTCAATCAAACTTTCACCGGCAGCTCTAAGCTTACCGCCGACAAGGTAGGCTTCAATATGAGTCATGGATCGAATGGATTCTGCGATCATAAGAGAATTCGTAACGACGGTGAAAGGAAAGTCGTTGGGGAGATATTTCAACATGCCGTACTGAATCCCGGCTCCGCCAATGAAGATCGTATCGTTCCGTTGAATGTAAGAAGCGGCTAATTTAGAAATGGCATTCTGGTGCGGCGCGCCTTCCCCGTACCGAATATTCTTCGGCTGCGGTTTGGCACGTACTTTATGCGATTCATTCGGAGCTAGCGGTATCGCGCCTCCGTATGTTTTCTGAAGGAGGCCTTGCTCCTTCATAATGGTTAAATCACGGCGAATCGAATCAATAGAAAGCTGAAATTGTTGTGCCAGCTCCTGTGCAACGACTCGGCCGTCCTTGGCAAGCATCTCCAGGATGCGCTGCCTTCGTTCCTCTGCGAGCATGGTGACCTCCGCGGCTTTTACTAACTAATAGAACTCTTTTGCCTATATCCTATTCCGTATTGTTCATTGTTGTCAATTGATTTATTCGGTTTTCTTCATGGTTGTTCATTATTCGTGACGAAAGGGAGAAGAACATGAACATTGAACGTAACGAAACCCTTATTCGGCAGTGGGCGGAGTCGAATGCAGCCTCGTTAGGGCTGCAGCAGGGGACTGAAGTGCAGGTTACTTATATTTACAATCCCGGTGGATTTGTGAATCAGTCCTATCGGGTAACGGATGGGAAGACGATGAGGCATCTCAAACTCGCACCTCATGCGAAAATGCATCGCCTTCAGCAATGGGCTGTTGTCAGCCAGCAGTTGTCGAGCCGCTATAACGCCCCACGGCTAATCCTCGAAATTCGAGAGGAAATCATACCCGATTATCGATATGGGCTGGTGTTCGAATATATTCGTGGCGATTCTTTGTCATCGATCTCGAATGCATCAGCTGCGATTTCGAAGGTGTTGATCAAGTTACAGCAGTTGCATCGTGATCAAGAGCTCGCGACGGCTCTTGTTCGCAGAGACGAAACGTTTACTTATGCAGATGCCTTCGCTGATGCTTACATTTCTCGTTTCGAGGGAGATATGGTTACGATTAGGGAAGGGAAGCATTTGCTTCATTTTGTAACGGAGGAGACCTTGGATTGGTTTGATGCTGAGATTCGAGCGTTGCGAGAGACGGTATATGCCCATCCGGCTTTCCGGAAAACAGCGAACGATGTTGTCCATAATGATCTGGGCTGGAACAATGTGCTGGTGGATGAGCGCGGTGAGATTTGGATGATTGACTGGGATGACTTATCGGCAAACGGAGATGCGGCGATGGATTATTCCGTCCTGTTATGGCCGCTATATAAGTCAGCTGATTGGCCTAATTGGGAGGGGAAAGTGATCGAGCAGGCAGGCGAAGAGCTCTATGAGCGACTATCGATATATTTTCGAGCCAGTTTGCTGGATGACGTCATCGACATCCTTGCTGATTACGTTGATGCGGAGACGATCCCGGAGCTGAGAGAGAAGACGCAAGCAAGGGCACAAGCGACACATCTTCGTGCTTATCCGGAATATTTGAGGTTGTACTCGGTTTAGGTTCAACCTGTAACTTAGCTGTTTATCTCGAGCTCAGACTATGTAGATTTCAGCTCTATTTTTCTCGAAATAACACCGCTACGGTTCGTTAGATTGTCGGAATCAACAATGATGCAAAATTTGGCCAAGAAGGAGGAGAACCCGTTGAACCTTGAAGTAACTGTACTCCCATACGAGGACAAAACGATCCTCTACCAGCTCATTCAACTATACCGTTATGATAGCAGCGAGTTTGATGGACATGTGCTGAATGAGCATGGCTTCTATTTATACAAATACTTCGATCATCAGTGGACAGACGACTATCGGCGTCCATATCTAATCAAGGTAGACGGCGAGATTGCGGGATTTGCTCTTGTAAGCCTGGAAGTGCCACCTGAGTATATGAAGCTGAGTACTGCTGAACGTACGCATACCATCGGTGATTTCTTCATCATGCGAAAATATCGGCGAAAAGGCGTTGGGAGGAAGGTGGCTCTCTACATCATGGAGCAGCATCGCGGTTGTTGGGAAATACGGCAAACATCCGGCAATACATACGCGCATACCTTTTGGAAACAAGTTATTTCAGATTATATCGGGGAAGGCAATTATCAGGTAGAGTGGATTCAGAATGATCAGTGGCATGGGCCGGTGTTTGTATTTCGCAATGAATAATATAAAGCCGAGGAGTTAGATGGAATGATCGTGAAGTCATACGTTGCTCAGAATCAAGATATTGCAACGCAGATGGACAGTCTTATCCGGATTGTTCTAATGAATCCTGTACTGGTGCAAGTGTTGGCGAAGGCATCGTCGTTCCAATTGGAGCACTATTACATAGGGGCAGGCTGCGTGACGCAGACGGTCTGGAATTATCTGTGCGGGCGTCCGCTGAATGATGGGATAAAGGATCTTGACTTTGTGTATTATGACGAGGATTTGTCGTACGACAAAGAAGGAGAGATCATCGACAGAGTCAGAGAATCGTTCGGCGAACTGCCCTATCAGCTGGATGTGAAGAATCAAGCTCGCGTTCATCTTTGGTATGAAAACCATTACGGCTATCCGATCCAGCCCTATCGATCATTAGAAGCAGCCATAAACTGTTGGCCGACAACGGCGACGGCAATTGGGCTCAGAAGGGCTGAAGATGGCACCTGGAAGATCTATGCGCCATTCGGATTGAATGATCTGTTCGGGCTAATCGTACGAGCCAATAAGGCACAGATCACGGAACCATTCTATCTGCAGAAAGCGGCGAAATGGAAGGCCAACTGGCCGGCATTGACGGTCATTCCATGGGATAAATAGCGACGCCTAAGGGGGAGACGTGCGATGACGAATACAAAGCTTATTCTGCTTGAAGGGATTCCGGGATCGGGCAAATCGACCTCTGCACAATTTATCTCAGGAGCACTTACCCGTGCCGGGTTGAAGCATAGATGGTGGTATGAAGAAGAGGTCGGTCATCCTGTTTATGTCTTCGAGGATTCGGCTTCGCTGCATCAGGTTGTGCACGACCTCGAGAACGGGAGCTATCAGAAAGTCATCGATGCCGCTCTTGCCAAATGGCAACAATTCAGCAACGCAGTTCAATCATCGGATGAGATTGTAATCATAGACAGCTGCCTGTTCGGCAACACGGAAGGGGCTTGGTCGGAAGACGAGCAGAAGCTGTTGGCTTTTATGGGACTGGAGGCCGGCACGAATAACGAGGCTGTGACTGTGGATTTGCAGCGATTTGCAGGGGTTTATTATGCGAAGTCAGAGGATGATGAGCATACTTGCGAGGTGCGATTCGATCTTGATTCCGCCTCGCTTATCGTTGACCGACTTCCACAGGTTTGGACGCAAACGCCATTAATTCAGCGCGGTGACAATGTCTTCGATGTTCAGTCTTTACCGTTACAGGTTCACTTCGAAGAAGGTGACAACGAACAAGGTATTCGCTTGCACTTAACCGGACCAACGCTGCTGAGTGGGAAGGTAGATGTTGTATTAATGAAGCGGCCTTACCAGCGTAGCTCATAACTCTTGCGCAAATTGGAAAATATAAACACTATATTTTCTAGTTTGCGAGAAGAGAAGGGGACATTCTACGATGAGCATTAAAGGACGAACGAACGATCGACAGGAAATAGTCGATGCGATCAAGCAACGAGCAAACCGCTTGGATCAGCCTGTGGATCTTCTGCATCTTGCGAACGCATCGGCCGGCTCGAAATATGTATTGCTGGGCGAAGCGAGTCATGGAACGAGTGAGTTTTACACGAATCGAACGGCGCTCTCCCAAATGCTGATTGAACAGTATCAATTTAGTTTCATCGCAGTCGAGGGTGACTGGCCCTCCTGTTATGAAGTAAACAAGTACGTCAAGCATCACCCAGAGGCACTAGGCTCCGTCGACGAAGTGCTGCAATCCTTCGATCGCTGGCCGTCGTGGATGTGGGCGAACCGGGAAACGGCGGAGCTCATATCTTGGCTGCGCGAGTATAATCGCGAACTGCCTGAGGAATATCGGATTGGATTCTATGGTATTGATGTGTACAGTCTCTGGGAGTCGATGGACGAAATTATCAAGCATCTGAAGAGGACGAATTCGCCGGAGCTTGCTGCAGCGCTGAACGCCTTCTCCTGTTTCGAGCCTCACAGCCGGGATGGCCAGAACTATGGCATGTCTGCCGCATTCTTCTCCGAGATGTGCCAGGATGAAGTGCTTCAACTGTTGAGAGAGCTGGAAGCTAAGCGCAATCGAGCAGGCGGCACGCATGAAGCGCTGTTGAATGATGAGATCAATGCGCTCGTTGCCGTTAATGCCGAGCGTTATTACCAGGCCATGGTGAAGGGCGGACCTGATTCGTGGAACATTCGGGATCGGCATATGGTCGAGGCGCTTAATCGAGTCATGCATTTCTACGGTCCTTCTGCAAAAGCAATCGTATGGGAGCACAACACTCACATCGGAGACGCGCGTGCTACAGATATGGAAGCAGACCGAATGGTGAATGTGGGTCAGCTTCTCCGCGAGCAGAGCGAAGATATGGAAGTCTTCGCCATCGGATTCGGGACACATAGCGGTACAGTCATCGCAGCTGATGCCTGGGAATCTCCGCTTGAGGTGCTGCGTGTACCGGAAGCGCAGCGCGGCAGCTGGGAGGATCTGATGCACGAAGCAGGTGCATACGATCAATGGTTGATTTTCCGAGGGACGGATACGGAGGTCTTCCATCATACGTACGGCCATCGCGCGATTGGCGTGGTCTATCATCCGCATTACGAGCGAGGAAATTATGTCCCGAGCGTCATGGCGGAACGCTATGATGCCTTCGTGTTTATCGACCGATCGAACGCGCTTCAGCCGTTAATTCCGGCCACGGTTTAAAGATGTAAGCAAAAGAAGGAGCTAAGCCTGCGTGTGCTTAGCTCCTTCTTCTATGAAGGCGGCAGGCGCGCATACTCACGATGGAATTGGGAAATCCTGCATAGAGATGTCGAACGAGCGTCATAGGACGGAAACTACCAACGAGATATGAGGATGAACTTTCATGAAGGCGTATCGTCAACCACCCATCGATTCGCAACACCAAGAATTGAAACGCCCTCTGTCCGCGAACCTCGATGAAACTTTGCAAATGCTTCGCTCTATCTACGATAAATGCGAATATGTGACTATTCACGAATTCGTCCTGTCTAATAGACGGAATGCCGCCCTGATCTATATTGAGAACTTATCCGGTAAAGAAGCCATAGACGAATTTGTGCTTGCCCCACTCATCGCGCAAAGCTCCTGGCTGGAAGCCGGCGAATCTATAAAGGCTATTCAAGAGAAAATTCCGGTTTCCAAAATATATACCGTATGCCAGATTGCAGACGTCATTGAACGAGTATCCATTGGATATCCAGTTCTGCTTGTTGATCTGGAAGATCAAGGCCTCGCACTTGGTTTATCCCAATCAACCAATCGTTCTATCGAAGAACCGATCGCAGAATCCATCGTCAGAGGATCAAGAGACGGATTCACGGAAAACTTGATGACCAATACGTCTTTATTGCTAAGGAGAATCAGGAGCCCGAAGCTGAAGATGAACTGCATCAAGATCGGAAGATATACGCAGACGGACGTAGTAATTACCTACATCGATGGAATAGCTGATTCTGCCTTAGTGAGTGAGATAACTGCGCGTTTAAAGCAAATTGACGTTGACGGGATTTTGGAAAGCGGTTATCTTGAAGAATTTCTGGAAGGAAACCCTTATTCCCCGTTTCCTCAATTTATTGCTACCGAACGCCCAGACGTAACTTGCTCGAATTTATTAGAAGGGCGCGTTGCAATACTGGTGGACGGGACACCATTCACGATAATCGCGCCGACAACGTTCTTTTCCTTGCTGCAGTCGCCGGAGGACTATAATAATAGGTTCATAATCGGCACGATGGTTCGCTGGCTTCGTTACCTCTTCATCGGAATCAGTTTGTTAGGGCCTTCGGCTTATATAGCCATACTTACGTACCATCATGAAATGATCCCCACGATCTTGCTGCTGAGTATTGTGGAATCACGAGAGGATATCCCATTTCCGGCATTAATTGAGGCTTTGTTAATGGAAATCACGTTCGAGGCGCTCCGCGAAGCCGGTTTACGACTTCCCAAACAGGTCGGTCCCGCCGTCAGCATTGTCGGAGCGCTCGTAATTGGACAAGCCGCAACGGCGGCCGGTCTCGTATCATTTCCGATGGTTATGGTCGTAGCCATTACCGGAATCGCTTCTTTCTTAACGCCGCATTACACGCTGGGCATTACGATTCGAATGCTTCGCTTTCCGATTATGTTTATGGCCGGGATGTTGGGTTTACTGGGGATCATTCTCTCGCTCATTCTCATCGTGGTCCATCTGAGCACGCTGCGTTCATTCGGTATTCCATATTTGACGCCGCTCGCGCCATTCAAACCTCACGAACTGAAGGATGTGCTTATTCGTGCTCCCTGGTGGAGGATGACTACCCGTCCGTCCCTGGCCGGCGCAATAAACAAGTATCGACAAGCTCCCGGACAAAGGCGTAACAAGAAAGAAGGGGAGGGGTCGGAATGATTGAAAAAGGCAAAATATCCGCGCTGCAATTGGCTATGATCATGTATCCGGCTATAGTCGCTACCGGCGACCTCATTATTCCAGCCTTTACGGCCAGACTCGCTAAACGGGATTTGTGGATGTCTCCGATTTGGGCGATCGTTGTCGGTTTTATTGTACTATCTATCATGTATCGGCTATATAAGTTATATCCGAACGAGACACTTATTCAACAGCTCGAACGCATATTCGGCAGCGTACTTGGAAAAGCCATCGGAGCTTGTTATCTATTCGCCATTCTTCATATTAACGGAATGATCGTCAGGCAATACGCGGATTTCGTCACGAGTGTTTTTCTGCGCAATACGCCGATTCTGTTTATCATCGCAAGCATGGTGTTGGTTTGCGCGATTACCGTGCGTGGAGGTATCGAAGCGATCGCAAGAAGTGCTCAGATTTTAGTGCCGCTGCTCATCCTTTCCTGGATCATCATTCTCGTCTTGCTCATTCCGGACATGCAGCCTCTTAATCTGCTTCCCGTCTTTGCTAACGGGGTTCAACCGTCGTTAAAGGGTGCAATCCCGACAGGAGGCTGGTTTGCACATTTCGCGCTCGTATCTTTTCTGCTGCCTAATTTGGTTAATCCGCAGAAGGCGATGAAGTGGGGGACTATCGCGGCTGTAGTAATTATGGTTACGCTGGTCTTAATCACGATGGCGACCTTATTTATATTCGGAGACATCACCTCTCAGCTGCAATACCCGGTCATGATGGCCATTCGTTATATTAACGTAGCCGATTTCTTCGAACATGTAGAGGCGATTATGGTGGCAATCTGGGTTATCGGTGCGTTTATTAAAATCTCGATTTACTTTTACGTGTTCGTGCTCGGAACCTCACAGCTGCTTCATTTAACCGAATTCCGTCCGATCGTATTTCCTAGCGGTATCCTGCTGGCCCTGTTCACGCTGTGGGTCTCTCCCAATATTCAAGAGTTCGCTCATTACCTCGGAACGAGTACGCCGTTTGAGAACATGACGTTTGAATTGGTTCTTCCGGCTGGCTTGCTTCTCGCCGCGATCTTGCGAAACAAATTCCAACCGCAAGTAAGGAGGGATGGAGGATGAACGACGCAGGTCGAAGATGCTCCGGCAAATGGCTGCTCTTGTCTGGTTGCGTCATTACCCTTCTCTCTCTCTCCGGTTGCTGGGATCGAAAAGAAGTCAACGATGTGGCGGTCATCCTCGCTACGGGTATCGATAAGAATGAATCCGGCGGCCTTGTGCTGTCCGTGCAAGTTTTTGTACCGAAAAAACGGAGCGGCGGCCAGGAAAACTCGCGATCAGGCGGGGGGGCACCCTCGACTTATGTGAGATCGGCCACCGGAGTGACGGAGGCTGATGCCTTCTCAAAGTTGCAAGAAATGTTCCCTCGCGATGCCATTTGGGGACATGACAAGATTCTGATATTTAGCGAGAAGGTCGCCAAGGAAGGCATTCGCGATACCGTCGACGTCAAGATGCGGTTTCCGGATGCTCGGATGCGATTGAAAATTTTTATCAGCGACGGAACAGCGAAGAGCGTACTTGCGCAGCAGCCTCCGCTAGAACAAAGCACAGCTAGCACGCTGCGGGCAATGACCAAGCTCCATTCCGTCATGGACGTGCCGATCAAATCGTTGGCACAAATGCTGGCCGGTAAATCCGGAGCAGCCGCATTACCGCTGGTTAAGAATCTCCCATCGGAGCAACCGTCGAGCCCTAATCAGTCAACACCGTACGTGAAGGGGACAGCCGTTCTCAAAGATGGCAGGATGATTGGGAAAATTGACGATGAATTAACCAGGTCGCTTCTCTTGCTTAGAAACGAATTAAGAACGAATATCTTAACGTTTGCTCCAAAAGAAGGGAAAGGCATGGTATCGCTGTCTTTAATAAGAAGTCATACTACAATGCGGCCTCGAATCAGCAATAAGAAGTGGAGCATGACAGCCAAAATCAACATCGAGGCGAGGCTAGTCGAAAGCACAAATGCCATTTCTTATAGAAACCCGCAATTAGCAAAACAATTGGAAGGTGAACTAAGCGAATATGTTGAAGGCCAAATAAAGTACCTATTTCAGCGAGTCCAATTGGAATTGCAGTCGGACATCTTTGAATTCGCCGAAATCTTTTACAGGAAATACCCGAACGAGTGGGAGCGCAATAAGGTGAATTGGGACGAGAAATTTCCGGAAGTCCAAGTTCACGTTCAAGTGGTTTCAAAAATCGTTACGCCAGGGTTAGTGGATGCTGGCGTCAACCGACCTGAAAACGAAGTGAAGAAGAAATAAAGGGGAAACCGCCATGAAATTGGGTTCTTTATTAGGGATCACGGTAATTTTCGTCATCATGATTGTAATGGAATGGCCAAAACTGCGACACCTCCGAAGAGAAAGAACCGCATTTGCCGCTCTTACGGCCATCGGATACATGCTTGCCTTGCTGCTGCTCTATTACCCGGAGGTACCTGGTCCAACGCAAATGTTCGAAACGTTCTATAAACCTTTGATCAGCATTCTGGAATAGAAATATGGTATAAATACAGCCAATAGTTAATCCATTTTGTGTGCTATGATGGAGATATTTGGAACGCTGCTTTCCGGATAATCAATCATCGGTAGAGGTGGGAACCAATGACGATTACGATTAGGGTAAACGGGGTATTAAGAAAGAGCGAGCGAAGCCCGAGGTCCTTGACTTATTTAAGAGAGGGGTATTAGCATGATTACGTTTAACCGCTTTAGTCAGCTTCCGGCTAACGAGATCGTCACACTATGGAACAAAGGCTTCGAAGGGTATTTCACGAATGCAGCCATGGATCTTGATCGATTTATGTCACGAACGGTCAATGAAGGGCTCTCTCTGGAGCATTCGCTGGCGATGATAATTGACAGCGAACCTGCCGGATTTGTGATGAACGGCTTTCGGACTGTCAATGGAGTGAAAACAGCTTGGAATGGCGGTACAGGAATTGCTCCCGCTCATCGAGGTAAAGGGTACGGAAAACAGCTTATGGCGCACAATGTACAGCTGTATCGGGAACAGAATGTGAATCATGCCTTGCTCGAAGCGATTATACAGAATGAACCGGCGATCAAGCTTTATCAAGGTGCCGGTTATCAAATAACAGGACAATTAGTTTGTTCCACACAGGAAGACGCTTTAGATCCCAGCATACTGCTGCCTAGCTTCCCGCAACGGTTTGTAATCAGGCATGCGAAACCGCGCGACGTCAGAATGCTCTCCTTCTATAATCACGATGCAGCTTGGCAGACAGGCTGGCAAAATCAGAATGATGGAGAATGCTGCATTATCGCAGATGGAGAAGATCTGGTGGGCTATGCGCTATTCAAACGAAATTACAGCGAAGACGGATTTCTGAATTCAATCGTGCTCTATCAATGCGAAGCAGCGCCGAGCAGGTCGGATTCCGGCAAGATTCTCAAAGCATTGCTCAAAGAAGTATTCAGTCCGCTGGAAATGCCTTATAAACGAATGACGTTGAATATCAGGCATACTAATGCGGAGCTTCTCGAGCTGCTTAATCGCCTTGGCTTCAAGCCATATATCGAACAAGTTCATATGTCGCTCCGGCTATAATGGACAACTTGCAACCGCTCTATCGAATGGCTTATGATTGTTTAGAAATGCTGCAATCATCTGTAATCATATGAAGGAGTGATTATTCGTGTTTGACATTATCATTATCGGAGCAGGCCCTGCAGGAGCTAGTGCAGGATTATTCGCAGCTAAGGCTGGCAAGAAGACACTTCTGATCGACAGCGATAAGAGCATGACGAAGAAGGCATGGATCGAGAATCATTACGGTTTGCTGGAAACGACAGGTCCAGAGCTCGTGGAAATCGGCAAGAAGCAAGCGGTTAAATTCGGTGCAGAGCTGATTCAAGATACAGTAGTCAATGTTACGAAGAGTGAGAACGGATTCAGCGTAGCGACGGAATCGCAGCAATTCGAAGGCAGTCATGTTATTGTGGCGACAGGGATCTCAACAGATCTGGCTGAGAAGATCGGTTTGTCGGTAAAAGAAGGCACTGAGCCGCGTATCAAACAAGTATTCGATGTGGATGCGAGCGGTAAATCGAACGTTGCCGGCGTCTGGGTTGCTGGTACAGCGGCCGGAGTCAGTGTGCATACGATCATCACTGCAGGCGACGGCGCTAAAGTTGCTATTAACGTAATCAGTGAGCTAAACGGCACGCGTTACGTGGATCATGATTTGTTGAAATAAATGTAGCTGAACCTGATAGATAATCAACAAAAGGAACTACCCTGAGCGGTAGTTCCTTTTGTTTGTGCGCCTGAATACGTATAGGCATGAGGGGAGAGAGTCGCATGATCTATGTCGTACAAGGTGGAGACACGTTAGAGCGAATAGCCGATCGCTTCGGATCAAGTGTCGCTCGGCTGCTGGAAGTGAATGTGATCTGTGACCCGCAATGGATTGTGGTAGGTCAACCGCTGCTGATCCCGGATGCAGGGATCGACTATCAAAGAGCAGGCGGATATCCCTATTATGTCGTTCAATATGGCGATACGCTAACCTGCTTATCGCCTCAGTTTCATCAAACACCGGCAGCATTTGCGGCTAGTAATCGACTTCCGATAGCAGCGCCTTTAACGGTTGGTAGTGAGCTTCTTGCTGGCTTCTCTGTGCCGGATCCGGCACGTTTAGCTTCCGAATGGGAACAAACCGCCACATCAGCAGCGTGTGATCTTAATTCCATGCAGCAGCATGGCATCTACTATATCGGTTCCTTTCAATGGGAGACACTCGGAGAATCGGCGGTTCCGTACCTTATGCCGCTGTTGAAACACGCCTGTGAGACGGTTCGGTATTACGCTGTAATGAGCTTAGGACGTATCGCAACAGGTGATGCAACTCGAGCTGCATTAGAATCGGCTGTACAAGATCAAACGCCGTATGTGTCAGAGCTTGCGAAGCTGGCTTTGCGCCGAGCGAAATTAGTGCCTGAGGTGACCAAACGGGTGCATCTCTTAACTGCGGATCAACGTTTGTATTCGGAACCTAACGGGAGTTCTGCTTCAATTCCACTTCCGGCTGGTACGGAGATCTTCTCGATGAGATGGAACATACCCAGCAGTACGAATGAAGAAGGTCCAAGAGGCGGATTGGAATATTACGATCAAGTGCAGGTTCGGAGCACCGGTCAGGTCGGTTATTTGGGCCGGGTTGGTTTCAACGATGCACAGATGATTTAATCGGAACGGGATGGTGGAAAAAGTACAATAACTACTGGAATCCGTTCATTGTCCGATATGCGCAACTCCTTGATAATAAAGGTAAACCAGCTTCATCCACTATCGAGGAGTGAAATGAACTATGCTGAATGCGGAACAGTTGAAGCAGTATCATGAACTGGGTTATGTCATCTTTGATCGCTTATTCACAGCCGAAGAAATGGACCGAATACGCGCCATTATTGACGTGTTTGATTGGGAAGGCGAAGAGGCGCTTAAGAAGGGCAGCAAAGGGTTCAACAACATTCCGAATCAAATCAATTTCACCTGTAATTTGGCCAGACGGCATGAGGAGCTTGAGAAATTTATCGGCGATCAGCGTTTTGTCGATCTGACCACTAGCGTATTAGGCGGTGACATTCGGCTGTATTGGGATCAATCCGTCTATAAACGTCCGGAAGCGAAGAAAGACTTCCCATGGCATCAGGATAACGGTTATGTACCGACTGATCCCGTTCATTATATGACCTGCTGGCTGGCGCTCGACGATGCCACGATAGAGAATGGCTGCATCTATATTCAGCCCGGCTCGCATCTGCAAGGTTATGTCGAGCATGTGCAGACGGACACAGGCTGGCAGTGTTATTTTGGCGAAGACCCCGGTCAACCGGTTCCCCTGCCTAAAGGCAGCATGGTGATCTTCCATTCGCTTCTCTTTCACCGCAGTACGCCTAATCAAAGTGACAGCACGCGCAAAGCCTATGTCATACAATATTCAGTAGAAGGCGCCAAGAATCCGGTGACGGGCAAAGTGTTCGACAATGGGCCGCTCATCGCTCAAGACGGTAGAGCGCTGATTGCCAAATGAGTGCCGTCATCGTCGTTTGTCTGCGGAATTTACAGGAGAATCGTCACGGTACAATGCTTGATCAGCTCGTCCTAGATGGCCATGATGTCTCGTTGTCTCATTGCCTGAATCAGTGCGTGGGCTGCAGAAGGGGACCGGCACTCTCCATCGATGGCTCCTGGATCGGTGCTGCCGATGAAGCGGCGCTTCGAAACGAGGTTGACGCGAGGCTGCCGAAATAATGTTTCCAAACTATACTACGGCTGGTGTAAACTAGGAGTATACTAGCTGATAGGATTGGCGGGGGAACCGGTGGAAACCAGATCGCTTACAAGCACTAGCTTCGATCAGTGGCAGGTCAACGTCTACATGGTCGATGAAGGTAAATACGAGACGCTAAATCATCAGCACATCATATATCCGAATTGGGTCATCAGCCATGTGCGGCAAGGCCAAGTGATTACAACGACGAATGGCGAACAGCACAAGGTACGTGAAGGAGGGGTTATGCTGCACCCTCCTTTTTTGCCGTTCTCCGAACGAGCGGACCAGTCCGGTTTGCATGAGTGGGTATCAGTTCAGGTTCAAACAAGCTATAACGTAGACCTGTTCCAGCTCTATCAAGTTCAGCCCGTGGTACAGCTGCTCGATGCGGAGGCGTATAGTCTCGTGTTCCAATCCATGCTTCGCACTTGGAAGAGCAGCTCATCCTTTCGCGAAGTGTCCCTCGCAGCAGACATGCTTCGATTGTCTACGATGATTCTCGAGAGCTGGGAAGCGCATGGTAGAATCGGACGCAGCGAAGCCTATTCCGCGAAGTATGACAGGTTCTTCCCAATCATTCGTTATATGGCGGACCATATGGCGATGAAGCTTTCTCGGGATATGCTGGCGGAGAAGGTACATTTGAATACGAATTATTTGGACCGGGCCTTCCATGAAGCTTACGGGATTAACCCGATGCAGATGCTCAGGCAGATGAGGCTGAATAAAGTGAAGCGTCTGCTTGAGACGACAGAAGAGCCGCTCAGCCAGCTGGCGCAATTATGCGGATTAGGTGACGCTGCCTACTTGAGCCGTCAGTTCGTGAAAACCTTCGGCATGACACCGGGCAAATACAAGCAGACGATTCGCTCCGCACAATCGAATTTTATGGCGGATAAGAAATAAAGAACCGGTGAAGCAAAAGTAACTGACTTTTGTTCACGCGGCACAAGTGGTACGATAATTAGGAAGAGTTTACAAGTTTGCAAAGTTGAGAGGAGTGGCAAGTAACAATGGAGAAATCAGGAATCAAGGCGATTCAGCTAAATATGCTGGTGAATGCGAATGACTTCATTGTCCACGCTGCTATCGTATGGGACGAGCAGGAGCTTATCCTTGTGGATACCGGAATTCCCGGACAAGTAGACGTGATTCGTGACGCGTTGGCGAAGGAAGGCTTCAATCTGGATGATCTGACCCAAATCATCATCACTCACCAGGATCGTGATCATATTGGCTCGCTTCCGGAGCTTGTGGAATTGTTTGAGGGGCGCGTTGAAGTGCTTGCTCACGAAGTTGGAGTCCCTTACATTGCCGGCGAGCTTCCGCTTCTGAAGAGCAAGACTCTGGTGCCTCCGGTTAAGGTGAATACCGTTCTGAACGATGGGGAGCTGCTGCCTGTTGCCGGTGGTTTGCAAGTCATCTATACACCGGGACATTCGCCGGATCACATCGCGATCTATCACATCCCAAGCAAGACGCTGGTTACAGGCGACTCGTTGACCTCAAACGAAGGCGTGCTGATGCCGCCGGCCGCAAACTTTACCCCGGACTGGGAGACGGCGATGGAGTCGGTTAAGAAATTCCAGAAGCTTGATATTGCAACAATGATCACCTATCATGGCGGCGTTTGTACGGATAATCTGCAAGAGCGATTGGCGGATATCGTGAAATGAATCCACAAATGATCATGATCCTGATTAAATTTCATTCCGTTCATACGGGGAACATGCAAGTGTCCGAATAATAGGGAGGAGATGTGTGGAAATGAATCAAGAAGTGAGCAGCTTTATTGAGGAATTGAAACAACCATGGCAGGCGGAGGCTTGTAATCAACTTCGTCAGATGGTTCATCAAACCGTGCCGGCGATCGATGAGCGTATCCAGTACAAGAAGCCGCATTTTCTGAAGGACGGCAAATACGCAGCAGTCATCAGCACGGCCAAAGATACGGTGACGTTCATGATCTTCAATACGACAAACGTTGATCTGTCTGGAGGTAAATTCGAAGGACCTGTAGAGCGAAGATGGATGAAATTTCGTGAAGGGGATCCGATTGATTTGCCACTACTAGCTAAGGTGCTAACCGAGGCGTCGAACACATTATAGGCGAGAGAGAGCGTGCACTCATCATGTATAAGGCGATATTGTTCGATCTAGACGGAACGCTTACCGATCCGAAGCAAGGAATAACCCGAGCCGTACAGTATGCGCTGGCGAAATACAAGATTATCGAAGATAATTTGGATCTGCTGGAGCCGTTTATCGGGCCGCCGCTTGCGAATTCTTTTCAAGAACGATACGGTTTCTCAGCGTCAGAAGCACGAACGGCGGTGGATTACTATCGCGAATATTTTACGGATAAAGGGATCTATGAGAATGAGTTGTATGGCGGTATACGAGAGCTGCTCGAACTGTTAGTAGAGCAGAAGAGGACTATCATCATTGCAACGTCCAAACCTACTGTATTTGCGGAGAAAATAGTAAGCTACTTCGAGATCGATTCTTATTTCGACTATGTCTGTGGCAGCAATCTCGATGGCACGATGTCGGATAAAAGTGAAATTATCGCGCATATTCTGCAATCGCAGCAGCTTACAGCGGCATCAGCGATAATGATCGGTGATCGCAAGCATGATTTGATCGGCGCTCAGCGTAACGGAGTTGCTTCTATTGGAGTAGGGTACGGCTATGGAAGCGAAGAAGAATTACAGGCGCATTCGCCGGAGTATTATGTACGGAATGTGCGGGAGCTGCAAGAGTTGTTTCAGCATGCAACAGCCGTTTAAGTCTCGCATTGGACTCCGTCAATCGATTAGCTTAATTGCTCTGCATAACTCAACCAACTGATGAACACCTTGAAATTGATTCCGAATTCGCGCATGAATGCCTTGGATTGCGGTCTCCGTCAGCTTCATGGCTTGCTCGACGCTCTGGTGCTCTACGGCATGAACGATATCCTTCAAGTTACGGAGCAGATACACGGTGCTTCTCAGCGTTCTGATAATCAGGATCTGGCGGATATGCAGAGCGGTGTACAGCCGATAGCCGTTGTCCGAGTCGCGTAATGGTGTGAGGAGCTCTTCCTTCTCCCAGTGACGCAGAGCAGCTGTCGTAACGCCGGCTAGAGCAGCCGCTTCTCCAATCGACATGGGATTCTTCCTTCTTGTATCAACGAAATCCGGCAATGCCAGCTGATGAAGCAGCTCCAAGGTCTGATCCGCTGCAGTCTTATCCTGCTGCAGGAGAGCTTGCTCCTTGTTCACGAGCCAGAACGCGGCATTCATCTGGCCTGCCTGAATGTGACGAAGAACATCACAGGTGACGGCAACGCCGAAACCGGCAAACATCGTTCGTAAGCACCGGAAATAAGCCAAATGGATATCCGTATAGAGACGGTAGCCGTTAGCGCCGCGTTCCGGAGCCGGAACAACACCCCAAGACTCATAATGTCGCAGCGCGCTTGTACTGAGGTTCAGCGCTCGGGCAATTTCGATTGGTTTGTATGTTCGTTGCATCTCTTCACCTCGATTCAAGAGCGTTAATGCTCAATATTACCAGAAGCTTGGAAGACTGGCAATTGCCTGAACGGTCGCTTGAATATGCGATCGTTCAGGCTTTTTGTTTGCTCTTCAACTTGATATGTAAAAATTTTAATATAAATCTATTGACGGCAGCCTGCATTGTGTAGTATTTTCTTAAAGGCCTAATATCTTATTCAGTAAGATAATGAGCAGGTAAGCAACTGATTAAGGAACGTAACGCATTGTTCAGAGCGGAGGGAGAAGGATTACACATTCAGGCGGAAATAAACTAGCCGAGCTTCAGCTCCTCATGGAACGTTTTGCGCAGAGGGCGAAGAATCGGATTAAGCTGCTTGAGAATCCGTTCAACCTCACCAGCGGTCATATCTTCGTATTGATGTATTTGCATCGAACGGGAATTTGCCGGGTGAATGATGTCGTGAAGCTCCTCGGCATTACATCAGGTGCTGCTACGGGATTGACGGATAAGCTTGTTTCACTTAGCCTCATTGAACGGACGAGACCGGAGGATGACCGCAGAGTCGTACAATTAAGCTTAACGGAGAAAGGCAAGGAAACAGTTGAGCTCATCCGTAAACAGCGAATGGAATGGTTCACCGGCTTGATTGGACAGATGGAAGATGATCAGGTAGATCTCATCACGGATGCGTTTAAGCTACTATTGCAAGCACTCGAGGAAAAATGACAGAAGGAAGTGGTACGATGACAAATTTAAGTCCAAAACAGCTTCGCTGGATCGTGACAGGACTTATGCTTGGCTTGCTGCTCGGATCGCTCGATCAAACGATTGTATCGACGGCCATGCCGCATGTAATTGCTGAGCTCGATGGTTTTAGTCTGTATAGCTGGGTATTTACGATTTATATGTTAACTTCAACAACGGCTGTTCCGATCTTCGGGAAGCTCGCCGATTTGTTCGGCAGAAGACTTGTGTACTTGATCGGGATGGGGTTGTTCCTTGTAGGATCGGCACTTTGCGGTCTGTCGCATAATATGACGGAGCTCATCATTTTCCGTGCGATTCAAGGTATCGGTGCAGGTGCGCTTATGCCAATCGCGATGACCATTATCGGAGACATCTATCCGCCGGACCGTCGCGGCAAAATGCAAGGTATTTTCGGCGCTGTATTCGGATTGTCCAGCGTTCTCGGTCCTGCAGTCGGCGGATTTATCGTTGACCATATTGCTTGGCAGTGGATATTCTACATTAATCTTCCGTTCGGGATATTCGCAGCCATTATTCTATCCATTGCACTGAAAGAATCAAGAAGCTCGGAGAAAAAATCGATCGACTGGGGCGGTGCATCTACGCTCACAGGTGCGGTCGTAGCTTTCTTGCTCGCTATTGAGATGGGCGGAAACGGTACATCCGAAGGCGGCATCACGAAATATCCGTGGGATTCCCCGCAAATCATTGGCTTGTTCGGAGCGAGCCTGCTGCTCATTCTGATTTTCATTTGGATCGAATCCAAAGTGAAGGAACCGATCATTCCACTGAAATTGTTTAAGCTTCAAGCGATTTCGGTTTCCAGTATTGTTGGTTTCATGATGGGCATGGGGATGTTCGGCGCGATAACGTACATTCCGCTGTATTCACAAGCAGTAATAGGGACATCGGCTTCGCACTCCGGTTACATTTTAACTCCGCTCATGCTGTCCTTGATTCTATCCAGCATCCTTGGCGGGATTCTGATTAAGAAGCTGAGCTACCGTACAATCGTAATGTCTGCTATGGCGATTATGACGGTCGGCTACCTGTTCATGTCGCAAATGGATGTGAATACAACCAGTCTGGAACTGATCCTGTACATGATTATTATCGGTTTCGGTATGGGAGCGCTTATGCCTGTACTCACAATCGCAGCTCAAAGCGCGGTTGGCCATGATCTGCGCGGTGTTGCAACTTCGACTACGCAATTCACACGCTCCATTGGCGGTACTGTTGGTGTTGCGATCATGGGCGTTATTATGACGAATCACATGACGAGCGGGCTTAAAGATATTCAAAGTGATTTCACAGATATCCCGGCAGATAAGCTTGCTCAGTTTGCCAATCCGCAATCCTTGCTTCAGCCGGAAGTGAAAGCACAAATTCCGGATAAGCTGCTTGCAGCCTTGCAAGGAATACTGAGCAATGCGATCACATCGGTGTTCGTGATCGGTATTGTAGTTGTCTTGATCGGTTTGGTTGCGGCTATCTTCTTCGGCAAGCTGCGTATGCCTAGAAGTGAAGAGAGCGCGAAAGCTGTCAAAGCTGAACTGAATATGCATTAGCTTCAAGATGGTGGACAGGTGGACAGTTGACAAAACTGTCCACTTTTTTATTTGCACCGATTCAGACACTGACGCTGTTCAAAGCTCTGTACAGAAGAAATGAGTAAAATAAGCGTTTTCCACTGAGACTAATATAGGGGTGTTTAAATATTGGGAAGTCATAAATCCAGAGCTATCCATTATGGTTGGTTAACGCTTTGTATTGTGCTGGCTTGCATTGTCTTTCTGCAGTTTAGAGCGTTGACCAATCAACGTAACGAGCAGCAAGAGATGCAGGCACTCTACGAGGAGAAAACGAATGATTATTTTCTGGAAATGCTTGCGAACTTGAACTCCTTTCAGCCGTTAGTGAAATCCTTGACCGAAATATCAGCTATCCATGATATGAAAGATCGCATTCATAACCAAAAGATACTCGATCTCGCCAAAGAACAGGCCAGCCAAGTGACCAATCAATTTGTGCTGTTGATTCAGGCTGCGGATCTCAAAGAGAAGGACCAGGAACTTCGACATCGAGTCAATAACTTGATTATGACCTCCCAGCAGCAGGAGGATGCAGCGCTTCTGGCTTTTGAAGCCGATCTCTGGAGAACCGTGTATAACACGAGCTCGAGGTACTGGTTAGGAAAGCCGCAGGTGATTGATCAACTATCACTTGAAGCTAATCGTGATGCCGCACTGGAGATGGCTAACCTGGATAAGACCATGCAGCAATTCAAAGAACGCGCGAACGAGATGAGGATGAGTGATCGATACGCAGGCATGCAAGTGGATTTCGTTACGTTATTAAAGAAGGACTTGTTGGAAGGTCTTGTCCCCCATTTGAAGAAGTTGACTGCTGTCAATGAGTCCTTCAACAAACGGAAGTCAGTGGGCTGAATGGATCAGTGGCAAAAAAATCCATACAAACCCTGCGGAAGCTGATATAATACGGCTTATTACTAATTTTCCGAAGAGGTGAGCTGCAATGTACATACCGAAACCTAGAGCGGGAGAATATAACTCCGTATGGGACAATTATTATGCAACGGTCGATGAAGGTGACATCCATCAGCTTCTCATCAATCAAGGGAAGCAAATTTGCGATTTGTATAGTTCGCTGACAGAGGAACAAAGTCTGTATCGTTATGCGGAAGGCAAGTGGAGTCTCAAAGACGTGCTGGGTCATATTATCGACACCGAACGCATGATGACTTACCGGATTCTTGTTGCCGGCAGGGGCGATTTGACACCTATGCCAAGGCATGCAGATGTGTATGTGAGTTTGACGAATTTTGATCGTCGTCCGTTAAGTGAACTGATCGAGGAGTACCGCACAGTGAGAGCATCCTCTGCATCGCTGGTAAATGGACTGACGGAGACGGAGATTCAGCAATTCTGCATTCTCAATGAAGTGAAAACGTCGGCTGCTGCCGGTGTGTATTTCATTCTTGGACATGCCCAGCATCATATGAATGTTGTGCATGAACGATATTTACCTCGTTTAACTTAAACTAGGAACCGCCGCGATCATCGTTCGCGGCTTATTTATATTATCGCTAATTCCGGTCATGAAGGAGCATCGTCAAATGCTGAAACTGTTTGAGTACAACTGGCAGGTCCGTGGGGACTGGCTTACATGGTGTGAGAACGTATCTGAAGAGGAATTACTGAAGAAACGTGTAGGTGGAGCAGGCAGTATTCTCTATACGCTGTTTCATATTATCGATGTCGAACACAGCTGGATCAGCAGCTTGCAAGGCGGGACTATGCCGGAGCTGCCGCCTTTTGATGCGTATGCTTCGATCGGTAAAATAAAGGAATTTTCGGCGCAATGTCATGCTGAAATCGCCCCATTCGTATATGGTTGGAATGACAGCTTGGAAGAGAAGATTCTGTCCGATATCAATGATGTAGGTGACACGGAGCGTTTTAAATACGGCGAGATTATGAGACATGTCCTTGCTCATGAAATTCATCATATGGGCCAGTTGTCGATTTGGTCGCGTGAGCTGGGATTGAAGCCGATTACGGCCAATCTCATCCGAAGAGGACTGTTCGAGTAGTATGATGCTGACGAGGAGCGTAAGTGGATGGCCAACAGCAGATTAAATCATAAAGCGGATGTATTTATAAGCAGTTCCAAGAAGTGGCGTGAAGAATATGAGGAGTTACGAAATATCGTTCTGGATTGCGAGCTGACGGAGGATTTCAAATGGATGCATCCTTGTTACACCTTCCAGGACAAGAACGTCGTCTTAATCCATGGATTCAAAGAATACTGCGCACTGCTGTTTCACAAAGGTGCTTTGTTAAAGGATCCGCATGGCATCTTAATTCAGCAAACCGAGAATGTGCAAGCAGCACGCCAGATTCGGTTTACCAGTGTACAACAAATCGTGGCCATGGAAGCCACCTTGAAAGCTTATATTCGCGAAGCTATTGAGGTGGAGCAATCCGGCTTGGAAGTGAACTATAAGAAGAACACGGAATATACCGTTGCTGAAGAATTTCAATCGAAGCTCGATGAAGTCCCGGCCTTGAAAACAGCGTTCGAAGCCTTAACTCCGGGACGACAACGAGCTTATCTACTCCATTTCGCTGAGCCCAAACAATCCAAAACACGAGCGGCGCGGGTCGATAAATATATGCAGCAAATTCTCAGCGGCAAAGGATTAAACGATTAGTTGCCTTCTTCCATGAGCTGCTTAATCAGACGTTTCGGAGCCGCGTGCAAATAGGCTTCCTTCAGCAGAAGGCTCATTTGATCCCAATCCGAAGGCGAATTCACGCCGACCCAGCCGCGATGTCCGATATACTTCGGTTTATAGAATTGATCCTGCTGCAGTATGATTTCTTGATTCTCCAGATCAGACTTAAACGTCATGCCATAATCGCTCATAATGATAAACGATTTATCTTTCACTTTGAACGTCGTATGACCATGTCCGTCGATGATTTCGGTTGTTTCGGGAAGTCGGCTGCAAATTTGTCTGACTTGCTCCAGCATGCGAATGCCTTCCGGTGTTTGCATCCCAATAGGGTGGTTCATGTTCATGTTGATGTCCTCCTTATGTATAGTCAGGCTGTCTGTTCCTCCTAGACAAGCACTGCATTCTCCTTATATAAACATGACAGGAAAGAGTTCGCATTTCAAGCAGATCATGCTGACTGCAACCTTTTGATCCGCAATGGAGTCAGTATAAGAGAAGTGCAGCTTGACTAATGAGGGGGTTAGAGAATGAAAACATCCGTTCTCTTTATGTGTCTACTTAGTGGAGTCGTCCTGGCAGCAGGCGTGTGGAGCTATATAGTTGTTCAAACGATCTAAGTAGGTTTTGTTAACTTTATTGATATAGCAAGTGAAGAGAAGAAGGTGGCCAGTCTGCAATTGTCGACCAGATGGCGAAGGATTCGAGCTTCAACCATTCTGCTGGGAATCGTCGTGATTCTCGGCGGAATGTTACTCTTGCTGGTGAGAATGCTGAATTCGCATCACACACCGAGAGTGGTTCGATATCCTGCGCATGATTATCTCTATACGGAGCGAGAAGCATCGAATGGATTCCAGCTTCATGTGCTGCAAACGCAGCCATCGAATATCACCTTCGAAACGATACGCCAGAATATTGCGTTATCCGATTATTACGGCATAAACGGTGGATTCTTCTATGAGTCCGCACTGCTCAGTATGGCGGTTGTGAACGGTAATCCGGTTGCCGGCGCATTAAATCATTATGGCTCCGGATCGGAAAATGCCAAGTACCCGCGCGGCACGCTCGTATGGGATGAAGCCGCTAATAAACTGAGTGTGCAGGTAGTATCGCATGTTTCTGAGCTGCGGGTAAGGGATCGAGCACATTTCTGGGCGCAAGGCGGAATTAGCATGAGCCTCGGTCGTGATGCAGTATGGCTGATGAATGCACAGCTTGAGCATGCACCTAATATGGACGAGGAAAGGCTTCGTACTGCAGCCGTATATGACAGCTCCGGGATGCTGTACCTAGTCGTTAGCAGTACAAAGGGAACACTTTCAGCTTTTCGATCTGCTATTATAGAGCAAATTGGAGAGGGTCAGCTGGCTGACGGGATATTTCTCGACGGGGATGGCTCATCGCAATTGCAAGCTGCCGAAACGGTGCTTTCAGGTGACAATAGGCCGGTCGTACAGATGATTAGGCTTATTCATTGAGTACTTTCCCAACATTCTACATTTACATAACGCGAAACGTGAGTATGCTAAGTTAACAGGGATTTCAATCGCAACATGAAGGAACAGACGCCGCAGTATATGAGGCGTCTTTTCTTGTTTTCGGTGAGGTTGGCATGGGAATTGCTCATTCAGCAGGTAGATGGCAAGTAGGAGATCACTGCGCGCGAAAGGCGCGGAAGGAGCGCGTTGAATGAAGAAGCATCGCATCTATGTATCCGTTGCGGAGCCGTTTCCGGGACCTAACGCGAAAGCGCTGCTAGAGAAGCGAAAGCAATATGTACCGTTAGGCATTGGCAATACGACGCCGATCTTTGTACAGCAGGCCAGCGGTGCACAGATAACGGACGTGGACGGCAATGTGTTCCTTGATTTTGCCGGTGCGATCGGCACGCTTAACGTCGGGCATTGTCCGCCTGAGATTGTGGATGCTGTACAGAAGCAAGCTTCGCATTTTATCCACACCAGCTTCCATGTGGCTATGTATGAGCCCTATATCCAGCTGGCAGAGAAATTAGCAGAGATTACACCGGGGAATTATCCGAAGAAAACCATACTGCTGAACAGTGGGGCTGAGGCGGTGGAGAACGCCGTAAAGATCGCGCGGAAGTTCACGGGGAAGCCGGGTATTGTGTCGTTTACGCGGGGCTTTCATGGACGTACATTGCTCGGAATGTCGCTTACCAGTAAAGTAAGACCTTACAAATATCGAATGGGGCCGTTTGCGCCAGCTACTTATAAAGCCATGTATCCATATCCGCTGCACAGACCCGAAGGAATGACAGAAGAGCAGTATGCCGCATTCTGTGTGGCGCAATTCGAGGATTTTCTATTGACGGAAGCCGCCCCCGAAGAGCTGGCAGCAGTCATTATGGAACCGGTGCAGGGCGAGGGAGGATTCATCGTTCCTCCTGTTTCATTCGTGCAAGGCATCTATGAGGTGTGCCGCAGAAATCAGATTCTGTTTATTTGTGATGAAATTCAAACCGGCTTCGGACGAACGGGAACGATGTTTGCTTCGAGCTATTTTGGCATAGAACCGGATCTGATTACAATGTCCAAATCTCTTGCAGCAGGCATCCCGCTAAGCGCCGTTACCGGTCGAGCAGAGATTATGGATGCTCCGACTCCGGGGGAGATTGGCGGTACGTACAGTGGCAGTCCGCTTGGCTGTGTCGCGGCACTTGCAGTTATTGAGAAGTTGGAAAGAGAAAAGCTCTGCGAACGTGCTACGGAAATCGGGAAGCGGATCATCGATTGCTTCACGGCTCTGCAAGAACGAGTTCCGGTCATTGCGGAAGTGCGCGGTTTAGGTGCGATGTGCGGCGTTGAATTTATCGATCCCTCGTCCAAGACGCCGATGAAGGAATTTACAGCGAAGGTCATTCAGGCTTCCTATGAGGCAGGTGTCATCTTGCTTAGTGCGGGCATCTATGGCAATGTGGTTCGATTCTTAACGCCGCTGGTCATAACAGATGAACAGCTGCAAGAGGGGCTGGATATCCTAAGTGATATCGTGGAACAGCTCTATTCGCAGGAACAACAAATCAGTTAAAGGAGGCTTGGCGGATGTTAAAGAAGCAGCTCTATATAGGTGGAGAGTGGTTGGAGGCCAAGTCCTACACGAAGTTGACAGCGCCATACTCCGGTGAGGTACTAGCAGAAATTCCGCTCGCTGACAGAGAGGAGACGGAGCGCGCAATCGAAGCCGCATACTCAGCAAGAGGGGTCATGGCGAAGTTGCCCGCTCATAAACGGGCCGCAATATTGGAGACATTAAGCCGCCTGCTGACCGAGCGCGCAGGGGAGGCAGCCCGAATGATCGCAATGGAGGCGGCCAAACCGCTTAAAGCTGCGTTAGCAGAAGTGGATCGTACCATTCAGACGTATAAGTTTGCTGCTGAAGAAGCGAAACGGCTCAGTGGCGAGATGATTCCGCTCGATGCCGTACCGGGCGGCGAAGGGCGAATCGGGTATACGATGAAGGAGCCGATTGGCGTCATCGGTGCGATTACGCCGTTTAATTTCCCCATGAATCTGGTCGCGCATAAAGTAGGGCCTGCCATTGCTTCCGGTAACACAATTGTGCTCAAGCCGGCATCGCAAACGCCGCTGTCCGCATTCTTCTTGGCCGAATTGCTGGAAGAAGCGGGTCTTCCCGCCGGTGCGCTGAATGTGGTGACGGGCTCTGGTTCCGTTATTGGAGATGTCATTGTTAAGCACGATAAAGTGAAGGCGATCTCGTTCACAGGCAGCCCGAAGGTCGGCATCGGTATTCGCAATCATGCCGGCTTGAAGCGTGTTGCGCTTGAGCTGGGCTCGAACTCTGCATTAATTATAGATAAAGGTGTCCAATTGGACAAAATCATTCCGCGCTGCGTGGTCGGCGCGTTCTCCTATCAGGGTCAGGTATGTATCTCCTTGCAGCGTATTTATGTGCATGCGGATATCTATGATGAGTTCGTTGCTGGATTCTGCGAGGCTGCAGCTAAGCTGAAGGTAGGCGACCCGCTTGATCCGGACACCGATCTATCGGCAATGATCACGCAAGGTGACGTCGTTCGCGCACTTGCCTGGATTGATGAAGCGGTTGAGCAAGGAGCAGTCGTTGCATGTGGAGGAAGCACTTCATCCGCAAAAATTCTTCAGCCTACCGTGTTATTGGGAGTAGATCGTTCCGCCAAAGTATGCTGCGAGGAAGTATTTGCTCCAATCGTGCTCATTAACCGGATTCGATATGTGGAGGAAGGAATCGAACTCATTAACGATTCCAGGTTCGGTCTCCATGCCGGGATCTACACGGATCGTATTCATACAGCGCTCGATGCAGCGGAGAAGCTGCATGTGGGAGGCGTCATGATTAACGATATTCCTACGTTCAGGGTGGATCACATGCCGTATGGCGGCGTGAAAGAGAGCGGGGTTGGCCGCGAAGGAGTCAAGTATGCGATCGATGAAATGACGGAAATCAAAACCGTTATTATTAATCGGACCTAGCCCAACCCGAATATACTATAGGAATCCACCTTCGAAGCAGGTGATTCTTATGAACTCCCGGTACGGGTTCGGGATGTATCAGCAGCAGAAGGCGCATATGCATATGTCGCCGCAGCTGCAGCAGGCGATCAAAATTTTGCAGCTGCCGACGACTGATTTGCTTGCGTTTATTCGGAATGAGCTTGAAGAGAATCCGTTCTTGGAAGCGTGGGATGGTCAGGGAGGAGCCGGACTTGGTACGGACTTCGCACGAGGTCCGCGAAGCGCGGCTCCACTCGATTACATCGCAGCAGATCAGGGGCCGACGATGGAGAAGCACTTGAAGGAACAGCTTCGTTTCGATTCGGAGATCACAGGTGCTAGGAGGAAAGTGGTCGACTTTATCATCGGAAATTTAGATGCAAACGGCTATTTGGACTGCCCGCCGGAGCAGATTGCTGCCAAACTGAAGATACCGCTTGCTGAGGTTGAGCAAGCGTTAAGTGATGTGCAAGGATTAGAGCCCGCTGGGGTCGGTGCCAGAAATTTGGCGGAATGTTTGCTGCTGCAAGTGAACCGAACGGAGGGCTTCAGCCCGCTGGTCATCCCGTTGATTACTTCACATCTGGAAGTGGTTGCGGATTATCATATTCAGAAATTAATGCGACTGCTGCATGCCTCGCATGAGGAGATCGTATCGGCCATCGCCTTCATCAGATCGCTGAACCCAAGACCCGGCGCCGTCTATCAGCCGAAACATGCCGATTACATCATCCCGGATGTGCTTATTCGAATGGTTGGGGATCAGTTTGTCGTATCCATTCAAGAGTCGGCGGCACCAAGACTAACGATGAACACCACGTATGTAGGAATCGCGAAGGAGCTGGGGAATTCGGATGAATCAGCACGATATTTCCTGGCGAAACGAAGCGCCGCTGCATTCTTGCTCAAATGCTTGGAGCAGCGCAGGCTGACGCTATTGCGGGTGACAAGAGCGATTGTGGAAGAACAAGCTGCTTTCTTTCGCGGAGGAGCGGATCACCTCAAACCGATGGTGCTCCGGCAAATTGCGGAGAAAGTAGGCTTGCATGAATCGACTGTCAGCCGAGCGGTTGCAGGCAAATATGCACAGACGCCTTGGGGCACCTGCGAGCTCGGTTATTTCTTTCCGTCGGGCTACAACAGCGGGCAGGAAGATGCGTCAACAGCAGGGAGTGTAAAGTCGAAGCTGCGGGAGATGGTGGAGCAGGAAGCGGGCAGTACGCCGTATTCGGACCAACAGCTGGCGTTAATGCTCGAGGGAGAGGGCATTCCCATTTCCAGGCGAACGGTCGCCAAGTATCGGGAGGAGCTTGGCATTGCCTCCTCCTTCAAACGTAAACGAGCCAAAGAGCAAGGGCCATAACTAGTAGTGCTCCGGGAGTATTTTGCACCATAAATTCATATCCTCGAACTTGTCATAGATATCGCAGTTCTTCGTCAGTCGACCCTGATAGTCATAACCTAATTGAAATAACGCGGCATTCATGCCGAAAGACAGTGCGCGTGATAGGGAGTAAGCAGAGCGGATATTACGTAGCTGTAAATCCTCTTCCAGCACATGAAGCAGCTGTCGCATTAGACCATGTCCGCGATAGGCAGGCAGCGTGAGGCAGTCCGTGAGCTCTGCATTGCGGAATTTGGTGTTGATTTCGGCAGAAGCCGCACTGATGATACGACCCTCATGCTCCACAACAACAAACACTGTGCCTTCTTCCATGACATGAGCCACATACGCGGGATCATTCATTGGAATCGGATAGGTTTGAAAAATCTGTCCATATAAGGAGGCCAGCTCTTGAGCATCCTTTGCGTCAGCATTGCGAATGGAGAACGGTTCCGCTAACGGTTCTCTATCTGGCTTCGGTTGCAGGGCATACACTTGCTCCAGAATGTGATCCTCTTCGATCCAGTGATCGCTCGCGCGTCTGGCGAGGTCGGTATATTTGGCCATACAGTACGCATCTTGCCCATCAAAATATCCCTTGTAAATCCCTTCAAGCATATAGCCCTTGGCTAGCAAGCTTCGCATATCCGTTTCCCGCGCCTTAACGAACAGTTTCGTAAACAGTGGATTGCCCATTAACTCCGTGAGACGGCTGCACAATGCATCCATATTTCCCTCGTAGTTGTAATCATCGATCCGCAGCCGCATGTTGAATTCATCTCTGCATAATTGAAGGGTGAAGTTGCTGCCCTGTTCGGTTTCCATCGCATAATACTGCTTATCGTTCTGATTCGATTCCATGATGAGTGATCCTCCAATCCTGTTTCCGTTATTCTACATGGTATAGATGCAAAATCAATGCCAGATTAGTGAATTCGCAGCCTTCCGGCCCAAGTTGGCACCGAAATTGCAACAAGAATGGGCGAGAAGATAGGCCGATTGGAGGGGAAGCGATTGACGCGGGAGCATTTGATCAAGCCGCTGCTAAGTGCCCACTATCCGAAGATTGACTATGGCAAAGGCGTATTTCTGTACGATGAGCATGGAAAAGCATACTTGGATGCCTCGTCAGGCGCTGTAACGGCGGGGATCGGGCATGGTGTGCAAGAAGTAATCGATGCGATGCTGGCTCAAGCGCAGAAGGTGTCTTTTGTCTACCGATCCCAATTTACGAGCGAGCCGGCGGAACAGCTTGCGAAGCGGCTTAGCGACATGGCGCCGGGCCATGATTACTGGTCATTCTTCGTGAACAGCGGCTCTGAGGCAACGGAAACCGCAATGAAGATTGCCATTCAATATTGGCAGGAGCAAGGTCGACTCGGCAAAAATAAAGTCATTTCCAGACGGATGAGCTACCATGGCATCACGCTCGGAGCGCTGTCGATGTCCGGTCATGTCACCAGGAGAAGGCGGTTTGTTCCGCTGCTTGAGGAGCTGCCGGTTGTAGCAGCGCCGTATTGCTATCGGTGTCCCTTGTCGGCGCCGAGCTGCGGGCAAGCCTGCGCGGAAGACTTAGAGACGAATATTAAACGAATTGGCGCAGAGCATATAGCGGCTTTTATTGCAGAGCCGATTATCGGAGCGGCCGGAGGGGCTGTAGTTCCGCCGGAAGGCTATTATGAACGGATCAAAGCGATCTGCGAGCAATACGATATTCTCTTCATCGCCGATGAAGTGATGACCGGCATCGCACGCACAGGAGCGATGTTTGGGATGGAGCATTGGGGCGTCGAGCCGGATTTGATCGCCCTCGGTAAAGGGCTTAGTGCGGGTTATACGCCGATAGCAGCTACGTTAGTGAAGGACCGAATCATGGAGCCGATTCTAGCCGGTTCGCGGATTGTCATGTCCGGCCATACGTTCAGTGCAAACCCGCAATCCGCGGCAACGGCCTTGGCGGTTCTCGATTACATCGATGCCGGGCAGCTCGTAGGTGCCGCTGAGGAGAAAGGCAGCTATCTGCTGCAAGCGCTGAAGAGGATTGCTGTTAACTGCGTGACGGTCGGCGATGTTCGCGGCAAAGGGCTGCTGCTCGGGTTGGAGTTTGTCGCCGACCGGGCGAGCAAGCGGGTTTTCCCGGTTGCGCTCGGTGTAACAACGCGGATCGTAGAGCGCGCGCAGAGCAAAGGGCTGCTCATTTACCCTGCGGCAGGAGGCGTGAACGGTGAGGGCGATGCCGTCATCATCGCTCCGCCGCTTGTTATCACAACCGAAGAGATGGATCTGCTGGCCTCGCTGCTTGAAGAAACAATCGTGGAAGTGATGGGGGAGGTCATGGGCGGATGACGAAACAGAAGACGATCGCTATCGATGAAGCGCTTAGGTGGATCGTTGATGGCTGTACGCTGATGTATGGCGGATTCGGCGGGATCGGAACCCCTCCGACACTAATAGAGGCGATTTTGGATAAAGGTGTAAGGGATATCACGCTTATCGGTAACGATACCGGGTTTCCGTGGATTGGCATTGGTCGCTTGGTCACCGAAGGACGTGTTCGGAAAGTTATCACGTCGCATATCGGCTCCAATCCTAATGCCGGTCGCATGATGGAGGATGGTCGGATGGAAGTGGAATTCTATCCGCAAGGCACGCTGGCTGAGAAGATCAGGGCAGGCGGAGTTGGGCTGGGCGGTATTCTTGTCGATGTGGGGATCGGTACTACTTTGGAAATAGGCAAGGAGAAGGTCGTGGTGGACGGCAAAACGTATCTGGTTGAACCGGCGCTCACGGCAGATGTGGCTATCGTTCATGCGTTGAAGGCTGACGAATATGGGAATTTAATCTACGACAAGAGCGGTCGCAACTTCAATCCGCTTGTTGCCATGGCAGGTACGCGGACGATCGCGGAAGCGGATGAGATTGTTCCGTTAGGCGAGCTTGATCCGGAGCGTATCGTGACGCCGGGAATCTTCGTTGATGCAGTCGTTGCAGGGAAAGGAGTGAACTGGCAATGGGTGTGGGAGAAACAAGCCGCGACCGGATCGCAAGGCGAGCCGCCCGTGAAATAAAGGATGGGATGGTCGTTAATTTGGGGATCGGCATTCCGACGCGAGTGGCTGATTTCATTCCCGAAGGCATCCATGTGACCTTCCATGCGGAGAATGGAATCTTAGGAACGGGGCCGACGCCGGAGGCAGGCGAGGAAGATGGGTTTCTGTGCAATGCGGGCGGTTATCCGGTAACCCTGGCGATCGGCGCATCTTATTGCGATAGTGCCATTGCTTTTGCCATGATTCGCCGTGGTTGCATCGATATGACGGTGCTCGGAGCGCTGGAGGTCAGCGAGCAAGGGGATTTGGCCAATTGGATCGTACCCGGTAAACGGACGGCGGGAATCGGCGGTGCGATGGAGCTGGCGCAGAAAGCGAAGCGCGTCGTAGCCGTGATGAATCATGTTAATCGCGACGGCAAGTCGAAGATTAAGAAGCACTGCGAGCTGCCGCTTACGGCACAGCGATGTGTCGATTATATCATTACGGAAATGGCGGTCATGGAAGTGACGGATGAGGGTCTCGTGCTGAGGGAAGTGATGTCTCCTTTCACGATTGAGGACGTAATCAGCTGCACCGAGGCCACGCTCCTCATACCGGGCAAGGTTGATTACATCACGTAGCCGATGAAGGAGGCGGACAGCATGGACCTGAAGGCGCAAATTCATGAATGGATCCAGCAGCACCGTGAGGAAGGCATTGGACTGCTGCAGAGTTTGGTCCGAATCGCCAGTACCCAAGGCAATGAACAGGAAGCGCAATTGCTCATTGCAGGCAAACTGTTCGAGATGAAATTGGATGTGGATCTGTGGGAGCCCGATGGTGCCCTGCTGGAAAAACATCCTTATTTCTATTCGCCGAGAACGAGCTTCTTCGGCAGTCCGAATGTTGTGGGCATCCTGCGAGGAAGCGGGGGCGGCCGTTCGATTATTCTAAACGGTCATATGGATGTGGTGCCTGAAGGCGATCGCTCGCAGTGGCGCAGTCAGCCATACAGCGGTGAAGTGGTGGACGGAAAGCTGTATGGGCGCGGCTCATCGGATATGAAGGGCGGCAATGTCTCGTTGCTGCTTGCGATACAAGCGATTCGCAGTTTGGGGATTTCGCTGCAAGGTGATGTCATCTTTCAAAGCGTTATCGAGGAGGAAAGCGGAGGAGCCGGGACTTTGGCGATGATTGTGAAAGGGTATAAGGCCGATGCGGCATTGATACCCGAGCCTACGAATATGCGGATCTTTCCAAAGCAGCAGGGGTCCATGTGGTTCCGAATCGTGGTGAAGGGCCGCGCGGCGCATGGGGGAACACGGTACGAAGGCGTCAGCGCGATTGAGAAAAGCATGCTCGTGGTCGCTCATGTGCTGGAGCTTGAGCAGGTGCGCAATGCGAGGATCCATGATCCGCTCTTTGCGGATAATCCGATTCCCATACCGATTAATATCGGTACTATTAGCGGCGGCAATTGGCCATCTTCTGTGCCTGACACGGTGACTTTGGAAGGTCGAATGGGGGTTGCGCCGGAGGAGTCGCTTGAACATGCCAAGGAGCAAATGGCCACTTGGTTGGAGCTGCTGGAGGAGAAGGACGAGTGGTTTCGCGCTGCGCCGCCAGTGCTGGAATGGTTCGGCGCCAGGTGGGTGCCGGGAAGCGTCGATCCGGCACATGATTTGGTACGAATCGTGGCGGAGCAATACACGTCGGTGACGAATCAACCGGCGGTCTTGGAAGCTTCGCCGTGGGGCACAGATGGCGGGCTGCTGACGGTTCTAGCCGATACGCCATGTATCGTATTCGGACCCGGCCTCACGCAGATGGCCCATTACCCTAACGAGCATATCGAGCTCGACGCCGTGTTCGAAGCCGCCGAGATTATCGCGCTCACGCTCACGGAGTGGTGCGGGGTTGAAGAGGAAGCGGCTCGGAAAGGGGATAGTGCGGGAGCAGGGGGTGTGACTGACAGAGACGAAGAAGCTGAAGCTGTTGTAGAGGTTGATGTCGGTGCGGAAGTGGCGGGAACGGTAGTGGAAGTGGAAGTGGAAGTGGGAGCGGAAGTAGCAGAAGTGGGAGCTGAAAATGCAGAAGCAGAAGCAGAAGTAGAAGTAGTAACAAAGGCAGAAGCAAAGCAGTAACATAGTAAGAGTAACAGTAACAGAGGCAGTCGAAGGAACAGTCGCAGAAACAGTAACAATAACTACTCGGCAATAAATGATGATGCGGTAATGTGTGGCGAAACGATACAAAATAATCTAACGAATCCCAGAGGTCTTATTCCAGCCCAATCAGCCACTAAATTATTCTAACGAATCGTAGAGGTCCTATTCAGGGAAATTCAGCAATATCGTGCTTGTTGACCCCAAATAAGACCTGTAGGATTCGTTAGCGTTTCAAATCCAGTTGTTTTGCCCAAATAAGGCTTCTCTGGTTCGTTAGCGGTTTGTAT
The DNA here is from genome assembly GCF_056269305.1 of Paenibacillus sp. J22R3. NCBI lineage: Bacteria > Bacillati > Bacillota > Bacilli > Caryophanales > Paenibacillaceae > Paenibacillus > Paenibacillus sp. J22R3. The sequence goes on along the minus strand of NZ_JBWDNS010000001.1, from coordinate 1,127,660 downwards.
GGGGTAACACACCGCCCAGCCGGCATAAATAAGCCGCCTCAATCGCGCTTCGCGCTACTATGAGGCGGCTTATTTGCTTTTTCCACGACTATGGGTGGCAGCATTCCATTTGTTGTGAAACAGATCTGATGCCCGGCTAACGCCGTCTCACACTTACTCGCTCTTGTCCTCAGGCTCGCCCTTCGGCGCGCCATCCCCGCCAGCGGGAGCAGCCTGCTGCTTCGCGCCTTCGCCGGCAGACTGATCCTGTCGCGCGCGCATGAGCTTCTGCTTCATCTCGTCGCGTTTCTCGCGTTTGTCCTTGAGCGAGTGGTGGTCGGCCGCCTGCTCATACAATTTGCGTCTGCCGATGCGGCGCAAATTTTCCGGCACCAGGTTGAAATTTTCATCTTTGATGAGCGAGATGATGCCGGTGCTGGGCGGTTGCTTCTCTATGCCGTAGATCTCATTGAAATACGCATCCGCTCGGCCCGGCACATAATTGCTAGGCTCGGGATAACCGACGATAACGCCTTCGTAGTTACGCAAGATCACCTTATCCTGACTTTGCGAAATAAGATAGTTCGGTTGAAGTGCGATTTTACCCCCACCACCGGGAGCATCAACAACGAAGGTAGGCACTGCATACCCGCTGGTATGGCCGCGAAGCGCTTCAATAATCTCCAGACCTTTGGAGACAGGCGCCCGGAAGTGGCCGATCCCTTCGGATAAGTCGCATTGATAGATATAGTAAGGTCGTACGCGGATTTTGACCAACTCGTGCATGAGCTTTTTCATGATATGGGTACTATCGTTGATGCCCGCGAGGATAACCGATTGATTACCGAGCGGTACGCCGGCATCTGCCAGCATCGCACAGGCTTGCTTTGCTTCATCTGTTATTTCCAGCGGATGATTGAAATGCGTGTTCAACCAAATCGGGTGATACTTGCGAAGCATCGTGCACAGGTTCTCCGTAATCCGCTGTGGGAATACGACCGGCGCCCGTGTGCCGATCCGAATGATCTCGACATGGGGAATCTCGCGCAAGTTTTTCAATATATATTCCAGAATCGTATCATTAATCAACAACCCGTCCCCACCGGACAACAACACATCCCGAACCTCCGGAGTATTGCGGATATAAGCGATGGCATCGTCCATTTGCTTCTTCGGCACGCCCATGCCCACTTGGCCGGAGAACCGGCGGCGCGTACAATAACGGCAGTACATCGAGCATTGGTTCGTCACAAGGAAGAGTACTCGGTCCGGATAGCGATGCGTTAGTCCCGGGGTTGGTGAATCTTCGTCTTCAAAGAGCGGATCCTCGAGATCATATTTCGTCTTCAACAGCTCCGCAGAAATCGGAACCGACTGCAGCCGAATGGGACAGCGCGGATCATCCGGATGCATGAGGGAGGCATAGTAAGGCGTAATGTTAAGCGGAATCGTTTGCGTCGAAATGAGCACACCTGCCTCTTCGTCGGGCGTCAAATTGACCACTTGCTTCAGCTCATCCAGCGTCTTGATTGTATGCGTGAGCTGCCAGAGCCAGTCATTCCACTGTTCGTCCGTCACATCTTTCCACAACGCTACTTGCTTCCAGTGCCTCTTGCTGCTTAGGGGCACCTTGTCCGTCCTACCATCGTTTGACATGCTCATGATTGGCGCACCTCCACGGAAATTTGCTACTCACGCATATTGGTGCAAGAAACATGCCAACCTTGCCAAACGCCGCCCATTCCACGCAAAAAGGGCCTCTGCCTACAAGCAGAGGCCAACCTGTCGCCAACCATCACTTCATCCGGCCAATCAAGGTTTCTTCGTAATTCCATATCGATTCAGTTTATATTGCAAGGCCTGCCGTTTCATGCCAAGCTCTTGCGCAGTTTGACTTACATTAAAGCCATTCTTCTGAAAAGCAATTGCAATGGCCTCACGTTCCATCTGCTTCATCCGCTCGGGCAGTCGATCGTTACTACTACCACTATCCACCTCAGCGATTACCCGATCCGTCAGCAGTCCTCTGGGTAAATGACGTTCTTCTATGGTTTCCTCATCGATTTCCACCATATTAAAGGCAGATTCAATCGCATGACCCAGCTCGCGAACATTACCGGGCCAGCTATAAGCAGTCAATCGTCGCAGCGCATCAGGCGAGAGGTTCTGAATTTGCAGTCCAAACACCGGATTCAGCTTCTCGATAAAATGGCTCACCAGCAGCGGAATATCCTCTTCTCGTTGCTGCAAAGGAGGGAGCTCGATCTTCACCACACTCAGCCTGTAGTATAAATCATACCGCAGCAGCCCTTCTTCCAGCGCCTGCGCCGGATCCATATTCATTGCGGTAATGATGCGAACATCCGCCTGCTGTTCATTCATCCCGCCAATCCGCCTGACCATGCCATCTTGCAGCACCCGAAGAAGCTTTGCCTGCAAATAAACATCCAGACTGCTCAGCTCATCCAGGAATAATGTGCCGCCGCTGGCTTGCTCGAACAGACCCGCCCGATCGACCGCACCGGTAAACGCGCCTCTTGCCGTACCGAACATGATGCCTTCCAGCAGATCAGCAGGAACAGCGGCGCAGTTCTGTGCAACGAAAGGGCGATTCCGCCTGGCTCCGGCGTTGTGAATGCTTTGAGCGAACAACTCCTTGCCGGTACCCGTCGGACCGCAAATCATGACGGGGGAAACCGTTCGCGATGTCTTCTTCGCAAGGGTTAAAGCGTCTTGGAACGGTTTGCTTCGGCCGATGAGGTCGCTGAACTCGTATCTTGCCGTCCCTTTATTCTTGTTTTCCTTCTGTTTCGCCTGATAGAGCTGATGCCGAAGGTCGAGAATCTGATCGTGCAGCTGCACAATGCTCGTAATATCTTTCGCGACTTCCAGTGCACCGATCAATTGGCCATTGTCATAGAGGGGATAAGTGCTATTAATGGTCATAATCCGTTTACCTGTCACGTTGAAATAGGTTTGGATATGGGCGGGCAGCTGCTGACCGGTCTGAAGCACCTTCTCAAGCGTGCTCGTTTCCTGCGTAAGGGAAGGGTAGAGGTGCAAAATATTTTTCCCGAGCACTTGCTCCCGGTCCAGCCCGTCAATTTCAGCCATTTTATCATTGTAGAAGACGGTATTGCCTTCCTGATCAATGAAATGAACACCTACATCAATCGTGTTGAGGATCTTCTCAAAATAGTCGGACACGATGCTGTTTCGATCGGACATCGTTCGCTCGCCTCCATGCCCAGCTGCGATGATCTGAATAAATTTACACGCTATACACAAAAGTTATGCACCATGCCGAATAATCATCACCCAGAAACCAACCTAGCATACTGTGTAGGAAGGTGGTGATGATACATGACATTTACACTTGCAGCATGGGTGACCTACACGATGTGGGCAATATTTGCCCTGATGATCATTGATTTTGTTATAGCCTTTTCCAAGTCTTTCTGGAAAGGGTCTTTCGATACAACATTTCTCGGCTATTTGAAAGACATTGTCTTCTATGTACTTCCTCTGAATTTTCTGCTTTCGATGGTTTCCATCGACCCGACTACTTACACGCTGATCGTACTTTTCTTCATAGGCGGCGCTTCGGTCATCTATAAGTACGTAATGGATATCATCGGTCGATTCAAAGAGTAAAGAAAATAGAATTGCTGATGGGGCTGCGAGGGGGCAAGCCCCGAACGGCCTCTTTTGGTCTGGGTGCGTTTAGGATATAATTGGGAGGTCACACTTTGGCACTATTTAAATAATTCCTGTAAGGAAAGGTTAGGTGCGTATTCATGAAATTTAGCGAGTACCGGTACGAACGACCGGAAGTTAAAGAGTTTGAACAGAAGTTTAAGTCGCAATTGGAATCGTTCCTATCCGCGCAAACCTACGACGAGCAAGACCTTGCAATGACGCAGTTAAACCAACTTCGCAGTGAGTTCGATTCGCAGGCGCAAATCGCGAGCATCCGCCACTCCATTGATACGAATGACGAGTTTTATAAAGCCGAGCAAGATTTCTTCGACGAAAGCGGCCCGATCGTGCAAGAATACATAACCGATTACTATCGCGCACTTGTGGGTTCCAAGTTCAGAGCCGAGCTTGAGCAGAAGTGGGGCCGTCAGCTGTTTCAATTGGCCGAGCTGTCCCTCAAGACGTTCAGTCCAGAGGTCATTGAGGATCTTCAGCAAGAGAATAAGCTGACGACCGAATATTCGAAGCTGATTGCGTCTGCCAAAATCATGTTCGAGGGCGAAGAGCGGACATTGTCCCAGCTCGGGCCGTTCCAACAATCGAAGGATCGCGATATGCGCAGGCGTGCTATGGAAGCTTCATCCGGCTTCATGGCAGAGAATGAAGCCACTTTCGATCGGATCTATGATGATCTCGTGAAGGTACGCACTAAGATCGCGAAGAAGCTTGGTTTTGCCAACTATGTTGAGCTTGGATATGCACGAATGAGCCGCACGGATTACAACGCAGAGATGGTTGCTAACTTCCGTAAGCAGGTGCTTCAATACATCGTGCCGGTTGCCTCGAAGCTGAAAGCTGCGCAGCAGGAACGAATCGAAGTCGATACATTGCTTTACTACGACGAGAATTTCGTATTCAAGTCCGGCAATGCGGCACCGAAGGGTAATCCGGAGTGGATCGTGAAGAATGGCGAGAAGATGTACGCGGAGCTGTCTCCGGAAACCGACGTGTTCTTCCGTTTCATGCAGGATAACGATCTGATGGATCTGGTAGCGAAGAAAGGCAAACAAGGCGGCGGCTATTGCACGTATATCAGCAAGTACAGTGCGCCTTATATTTTCTCCAACTTTAATGGGACTTCCGGCGATATTGATGTGCTGACGCACGAAGCCGGCCATGCTTTTCAGGTGTATGAGAGCAGAAGTTTCGCTGTACCGGAGTACAGCTTCCCGACCTACGAGGCTTGCGAAATTCATTCGATGAGCATGGAGTTCTTTACTTGGCCTTGGATGGATCTGTTCTTCGAGGATGAAGCGGACAAATACCGATTCGACCATCTGGCAAGCGGATTGATCTTTATCCCCTATGGCGTGACGGTGGATGAGTTCCAGCATTTCATCTACGAGAATCCGGATGCAACTCCGGCAGAGCGCAAGCAAGCATGGCGCGAAATCGAGCGTAAATACTTACCGCATCGCAACTACGCGGACAATGCGTATCTGGAGCAGGGCGGATTCTGGCATAAGCAGGGTCATATTTTCAACAGTCCGTTCTACTATATCGACTACACATTGGCACAGATCTGTGCGTTCCAATTCTGGAAGAAGATGCACGAGGATCGTCCTGAAGCATGGGCAGACTACCTGAACCTATGCCAACAAGGCGGAAGCTTGTCGTTCACGGAGCTGGTGAAGGTTGCCGGTCTGAACTCCCCGTTCGATGATGGCTGCGTAGCTTCTGTCATTGGCAGCATTGAGAGCTGGCTGGATGAAGCGGCACCGAATGTTGAATAGGATTTGTTGGCTAGAAAACCGCCGTTTTGGCGGTTTTTTTGTGTGCAAAACAGGTTTCTGTGCGGAGGTGGGGAAATAGAATACAGAGTATTGTAGGTTTTGTGAAAAAAAGTTTGAACCCCTCAGATAGATTGCAGCTTCGGCTGGCATCTCTAGATATAGGTTGACGAAAGGAGGCAGCGAATTGTTGGTTTCTAATCATGCTGATCAGGAGCGCAAGGACGAGAAAGTGCCGGTTGGGGAAGCGGAACTGGTAGCTCTTGCGAGAACAGGTGACCCGGATGCTTTCGGGGAGCTTGTCCGAAGGAGCCGGGCCAAAGCCTTTCATTTGGCCTACTCCTTAACGCAAGATCATCATCTTGCAGAGGATGTGGTGCAGGAAGCGCTCGTGCGGGCATTTCTTCATCTGGGATCGCTCGTGGACAGCAGCCGATTCGCCCCGTGGCTCAAGACCATTGTGCGGAATGAAGCCAACATGAAGCTGCGCCGAGGAGGGCCACACCGCAGGGAGCGGCCGTTCACCAGCTGGAGCAGCAAGGAGATTGCTGCAGTTGAAAGAGCGAATGTTGCCTTCGACGATCCATATAACATGGATCATGTGCTGTTCCGCCTCGGCAAACTTGCGCTTGATGAAGCGAAGCAGGCGAATGATCCCTCGGCTGCCTTACTGCGCAAAGATTTGGTCGATGGCATTCGCGGCATGATGTACTGCTTAACCAGTCGGGAGAAGCGAATCTTCGAAGCGTATTTCTTCGATCAGCTGTCGCCGCAGCATATCGCTTCCTTAATGGACACCGCAGTCGCTAATGTGTACAACAGCATTTCGAGATCACGGCAGAAGCTGCAGCAGGAGCGCATTCGTACGCAAATCAGCATGTACATCGAGGGACGCAAGAAGGTAGGGAAACCGGCAGTGAAGCTGCTCGCTCCACCGCAGTACAAAATCACATGGAAGGAATGAGAACGATGGAAATGATAGCGAAAACCGATTGCAGCTGGAGTCATAATACGGATACGGCGGCGGTGCACAGTATTGTGCAATACACCGAGCTGGCAGGTATGACTTTGGTAGAGGTGATGGGGTACACGGCGCATGCTTTTCGGATCATTATTGACCAAGAAGCGGTAGAGGTGGGGAGTTATTCTTGCTTCGATTGGAAGCAGCATCATGAAGCAGCTTTGAACAATCTTGGATTCTCGGTTGAATATGCCGGCAAACAAACGAACAATCCTCCAACACCTGAAGAGCTTGAGGAAGGGATAGCGCTTGTGCAGCAGGCGATCGATCGAGGTATTCCCTCGCTAAGTTGGGATCTCTTCATCCCGGAGTGGGGCGTGATCTATGGTTATGACGATAATCGGCGGGTATTCCAATGCAGGGATGTTCGTCAAGATGGTGAGCTGCCTTATGAGAAACTAGGGCGAGGCGAAGTAACGGAGCTTTATGTGCTGGGGATAACGGGGTATCAGCCAGTCGATCGGAGATCCATGTTGAAGGGCGCACTGGAGCTTGCGTTGCAGCATGCCAAGGAGCCCCTGAGGGAACTGGACAAAGTGCCTCACCGCAACGGAATCGCTGGCTATGATGCGTGGATCAAAGCGTTCACGAATCGGACGGTCGAACCTTTCGGCAACAGTGTTAATGGAGTGAAAGTTTGGGATGCCCGTGAATTTGCCGTAAAATTTCTGGAAGACATCGTGGCAAACTGGCCGGAGGAGAAGGAAAGGGACTCGTCGCAGCTTCGCCAACTCGCCTCTGAAGCTGCCACCCATTATCGGATCGTGGCAGACCGTCTTGGCGCACTAATAAGCTTGTTCCCGTTCCCGCAAGGAGGCGAACCGAATCAAGAGGCGAGTGCTACTCGTGCGATTGAGCTGCTGCAAGATGCCAAAGCCGCGGAGATTCAAGGAGTTCGAGTTCTGGAGCAGATGCTGGAGACATTGAGCTGAAGTTAGTTTAGAGGCAATAAGCGGAATAGCCGCTTATTGCCTCGCATGTGATCGAACCTCTCCTACGCCTCATATAGTAGCTATATAAGCAACTAAGGAGAGTGCGGTATGGAGGAAATTTGGGAGGGGCTTCTCGAAGTGCTGGCGGGCATCGGCGTGTTGTTTTTCATCTTGAGTTCGTGGTTCTGGTTTGCGGTCGGAGGCGTAAGCTGGATTCTGTACGCAGTGTTTGTTCATGGCGATACCATGCACTATATTTGTCTGGGTATCACGGCCTGGTGGCTTATTACGCTATGTATCTCCAGTGAGACCAAAGATGGACTGTGGGGCGGTTAGCGCTCTATTCGAGATAGATCATTTTGCGCGTCATTCCGCCATCGATCACTAGATTTGTTCCCGTTACGAAGTCATTTCGAGGATCTGTCAGATACAGACAGGCTCTGGCAATGTCTTCGGGTTTGCCCACCCGCTGCGACGGATGCTGGTGATGATCCTCTGGCCGAAGCTTGGCGTAATCGCCTGTCTCGATCCAGCCGGGACTGATCGCGTTTACGCGTATCCGATCCTGCCCAAGCGAGACCGCCAGCGCATGCGTAAGCGATAGAATCCCGCCTTTGGACGCGGCATACGCTTCCGAATTCGGCTCGGACATGGTCGCTCGCGTAGATGATATATTTACGATTGCTCCGCCGTTGCCGCCGGTTTTCATTACTTTGGCCGCTTCGCGAGCACAAACAAATGTACCGCGCAGGTTCGTATTAATGACGCGGTCCCATTCCTCGATCGTAAGATCATAGACCGATTTCCATATGCCGAAACCGGCATTGTTAATGAGAACATCAAGCCGTCCCACACGCCTCGCCAACTCCTCGAAGCAGGCTTCGATGGATGCGGGTTCACTCAAATCCAGCACGCGGCTTATTGGCCGATCAAATCCTTCTGCAATTATAAGCTCCGCAGTTCCTTCCAGCGACTCCTCATTCTTATCCACGATTATGACCGTTGCTGCTTCCCGCGCATAGGCAAGTGCCACATTTCTACCAATTCCATTCCCTGCGCCGGTGACGAGCACAACTTGGTTCTGAGCACTCAAACGGATCCACTCCAATTCTGTTCTTGTAATGCTACTGTATACGATAATTAGGTTGTGTTGTCAAACACATAATGCTCCTAAACCTAACAATAGGCTGTCCCAAAAAGCGCGGAAAGCGACTTTTTGGAGACAGCCTTCTTCGCGTGTCATAAACCTCACTTCATATATTTCTGCAGAAAGGTCAACGGAGAGTAAGAATTGTCGACTTCAGACAAACCATACAGCTCACTCCAATTGTAAATGACAAGGAAAGGTAACAGCCCGATTGCCAGAACAGCAATCAAGAAACCGAACAGCAACACCCGTAAAGCCTTCGTGGCATTCATTGCTTTTCATCTCCAATCGTGAAGTCGTATTAACCCGCTCCTTATTACCTTATGCCGCCCAATCGCGCAATCGGCACTTTTCTAAATAATTGGATGTTAATTCATGTTGTGGAAAATACTAAGCCTACTTAACTCAAGTGAATAAGAAGGAGAGATCATGATGGCAACGGATTCGAAACAGCCACAAGATGAATCCAGACGAAGGTTTCTAAAATACTCCGGTACCGCTCTGGGAGGAGTTGTCCTAGGTGGTGTAATCGGCGGATTAATCGGCTCCAACACGAAACAAACAACGAAGGACGAAGAGCCGGCAGCACCGGCACCGACATCCGAAACGAAGGACTACAATCAAGCGCTGATGTTCTTCTCTCAGGATCAGTTTCTGACTGCGGAAGCTGCAGCTGAACGGATTTTCCCGAAGGATGATCTTGGACCGGGAGCCAAGGAGTTAGGCGCCGCGTTCTTCATCGACCACCAAATGGCAAGTTCTTTCGGAACCAACTCGCGAGATTACATGTCGCCGCCGTTCTACAAAGCGGAAGCCTCGCAAGGCTATCAGCTTACCTTCAAGCGCAAGGAGCTGATGGCGCTTGGCCTCGATTCGCTCAATTTGCACAGCAACTCGAAGTACCAGAAGCAGTTCGTGGACATCACCCCTGAAGAACAAGATGAGGTTCTGACCGCATTTGAGAAGGATGACGTGCATTTGAAAGGGGTTCCGGCTTCAACCTTCTTCTCGATGTTTCAGAATCTGACGATTGAAGGCGTCTATTCGGATCCGCTCTACGGAGGCAATAAGAACATGCAAGGGTGGAAGATGAGAAATTATCCGGGCAACCAAATGAGCTATTCCAAGGAGATCGAGAAGGAAGTTTTCGTCAAAATGGAACCGCTTAGTCTGGCTGATCATCTCGATATAGGTTAGGAGTGATGGAATATGGCGACTAAACTTCCGAAAGTACCTGTCGTAATCGTCGGAATGGGCTGGGTTGGCGGCATTATCGCCGCGGAATTGTCGAAAGCCGGCATTCAAGTGGTCGGGCTGGAGAGAGGGAAGGGGCGAGGGACGCAGGATTATTTTCACGTCCACGATGAGCTTCGATACGCGGCTCGCTACGAGCTGATGCAGGACTTGTCCAAAGAAACGGTGACCTTCCGAAATACCTACAAAATGCGTGCATTACCGATGCGCACTTACGGATCTTTCCTGCTTGGAGACGGACTTGGCGGGGCAGGCGTGCACTGGAATGGCCAGTATTATCGGTTTCTGCCGTATGATTTTGAAATCTACAGCAAGACGGTTGAGCGATATGGGAAGAAGAAGATTCCCGTAGGGATGACGATCCGCGACTGGGGCATTACATACGATCAGTTAGAGCCGTATTACGTGATGTACGAGCAAATGTCAGGGATATCGGGGGAGAAAACGACACCTCCGAATGTCGGTGCGATGTCTAAGCCGTTTGCAACGGAACCGATGAAGAAAACACCGGGAATGAAGTTGTTTGAGGAAGCAGCCGGTAAGCTTGGCTACCATCCTTACGTTATTCCTTCGGCAAACTTGACGGAAGTTTATAAGAATCCGGACGGTATTGAACGCGCTGCCTGCCAATACTGCGGCTATTGTGAACGATTCGGCTGTGAATACGGAGCGAAGGCTGATCCTGTCGTCACCGTTCTTCCCGTCGCTCAGGCATCCGGAAAGTTCGAGCTTCGCACGCACTCGAATGTGACTTCAATCCTGCACAACGGTTCGAAGGCAACTGGTGTCACCTACATCAACACGCCAACCGGGGAAGAGTATATTCAGCCTGCGGATGTTGTGATTTTGGCCAGCTATGTGTTCTCGAATGTGCGTTTGCTGCTTATGTCCAAGCTGGGTAAGCCGTACAATCCGGACACTGAAACAGGTGCAGTCGGTCGCAACTATGCGTATCAAGTCAATGGTGCGAGTACAAGCGCATTCTATGAAGACCGAGAATTCAATCTGGCGATGGGCGCAGGGGCGCTCGGCAGCAGCTTGGACGACTTTAACGGCGACAACTTCGATCACAGCGATTTGAAGTTTCTGCATGGGGCTAATATTCGGTTTACGCAAACAGGACTTCGACCGATTCAATATCAACCGGTTCCGGCCGGCTCTCCGAAATGGGGGGCAGAGTTCAAGAAGGCTACCATTCACAACGCCAACCGAATTCTATCGGTCACCGGTCAAGGGGCGAGCATGCCGAACCGCTATCACTTTCTCGATTTGGATCCGGAATATAAGGATGCGCTTGGACAGCCGCTGCTGCGCATGACGTTTGATTTTGAAGAACAAGACCGGGAGCTTGTTAAATTCATTGCGCAGAAGACAAAGGGAATCGCCGATGGCATGAGTGCCACCAAAGTGGAGATGCATGATGCGCTTAAGCAGTATAACATCGTTCCGTACCAATCCACTCATAACACGGGTGGGACGATCATGGGCAGTGATCCGAAGACATCGGTAGTGAACAACTATCTGCAAATGTGGGATGCCGAAAATGTGTTTATCTGCGGGGCTTCCAACTTCGCTCATAACAGCGGCTATAATCCGACGGCGACGGTTGGCGCTTTTGCTTATCGGGCTGCGGAAGGGGTCCAAACCTATCTTAAGAAAGGAGGACCTCTTGTGTGAGCAGCGGTAAAGGCCAGGCGAAGGAGCTGCTGGACCGTGATTTGATCGTTCACTTGTCGGAGCTGCGCAAACGTCTGATCTATGTCGGGTTATGGTTTCTGGTCGCTTTTGCAGCCGGGTTATTCGAATCACCGCGCATTATCCGGTTCATCAAGTCGCATCTGGGCGGCATTCAAGTGGAATGGAGCGTTTTTGCCTTATCGGATGGGCTCGTTGTATACATGAAATGTGCGCTTCTGATAGGGATTACGATCACGCTTCCGTTCCTGATGTATCATTTCTGGGCTTTTGCGAAACCCGGAATGACGGAATCCGAAGCCAGAGGCACGCTGATCTATGTTCCGATGTCTGTTCTGCTCTTCTTATTAGGCGGTTCGTTCGGGTATCTGGTCGCGCTGCCGATGATGATTCGGTTCATGATCAAGCTCAATCAATCCATGGGAGCCGCCGAAGTGTATGGCATTCAGCATTACATGTCGTTCCTGATCAGCTTCCTGCTGCCGATGGGCATCGCCTTTGAAATGCCGCTCGTGATGACCTTTCTAACTCGAATCGGACTGCTTACACCGGAGAAAATGAAACCCGTTCGCAAATATGCGTATGTCAGTTTAGCGGTGCTTGGTTCTCTGATTTCGCCGCCGGATTTCGTATCCCATCTGTCTGTCACGGTGCCGCTTATTCTTCTGTTTGAGATCAGCGCACTGGGCTGCTCGATCTACTACAGACGGAGGCTGAAGATTGCGATGCAGCCGGCACAGTAAAATAACTTAACAATTGGAGGTGCTCCTATGTTTAACAATATTGGTATATCGGGGCTGATCATTATTTTCGCCATTGCGTTAATCGTGTTTGGCCCTGCTAAGCTTCCGCAGCTTGGACGGGCGTTCGGAGATACGCTGCGCGAATTCCGCAATTCCACCAAAGGAATTGTCGACGATACCCCTGATGAGAAGACGAACATTATCGAGATCGAATCCAAGCGTTAAACCTATAAGGAGGAAGCTACAATGAAAATAAGATTACTGGTTATCGCAGCAGTATTGGCGATGGCGGCGTTCGGTCTGGCAGGCTGCGGCGGGAAGGATAACGACAACACCGGGAATAACACGAATAACGGAGCAAATTCCGGGAATAACACGGGTACAAATACGGGGTCGAATAACAGCAGCGGCGGCAATACGATTACGGTGAAAGCCTCCAATTTCAAATTTGATCAAGAGGAAATCCATGTGAAGCAGGGCGACAAAGTGAAAATCACTTTGCAGGACGAGGAAGGCGTGCATGGTTTTGCGATTGATGATTTCAATGTCGATATCCAAGAAAATAACGGGACTGCGGAGTTTACGGCTGATAAAGCCGGCGAGCATCCGTTTCATTGCTCGATTATGTGTGGTTCGGGACATGCGAAGATGGTCGGGAAGTTGATTGTAGATTAGTTCGTGATTTGCGAAGGAAGCTGCCGGGAACGGCAGCTTTCAGTCTGTCGAGTAACCCGTGTTGATACAATGTCGTTTTATTAGCTTCCGGTACGGTAGTTCTATGTACCTCCGTGATGAGTGCATACTTTGTCGTCGCATTCCAACGCTAACGGTTGTGACAGTGGTTATTTGGCATAAATTAGCCCTTTTTATAGTCTAACGGTTGCCAGCGAGCTTATTTAATCATATTCCCCTTGGAATCGATCCATTTGTTGCAAATAACGACTGTGGCAACCGTTAGATTTTCAAAAAGGCTTATGTGTATGAAATAGCCACGCTGGCAACCGTTAAAATGTTATTCATGAAGTATAGACAACAAAGCAGCTGCCCGAGACTTTCTCGCGCAGCCTTCACTTTACCATATATTTTAATACGACACCGCGTTAATATATTATTTGGCGTTATTGAGCACCGCCGATTCCAACCGACACAAAGGTTGTTTCCCAAATGGAAGTTTACTTATGACGTGCAGCGGAACTTGTACGTATGTCCACAGCAACAAGAGCTGCCTTACCGGACGACAGACCGTGAAGGGTACCGATAATATGCTTCGGATCCAAAACGATGTGCATCCTGCCCCATGCTTGAGAAATGTACACGATCCTGTAACAAGCGAAAGATTGTCACGAGGAACATTTGGGAGGATAGTAAGGAGCAAGTGCGGTTGAACCGCCTTAGTAAGTCGGGCAAAAAGCTGTACAAGAAACGAAAAGAAACAATTGAACGAAGCTTTGCGGATGCTAAACAGCTCCACGGGTTTCGCTATTGCCGTTTGCGGGGGTTACGCAACTTGATGGAACAAGTGTTGATGACCGCCGCCGTACAGAACATGAAAAAAATCGCCCTCCATCTAGAACGGAGGGTTTAGGGGTGAAACCGTCCTTATGCTTGTATTTTTCACTCCCTAAAAAACAAAGAGAAACCCGCCGTTAAAAAAACAGCAGGTTTCTCTACAATCTGGAAGCTGCCGGGAACGGCAGCTTTTTTGGTTTTCCGCGCCGATCGTGGATTGACGATTTCAAGTTCGTTGGGATAACATTACGTTAACGTAAGTTATTTGGGAAGAGAAGGGAGAACGCCGAATTCCGCATGGAAGGAAACCTTAAATTTACGATGGAAGACATCACAGAGCGACTAGGCATTACAGCCAGAACGCTTCATTACTACGAGGAAATTGGGTTGCTTCCTACGGTAAGTCGAACGGAGGGCAGGCATCGGGTTTATGACGAAGAGATGGTGCTTCGCATTCAACACATTCTGAGATTGAAAGAAGTTCTTGGTGCATCGCTGCAAGAAATACGTGATATTCTGCAAGCGGAAGCTGACCTTGATCGCCTTCGAGCAACGTTCTATGGGGATTCGCTTACGGAGAACGAACGAGAGAATGTGCTGGATGAAGCGACGGACCGACTACGGGACATCATCCGTCACATTGAGGAACGGATGGAGAAACTGCAGCTGTTAAAGCAAGGGTTTGCAGAACGTCTCGATCGCGCGACTCGCTTGAAACATCGCTCTTCAGCTGCGTCGGCGGATTGAGTGAAAGGGGAGAACGAACGTGGATGCTTCGCGAAAATGGTGGATATTATCCGTAACAAGCCTTGGTTCCTTGCTGTCTGCACTTAACTTCAGCACACTTATTATTGCGCTGCCGGATCTGCTAACAGGCTTACAAGCTTCGCTGATGCAAGCCATGTGGGTGATGCTCTCGTATATGGTGGCTCAGACGGTTATGGTACTCATGGCCGGCTCACTTGCCGATCGGTTCGGGCGGAAACGGATTTATATTGCGGGGATGCTGCTGTTTACTGTTGTATCGCTGATCTCAGGGTTCGCCGAGCATGCGCCGCTGCTTATTGTGTTTCGGATCTTACAGGGCATCGGCGGCGCCATGGTTATGGCCAACAGCACGGCGATTGTCGCTGACGCTTTTCCGAAGGAAGAGCTGGGCAAAGCACTCGGCATTAACATTATGGTCATCGCGGTTGGTCAAATTATCGGTCCCGTTCTTGGCGGCTGGCTGACGACGGCTTTTGGCTGGGAGTGGACCTTCTGGTTTAACGTTCCATTCGGCGTCATCGGCGTCATCTGGGGACTGGCGGTCATGGGGATCAAGGATGATAAAATTGCCGCTCCTAAAGCAGGTGGATTGGACATCGGCGGGGTGGTTACGTATGTCGTTTCTATTACTGCCTTGTTGATTGCCTTGACATGGGGTCCGATTCAAAGCTGGACGTCGCCGGTCGTATGGATATCCGGACTATTCTTTATCGTACTTTTTCCCTTATTCCTGCGGTTCGAACGGAGACATCCAAACGCGCTGCTGCATTTGCCATTGTTCACGAACAAAATATTCTCCTTCGGCATCATATCCGCTACACTAAACGCCATTGCACGGATGGCCGTCATGTTCATGCTTATCTTCTACTTCCAAGGGGCACTGGAGAAGGATGCGCTGGTGGCCGGCATCATGACGATCCCGCTCGCGGCAGGCATGCTCGTCGTATCGCCGCTTGCAGGCAGTCTTGGCGACAAATATGGGGAAACGACGCCGGCCACCGTCGGCTTGTTCCTTAGCATTATCGGCTTGGCGGGACTTGCGCTTGATACGAATCTGGCAACGCCTTTCTGGCATTTAGCGCTTTATATGACAATCATTAGCATCGGCTCGGGGTTGTTTAATTCGCCGAATTCCAGCAGTATTATGAATGCGGCCGGCGCCAAATATCGCGGCGAAGCTTCCGGGATTCGCTCCCTCACGACGAACATGGGGATGATGCTCAGCATTGCGTTCTCGATGCCGATCGTCACGCATAGCATTCCACATGAAGCGATGCTTGCGATATTCTCGGGAACACAGGTAGGCATGAAGGGTGCAGAATCGTCGTTGAATGGATTTATCAGCGGTCTGCATGCCGTATTCTGGCTCATGGCGGCGCTGATGGCGCTCGCTGCGGTCATGTCTCATCTGCGCGCGAACAAACGAATTACTAATCATGGATAAGTAAGGAGACTTTCATTGAAATGCCGGATCGAACGATATTATTAAAGCTATGGGGTGTTTCGTTGTTATGGGGCGGCAACTATGTTGCCAGTGCCTACATGCTGCGGGAGTTTTCGCCAATATTTCTGTCCTTCGCAAGACTCGTCGTCATGTCGCTGTTCTTAATCAGTGTTGCTATGATTCGCCACTCCATGAGGAAGCCTAGTCGAAGAGAGATCGGCTTGCTTTTATTGGCTGGTATATCCGGTACGCTCATTAATCAGCTGTTTTATTTTACCGGACTGCAGTATTCCACGGCAGGTAACGCCGCCCTAATTATTGCGTTGTCGCCAATTGCTACGACATTGCTGTCGCGTATTTTCTTGAAAGAAGAGATTACGCTGGTGAAAGTAACCGGAGCGATCGTAGCGCTTGTCGGCGTCGTTTGCATCGTGCTCTACGGCGGTAAGGAGCTTGGTATTTCCAAAGGTGATGTTTACCTGCTGATGGCCATGCTCGGAATGTCCGTTAGTTTGCTGTTCATTCGTAAGCTGACTGTCTCCATGTCTTCGTATGAGGTGACGATTTATTCGACTGTCATTGGTACGATTCTGATGTCTCCGGCCGTTGGCGTTGAGGCTTGGAACGGCAACTTGCATGGCAGCCATCATTGGCTGGTATGGCTGCTCCTGGTAACAGTGGCTGTAATCGGCCAAGGTCTGGCTGGCTTCTGGTGGAACCAAGGCATCGCAGTTGTCGGACCATCGACTAGCGCCATGTTCATGAACATTCCGCCATTCGTCGCCATTATCGTGAGCTTCTTTGTCCTTGGTGATCCAATCAAAGCCGCACAGATTGCCGGGGGCATTCTGATCTTAGTCGGCGTTGCCATCACCAATATGAAACGCCGTCAACCACAGGTGATAGCCGCTGGCGTTGATGTGAACGGGTAGTTGGCAAACGCGGGGCAATGATGAAGCGGGTAGTTAAAAACTGATGTAGAGCTCAAAAGAATAGCACCGCAGACATGCGCCGATTGCAAGGCCATGTCTGTGGTGTTTTTAATGTGTTCTTGGTGCTGAGAGACGGATATTCCGACTCTCAGCATCTTTTGTAAGTGGTTTTCCGATTGAGAGTCGGGTTTTCCTACTCTCGAGGCACAGTATGGTGGTGGTTGGCGACTGCGGCGGGCGACTTTGGCAGAGTCCTTCGATTGTGTGCGTGAAAGGATTGACAGGAAACCAAATGGTTGTATATAATCGGAATCGTAAAGTGAAACCAAATGGTTTCGTATTAATCCGACAATCAAATAAAGCGAGGGAATTGGATGTTGTTTAGTGACATTAATTATTGGGCGGTATTCGTTACGGGTGTACTATCTTTGGCATTGGGATTTCTATGGATGGCGGTCATTTGGAAGAAGCCGTATCAGCGGGATATGTACCCGAACGTTACAACTCAGCCAAGCAACGCTGCTAAGATGCAGTCCTTTATTATCTATATTCTCGTTTCGTTCGTGACCTCGATCGCCTACGCAGTTTGCTTACAGCTGTGGCAAGCCGGCGGACAAGCTTTCGATTATGACGGTGATTCCTTTGCCGGTGCATTCTGGTTCACGATGCTGCTGGCGGCAGGCTATACTTTACCGTTCACCATCGGCAAGAAAGTATGGCAATTCAAGAGCTGGCTCGTTGTAGCTGTCGATACGTCCTATGAAGTCGTACGCTTTACAATGCTGCTGCTCATCTTCTGGTACTGGAATTAAACGCTTCACGTGACTATACCCGGTGAAAGAGCGGATAAGCTCGCACCGGGTATTTTTGTAATACAACGGTTTTCTATTGGAATAATTACACCATGAAAGGCATATCTGCCAATGCTCCGCATACGATTAGGCGAAGAATGCGAGGAGAGGGATGATGCTGACATGGCCGCGAACGAACAGCAGCTGTCGCAAATCGCAATGGCAAATTTGCCGAGTGGTGCGGAGCTGATGTTACTCAACCAGTCTGCCGCGAATGCGGCGGTTTGTGCAGCTGATTTAAACGGAGACCGATTGCCTGAGATTGCTGCAGTATACCGGCTTCGCAACCAGCTTCATTTGGTGGTGTTGCAGCAGAAGAACGGGGTATGGGAAAGAGCAGCCGATATCCAAGGGCATGGCCACGGTGTAGCGCAGTTGATGGCGATGCCGGTGCTGCGAGCAGGTCAGAACAATCTAATCGTAGGCTGGCAGATCAACGCACAGTGGTCGAAGCTGTCTGTTTATGAATGGAGCAAGCAAGGGTTTAGAGATGTCGCGCCGTCTGGCATGAGTTACAGTTATATGGAAGCCATGGATATGCCGGGCTACCAGGGTCAAGACGGGAAGGCAGAGCTTGCAATTTGGATGCAAAATAGCGGGGAATCCTTTCACATTGACGTCCTTCGTTGGCAGGAAGGAAGCTTTGTACCTGCGCATGATGTGTACAGCTATTATTTTCCACATGTCGTCAAGTACTATGAACGCCTCGTTTGGCGGTATCCGCAATATCCGCTGTATTGGTATCATCTCGCTGATGCCCAACATCGCTCCGGACGTGCAGAACCGGCGTTGGTGTCGGTGCATCAAGCACTCGCTTTCGCTCAACCGACTCGGGATACACTTCTTGAGCTGGAACAGTCGATCCGGGATGTGCTGGAGCCTGTAAGTGCATCTCGAGCCGTGGGATTATTTCCTGCGTCGCTGAAGACGGTTAAGGGCATGAGATGGGGCTACATCGACAATAGGGGCAGGATGGCGATAGACCCGAGGTTTGACGATGCCGGTGACTTTCAGGAGAACGGATTGGCAGTGGTCTCCGAGAAAGGAAAATATGGCATCATTAACGCATCCGCTCAGTTCATCGTCCCACCCATTTACGATTCAATTGGTACATTCTCAGAGCAGCGCGCCTCTGTAATCGACAGCCAAGGGTTTAAGCTGATCAACGAAAGCGGCACGGTGTTGACGAAGAAGGCCTATCCATTTATCGCAGATATGCATAACGGCAGAGCGGTATTCTATGACACGCTTCCCGGTGCTTCAGGTGAGAGTACGATCAAATATGGCTATCTGGACGCACAGGGCAATGTTGTGATTCCGGCTCAATTTGAGGAAGCCAATGATTTTCAAGGAAATAAGGCACTTGTCAAGGTAAAGGACAATGAATATGCCTTAATCGGTCTCGATGGCCGGCGGCTTCATACCTACAATTATGCGAGTGTCGGACCGCTCGGGGATGGTTT
Organism: Paenibacillus sp. J22R3; assembly: GCF_056269305.1. NCBI lineage: Bacteria > Bacillati > Bacillota > Bacilli > Caryophanales > Paenibacillaceae > Paenibacillus > Paenibacillus sp. J22R3. The sequence goes on along the minus strand of NZ_JBWDNS010000001.1, from coordinate 1,108,433 downwards.
GCTATCCTTCCAGCGCGAGCTTGCGGGTAAAACGGGCTATATGGATGAGAGCGGGAATATCGTGATTCAGCCTACCTTTTATTCCGCATTCCCATTCGAGGATGGCCGCGCAATCGTGAACACCTCCGATGATTTCAGGTCGAATTACGGGGTCATTAATAAGCAAGGTGCATTTATCATAAAAGCAGCGTATAACGACATTCGAAGCTTAGGAAGCAGGCGGTTTGCAGTAGGTAATGCCATCGATCCCCAGCAGCCTTTTATCGGTTCGATTTATGCTATCGCAGATTGGGACGGTAAGCTGCTAACGGACTTCAAGTACAGTGATGTCGCTGATTTCAAGGATGGCTTGGCTTCCGCATCGGATGTGAAGCAGACCTTCTTTATCGATCTCACCGGCCAACCGGCTGCAGGTTATCCGCGCGTTAACGGCAGCGGTACGCTTACTCTGGAAGAAGGCGGATTGATCAAGGCTTACGTGGATCAGCGGCTCTCCTATCTGGATCGCACCGGTCGAATCGTCTGGAAGCAAAATACGATTATTCCTCTGAAGGAGCCTTACTTCGTCAAGGAAGAGAAGTATAAACCGAATCGAGATTATCTGGTTTATTATCCGCAGGTGGAAGGGATAGCTGACCAAGCCGCGCAGAACAAGGTTAATGCGAAGCTGCGGGAGCTATCTCAAGTAAAGCCGATTCCGGAGAATCAGAAGCTGGATTATTCGTACTCCGGCGATTTCGATGTCTCCTTCTACAAGCAGCAGCTGCTTCAGCTTGAGCTGACCGGCTATAATTTCCCGTTCGGAGCCGCGCACGGGATGCCAACTAAGAAATTCGCCATTATCGATCTCACGACCGGCCAAATGTTCGCGCTCAAGGATTTGTTTAAGCCCGGCAGCAACTATGTGTTGGAGCTTAGCGAGATTATTGGCAAACAAATCAAGGAAGATCCGCAATATTCGTACGTGTTTCCGAATACCTATAACGGCATTCGTCCGGATCAGCCTTTCTTCGTCTCCGAGAACGCCCTCCATATTTATTTTGAACCCTATGAAATTGCGCCGTATGCGGCGGGATTCCCAACGTTCACGATTCCTTTTGCCCAGATCAGATCGATTCTCGACACGAACGGAGCGTTCTGGAAGTCGTTTCATTGATCGAGTTGATGCATGCTGGAAGAGTCGCGATTTCTTCGCGGCTTTTTCTTTTATGTAGAAGGAGGTTGGATCTGTAAAATGGAATGTATATAGTTCGCTTAAAGGTTAGTACGGTGAGTAGAGATAGATCGAATAGGATTGGTGATCAGGGATGAAGGATGACGTGTTGCAAGCGAAAAAGTGTCCCATTTGCCAGAAGCGGAATCACTGTGAAGGAAGCGAAACCTGCTGGTGCAGCAGCGTTGTGTTTCCTAGTGGGATATTTAAGCTAGTGCCAGCTGACCAGCTGAATAAATCATGTATTTGTTTGGATTGCTTGAACGAGTTTAAGAAGGCGAATGAGGAAATAGAGAAATAGTCGTTGGGAGCCTAGGCCATTATCAAATTGGAGGGGACTAAAGCTTATGTTTCCAGAGATAACGAAGCATCCGGACTATTTAAGCCCGCAATCGTTCGCATGGTGTATGGAACTGGCAGCAAGGACAGGTAAATATGAGTTTACTTGGAACAGCGTAGTTGAAGGCGTTTCAGGGGAAGCTGTGCTGACGGAGAAGCTTGCGGCAGTTATTGGCGGAAAAGTGCTCGATGTTGGATGTGGCCACGGCGAATACACCAATCGTTGGGCAGCTGATGTTGAAGAGATTGTAGGTTTGGATGTAACGGCGGGATTTCTGGATACGGCGAATCTCCATCGGAAACCGAATGTCCGTTATGTTCAAAGTGATACGCATCATTCATTGCCATTTGCAGATGATGCGTTTGCTGTGGCTTACACGAAGAAAGGACCGAGCAGCTGGTATAAAGAGGGGAACAGAGTCGTTCGTCCTGGCGGTAAAGTAATCCTCTACTATCCGGGTGATGGAAATGGAGAGGGCGGAGAGCTTGGATTGTGTTTTCCGGGAATCTTTCCGACGCCGACGGTGGGTACGCCGATCTTGGATCGCGTGATGGAACGGCTGGAAGCGAGCGGGCTTGCCGTCATTCATATGGATCGGATTAGAGAGACGGTTTGGATTCCATCTGCCGAAGATGTGCTGAACATGCTGTGTTTCGGCCAGCGGGACAGCTACTCGAAGTATGTGCGGGAAACTTGCTATGCGGAGATAGCTTCGCAATTCGATAAGCATGCCGCTGTGCAGGGAATCCGCACGACCGGATTTTATTATTTGATTGAGGCTGTTGCTTCTGGTTAGAGGGGCGACGTTAGGGGAGTAGTTGAGAGTTCGGGGCGGCTGGCCGGCTTCCCCGGCGGCTGCCGATGACCGAATGTATCAAGCGCTTTCACTTGTTTTTCGTGCAAATTCCGACATATGCACCCGAAGATAGGTTGCTGTGCGCCAATGCTGATCACGCTGCGCATATAGCTCCCCGACGATGTTGGCTACAATATCCAGTCTATTTTTCCGGAATCAGAATGAGATACAGCTTTACAGCCATACTAATTCAGGGCTCTCCGAGCACTCATGCACGAAACTGCCGGAGCGACAGTTCAATCTGAACCCTAGTTTCAATGTCGTATCTGAGAGAAACGTCAGGATTTCATCCGACAATATCTTGCAATGTGATGCATCAATCGGAAGATAAGTTTAGTATTTCTGAATCAAAAGTGATATTTTAGAAAAGATACTAGCAGTCTACTCTATCGACATCCATTACGTGAGGTGAATCATTGTGAAAGTTAGTCAACATGAAATCGACACTCTAACGCTAAGTGAAGAGAATATTCAACTTGCCGAAAACCTGATCCGCGTTAACGGATATGTAATCCTTGAAGGCGTCCTGCCGAAGGAGAAAGTCGCCGAACTTAAGAAAGCGTTCACAGACGCGATGAACTGGTTCATCGATAAACACGGTAAAGAGATTTATTTGAATAAAACGGGCTTCAACGAAGGCACGAATCACTTGGGTATTTTCCTTCCGTTCGAAGCGCCATTCAACGATTCCTTGGTTATCGAGCATCCTTTTGCGATTTCCATCATGGATCGTATTCTTGGCAAAGATTACTCGGTTACGCTGTTCTCCTCGAACACATCGCTGCCTGGCGGTCAGAAATCGCAGCCTGTTCACCCGGATTACGGCGCTCGTTTCGGCGATTTGTGCACGACGCACCTGCCGATTACGGATCTTGTGTTCAACATTCCGCTCGTCGATGTTCACGACGGCAATGGCCCAATGGAAATTTGGCCGGGCGGTACGCATTTGCTGCCGGATAACTACTACGGTCCAAACGGCCCGGATCCCGAGAAATTGGCACCGCATATGCATTCGATGAAAGTCCATATGCCTGCAGGCTCCATCCTGCTTCGCGATGTACGTATGTGGCACCGTGGAACACCTAACCGTGGTAACGAAATTCGTCCGAACCTTGCTCTTATCTACAGTGCAAGCCATCGCGATAACCGCGTTCAAATTCCGCAAGAAACGTACGAGCAAATGTCGGATCGCGCCAAGCACCTATTCCGCTGGCAGAAGATCGGCTTCCCGGCTATCGAGCCAACTCACGAATAATTTGAAGAAGGACTACAGAATCGTTATGATTTGTGTAGTCCTTTTTTTAATTCCAACAAAGGGGGAGATCAAGATGAAAGCTGCACAAATTTACAATGAAGTAACGACATCGGTCAAGCTGCTCGCAATTACATTCGATGATGGACCGAATCCGGAATGGACGCCGCAATTTATACAAGTATTCAAGGAGCATGGTGCGAAAGCAACCTTCTACGTACAAGGGACGAATATGGAGAAATATCCAGATGTCGCGAAACGAATGGACGCGGAAGGGCATGAGTTCGGCAATCACAGCTACACTCATCCGCATATGGCAAGTTTGAGCAAAGAGGAGCAGTCGGAGGAGCTTCGTCGCGCCGAACAAATCATTATCGACGTGATTGGCAAACGTCCGACCACGTTTCGGCCACCTTATCTGGAATACAATGACGACCTTATCGCCGTATGCGAGCATTTCAGGTATCCCATCATTCATGCGACGAATCTCGATACCCGTGACTGGGACATGCCGGGAACGGATCACATCGTGAATGTTTCACGCGCTGAGATTCGAGAGGGAAGTATTCTCTTGTTCCATGACGGATTCGGAGATCGGTCGCAATCGCTTGCGGCCATTCAAATCCTGGTACCGGAGTTAATTGAACAAGGGTACAAGCTTGTTACGATTAGCGAACTACTAGCTGCAGAGATCAAATAACCATCCCTCACTCCGCTTCGCGAATACGCCGAACGAAGCTTTCCGCTGCAACGGAGAGCTTCTTATCACGCCTCACTGCAAACCCAATCTCCCGAGTCGGAAGAGACACATCCAACTTGAGCTCGAGCAACCTCCCGCTGCGCAGCTCCTCCTCTACAAAAGACCGGCTGATCAATGCCGCCCCATAGTTCAAACTTGCGAATTCCGCCAATAAATCAACGCTGCCCAGTTCAATATCCGGCCGCACCATTACCCCTTTTGCGGCAAACCATTGATCCACAAAGTTACGTGTACTGCTGCCGGGTGAGAGCAAGATCAAAGGCAGCTCAGCCAGCTCTTGAATGGAAAGTGTCCGCTCGGCCAGTTCCTTATAATCCTCTCCGACAACAAAACAATCCTCGATCGTTGCCATCGTATGAATCAGCAGCTGTGGATTCTGTATGGGCAAATGCAGCATCGCGCAATCAATCTCACCATCCAGCAGGCGCCGAGTGATGTCGGGCGTTTTGCCATGAGAGAGACGGATTCGAATGCCCGGATGCTCCCGGTGAAAGGTATTCAGATGCGGAAGCAGCAGATGCTTGATTAGCGAATCGCTCGCACCGATCCGGATTTCACCGGCATGTAACTGCTTCAGATTGCGCAGATGCTTCTGCGCGGAATCCAGCATCGAGAAGGATTGCTCGACATAGTCGAGCAGGGCCTGACCTTCGGCCGTGAGCTCGACGCCTTTGGATAATCGGTGAAAGAGCTGCACGCCAATCGCTTCCTCCATCTGCTTGATGGCATAGCTAATTGATGGCTGCGTGACATGCAGCTCTTGTGCGGCTTTCGTTAAATTTCGGTGACGCGCCGTATGCAGAAAGATCCGATACCACTCTAAATTGATCATTTTGACATAAACCACCTTTATGACAACAGTCGAATATTCCGATTTCATTTATTCCAAGTATCTCATTATAATCGGGATAGATCAATTACTCCTAAAGAGGTGGACGGAAATGGTAACGATACATCCGGATTTAGAAGCGCGTTCTCCGTGGTCGGCGAATAACGATCGACTTGAGGTAAGAATCAGTCCTCCGAAGTCAGCGGTTGAAGGTACGATTCGAGTGCCTGGTAGTAAAAGCCTCACCAACAGAGCGCTTATTATAGCAGCGCTTGCCCAAGGGAAATCCGAGCTGCACGGCATTCTGAAGAGTGACGACTCGTATTGGTGCATCGATTCGTTAAAGAAACTTGGCGTAGCTGCGGCCGTTCAGCAAGAGACGGCTTCCATTGAAGGCTGCGGCGGAGAATGGCCGAATTCATCAGCGAATTTATATGTCGGCGCTGCTGGAACGGTGGCAAGATTCTTGCCCGGCGCGCTTGCGGTCGGTCATGGCAAGTGGACAGTGAGCGGCAGCAAGCGGATGAGTGAGCGACCGCAAGCTCCTTTGCTTGCTTCATTAACCAAGCTCGGTGCGAAATTCGAATACACGATGGCCGAACATAGCCTTCCCTACATGCTGGACGCATCCGGTCTGAATGGCGGCGAAGTTACGATTCCCGGCAACACATCCAGTCAATTTCTAAGCGGGTTGTTAATCGCTGCCCCCTACGCGAAGGAACAGCTAACGATACGCATTGATGGAGAAGTTGTTCAGAGAGACTACGTTCAGATGACACTGGATATGATGGCTGACTTCGGTATTGAAGCTGATGTGGCAGCGGATGGTCAATCCATCACGGTTCCTCAAGGAAATTATGAAGGAAGAACCTATCAGCTGGAGCCGGATGTCTCCACTTGCTGTTATTTCTGGGCTATTGCAGCACTGACCGGAGGCCGAGTTCGGACTGAAGGCATCCATGCGGCGAGAACAAGTCAGCCTGATATCGAGATGCTGCAGATTTTGGAGCAGATGGGATGCACGGTTACACATGGTGAGAATTACGTTGAGGTGCAAGGAACGGATCAGCTTAAAGGCGGGTTCACGCTAAGCATGAAGAAATGGTCGGATCAGACTCTTACGGTTGCGGCGATGGCAGTGTTCGCAGATGGTCCTATTACGTTAAAAGATGCTGAGCATATCAGGCATCATGAATGCGATCGTATCGCAGCGATTTGTGCAGAGTTAACTAAGCTGGGAATCCGGGTAGAAGAGCATCAAGATGGTTTAACGGTTTATCCGGGCATGCCGGTGCCGACGTTGGTAGATTCCCATGACGATCATCGGATGGCCATGGCGCTCTCACTTATTGGTCTGCGGGTTCACGACATCCGAATTTCCGATCCCGGCTGTGTCTCCAAGACTTGTCCGGGGTATTTCGAGCAGCTGGCCGGACTTGGTATCCAAGTCGACTATTAATAGAGGGAGGCCAATCTAATGGCAGGCAATACATTCGGTGAACGGTTCAAAATCACTACCTACGGAGAATCGCACGGCGCTTCAGTTGGCGTCATTGTGGATGGCGTTACGCCAGGCGTTGAAATCGATGAAGCTTATATTCAGAAGCAGATGGATCGGCGTAAACCGGGACAATCTTCCGTGACTTCGCCTCGCAAGGAATACGATATCGTTCATATTGAGTCCGGTGTGTTCGAGGGCCGAACAACAGGGACACCGCTCTTCATCATTTTGCATAATCACGATATGAGGCCGGAGGCGTATGGCTCGATTCAGCATGCTTTTCGCCCCGGACATGCGGACTTTACGTATTTGCAGAAATACGGCATTCGCGATCATCGCGGCAGCGGGCGTGCTTCAGGCAGAGAAACAGCGGCCCGTGTAGCCGGAGGTGCAATCGCACGCAAATTGCTTGAGCGACGCGGTGTTGACGTCATCGCATATTCACGCGAAATCGGCGGCATTAAATGCGAAACCTTCGATGAAACCATCATCGAGCAAAATGCGGTTCGTGCCTGCGACCCAGAAGCTGCGAAGGCAATGATTCGCAAAATCGAACATTTAGCTTCCGTTGGCGATAGCTGCGGCGGAATCGTGGAATGCCGCATTCGCGGGGTGATGCCCGGTCTTGGCGAACCCGTCTTCGACAAATTGGATGCCGAGCTGGCAAAGGCGATGCTGTCCATCGGCGCGATTAAAGGGATTGAATTTGGCGCAGGCTTCGAAGCGGCTGTGATGCTGGGCAGTGAGCATAATGACGGCATGAACAGCGGCGGTTTTACAAGCAATCATGCAGGTGGCATTGTGGGCGGAATCAGCAACGGACAAGACATCGTGTTTCGGGTCAGCGTCAAACCGACATCATCGATATCCGTTCCTCAGCAGACGATTAACGTGGACGGCGAGGAACAAGAGATTCAAACGATCGGTCGACATGATCCTTGTATTTGCCCGAGAATCGTTCCGGTTGTAGAAGCAATGGCTTGCCTTGTTGTGGAGGATATGTATAAGCGACAAGCGGCTATGCTTGGCTGAGAATTAATGGTAAGATACGCCTGAGAACGAGGGAGGCGAGCAACCATGATATCCTACGTGTGGGAAGGCAGTAAGGTCAGACTGAGGCCATTGGAATTCGGCGATTGGGAGGACTATCATCAGAATGACCGCGATTCTGAAGGTGCTCGGCTCAGCGATATGATTCATTTTCCAAGAACCGAAGAGGGTACGAAGGCATGGGCGGAGGAGAAGGTCGACCATCCGGTGGAAGGCGACAATATATGGCTCTCCATTGAGACACTTGATGGAGTGCTGGTCGGAAGTCTGTGTACGAGCAATTGTGACCCGCGAAATGGCACCTTCAAGTACGGCATTGCGATCTTCCGCGAGCATTGGCGTCAAGGCTATGCGTCGGAGGCGGTTAGGCTGATTCTTGGTTATTATTTCGAGGAGCTGCGCTATAACAAGGCTAATGCCCATGTTTATGCATTCAATAACGGTTCCGTTGCGCTGCAAGAGCATCTGGGCTTTAAACAAGAAGGCCGCCTGCGTGACATGATCTTCACGAAAGGCAAACATCACGATGAATATATCTACGGGCTCACGAAGAGCGAGTATGAGGCATGGCTGCAGGAGAAATCAACGATGGAATAATGCATCGTTGATTTTTTTTATTGACTTGTCATCCTTACCCATATGATAATCGAGTCACTGCTGGTAATTATTAGAATTTGTAGTAGTCATTAGTCTTTTCAGAGGAGAAAAGAGGGATGGTATGGCTGTCATTCAAGTGGAAAATTTGCGCAAAGAGTTCAAGCGCAACAAGAGCAGAGAAGGGTTATGGAACAATGTCAAAGGGCTTGTCTATCGCGAGTATGAAACCAAGACGGCCGTTGATGACATTTCGTTCACGATCGATAAAGGGGAAATTGTGGGATATATCGGCCCAAACGGGGCGGGCAAATCCACCTCGATCAAAATGCTCGTCGGAATTCTCGTACCAACAAGCGGTCGGGTTATCGTAAATGGCATTGAGCCTTACAAGAATCGTGAGCTGAACGCGATGCGCATTGGTGCCGTCTTCGGTCAGAAAACGCAGCTATGGTGGGATACGCCCGTCATCGATTCACTCAAGCTGATGCGATACATGTACGATATTCCACTCGCCAGATTCAACGAGAATATGGAGCGCTTCACGGATATTCTTGGTTTGGAGGAGTTCAAGCATGTAGCCGTAAGGCAGCTCAGTCTTGGACAGCGAATGCGGGCGGACTTATGCGCTGCACTGCTGCATGACCCGGATATTATCTATCTGGATGAGCCAACCATCGGACTGGATGTGGTGGTCAAGGAGAAGATCCGTAACTTTATCCTCGAAATCAACCGTGATCGCGGAACGACAGTTATACTCACAACCCATGATATGTCCGATATTGAGAAGCTTTGCAGCCGCGTCATGGTTATTGATCAAGGCAAGCTGATGTATGACGGGAACCTGGAACAATTGAAGAACGACTTTGGCACCGGCGAACAGATGGTTGTGGAAACGGATCGGATATTCGAGTCCTCTCAAGAGCTGAGCGAGCTCGGCGTGACGAGCGTCAGTGTTGACGGTAAGAAGACGCAGCTGGTCTATGACAAGAAGCTAATCAACTCCTCGATGCTGATCAAATGGATTATGGACAGGTACGAAGTGAAAGACTTTGTCGTCAAGGAAACAGACATCGAAGAGATCATACGTACGATGTATGTCGAGCGGCTTCCGCTTGAGGCTGCTGCGGATCGGGAGCGTGTTTTCGTATGAGACTCGCCCTCTATCGGGAATTGACGCTGAATTCACTTCGTCAAAATATGGCTTTTCGGATGGAAGTATTCATGTTTCTGTTTGGCCAGCTGATTAAGGTTTTCGTGCAGGTTTACATCTGGTATGCCGTATTTGCCGGACATGCGCAGGTGGATTCCGGTGCAGGCAGCATCTCTGTAAAGGAGATGGTCACCTATGTAGTCATCAGCTCGTTCATCTCCGTATTCGCAACGAATAATGTCATCTTCTGGGTCGGGAGAAAAGTAAGGAACGGCGAAATTGCGATGGAGCTGCTGAAACCGGTGAATTTTCGCTTCGTCGCATTCTTTCATTCGCTTGGACAGAACGTATACCGCGTACTCTTCGAACTCATTCCGCTCCTATTGATTAGCTGGTATTTCTTTCGATTAGAGCTGCCGACCGGCTGGAATGCGGTGGCTTTCGCAATTATGCTCTTCAATGCCTTTCTACTCAACTTCCTCATCAACTACATCATCGGTTTAATTGCGTTCTGGTATGTCCTCGTCTGGCAAATTAATGTGCTGCTAAGCGGGCTGATTCGCTTGTTCTCCGGAGCCTTCATCCCAATCTGGTTCTTCTCCGGAACGTTGACGACAATTTCCTATTGTCTGCCGTTTCGGTTGATTTACTATGATCCAATCTCCGTTTATTTAGGCAAAACGAGCGGGTTAATGGACGTTGGCTTCGTTATTTTGCAGCAGGTGGGCTGGATCGTCGCGTTGCTTCTTCTGGAACGGCGGATGTGGGCAAGTGCGGTGAAAAAACTGGTCGTGCAGGGAGGCTGAACATGCGGTTTCTGAAATTATATGCCCGTTTTATCCCGATCTATTTCAAAAGCAAATCGGAGTACGGCATCATGTTTTACTTGGATTTCCTCGGATTCGCAATGGGACATATCGTCAATTTCTTGATCATCTGGGTCATGCTCGACCGATTCAACACGATTAATGGCTGGGGAATGTACGAGGTCATGCTGATTTACACGATGAATATGTTTACGTTCGGCTTAGCTTCGATTTTCTTCTCGTTCCAGATGTGGGAAGTAGAAGACATGGTCGCACAAGGCACATTCGATGTCATGCTCGTCAAACCGGTCAACCCGTTCGTCCATATGATTATACGGACATTCGGGCATTTCTACTTAGGTGATGTGATCATCGGGATTACGATGTTCATCGTGTGCTTCAACCATCTGAATGTACATATGGGATTCACCGAATTGCTCATCCTTGCTGTCGTTCTGCTCGGGGCAACCCTTGTGCAAGCGGCTTTCATCGTAATTACCGGCTCGATGTGCTTCTGGTTCACTCGTTCCGGTGCATTGATGGACATGGTTGTGCACGGGATTCGTTCGTTTATGGATTATCCCATATCAATCTACAACAAGTTTATTCGCATTCTCGTTACCTTTGTCGTTCCCTATGCTTTCGTCAACTTCTATCCGTCACAGCTGATCTTGAACAAGACGGGGGAGACACTGTTCTCGCCGATGCTGCCTTATGTTGCACCGGTTGTCGGACTTGCGCTGTTCGTGCTCGCCTACGCAGTTTGGAACAGGGGACTTAATAAGTATCAGGGGACAGGAAGTTAACTGTTGTTCTCAAGGCTGCCTTTGGCAGTCTCTTTTTATGTGATAAATAATACTTATTACAAGTATAGAATAATGAAGGTTCTGTTTATCGATTTGGGATGCTACACTCTAACTGAGCGATTATTGTTGGAGGTGGACGAATGGAGATTTCGAGCATATCCGAGAGCTTCAGAAGATTTGCCGAGAAAGAATGCAAAGGGACAAGCAGCTTGTATGAGCAGCTTTCAGGCCGAATAGCGGGAGACGATGACCTGCTTCGCATGGCCTCTGCCAGTAGAGAAGGGCAGCCAATCCCGAACCTCTTCCTAAGTGCGATTCATTATTTGCTTCTAAGCGGCATTGAGCATGACTTAAAGGATTATTATGCGTGTATTGTGCCGAATCCGAAGGACGCTGCAGCAGCTTTTGAACCTTTCAAGGCATTCTGCCTGCTCTACCGAGATGAACTTGTTCAATTGCTGACTACGAAGCTGGTTCAGACGAATGAGGTTCGCCGCTGTGCGTATCTGTATCCGGCGTTCTGCCTCATCCACCATCTATCGAACAAACCGCTTGCATTGATCGAGATCGGAACGAGCGCCGGACTGCAGTTGTTCTAGGATAAGTATAGGTATTCCTATAGTCATGTCGATGGGTATTATGGCAATCCGCAATCCCAATTCACCTTGACCGCTTCTCTGCGCGGACCGAATCTTCCATTCCTCTACTCGGATAGTCCTCCGGTGGCGTCCAGGATCGGCATTGATCTCCATGTAAATCAACTCCATCAGTCGGAGGATCGAATGTGGATGAAGGCTTTAATTTGGCCGGAGCATCGTGAGCGTATGAACCATTTTGAAGAGGCGGCAAGTTATTTTGATCATCAAGCTGTTCAACTCATTGAAGGCAACGCCTTGGCATGTTTGGATTCGGCGGCAGTGACGACCTCTGAGGATCATGCCTTGTGCATCTTTCATACGCATGTGGCTAATCAACTCCGTCACTCAGATAAACACCAATTAGTTGAACAAATCCGAATATTGGGGGAGACAAGAGAGGTCTATCACCTTTACAATAATATGTGGGATCTTGATTTGAATCTCGATACCTATAGGGATGGCCGGTTTCAGAGTATGCGGCTAGCCGAAACGGATGGGCATGCCAGGTGGTTGAGTTGGAAACGCTAGTTTAGAGATGGTCATGACCACGTTTAGCCGTATTAAGAAATAAGGATGTGACTAGGGTGTTCACGGAGAGCGAATATTTCGATGAGCAATTCAAGGATATCAAGTTTAGCAAAGTGGAAGTCGTCGCGGTCCATTTCTACGATTGCACGTTTACGAATTGTGAGTTTAGCGAAACCGTATTCGATGAATGCAAATTTACCGGATGCACGTTTAACCGCTGCGATTTGAACCTCATGAAGGTTGCTGACAGCAAGTTCTCTCAGGTTCATTTCATGCAATCGAAGCTAGTCGGGATCAATTGGTCGGAAGCGGAATGGCCGCGAATCGCAGTGCCGAGCCTGCTCAAATTCGAAGATTGTACGTTAAATCACTCGACCTTCATCGGTGTCGCATTGCCGCAATCGTCGTTCACGAATTGTTCTGTCAAGGATGTTGATTTCCGCGAAGCAGATCTGTCGAAAGCGAATTTAAGAGGCTCGGATTTCACGGAAAGTATGTTCGGTGACACCAATTTATCCGGAGCAGACCTCTCCCACGCGCTTAATTATCAGATCGATCCTAGCCAGAATCGAATCCGCCAAGCGAAATTTATGCTGCCCGAAGCGCTTAACCTCTTGTATTGCATGGATATTGTGCTCGATGAAGAGTAATTGACGAAGTCGCGATGAATCGCGGCTTTTTTGTTATGTATAAATATGGATATGAAAATGGCCGGTCTCCTGATATATTGAAGAAAGCGCTTTAATTATGGTGGGCAAATCAGTAATGGGAGGCTTGAACAGAGATGAACAAGGTGCTGACTGATTCACAGATTGAGCAATTTATGGAGCTGGGTTGGGTCAAAGTCGAGGAAGCATTCCCGAGAACGTTGGCGCTGGAATGCCAAGACTTCCTTTGGGAGCAGCTAAGACGATATGAGATCGATCGAGATAACCGAGATACGTGGCATACACCTATATTGTTCATGAAAGAAAACTTTCGAAGCGAAGCATTTGATCGATGCAACACGGACCGGCTTGGTGATGCTATTGAAGATCTGATTGGAGAGGATCGCTGGACACAGAAGGTATTGTGGAATGGCGACGAGGACCGGAATTATCCGAGCTGGGGCTGGTGGCCGGTTAATTTCAATCTTGGTGCGAACGAAGAGTGGGATGTTCCGGCAACCGGCTGGCATTGGGATGGGTCTCATTTTCACCATTTCGTCGACGCCCGTGAGCAGGGTTTGCTGTGTTTGTGCATCTTCTCGGAGATCGGGCCGCATGGCGGGGGAACGTTAATTGCAGAAGGCTCCCATCAAGTTGTCGCCCGTTACTTAGCCACGAAGCCGGAGGGAATGGATCCGCATGAAGCGATTGCAGAGTGTAATGTCTGGCATCCCTGGATGGCCGCGCTAACAGGAAACGCAGATGATTCTTTCTTGCCCGGAGCGAATCGTGTTGAGAGGTTTATGACGAACGGCTTTACCGACGAGCACGGCACTTTACTTCGGGTAAAGGAGACGACTATGTCGCCGGGCGACGTTATCTTATGCCATCCTTTTCTCTATCATACCCCCTCGCAAAACCATAGCGGCGTGACCCGTTTCATGTGCAATCGAACGACGCCTCTCAAAGAGCGAATGAACTTCGATCGTAGCGACGGCAGTGCGTATTCGCCGCTTGAGCTGAGCATTAAACGTGCGCTCAAGCTGTAGGCCGGAGGTAGCAAAGTTCTCGTAGAAATAGTAATTGCTTCCAACCACGATCTCATATACGATGAAGATACTTGTTATTTCCGAAAGGAGTGAGCGGCATGAAACGCCGGGCTACGACCACTACTGCAACAATTATTAAGGTGAGCGTGAACTGAATAGGTGGGTAGACACAGTGAGTCTGCCGTGAAGAAGGATGTTTCTGTACTATATTTCTGTATCGGGATAGGTTTGTTTGCGTATGCAAGCAAACCCTAATGATCAGAATTATGAGGCCGCAGGCAATATGCCTTGCGGTCTTTTTGCGCGCAAAAATAAGCTTATGACGCGGAGGTCACCTGAATATGTTAAAGCTGAACTATTTATTCCATAATGAAAACTTGGCCGAAATGATTCTGAGGAACTGGGACTATGATGCAGAGTCGACTGAGATGTTTCAATATTACCGGATATCATCGAATGCGATTTATCCGTTTCGCAAGAAAGGCGAGACACAGCTGCTAAGGTTTGCTCCTGTTGGGGAGAAAAACCGATCGAATATCGAAGCCGAGCTGGCATTCATTAAGTACTTGCACGAACATGAGTATGGCGTGCTGGTGGCCGTGAAATCCAATGCAGGGGAGGAACTCGCAGAAATTCAAACGCCTTGGGGCGACTATTACGCCTCCGTATTCGAGAGAGTGCCTGGATCTGCGATGAATCAAACTGACCTTGCCGACGAGATCGTCTTTAGCCACGGCCAAGCGCTGGGTGAGCTCCACCGGTTATCGAGCGAGTATGAGCCGGGGGATAAACGAAGATGGTCATATAGCGAGGTGCTGGATTGGATTGATGATCAGATCAAGGAGCTCCCGAATGAAGCAGCAGCCAGGACGGAGGTCCAATTGCTTCGCGATTATTTTGCTGCTTTACCCATCCATTCACGAAATTATGGTTTGATCCATTATGACTTCGAATACGACAATGTGTTCTATGATCATGAAACGAAGCGTTGTTATGCGATTGACTTCGACGATGCCATGTATCACTGGTATGCGATGGACATCGAGCAAGCGCTGGACAGCTTGCAGGACTGTATTTCGGAAGAGCTGTATCACCATAAGAAACAGTGTTTCTTGGAGGGATACAGCACGGCATATGATTTACCGGAGAACATGGAATCGGTATTACCGGCGTTGAGGCGTTTTGCAAATGTATATGGTTATGCGCGATTAATTCGATCCGTTGCGGAGAAATGGGATCATGAACCGGAGTGGATGAAGCACTTACGAACGAGATTTGCGCAAGCCATGAGCAGAAATTCGACGATTTTCGGCACGAAGCTCTAATAGGCGACACAAGAGTACAGAGGCTCCTTCATTGAGCCTCTGTACTGGCTTCAATAGGTAACGCGAAGGATAATAAATTGTTGTTGTGAATATCGATTACTCGTTATATAATCAAATGTGCCCGAGCACATAGCGATTGAAACCGTTCCCAACGTGCCGGACTCAAACACGCGATCCCGCGAACCATCGGAGGGAGAACATGAGTAGATACGTAGTTGAAACGCTCAAGCAAGATGGCATAACCATTATTAAGTTGTCTGATACATTAAGCGGAAGTATTGCAGAGCTGCTGCCGGAAGTTGGCAATAATCTGTACAGCTTTACGACTGATGGACGCGAAGTCATCAAGACTTCCGTAAGCTTATCTACGCTGAAGAACGAGAAATTTGCCAGCTCGAAGTACGGGACTCCGGTGTTGTCTCCACCTAACCGGATTAACAAAGGTACATTTACGTTTCGAGATCGTACGTACCATTTTCCAATCAATGAACCGCCGGATTATCATTTACACGGAGAGTTGAGCGTAAGAGCATGGGAAGTGCTTGATTGCGGTGCATCCGATGAACAGGGAGCATGGGTTACAAGTCGTTTGCGCTATGAGAATTACCCGGACATCCTGGCATATTTTCCACATTCATTAACGTTCACGATTACATACCGGCTGCTTGACGGCAAGCTGGGTATGGATAGCTGCATAAAGAATGAAGGCTCCGATGAAGCGCCATTCGCTTATGGATTGCATCCTTACTTCTCGCTGCCCTATGAAAGCGACCCCTATCTTACACTACAGGTTCCTGCTGCAGCAGAATGGCCCATTACGAATTTATCTTTCGTAACGGGACGTCCAGCGGTAACGGAGCTGAGCGAAGCGATCCAATCCGGAATCGAGCTAGCCGATTATCCGGAGCTTGGATGTACGCTGCTCACCATTGATCCGGAGTCGGATTTCATAAACCGTTTAGTACTGCCTAATGCGGGCTATACCATCGCCTACCAACTTGATGCGCAATTCCCATTCGTGCTGTTGTTCCGACCGAACTGGGATCAAGCTTTCTCCATTGAGCCTTATACCTATGTAACGGATGCATTCAATCTTCCGTATGAGCAAGAGTTAACGGGTGTCCAGGGTATAAAAGCAGGAGAAGAGCGCACGATAACAACTTCACTTTGGATCGAATCCAATAACTAGGCAAGGAACGAAGGAGGCATAAAGATGAAACAGCTTGATTTTCAAACCATTATTCGGCCTGAAATGCCCAAACGGATGGATTACCGGATAGGATGTATCGGATCCGGCTTTATTATGCGGGATTGCCACCTAGTCGCTTATCGCGATGCCGGATTCAATCCGGTTGCCATTGCGTCCCGTACGTATGAGAATGCGAAAGCCGTAGCAGAGCTGCGTAATATCCCTAAGGTTCACCGTACGTGGGAAGAGCTCGTGCGCGATCCGGAGATCGAAATTCTCGATATCGCATTGCCTCCGGATCGTCAACTTGACGTAGTCCGCGAAGCCGTGAAGCAACCGCATATTAAAGGGATTCTGTGCCAGAAGCCGCTTGCGATGAATTCACAAGAAGCTCGTCAAATCGTCGAGTTATGCGAGGCAGCAGGGGTCAAAATCGCCGTAAACTCCAACATGCGATATGACCAATCCATCCGCGCGCTTAAAGCGATTCTTGAAGGCGGATTCTTGGGACAGCCTGTTCTTGCAACGATTGAAATGCGTGCGATTCCGCACTGGCAGGGCTTCCTTGAGCAATATGAGCAAATCGAGATTCTTAATATGGGTATCCATCATATTGATGCGTTCCGTTATCTGTTCGGCGACCCTGAGAAGATCACAGCCGTTACGCGCAAAGACCCGCGCACGAAGTTCTCGCATATCGATGGTATTTCGCAATACACCTTCCAATATGAGGATGAGTTGATGGCGACTAGCTTAGATGATGTATGGGCTTGGCCGGGCGAAGGCACAGAGAAGGATATTTACATCAAGTGGCGCGTCGAAGGTTTGGATGGCATGGCTACAGGTACAATCGGCTGGCCGCGTTATCCGGAGCATTCGCCAAGCACGCTGGCATTCACGACCCGTCAGCAACCGAACGAATGGATTCGCCCGGAATGGGATTCCGTTTGGTTCCCGGATGCATTCCAAGGAACAATGGCACAGCTGCTGCGTGCCGTGGAAACAAACAGCGAGCCGGAAATCGGCGGACGCGATAATTTGAAGACCATGGCGGCGGTTGACGCTTGCTACAAGTCCATTGCCGAAGGCAGGACAGTGAAGTTATCGGAATTCATTTAAGCCAAAATATAACGCGCGGAGGTCATCATTATGTTATCAGTCGGTATTTTCAACGCTTATTATCCTTATTCGCTTCAGGAATCGATCGCTAGAATGAAGAAAGACGGTTTCTCATGCGTGCAGCTGGACTTGGCTTTCAAAGACATGGATCTATCCTTCGATTCCTTGACGAAAGAGAAATGCCGCACCATTCGCGATGCATTCCGTGATGCGAATCTGCCGATCGTCTGCATCTCCGGTTATACGAACCTGATTCACCCGGATCCCGAGAAACGCAAACAGAACGTCCATGGCGTTAAGAAAATTCTTGAATTTGCTCGTGAACTAGGCAGCCCGTACGTGGTGAGTGAGACAGGTACTTACAATACGGAGAGTGACTGGGTATGGGATCCGAAGAATGCAACGGAAGAAGCGTACGAGGAAGTAGCAAACACGATTGAAGATCTGGCTAAATTTGCTTACGACAACGGCTCTGTTTTCTTGATTGAGAACTACGTTAACAACGTTATCGGCTCTGTGGATCAAGTATCGCGCTTGCTCTCGGATGTCAATCATCCGGGACTTGGCCTACTGATGGATCCGACTAACTATTTCACCGACAATAATATCGATCATATTGATGAAACGTTGAACCGCATCTTCAATGCAGTTGGCGATAAAGTCAAAATTGCGCACGCCAAAGACTGCATGCGGGCTACTGATACGCTCGAGAAGCATGCTGATATTGACGCTTCCGAGTCTCACTCATTCCGTGGTGCAGGCGCAGTCGAACTTCCGGCTCCGGGCCTTGGCAATTTGAACTATGACTTGTATCTGGAGCGTTTGGCGAAGCTTCATCCGAACATTCCGATCATCATTGAGCATTTGGAAGAAGAGGACATTCCGCGTGCGAAAACGTTCCTCGACAATAAACTCAAATCAGTTGGCGTATAAAGGCTCTTGTGAGAATAAATCATTCGCTCTATAATAAAAGGTGCCCGAGCACACCTGGGCAATAGGAGCGAATTATGACCGTAACCATTAGAGAAATTGCCAAGCAAGCAGGGGTATCGCGAGGAACCGTTGACCGGGTGCTTAACGACAGGCCCGGCGTGAAACCGGATGTTCGCGATCGAATTCTTAGCATTGCAGCTGAACTGAATTATGTACCTAATATTGCTGCCAAAGCGTTAGCGTATCAGAAGAAACCTCTTGTATTCGGCATTATTATGCCGCCGCAGGAAATTCAGTTCTTCGAAGCGATTCGTAACGGAATCAGCGTTGCGGCAGAAGAGCTTAAGGATCTTGGCGTCCGACTGGAGTATCGATTCGTCGATAATAAGAGTCCGGAGGAAGGTGCGGCTGCCATTCGCGAGCTTGTCGAAGCTGGCGTAAGCGGTATTATGTTCTCCGTCATGGACGATGAATTGATTCGTGCAAGCATCGATTACGCTGCTGAACGGGCAGTACCGATTGTCACGTTCAACTCGGATGTAGAGCTCAGCAAACGGATTTGTTTCGTGGGGCAGGATTTGCATAAGAGCGGGATGGTTGCTGCTGGTTTGATGAACCGTGTTCTGCAGCCGAATGCCAAAGTGTTGATCGTTACCGGTAACCTGAAGTTCCATGCACATCGTTCTCGGGTTGAAGGATTCAAGCAAGGACTTGCGGAGCATGGCAATAAGCTTGAAGTGCTTCAAGTCATTGAAGGCTTTGACCGATATGCAGATACGTATCTTCACCTTGATCTTGCACTGCGTACACAACATGATATTAGCGGCATCTACATGGCGACAGGCGATATTGGCGCATGTGTTGACGTTATCAAGCATCATAAGCAAGAAGGCGCACTTCGAGTTGTCTGCAACGATCTGATTCCTCCGGCTATTCAAGGCCTTCGTGAGCGGATCATTGATTTCACGATTGTACAGAATCCGGAGAGGCAAGGGTACTTGTCGCTGCGTATCCTGTTTGATCATGTGTTTGCAGGGAAGCAGCCGGAGTCCGAGCATCATTATACAGAGACACATATTTATATTCCCGAAAGCCTGTAAGGCTTTCTTTTTTGGAGAATGACGTGCCCGCGCACGAATAGAAATAAATAAGGAGGCGGTCATAGTGGCAATTGTCGTACAACGAAGAGACTACAGTTTGAAAGGCGTTGAAAGCAAACGTGCGGATGAGAAAGGTCTTGCTTCCGCAGAGTGGCATCAAACCCCAATCCCTCGTGCAAAGATGAAGGAATTGATGAAGAGAAAGGATGGTCCGGCTATCCGAGATACGCTGATCTGGTTTGGCGGACTCATTATCCTTGGATTCCTTGCTTATCAATCTTGGGGCACATGGTGGGCAGTTCCGGCGTTCTTCCTGTACGGTTTGCTTTATGCAACACCAGGCGATTCCCGCTGGCATGAATGTGGACACGGTACCGCTTTTAAGACACCTTGGATGAATGACGTCGTTTATCACATTGCTTCGTTCTTTGTCCTGCGATCGGCTACGCCATGGCGCTGGAGTCATGCCCGTCATCATACCGATACGATTATCGTAGGCCGCGATCCGGAGATCATTACCGCCAGACCGCCGGTTTGGAAAATCCTATACATGCAAATTTTCCACTTGTACGGCGGCCCGCTGGCAATCAAAAGCTTCCTCCTGCATACATTCGGTAAGCTGGATGAGCAAGAGAAAGACTATATTCCGGCTTCCGAGCACCATAAAGTGTACCGTGAAGCACGTGTTTACATGCTGATTATTCTGGCTGTTATTGCAGCATGCATCTACATGGGCAGCATTCTGCCTGCAATGTTCATCATTCTTCCTTCATTCTATGGCGGTTTGCTTGTACTCACGTTTGGGATTACGCAGCATTTGGGTCTGTATGAAGATGTGTTGGATCATCGCCTGAATACGCGGACAATCTATATGAACCGGGTATTCCGTTTCCTTTATTGGAACATGAACTACCATACGGAGCATCATATGTTCCCGATGGTTCCGTTTCACGCCTTGCCTAAACTCCATGAAGTCATGAAATCCGATTGCCCGGCAGCTCGACCGAGTCTATGGGCAGCCCTCAAAGAAGTTATCGGCGCGCTTCGCAAGCAGAAAGACGATCCGTCTTATGTTGTCGTTAAGCCGCTGCCGGATACAGCCGTTCCTTATCGCTACGGTCCTAATTTGGACCAACTAACAAGGAGTGAAGCATAGTGTCAAACCAGGAATGGGTAGAAGTTTGCGATGCTGATGAAATTGAAGTAGAGGATGTAATCCGTTTCGATCAGGCAGATCGTTCCTTCGCTGTGTACCGCTCCGACAAAGGGGATTACCACGCGACTGACGGTTTCTGCACACATGGGAAGTACCATCTGTCAGAGGGACTTGTAATGGGGAAGCAAGTGGAATGCCCGAAGCACAACGGTCGCTTTGATATTACAACCGGTGCGGCAGTACGCGTTCCTGCTTGTGTGGATTTGCAGTCCTACCAGGTCAAAGTAGAAGATGACAAAGTGTTTATATTGATTTAATCGTGCATTACGAGTAGGCATCGAATGGATAGGGAGAAATTCCTGTTCGCTCGGTGCCTTTTATTGTATGATTAAACTTATATTGGTTTAATATTCCAAATTAGAGGTATGTTCTATGAGTGTCGCAATCGTCAATGGTCCGAATTACTATGAGCCTTGGAGCGAATTTACGATAAAAGATGCCGATGGATATCAGAATACTTTTGGTGGCGGAGTAAGCAAGAAGATAGATTAGGTTCTGCAAATACAGCTGTCTGAAACTAGGCCGCCAGCATCCGGAAGGATGAGGGCGGCTTTTCTATACACAAGAAATAAGCGTAGTGCAGCAAGCGCGACTTCCTAGATCGGGAACTAGGCATTCCAAATGATTTCGACCCGAACTCCACCGAGTGAGGATGAAGAGAACCGAATAACGGCGCGTTCTCCGAATTCCAGAACAAGCCTTCGATACACGTTCCAAATTGCGTGGCCCATATCCTCATTCAGTGTAGAATGTAATTTATCATGTAGACGGCCGATTTCTTCCTGGGTTAGTCCTTTTCCGTTATCTTCAACGACGATGATATTCATCTCACTACGAACTTGTCCTGAAATGCAAATTATACAAGGACCTTTCTTCTGTTCAAAGCCGTGAATGATGGCATTCTCTATAAAAGGCTGCAGAAATAAGTAAGGTAGTTCCATATCCAGCATTTCTTCCGGAATGTCGATCTGGTACTGCAGCCTTTTCATCCTTAATTGCTGAATCATGAGATAGTTGGTGACCAACTTCAGTTCATCATGAAGAGGTGCCGTACGCTTCTCCAATCGTGTCGTATAGCGGAAGAATTCCGCTAAGCTCAGTGCCATTGCTTCAACGGCTTCATCGTTTCCGGAGCGTGACATATTTTGAATGAAAAACAGACAGTTGTACAAAAAATGCGGATTGATTTGAGATTGAAGCTGCTTTAACATGGCCTCGCGCGCGAATAGTTTTTCCTTATAAACATTCTCGATAAGCTGTTCGATTTGTTCCGCCATCTCATTGAAACTCCCGATTAAGAAATCGAATTCATTCTTACTGGTGTCACGAATCCGCACCGCATAATTACCTTGCTTAAACTGAGTTACCCCCCAGATCAGCCTGCTAATGGGGAGTTGAACGTTTCGATAGAGCATGAAGGAGGCCGTAATTCCCGTTGCCAGCAGGAGAACGATAGAGAAATAGAATAGATTTCGGGTTTGCGTAATGGGCTCAAGAACGCGATCGAGTGGCGTGTACCCAATCATATACCAGTTCAATGTTTTGGATTTTGCGAAATACACCATATATTTTTCTCCAAGGAGCTTTAGGACTTGGCTGCCTTCATTCGGAAGCAGACTTGTATCCAGCCTAGCCGTAAGCTGCTGAACCATTGAATTATCAGTCGTTTGTCCCATAATCGGTGCACGGCCGGGGGAGTAAAAGTAGGCTTCCATTTGCTGACCTTTCGTAAAATCACCCAGCATATACCGAATATTCTCAGGAGTAAAGCTTGCCCGCAGAATAACATTCGCGTCGTCGATTACTTTATTTTGCGAGTAGGGGGAGAACAAGTATCGTTCAAAATAAGACTGATATTCCTCATTGATTCCCTGATTCCTCTTAAATGTCCACGATTCGGAGATGGCCCCTGGTAAATCAGGATATTCAAATTCACCAACGGGATAAGTGCCGACAGTTTGTTTAGCAGATATGGAATACACGCTTAAATGATTCGCGAATTGATTGGATACGCTTTGAAGAACAAGTTTTCTCTCGATCGTATTAGCAAGTTCCATCTGCTCAAATGGCTTCAATCGACCAAGGTAGGCGAAATCAATGATGCTTGGATCACTGCTTAGCGTAACAAGTACTTTCGATAATTGGTTTACATTCCCATCAAGCTGGTTGACCAGATAGACAAGCTGATTAAGCCCGGATTGCTGCTGCGTATTTTTGACTACGTTTATACTTGCTTGATTAGAGAACCAATACAGAATATTAATCGGGATTAGCAGAAGGAAAATAATGAAATTCATTTTATGAAAGGTAGTCTTATTCGTTGATGAAACTCTCATAAATGCCCCCTGACTTTAGCGCTTGGACTACTTCTGATCATTCGACGCATGGGCTCCTCTTCCTGCTGATGTATTTGTCTCAGAGCGGCTTGTTGGAGAAAATAGGAAAACATCTTTAAATAGTGACACGATATTGGGTATTTGATCTTTATAAGTTGAAAGCGCTTTATTACTATGGAGGTAGGTTAGTTTCCTTATCCAATTAAAGGGGTGACGGTATGCTTAAAAGTCGGCCAATTATCATGTTGCTTGTCATGCTATTGTGCACAATGACTTTGTTTACGGCCTGCAGCGGATTCCCGGATGACGAACAGAAGAACGCAAGTAACGACAAATCGACGACTGATCGATCCAACAACACACAAAAGAATGATCAGCAGGTACAAGAACCGGATGTGCAAGAGGACAATTCTGCGGAGAATGCCACCGTTGTTGACGGGAACTTATCAGGGAAGTTTAATCCCGAGGTAACGATTACCACCGTTCGTGGCGTTGCTGCAGGTGTTACATTCAAAGATGGTGAGAATGTCGATGATAACGTACATACGAAATGGGCGAAAGAGAGGTTTGGAATCAATATCAAAAATCTTTGGTCTGTAACGGACCAAAACGACGCCTACAAAACAAAACTAAGGCTTGCTCTCTCGTCGAATGAGCCCATGCCCGATGTGATGATTGTCTTTGATGCAAACTTGGCTCAAGACCTTATCTCTTCCGGCAAATTCATGGATGTCGGCGAGACATTCAATGAAAAGGCTGCGCCGATCTGGAAAGACGCGTTGGAAAAGTATGATTATACTTGGAACCCTTTCAAGAAGGATGGCAAGAAGTATGGTATTCCTCTATTGACCTATGGTTACGGCTCGGATCCCGTACTATGGATCCGTCAGGATTGGCTGGATCAATTGAATTTAAAGGCGCCGGAGACGATTGACGATGTAGAGAAAGTGATGGATGCATTCACCAACCAGGACCCCGATCAAAACGGCAAAAAGGATACGTACGGCCTTGTCATTGCACCGAAGGCTAGTTTGGCAGACGGCATTGGCAATTCCACCTGGATTTTCGGTGCCTACGGCGTCGTACCGGAGCAATGGAATATGACTGCAGACGGCAAAGTCGGTTATGGGCCAGTACAGCCTGAGATGAAAGCAGGCTTAGAGAAGCTGAAGCAGTGGTACGACAAAGGCTACCTACCTAAAGACTCGGGATTGTACGACGGCGGCAAAGTGGCTGAAGTAATCAGCAAAGGTACAATCGGTATGATCGCGGGACCTCAGTGGCTTCCGTGGTATCCGTTCCCTGATCTGGTTAAGAACGTTCCGTCGGCCAAGATGAAGCCGTACCACATTCCGACCGGTCCGGACGGACTAGCGGGTCGTAACGGCACGGTTCAAGGCGGTTCGGCCATCCTAATTAACAAGGACATCGAACCTAGAACCCTGGATGCACTATTCGTTTATTTCAATTACTTGTTCGAGAACCTGGCATATCCAAGAGAAGGCAGTGAGTTTGAGCACGGGTATTTCGAAGGTTATGACTGGATCATGAAGGATGGTCAGCCTACCAGGAAAAACGAGGATCTGCCTAACGGCTATATTGACTCCAAGAAGTATTTCCTGCTGTGGGAAATGCCGCAAATTCCCGAAGCCAGCGTAGAGCCGATGATTAAGCGTTACAAAGGAGAGGCTCTGTCAACGCCTAATGATCTGTTCTATAAAGATCATCCGGAGGATCAGGTTCAAGGGTACGGTAAAATATTGGAGCAGGTTGATGCCTCTAAAGTAAATGTTTTCAACGGTGCGCCTACGGCAACCATGAAGAAGAAGTGGGAACTTCTTGAGAAAATAAAACAAGAGACGTTTAGCAAAATCATTTTCGGCAACGCTCCGGTAAGTGATTTCGACAAGTTTGTTGACGAATGGAATTCCGCCGGTGGCGATGCGGTGACCGCTGAAGTGAACGAATGGTACCAATCGGTCTCCCAATAAGGAAGTCAGCATAAATAAGCTTGGATTGGTCAAAGTGGCAAGAAGACTTTGACCAATCCTTCATCTAAACGGAACAGCGTAAGAAGAAGGAAGGTGGCCACAAAGGATGCTGACGAAACTACGAAAATCACGCAAAAACGGATGGCCGCTGCATCTCATGCTGCTGCCTGCCGTTATTTTCACTTTCGTGTTCAGCTATGTACCGATCGCCGGCCTTATCATTGCGTTTCAGGATTACCAGCCTTGGCTTGGTTTCGTGAAATCCGAGTGGGTGGGACTGGATCATTTTCAATTTATGTTCGAATACCGTGACAGCAAGCAGGTAATTTGGAACACGTTCTTAATCGCACTTTTAAAAATCGTTTTTACGACTCTATCCAGCATTGTCTTTGCCGTCCTCCTCAATGAAATGCGAAAAGTCATTTTTAAACGGACGGTGCAAACGCTCGTTTATTTGCCGCATTTTCTGTCATGGGTCATTTTAGGCGGCATATTGATCGACTTATTGTCCGTTGACGGCGGGTTAATCAACCGTGTGCTTGGCAGCTGGTTTGGGATTGAACCCATCTTCTTCCTGGGAAGCGGAAACTGGTTCCGTTTTACGGTCATTCTTAGTGATATATGGAAGGAGTTTGGCTTCGGAACCATTATCTTTCTCGCTTCGCTAGCCGGAATTAATCCATCGCTATACGAAGCTGCCGAGGTCGACGGGGCGAATCGGTGGAGGCAAACATTGCACATTACTTTCCCTTCCATCATTCCGATTATTGTCGTCGTGGTCACCTTATCACTTGGGAATATCCTGAATGCCGGATTTGATCAAATTTTCAACTTATATAATCCAATGGTTTATGAAAAAGGCGATATTATCGATACATTCGTGTACCGTATGGGGATTGTGAATGGGGATTTCAGCTTTTCCACAGCGATCGGACTTTTCAAATCAGTTGTTGGGATGCTGCTAATCATTATCTCGTATCGGATGGCCTATAAGTTTGCTAATTACAGGGTGTTCTAGGGAGGGTGCTATGTATTATAAAGCGAAATCCTATAAAACCTTCTCGGCGATTAACTATGTATTCATGTTTGCGTTATCGCTTCTATGTATCCTGCCGCTCATTCATGTACTGGCCGTTTCTTTAAGCGGATCTGCGCCAGCCGGGGCAAATTTGGTCAATTTCTGGCCAATCGATTTCACCGTTGATGCATATGCGAAAACGATCGACAACCGTTTCTTTCTTCGGTCTTTGATTATCTCTGCGGAACGGACAATTCTGGGTACAGGACTTAGCATGTTCATTATTACGCTGGCCGCATATGCGTTATCGAAAGAAAACCATGTGCTGAAGTGGCGTTCGGCGTATACGTGGTATTTTCTCTTTACGCTACTGTTCAGCGGGGGGATTATCCCGAGTTATATATTAATTCAAAAGCTTCATATGATGAATACCATTTGGGCGTTGGTGCTGCCGGGAGCTGTGAATATCTGGAACCTCGTCTTGCTTATGAATTTTTTCCGTACAATTCCGAAGGAGCTGGAAGAGGCAGCACTAATTGACGGGGCCGGCCATTTCAAAACGATGATGACCATTTATATTTCGCTTTCCATGCCGGCCATCGCAACATTGTCATTGTTTACGATGGTGTCCCATTGGAATTCGTGGTTCGATGGTATGATCTATATCGCAAGGGCGGACAACTATCCGCTGGCAACCTTTCTCCAAACGATCATCGTACAGCAGGATTTTACGAAAATGAATTTTGATCCGAAAAATCTGCAGGATATTTCGAATCGGACCGTCAAAGCCGCTCAAATCTTTATCGGTGCAATGCCTATTCTTCTCGTTTATCCGTTCCTTCAGCGGTATTTTGTGAAAGGCATCGTACTGGGTGCGGTAAAGGAGTAAATCAGCTCTTTATCATCGTTTACGATATTCTTGAGGGGTTAACCCGTAATGCTTCTTAAACTGCTGGATGAAATAGGGCCGGTTGTAGAAGCCGAGCCTATCGCAAATCTCGAAGATTTTGGAGTCCGTATTTTTCAGGAGATAGGCTGCATGCTCCATTTTGATACGTGCTATATAATGTACCAATTTCTCGCCGGTTTCGAGCTTGAATATCTTCGACAAATACACCGGATGTAGAAAGACATATTCAGCAAGCATTTGTAAGGAAAGGTCCTCCGTCCTGTTAAGGTGAATGAACTCTTTCACTTTGTGGATGATGGCGCTTCGATGGTCGTGCTTCTCCATGTCCAGAACCATGGTTAATTTATGCAGTACGGAGAGTGACCAGTTCTGCAGTTTTTGTACCGACATTGCAGGCGATTTAGCAACCGTACGTACGAAATCCTCTTCAAGAAGGTCAGAAAACGTTCGGTTGTTCTTATGCAAAATGTAGGAGAATGACGATGTGATGACAAAAAAAGCCTCCAAAATGTGCTCGGTTGATTCATATGCACCATTCAAATCGCTGCAAATTCGCTCGATTTTCACCTTAACTTCCT
This sequence comes from Paenibacillus sp. J22R3, assembly GCF_056269305.1. Taxonomy (NCBI): domain Bacteria; kingdom Bacillati; phylum Bacillota; class Bacilli; order Caryophanales; family Paenibacillaceae; genus Paenibacillus; species Paenibacillus sp. J22R3. The sequence goes on along the minus strand of NZ_JBWDNS010000001.1, from coordinate 1,080,696 downwards.
GCCAGTTCCCGCTGTCCAGCAAATGAAGAAGTGAAGGGGGTTCGTATAATCTTCGTGAATATTTTGCCTGATTTGGTGCGCTGTCTGCCGACATGGCTGTGAAAAGTCCGTTTTCTCTTCCGAAATGTTTCATTATACCGGATATTGCAGCCTGATAATGCGTTCTCACATCCTCAGGAAACGTGCCACAAGGGCTAAGTAGGATGGAAATGTCGCAATGCAAGAAAGTATGGACGTTATGCTGAAGTTGCAGTGCCTTTTCTTCCAGAACAGGATATTTTGTCGCCTGGTCGCTGTTTCGGAACCGGACTAGGAAAACCAGATAATCGAACTCGTCTTTCGTATGCCAGATATCAAAATGAGACTCGAGTGTTTCTTTGGCAATATTGCAGATTCCATAATCCAGAAGCGATAGTCCGTTACTATCAAGAGTCGTTGCTTTCACATCCTCCATCCGGATCAGCATGAAACAAAACGGCTCATTCTCTTGATAAGGGATCCCATAGAGTTCTAGTTTCGTTTGCAATGTTTCTTTGGGGTACCGTTTACCCGTAATCAGTTCTAGCAGGAGTTTCTCCTTAAGTACTGGAATATGTTCCTTCAGTGCGTTGATTGCACGCTGATAAGAACCGGCTTCTATCCACTGCCGTTTGATGTCTTCGATCACGTTTAATACGGAATTTACTAGAAGCTCGTAGCGGATCGGCTTAAGCAAGTAATCATCTGCCTTGTTTCGAATGGCTTGCTGTGCGTAAGAAAAATCGGAGTATCCCGTTAAAATGATGCATCTGGTTTTCGGGGAGATTTCGTGGATCTTCTCTATCAGTTCAAGTCCGGTCATTTCGGGCATACGAATGTCCGAGATGATGATATCTACGGAATGAGCATCTATAATCTCGATAGCTTCATCACCTGAATAGGCTTTGAACACACGATGGATATCATGTTCGAACCAAGGGATGTTGTCAGCTAAACTATCAACATGATCGGGTTCATCATCGATAAACATGATCTGAAACACATCAGCACCTCCGGTTTATGCGTCTACTAATCATTTCGACTTGATGGTGCAGTCTCCTTTAATAGGGAAGTGGTTCCAAGATAAGTGAAATTTAAGAGTATGAAGGAGGAGCTTACATGATAATGACTCATGAAGATGTAGCTCGATATCATAGAGACGGTTTTGTGTTAGTGAATAATTTGTTTGCTCGTGAAGAAATTAATCAAATGATCCGAGAAATTGAAGATGGCGAACGGGTGGCAGGGACAACGTATAGCAACGATGATCGCTCAGGACTAAAGGCCAAACTGGCGATCTGGTTCGAACTGGGGTCTGACTTATGGTCTGCTGTGTCTACATGTCCCCGCTTGGTGAACAACGTAAGTACCTTATTAGGCGAGGATACCGCTTTCTTTCACGGCAAAGTCATGCTGAAGGAGGCTCGTTCAGGTGGGGCATGGGAGTGGCATCAAGATTATGGTTATTGGTATGATCAAGGTTTTATATATCCCAATATGATCAGCGTATTTATTGCCCTGGATGCCGCAACAATAGAGAATGGCTGCTTGCAGGTGCTACGTGGCTCCCATATGCTCGGCCGACTGGAGCACGGGAAGGTAGGCGGGCAAACCGGTGCCGATGTGAACCGCATCCAACATATTCGGTCGATGTTTGAGCTTGTTCACTGTGAGATGGAACCGGGCTCCGCACTGTTCTTTCATAGTAATCTCTTGCATAGCTCCGCTCCGAACTTGTCGGACTACCACCGTCGTACGTTCGTCTCTTGTTATAATGCGACTAGCAATCCGCAGCTTCAAGGTGATAGGGTTAAGCAGTATGATTTATGTCCGGTAGGTTCGGATAATTGGCTGAAGGAATTCTAAGTACTTGAGACAATCATCGATTAGCCGCCTCTTGCAAAGAGGCGGCTTTGTTCGATTTACATGACTATTAACGCAGTATATGAAGCACTTATGGGCCGCAGGGTACAAGACTATCAGCATGCTTAATAATACAAAATATGACAAAAATAGCGATTGTCGGTTACTTCGGCTACCTCTATAATAAAGCTATATCTAACATTATCGATAATCGATAATCGATAATGTTAAAAGGAGCAGTGAAAGCCATACGCAGTCCTCATGCGGATTATCCAATCAACTCGATAAGCGAACATGTTTATGCGGAATTGAAGAAGGTTATTCTTGAAGGCGTGCTCCAGCCCGGTGCAAGACTAATCGTGACAGAGATTGCGGGTAAATACCAAATCAGTCAAGCACCTGTACGTGAAGCATTGGAGCGGTTGAAGCAAGAGGGCCTCATATCGGGTATTCCGAACAAAGGCTCTGTCGTATCTGCGATAACAGCGAAAGAGATTAGAGATATCTTCGTCCTGCGCGAAATCATCGAGGGATTTGCGGTACGGCAATCCATGCCGCTATTAACGGAAGAAGACTACGAATATCTTCATCACATTATCGGCGAGATGGATATTGCGAATCGGCAGCAGGAAATGATGCGCATTTTGGAGCTGGATATGGATTTCCATGCCTTCTTCTACAAACGTTGCGATAATCAGGCTGTTCTGGAGCTGTGGAATCATATGCGCTCCAAGGTCATGCGTTTCATGGCGATTTCCAATCGTCATCATACCACCGAGGTTCTGGCAGAGTGGCATCTATTGCTTATCGATGCTTTACGCTCGGGCGATCCGGATGCGGCAGCGGCGGCTTTTGTAGGACACATGCACGCTTATAAGATGATTGATCTGGAATAGCAGCATGAAAGAAGCATGCAGCTGATTAACATCCGTTCGTAAAGGGGAGAAAAGATGCTAAGCGAAGGGCTGTTGTATAAGGATGATGTTATTTTGACGTGGATGCGAGACCGATTTCTTCAAGATCTTGTCTTGGGTCTCAAGCCGAAGAGTACAAATTTGAAAGATAGCTTATCTCGGTTGAATTTGAATCCCTACTTCACTTATCCTGCATTAGCGCTGCTTGAGCCTTCTACGTCTAACTTGGAGGAACAAGAGAAAGTGCTTCTTGAGGAAATGCGGGATTATTTGCAGCAGCAGATAGCCGGTCATACCGGAAGTATTGTATTTATGGATGATCAGAATCGTCTTGCCTTGTTGTTCTCGTGGGTATCCAAGGCGGAATTGGAGAACATTCAAACCAAGGTGAGCAGGCAATTCAGCCTTCAGGTCAATATTGCTGTTGGCAATCCATGCAGTCAATTAAATGATATCAAACAATCGTATAAACAAGCAGCCTGTGCGCTGCAAGAAAAGTTTTATCGCGGAATTGGCCATATCATCTATTACAGCGAACTACCCGAATACTTGGCATGCTCTGATTATCCGACAGACAAGGAGCTTGACTTGCATGAAGCTTTGAAATCAGCAGACACTGCTGCCGATATTGAAGAGGCTGTTGAAGTCTTCTATCATGCCATGCTTGAGCAAGGACCGGTAGACATCAAGTCTATGTATGAATTGACGGCTCGCTTATTAATTGGAACGGAGAAGAAGCTGCTTACTTCCGCTAATTATGACAGCGCTTACAATAAATTGGAAATAATGTCCATTGCTAAGATGCAAACGTTGCAGGAAATTAAACAATATGTCTGTGATTTCTTATCCGGCGTTAGAGAAGTCCTGTCCTATGATCAGAAGGAGAGCCACCGAAGCATTATTAAGAAAACCATTCATCATATGGAGCAGGAATACCAGGCATTATCGCTGCAAAGCGTCGCGCAGAAGGTTTATATGACACCGACCTACTTAAGTTTACTCTTTAAGCTGAACACCGGCAAAACCTTTATCGAGCATTTGACGGATATTCGGATCGAGAAGGCTAAGAAGCTGCTGGTCAGCACGCATTATAAGAACTATGAAGTGGCAGAGCAGGTTGGGTACCAAGATCCTCGTTATTTTAGCCAAATCTTCAAGAAGAAGGTAGGCGTATCCCCTACGGAATATCGAGAGACGGTTACGAATTAGACGATAAAGAAGGACTCCGAAGAGCGTTCAACTAACGCTTAGACGGAGTCCTTTTTCATCGCATAGGATTACAATCGCACGTCATGACTATCGGAGCCGCCGGCCAATTTTGCCGCTTCCTCGAGCTCCTTATTCCATGCTAAATGACGGTATACCTCCGCAGCTTGATCGCTTTCGAACCAGCTTGTAAAGTCATTCCACATCGCCAATGTCCAATTGGAATCGATTTGAGCGGTCGAAAAGACTCCTTGCTTGAGACGGACGAAGCCGAAGATATCGCGAACCTGAGATTTCTCCGCCTGTACGACCGTAAGCTCGGCAAGGTGCGGAGGGATGAAGATCACGCCTGCAGGCGTTCCGAGCACGATATCCCCGGGGAGGCAAATCGCCTTTCCGATGCGGGTAGGCACATTCATGCCTACCATCGTGACATCCGCGATGGCGGTAGGGTCGCTGCCCCGATAATAAACATTGATATTATCAATCTCGACAATTTGCTGATTATCGCGAATGCCGCCCCATATAACCGCGCCTCCGCGTTTCGTGCGTGTAGATATGGCTGTACTCAGATTCCCGCCAACATAAGTCCCGAGATGGACTTTGTCGAACATATCGACAACGACAACATCGTCCTCCACAAGGGAATCAATGACCCACTGGTTGAAGAAGCCTTTGCGACCTTCCTGCTCATGACCGTACTTAAGGAGAGTCTCATGCAGATCAGGACGCTTCGGAACCATAACTGCGGTCACTGCGCGGCCGACCATCACGTTGTCCGGATGAATGATTTTGAATTCACCTTCGAATTGAAAGGTGTAACCGTGGTTCCATAGAGGACCCCATGCTTCCTCCAATGTGATTTTGCGCATGCGGCGCAGCACATCCTCCGAAACTTTAGGACGGCCATTCGGGAAGCGTTCACCCTCCCATAGCGGGGTTAGCTGGACAATATCTTCCGGGTTATCGAATCTCATATAGAGCACCTCTCTCGACAGGTTTAGGGAATGAATTCTTTTCTTAAGTCTATTGTTATGGACAACTCGCAGATTGTCGATGCGAGATTCTTAAGGCATTTTCGCAGGAACACATAATAATTTCACCTATCCCGCAATCGTTTTAAATAAATCCAACCATTTCGTAAAATTGTCACCTTCACTCTTGTAACCGTTTTCTATTAGAGTTAAGACGAGCTACATCTTACAAAAAAATTACTATATCCTTTCAAGAGGAGGAGATCCAGGGGTGACAACCGAAACGTTAGCCCAAGCACCACGCACGGAGTCGGCAACAGCTTCCGTACGCAAGCGTAAAAACAAGGAAGAAACGAATCTAGCCGGGTATCTATTTATTGCTCCGTGGTTAATCGGATTTTTGCTGCTTACGCTATGGCCGATCGCGCAATCCTTCTATTTATCGTTCACGGAGTATTCGTTGTTGGAAGCCCCGGTTTGGACCGGAACAGACAATTACGCCAATATTTTCACCAATGACGATACGTTCACCAAATCGTTAAGCGTAACGTTTATGTTCGTTCTAATATCGGTCCCGTTAAAACTATTCTTCTCGCTGCTGGTCGCGATGGCGCTGAGCAAGAACATTCGGGGGATGAACCTGTACCGGACGGCGATTTACTTTCCTTCCTTAATCGGCGGCAGCATCGCGGTAGCTGCACTTTGGCGCAATATGTTCGGTTTGGAAGGCTATATCAATCAAGTGCTGTCATGGTTCGGCATACAAGGCTTAGGCTGGATCACGAATCCCGATACCTCGCTTGGAACACTCATTCTGCTCAACGCCTGGCAATTCGGTTCAACGATGGTCATCTTCTTGGCAGGACTAAAGCAAATCCCTCAGGAACTCTACGAGTCTGCATCAGTAGACGGAGCCGGGCGATTCCGTAAGTTTGTCAGCATCACCTTGCCGATGCTGTCGCCGGTCATGTTCTTTAACCTCGTGCTGGGTATCATCGGGTCCTTTCAGACCTTCACTTCGGCTTTCATCATCACCAAAGGCGGCCCGATCAATTCGACTTACATGTATGCGCTATTCCTGTACGAGAAAGCGTTTAAACATTACCAAATGGGCTATGCTTCCGCACTGGCATGGATTCTGCTGGTCATCGTTGCGGTATTGACCGCGCTCAATTTCTTGGCCTCACGTTATTGGGTATTTTACGAGTCGGACGGAGGGAAGGCCAAATGACTACGATTCGGTTCAAGCTATCCAATCATTTGTTTCTCTCTTTATTCTCGCTCTTGATGCTTTATCCGGTGATCTGGTGGATCGGCGCTTCCTTGAAGAAAGCAGAAGAGTTGCGATTACCCACGATTTGGCCTTCTATTCCGATGTGGGAGAATTACAGCAAAGGCTGGAACTTCTCTGCCGACTACAGCTTCGCTCACTTCTTCGGCAACACGCTGCTGATGGAGCTTGGCAACGTAACGGGCGGCGTGCTGACAGCAGCGCTCGTAGCCTACGGCTTCGGTCGGCTTCAATTCAAGTTTCGCGGCTTCTGGTTCTCGATTCTGCTGCTTACTATGATGCTGCCTGGTCAGGTTACCGTGGTGCCGCAATATATTCTCTTCAATAAGCTCGGCTGGGTGGACAGCTATATACCGCTGGTACTGCCGCACTTCTTCGGTGGCGGAGCCTTCTTCATCTTCCTGCTGGTTCAATTTATTCGCGGCATTCCGCGTGACTTGGATGAAGCGGCCAAAATCGACGGCAGCTCCGTGTACGGCATTTTCTTTCGTATTATTTTGCCGCTGATCAAGCCTGCACTTGTTACGGTAGCGATCTTCACCTTCATCTGGAGCTGGGACGATTTCTTTGCCCAAGTGCTGTATATCAGCTCTATCGACAAGTTTACAGTCGGTCTGGCACTTCGGATGTTTATCGACCAATTTGACATCCAGTGGGGACAGCTGCTTGCCATGTCCTTCCTGTCCATCATGCCATCGGTGATCATCTTCTTATTTGCCCAGAAGTATTTTGTGGAAGGGATTTCCACGACCGGTTTGAAAGGATAGCCCATCACTATGAAAGTATGAGAGGAGATTGGAAGGATGAGAAGAAAATCAGCCAGTTTACTATTGTTGAGCTTGGCCCTGACGCTAACGGTAACAGCGTGCAGCAGCGGAGGTGGAAACGGCAATACGAACGGCAATAACGCTGCGGGTACCGAGACCGGCGCAAATAATGAGCCGGCGAAGGATAACAACGAGGCGACCCAGTTAAGCATTATGTGGTGGGGACCGGATGCGCGACACGAAGCAACGAAGAACGCACTGTCGATCTATACCAAACAGCATGCCAATGTGACGTTTAAGCCGGAATTCATGGCCTGGGACGCCTATTGGCAGAAGCTCCCGACGCTGGCCGCGTCCAAATCGATCACGGACGTGCTGCAAATGGATGCCGCATTCCTTCAAGAATATGTAGCAAGAGGGCAGCTGGAGGATTTGTCTGATGTGGATTTAAGCGGAATCGTGGATCCGAAGGTGATCGAGAATCTGAAGATCGGCGGTAAATTATACGGGATTCCGCTGAGTCAGAATGCGGCGGGGATCGCATTCAACAAAGAGGAGCTGGCGAAATACGGCATTGCGCTGCCGAAGCAGAACTGGACCTACGATGAGTTCTTCCAATGGGCGAGGGATGCACGCGCCAAGCTGCCGGAGGGTAAATATCCGATCGGGGATTCGGGCACTTGGGATTCGTTCAATTTCTATCAGACCTCCATGGGCAAGGATCCGGTCATGGCCGATGAAGGCAAGAAGTTTACTCTCGATAAAGACTTATTCATGACCTACTACAAAACGTATGAAGAATTCCGTAAAGCCAAAATCGTTCCGCCGGCGGAACAGGGAGCCGCATTCCTCGAGAATGACCCACAGGCTGATCCGATGGCATCCGGTGTGCTTATGACACGCGGAGCGACGACAGGTTCGGTTAGTGCACTGGAGCAGCTGATGCCAGGCAAAGTAGGCGTCGTCAACATGCCGGTCGGTCCATCCGGAGGCGGCTGGGCACAATCGACGATCTTCCTGAGCGTGAGTGCGAATTCCAAGCATAAGGATGAAGCGAAGAAATTTGTACAATGGTTTATTTCGGACAAAGAAGCCGGCAATGCGCTTGGACTGACACGCGGTATTCCCATTAACCCGGAAATTTACAAAGTTCTTGAGCCGACGCTTGAACAGAAGGACAAGCTGGGCAAAGAAATCTATGATCTCTCGGTTGAGAAGGCGTTGCCGTTCTATTCGGCTGCTGCAGGATTCTCGGAGTGGGTGGATACGTATAAGAAAGAGATGGAGGCTGTCTCGTACGGACAACAATCCATTGAAGATGCTTATGACAAGATCAACAAAATGGGTATGGATTTGGCAGCCAAAGCGGCTTCGAAATAATCTCGGACTTCGTTTCCGAACCAGAGGAGATCACGACTATGAAACTAGCTGAATTTTTCTCTTCACAGCCCTCACAGCTATGGGAGCTTGCGAAGCAAATGAACGTGAACTATGCGGTTGGCGGCCTTCCCTGGGAGGAGAAAACCGAGAAAGCTTGGGACCTGATGCCGCTTATTCGCATGAAGCAGCGGTATGCCGATCACGGCCTGTCCCTATTAGTCATTGAATCCATGCCTCCGAGCAATCATATCAAGCTCGGCACACAGGGACGCGACGAAGAGATCGAGAATTTCCAGAAGTTCATCCTCAACATGGGGGCAGCCGGCATTCCGGTACTCTGTTACAATTTCATGGCGCAGTTTAATTGGTTCCGCACGTCCACAACGACCAGAGCTCGCGGAGGAGCTCTCGTTTCCAGCTATGATCATAGCCTGATGAAGGATGCGCCGCTAACGGAAGCAGGTGTCGTGACGGAAGAGCAGCTGTGGGAGAATCTTCACTATTTCATGGAACGGATTGTTCCCGTTGCAGAGGAAGCCAAAGTCAAGCTGGCGCTTCATCCGGATGATCCGCCGATTACGCCGATTCGCGGCGTCTCGCGTATTCTTCGCAGCGCGGATGCGCTTCAGCGTGCGATTGATTTAGTTCCCAGCGCATATAACGGCATTACGCTCTGCCAAGGAACAATGGCAACAGCGGGGGAGGATATCCCAAGCGTGATCCACCGTTTTGCCAAGCAGGATAAGCTATTCTTCGTCCATTTCCGCGATGTGAACGGTACGCCGGAGAAATTCGAAGAGACCTTCCATGATAATGGCAAAACGAACATGTTCGAAGCGATGAAAGCCTATTATGAGGTCGGATTTACCGGACCTGCGAGACCTGACCATGTGCCGACCATGGCAGGCGAAGCGAACGAGAATCCGGGTTACGAGCTGCTAGGCAGATTATATGGGATCGGTTATATAAATGGTTTGATGGAAGCAGCTTCGGCAGGGTAACACAAAAATACAGTCCGCAGGTGGTTTACACGACCTGCGGACTGTATTTTTATTTATATCAGCTCCAAAGCCGGTCAGAAGAATAGTATTTATTCCACTGATCTGTCGATTCCCACAGGCCCGGGATCTCAGGATGCAGATGCTGCTTAAGCAGTTCATCATTTAAATCGTCAATGCCAAGCCCTGGCGCATCCGTTAGCGTTATAAATCCATTCTGCACCAGCTTCTTCGGGAGTTTGCTGCCAATTATGATATCATCCCACCATTCCACTTCGCAGGAATGATACTCTAGGGCAAGGAAATTCTCGGTGGCAGCGGCGACATGGGCGGCAGCCAAGCATGCGATCGGGCTTTCCGCCATATGAATCGCCATCGCGACACCATAATCCTGCGCCATATCACCAATCTTCTTCGTTTCCAGAATTCCGCCTGATGTAAGGACGTCAGGGTGGATGACCGAGACGCCGCCGGCTTCGAGAAGGGGCTTGAAATTTTCCTTCAAGTAAATATCTTCCCCGGTACAGATAGGCGTCGTAACTGCACGTGCCAATCTTGCATACTGCTCCGTATACTGCCAAGGAATCATATCTTCCATCCAGGCGAGATTGAATTTCTCCACGCGTTTGCCTAGTTTAATGCAATCCTCCAGCCCGATATGACCAAAATGATCAATAGCAAGCGGTACTTCATAGCCGATTACCGCTCGTACATCGAGCACATATTGCTCCAGTATATCCAGACCTTTGTCCGTCACGTGAATGCCCGTGAACGGATGGGCGATATTGTGAATATCATAATGACGATTTCGAATGTCGCAGACTTCTGCCTCTGTCAGACCGGCAGCGTTCAGCTTGTAGCGTCTTCTTGACTTGTCTATCATTTCTTCTATGAAACCAAGAGGCGCGCTCAGCGTTCCGGGTTGATCCATCAGTTGCCCGATGCCCAGATCCATCTTGAGGAAGGTAAAACCGTCGTCCATCCGTTTCTTAAGTGCAAGACCCATGGCTGTCCCCGTATTTTTGCCGCTGACGTCCGTATCGCAATACATGCGAATCTTGTCTCGAAACTTACCGCCAAGCATTTGATAAATCGGCACGCCATACGCTTTGCCTGCCAAATCCCACAGAGCGATTTCAAGTCCGCTGACACCGCCGCCTTGACGGGCATGTCCACCGAATTGCTTGATCCGGCGGAACAGCTTGTCGATATTGCACGGGTTTTCGCCCAGCAGCCTGCCCTTTGCAATTTGAGCGTAGACCTTGTCGGCCCCGTCGCGCACTTCTCCAAAACCAACCAGCCCTTGATTGGTATACACTTTAATCAAGCTGCTATGAAACGGACCGCCAACAATGTCGGTAAAACGGATATCCGTGATGCGAAGTTCAGATGGATTGGAATGTGTATTCACATGTGCAAGTGTTTCTTCATAGGTGTTTGGCTTATTCGTCAACTCATTCACCCCGATTGAATAGAAATAGCGATGCATCTTAATCTTAGTGAATTCCATTGGTCGGTCGCGATACCGTAAAATTATGATTTCGTTTGTTTTCTTTGGAGAAAAACAAGGTCCGGTACCTGGCCTAAAATAAATGACTTATGCTAATATACTTCTAATATATTCCTAAACTATCCTTGTTATTATGATCATGTATCCGATGCAATTGCTATGCCCAAACTATATGAAAGAACGGAGAATGGTACAATGGAATCTTATTTGCAAGAGAAAATTGAATCATTACGTTTCGAAATGACTGAACGGGCATGTAAGCACGGTAGTCTCACAGATGAGAGAGTCGTCAATGTTAGTCAGCAGCTGGACAGGTACATCTTCGTGTATCAGAAGCTGCAGCGCAAACGATATCAACGCAAATCATAATCATCCAATCGGATGAATAACACCCAAGCTATACCGAGCAGTTGCCCGGTTATGGATTGGGTTTTTTGTTGGGTGGCCGGTAAGTTCTACCCATGGATGAATGAATAATGGTAAACTGGAGCTGTTATATTTTAACAGAATAAGCTGGAGATAAGGAGCCGCATATGAATATTTCGTTTCTATCGAAAGAGGAATATCTGGTAGATGGCATTCTAGTGGACAATCTATTTGACCGGCTCTACTGTATCTTTGATTTGGAAGGCACAGGCATTCTTGCAGAGCATGAATCGATTACCCAGTTTGGTGCTGTTTTATTTCATAAGGGTCGGGTACTGGATACGTTCACATCACTGGTAAAATCCTTCAAGCCAATTCCGGAAGCTGTCCAGCAGCTAACCGGAATCTCGAATGAAAGCTTAGTGGATGCGCCAACGTATGCTGAAGTTTATCGCAGCTTTGTTGATTTTTGCGGGGATGCTGTGCTGGTTACCCAAGCGGGGTATGAGTATGATATCCCCATGCTGAAGAAACATTGTCTCTTGCATCATGTTCCTTATGCGGAGAGTACAGTTATCGATACGAAAGCATTGTTCGCTGCAATCCATCCGGAGCTGGATGATGTGTTCTCAACGGATTATTTGATCCACTATTATGGGATCGATGATGCTGATATCAAACGTCACGATGCTGCTGGTGATTGTGTGTTAATTAGTCGTATTCTAATGAATATTTTAGCTGAGTATCGAACGAAACAAGTATCTGAATTTGATCTGACAGAAGGCTTGAAGGTGAAAAGGTTCATCATTCCGCAGATGTACCTGACCTAGCGGGGGGTGAAACTTCTTCGACTTGTTGAACGTATGGGAAATTAGCAGCGTTGCTGCTTCTGTGAAGAATGGAGTTGAAGGTACTGAACTTATTCATGTCCGATCTAGATGGAACGCTGCTCAATTCGAATCAGAAATTAAGTGATTACTCGATTGGGGTCGTGAATCGTCTGATTGCTGAAGGGCATCACTTCTCTATTGCAACTGCCAGGTCGATCGACTCTGCTGAGAATATTATTGCACCGCTGAAGCTAACGCTGCCGATTGTTCTCTTTAATGGCGTGTTTATCTACGATCCTATTAGACGGGTAAATATCGTTTCAAATTACCTTACCAATGACATCGCTTCGCACATCGTGGCCAAGTATGAAGAGAATCAGCTATCACCAATCGTCTATGCAGTTAATGCGCAAGGTGAGAATAAAGTTTATTACAAAGGCATCACCAACAGAGGCGAAGAAGATTATATCGGCGATCAACTGAACGATGTTTCGATGTTTGAATTGGCGGATGAGAAATACGCTGTTTCCAACGCACATCCGATATTAATAGACATGGCTACTAGGGTTATCGGAAGTAATGATGACAATGGAGTAGCGGCGTATCTGGAGAAGTTACTTGATGGGATGGACAATGCTCGGGGCTAGGGGGAGAACCGTGTGGCTTGGATGAAAAAAACGAAGAAGTGAGGGTGATCACATGTCAGAGGACCTGAATCGTCAACTGCTCGAGGCCAAGGAGCGCATGTACCATTACCAGAAGGCGCAGCGCAAAAGCGAGGAGCTCAACAAGAGACTCCATTCGCAGGAACGCCTCATTATCCAATATGAAGTCCAGCTTGAATCCGAGCAAGCAGATGTCGAGCGCTTAACGGGTTTGACGTTGACTAATATTTTCCATACCATCCTTCGAAGCAAGGATGAACAGCTTGACATGGAAAGACAACAGGCACTGCAAGCCGCGCTTAAGCTGCAGGAAGAGAAGCAGCGATTAGCCGATACGCAGGATGAATTGAAACGAATCGGCGATGCGCTTGCTGCATTCAGTAGTGCAGAGTACGACTATCAATCGTTGATGAAGGCGAAGGAAGCGGCGCTGCGCAGCGGAAGCTTCGGCTCTGAAGAGCTAAGAAAGATGGAAGAGCAAATTGCGGAACAGACCCTTCTAGTGAAAGAGATTCATGAAGCGGTAACGGCAGGCAAGCGAGTAATGGCTTCGCTGGAGGATGCTTCGAACAGTTTGGATAAAGCGGAGAACTGGGGCAACTGGGATTTATGGGGCGGCGGAGGAGCAATCAGTACCCATATCAAACATAACCATGTTGACGACGCCAAAGGGTATATCCATCAAGCGAATCATCAATTGCACAATTTCCGCGATGAGCTGGATGATCTCAATCGGAGCATCCATATCGTCATCGATATTAGCGGTACGCTGAAGATGGCTGATTATTGGTTTGATGGCCTGATTGCGGACTGGATTGTCCAAGGTCGCATCAAAGATTCACAGCAACAAACCTTGGATGCGATTCATAATATTCGTCAAGTTCTCAAACAGCTCGAAGCGGAGTATACCAAAGCAGAAGCCGCACGCAGCGGCCTCGTCACGAAGCGTCAAAGCTGGATTGAAGATACGAAGAGCGAGTAATGGGTAACAAAGTAGATGGCTCCTCTAAAGTAGAGGAGCCATCTTTATTTATGTTGGAGCAGAGCGACGAAAGATTCGGCGGCGTCTGCAGCTCTAACGAACCGTACAGGTCTTATTCTCACGATAATGGACTCTCAGAAATTCTAACGAACCGTAGGGACGCTATTCAGCCGAAATGGGCAGCTTAGTGCCGTGATTCGGCTGCTGCGCTTCCACCATTACAGCTTCACCCAGGCCGTCAAACCATCCGGTTCATCGGGGTTGATCCCTTGACGCTCCGCGCTCGAGAGGGCAACGATCTGTGGGATGAATAGGAACGGGATACCTTGAACCGGCACCTTAAGCTCCGATTCCGTCATAATGGCAAGATCAACATCATCTGCGGAGATGTTTGCAGCAGCATCGCCGAAGGCGATTACCTTCGCGCCGCGTGCACGAATGTCTTGCATCAGCTTACGTTGATGCTCGCTGCCGGCACCGGTAAGATGTGCGATAACAAGCGTTTCCGGCCCAACCGTCACCATCGGACCGTGACGGACATCCAGAACATGAAACGCATGGGCTTGCACCTTCGCGATTTCCGTCAGCGCAATTGCGCCTTCAGCAGCAAGGCCGTTCAGCTCTCCATCGGCGAGGAGGACCGCGTTCGTCCAACCATAGTCGCTTGCTTCACGGATTGCCGATTCTACACGTGCCATATAAGCTTCACCTTGAGCAATCGCAACTGCGATGTCGGCAAGAACGAATTCATCATTGCCAAGAAATGCGGCGATCATGAGATTGGCCGTATAGAGATTGGTGACGGTTCTCGTCTGGCAGACGCTGTGGTCAAACGCCCATGGAAGCGATAGTGTGAGATCTGCAATTTCAGATAGGGCGGAACCAACCACGCATGAGATTGCTAGTACCGGCGCTTCACCACGTGCTTTCAGCAGCCGAACGGATTCAACGATTTCGCTGGTAGAGCCTGAGCGAGAAGGGGCAACGAGAAGTGAATCGCTGAGCAGAGGAGCGTAAGCTGCAGCATGGAGCAGCAAATCACCGCCTGCAAGTGCAGAAGCAGGTATTCCTGCACGTAAGCGAACGGAGAACGCAGCGGCTACACTGAGCGTAAAGCTCGAACCGCAGCCGATAAAGGTGACTGAGCGTTTGCCTTGCGAATGAAAGAAATCGGTAATCACGGTGCGATTCGTCAGCATGTAGTCGTACGTTTGCTGCAAGGACGAATATTGCGATTTTATTTCCTCATAGGTCAAGCTCATCGGAATCCTCCTCATAATAGGTGTTGTCGATGTGTATGCCTTTATAATAGATCGTTTCGTTGATGTCATCAATCATTATTTGATTTAAACGATCAAAAAATGATTGTAAAGATCAAAATAACCCGATATGATAATCTTATCAGAGTCATAATCTTCCAATGCTAGTTTCGGTATGTAAAGCAGTCATTCAGAAACGACAGGAGGCTCCTTCCTTATGCCACTTCTTTCATCCACCCGTATGCTTCAGCAAGCCAGAGCCGGTAAATACGCCGTAGCCGCATTCAATGTTCACACGCTAGAGATGCTCCAAGCGGTAACAGAAGCAGCAATTGAAACACAATCGCCGCTAATCATTCAATCCACAGTAGGTACTGTCAAACATTTGGGCCCGGAATATATCGTTGCCGCGGCTACCGTTGCTGCCAATCAAACCGGATTGCCAATCGCGCTGCATCTCGACCATTGCACCGATTTCAATCTCATTGTAAGATGTATCCGCGCAGGCTATACCTCTGTTATGATGGATGCTTCCATGCATCCATTCGATGAGAATGTACGGCGAACTGCGAAAGTGATAGAAGTCGCAGAGGCGGCCGGTGTTAATGTAGAAGCGGAATTAGGCAAGGTTGGAGGCGTGGAGGACGATATCATCGTGGATGAGCTTGAGGCATTGCTTGCCGATCCGGATGAATGCGTGAAATTCATGGAACTAACAGGTGTCCATACGCTCGCTCCTGCAATCGGTACAGCACATGGCATTTATAAAGGAACGCCCAATATTGATTTTGCAAGAATAGCATCCATCGCTGATCGAATTGCCGCACCTCTTGTGCTGCATGGCGGTTCGGGCATTCCGGCTGAACAAGTGAAGCTGGCGGTATCGCTTGGGATGGCGAAGATGAATATCGCGACCGAGCTTCGCATTGCCTTCTCGGATGCGATTAAAGACGTTTTTGCAAACAAACCAAGTGAGAATGATCCGCGCACCTACATGGTGCCGGCCAAACAAGCAGTGAAACGGCTTGCCATGGAGAAGATGCAGCTATGCGGCTGCGTAGGCAAAGCTATCGAAATGCGCTAATGATGGAGGAAAGAGCATGCTGCAATCGAAAGGCGATCTTCGCAGAACGAAATTGCTTGAACGGATTAAGGAATCGGGCAAAGCCTCAATCGGTGATTTAATGGAAGCCACGGACAGCTCGATCGCAACCGTCCGGCGGGATCTGGAATGGCTCGAGAAATCGCACAAAATCATTCGCACCATTGGAGGAGCCATCTATGATGAAGGCAGCGGCAGAAACGCAGAGCTGGCTTTTGCCGAGAAACGCGATGTCAGCCGAGAAGGTAAGGAGCGAATCGCTGCGGCGGCGGCTTCATTAGTAGAAGAAGGCGACATTATTTGTCTCACCGGGGGCACGACCACGTTCATGATTGCCAAGGCGCTCAAAAACCACCAAAACATAACCGTCGTTACGAATGCGGTCAATATCGCAAACGAATTGTTCGATGCCGAAGGGGTCCAGGTTGTTGTATCCGGCGGAGTTATGCGGCATAAGAGCTATGAGCTTATCGGCCCGCTGGCAGAGAGCGTCATTGAGAAGCTGAACATCACGACAATGTTCCTCGGCGTTGACGGCGTTTCCAAGGAGCATGGGTTTACGACTCATAATGAACTGGAGGCACGTATCGCTCAGCTCTTCATCGCTCGTTCAAGTAAGGTGTACGCCGTGTTCGATAAAGCGAAGCTGCAGAAAACAGCGCTGTTTACCATCCTTCCATACGATAAAGTAACAGGTGTAATCACAGATCTGAATGATTGAGAGACGCATAGGGTTGATAAAAGGCGCAAGCAATGCTTGTCGCTTTTTTTGTTTTGCTGCAGGAATTGTGATAATCAATAAAATGATGAAGGTGCGTAAATTTCGTAGATATCTTTTCCGCGTGTCTTCTTATATTTTGAGTGTAAGGAGTACGGTATTACATCCAATTGGGGGAGTTGAACTGCTGGTGGAAAAAGGGGCAAAGAAGGCGGTAAACTTGGGACGCTTGTATCAAGGACCATTTCAGATTGAACAAGATGATGGCTGGTACACGATCTTTACAACGACTCCATCAAACAAGCCGGTCCGCAATCCAGGCTTGGGATTGATTGCATATGCCTGGGAGGAGAATGGGCCATCCATTCAAGCTAGGCAAGGGCAGGAGACGATTGAAGAACATGTAGAGAAGCTTGCAAAGCTTCCTTATGTCGATGTTCTCTATATTCGCTGCGATTGGAGAGATGTACAATCCAGCCCCGGACAACTTGACCTTCATCCGATCTGGGAAACAACGTTTGCTGCCGCTGAACGATATGGCCTCCGCGTTGCCTTCCGTATTCAGCTGTCGAGCCCTAATATTCAACCGGCAAGGCTCGCCATGCCGGATTATTTGCACGATCAAGTACCGCTGGTCAATATCGGCCGATTTCATAATCATGACTTTGATTACTATGAGCCTCGCTACGATCATCCTGCGTTTCAAGCTGCATTCACGGAGTTAAACGAGCTGCTCGCTGAACGATTTGACGGTAATCCGATCATCGAGTTTGTGGATCTGATGATGTATGGCTTCTGGGGAGAAGGTCATACGAATGATCTGAAGAATCCATTTCCCGATTACACAACGGCAGAGCATACCTTCATGTCTATGACCAGAGAGCAAATTGAACGTTGGAAATATACGCCGCTTGCAGTCAATACACAGCCTGACATTAGCCATACCGGTAATCGTACGGTTAGAGAGTATGCGATGAATGAAGACTGCTGGGTACGGACGGACAGCATCATTCTGGATGAACCGGAGCAAATTGAAGTGATTGCGGGGCGGGCGGCTTGGACCGCAGCTGTTATAGAGGATGGTTACTACAGGCATTTCAAGCAGGAGAAGCTCAAATTCGATAGCGGGAATGTCGATGTCATTGCAAACTCCATGCTGCATGCGCTGGATATCGGCGGGAATTATTGGGGGTTATGGACAGAGGCAGATGCGATAGCCGGTTATCACGAGCTGTACCCGGAGGGAATAGATACGCTTCAGCGCCGATTGGGCTATCGGCTTCGCCCATCATGGGTGTGGCAGCGAAAACGTCAGGGGACGGATGAGCTGGTCATCGCACTCGCCAATGACGGAGTTTCAGGCGTTCCAGGCACATTGTGGTTGGAAGCCGTAAACGCAGATGGCTCGGAGAAAGTGCGCGGCAAGCTGGACAAGGGATGCCCGCTGCCTGGTAAGGTAAGTCTGGCTTCGATGATTCTGCCTGCATCTTGGCGTGATCAAGTGATTAGACTATCTATCGAGCTTGAAGTAAAACCGGGTCAATATAAACAAGTAAACTGGGCATGTGCACAGAAAGTGAACGAAGACGGTTCGCTGTCGATTCAATTGAAGGCCCATGAGGATACCGATTGGCGGTGCGGCGTCTAATGCTAACCATCGGATTAATCGGCTGCGGCTGGCATTCAAGGGCAACACATGGACCTTGCTTAAAGCAATACAAGGAGACGATTGGCGGCATTCGTCTTACAGCTTGCTGTGATGTAGATGAGGAGGCAGCTGAAGCCTATCGGGCGGATTTCGGATTCGAGCGGGCTTACACGAGCTACGCACAGATGCTTGTGTCCGAACAATTGGATGCCGTATGGGTTATCGTTCCGGAACATCTGACTGTCCCAATCTCGCTGCAAGTCATGCATGCCGGTATAGCTGTATTCATGGAGAAACCACCGGGTATAAACACAGCAGATGTTATACAGCTCCAAGAGCTTTCGGCTAAGAAAGGTATCCGGCATCGCGTTGCATTTAACCGTCGATTTATCCCGATGACCGCCACGCTCATCGAAAAGCTGCGCGAACATGCACAAGAACACGATAAAGAAATCTACAGCATCACCTATGACATGATAAGGATTAATCGCAAGGACGCTGATTTCTCCACAACAGCGATCCATGCCATTGATGCGGCGAAGTTTATCGCCGGCTCCGAATATGGGTCGCTGCGGTTTCAGTATGATGATTTGTCAGGATTAGCGCCGGGACTTATTAATATCATAGCTGAAGGTTGTTTCCGCAATGGCGTGCGTGTCAATCTGAACTGTTATCCGTATTCCGGTTCAGCAAGGGAGATGGTCACCGTAAGGGGGGAGGGCTTCTCCTATGAGCTGCATTTGCCGCTTATGGAGAGCCTGGACAGCTTCGCGGGGCTCATTTGTTCGGAGAAGGGGAAGGTTGAAGTCCTACGCGAGGAGCGGGAGTGGACGACGTCATTTGGATTCTACCACGAGAATGCCAGCTTCCTGGATGCGCTGAAATCCGGCGGGAATTTGACGCAGGATCTAAGCTCCTCGATCCAATCCGTCGCCGTCATGGAAGCCATTCGTAATCGCGCAGAAACCTATCACGGATAAAGGGAAAGCCGCTTCTATTCACGGTTAATCGTGAAAAGAAGCGGCTTTTCTTATCCTTCAATGAGATACTGCTGCTTACGGAATTCGCTTGGCGTAACGCCGCTAATCTTCTTGAACATCCGGTTGAATGAATTAATGTTCTGATAACCGACTTGGGTGGCCACATCCTGAATGCGAAGATCAGCGCCTTTCAGCAGCGATTTGGCCATATCAATCCGGTAATTGTTGATGTAATCGATAAAATTCATGCCAGTCTTGGTCTTGAAATAGGTCGATAAATAGCTGGCAGAGATATTAAGCTTATCCGACAATATATCAAGGGTAATATCGTCCCGGTAATGCTGCTCCATATATTTCATGACAAACTCAATGATATTGTCGCGAGCCGCTTTCTTCTCATTCACGCGAGCCATCGCGAAGGTGAGCAGCTGGATTACATAGTCCTGCAGCTCATTCTGATTCGAACAGCTGCGTGCTTTGCCGGACAATGCCAGATGACTCTGAAGTGCCTGCATATCGAGATGAAGGGATGCGAATGTTTTGGTCACCAGTTGGACGATGTTATCTGCAAAATCATAATACTGGCTAGCCGTTGCGTCTTTCTTATCTAGCTGCCCGAGTACTTTAGAGATGATTCGAAGCACGAATTCCTCATTGCCCGATGACAAATTCGTATAGAGCTCTTGCTCTTGGCCGCCGGTCATTGCAGCTTGCCAATCCGGCAGAGGCTCGGCCGCAGTAATGATTTGAGTCACATTCCCTAGCTTCCGGTAGTCAATTAAAGCTTGAACTTGTTCGTAAGCCCGCGTTAAATCAGATGAATTGCGATAGAGGCTGCCAACGCCGATCGTAATGGACCAATAGCGCTGGTCGAGATCGAAGACGGTCTTCAAGCTGCTGAGAAAGGCTGGGATATCCGCTAGAATCGAATCGCCTATGACAAGCGATAGAATGAGATCATGCTCAAGTTGAATCGTTTGCGTTTGCACATACGTCTTCAGGTGAGAGTCAATATACTCGCGTACGAAGAAAGAGGCTTTACCTCCATCCGCGTCGATCTCACGGAAGAACGAAGGTGTAAACTGCAATCGAAACAGGAGAAGGCGGTATGGCTCCTGGATGGAGAAGTCGTATAACTCCTGATCCTTGAGCTTAATATTTTTGATTTTATTCATAAAAGCATAATAGCTGAGCAGGGAGTTTTTGCGGCTGTTGGCTTGATCGATCGTGTTGTTCGTTTGAACGAGGTGACGGACCTGATCGTTGATGTAGTTGAATTCATGTATGCTGCTTTGAACAGCAGATGGCGCGTTTAACGTCTGAATGGACTGCATAATATTCTTAACCGGATTATGGAATCGTTTGGTGAAGAACCAAGCTGCGCAGATGCTGATAATGGCGAACGCGATCAGTAAGGTGAGCAGAATCGAGTTGATTTTGCTAATTTGAGCTGAGATCAGATTATCGGGAACGATCTTGACGTAACGGATACCGGTGACAGTGCCTACTTTGTTGAAATAATAGATATCGTTCTGGTTCACATAATTCTTACCGCTCTCCCATGCAGGCAGAGTGGCTTCAACCTGCTCATTGACGTTATCAGCCGCTAGGGGGTTCCCGGCTGCATTTAGGAGAATGAATTGATCTTGTGAGGAATCATGGAACTCGTGCAGCATCTTGTTTAAATCAAGCATGATAATCACTTGATAATCCGGGAAGAACTTGTTCCGGACAATAACCGGCATATATCGGCCTTTAGGCGTCAGTCGGTTGATTGTTTTCTCTTTGAACGTGGAGGAAGGCAGAATGCTGTAGCTGCTTGACTTGTTGAATTGCTCCGCCCAGAAAGCAGGCGAATAGTCCGCGCTTTGGTAGTATTGACTGAACATTTCATTGGCGCCGGCACCACGGTCACCGGAAATGATAAAGTTGCTTTTCTTGAAATATATGAAAATATTTTGCAAGGCGATATCTTTATGCCCTAAGTAGCTGTTAATAGAGCGCATAAGAGAGCGGGCATTCAAGTAGTCGAGGGTGGAGCGATTCAGCGTATTCAATTTCTCGTCTAGCAAGAGATCAAGTCCAATATTCCGGATCTGATTGAAATGATTCTCGTATTTCTCGATGGTTTTATTCATGCTTAAGGTATTGTATTTGATGACTTCGTCTGTGGCGTGATTCTTCAGTAGGGTGAAGGAGAAGAAAAAGAATGAGATGAGAGGGATGAGGATGGCTAGAAAGCTAAGTAAAAGCTGAATGAATAGGGAGCCTGCAGCTTGCTTAAGGAGCCCGATTTGTCCCATTGTTTTCCTCCTCTTCTATGGAATACATGAGATGTCCCCATAGTAGCATCGGGAAACTGTTAAATCAAGGTAGAAATTTGTACTTATAGGAAATTCCCCTTGTTAGATAAGGAGGAGATCGAAGCACATCCTGTCGAATAACATAGCAAAATGATCGTGTCGAACTCGGTTTAAGGAGGGCAATCGTGTGAAGAAGAACGGAGTAGCAGGTATGCTCATCATCGCCATGTTCGCACTCCTTGCTGCATGTAACGGTGAGGGAGAAGACAGTACGAATAATAGAACCAATCCGGCATCAACAAAGGCCGGTACATCAGCAGATAACGGTACCCAAGCCATAACCGGTGACGCAGTCCGCGTTTCTTATATGGACGGCTTATGGGACGCAGCCATTCCATCTCCGGATGGTCCTGCGGTTCAAGCCATTAATGAGAAATTCGGCATCGATTTTAGACCTCAATTCTATTACATGCAGGAGTACCCGGATAAGCTTGCAGTCACTATGGCAGGCGGCGATTTACCGGATATGATCGGCCTTGAGAATCCCGATACAGGCTTCATCAGATGGGCGAAGCAAGGCGCGTTCCTGCCGTTGAATGATCTTATTAAGAATTACCCGACGTTATCCAAAATCCCGCAGCCTGTATGGCAATCGGTTTCTGTCGACGGCAATATCTATGCCATTCCTAGATGGTTTACGAAGAAATACGGCAAACATCCGGTGATTCGGAAGGATTGGCTCGACAATCTGGGCTTGCCGATGCCAACCAATTATCAGGAATTGCGCGATGTACTAATTGCCTTCACCAACAATGATCCCGATAAGAACGGGAAGGATGACACGCTTGGTCTTGGTTTATCTTCCGTGGGAACCGGTCTCTTGTACGGAGCTGCAATGGGAGCAGGTTACGACTCGGCCGCCTGGTATGATCGGAATGCTGCAGGGCAGCTCATTCCCGGCACAATTTCGGAGAACAACAAGGAACAGATCCAATTTCTAACCGAGCTTTACTCGGCAGGCGCTATTGCCAAAGATTGGGCCGTATCCAAAATGAGCGATGTGCGCAATGATTTCTTCTCCGGCAGGTTCGGGATGTATTTCGAGCAGCCCTATGATTTCAATGAAAAGCGTTTTACAGCACTTAGGGAGCTGCAGCCCTCTGCGAATTTAGCCGTCATCCCGCCTTTTCTGCAGAATGACGGACAAAGCGGGTATGTCTCTACCGGTAAAGGCGTCTATCAGATGATCATGCTGAATGCAGAGCTGAAGGAACAGCCGGAGAAGGTGAACCTGATACTTGGCATGATCGATTATATGAGCAGTTGGATTCCATGGGAGAATCGCAATCCGGCGAACGGGGATTTTGACTGGCAGTACGGAGGCGTGAATCAGGGCTATGAGATGAAAGACGGCATACCGGTCGAGAAAGCAGATGCCCAAGACTTGCGTCCCAAAAACTACTTGATCGGCCGCTATTGGGCACCAAACGATGAAGCGGTTCAACCGCAGTACACCTTCTCAGATCCGCTGGCAAAGCAGTTCGTGCAAGATGCGGTCGACACGTTGAAAAGGTATAAGTTTTACCGGAACCCGGTGGATTACATTACTTCTCCACTGCGCAGCGAGAAGGAATCAGAACTTGAACAAGCGTTTACGGACCATGTAACGCGTATGATTGTCGGTGATGAACCCCTCTCAAGGTGGGATGAAGCTGTCCAAGAATATCTAAGCAATGGCGGGCAAGCGATTATTGACGAGGTGAACAAGCTCATTAAGGAGCAGCATATTTCGCCGGGATGGGAATAATGCAGTAATAAATAAGGGTTGTCTTCAAAGTGTGCCGGGCACTTTGGAGACAACTTTTTTTGTTGTTCAAGCCAGAGTCGGTGTGGCGACCTGGTCGATTTTATTGTTACTTCACTTTTTTTCACCTGAACGAATAAATCGTTGAAGCAGTCAAAGAACAGTCGATTTTCATCAAGGCGCTCATCTTATACGCTTGGTGTGAGGGGGAAGCGCCTTTCATAACCAATCAAGCTAACGGAGGAGATTGCGTGAAGAGTAGAAGGTCACTGATAGTCCTTCTCGTTATGTCCCTAGCTACGACTCTTGGCGCCTGCAGAGGAGAAAATAACCTCGCACAGAAAAGCACAACGAATTCTTCGAACAACAGCACGGCAACCACTGACAATGCACCTTCAACCACCGGTGCCGATGAGCCTGCATCCGGAATCAAGGAGAGGTTCACGGTTTCGTATATGGATGGACTTTGGGATTCAGCGATCCCCGCTCCTGAAGGTCCGGCGGTTACGGCAATCAATGAGAAGTTCAACATTGATTTCAAGCCTCAATTTATCTACATGCAGGAATATCCGGATAAACTGGCGGTCACGATGGCCGGGGGCGACCTGCCGGATATGATCGGCCAAGAAGGACCTGACGCCAATTTCGTGAGATGGGCGACGCAAGGCGCGTTCATGCCTCTCAATGACGTCATCAAGAGATACCCGACATTATCGCAAATTCCACAAGAGATCTGGGATGCGGTATCGGTCGACGGCAATGTATATGCCATCCCGAGATGGTTTCCTAAGAAATATGGTAAACGTCCGGTCATTCGTCAAGACTGGCTCGACAACCTCGGCCTCATGATGCCTACAAACTATGAAGAGTTGAAGCATGTACTTATCGCCTTCACGAAGGAAGATCCGGATAAGAACGGCAAGAACGATACGCTCGGAATGGGGATTTCCTCAGTCGGAACAGGTCTGCTATACGGCGCAGCGATGAGCGTAGGGTGGGACTCCGGCGCATGGTACTACAAGAATGACAAAGGTCAGCTCATTCCGGGTACGATTACGAGCCAGCACAAGGATGAGATTCAATTTCTCGTGGATCTATACAAAGAAGGCGCGTTATCCAAAGACTGGGCAGTCGCAAAGCAAAGCGACGTGCGCAACGATTTCTTCACCGGCAAATACGGGATGTATTACGAGTAGCCGTATGATTTCAACCAGAAGCGTTTCACTGCCTTAAGGGAGCTGCAGTCTACTGCTAATCTGGCCGTTATTCCTCCATTCGAACAAGAGGACGGACAAAGCGGCTATATCGCTTCCGGCAAAGGCTTCTACCAAATGATTATGCTAAACGGCAACCTAAAGGATCAACCGGACAAAGCGGATCGTATTCTCGGCATGCTCGACTATATGAGCACATTCGTTCCTTGGGAGCAGCGCAATGCGGATAATGCGGATTTTGACTGGCAAAATGGGGGTCTGGGCAAAGGCTACGAGATCAAAGACGGAATCCCGATCGATCTTCCTGATAAGCAAGACTCACGTCCGAAGAGCTACCTCATCGGTCGTTATTGGGCGCCAAACGAAGAAGCGGTACAGCCGCAGAACGCGTTTACAGATCCGCTGGCGAAGCAGTTCGTGCAGGGTGCGGTCGATACGCTCAAGTCAGTAAAGTTCTACAAGAATCCGGTGGATTATATTTCTTCGCCGGTTGCAAACGAGAAAGGATCGGAGCTTGATCAAGCCTTTAATGACCATGTCACACGGATGATTGTCGGCACTGAGAAGATGGAGAAGTGGGATGCTGCGGTCAAGGAGTATCTCGACAACGGCGGTCAAGAAATGATCGATGATGTGAACAAAGTTCTATCGGAGAAACATGTAACGCCAGGTTGGGAGTAAGTCCGTACAAGCAGCCCTATGCAGGAACCCTTGTCGGTGTAGGACGAGGGTTCCTGCCTGTTACTAACTGAGGGAGGAACATACAAATGTGTCCGATATCGAACCAAGAGCTATATGAATGGTGCAAAGTGCCGGTTAACGAGCTGATGGATCACAAGGCGCGTCGGATTCCTTTTCGATTGGTCAGGGATTCAGTTGAAATGGGAACGATCATGGCCAGAGAATTTGCCGATGATATTCGTCTGGCAAATGAAGAGAGGCGTTCATTCCGAGCGATCGTGCCTTGCGGACCGAAGGCTTGGTATGAACCGTTCGTCAAGATCGTTAATGAAGAGAGCATCTCGCTTGCGAATATGACGGTGTTTCATATGGATGAGTGCTTGGATTGGGAGGGGAAGCAGCTCTCCCGCAATGACCCCTATAACTTCAGAAGCTTCATGGAGACCTATTTCTATGACGGGGTTCGGCCGGAGCTTGCCGTTCCTCAAACGCAGCGATATTTCCCGGTTCCATCGGCGATTGAGACAATCAAGTCGCGTATTGCTGAAGCTCCGATTGATCTGACGCTTGGCGGTTGGGGTCAGGATGGCCATCTGGCTTACAACCAAGCAAGAAGGCATCCATACAGCTCAATTACGGTGGAACAGCTCCGTAATTCAGAGATCCGGGTACAGGATAATAACCTCGATACGATTATAGCTCTCGCACAGCGCACCTTCGGTGGCGCGTATCAATTCGTGCCGCCGATGTCAATTACCCTTGGCATGAAAGAGTGCCTGTCAGCTAAGAAAATAAGGATTTACAGTGATACCGGTGCTTGGAAGCAGACCGCTCTCCGCGTAGCCCTATTCTCAGGGGAAACGGTCGAGTATCCGATGACCTTGCTTCAATCTCATCCGGATGCGCTTATTACAGCAACACTTGAAACGGCTGCACATCCCATTGCCGAACATCCGGAATGGGAGTTTAACGGGGTGCGTGTATGAGTACACTTCGGCCCGTCTCGGGTACCCAATATCGATATCGCCGCCTTATCGGAACCGGTGGAATCGGCTCAGGCATTTTGTTTCAGCTTGAAGGAAATCAAACCCTAGGCAGAAATGAGAGCCGCCTCGGCGTGCTGACGAATAATCAAGATTTCTGCAAGCTCCATATTATTTGCCATTATCCGGCCGTCTTACTGAGCGAGCAGAAGATAGACGAAGACCGTTTCGAGCTATATCCAATCGGCAAAGTGGGAACCGACTTAGAGGGGAAAGCACTACTAGAGCAGTTGGTTGCTACCGGGATGTCCACCGATTACGTGAACAGCCTCTCAGATGCCAAAACACTATTCAGTGTTTGCTTTCAGTATCCGGATTTGGCCGGCGGCAATATAACGACTTCGAATAGTGCCAGTGAGCGCGTAACGCCGCAAGATATCAACTGCGCATTAGAGCAGCTTCCACCAATCGGACAGGCAGAAATTGTGCTTGCCGCTCCTGAAGTGCCACTTGCCGCTCGCATCGCGCTCCTCGAAGGAGGCCGAGCACGGGGGAGTTTCAATGTCGCAGCCTTGCTGTCTTCCGAAACGGCCGAGTTCGAACAGCTTGGCGGATTCGCACGCAC
The DNA here is from genome assembly GCF_056269305.1 of Paenibacillus sp. J22R3. Classification (NCBI taxonomy): domain Bacteria; kingdom Bacillati; phylum Bacillota; class Bacilli; order Caryophanales; family Paenibacillaceae; genus Paenibacillus; species Paenibacillus sp. J22R3. The sequence continues at coordinate 1,053,615 of NZ_JBWDNS010000001.1, read as the reverse complement.
TGATCTGCTTTCCGTTAATCGCGATGAAGCTCTCCGCATCGCCGAATTAACTGAACCCGAAGAGCAGGTGGAGTGCGGAGGCTATCAACTGGCAGCGATATGCGCGTGTCAACTCAGCAGCCACAATGCTGAGATAAAGATGATCATGACGGACGGTGCAGCCGGCTGTTACAGCTTTGAGAACGGCCGCATCACGCATACCCCTCCGCTTAAGGTTGAGGCCGTTAGTACAGCAGGTGCTGGCGATGCTTTGCTTGGCGGTGTCATTAGTGGCTTGAGCTGCGGCTTACCATTCACCAAGGCGTACAACGATACCTATTTCGCTGAAACACCGCTCGAAAGTGCGGTTGAGCTTGGCACTTTGATCGCGGCGCTGGCCGTTACTTCGCCACATTCCATTTATCTTGAGCTGAATGTGAAGCTGCTCTCCGCTTTTGCCATCAAGAATGAGCTTCCGATGACTTCCGCTTTCCGGCACATGCTTGGTGCAGATCAAATATAAGAGGGAGAGTGCAGCACGATGAAGGTGAAGGTACGACTAGTGCAGCGGTTTCACGCGGTCAGCAGAGAACAATTTCTGGCGCTTGAGAGCCAGTTTGCCAAACTCGAACGTGAGAATCCGGCGTTTCCTAAGGGTAAACGCTATTTGCCTTATAGCGGCAGAGAAGCTGGAAACACATTGATCTGGGAGTGTGAATTCGACACCCTGGAAGCGGCTAACCAAGCGCTCGCTTTCCTCGAGCAGGATACGAGTCATGAAGAGCTGGCCCAGCAGCAGCTGCCTTATTTTCAAGATGCCTATACCGAAATCTATCGATTGTTGGAGGACTAACCATGACGAAGATGAAGATTCTCCCGATTGAGGAAGTCATTCCTGAGCCGACTATCATTGTCATCTCTCCGCATTACGATGATTTCCTATTCTTTCTGGGCGGTTATGTGCTGGAGCTGAAGGAGCGAGGTCTCCTCCATACGAAAAATTTCCGCATCATAAATGTATTCTCGCGCAGCAATTACTTGGCACATACCGGAAGCGGCAATTTCGATGCAAGTCTGGATCGCATCAAGCTGGCAACCGGTAAGCGGCTATTGGAAGATCTGAATTGTATCGATGAGCTGCTCAGCCCATACAGTTACGGCTACGAGCTGCTTGCTGAATATGAATGCTTCACTAGAGGCAAAGCGCTGGCAAGCAGCGAAATGGAGTTTCCGCATGGGATGTTCGTGGATTTCGATGAGCGAGATCAAGAGATTTACAACCGGATGCTTGAGCGAATAGCTCAGTTGGCGATGCTTCCGGATACGGCTCTGGTATTCCCGATTGCATTCAAGGAGCATATCGACCACTTCATCGTGCGTGAGGCTGCGGTGCGAACGGCAAGTGAGCTTGGCAGCGAGGCGCAGGCAGCCTTTTATTTTCAAGAGGATAAGCCTTATGGCGGGATCGCAACGGAGGAGGAAGAGGCGCGAATCCAAGCTTTTATCAGCAAGCATAGTTTGGAGCGGCGCGGTTATCGCCACCATCCAGAAGTCGTTGTGGAGCTTGCCTTCAAACATTACATCAGCCAAGTCGATGAGGTATACCGGCTTGGTGTTCTTAATAGGGCAGATACCTTAAGCAGGATGTACGAAATTCCATTTCCATGTGATCAGCTATTTCGCTATGGACGGTGAGGTAGACATCAATCAACGCGATTGTAGATGAAGGAGGCGGCTTGAAGGTGGAGAAAACGTATGACATCACCTACGAAACGAGCTTTGGCGGTGAATATTCAGAACGATTGCAGTCGTATGCAGGCGAGAAGTTGAAGCTGTTCTTCGTGCCAAGCGTGAAACATGGCCGCGAGATCGTCGAATTTATTCGCCGAACCGGCGTGGCGTATGAGACGGTAACGATCGACAGAGCTTGGGATTTGAACAAATGGGGAATCGGCGATTATTACGATATTCGGGCATCGGTCGATGATCAGCATATTATGTTCGACAACTTAGAGAAGGTGTTGACCTCAGAGGAGCACTTTGATGCGCTGGTTATTCCGGCAGTTAATGGCTGGTCGCATTTCACAGCTGTATCCAGAGAAGCGATTGTTCGCCGCGTAGAGGCTGGCGCGGGACTCGTGTTAATGCGTCCTTTCCATGGAGAGGACAAGCTGAGGTCCACAGAGCTAGAAGCGCTGTCGCCGCTCGTGAACCTATTCGAAGAAGGGTTTGCTGTCGACAATAATGCCGGAGAAGGTTATCCGAAGGTAAGATTTGACTTGTTGAAATCAGGCCGATGGACAGCTGCAAAGTCGCACTTTATAACTAGCGGAATTCCACTTGAGCTGTTGCCTTGCGAGGAGCTGGCTTATTATCCTTATCAAGCGGCCGGGGAGGTGTTAATTGAAGCTGCGGATGGATCGCCAATTGCTGCGGTTAAGAGCTATGGCAAAGGCAGAGTGGTCGCGTTCGGCTACTACCCGCGCGATATCCTGCCTCAGCATAAAGCGTTCACCGGTAAGGAATCCACCTACGACGCGGTCATTGACAGATGGGCTGGCGCGAAGAGCAGCTGTACGTTTGCCTATCTGGAATCGTTCTATGAGCTTGTCTACCGAAGCGTGCTATGGGCTGCTCAGCGCGAGACCGATTGTTTAATAGAGCCTCCGGTACGCAAGGAACAGGAATGGAACGTTCGGACTTCCGGTTCCTTGGCTCCGGATCGTATCCAATATACGATCAAGAATGCGTATGATGACATTGTCGCAGAGGGGAATTGCGATGGCAGTGTGCTTCCATTGCCGAGGCAGCTCGCGAATGGTGGCGAATTTCGTGTTGAATTGAACGCTTATGCTGCGGAGGCGTTAGTAGACTTTGCGACATTCGGCCTCTCTCAACCACTTCAGACCTTTATCACTGAAACTGCGCTTAGCAATCAGTCACTTCAAGTGGGAGAAAAACTGCAAGTGATGCTCAAGCTGGAAGGGATAGCTGCCGGTGAGTTGAGTGTTCAAATCGTAGATGATTATGGCAATATCCTGCAGCAATCGGTGACGGCATTTAAGAGCGGCAGTGATCAGTTGACTCAGGAATTCCGCGCAGCGGCAATGAAATCGATGCATGTTACGGTGCAAGCAGATGTGAGAATCGGTAATCATCTGGTGCAGCGCTGGACGTCGGAGCAAATCGTAGTGAAGCCGTATCAAAGACAGATCGAGGACTTCGAAGTGTTCACAGCTCCGCAGAATCGGGGCCATGGCGACTTTCTCGATCTAATCGGCGAACGTTATCATGAGATCGGCATTACCGGTTTGTTCCCGGGCAGCTCCAAAACACTCACAATGTCAGGGGCAGAAGGCCTTGGCGTGTACTGGTATCATCGAGGACCGTATGTGGAGAGGAAGGAACAATATTACCGGACGAAAGATAAACAATATCTCGTTCGCATTCCTTGTCTGAATGATCCGGCGTTCTGGCAAGGGCTGCAGCATAAAATCACCAGCAAGGTCGCGCAGTTCAAGCACTTCGGTCCCATTGCTTATTTCGCCAATGACGAAGGCTCACTCACCTGTTACACCGATGAGCTCGACCTCTGCTTCTGTTCTCACTGCATAGGAGAGATGAGAGAGTGGCTTAAGCAAGAATATGCAGGCGACATCGAAGCGCTCAACCTATCTTGGGGAACCGCATACAGCACGTGGAATGAGGCGTATCCGCTTACACGCGAGGAAGCGAGAAGACAAGCCAGCTATGCACCGTGGGCCGATCATCGCCGTTTCATGGAGAATACGTTTATTGAAGCCTACCGGCGAATCGCTTCCATCGTGAAGAGTGAAGACGAAGGCGGCGTCATTCGAATGTCCGGCTGCCAAGCGTCTACGGCCTATTCCGGTTATGATTATTACCGCTTGCATCAGCATGTTGGTTATTTTGAAGCCTATGGCGTCGGTAACCAATACGAGTTCCACCGTTCCTTCGCCAAGCCCGGAACCATTATTGGCGGCTGGTTCGGGTATGGGGTCGATGGCGCGACTGCGAAGCATGGCGTATGGCATGGCGTCTATCACGGGCTTACGTTATGCAATATTTTCTGGGAGTTCAGCATGCTGAACCCGGACTATTCACTCAGTAATAGTGCAAAGGACCTCAGCGTGCCGTTCAAAGAAATTCGTGAAGAGGGAATCGGCAAGCTGCTGCTTCATGTGGCTGAGCGGGATCATTGCGGCATCGCCATTCATTATTCAATGGCCTCCGTACGCGGGACAACGATAGCGGCGGACAGGGCTCGTTTCGAAAGCAACCGTCAAGGCTGGATCGACATGCTGGAAGATAGCGGTTATCAATATTCGTTTGTGGCTGCGCAGCAGATCGAAGCCGGTGAACTGCTAAGTAAGGACTACAAGCTTCTCGTGCTGCCTTATTCCATCGCGCTTAGCGCAGCGGAGGCGGCCGAAATCACTCGTTTCGTTCAGCAAGGCGGCGTCATCATCGGGGATATCCAAACGGGATTGATGGATAAGCATTGTACTCCACTGGCACAAGGACAGCTTGACGATCTGTTTGGGATCGAGAGGCTTTCGACTGAGGCGGAGCCGTTCTATAACAATGATGGCTTCGTGCCGAATGCCGATTTCTCTTACTTCACACCGGATGATTCGTTTCAGGATGTACGGATTGCGGAATTCGGTATCCGTTCAAGAGATGGACAGCCGGCTTTCCGCGACGACTTCATGCGGAAGATCGCAGCCGTGAACATTCGCCAATACGGCGAGGGGAAAGCCGTATATCTGAATCTCGCGTTGGCGGAGTATACGAAGCTTCGTCGTCAAACGAATGGAGGCTCGGCACTTCGTGAGCTGATCGGACACGTGATGGGGCTTTCGGCAGCCATCAAGCCAGCCGAGCTTACGCAGGTCGATGGCAAGGCCGTTCATGCCGGCTGCGAGAGCTTCTATTACACGAATGGGAACGCGGCGTATGTGGCCGTGCTCCGCAAACTAAGCGACGTGCAATCGCTGGGTCATGATGGTTTGGCGGTTGGAGGCGGGAAGAAGGAGGAGGCAGAGGCCTCGCTGCTTCGATTCCAGTTTGCCAGCTATGCACATGTCTACGACATCCGAGAGCGTCGTTATTTAGGCTATACAGATCACGCGGAATTCTCGCTTGCCGAAGGCGATACGAAGCTATTCTCCTTGCTGCCTTGTCAAGTTACCGACCTAGGCGTGACAGCCAATCGCGAATGGAAACGCGGAGCAACGGAACAAATCAGCTTCGCACTTGAAACGAATCCACTTGCAGAACCAGACTTTGAGAGTGTGATCAGCATTCATATTAGCGCGCCGGACGGATCGAGAGATTGGCTGTATTCCGATAATATTCGTTTGGCGCGGACCAATTACGTTCATGAGGTCGCAGTTCCTTACAACGCGCGCACAGGAATTTGGACCGTGACGGCGAAAGATACAGCGACTGGTATTTCCACCCAATTTGAAGTGACAATCGTATAGGGCATTCAACTCGGAATCCGGAGGTTGAGAGATGAACGATTATTTGACGGCGCATGCAGCTTGGGTGACGACAGGGAACTGGATCACGAAGGATACAGCCATCGAGTGCGAAACGCCATTCATGAAGGATATGCTGAGCAGCGTTGCAAGTAAGCAGACGAAAGATACGTGCTATAAACGGATCTCATTCCGGTATGGCGTGACGGCAGCTGTCCGTGCGATCATCCGCGAACAACTGAAATGCGAGTATGCAGAGCATGAAGAAGGTTACGTGATACATCTCGCAGCCGATGAAATTACGGTTTACGCGGAGCAAGAACGCGGTTTGATGTATGGAGCGGTAACCTTGTCCAAGTATGTGGATCGGAGCCATGGTTACGTCAATGAAGGCATCGTCTACAACATTCCGACCTGTCCGATTAGAGGGCTGAAGGTATATCTCCCAACGGAGGATGGCATCGCATATTTCAAGAAATTCGTCGACATGCTGGTTCACTTCAAATACAATACCGTTGTCATTGAAGTCGGCGGGGCAATGGAATATAAGAAGCATCCTGAGATTAACGAAGGCTGGGTTCGTTATTGCGAGGAAATGTACGAATACAGCGGCAAAACGATCGTGATCCAGGAGAAGACCTTCTCCTGGTACAAAAATTCAATCCATGCCGAGAACGGCGGAGGCCGCTTCTTATCGCAGAAACAAGTTCGTGAGCTCGTCGATTATTGCAAAGAACGTTGCTTAGACGTCATACCGGAAGTGCCATGTCTCAGCCATTGCGATTATTTGCTCATCAATCATCCCGAAATTCGCGAACGTCATAACGATCCTTATCCGGATACGTATTGTCCATCTGACGAACGCTCTTATGAGCTGCTGTTTGATGTGCTAAGCGAGGTGCTGGAGGTGTTTGAACCGAAGACGGTTCATATCGGACATGATGAGCTGTACTCCATCGGATTATGCGACAAATGCTCAACCAAACCGGCTGAGCAGCTATATGCCGACGACATTAAGCGCATCTATACCTACTTGCAAGAACGCGGCGCACAAACGATGATTTGGAGCGAGAAGCTGCTGAACGCCATTACGTCTGATGGCAAAACCTACGGCGGCTCCGAGCGAAGAATGGTCGATTATGAAACAGGCGTCTATATGGGGGAAACGATCCCTGCCACGTACAAAGCGATTGATCTGGTTCCGGGCGATATCATCATGATGCATTGGTATTGGGGCATTGAGCGGCATTTCGACCAACCGTTTATAGAGCGAGGGATGCCGGTTGTATTTGGTAACTTCGATGGGCCATCCTTTGCAGACTGGAGTACTCGGCTTAGCGATGGACCGCTCGGGGGTATTATTTCCAACTGGAGTGCCTTGAAGGAAGAGAATCTGCAGCGTAACGGCGTGCTGTTCTCGATGGCTTATGCAGCTTATCTGTTCTGGCGTGATTCGTACGACGATACGGTGCACGAGGAAACAGCGAGTTCTGCTTTTGAAGAGCTGTACCGCTACAGGTATCGTGAGGCGCTTCGAGAAGCGGGAACAAGTGCCGGAACTTCGTATGTGGAGGTTATTCATACGACCGATCATATTCGTGAGTACCATCAATTCATTGACGGCATCTATCTAGACAATAAGGAATATCGAATAGGCGAGTACGTGCTTGAGTACGAGGATGGAGCGCGGATTAGCGTACCGATTACGTATGGCTTCAATATCTCCAATAAGGATCGGTTCTGGGATCGAAAGCTGTCCAAAGGCAGCATTCACACAGCGGCTCAGTATAGCGTGGATGCGATTCTTTATGAAGCAGCTTTCACCTCTTTACCGGTGCAGATCGGCGAAGAAACCTATTATAAATGGCTGATCACCAATCCATTCACGGACAAAACGATTACTGCGGTTAGGTTGTTGGTCGATAATCCGGTATCCGGAAACATCTGGGTTCGAGCCATCAATCAAGTTCCCGATCTTGCTGATGCGTCGAAGGCACAGGTTCCGGAACCCATTCGTATCCTCGGAGAGGCGAATTTGGCATCCAATTAGTCACATTGTTGGAAAGCATGAAAACGATGAGAGACATAAAAAACCGACGATAGGCATTTCGTCGGTTTTTTTCTATAGTATGGACATTCTGAAATACGCGGAGGTGAAGAACAGCCGAATTGCATCCTGTAATACGCCCCAAAGGGCAGGCGGGTACATCCAAGGCGCAGTCATGACCCGGTGAACAAACCAAACAAGGAGGAAGAGGATGAGAAGAAAATCGTTGGTTGTGCTTTTTGCATTGTCGCTCGTCATGGGGGTATTCAGCTTCACGCCCCAGATCAAGAAAGCTTATGCTGCTACGATCTACGAGGTTGGCCCTGGCAAAACATATACCAATATCGGGGATGTTCCGTGGGAATCCCTGGTCGCAGGCGACACAGTCAAAATTTACTGGAGATCAACGCCTTACAAAGAGAAGATCGTCATCTCCAGAATGGGTTCGTCAACAGCTCCAATTACAGTAACCGGTATACCGAACGCCAGCGGCGTACGGCCGGTTATCGACGGAAACGGTGCAACGACACGCTCGGCGCTTGATTTCTGGAACGATAACCGTTCGGTCATCAAGATCGGCGGCGCCAGATTCGCAGGCAGTGCTTCCGATCCATCAACAGGCAACCTGCCGAAATACATCACGATCGAGAATTTAGAAATTCGCGGTGCTAAATTAGGCTACAACTACACCAATAATGCCGGCACATCTGTAGCTTATGTCAAAGCAGCTTCGCCGATCTTCGTCGAGTACGGCGAGAACCTAACCTTCCGCAACAATATTATCACTGATGGCGGTAACGGATTGTTCGTTGCGAGCTCAGACGCCGGCGTTTCGCGGAATATCCTTGTCGAGAAGAACTATATCTACGGCAATGGCAACAGCGGCAGCGTCTACGAGCATAACATCTACACGGCTGCGATTGGCATCACGTTCCAGTACAACCGTTTAGGCGATCTATGCAGCGGCTGCACGGGAAACAATCTGAAGGACCGTTCAGCAGGTACGGTCGTTCGTTACAACTGGATCGAGGGCGGCAATCGTCAGATTGACTTGGTGGAGGGCGATGATGCGACTGCCATAACAAGCGATGCCAGTTACAATAAGACATTCGTCTATGGCAATGTACTTATTAAGCCCAATGATACTCGTAACCCGCAATTCATCCATTATGGCGGAGATAACGGCACAACGTCACTATACCGCAAAGGAACGCTGTATCTGTACAACAACACCATTATTTCGAATCGGACTACCAATTCTACCATGCTGCGGTTATCTACGAGCAGTGAAACAGCGGATGTGCGCAACAACGTGTACTATAAGAGCGTTTCGACGTCCTCGCTTCGCATCATCGACCAGACAGGAACGGCAAATCTGTACAACAACTGGATTAACACCGGCTATACGAATATCGCTGCAGGATCGGGCGGAACGGTGACTCATTCCGGCACGATAACGGGGACGTCACCGGGCTTCACGAATTTCTCGACGCTCAACTTGCGTCCTACTACGGGGTCTGCCCTTATTAATGCCGGCACCTCATTGCATGCAAACGCAAGTGCTTACCCGGTCGGCAACGAGTATGTGCAGCATCAATTATCCGTGGCTCGCGCAGTGAACGGAACACTGGATATCGGGGCTTTCGAGTATTAGAAATCCGCATCATGATCAGGGGAGGAGAACCGGTTGGTTCTTCTCTTTTTTTATGATTCAGGTCAGATTTTAAACTAGTCGAAGAAGGATGAAGGTTCGCAAAAGGCTACTGTAGTTTGCGAGGTCAATCTACGGTACGTTCAATGGGAAAGGTGACAATCAAATTTCGATTTCAGGAGGTTCGCAGTAATGGTTAATCAATTACCCAGAAGGGCTTTACTGATTACGATTATGGCTTCCATGTTGGTTTCGCTGCTCATGATCGGCAGCGTTCGTTCAGCGGACGGAGCGGCAGCGCCATTCAAGCTGAAGGCGTTATTTAACGTCGATGCAGAAAGCGGTGTCTATGACGCCGAAAAAAGCTTCGCATTCGAGGTGGATCAGAAGGACGGATTTCAAACGTTCAAGCTACCTGTCTCTGTATTCAAAACGCTGGTTGCAGACGGCAAGCTGGGCAGTATTGCTTTTGTACCCGCAGAGGCTTCGCTCAATGACGATGGTGAAGCGGTAGGTGGATGGCCGGCAGACAAGGATGCCGTTTACGTGGACAAGATTAACCTCGGCAGCACGTCCATCTACTCCAATCAAGCGGATAAGCCGTTTTACTTTCAGAACTTTGCCAGCGAAGAAGATCTGTACAATACCTATTCCATTAACGGGATTGAATCGAAGGATTGCGGGGTCAACGACTCCAAATGCGTGGCATTCTCAGTGGCCGGAAACGCCGGCACCTCTTGGATGATCTACAAGGAGCCGATCGATCTGGCAGGCTTAGCAGACTCGGATAAGCTGACGTTTCAATTCGATCTAAGCCGTGTGAAATACGACAACTGGGAGCCGGATTCCTCGAAGAAGCAGCCCGGCGTGAATGAAGCGCCGCCGGCTACAATCGAAATCGGTCCGGGCAAAACCTACGAGAACATCAATGATTTTGCATGGGAAACGCTCAAAGCAGGCGATGTTGTTTATGTGTATTACCGCGAAACGCCTTACAAAGAGAAAATAGGTATTTTCGCAGAAGGGACGAAGGAGCAGCCGATCATTATTCATGGCGTTCCCGGTCCAAACGGTGAACTTCCGAAGATTGACGGTAACGGCGCTGTGTTCAGAGCACAGAATCCGGTTCCGAATGCGAATCGCTCGTTGGTACGTATCGGCAAAGACAGCAGGCCGGCGAAGTATGTGACGTTCGAGAATTTTGAAGTCTTTAACGCGCACGCCACTAAGAAGTATGTGAACGCAAGCGGAGCCCTGGCCAGCTATGGATTCAATGCGTCCGGTATCTGGATCGACAACGGCGATCACGTCACGCTTCGCAACAATAAGATTCATGACAACGGAAACGGCATATTCGGGACATCCTCGATGTATGTATGGGAAGGAGCGGTAATCGACTATACCTCGAATAATCTGCTCATCCAAGGAAACTCCATCTAAGGCAACGGAAACGTCGGCAGAATGTTTGAGCATAACAGCTATATCGCGGCAATCGGCACGGTATACGAGAATAATCATTACGGCGATTTGCTGCCGGGTTCACAAGGGTATGGCTTGAAGGACCGCGGAGCCGGAACGGTTGTGCGGTACAACTGGATCGAAGGCGGCAGAAGGCAAATTGCGCTTGATGATGCCGAGGATTCACCGCGCATCGTATTCGATCCTACCTACAATAACTCGTTCGTTTATGCCAACGTGCTGATCGAGCGTGATCACTTATTCGATACGTGGGGCGACGATGAGATCATTAACTTCGGCGGCGATAACGTAACGGTTCCGGATCGTCATGGAACGTTGAACTTCTTCAATAACACGGTAGTGACGTACAGACAGCAGCGTGTTTATGGACAAGATGGCGTGCCTGGATTGAAGGATCCGGGTCGAACCGAACGGACGGTTCTGTTCTATGCACCGGGCAAACATGTGGATGCGCGCAACAATGTTTTCCATCAAGCCGGCGCTAATCCGGCACCGATTGTTATTACGGATGATGATGGTTCAATCGAGCTGCGCAACAACTGGTTTACGGCAGGCTACTTTTACGATTTCAATGAGCCGTCTCGTGTGCCAGCTAAGAACATAGGCACGTTGACGGGAACGAATCCGGGATGGATCGATGGTTCGCTTAGCGGGCAGAACTACAAGCTCAGCGCAGGCTCTGCCCTCATTAATGCCGGAGCGGGATTGCCTGGGCAATATGATGATTTGATCGAGAAGCAATATGTGCTGCATCAGAATAGCGAGAAGCGACCGGAGAAAGGCATACTCGATATCGGCGCTTTCGAGTATGCGAAGAACGGCGGAAATTAACACGTTTATGGATTGGAGCGGGGCGTCGATTGCCGGTGCCCCATCTCACCTTTAACCAACATCTACTTAACGGAGGTACTACCTAATGACTACCCATACCATCGGCATTATTATGAATGGCGTTACAGGACGAATGGGCACGAACCAGCACTTGATCCGATCCATTCTTGCCATTCGGAACCAAGGCGGTATCCAGCTTGCGAACGGGGATACGATTATGCCTGATCCCATACTGGTCGGGCGGCAAGCGCATAAGCTGCAGGCGTTAGCGCAGAAACACGGTGTTGCGAAGTGGAGCACGGACTTGGAAGCTTGCTTGGCTGATTCGAGTTATTCGATCTATTTCGATGCGCAGACCACGAATCGACGTGCTGAGAGCATTAAGCAGGCGATTACGGCAGGCAAACATATCTATTGCGAGAAACCGACGGCGGACAGCCTTGAACAATCGCTTGCGTTAGCGCGCTTAGCGAGAGAAGCCGGTGTCAAGAACGGCGTTGTGCAGGATAAATTGTTTCTGCCAGGCTTATTGAAGCTGAAGCGGCTCGTAGATTCGGGATATTTTGGCCAGATCCTGTCCGTACGGATGGAATTCGGTTATTGGGTATTTGAGGGAGATTGGCAGGCCGGGCAACGTCCATCGTGGAATTATCGCAAGGAGGATGGCGGCGGTATAATCGTCGATATGTTCGCGCATTGGCGTTATGTGCTAGACAATTTATTCGGGGAAGTGAAAGCGGTTTCGTGTCTTGGAGCGACTCACATCCCGCAGCGGGTGGATGAGCAAGGTGAGCGTTATGCCTGCACCGCCGATGATGCAGCGTATGCGACATTCCTTCTCGAGAATGGCATCGTCGTACAGGCGAATTCCTCTTGGGCGGTGCGGGTAGATCGTGATGACTTGCTTACGATACAGGTGGACGGAACGGAAGGCAGTGCCGTAGCCGGACTTAGGGACTGTAAGGTACAGCATCGCGTGAATACGCCGAAACCGGTGTGGAATCCGGACATCCCCAATCCGTTCCAGTTCACGCAGCAGTGGCAGGAGGTACCGGACAATCTAGTGTTCGAGAACGGCTTCAAGGTGCAGTGGGAGCTATTCCTGAAGCATGTCGTTGACGACGAGATGCCATTCCGATGGGATCTGTTCGAAGGCGCGAAGGGTACGCAGATGGCGGAGCTTGGACTGCAATCTTGGGCGGAGCGCCGCTGGGTTGACGTTCCGGCTTTGCAGCTGTAGGAGGTGCGATCTACGATGACAATGATGGGAAAAACGATCAGATTGCCTCGTGCCGGCGGCGAGTTATATGATTACAAGCTTGCAGGATCAGCGCCGATTGCCTCACCTTCCGTCCCTTTGCTGGGGCGGATTGCCTTCTCCGCCGTGCATGTCGTCTGTGATCCTTTTGCCGAAGCGGAGCCGCTGCTTGGTGCAGCCATTGATTGGCAGACCACGATGGCGTATCGCCATCACCTGTGGTCGCTCGGCCTTGGCGTAGCGGAAGCGATGGACACGGCCCAGCGGGGAATGGGGCTTGATTGGCTTCGCGCCAAAGAGCTGATCGGAATTTCCTTGAAGGAAGCAAGTTCGGTGCAGGGGAAAATCGCATGCGGTGCCGGAACAGACCAGCTGATGCCCGGACCGCAAGTTACGATTGATCAGGTCATACGCGCCTATGAAGAACAATGCGAATATATCGAGAGTCGAGGCGGGCAAGTCATTCTGATGGCAAGCCGGGCACTGGCTGCCGCTGCGAAGTCGCCGGAAGATTACGAGCGGGTGTACGGCACGATATTGCGCCAAGTTTCTCGCCCGGTTATTCTACACTGGCTCGGCGACATGTTCGATCCCGCGCTGGCCGGTTATTGGGGAGAGCGCGATGTTGACGCAGCGATGGACGTCTGTCTTCGCATCATCGATGCGCATCAAGATAAGGTGGATGGCATTAAGATATCGCTGCTCAATGCGGATAAAGAAGTGCGGATGCGGCGTAAGCTGCCAAGCGGTGTTCGTATGTACACGGGCGATGATTTCAATTATCCCGAGTTGATTCTTGGCGATGAGCAAGGGTATAGCCACGCATTGCTCGGCATATTCGATGCGATTGCGCCGGTAGCCGCAGCTGCGATTCATGCGCTGGATCAAGGGGATATTGCGCAGTATCATGCGTTGTTCGATCCGACTGTTCCGTTATCCCGGCATATATTCCAGCGTCCGACTTATGCGTATAAGACAGGCATTGTGTTTATGGCGTATCTGAACGGACATCAATCTCATTTCCGAATGCTGGGCGGTGCGGAAGGTGCCAGGTCTATCATTCATCTTTCGGAGCTGTTCGCGTTAGCTGATCAAGCAGGACTGCTTGCGAAGCCGGAGCTGGCAGTTCATCGCATGAAGCAAGTACTTGCACTGGCAGGCATAACGTAGAGGGGAGTGACTGGCTTGGAACAACTGACAACCTTCAAGCGACTGAGCTTGAATCAAATTACGACAGATCGATTGTCGCTGCCAGAGGCCGTGGAGGCATGCGTACGTGCTGACATTCCATCGATTGCGCTGTGGCGGCATAAATTAGCGCAGACCGGATTAACCGAAGCCAAGCGGCTGATTCGCGATGCCGGACTTCATGTTTCGAGTTTATGCCGAGGCGGCATGTTTCCGGCCGCTACTTCAGAAGAACGCCGGCAACGGATGGAGGATAATCGGCGTGCGGTCGAAGAAGCGGCTGAGCTCGGAACGGATGTCCTTGTCCTTGTCTGCGGCCCAGCCCCGTATAAAGATATTGCCGCGGCTAGGCTCATGGTGGAGGAAGGGATCGCCGAGTTGGTTCCCTATGCGGAATCACATGGGGTTAAGCTTGGCATTGAGCCGCTTCATCCGATGTATGCGGCTGAGCGTTCGGTGATCAATCTGTTGTCGCAGGCGAACGATATCGCCGAGAGGTACAGACCGGATCAAGTCGGCGTTGTCGTCGATGTCTTTCATGTGTGGTGGGATCCGGCTTTATATGAACAGATTGCTAGAGCCGCCGGTAGAATTGTCGGCTACCATGTGTCCGATTGGATTGTGCCGACTCCCGACCTTCTAATGGGGCGGGGCATGATGGGGGATGGGGTTATCGATCTGCGGCGCATAAGGGCAGCCGTTGAAGCGGCAGGTTATATCGGTCCAATCGAGGTGGAGATTTTCAACAGGGCGATCTGGGATTTAGATGGCGATGAGTCGCTTGCCTTAATCAAGAATCGTTACTTGGAGCATGTGTAATGATCGGAGGTGATGTTCATGAGAACCTATTATGACGCGGATCAAGTACATAGTGAAATTCCTTATGAACCGATCCCTGATGAAGTCAGGGCGATCTACTTGCGTCCGGGGGAGCTGCTGTCTATTCAGAAGCAGTTCCCTGTTGCCTATCAGCCGCTCGGCACGTTGGAATGGCATGGGCGACATAATCCGCTTGGCGTCGATTCGCTCAAAGCCGAGCATTTATGCTTGGAAGCGGCGAAGCAGGCAGGCGGCGTCGTGATGCCTACGATTCATTTTGCAGCGGATGCTTATTGGGATGCTGGGTTTGGAATCGGCTATGGTATGGACGCGACTGCAGGCTACCAGCTGCCGGGTTCGTTCTATGCGATCGATACAGCACTATTCTCCGCGTTGTTACTTAACGCATGTCGAAACTACTTGAATCGGGGCTTTAAGCTCGTCGTGCTCGTATCCGGTCACAACCCCTCCATTCAGCAAAATGTACTCGATGAAGTATGCTACCATTGCAAATCTCCCGAAGGTGTGGAGCCGGTCTGTTTTACGATGGATTATTTGCTCATGGATGCGGATGATCCGCGCCGTGCCAGTGATCATGCGGCAGGCATTGAAACGAGTATGATGCTGCACTTGAACAAGGACAGAGTCAACATGACGGCGAATCTGGGGCATGCTCGGGAGCATCTTGGTATCGGCGGTTCGATGCTGTATTCGGATGCTACAGCGGAAGAAGGCGAGCTTCGGTTCAATCGACAGGTCGCTGGTTTGGTCAAGTTTGCAACAGAACGGCATAACCGTCTGCTTGGCGCAATCTAAGGAAGTCGCACATGATGGAATCATGGAGATGAAGCTGGGCATTAACACGCCCGGCTGTCCGGATTGGACCTGGGGGCGAAAGGGGATGAAGCGATGGCAGCGCAAGCCGTATGTTTTGTTGGCGCCTCTGTTTATACACCTAATGGCATCGTGGAGCAAGGCAAAGTAATCGTAGATGAACATGGCCTACTATCCGCTATTGGCGGATTTGAAATGAATGCGGAATCTGATGTGTTGATGCAAGACGTGAGTGGCTTGCTGCTTATTCCCGGCTTTGTAGATGTACATATCCATGGCGGAAACGGCTGCAGTGTGATGAGCGGGGAATATGAGCAGTTGGACGGAATCAGTCGATTCCATGCGGCGAACGGGACGACCTCGTTCCTGGCGACGACAACCACCGCTCCGCTTGAACGAATTGAATTTGCATTACGGAATATCGCGGCTGCTATTCGCGAAGGTGTCTCGGGGGCTGAGCTGATCGGTATCCATCTGGAAGGGCCCTATATTGATGAGAAGAGGCGAGGGGCACAAAGTAAAGCGGATATCCGTGAGCCTAATGGGTTGGAGATTGAACGGTTACTCGATGCAGCTGAACATCAGATTAAGTTGGTTACCCTAGCGCCTGAGGTGAATGGAGGACTAGAAGCGGTGAGGCAGCTGGCGAGTCTTGGCATTACCGTCTCGGCAGGACATTCGAATGCAACCTACGAGCAGGTAGGTGAGGCAGTTTGCAGCGGGCTTCGCCATACGACGCATCACTTTAATGGGATGAGTCCGTTACATCATCGCGAGCCTGGTTTAGCCGGGGCAGGACTGATGATGGATGAACTGACGACGGAGCTGATTTGCGATGGCATTCATGTTCATCCTGCTGTAGTTAAACTCTTGTTCGATACGAAAGGCCCGGATCATGTGTGTATGATTACGGATGCCGTCTCCTGCGCGGGACTCGCTGATGGAGATTACGGCGACGTTACGATGCGTGGGGGTCAGATCTTGTTGAAGGACGGCTCTAGTTTGGCTGGGAGCTCGCTAACAATGATACATGCCCTGCGCAATGCAATTCGGTTCACTGGTTATCCGCTAGAGAAGCTGTTGCCCTCGATGACAGCCGTGCCCGCACGTCAAGCAGGCGTTGCTGCTTCTAAAGGATCGCTTGAGCCGGGAAAAGATGCGGATTTCCTCTTGCTGGATCAGAATCTGGATATCGTAGCTACCTATGTTCGTGGAAAATCGGTCTATCGGAGGGAGACGGATGACTGATGCGGCGGATGCGGGAGCGGTAGCTTTGAAACAAGCGTATGTGGGTGTAGATATCGGCGGCACCAACACCGTTATTGGTATTTTCGATCATTCACGGCAATTGCTGAAGAAGAAGTCGATCCCAACCCTGCTGCCACATTTGCCGAAATCGACGGATCTCCCTGCAACTTTCTTCGATTTGCTTCGGGATGAAATCTTCCTGCTGGCGAAAGAAGCCGATTGTTCGGATGGCTTGGCGATATGCGGCATGGGAGTTCCGGGCATCGTTGACCCTGTTCGTGGCAGGGCAGAGGCGGCATCTAATCTGGGCTGGTTTGGCGTGCCATTCGCAGAACAGATGAGCAGTCGTTTGGGGGTTCCTGTGTGTATCGACAATGATGTGAGAATCTATGCGCTTGGCGAAGTCATCGCAGGTGCCGGGTATGGCTATCGAAACGTGCTTTGCTTGACAGTAGGTACCGGCATCGCGGCGGCTATATTTGCTGATGGACGTATCGTTATGGGTGGGGATCATTTTGCCGGGGAAATCGGACATGATCCGGTGGATGGGGCAGTTGGCGTCTGTATTTGCGGGCGGCAGGGCTGTGTGGAGAGCATCGTCTCCGCGAAAGGAATTTCTCGTATGGCGCGAGAGGCGGTTGAACGTGATGACGTACGTACCTCGTTGCGTTCACTAAACCGAGAACCTACTGCATTTGATGTCTACACTGCCGCTACGGAAGGCGATGTTGTTGCGCAAGGAATCTTCCGATACGTTGGCGAGGTGCTTGGCTCCAAATTGCTGACAGCCGTATGTTTACTGAATCCGGACGCCGTCATCATTGGAGGCGGCGTTGCCGAAGCAGGTGAATTGCTGCTTGCACCGATCAGAGACAAAATTTATGAACGCTACGTCAATGCGAAGAAACCGGCTATTCTCAAGGCCAAATTAGGCGATTCCGCTGGATTAATCGGTGCCGTGTCGTTTGCACGGCAGCATTGCCGTGCAGAAAGGAAGGAATACGAAACATGACTCAATTGGGTATTACAAAGCTGGTGTTTCCCTGCCCTTATGCGCTTGAATATGAAGTAGGATACCTTGATCTTGCGGCAGTGGACGACAATCAGGTCGTGGTCAAAACCAAATATAGTTTAATTAGTCCCGGGACAGAGCTTGCGCTGTATACGGGCACTCATATCGATATCGATAATCCGCGGAATCGCTTCGCGAAATTCCCTTTTTATCCGGGATATGCTGCTGTGGGGGAAGTGGTTGTCGCCGGTGCCGGGAGTGGATTCGAGGTGGGCGATCGTGTTTTTACTGTGGGGCATCATGCGAGTTATGGTGTGTTTGGAGCCACGGATGAAGAGATCGTGAAGCTTTCGGACGGCGTGGACCCCAAGCTTGCCTTGTTTGCCAGAATTGCCGAAATCTCGATGACTTCGGTTCTGCAGTCACGAATTAGAGAAGGAGATTATGTCGTTGTGCTTGGCATGGGGCTGGTCGGTAATTTAGCGGCGCAGCTGTATGCGGGGCAGGGAGCTATTCCCATCGGGGTCGATGTAGTAGCGGAGCGACTTGAGTTAGCTCGAAGAACGAATGTGCAGCAGGCCGTGCAGTCGGGGGCGGATCTTCGGGAAGCGATTCATCAGATTACAGGCGGCAAAGATCCTGATATCGTCGTCGAGGCAACAGGGGTTCCCGCACTGGTCAACTCGGCGCTCGAACTGTGCAGGGTACACGGACAGGTTATATTGCTAGGATCTACGCGCGGATTGGTCACGATGAATGTGTACGACCATATTCATCGCAAAGGCGTCAGCTTAATCGGGGCACATGCCTCTGTGAAAGATATCGACGGGCTTCCGTCGTCAGGTACGCTTTATCGCGAAATGCTGCAGCTTATCGAAACCGGTGAGCTGGTCGTGGAGCCATTCATCACGCATAAGCTGCCGAGTTCACAAGCTAAGCAAGGGTATGAGCTTTTGTTGAATAGCAAGGATCAGGCGCTAGGAGTCCTGTTGGACTGGAACGAATGATGGTTAGTTACGGGAAACGTTCGCTTCCTTGATGGAAGCGGAGGTTTCTATTTTTTGAGACCGTTGATAAGCAGCTCTGGGAGCAGCAAATTGGCGGAAGCAACACATTCGCCGTAAATCCGCCGACAATTGCAAAGAAGCTATCCTAGATGGCTACATTTGCAGAAAAGTGGTGGATATCGCAAAAGAAGCTTATGTAGAGAGCTAAATTGGTGGAAAAGTAGGGGAAATCGCAAAAGAAGCTTGTCTAGGTGGGGGAAATCGCATAAGAAGCGTATCCAGGGAGCTACATTGGTGGAAAAGTGGGGGAAATCGCAAAAGAAGTTAACCTAGGGGGCTACATTGGTGGAAAGGTAAGGGAAATCGGAAAAGAAGCATATCTAGGGAGCTACATTCGAGGAAAGAGTAGTCCTGGGAACAACACATTGGCGGAAAAGTAGCAGAAATGAAGAGAGAGTTGCTCTGAGAGCAACTCTCCTTTATTAGTATTTAAGGATGTGCGACCACCATTCATAGGTTAGTAACCTTCACTCGTGGAAGCAGCTCCTCTACATCCGCCAAGCTTACTTGCCCGGTACCGGGAGTCACTGCATTGGCGGTGCCGACGGCGACTGCGAACTGCAAGGCCACCGCGATGTTCAAGCCGCGAGCGCATGCGACAGTCCAGCCGGCGACAAAGGAATCGCCGCATCCCACCGTATTAACGGGTTGGATGATCGGAGGGAGTGCCAGCCACAGCTGGCCGTCCGGTGTTGCGGCAAGGCAACCGTCAGCACCTAGTGAAACAATCAAGGTTTGAACGCCATACTCGCCGAGCTGCGCCGCCATTCGGCGAACGGCTTCATAATCTCGAGGATCGGAGCCGCACCACTGGCGAAATTCATCCTCGTTAGGCTTCACCGTATGAGGGCCGCTACGAGCGCCTGCCTCCAGCGGAGTACCGCTCGTATCCAGCACAACATTCGCTCCCGCCAGTTTTGCTTCCGTAATCAGCTCGGCATAGAAATGATCACCAAGTCCGCGCGGCAAACTGCCTGACAATGTCAGCCACCGTCCCGGCACACATAAGCTGCGCCATAAGGTTATAAAACGAACTTTCTCTTCGTGCGATATGCACGGTCCGGGTTCCAATAGCTCGGTCGAATGACGACCTCCTTCATCAATAATATTCAAACAGATGCGAGACTCTTGCTCAATGGAGACCATCTGCTGCTCAAGGCCAATTTCTTGCAGTTTGTTCATAATCCATGAGCCATTGCTGCCTCCGGCGAATCCGGTCGCCATGACCGGAGCGCCGATTGACTTCGCCACACGCGCAACATTCAGACCTTTGCCTCCGGCAGTTGCATCTACGTGCGATACCCGATTTACCTCCCCAAGATGCAAAGCAGGGAGAACAAGTCGTTTATCAATTGCAGTATTCAAGGATGCGCAAACGATCGGAAGTAAACGCCATGCTTCCGTCATATCGCCTGCAACCCTTCCGGCCATAGCTTCCATAAACCTTCACGGGAAACCGTCCCGGCTCCGCCAATCGCAAGCGTCGATAGGGCACCACAAGCATTTGCGAATGAGAGCGCCTCGGAATCGGATTTGCCTTCGAGCTTGGCTGTAATATATCCGGCATTAAACGAGTCGCCAGCTCCTGTCGTATCAACCGGATTCACTGCAAAGGAGGGAGCAAATTCAACAAGCCCGTCAGGGAACACGGCCATGGAGCCTTTACTGCCGCATTTCACCACGACAGCTCCGCGAGATTCCGGTAAGCAATCCGGTAATCCTACTAA
The DNA here is from genome assembly GCF_056269305.1 of Paenibacillus sp. J22R3. Classification (NCBI taxonomy): domain Bacteria; kingdom Bacillati; phylum Bacillota; class Bacilli; order Caryophanales; family Paenibacillaceae; genus Paenibacillus; species Paenibacillus sp. J22R3. The sequence continues at coordinate 1,032,971 of NZ_JBWDNS010000001.1, read as the reverse complement.
GGTATCCGATTCAAAAATCCGCAACGCTTCCTCTTCACTAGGAATGAACCAATCGGTTAAAGCAAGCAGTGAGCGTACCCGCTCGCGATCCCATCCCTCTGACGGATCCCATCCGGAATCGAAAGAGGTCGTGAGGCCATTCGTCTTGGCCTGCTTGAACACCTCAAGCCAATGCGGCTTCATCTGCTCTTGCAGAAAATACGATCCGAAATGTACATGTGCAGCCTCGCGAAGTAGTCTATCCGGAATAATCGCCGGAGTAACAGCGCCAATTGCCCCCATATAGGTTAGCAGCGAACGATCGCTTCCATCTGATAGGGAAAGCGTAACTCCGGTGCGCACATTGCTGTCCATTACGACATGCGTAACGTCAACGCCAAGTCGCTCTAATTCCTTCACACAGAACCGGCCGAACTCGTCCGCGCCAACAATGGAAACAAATGAAACATCCATTCCCAGTCCAGCCAAGCCAGCCGCTGTTATAGCGGAAGAGGAGCCTAACGCAAGCCGAAAATCCCGTATTAGCTTCTCCCGATTCGGTTCAGGTTGGATATCGGAATCAGCGAAGATCAAATCCACATTTAACTCACCAATGACAATGACTTTCCTAGAATTAACGGACATGTACAAGACCTCGTTTCACAAAGGTTTGAACCCGTTTCATTTGATTTCTCTCAATTGAATTGCTCTCATCTCATCTCATCTGATTCCATCTCATATCGTCTCTATCATCGAAGCAACGATTAACTCCGCCGTTTTCCTCCGGTAGCTGTCCCAGTCACTCCCACATGCCGACCACGAAGCTTGCCCATCTGCAATTGTCTCATGCATCCCAGTCGGAACGGCTTCCTTGGCGATCGCATCCGCCGCCGCACGGCTGCCGCGCTGCGAGGCCAGCCACAAATATTCGTAATCCTGGATACCTCGGCGGAGATTCTTCATCCGAATGGAGCTAATCGGCCCATTGATCCCCCGATCCTGCTCGCGGAAGAACGGATCGCGTCCGGGATAGAATAATAGGCCGTCGCCATTACCGAAATGAACACCGTCTTCGCCGTAATAGGCGGATTCATTGTTCGACACATACATGAACGTAACCGGATATTGAAACACATTCTGATTCCAGCGACCGCGCGGACCTTGATGATTATGACGCCAGTGCGTGCCATGCCAGATGAAATACCCTTCAATGCCATATCGCCAGCGCAGCCAAGCATTCACGCGCATATCGACTGCCTCAGATTCCAGGATGATCGACCCATGATAGGGACGATAGCCATTGTAGAACCATAGTTTATCACCGGTTTCTGCACACTGTTCAACGGAAAGCGGATCCACTGTATGTGCGCACCAAATGTCGATGGAATCCTCAATTTCAGGCGTGAATTTGCGTGTCGTAAGTAGAGGAAGTTTGCTTCCTGAGCCTTCGGAGTCGCGTATAATCTTGGCGCGCTCTCGAATCCATTCGTATTTAGCCGGGAGCGGCTCATCAATTAAATAACAGAAATAAACGCCCGGCCATTTCATGCCTTCAAAATAATCCACCCAATTGTCCGCTTCGCGCTGAATCTCCGCCGGCTCACTTCCAAGCACTTTACCCCCGTACATCCCCACCGGAAATACGCCTTCACCAACATACTCGCCCGGGCCTTCATAACCGTTCTCTAAAGTAAAGAATGTCCCGTCCAAATAAGGCGCATACTGCTCCATCATCTCAACATCAAATCGATGATTATGGACATCCGAGCCGACCAAATCAAACCGATGACGATGCGCCATTCTACGAAGCCGATCCCGAATGTCCGGTGTATCCGGGAAATATTCGTCGATTTCGTTCGCATAAACGAAAGTGACCGAGTGATTCTCGTCCGGCAGCGCAAAATCATAGAGCTGCAGTTCGACCGGCAGCTTCGCGACCAGCTCATCGCCGCGCCGTACGGTCACCGCACCGAGGTAGATCCCCGGCTTCAACGACGCCTCGCGCGGAATATACACATCGATCCAGAAGCCTTGGTTGGAGCGGGGAGACATGTGCACGGGTTGACCGCCAAGCCGCGGCTTGGCATCAGCAGGGATAAGGGCATCCGGAATCCAGCCCGAGCGGTGAAGCGGCGGAGCGGATTCCGCATAGAACCATTGAGGCGCCGTTCCGAGATCGGGGGAGACGTATAAATAATGCTGCGTGAACACTTCGATACGACGGCCAACGTAATTGGAGGGATCTTCATCGAGTAAGGCGGCATTGTCGATTCTGCATTCCCCGAACTCCGCATGAACAAGCTCGGACATCTCGACATAGAGGCCGGTAACCTCTGTGCTTCCTGCTTCTACAATAACCTGGAACGCGACCGTCTCGTTCCTTGCCCCGAACAAACGAATCGTGCTGCCATCCCAAACGCTGTTTCCGTTTTTATTCGGATTGGCCAAATCTTCCTTCAATACCTTCTCGCCGTCATTGACGGCCCACACGGAAAGCACCATATCGGATCAACTCCTTCTATATAACCGCTATCCTAATTGTGCGCTTTTCAATGGCAATGGGAAACTGTAGGAATTTCGCATGGTTCACGAATTTACCGTATCTATACTAGTCGCTTTTTTAAGTTCTTCACGAATTTTAAGACTAGCACAAAATAAATGAACTAGTGAAAAAAGCAGCAATTTTCATAGGTATCCTGCGTCCGTTACATTGAAATCAGCGAAAGCGAGAAGATGGCGAAACGAATGGGAGGCTAGTCGATGAAATTGGCATTTTCCACGCTGGGCTGTCCGACTTGGAGCTGGGAGAAAATTTTGAAAGAAGCATCCGAGCTTGGGTTCGACGGCATTGAAATCCGCGGTATCGAAGAGGAAATGGCGCTTCATAAATGTACGCCGTTTCTGCCGGCAAATATCGAGCAGTCCATGAACCAACTAGAAGAACTCGGCTTGGAAATCATTTGCCTGGATACGTCCTGCGTCTTTCACGATTCGGCGAAGCTCGAAGCTTCTATTGAAGAAGGAAAAGCAGCCGTGGATTTGGCGGTCAAGCTAGGCGTGCCTTACATCCGAGTATTCGGGGATGCGATCCAAAGCAAAGACGCCCGCGAAGAAACGATTGCGCAGGTTGCCAGAGGCTGGCAGGCGGTTTGCCGCCATGCGGAAGGCAAGGGAGTCTACGTCTTAATCGAGACGCACGGCGATTTCTCGGATTCCCGCACTTTGCTGGAAGTGATCGATCAAGTAGACAGCAGCGCGCTCGGCGTGCTCTGGGATATTAACAATCCATATAAGTACGGAGATGGGGAACCGCTTGACGTCACCTATGAACGTTTAGGACGCTACATCAAGCATACGCATATCAAAGATACGAAAGGCTCGGACATGCACAGTCAAATTACGCTCGCCGGCGAAGGCGACGTACCGATTCGCGAATGCGTTCGGCTGCTTGCTGACAAAGGGTACGACGGCTGGCTGTCCTTCGAGTGGGAGAAACGGTGGGTGCCGGAGATCGAAGAACCGGAAATCGCGTTCCCGCAATTCATCGGTTATATCAAACAATAGATTCGAACGAATTCGAAGCAGGGAGGTAGAAGCAGCATGGCTACAACATCCGTGGAAGCCAGCACAACCGTTATTAAGAGCCAGAAGGCGCCGACAAAGTCGCTTGCCTCCCGTCTATTCCGAGAGCGTTACGGATTTCTGCTCTTGCTGCCGGGGCTCTTGTACTTCATCTGGTTCCGGTATGTCCCGATGTTAGGCAATATTATCGCGTTCGAGGATTACAGTCCGTTTAAAGGCTTTATCGATAGCGAATGGGTAGGGCTGAAGCATTTTAAACGCATTTTCGAGGATGCGGAAGTGATCCGGGTGCTGTGGAACACGCTCTGGCTTTCTTTTCTGCAAATCGCCTTTGCATTCCCTGTGCCGATTGTGCTCGCTTTGATGCTGAATGAGGTGAAGAACCAAAGGGTTAAGCGGATCATTCAATCCGTCGTCTATTTGCCTCACTTCCTGTCTTGGGTCGTCGTCGTAGGTATCGTGACGATCTTCCTGAAGACAGAAGGCATTGTCAACAAGGGGTTGAGCATGGCCTTCGGCATGGAGGCGATTCCGTTCCTGCAGCAACCGGGATGGTTTATGCCGCTCATCGTGCTCGAGGTCATCTGGAAGGAAGCGGGCTGGGGCACGATTATTTTCCTGGCTGCGCTATCCGGCGTAAACCCGACTTTATACGAGGCGGCGATAGTGGATGGCGCGAACAGGTGGCGTCAGCTATGGCATATTACGCTCCCGGCCATTCGAGGCACGATTATCATTCTGTTAATACTGCGGCTTGGCAGCGTGCTCGATTCCGGTTTTACGCAGATCTTCCTCATGCTGAATCCTTTCACGATGGACGTCGGCAACGTGCTGGACACGTTCGTCTATTTCAAAGGTATCCAGCAGTCGGATTTCAGTTTCGGTACAGCGGTCGGCTTGTTTAAAGGGCTTATCGGGCTAGTACTAATTCTAGCGGCCAATAAAATTGCCAAGAAGTTCGGCGAAGACGGCGTATTTTAATCTGAGGGAGGAGCTGCGAGCCATGCCGATCAAGCGAACGTTGTCGGATCGCATAACCGATGGCATCAATTTATTGCTGCTGGTGGTGCTGTCATTAGTGATGATATTTCCGTTCTATTACATTACCGCGGTTTCGTTCTCTTCCTACGAGGAGTTCATGAATACCGATCTACTGTTGTTCCCGAAAAATTGGGTGCTCGATGCGTATCGATTCATCTTCGACTCCAAAGAATTTATCCGGTCGATCGGCGTAACGGTGTACATTACGATCATCGGCTCGATCGTGAGCCTGCTCCTCACGTCCACGATGGCTTTCGCGTTAACCAGAAAGCTGTGGGGACAACGTTTCTATATGTTCCTTGTCCTGTTTACCTTCATCTTCGGCGCAGGCATGATCCCGACGTATTTGATCGTCAAAGCGACGGGGCTCATTGATTCCTACTGGTCGCTCATCATCCCGGACGCGATCAGCTCCTTTAACTTGATCGTCATGCGCCAATTCTTCTTGAGCATTCCGGAGGAGCTGAACGAAGCCGCCGTCATCGACGGTGCGAACGACTGGCAAATCTATACGCGCATCATTCTCCCGCTGTCCAAACCGGCGCTCGCCGCTTTCGGTTTATTCTACGCGGTCGGTCAATGGAACACCTACTTCACGGCTATCTTGTATTTGAACGATCCGTCAAAATGGACCGTGCAGGTTATCTTGAGGCAAATCGTCATTCTCGACGACGCTGCCAACACCCTTGCCAGCGCTGCTCGCGAAGCCGCAAGATCCGCTCACTTGCCGCCGCCGGAGACGATCGGCATGGCCGCCATCATTTTGGCTACGGTTCCGATTCTGATCGTATATCCGTTTCTGCAAAAGCATTTTGCCAAGGGGGTGATGCTGGGCTCGGTGAAAGGTTAATAAGCAGGATTGTAATTGCGTCCAGATTCAGCATACCATTAAGAGGGATACTAGGGAGGGGCTTACACATGACAACGAAAAAGCTCGTGACGCTGCTCGCAGCCGTAAGTATCATTACCGGGCTAACCGGATGCAGCGGCTCAAACGACAATACGAACAAACCTGCAAATACCGCTGAACAGACCGATTCCAGCAATACGCCGGCTACGACAACAACCGAGAATGAGCCTGCATCAACGAACCAGCAGCCTGCTGCCGAAGAAAAGAAAAATTTCGAGATCAGCACCATTCAAGGTACTTGGGCCAGCCCGCTTCCTGACCCGAACGGCAACGGCGCCAAGATGATCAACGAGAAGTTCAGCATTGATCTGAAATCGCAATTCGTGCCGTATGACGAGTATGCGAACAAGCTGCCAGTCGTTATGGCGGCAGGCGACCTGCCTGATATTATCGGCATGGAAGGCGTTGACGCCAACTTCGTCAAATGGTCGAAGCAAGGCGCGTTCCTTCCGCTGAACGATTACATCGACAAATACGATGCGATCAAGAACATTCCTAAGAGCGTCTGGGATGCCGTGACGGTCGACGGCAAGATTTACGGTATTCCGAATTACTTCCCTGCCAAGTACGGCAAGAAACCAATCATCCGCCAAGACTGGCTGAACAATCTCGGTCTGTCGATGCCGACCACCTACGATGAACTGAAGAAAGTGGCAATCGCTTTCGCGAAGAACGATCCGGACAAGAACGGCAAGAACGATACGCTAGGTTTGGGCCTCGCCAAGTCCATCGTTTACGGCGCATGGATGGGTGCGGCGTGGGACAGCGGCTGGTATAACAAGAACGAGAGCGGCCAGTTGATTCCGGGCAATATTTCCGAAGGCTTCAAGAAGCAGGTTACGCTTCTGAACGATCTGTATAAAGAAGGCGCGATCAGCAAGGACTGGGCCGTTACGAAGTCGGCTGACGTTCGTAAAGATTTCTTCGCCGGCAAAGTCGGTATCTTCTACGAGCAGCCTTACGATATTTCCGAAACGCGCTTCAAAACGCTGAAGGATACGAACCCGACAGCGGAACTCGCGGTCATTCCTCCGTTTGCGCAGGAAGACGGCCAACAAGGGTTCATGGGCTTGCCGGGCTATTACGAGCTGCACAGCTTGAACGCGAAGCTGGCGGACGATCCGGAGAAAATCGATCGCATTCTCGAAATGATCAATTACTTCATGACGTTCGTTCCGGTCGATCAGCGCAACGATCAAAATCCGGAGTTTGACTGGCAGAACGGCGGCGTAGGCAAAGGCTATAATATGGAGAACGGCATTGCCCTCGACATCGACGGCGCGTTCAGCGAAATGCCTACGACATATTTGGGCATTCGCTACTGGGCACCGACGGATGAAGATACGCAGCCGGCGATGGTGCTGCAGGATCCGTTCACGAAAGGGTTCGTTCAGTCGGCGGTCGATATGCTGAAGACGACAAAGACGTATCTGGATCCGGTCAACCGCATTCACTCCGATTTGCTGTACGCGAAAGTATCCGAGCTGGATCAAGTCGTGGCCGAACATACGACGAAGATGATCGTCGGCCAGGAATCGATCAACGACTGGGATAAAATGGTACAGGAATATTTGAACTCGGGCGGTAAGGAAATCATTGACGATGTTAATCGTCAGCTTGACGAGAACGGTATCACAGGCGAGTGGAAATAAGCCTTCCCAAAGCGAGGGAGAGAGGAAACTCTCTCCCTCTTTATCATCCGGGGGCGACAATCGAAAGGCGAAAGGAGCTGGCTATGCGTACATACTCCTTGCAGGAACAACAAGCGAATCGCAGGCGGGAGCTGTCCTATATCGACGAATATCCGAATATCGAGCGGTTTCACAGCCATCCGTTCAGGCGATATTTGGACCGGTTAAACACGGATTATTTGGTCAGCAGAAAGTCCGTGCTTCAGCAAGTGAACGACAGAGAAGAGGCATCGGCCTATCGAGAGCAGGTTCGGGAAGCTTTCCGTGCGACCGTCGGTCCGCTGCCACAAGCTGCCGACGGCGCAACGGTAACGGGAACGCTGGATCAAGGGAGTTACTTCATTGACAAGGTCTGTATCGAAACGGTTCCAGGGATCTTCGCAACCGGAAGCTTCTACTATCCGAAGCAGAGCAGCGGTCCGCTGCCTGCGGTGCTGCTGTTTAACGGCCATGCGAACGAAGGAAAAGCATACGGTTCTTATGTGTCGTTCTGCGTAGAAGCGGTCATGAACGGCTTCTGCGTATTGACGTTCGACCCGATCGGGCAGGGGGAGAGGCGTGTGCCCCAAGCGGAAGGGACCACGGGCAGCGAGAAGTGGATGGACGCGGTCGCCGCCCACTGCTTCTTGGACGAGAAGCTTAGCTTGCTGGGCGAGCATCTCGGTGCGTATATGATGCGCGACAATATAGCCGCGTTGACATACTTGCTGTCAAGGCCGGAAGTGGATGCGGAACGCATCGGCGTAACCGGCAATTCCGGCGGCGGCACGATGTCCGCTTATATGGGCGCTTACGATGGCCGAATCAAGGCGGTTGCGCCGTGCTGTTACATTACGGAGCTGCGCTCGCTGCTGTACCGGATCATGGCGCAGGATGCGGAGCAATGCTTGCCCGGCATGATGGCGCGCGGACTTGACCATAGCGATCTCGTGACGGCTGCGGCGCCAAAGCCGTACTTAATTGGTGCCGCGATGTTTGATTTCTTCCCAATTGACGGCGTACGGGATGCGTTTATTGAATCGAAGAGGCTGTACCGGCTGCTCGAAGCGGAGGAGCAGTTGGAGCTGCACGTCACGATGAAAGGCCACGGATTCTGGCATGATATGCGAGAGCAGGTGCTCCGATTCTTCTGCCGCGTCTTTGAAGTCGACTTCGTGTCCGAGAAGGGGATTGATTACGAGCGGCTGCCGGCGGAAGCGGATTTGTTGTGCTTGGAAGCCGGTGATGCTTCAGGCGGAGCCGCTTTCGGCGGGACGATGCTGAGCATGATCAGGGAGCGGTTGCTGCAGCTCCCTATTGAGCGGCAGCTGCAGCTGCCAGAGGTTCGCGAGCAGCTGAGAGAACTGCTTCAGCTGCCGGCTGACAGCGCTTTGAAATCTGAGCCGTTAGCCATCGACGAGACAGGGGCAGTGGCATTCGAGTCCGAAGAAGGCATGCCGCTTGTAGGATCCGTGCACCTCTTCACGGATCGGAGGGATACGGCTCGCGTTTGCCTTGCGGTAGGCGGCATGAGCGGCAGGCAGGGACTAGAGCGAGCCCGCGAGGCCGGATACGACGCGGTGATTGTGATCCATCCGCGAGGTACCGGACCTGCAGCGATGGAGCCCACATGCACCTTCGGCATGTTCGAGCCGGAGAAGGCGAGCGGCTATAATGCCAGAATGCTGGGCAGATCGCTGCAAGGGATGCGGGTCACGGACGTACTTGCCGCGATAAGCGGCTTGAAGCGAACGCCTGGCTACAAACGGGCGGAGATTACGCTGTACGGGCAAGAAGAGCATGCGCTCACGGCCCTTTATGCTGCCGTGCTTAGCGGAGATTGCCATGGGCTGCATGCGGCAGGCTTGCTTGAGAGTTTCCGTGCGTTTGCGGAGGCGGATTCGCACCGGTACGAATCCGGCATCATCGTTCCGGGGCTGCTGCTCGCATTCGATATTCCCGATCTGCTGCAAGTGCTGGAGCAGAGGGACTTCGTCGTCGCCCAGAGCCGGCAGGATCCTATGAAAAATCCACTCGATGGAGGTACTGCGAAGCGATGAGAGGACAACTGCTCAGCGGCGTTCATCAAGCGATCGGCAATACGCCGATGGTTCACCTATCGCGGCTGACAACCGGCTTCGAAGGGACGATCTATGCGAAGCTGGAGTATTTGAACCCCGGCTTCAGCAAGAAGGACCGGATCGCGCTGCAAATCATAGAGGAAGCCGAGTGGGACGGCAGCCTGCAGCCGGGACAGACCGTCGTCGAGCTAACCAGCGGCAATACGGGCACGGGACTTGCTATCGTATGCGCGGTAAAGGGGTATCCGTTTATCGCGGTCATGTCGCGAGGCAATTCCTACGAACGAGCTCGCATGATGATGGCGCTTGGCGCCGAGGTTGTATTAGTTGACCAGGCTCCGGGATCAGCTCCGGGGCAGGTTTCAGATGAAAGCCTAGCCCTCGTGGAGGCAGAAGCACGAAGAATCGTAAGCGAGAAAGGTGCTTTTCGAGCGGATCAATTTGAACGCCTGGGAAATACACATGCTCACGAATTCCACACCGCTGCTGAAATGTGGGAACAAACAAACGGCGAAATCGATGTTTTCGTCGATTTCGCCGGGAGTGGCGGTACATTCGCAGGCTGCGCAAAGGCGCTCAAGCGTTATAAGCCGTCGATCCGATGTTACGTGGTTGAACCTCATCATGCACCGTACCTTGCGGGTCGAGCGATCAAGAATGCTAATCACCGAATCCAAGGCGGTGGATACAGCATGCATCTGCCTTTGCTGGATCGGGAACTTGTGACCGATTACTTGACCGTTACAGATGAGGATGCGATTGCCGCTGCCAGAGAGCTGGCTAAGAAGGAAGGGATCTTCGCAGGTTACTCCTCCGGTGCGAACATCGCTGCTGCCTTGCAGCTTCTGCAGGAAAGGGAACGCGGCGCTCGAATCGCGCTTACGATCAACGACTCCGGTTTAAAGTACTTAAGTACGGACTTGTTTGAATGAACATGGGGATGGCGCGAATCAAACGCGTTCTACCTTACGAAACTCACTTGGCGTGACACCTGTGAACTTCTTGAACATCCGATTGAACGAGTTAATATTCTGGTAGCCGACCCGGGCGGCGGCGTCCTGGATTTTGACATCCGAACGGGACAGCAGCTCTTTCGCCCGGCTCACCCGAATCAAGTTGACGTAATCCACGAAATAGGTACCGGTTTTCTCCTTGAAATAGGTAGAGAGATAGCTTCTTGTGATGTTGAGCTTATCGGCCATCATATCGAGCGTAATATCATGCGCGTAATGATTCTCCAAATAATCGAAAACGAAGCTCGTAATGTGATCCTTCTTCTCCTTCTTGCTCTTGATCAGATTGGTGATGGAAGGCAGCCATTCCTCAAACAACTGCTCTAATTCTTCGAAGGTATGGCTGTGCTGCAAGCGCGTTTGTACGCTTTGAAGCAGCTCCGTATCCAGATGATTCACGTTATAGGCGCGTTTCGTTCTGTCCACCACAATGCTTATGAATGCTTTGACCTCATGCTCAGTCGCTTCTTTCTTCCGTAATCCGGTAATTTCGCGTTTCATGAACTGAACGAGCTGCGATTCATTGCCGTTGTTCAAGCTTGCAGTGATCTCTTCCTCTTGTGCCGACATGAGAAAATAGTTTACCAGTCTTGAATCCGTCTCCGCCCACAGCACTTGGTTCCGATCATTGAATTTACGATGCTGGAGCAGGGATTTGGTTTGTTCAAAAGAGAGATTGAAATCGTCGGCGTGTTCATAACGCTTACTCACAGCCATCGTGGAGAAACAGTAAGCTCGGTCCAGATCCAGCACGATACGAAACCCATCCAGTGTTTCGGCGAGCGTGTGTTCGGAATGATCAGAATAGATGACAGATAACAGCTGATCGCTTTCGAGCTGCAGCGTGAGGGAATCGGGATAACGCTCCGTTAAGATTTTATCGATATAGGCGCGTATAAATAAAGTCGCACGTTCCTCGTCATCGTCGATTTCCTCCAGCAGCTGCGGTCTAAAGGTCAGCTTGAACAATACGACTCGGTAAGGCTGGTTGTTCTTGATGAGATCTTTTAAGAAGCTGGTGTTGTTCCGTATGTTCTTCAATTGATTGATGTAGGCATAGTGGCGAAGAAGGGAATTCTTCTCCTCCAAGTTCTGGCTGATGTCAAAGTTTGAATCAAGCAGATGCCGGACTCTCTCCTGGATGAAGGCAAATTCCTTAATTCCGCTGTGCTTCTGCGATTGGAAGCCGGTTGTAAGCTGCTGGATCGATTGCACGAGCTGTTTGACCGGACGATTAAATCGCATGCTGAACAGGAAGGACACCAGCATACTAAATAAGATAGAGAGCACGAGCAGCATAACGAACGTAATATTCCATTTCATCTGCGATACGATGCTGTCATCCGGGATTACGTTGACGTAGGTAAGTCCGGTTAGCTCGCCTTTCTTGTAGAAGTAATAATTGGAGTCCTTCTTCACATAACCCTGACTGCCTTCTAATACGGGGAACTGCAGTTGTTGATTATTGACGGTAGTGAAGAATGAGCGCTGCGTGTCGTCTAGGATGTAGAAATCGTTGGTAATGGATTGATGAAAGGCTTTGTACATTTTCTGTGCGTCGGCTAAAGCGATGATATAAACAGAGGGGTTGGTTTGGTTCTTAATGATGATTGGAATCAGCTTGCGTTCACTGACTCGTTTGGCATTGTATTCAAGTTCAGAGAATACGTCGTTTGGCAATATGCGAGTCACATAAAGGTTATCAAATTGCGATTGCCAGAACTCGTAGCCATAGGTCTTGCTCACATAATAACGCTTGAACATGACGTCTGCGTCTGCGCCGCGTGTTTTCTCAATGGCGACGTTGCTTTTCTTGAAGTAGACAATCATGTTCTCCAGGAAGAGCGATTGGTTAGCGAGGTAGATTTGGATTTCGTCGATCAGCTTGCTGCCTGCAGCATAATCGAATTTGGGTTTGTCGAGCGCAGCAATGTGATCATTGAGCGAGAAGGATAGAGCGGCGTTCTCGATGAGTTGGATTTTCGACTCATAATTCTCCATGGTGTTGTTCAGGTTCACATTATTATAGGCGATGACTTCTTCCTTTATCGTGCCTCTGTAGAAAAATACAGAGTAGAGAATGAAAGATACGAGCAGGATCACAATCGTCATGTAGCTGATTAGCAGCCAGAAGAACAGAGAAGGGGACTTCATACGTATGTAGGGGAACCGCAGCAGCCTACCGATTATTTTCATGAAAACAACCCTCTCCCGTCATGGTCTGTTTTCAAGCCTGTTTCTCTTATATTAAAGAAAGAAAGCGGTTTGAACAATGGTCTTATTTTCATAACTTCACTGAATTTCTAGGTATTGCAAATAAAATGAATGATAACAAATACTGCTCGTTTCTAGCATAGAATCGTTTCGTTATAGTTTGGTCAAGACCGGATGAACGTCAACTAAAGGGGGAGCAGCATGATTAGAACCATCAGGCAAGATGAAGCAGGCCAGTCGCTTACGCTAACCCAGGCTGCTTTTGCCGTCCGATTCTCGGAATCCGATGTGCAAGCGCGTCTTGCAAAAATGAACATGGAGCACTTTCTGGGCTATTTCGTGGAGGATCAGTTAGCTGCGCAGCTGGCAGTACTTCCGCTCTATATTTACGTGCAGGGGGAAGCGATGGCGATGGGCGGGATTGCCCATGTCGCTTCCTATCCGGAATTGCGCAGGCAAGGGATGGTCAGTAAATTGCTTGTCCGCAGTTTAGAGATGATGCGGGAGAGCGGCCAAACGGTCTCGATGCTGAACCCGTTCTCCTATTCGTTCTATCGCAAATATGGCTGGGAGTATTTCTCCACGCAAAGCGTTAACACGCTGGATATGTCGGTTGTCCCGAAGTTTGGTTCGGCCGCCGGAGCAGTCAAACGAATGTCGGCTGAGGATTGGCACACGGCAGATCAAGTCTATGATCGATACGCCCGCTCAAGCTTCAACGGGATGCTGCGCCGTGATGAAAACTGGTGGCGGCAGCATGTATTCAATCGTAAGCTCGGCAGCTTGGCCGTCTATTACGACACGGAAGGCGTACCGACCGGATATATGCTTTACGACATTAAAGATCGGTTCATGAACATTCATGAGCTTGTTCATCTCGATCAATCTGCTAGGAACGGCTTATGGCAGTTCATCGGCAATCATGACTCTATCGTGACAAGGCTGAAGTTTACCGCACCTAACGACGATCCTTTCCTATTCGCAATGGCCGAGCCTAAGCTCCAGCAAGAGATGGTTTCGAACTTTATGTTCCGCATCGTCGACGTTGAAGCGTTTATTCGGCAATACCGTTTCACCGCGGAGTCAGTGAAGCTAATTGTCCGAATTACCGACGAACACGCAGGCTGGAACCGTGGTTTATGGGAACTTACAGTAAATGACACCGGCCGTGCGGAGGCCGTCCGCCTAGAAGATAGCGACGGAGTTGGAGTCAGCTGCGACATCCAAACGCTCTCCACAATGTTGATCGGCTGCCAGCGACCAGTCCAGCTGAGCATGAACGGCCGACTAAGCGGCAGTCCATCCGAAATTGCGAGCTGGGAGCTCGCCATCCCGCGCCGCATCGCGTATATGACGGACTTTTTCTAGTGGTCGACCTTGGTTTAATCCATATATTAATCTTTCCAAAGCCTTAGCGGAGCAGGCGAAAACAGTCAAAGGAGGCGAACATTCTCGTGAAAAGCTACGCGCTCGTAGGCGCAGGCAACAGAGGCACCTATATGTTCGCGGTTCCGATTGCACGGGATTATGCCGATGTGGCGACCATTGTCGGTGTGTATGACACGAACGCGAAACGCTCGGAGCTGCTTCGGACGCGGACCGGCGGGCATTTTCCCGTGTACACAAGCTTCGAGACCATGTTAGCCGAAGCGAAGCCGGACGTGGTCATTGTCACTTCCATCGATAGCACGCATCACCTATATATCACGCAAGCGCTGCTTGCCGGCTGTGATGTCATCACCGAGAAGCCGCTCACGATTGATGAACATAAATGCAGCCTGATTCTAGAAACGGAGCGGCAAACAGGCAAGCAAGTTACCGTTACCTTCAACTTAAGATACATGCCGTTCATGAATCGGCTCAAAGAAATTTCCCGGGAAAATTCGCTTGGCACGTTGACACATGTCCATTTCGAATGGTTTCTGGATACGATGCATGGGGCGGATTATTTTCGCAGATGGCATCGGAAGAAAGCGAATTCCGGCGGGCTGCTCGTCCACAAATCGACGCATCACTTTGATATCGTGAACTGGCTGCTTGAGGATGAACCGACAGCCGTTCATGCGCAAGGTTCTACGAGATTCTACGGTCCGACACGTGAAGAAAGAGGCACCAGATGCTCGGACTGTACCTATTCCAACACCTGCGAATTCTACATCGACCTCAATCAAGGCAACTATAGAGCGCTCTACTTGGATTGCGAAGACGAAGATCACTATTACCGCGATCAATGTGTTTTCGCAGATGAAATCGACATTGAGGATACACTCAGCGTCAATGTCAGTTATTCCAAAGGTGCGATGATGAGCTACTCCCTCACTGCTTATGCCCCTTATGAAGGTTTCCGGATGGTGCTGACGGGGACGAAAGGGAGACTGGAAGCGGAATATTTTGACGGCGCGATCGGCCCATATGCAGGTAACCCGGTTCAGCGCATTCGGTTATTCAACCGTATGCAAGAGATGATCGAGATTCCGCTGCAGGAAGAAACCGGTGATCATGGCGGAGGCGATGGTCGGTTGCTCCGCGCGCTTATGATAGGATCGGATCCGAGCGATTCCAGACAGGCGTCCAGCCGAGACGGCGCAATGTCTTGCGCAATCGGATTCGCAGCTAATCGTGCGATAAGAGAGGGCGCAGCGGTACGAATTGCTGACTAATTTCAATTTAATCCAGAGGAGGATCAACATGAACATTAGAGTAGTGGAGACTGCACGGCAATTGGGAGAGGAAGCAGCCGAACATGCCTCGCGGATCTTGCAAGAAGTGATAGAACGTCAAGGGAGAGCAAGACTTCTGCTTTCGACAGGCTCGTCGCAATTTGAGTTTCTCAAAGCATTCGTCAAGCAGCCGGTAGAGTGGAACAAGGTTGAGATGTTTCATCTGGACGAATATGCAGGCATCGATGATACGCATCCTGCAAGCTTTCAAGCTTACCTAAAGGAACGTTTTATCAGTCATGTGAATCTGGCGAAGTTCCATCTCGTTAATGGAAATGGTGATATTCAGCAGACGATTGAGCGGCTGAACGATGCCATTCAAGAAGCTCCGATCGATCTTGCCATGATCGGAATCGGCGAGAATGCGCATATTGCCTTCAATGATCCGCCCGCGAATTTCGAGACGGAAGAGCCATACATAGTAGTGGAGCTGGACGATGCGTGCAAACGTCAGCAAGTCGGAGAAGGCTGGTTTGCCAGAATGGACGATGTGCCTGCTCAGGCGATCACGATGAGTGTTCGCCAGATTATGAAGAGCAAGGTTATTCTCTCTTGCGTACCCCATGCGGTCAAAGCGGATGCCATCAAACGTACGCTCGAGAACGACATTACTCCGATAGTGCCGGCTACGATGCTGCGCACTCATCCCAATTGGACGCTCTACTTGGATCAGCAATCGGCCGCAGAAGCTGTTCAGTCTGACACGGCAGTAAACGAGTGAACCTAATCGACCAGAAGCGGCGAGGAGGTGTTGCGTCATGCAATGGATAGGAAGACGGTATGATACGGGTGAATGGGTGCAGCTCGCAGCAGAAAACGGTGTCATTCAAGCCATCTCTCCTGTGCAGCCTGACAATGATGCCAGTGACTCCAGTGATACGTGGATATCACCGGGTTGGATTGACCTGCAGGTGAATGGTTTCGCCGGTTTCGATCTTAATGGCGATGTGACCACGGAGCATGATGTAGCGGAAGTGACGTTTTCCCTATTCCGGCACGGCGTCACCACCTATTGTCCAACGGTAATTACCGGCAGTTACGTCAGAATGAATCAAGCCTTTCGCGCGATTCACTCCGCTTGTGAGAATAACAAGCTGCTCCGTCATGTTATTGCTGGTATTCATGTCGAAGGTCCTTACCTATCCGCAGAGGATGGGCCGCGCGGCGCTCATGATAAGGCTCATATCCGAGATCCTGCTATCGCTGAATTCGATGCTTGGCAGCATTCGGCCGGAGGCCGAATTGTACTTTGCACGATTGCTCCCGAACGTGAAGGCGCCGTCGAATTCATCAAGCATGTATTCGCAAGCGGAGGAGTTAAAGTAAGCATTGGCCACACGATGGCGAATGCGGAGCAGTTGAAGTCGGCTGTTGAAGCAGGTGCCACGCTGTCCACGCATCTTGGCAATGGCGCGCATCCGGTCATGGCAAGGCATCCGAATTACATATGGGATCAATTGGCCGAAGACGGCTTGTATGCGATGTTTATTGCGGACGGCCATCATTTGACCGCATCGGTGTTGAAATCCATGATCCGCGTTAAACGCGATCGCTTCATCCTCGTCAGTGACAGCGTCATGTTCGGCGGGATGCCCCCCGGGCGTTATCCGAGTATGATCGGGCAAGAGGTAGAGCTGCTTAGCAATGGCAGACTCCAGACGGCAGCTGATCCACGAATATTGGCAGGCTCCGCTCAAGCGCTTGACCGAGGTGTGGAGAATGCCATGCGACTTGCCGGAATCAGCTTACGAGAAGCGATCGATGCGGTGACGAAGCGACCTGCGGAAGTCATGGGATGGACGATGTTAGGGAAATTGGAAGTAGGCGCAAGAGCCAATTTGACTCTATTCCAGATAGATAGCAGCGGCCGCATGGATGTCCAACAAACCATTGTGAACGGGGAAACCGTCTGGAACAGCAGACAGCAGTCATTGCTAGAAGAGAATGGGAGGCTGACATGATAGAGGATCGTTTAGGTGTTATAACGGATGAAGTCTCGCCGTCGGATCTCATTGAAGCGCTGAACTTTGCCGTATTAAATGGCTTGAAGCACGTAGAAATCCGTACGATCAATGGCCAGAATGTACTTTCGCTCCATAATCAGCAGCTTGCGATAATTCGTTCAGAGACGGAACGTCGGGGACTGTTCGTTTCATGTATTGCTTCTCCTATATTTAAATGTGCGCTGGGAACAGGCAGTCAGGTAGCGGAAGGCGATCGGTTTAATCAAGAAGAGCGTACGGTTTCCGAGCATTTCACGATGCTGGAACGCGCAATGGACATTGCTGATCAGCTGGGCACTAATCGGATTCGAATCTTCTCGTTCTGGCGTGAAGCAGAGCCGGAGCAGCACCATGACGAGATTGTGAAGCATTTGACTCAAGCTGCCTTGATGGCAGCCAACCGCAGCAAGCTGCTTTTGCTCGAAAATGAACCTTCCTGTAATGGCGGGCATGCCGCAGAAGTTGCTAAACTCGTCGGAGCCGTTAATTCCCCTGCACTGCGCGTCTTATGGGATCCGGGCAATGAGCAATACGGCAACCGTTCCAGCTATCCGGAAGGTTATTCCAGCATCCGCAATCTAATGGCCCATGTTCATTTGAAAGACGTACGGTTCGACGAGAGTGGTCATCCCAAAGCAACTCCGATTGGGTCTGGTATCGTTCCGTATGTGGCTCACTTTCAAGCTTTACTTCGACATGGCTATACGGGACTGTTCACGCTAGAGACGCATTATATTCCCGAAGGCGGAACTGCGATGGAAGGCACAGCCCAGTCGCTCCAAGGATTGAAGGCTCTTCTTGCGAATATGCGAGCACCAATGGATGCCATTCATAAACCATCTAATTAGGGAAAAGGGGAATGTTAGCATGGAACAATCAATCGTAACAATCGGGATTATCGGGCAAGGCCGCAGTGGACGCGATATTCACGGGCAATTGCTCGCCAAGCTGCCTCACTATTTCCGAATCGCAGCGGTTGCGGATTCCATCCCGGAGCGACAGCAGCTGGCGCGCCAAGAATTCAATTGTAACGCCTATGCGACATGGCAGGAGATGGTGGAGAACGAGCAGCTTGATCTAGTCGTCAATGCATCTCCAAGCCATCAGCATGTTCCCATCTCCTTGGAGTTGTTGAATCGTGGCTTTGATGTGTTGTGCGAGAAGCCGCTGGCCAGAACTTCGGAAGAAGTGGATCAACTGATTGAAGCCTCGGAGCGATCCGGCAAACGATTAGCTGTATTCCAGCAGTCCCGCTACATGCCTGCCTATGTGCGTATTCGTGAAGTGATCGAAAGCGGCGTCTTGGGACGGATTGTACAAGTCGATTTCACCAGCAACCGGTTCGCCCGCAGATGGGATTGGCAAACGCTGCAAAGCAATAATGGCGGAAGCTTGTTGAATTTAGGCTCGCATACGCTGGATCAGGTGCTCCAGCTGTTCGGAACGGATGTGACTCCGGATATCACATGCATTATGGATCAAGCTAATACGTACGGGGATGCGGAGGATTATGTGAAGCTCCTGCTTCGTGGACCAGGTCGTCCGACGATTGATTTGGAAGTCTCCTCTTGCAGCGTTTTCCCTGGGGAATCGTTCGTAATTCAAGGGACAAATGGCGGGCTGCGCGGCAATAACGATCGGTTGGAATGGAGTTATTTCAAACCGGAAGAAGCTCCTGTACAGCAATTAACGACGGAGCCGCTGATGGACAAGAACGGCATGCCAAGCTACTGTCGCGAAACGCTCAACTGGTATAAAGAGAATTGGGAACTTCAATTGGCGGAAGGACAAGGCGAATTCGATTACATGACGGAGCAATTGTATATGATGCTGTACGGAACGCTTGTCCATGGCGATGAATTAGCGATTACGCCGCAGCAGGTTCGGCAGCAGCTAGTTGTCATGGAGGAGTGCCGCCGCCAAAATCCACAAATCTATCGCCCGGCACAAGAAAGCATTAGAGGTTAATCCGATGACGTTCATTCAAACGATTGCGGAGCTCGAAGCCAAATTGTCTGAACCTTCTGAGCAGCTCGTCACCGAGATGGCGTCTATTGAAGGGGATATCATCGTGTTAGGTGTAGGCGGGAAGATGGGGCCGAGCCTAGCCAAACTAGCCGTTCATGCACTGCGCCGTTCAGGCGCTCGCAATAGAGTCATAGGTGTGTCGAGATTCTCGAATGAGGAAACGCGCAGAGAATTGGAAGCCGCAGGCATTGAGACGATCTCGTGTGACCTTCTTGACGATCAGCAATTGCAGCAGCTGCCTGATGCACCTAACATCATCTATATGGCAGGCAATAAATTCGGCACGACAGGCAATGAGCATTTCACATGGGCGATGAACGCATATTTGCCCGGAAGAGTAGCTGAGAAATATCGGAATTCGCGGATAGTCGTATTCTCATCCGGGAATGTATATCCCTTCTCGCCGGCGGGACTCGGCGGCGTAACGGAATCATGCTCACCGGAGCCTAAAGGGGAGTACGCGCAGTCTTGTTTAGGACGCGAGCGTGTGTTTGAATACTTCTCTAAGCAAAACAATATGCCAATGGTTATTTTTCGCTTGAATTACGCGATCGATCTCCGTTACGGTGTCCTGCTCGAAATTGCCAAGTCGGTTATGAATGATCGACCGATTAAGCTCGAGATGGGGCATGCCAATGTAATTTGGCAAGGGGATGCCAACGAGATGGCGCTCCGCTGCTTGGCATTATGTGAATCGCCGCCGCGTACGATCAATATTACCGGGCCGGAGACCATGTCCATACGTTGGGCAGCCGAAGAGATGGGCAAGCGTCTCGGGAAAGAGGCGTTATTCGAAGGTATGGAGTCGGACACGGCACTGCTAAGTAATGCCGGTCAATCCTTTCAACTGTTCGGGTATCCGCGCGTTTCGCTGCTGCAGATGATCGATTGGGTTGCGGAATGGGTTCGAGCAGGCGGATATACGCTGAACAAGCCGACACATTTTCAAGAACGAAAGGGGAAGTTCTGATGCGAGGCAAGCAGCTGACACCGGAACAGCTTGGAGCCCTTCATGACGGTCTGGTTATTCCCGCTCATCCCCTCGCTTTGGATCAGTATCGCAAGCTTGATCCGCGTTATCAACGTGCGCTCACTCGATACTACATCGACTCTGGAGCAGGTGGAATTGCCGTTGGCGTTCATTCCACGCAATTTGAAATTCGCGATGCGGACATCGGATTATACGAACCGGTGCTGCGACTTGCGTCCGAGGAAGTGGAGCGAGCGAAGCTGGAACGCCCTTTCATTAAGGTGGCAGGCATATGCGGCGCTACTGATCAAGCATTGAACGAAGCTGTAATTGCCTTAAATCTCGGTTATGATGCAGGGTTGCTCAGCATGGGAGGTCTTGGAAGCTATAGTGAAAGCGATCTCTTGAGACATACGGAGCAAATAGCAGAGTTGCTGCCGGTTATTGGGTTTTATTTGCAGCCGTCAGTTGGCGGAAGAGTGCTTAGCTATGCGTTCTGGCAGGCGTTCGCGGAAATTCCCAATGTAGTTGCGATCAAAATCGCCCCGTTTAATCGTTATCAAACGATCGATGTCGTCCGTGCCGTATGCAGCTCAAGCAGGCGTGATCAAATTGCGCTTTATACCGGCAATGACGATAACATCATCACTGACCTTCTGACCGCCTATCGTTTTACGATTGATGGAAATCCGGTGGAGAAAAGGATTGTTGGAGGTTTGCTCGGGCATTGGGCGGTCTGGACAAGAAGAGCCGTGGAACTGCTCGATGAAGTGAAGCGAGTGCGAAGCGATGCCGCATTGTCATCCGAGTGGCTGACGCGGAACATCGAAGTGACGGATATGAACGCGGCACTCTTTGACGCTGCCAATCGGTATGCTGGTTGTATCGCCGGTATACACGAGGTGCTGCACAGACAAGGTTTGTTGCCGGGAATATGGTGCTTGAATCCTCACGAGACTCTATCGGATGGTCAAGCGGATGAGCTAACTCGAGTTAGCCGCGATTATCCGCTGCGGGTTGACGATGAATTCGTTGCTGAGCATCTAGCGAAGTGGCTGGAAGATTAATAGTGGCGGCGCAGCATGCAACTTCTGCGCCGCCTATTTGATTAACTATATTAAATATTACGAGCTGTGCTGTCTCTAATTATAAGCTCGGGTTTCTTAGGAGGCTCGAGCTTAATAGGTATGCCTTCGATCCGCTGCAGCAGCATATCGACCATTTTACCGCTGGCATGTGAAATATCGAAGCTGACGCTCGTTATGTTCGGCCGAAGACTGCGATATAGATCAGAAGGACCAAAGCCAATCATGGAGATGTCCTGCGGTACGCGATAGCCATAGTCGTAGAAATAGTTCAGCGCCGCCACCGTTGTAATCTCGTTCGAAATCATAAGCGCCGTAGGTCTCTGGGTTTGGAGAAGCTGGTGAATCCCATTGTAGCTCTCTTCCATTTGGCCGGGAATACGAACGATATCATCATCCTTAAACGGCAATCCGTACTCGTTATAAGCTTTCTTAACGCCATTAATTCTCTCGTTGTTGAAGGAGATAACATCACCTTTGATGCTGCCTACAATAAAGCGGATATCGGTATGATTCAAATCAAGCAGATACTTGGCCGCCATGTAGCCGGCTTCAAGATCGTCGGAAGATGTATAGTAAGTATCCTCAGGATTATTCGAATATTTCATGTTAAATACATAAGGAATACCGGCTTCCTCCAGCATAGCGGCCAGGGATTCATTGTTAGAAGGGCTTAATATAATAAAGCCGTCCGCTACTTGACTCTTAATGACATTAAAGAAAGTTTCGGAATCCGGATCACTTGCAGTAATAATCAGGATATTGTAGCCTTCGCTGTGTGCCTTCTCGGTCAATGCTTTGAATAGAGCCTGGAAGCCGGCATTGAAAATCAACTCGCTGATATGCTGCGCGCTTACGACCAGCCCGAGTATGCCGCTTTTACCGGATTTAAACATACGCGCGGTTTTGCTGGGGATATAACCTAAACTCTTAACGGCCTCAAGAACCCGCTGCCTGGTGATCGGCTTTACGAGACTTGAACCGTTCATAACTCTGGATACGGTGGAGGGCGTCACTTTGGCTTTCTCGGCGACGTCGTGTATGGTTGGCTTCTTGATTTTACGTTCCTCCTAGCTAGTCCCACGAAATGATAACGATGCCATTCTATTTGGATTGTAAGGGTTTACGAACTAAAACGCCAGCGGAAAGTGAATCATCCCATTTCTTGTATTGACAGCGTTCTGCAATCTAGGATAATATTGGCTCGAAAAGGCTTACAAATCCTTCTTGATCGCATAAACGTCAAGCGAAGGCAGTGTAAGTTTTTTATTTCAACATAATTGGCAACGTTGCCAATTATGAGGTCGAAAGTCGCACATAATCGCCTTGAAACGAAATTAATGGGCATCAAGTACTGTCACATCACTGCTTACCATTTATGGCAACGTTAACATTATTCCAAATCACTCCTTGAGTGAACCCAGGAGGCATACGAAATGAAACTATCATTAGGTTGCGATCATGCCGGATTCCATCTGAAGTCCGCGGTCTCCGCACATCTGGCATCTATCGGCTGTGAAGTAATTGATCATGGCTGTTACAGCGCCGACGCCGTTGATTTTCCCGATATTGCAAGATTGGTCTGCCAGTCCGTTCTTAAAGGTGAAGCTGAACGCGGAATCATGGTATGCGGAACAGGCGTTGGCGCAAGTATTGCCGCGAATAAGATTCCGGGTATTCGAGCCGCTGTCTGTCATGACTATCATTCCGCGCATCAAAGCGTTGAGCATGATGACGTTAATGTGATGTGCGTAGGCGCTCAAATCGTTGGGGAGTGGCTGGTCAAAGACTTGATTTCCTCCTACGTGTCAGCGACCTTCAGCACGGAAGAACATTTCCGCAGAAGAGTTGAGAAATTAGCCATTCTTGAACGTGAAGCAGCGATTAAACTACCTGAATAAATTGCGGGAGGTCTGTTCATGCAAAGCGTACTGAAATTATCCCCTACATCAGCTCCGGCATTGAAGTCACCTTATATTCAGATTACGAAACCCAAGCTGCTGCAAGAAGCAGGTAAGCTATCTTCCCAGGAACAAGCTTACGGGGTCGAGCTGGAGGAACTTTATCATTTCATCCATCAGTCGATATCGAGCGCGCTCCATGAAGCGAAGCAGCACACCGACTTTAACTACTGGTACAGCAAGGATCGGAATCAGCGAAAGGTGGAAGAGGCGTTGTCTTATATTGATGAGCATTTCCATGAAGATTTTGGCTTAGAGCAGGTTACGGATATTATGCACTGTTCTTCGACCTATCTAAATCGGCTGCTGAAGCAGTACACGGGAAGTACCTTCTACAATCTGCTGACTCAGAAAAGAATCGAGCACTCTAAGCATCTGCTTGCAATGGATCATCAGACAGTATGGGAAATCAGCAGCGAGGTCGGCTACACCAATGTGCATAGCTTCATACGAGCTTTCAAGCGCAGTGTTGGAGTTACTCCCGGGCACTTCCGTGAAAGCTGTCTCGCACATTCAGGTTGAACGGTTAAACAGCGGGCAACGGCCGATCCGAGCATTGACAACGAAGACTTGCCGGTTTCGCTCGCATCAGCCGTGCCGCTTGAAATTACTTATGTGTTGCTAGTTTGTTAAACATATCGATATAGACGAGGCTTCGGTCAATGTCGATCGCTTCTTTGTAGAAGTGTCTGTCATCATCGGTGGAATACGTGAAATTCGGATTCAGAATCGGTGTTCTTCGCACGACAGAGGGCACCCATTCCTCATTCAACAGCCATGCGATGGCCGAGACATCCCAGAGTACCTTCGACCAACCAGGGCGATTGAGGCCGAAACGTTCGAAGCGACCATGGAACAGATCGCTGAAATAGGTACCTAGCTTGTTGCGGTCTCGCAAGCAAGCGTCGATTTCGTAGGTAGAGGTCAGCAGATGGGATGCGACGCTGTGACATGGCAGCACGACTAGCGGAACGCCGCTGTCATAGATAATGCTCGAAGCGTGATAGTCTTGCGATACATTGAAAATATCTTGCGTAGGCCACCAGTAAGAGTTTGGTCCAAGCCAGACTACGACGATTTTCCGGATGATTTCGGGGCATTTGACGATAGCCGAAGCGACGTTCGTAATGGCACCTATAGCGACGACATAAAGTGGGTCATCCAGGTCAGCTTCAACTGCCAATGCTATGATTTTATCTACAGCCTCACTTGGAACCGATTCTTCGCGGCTGCTCATGAATTGTGCAGATCCTCTATAAACAGGGGGAGGTGACTGCAGGTCCATCAGCTTGTAGATGTTGAAAATCTCGTTATAGCTTTTCTCCATACCTTCACCTGGGCTCGTTGAATTCCAATTGAAGAATGGAGCAGCAGTGACTGCCAGTAGGTCGATCTTATCCGGCGATAGCAGCGTGTATGCCAGTGCAAATTGATCGTCCACTTCATTGAATGCATCCGTGTCCAGAATCATTTTCACTTTGCCTGTCGGATGGTTCAGCCGCTGCAGCATCGCTGCGTGATCGAGCTGATAGTTTGCCCAACTGCTCATTTGATGCACCTCTTTCATTCCATGTTCGGTAGTTTGTAAGCTTCGAATTCAGTATAGGGGAGCGACTCGGATTTCGAAATGTTCATATATCGAATGACGGAACGTTAGATTTCTGTACATCTTGTTCGATAATTGAGAGTGGCCGGTTGAGAACTGTTTATATAATCGGGCATCCCCCTTCATTACAATAAAACCATGGAACTACCAATTAGTTGTAGAGCACATTATGAATTTTGGGGAGCGAATTAGCCATGAGTGAGCAAGTCTCTTTATTTGACAAATTTTACGGATGCATCGCCGGCGTTCATATCGGTTCCGCAATGGGCGCGCCGGTAGAAGGCTGGGATTTCGATCGAATCGACGCACAATATGGCATTCTTGAAGATTTGCTGCCCTACGAGCATTTCCATAACGGCTGGGTTCGCGAAGCAGGGACGACAGAGGATGGCGTAGAGCGCCAGAAGCTGATGATCTCCGCGATCATGGAGAAGCAGGACCGCGTCACGGCCGAGGATGTCCGCAATATGTGGATTTCGAGGATCAAGCCGGAATCGGCGGGAATGATCTCTGAGCCTTTCGAGGCCGTACTGCTAGCCATGGCCAAGAGCGGCATTCCAGCCAGGGACATCGGCAAATATTGCGATTATGCAGGGTTAAACAGCTTCTCGCGTTCTTGCCATCCCATCGGATTAATTAATGCCGGCGATATTCCTAATGCCATTCATGATGTGAATGAAGTCGGCCAGCTCTATCAAACAACGAACGGTCGCGGACTGAAATGGGCGACAGTTACAGCGGTTGCTATCGCATCCGGCACCAAAGCAGGTGCTACCGTTGACAGCGTACTTGGCGCGATCTTCGATCACTGCGATCCGGATGTGGTGGTAAGAGAGCTGGAGCGTGAGCTCAAACGGACCGCGAACATCGAGGACTATCGTGAATTTAGGAAGACGCTCTATGAGTCATACAACATTCGCGGCATTCCTTACGAGGTTAGTTATGCGAATGAAGTGGTGACCAAAGCGGTCTGTATCTTTAATAGGGCCCAAGGAAATGTCAAAGAAGCGATGGTTGCCGCTGTTAATATGGGACGCGATACCGACTGTGTGACTGCGGTTGCAGCCGGTATATCCGGTGCCTTAACCGGCACGACTACGATTCCGGAGTCCTGGATCAAACAAACGGACTATGCAACAACACTGCATGTCGTTACCAACTCCCAGCGCACGATCAAAGAGCACGCGGATGGCTTGTACCAAGCGTATCGTTCGCGATTACATAAGCTGAAGGCTTATACCGAGCTGATGGGTGCATTGTAGGTAGTCGTGATCACGAGAATGAGTTAAACAAAGAGGAGCGAGCGACGATGAGTGAAGTAGTCAGCTTACAAGATAAATTCTACGGTTGTATCGCAGGGGCACAAGTTGGAGCAGCTCTCGGCGCGCCTGCACAAGGGCTCACTTGGCAGGATAGCGAGGCCGAGTTCGGCGTTCTTGATCAGCTGAAGCCCTATGAGGATGGTTGGTTCCGCGAACCCGGAACGACCGGAAGCGGAATCGAGAGGCAGAAGCTTCTCATTACGGCGATCTTAGAGCGACAGGATCGGGTAACGGCCGAGGACGTTCGTGCGATCTGGGTGTCCGATATGCCAATGGAAGCAGCTGCAAAGATCATGGAATCTTATGATGTCAGTTTGCTGGCGGTTGCGAATAGCGGCATTCCGGCACGTGATCTCGGCAAATATTGCGATTATGCGGGACTCAATAGCTTCGCCGGATACTGTCAGCCCGTTGGGTTGATCAACGCAGGTGATGTAAAGAATGCGATCCGCGATGCATTCGAGCTCGGTCAGCTTTACCAAGCATCCAGAAGCTATGGCGTGAAGTGGTCGGGCGTAACCGCTGCCGCGATTGCCTCCGCTACGAAACCAGGCGCAACGATTGACAGCGTAATCCAAGATGTATTCTCCAACTGCGTTTATTCCGATGTAGGTGCTAAGATTGATGGCTACAAGTACGGTTACTTAAGAGATAACGTGGTCGATGAACTCGAATCCGGATTGAAGCTGACAGAAGGATGCCGTGATTTCCGTGAATTACGAGAAGCCTTCGATAAGAGCTACCGCGGCTGCGGCGTTCCATACGGCAATAGCTTTGCCAACGAAGTCGTGACTAAAGCCATTTGTATTGTAAGAATGGTAAACGCCAATGTGCATGATGCGATTATCGCCGGGGCTAACATGGGCCGAGACAGCGTAAGCGTTGCGGCGCTGGCTGGCGGACTTGCAGGTGCAATCAGCGGTGCAGCAACATTGCCGGATAACCTCATTCAGCAAGTGGATTATGCCGCCGGCATTAACAAATATACGTGCTCAAAGCGGACGATTCGCGAACAAGCGGAAGGCGTCTATCAAGCTTTTCAAAGCCGGCTGAGCATAATTAATAAATTAGTTGAAGAAATGCTCATATAAGAGGTATAGGTTTTATGTTTAGCGGACATACTAGCAATTATTGCGTTCATACGGTCAGATGGAAGACATGTTTACCGGATAATTGAATCATTGGAGTGAAGTATTGCCTGCAATTTGGCTTTAATCGCCTCTGTATATACGCAGTATCAAGAAGCTGAGATCATCGCGATCCAGCTTCTTTTTGATGCTCATAAGGTTGCTTAAGAACTAAGCTTCTGCTGCAGGAATGATGATAGGCGCTTCAATTAACAAGGGTTCTGCTTTGGATGCATGAGTTGGATGCAGATCAGGCTCTAGAAGTGGTCCATGCTCCTGCTGAGGAGCACTTTTCCATTTCTTCACGACATGTTCCATCCCGATGGGGAAGATGGTTAAGTTTCCGCCTTTATCAATATGGATACGGATGAAGTTCTTCCAGTTGTCGATTTGCATCGCAGAGAAAGCTTCGCCGCTGTGACGACCGAAACCATTCAGCGATAGGAGCAAATACAGCCCCATGATGACCGATCCGATGATCCATCCGCCATATGCGATTAATAGGCCGGTCAATGCCCATGCACCGAGTCCCCAATGAAAATGGAATTCCGTACGGACCAGATAGACAGCCGCGCAGCCGATGAAGAATGCAGCTGCAACATGGGATAAACCATGCAGGCAGCCGGCGATCCATTTGTACGTGCGGGAATGCGTATCCGTAAACAGCCAGAATCCGCCGACTATGATGAACATCCATATAAACGCGCCGGGTGTATGAGCAATCTTGTTGAAGGAAGACGTTACGAGATCCAGATAGGTCGCAGCTGCAGGGGGTGCGGTGGTGACGGATAGCACGGAGTTGCACGCTAACAGATAGAGAATAGCCGTTACGATACCGAACATCTGGTTTTTCCAAACGAACAGCAGATTGCCCCAGGTCAGTCGTCTTGATGCGGCAACATTCGGGAAGTCCATTTTTCGTTTAAATTCGATTGGTTTCTCATCCTCGTTCTTGTGCGCATAGATGGCTTGATCTTTGAGATCGTGCGTAGGATGAAGGAAGGCGCCGCCACCGCCGGCCGTGATTTTCTCTACTTTGCGGCTATGATCCGCTGAACCGTCGGCTTGGACAGGGATATGCTCGAATCTGCGATAATGATGAAGATCGCCGGCGATGAAAATTTGAATTTCGACCTTGTTCTTATTCAGCATATTTTCCAGGAAGGTTAGATTGTTCTCGTTGTAAATCGGATCGAACTTCCCATATTTATGCGCGGAAACCCAGTAAGGCTCAGCATTGCACAGAATAACGCGATCACCGGCTTGCATTTGCGCAGCGATATGCTCGAAATAGCGCACCTGCTGGCCGTCGATGTCCGAATTCAGCTGAACATCGGTGCCAAGAAGCCACCAGCCATGAGGAAGCTTCAAGGCAAAGTAACTCTTCTGCTGCGGTGCGTGCCAGCCATTGAACCATTTGCGCGAAGTAAATATACGTGAGAATGAAATTAAGCCGTCATACCAGTCATGGTTACCGGGTACGGCGAAAACTTGCGGATGCGGGTCAGCCGTATATCCTTGAGCGAGATAATAAGGTGTAATCAGCCTGTTCATATACTCATCTCGGTTTGCAGTAGGGTAAACTTGGTCACCGCCAAATATAAGGACATCTCCGCGTTTGGTCGCAACGGTCTTCCTTGTTTCAGGATCAACCAGCAGCAATTCCGGACGTGTGGCATGATACGCAATGGAATAAGTGGAATCAAACCCATCGCCGAGGTCACTGATGTAATCAATCCATATTTCATCACGTGGAAGGTCCGCATCCGTCAAGTAGAAGCCATCCTGATCCACCTTATAGTTCCCGGATTCATCGTGTACGAATTGCTTGGAGTAATCGTTCAGTTGTTCTTCCTTCTGGTTGAATGCCTCAATTAATCGAAAGTCTGAATAGAGCCCGAAGATGGTCGAGAGGACCGTCTTCATACCTGTAACGACTAATTGTTTCGGATTAAACCATTCGACCATTCTAGGTCGTGTATTGGGATCCGCAATCATTTTCTCTGCCAGCTGCTGAACCTTGCTCTTTCCCATATGCTTCTCCTTTCAGCATGCCTAAGTAGATATATTATTCCATAATTCTGCTGCAAATCACGTCGAATTGCGTCCGCAGCGGATACTCTTCCCCCACAACAAACAAGCCTGCCGAATGTACGGGCAGGCTTGTTCGATCATTAGCTGAAGCGTTGCAATACTAAATAACCACTGATACTCGATGTGCTTTTGCGAAACACGATTTTGAAGCCGATGTCGTTGTCCAATAAGCAGTTTAAGGCATTTATTAGCAACGCACCTTCCTGCAGATTAGCACGGCAGGGATAGGCAGAGCCAATTACACGAGAAGCGAGAATTCTACGTGGGGATCCGCTTACCAACGGGTTTCTCGACCAACTAATAAGAATTAAGTCAGGCTGTTGAGTAGCTTTTATACGAGCCATAATATTCACCTACTTCTCTTCTAGCGTTACTCTATTAGATGAGAATCAGCGTGAAATGGTGATAGATTAAGAGAAAGAATACGTGTAAGAGGCAGTATAAGACTAGCTAACCTAGATTAATGGAGGCAGCCTGACTGTAGAAACACCCAAGCCTTCCCCATCAATAATGAATACGGTGTAATACATTAATTCTACAACCTAAGGGGATGAATATGTCGCGATATGTAGGAAGCAAATGGACGAAGACAGTTGCTATACGCAAACAACCTTTTCTCGCTCAGTACGTGCCAGAGACCTCGAGAATGACTAAGCTATCGCTTAGAAGACAATTGCTAAAGTATCGCATGGTATACGTGAAACCTGAGTTTGGCATGCACGGTAATGGCGTTATGCGCGTAGAGATGGTGGAGCAGGGTTATCGCTCTCAGCTCGGCAACACGATTAGAACCTACAAGGAGTTTGACTCCTTATATAGAGGCATCACAGCAGCGAAACAAAGAGGGCGATATCTTGTTCAGAAGGGAATCCATCTATTAAAGCATAATGGAAGAAGATTCGATCTTCGCGTTATGGCGCAATACACACCAAGGAGGCAATGGATTACTACGGGGATCATCGGCAGAGTTGCAGCCAAACACAAGATTGTCACCAATTATCACAGCGGCGGTCAAATTCTCACGGCTGAGAAACTACTCCATTCTCATACCGAGAAGGTGCAATCTAAGCTCGAACTGCTGTCGAAGCTAGGCGTAGTAGCTGGGCAGGCGATGGGCCGTTCATTTCCTGGTGTTCGTATGATTGGACTGGATGTTGCCCTAGATCAATCACTCAATCCGTGGGTGCTTGAAGTAAATACTTCTCCGGATCCTCATATTTTCAGAAAACATCCGAATCCGCAAATCTATCGAAGTATTATGAAGCTGATCAGAACGAATGCCAGATAATCGCTGTATTCAGAAGCCGCGGCAACGCGGCTTTTGTTGCCTCACAATTACCCAAAACAAACAAAAATCAAACATGTAATCCAAAACATTTTTAATACTTTGTTCTTATCATAAGATGTGTTGGAAAGAATAACGCAATACCAATATACTTATATAAACTTCACACATAACAGATTAAGTACCATTTCATCAGATAAGGTGAGATTCATAATGAAGCTTGGTCAAATGGAGAAGATCAATCTATTCGAAGCTACCAAAAACATGAGTGAATATACCAACTTTATTGTCAGCGAAGTCAACGATCATGTCTTAAGAGCAGCAAGGGGAAGTCTTCACCGTCCCGCAAAATGTGTTACATAGAACGCGTTCGAACGGACGGACGATAAAACTTTGTTTTGAGAAAAAAGAAGAAATGCTAGCTTTCGGTAATGAATAGAAAGTCACCATGGCAGGAGGATAAGACACTGAAAAAAATCGGATGTTTTCATGCACACTATTCCAATATCGCTCATATCGAGAAGGCACTTGAGCCTTATGCAGTGGAGCTGGTTCACTTCGTAGATCCCGGACTGGATCGCATCAAGAACGATGCTCATTTCACCAAACAGCTGGCTGAGAAGAAAGTGAGTGAAACGCTTGAGTGGATTTCCAACTGTCATGTGGATGCGATATTAATTACATGCACCTATTTTACTTCCATCATGCATGATGAGCTTAAGCGTTTGCCAATCCCGATTATCAAGATCGATGAACCGTTATACCGGGATCTCTCCAATCAGGACAAGCCGGTTGTATTCGTTTTTACGAATCCGAATACGATTGAGGGGACTATGAGTCAGTTCCGGCATTATACGGAGAGTAAGGGAATAAACATTCAGGCTGAATCCAGATTGATTTCAAACACCTTCGAGCTGATCATGCAGGGCAAAACAAAAGAATACATCTGCGAGGTTTCTACGGGTCTCCTCAACATCGCGAAGGAACAACCTGGTGCCAAGATTATAGCTGCACAACTCTCCATGGTACCTGCCGCGAGATATGCCGAGAGCTTACTGAATGCTGAGATTGGAAATGCACTGGCTTCATTGTCCGGCCATTTGGAGCAAATCCTCCAGTTAAATAAGCATGAATTGTGAAATGAGCGAAGGAAGATGTATCGTCATGATACATCTTTTTCACATGTAAGCAAACCAAACAAAATTCTAATACTTTTCTCAATAAAGGAGTGTCATTCGAGTGCTAAATTCCAACTCAGAGCTTCTAGACAACAGTTCGGATGAAGTATTAGTCGAGAATCAGAAGCAATACATAATTGAGCTGCGCGAACGATTGTTTGTCTTGAGAAATCTGTCCGAACTTGCGGATGATATGATTTGTTACGAGCAAGCCAGACAAATCTATCGAATCGTTCATTCGATCAAAGGAAGCGCTCCAATATTAGGTTTCGACAGAATCGGCAGCATGGCCGCGCATATGATCAGCGAATGGGAATGGACGCAAGAGGAAGCGAATGAGCCTGATCAGCGGGTTTCTCTTCAGCTTCAGTTCAAGGAAAGCGCACGTGCATTGGATAAACTTCTCCCGGAACTGGAACAAGAATTAGAGAGCCGTACAAGTGGTATCAAGCCAAGTAACGTCCAAGCAGCTAATCGAAACATGGACAGCGAAATGCAGCTGGGTAAACGCATCTTAATCATTGAGGATGATAATATTCTGCGCGGATATCTGGCTCGAAGACTCTTCTTGGATGGGTATCAGGTCGATGAAGCTTCTAACGTAGAAGATGCGATTACGCTGCTGCGAATCCATCACTATCAGCTCATTACGCTCGACTTAATGATGTATCCGAAGAGCGGCTACGAAATCTTTGAAATTCTTAAAGAAGATATGATGATCCGTTGGATTCCCATGATTGTATTATCCGGCCGTGATGATATTCGGGATAAGGTACGCTGTTTTCAAATGGGAGCGGATGATTATGTCGTCAAACCGTTTCATTATGATGAACTGTGTGCACGCGTTCGGAGATTGATTGAGCGCAACCAAGAGTATAACTTCATGGCCTTTCACGATCCGCTTACAGGACTCTTCAATCGGCGGTACATGGACAAACAAATTCAGCTCGAGCTCGCCCGGGTCAATCGCTATCCTTCACCAATTACAATGATCATCCTGGACATCGATTATTTCAAAGCGATTAACGATAATTTCGGCCATCAAATCGGTGATATGGTGCTTCAGAGCTTTAGCAATATTCTGACGAGCCAGCTCCGCAAATCAGATATGATTGCCAGGTGGGGCGGCGAAGAATTTATGATCCTTATGCCCGGCACGCGAGATACAGAAGCTGTAACCCTAGTAGAATCCGTACTTACACATGTCCGCGAGAATCCGATCTTTGTCGATAATACGAGGAATACCTTTATTACCTTCTCTGCAGGTGTTGTACAGTGGAGACCGCAGAGCAGCATCACCGTCTGGACCCGCCATGCTGACTTTGCTCTCTATAAAGCGAAGCGCACAGGAAGAAACCGCGTCGTTAAATCGTCCCTCCGGAAAACAGTCGCGAAGAAGATCCTGGTCGTGGAAGATGATCGCGTACTAAGACGAATGATCGTGGAATTGGTGAAGGGCTGCTCCGAGCAAGTGTTGGAAGCCACAAATGGACTCGAGGCCTATGAGTTGTTGATTAAAGAAGATATTGATTTATGTATATTGGATTTCAACATGCCGAACCTCGATGGTTTGGCGATGCTTAGACGAGTGAATCAAGAGGGGAATGTATCGAAGCGAACGAAATTTTTGATGGTTTCCGGCAACGAGAGCCATCATAATATAAAGACAGCCATAACATTAGGCGCTGATGGCTACATTACGAAGCCATTTACATTCCCTGAATTGAAGAAGAAGGTCCTATCCTTGTTACAGCTGCGATAAAAGATTATTCGGAGGAAACAGAATGAACACAGCAATTACCGTATTAAGAAGAGTGCCGACACTGGCTGAATTCAAGCATCTATGCCAGGGAGTAGGTTGGAACGACTACATGAACTTCGATGTAGCGGAAGAATCATTAAGCCGTTCCTTATTCGGCGTTGTCATAGAGGATCAGGGCAAACCTATTGGTATGGGAAGAGTGGTCGGAGATGGCCGCATTTATTTCTATATTCAAGATATTGTAGTGCTGCCTGGTTACCAGAACCAAGGAATCGGGAAGATGATTATGGAAACGATTAAACAATTTCTGGAGGACCATGCACCTGAGAAAGCGTTTGTCGGTTTGTTTGCTGCACAAGGCAAAGAATCGTTCTATACCAAATACGGATTTCAGAACCATGACGGGATGACCGGAATGTTCGGCGTCATTCATAATGGCGTATTGAGCTAGTCTTTGTAAATCGTACCGCTGCCCATGACTTTCGTTGTTTCATGGTTTCGTTGAACCCAGAACACGATCGAGAAAATAACGATACATACGAAGGTAAGCATAAAGTTGTATAAAAACATCTTACGCATGCCAACCGCTTCGCTCGCGATTCCGCCGGCCAAGCTTCCGATAATACGGGCAACGCCTAGCGTTAATAGTCCGTTCAAGGTTTGACCGCTCGCTTTGAGCTCATTCGGCACTTCTTTATTGATGACATTCGCCATGGTGACGGACAATACGATGAAGATCAATCCGTGAAGCGCTTGAGTCGGCAGCAGCCAGACAGGGTCGTGAATGGTCGAGAACAGATACCACCGAAGCGCGGCTGCTACGCCTGCCCCAAGCAATATGTGCGAGGTTTGAATACGCCGGAAGATTTGTTTAGACATTAACAGGAATGGCACTTCGCTTAAGGAAGAGATGACCATCGACCATCCAAGCCAGGCGCTGTCGCCGCCCATTTCCTTGAAATACAGCGGGAAGAACGCGTAATAATAGCCGAGCGTAATTTGAAAAACAAAGTTAGCACTTAAGTACAGCATTAATTTCCGATTACGGAATAACACCCAGACCGGAACTTTGCGATTTCTGGCTTGATGGCCTTCAATCTTCGGGAAGCGCAGTGCGAGTAAGAAGCAACATGCAAGGATAATCGCATAGACGCCAAACAGCCAGTCAATTCGTTTCTGAGCGATGAGTCCAAATACAATCGACATGACTGCAAAGCCGAACGTCCCGCCCATGCGAATGAGGCTGAAATTCCCTTTACCACGCTTATCCAGTGTTTCTAATGTAACCGCGTCGGTTAACGCAAATATCGGGGATTGAAAGAACGTAAAGATACAGATAAATACAAGCAAAAACACAAAGTGATTGGATAACGGATAGAGCAATACGGTAAGACCGGTACCTACGATGAGAAATAGCAGAATGCTGTTCTTCGTCCTGGCGCGGTCGCTGACCAGCCCCCAGACGGGCTGTGCGAGGATGGCGACTAGCGGACCAAGCCCCAGCAAGGTACCAATCTGGGATTGCGTAAATCCGATGTGCTGGAAGTAAAGTGGAATAAATGTACCATACACGGCATTGGCCATGTAGAAGAATACATAGAAGAAGACGAAATAAGTAAGATTGATCGGCATGGTGTACCTTCCTTTGTTAACGGCTTTAAGTGGTATCGCACTTGTAGTAGTTCCTCGTTGGGCGGTCGATTCCTGCAAGCGAACTCTGCCGGACGATAACGAAAACCAAGGCTGCCGGAATGGCAGCCTTGGTTTATTTCGATTAGATATGCGAGAACTTTGCGAATTTCTTGCGATACAGCTTCTCCAGACCGACGGAGATGAGATGGAAGCCAAGTATATAGATGATGTAGAGGGCAAGCGGAATGAACAGAATCCATTGGTATATAAATAGATTATTTCGGGCTTGACCGATTAGGCCGCTCCATTCATTCGTGCGGCTCACAAATTGAATAGGATCGAAATACTGGGTCGTACCTCCAACGAATATATTGAAGATAGCCAACTGCCCGAACAGTCCCAATATAAGCACAACTTCTTGTACGAACAAGATGACGAAGCTTTCCTTCATGTGAGGGAAGATGTGAGTGCGGATTATAGTCGCGTGACTTGCGCCGATTGACTTGGCCGACAGCACGAATTGGCGTTCTTTCACGATCATTGTTTTATCTTTCATGGTTGAAGCTACTGATGGGATCCCAACAACGGTTAAGACGACGGCAATGATTAACGACATATAGAAGGGAGAGGTCGCCGGATTCATGGTAATGCCGATCATGATCATCCAAACGATGATGAAGATCGGAATCCCGTTCAATACATTCCAGATCGGAAACGATTTGGTGTCAGGCTTCTTCTCTTTTCCCATATAGCCAAGGAACAGTCCAATCAATCCGCCAAGGAACACACGAGCTATCGCCACTGCGAGTGAAATGAAGATCGTATATTTGGAGCCCGCAAGCAGTTTCGCCATCATATCGTAGCCGTCTTTATCGGTTCCGAAGAGAAAATTATCGTTTGGCGCAGCAGGAGGCACATAGAGCGTGCTGTTTCCATCGGCATCGACGACATAATCGGTTTCGAAATGATCATTAAGATCATGAGGCGCGAAATATTGTCCGAACAGCGAGGCAGCGATCATCATCAAGGTGATGAGCAGGCCGGCCAGTAATGTTTTATTCATCGTACAAACACCTTCTCCCATCCGAATACGACTACCTTGAGCAGCGCATAGATGATGGCATACAGCAGCAGAAGCGTGATTATTCCGTTCACGACAAGACTGTATTGGTAGCCTCCATATGCAAACGCGTTAGAGAAAACAAGCAGCGTAACGCCATTTAGATTGTATAAATATTCGAAGATGAATAGATTGCCGAATAAGATGCCCATGAACTTGTGCAAATCAGCTTTGACGAAAGGAAGTACATTCGGAAGGGCATGATAGAATACAATGTAGGTTTTCCCAAGTCCGCGTGCCTTTGCAAAATTAATATAATCTTCGGTCAGCGTGTGGCTCATATGCAATGCGACATTTCGAATCATATAAATGGCTGGTATAATGATCGTAGAAATCAAGGGTAGTGCAATCGCCGGATCATCGGTCGAGAAGCTTGCCACTTGGAAGATGACCAGTCCGGTTTCAGAAGCGATAAACACGATAAGAAATTGAAGCAGGAGCACGATGACGAAATCCGGAAATACACTCGTTAACTCCAAGATGCGTTTCAGCCAAACGACACGCGAGACTGCAAAATAAACGCCAAGAATGATGCCGAGCGTCATGCCGACAACAGCCCCGATAATCATGTACGTGAAGGTAACGGAGAAGCTGCTGCCGATCTGTTCCCAGAACGATAATTCGGTTTTGCCGGACAAGTATTGGAAGGAGTTTCCGCTCCAAAGGCCGTCAACGTAGCTGTGAATGCTGGAGAAACCTTTCGCCCAGTGGAATTGAAGCGAACTGTCCAAGCGGTCTGGCACAAGCACGGCAGGGAACATGGCGAAGAGAAGAACGAACAGCAAGATTCCGGGAATAACTAACGATAGTTGGATTGTTTTTGACATACAGTGATCGCTTCCTTTCTAATAGATTTCCAGTTGGGATCATTTTATAAAGTATAGCGGCTTGTGCAATAATTACAAGACTTGACGAAATGCGACAAATCTCAACGCCTTGATGCGTAAATGTTTACATATGATTGTTAATTTTAGGTGAAGACACCCGTGATTCGATTGGAGGGGAACTGATGAATTACGATTTCGATCAGGTGATTGCGCGCAGGAACAAATCCAGCTTAAAGTGGGATGCGGTCAAAAGGACTTCCGAACACCAAGAAATCATTCCGATGTGGGTGGCGGATATGGATTTCGCTTCACCGCCTGAAGTGATTGCTGCGCTTAAGGAGCGGGTGGAACATGGGGTATTCGGCTATTCGTTCCGTTCGGAATCTTATCTGGAGTCGATTGTTTCGTGGCTGAAGAACAGGCATCGGTGGACAGTGGCCGAAGAGTGGATTGCGCATAGTCCGGATGTGATTGCAGCTCTATCGTTGATTATGAGCACCTTTACTGAAGCGGGAGATAAGATTGTCGTGCAATCTCCGGTTTACAATTTTGCCCGAATGGTTGAGGCGCAAGGTCGCGAAGTAGTCTATAATCCGTTGAAGTTTCATAATGGACGGTATGAAATGGATTATGAAGACTTGGAAGCGAAAATAGACAGCCATGTGAAGATGCTCATTCTCTGCAGCCCGCACAATCCGGTAGGTCGGGTATGGGAGCGAGAGGAATTGGTTCGTTTGGGGAATATTTGTAGGAAGAATCATATTCTTGTTGTATCGGATGAGATTCATTGCGATTTGGTTTACGGCGGACATCCGCATATTCCTTATGCTTCGTTATCGGAGGCGTTCGCGAATCATTCGTTCACCTGTATATCGCCGAGCAAAACATTCAATATACTGAGCTTTCATGCCTCAAGCGTTATTATTCCGAACCCGGCGCTGCGGGAGAAGTTCAATCAAGAGCTGAATGCCCGGGGCATCTCGTCACCTAATACGTTGGGCTTGGTTGCATTAGAGAGCGCTTATCGGTATGGTGAAGAATGGCTGAATCAATTGCTTCATTACTTGCAAGGCAATGCGCGGTTTCTGGCTCGATATGCAGAAGAGCATCTTCCGGAGATTCGCGTGAATGAATCAGAAGGCACCTATCTGGTCTGGCTCGATTGTCGCGCACTTCACTTATCGGTTAAGGAACTGGATGAACTGTTTTCGGAAGAAGCAGGTGTTGTTCTTAGTTCAGGGTCCCAGTTCGGACTCGAAGGCGAAGGGTTCATGAGGATGAATATCGCTTGTCCGAGAGCCGTGCTTGAGCAAGCGCTGGAACAGATTGCAGGTGCTATCCGATCTTTGCGTACAATTAAGGGTAAGTAATTATAGAAGATAAGTATCGTTGGTTCGATGGCGAACTTAAGATGGAGGAAATAAGATGACTGAACCTACAGCAACACCGCAAGCGGGATGGAACTTTGACAATAGCTATGCTAATTTGCCGGAGTCTTTCTTTAAGCGGCATAGTCCAACCCATGTACATGATCCGGAGTTGTTTATTCTGAATAAGCGGCTGGCGGCCTCGCTTGGACTGAATGTTGAAGCGCTGCAAACAGCTGACAGTATCGCCGTATTTGGCGGCAACGAGATTCCGAAAGGCGCAATGCCGCTGGCGCAAGCCTATGCCGGTCATCAGTTCGGGCATTTCACGATGCTCGGTGACGGGCGGGCTATTCTGCTCGGCGAACAAATCACCCCTTCGGGCGATCGTGTCGATATTCAATTGAAAGGACCGGGCAGAACGCCGTATTCCCGCCGAGGGGATGGACGGGCGGCTCTTGGTCCGATGCTGCGCGAATATATCATTAGTGAAGCGATGCATGCGCTCGGTATTCCAACTACACGCAGCCTTGCTGTCGTAACAACCGGAGAGCCCGTTTACCGCGAAACGGAGCTGCCAGGGGCTGTTCTAACCCGCGTGGCTGCGAGTCATATTCGTGTAGGTACGTTCCAATATGGAGCGAATTGGTGCACGCTTGACGATTTATGCACGCTTGCGGATTATACGCTCGAGCGTCATTACCCGGAAGCCGCCGACGCCGATAACCGCTATCTCGCTCTGCTGAAAGCCGTTATTGCGAAGCAGGCTGACCTAATAGCGAAGTGGCAGCTCGTAGGCTTCATTCACGGCGTCATGAACACGGACAACATGGCATTAAGCGGAGAAACCATCGATTATGGCCCTTGTGCATTCATGGATGCGTACGACCCGTCGACGGTATTCAGCTCGATCGATTCACAGGGACGTTATGCCTATGGGAATCAGCCGAAGATTGCGGCATGGAATCTGGCTCGTTTCGCGGAAACGCTGTTGCCACTCCTTCATGAGACGGAATCAGAAGCCGTTAATTTGGCAGAAGATGCAATTGCGGAATTCGCACCGTTATTTCACTCGCATTGGCTATCGGGGATGAGAGCGAAGCTCGGGATCGTCAACGAAGAGCCGGAGGATGAGGCACTTATTGAAGAGTTATTGACCATGATGCATATGCATCATGCCGATTATACGAACACGTTCCGTGCTTTAACGGACGACAAGCCGGATGAGATCGCGATGTATGAAACTACGGGATTTACAGAGTGGCTTGAGAAATGGCAAACTAGACTGGGACGGCAATCCATAACCAAGGATGAATCGAAGCAGGTGATGCGGAGCAGGAATCCGGTCATTATACCCCGTAACCACCGAGTCGAGGAGGCGCTGGATGCTGCCGTGAATCAAGGCGATTACAATGTCCTGGAGCGATTGCTGGAAGCAATTAATCACCCGTTCGAGCAAATAGCCGAGCATGCTGATTATTGCGCAGTGCCTGCGTTATCCTCGCAACCTTACCGCACTTATTGCGGGACTTAACCGTCGAAGAGGTCGAGAACACCGAAATGGAACAAACAGCGGACCCCTGAGGTTCGCTGTCTGAGGTCGAAACTAATCAGTCGGAGGCGATGTATGGTGAACAATAAGGAACGTTATTTATTTGATCTACAGGGATACTTGGTCGTGGAGAACGTATTATCCGCTGAGCAGCTTGAGCGGATGAATCGAATTGTCGAGGAGCGCCAATCGCAGCCGGAAGATTCTATCCTGCAGTGGGGCGAGGATTTCCGTGCATTGATAGATGACGCAAAGCTTAACGCGCATTTAAATGAAATCTTAGGCGAGAATTACAGACTTGATCACGAATATGCCATCATACATCGTAAAGGAGCGCCGCAGCTTGGACTTCATGGCGGAGCTACACCGTATGATCCGGGCCAATACTACACCTTCCGCAATAATCAAATGTATAGCGGTCTCACCGTTGTTTCCTATGCATTGACAGATATCGGTGAAGATGATGGTGGATTCAGCTGTATCCCGGGAAGTCATAAATCCAATTACCGTACACCGAAGGAATATCTGGATTATTCGGAAATCGGGCCGACCGTACATATTCCTCAGAAGGCGGGCGACGTTCTGATCTTTACGGAAGCGCTTACGCACGGGACATTCGCATGGAAAGCGGAGCATGAGCGTAGATCGTTGCTGTTTAAGTTCGCACCGGAGATGATTTCTTGGAGTGAGCATAATCGCGACCAGGACTTCATGGATTCATTGCCTGAAGCACAGCGGAAACGATTGC
This sequence comes from Paenibacillus sp. J22R3, assembly GCF_056269305.1. Classification (NCBI taxonomy): domain Bacteria; kingdom Bacillati; phylum Bacillota; class Bacilli; order Caryophanales; family Paenibacillaceae; genus Paenibacillus; species Paenibacillus sp. J22R3. The sequence continues at coordinate 992,094 of NZ_JBWDNS010000001.1, read as the reverse complement.
TGCCGCCGGCATCGCCTGGCCATCGTCATTTTGGCTATTGATTTGCAGGGATTAATAGAATGGATCGATAGAGAGGATGAATCGATTGACAGCTGTCGCAACATCATTACCTAGGTGGAAGAGTATTCCTTTTACAAGTGTAGAGATTAAGGATGCTTTCTGGCGTCCCCGTCTGGAAGTATTGAAGAACGTGACTGTTCGTACCTGCTTAGATCAATGTGAAGCAACTGGGCGCATCTCTAATTTCGCTAAAGCAGGCAACCTGATGGAAGGCGAGCACGAAGGCATGTATTACAACGATTCTGACTTGTACAAAGTGATTGAAGGGGCCGCTTACGCGTTGATGCTGGAGCGGGACCCTGCATTGGAAGCCGAGCTTGATCGTATTATTGCTCTCATTCAAGCAGCTCAGGAGCCGGATGGTTATTTAACGACCTATTATACGCTGCGTACTTCAGAGCGCAAATGGTCCGATATGGAGAAGCACGAAATGTATAACGGCGGGCATCTGATTGAAGCTGCAGTCGCATATTACGAATCGACAGGCAAACGAGAGCTGCTCGATGTTGCCTGCCGTATGGTGGATCATTACGATAGCCTGTTTGGTCCAGGTAAACGGCATTGGGTAGAAGGGCATGAGGAAATTGAGCTTGCCCTCGTGAAGTTATATCGCGTTACGCAAGAAGAGCGTTACTGGAAGCTTGCTCTTTGGTTGTTAGAAGAGCGGGGACACGGACATGGGTTCGGGGCGATTTGGGACAAAGAGGATTGGGGACCTGCTTACTGCCAAGACGACGTTCCGGTGCGCGCTATTGAGAAGGTAACCGGACATGCTGTTCGCGCGATGTATCTGTATACGGCGATGGCGGATGTCGTACATGCTTCAGGCGATCCTGCTTATGTAGGCGCGCTGCACCGGGTTTGGTCACATACCGTGGATCGTAATTTGTATCTGACCGGAGGCATCGGGCCATCGGTACATAACGAAGGTTTCACGCATGATTATGATCTTCCGAATGAATCGGCTTATTGCGAGACTTGTGCGGCCATTGCAATGGCTTTCTGGAATAATCGAATGAATTTGCTATTCGGCGATGCCAAATATGCGGATGTGGTAGAGAGGGAATTGTATAACGGCGCATTGTCCGGCATATCGCTCTCCGGCGATAAGTTCTTCTACGTGAATCCGTTAGCCTCCAAAGGCGAACATCACCGCGTAGAATGGTTTCACACTTCCTGCTGTCCGACGAACCTTGTTCGTTTCCTGCCTTCAATTGGGCAGTATACGTATGCGAGCACAGGTGAAGGAATTGTAGTGAATCAATATATGAGCGGCGATGCGGTGATCGCCTATGGTGATGGCGAGGGGCATCAAGTGAAGCTCCAACAAACAACGAACTATCCATGGGATGGGTCCATTGCGATTACGGTGGAACCGAAGCAAGAAGCGGAGTTTGTCATTCGTCTTCGCTTGCCTGACTGGTGTAGAGGCTACAGCTTGCGTATAGGCGGTGAGAACGTGTTGGCGCTGCCTGTTCGAGGATATCTGGAGGTACAACGGAATTGGTCTGCCGGAGATAGCATTGAACTGGAACTGGATATGCCGGTTGAAATCGTGCGAGCGCGAAACGAAGTCGAGGCTAATCGAGGCCGGGTTGCCTTGCAACGAGGGCCGATTGTATACTGTTTGGAAGAAGCAGACAATTCGAAACTGGCTTATGACGATAGTATGATTACAGATCGGGATTCCATCTACGTCGATTACGAGCCTGAGCTGCTCGGTGGTATTACGGTACTGACCGTAAGCAATAGAGAAGCCGGAAGTATACCGCTTCGCTTCATCCCTTATTATGCTTGGGACAACCGTGAGCCTGGCTATATGCAGGTCTGGATTCGCGAGAAGCATACTACGCATCTCTATCGTTATTAAAGGATTATGGAGGGACTTATTCTAATGACTACTACAGGCAGCACATCTGCAAATGAAGGCAAGAAGTTATCCGGTAATCCAATCGTGCCAGGCTGGTATGCGGATCCGGAAGCTAGAATTTTTGAAGGCCGCTATTGGATTTATCCGACGTATTCAGCTCCGTATGATGAACAGCTGCATTTGGATGCCTTCCATTCTTCCGATTTGGTAGAGTGGACTAAGGTGACGAATATTCTTGAAATGAGCAGCATTTCTTGGGGGAAACGCGCGCTGTGGGCTCCATCTCCGATTGAGCGGGGTGGCAAGTACTATCTCTATTTTGCAGCGAATGATATTCAGAGCAACGATGAGCTTGGCGGTATCGGAGTAGCCGTTTCCGATCGCCCGGAAGGCCCATTCCGTGATGCGATCGGCAAGCCGCTGATCGATAAATTCTATCATGGAGCCCAACCTATCGATCCGCATGTATTCATTGACGATGACGGGGCTGCTTATTTGTATTATGGCGGCTGGGGACATTGCAATGTCGTGAAGCTGAATGAAGATATGATAAGCTTGGATTCATTCGAGGATGGGTCCACTTACGTAGAAATAACACCTGATCATTTCGTAGAAGGTCCTTGTATGATTAAACGCAATGGTCACTATTATTTCATGTGGGCAGAAGGCGGCTGGGGAGAGCCGGATTATTCCGTCGCCTATGCCGTATCATCCTCGCCAATGGGTCCGTTCGAACGAGTCGGCAAAATTTTGCAGCAAAATGCTGAGATCGCCACAAGCGCCGGTCATCACGGCATCATCGAGGTTCCGGGTGCCGACGAATGGTATATCGTGTATCACCGCAGGCCATTGACTGAAACGGATCGTAATCATCGTGAACTATGTATCGATCGCATGAATTTTACAGAAGATGGCAGCATTGAGCCGGTGCGGATTACGTTCGAGGGTGTAAGTGAGCGATTGCTATAAGTTCAGATCAAAGTATGCATGGAATCCGCGGATTGTCGCGGATTCTTTTTATTTGGCGATGGCTCGAAATTAGCTATACAAAAGTTGGTGAATCGTTTAACCTAAATAGAAATGACATCAACAGAGGGACGACTCATGACTTGGAAATTGCCTTTCATTCGAAATCGCAAAGATTCAGATCAACGCAAGTACTTGAAGATTATTACAAACGAAGGCATTTCAGGCGTTCTGCTGGCCAGCTTAATCGGAGGGCCATTCCTAACCGGATATATGCTCCATATGGGTGCATCGGCCGCACAGATCGGATTCGCACTGGCCATTCCGGCCTTTGCCAACTTGGCTCAGATCTTCACCGCGATCGTTACGCATAACGTTGATAATCGCAGAGCGTATGTATTGGGGTATGGTGTATTGTATCGATTATTGTGGGTGCTGACGGGACTTATTCCGTTTGTGCTTCCGCAAAGTTACTGGGTATATACGTTTATTATCCTGTATTTGCTCTCGTATCTATGCTCTAACATTGCAGGTGTCATATGGGCGTCGCTGATCGGGGATATGGTTCCCGCTAAGGTTCGGGGACGTTATATGGGCATTCGAAATACAATCGTAGGCGGCCTTGCAGCAGCGGCCGTATTGTTTGGCGGACAGTTGCTGGAGCATTATTCGCAGGAGAAAGGCTTTATCATCCTCTACTCCATAGCAGCGGTTTGTATGGTGTGGAATGGGTATCATTTGTGCCGCTATCCGAATATTCCATTCGAGAAATCAAAGGAATCGCAGAAACTGAAGCTGTTGCTTAAACCGCTTCAGGATCGTTCCTTTATGCGAGCCACCTTGTTTCTGGCTGCTTGGATCTTTATTCAGAATGTAGCAGTACCGCTATTCTCTTATGCGATGCTCGACGTCATTAAAGTGAGTATTCAATGGGTGTCGATCATTACGACGGTTCAAATGATTGTCATGATGATCAGCTATTATGTATGGGGTAATTTGAATGCAAAGTATGGCACGAAGAAAACATTGATGTGGACGCTTCCGATTATTGCGGCCTCCTGCATCATATGGGGCGGGATTGCGTGGTTGCCCGTGATTCCGGTGTTGTTTATCGTGCATGTATTGTTGGGGATTGGCACAGGCGGTTTTACTCAACTGACATTTAACTTTACCATTGAGGATTCGCCGAGCGCTGAGCGTACCATCTATGTGGCGGTTTACGCGATGCTTACCGGTTTTACCGGATTTATTGGACCAATACTTGGCGGTGAAATCTATCATCAGCTGCGAACTATGCCTACATGGATGGAACAGTACGGATTCAGCGCAATGATGGGGCTTGTACTGCTGGCCATTGCCATGACGGTGGGTCGTGCGATGTTATTGAGCAGTAACCCTGCTGGTAAGCCGGAGTTAACGACAATGGTGCGCAACAAGAAGAAAGAGCTGCTCGGTTAACGGCCATCGAAGCATAATATGAGCTGTCGCGGAAGAAACCCAACGTTATATAACGTTGGGTTTCTTTGTGGCATTCGGTTTGTTTGAGCTTCACAGCCGCGCTGTTCTTGAGTGCATGTTTGGTTGATTTTCGTTCTTCATGTATCTGTTTAAACTCTAACGGTTGCCAGCGTGGCTATTTCATGAAAGGAGCAACTTATTAAATTCTAACGGTTGTGAGCCGCGTTATTCGCTGCCATTTAGTAGATTTCTTTCCGAAAATGACGCAATAAGCTCGGTGGCAACCGTTAGAAAAAATAGGAGCATTTTAGCTTCAACAAGCCCTGTCACAACCGTTACGGATTAGAAATTGACTCTAATAAAGGAATAACTAGCTTGTGTCTCGAAATCCCACTATTAATAGTCGATCGAAAGTGGGGTAATTTCATTGCAAACAACGATTTATCTGACAAGGCATGGCGAAACCGAATGGAATGTTGAAGGTAGACTGCAAGGTCACATGGATTCTGACCTCACGGAGTTAGGCGTGCTACAAGCAGGTTGGTTAGGAAAATCATTGCAGGACGTTCCTTTCGATGCGATCTATACGAGTATAAGTCCTAGAGCACAACGTACTGCTGAGATTATTAAAGGCACTCGCAGCATGGATTTGATCCCTTGCGCAGAGTTGAAGGAAATTTATTTAGGCACTTGGGAAGGACGGAAATTTACGGAGCTTGAACAAACGTTTCCAGACGAACATGTCGCCTTTTGGAATACCCCGCATCGGTATCGGCCAAGCAATGGCGGCGAATCATTCGTGCAATTGCGGGAAAGAGTCCTTCCGAAAGTAAAAGCATTAGAAGCTGTGCATCAGGGCGGAACGATTCTGATCGTTACGCATGCCGTTACATTGAAAACAATCATGACGCATTTCAAAGGGGATCCTCTGGAGCAACTGTGGTCGCTGCCTCATATTCATCCTACTTCGTTGAATAAAGTGGTTACAACAAAGAAGGGGTATCAGATCGAGCTCCATGGCGATGTCTCTCATTATCAAGCTTAGCTCGCCGGAGCTCCGGCTAACCTCTGCTCGAAGAGGTCTATGAGATGCAAGAACCGCTCCGCCTCACGATAAACGTGATCAGCAAGGAGGGGGTGGATAATGCTTTTGATCCGGCAAGCTTCTATGAGATCGCGAGCCGTTTTCTTGAAATCTCGCAGACTGGCAACCGATACCCGGTTCTGATCCAGAAACTGCGTTAACAGCGGCGTCGTTTGAGACTGCGGACGCATCGAGCTTAGATCCTGTGCTTGAAACAGCAGCTGATCGAAATCATGGCTGAAATCTCTCGCTTGCTCCACCAGCTTGCGCTCAGACGGATCCAGCAGATGTCCAATAAACTTGGCGTGATCCGCCATAATCTTGAGAAAAAATACGTTCTCATCAATAATGGCATCCGGCAGCGGCTCCAGCTGACCGTCGTTTAATTCATGAAGACGGTTTCGAAAATAATTCGCTTCCCGGCTTACATGATCCACTAAGAGAGGAAAATTGTTGCCGCCTGGGAGTTTGCATGTAAGGATCAGCCCTAATATTTTGCGTTTGTATACCCAAATATGAGATGCTGCCGTACAAACCTCGGTGTTAAACGCTCTGATTACCTGAGGATCTGTTGTAAGAGGGAATGCATTCGCTTTGGCCTCAATCTGTTCGAAGACGGAATAGAATCCGTTCGCTTCTTGTATGAGCTGTGTATCTTCACAACGAAATCCAAGCTTAAGGAATAAAGAATGCTCCTTCATGATGCGTGACCAGAAACGGATCTCTTCCAGTGATTGCGTGACAAAGCTATCTGCCATGTTATAACCTCCTTTGTTCGTCTGCCATTAATACCATATGGGCAGATGTCGGAGGTTAAATGTTGTCCGCTGCAACTTACTGAAAAAGGAATTATTGAGGAGGTTTTGGATATTGCAATTATAATATTTTTCTTTATGTTTATTGTCGTTATGGGTTTAATTAGCTTAGATAAAAGCTTTAAACGCAAATGAGCAACTTATAGAAAGGCCGCCTTCGACTGCTGCTTAGTAGCAGAATCGAAGGCGGCCTTTTGCCATCCTACATTAGATGATGATTCATGATTTATTGTCCGTAACGTCTTCTCTGGTGTCAGAGACAAGCTCCTTCGCCGAGGTCTTGAATTCATGCAAGGTACGGCCGACGGCGCGACCAAGCTCAGGCAGCTTGGATGGCCCGAAGATAATGAGAACAACAACTAAGATCATCATAAGCCCCGGCAAACCAATATTTTGCAACATGCGAATCATCTCCTATCGAATAGTTGTAGTGGCTTAGTCTTGATTATGATTGCTCGGATATGCGGCTACCGCTTCGATCTCAATCAGCCAGTCGGCATTCACGAGGCCGGCGACTCCGACAGTGGAACGCGCAGTTTTGGTCGGGTTCGTCTTGGTGTTGAAATATTTGGCGTACGCCTTAAACCAGCCATCAAAGTCGAATTTGCCTTCCTTGGCAGCATCTGGGGCGATATACACGCGCAGATAAGTTACATCCTTCATCGTCAGCCCTTGCTCCTTCAATTGTTTCTCGATATTTTGGAGAATGCTGGTTCCTTGCGCTTCCGTGTCCCCGTATCGTTCGTAGATGGTTTTACCATCCTTGTTGATGACTGCCGGCGTAGTGCCGCTAGTCTCGAAGGTAGCCGTTCCGGCTGGCATGGCTACCGCGCTTGAGATAGAGGATTGCGGGCTGCCATAGAATTCAGGCTCATGAATAGGTGTGAGTGGATATTTGTGCGGCGTAATAGCGGCATATACACTTGCGGTAGCTGCCAAGGAAGAGATAACGACGGTGAAGACGGCGATTTTGACCTTGCGTTTCAATTTCATGGTTCTTCCCTCCCGAATGTGTGGTCTATTCTTTCATAACACGCTCATGGATGTCGGTGACAACTTCCCGTGCGGACTCAATGCCTCCTGCCATCCAAGCCGTAATGTAGCTGATATGCTCTCCTGCGAGATAGACGCGGCGATCAGGCTTACAGAGTACGGGATAGTTGGTTTTTCGTTCCTCGGAGGAATAGGAAACCCAGCTTCCCATGTTATATTTGATTGTTTTCCAGTTCACGGAGAACGAAGACTCGAATTCGCTGTAATATTGCGGATGAATCTTAGCGCCTTGTTCCAGTGCAAGCGCTTCGCGCTGCTGGAAGTTGAGCGCTCCGAACTTGTCAGCACTTCCGCCGAAAGCGTAGTAGCCGAGCAGTACCCCTTTCTTGGCAAAATAGTTCGTAGGCGGGTAATAGATGGAGGAGATATCCAAGTTCGTCAGCGTGTTGCCTCCATAGATTTGATCGTCTTCTTCCCAGAATCTGCGCTTGAACTGCAGTCCGATCTTGCCGGCGTTCGCGTAACTGGTGTTATTGATCGCTTTGGTCATCTCGGAAGAGAGGTCATGTTTGATCGTCTTCAGCACGGACAAGGGGATCGTGCAGATGCAGAAGTCGCCTTCGATTTGCTTAGCCTCTCCACTTAACAGGTCGGTGTAGGACACTTGGACTTTCTCCCCGACATGCTTGATCTCGGTTACCTCCATATTGTGTTTGATCCGATTGCCAAGCCGCTTCTCAAAAGCCTTCGGAATGGCGTCTATGCCGCCAACTGGGTGGAACATCATCATCTGCTGATCATAGCTGTACTCGCTGCTGAAATAATTGGCGAAACCGGAATTAATGATGGCTTTCATATCGAATGGATCGCGGATGACGCCGGCATCGAGCCTTGAACCAGGCTCGTCTTTGTAGCCGCCGCGTGACGACCCCTTATAGAACAAATCCGCATCCAAGTTGCCTTCGGAGCGAAGGTAAGCGACGACTTTCTCTTTCTCTTCCGGTGAAATCGGTAAATCAAGGCCGGGCTGATTGACGGCTTTGGCGAGCAGCTCGCTGATGTAGCCTCTCGCATCGGCTTTCGCGGCGCGTTTACGGACCCGAGTGCCGGATAAGGCACCGACCTTCTCATTGTAATAATACGCACTATCGTTTACGTTATTGAAGGGCTCCATCGGAATGCCGAATTCCCGGCAATAGTCCATCGTGACATGAAATTGCGGGATACGCATGGGACCTGCATTCAAGTAATGACCATCATCGAATCGCGCGACCTGCTTCTGACCGCCGACTTCTGTCACCGTGGTGCCTCGTCGAACGGACCAGTTTCGACCGCCTGAACGAGCGCGAGCTTCGAGAATGGTGCAATCATAACCGGCTTTGCCCAGCTCGTAAGCGGCTGTTAAGCCGGCAACGCCAGCGCCAAGAATGACGATTTTCTTGCCGGAGCGGTTCGTCCCCTTCAGATCCCAGCTGGTGGGAGGCGTGTATTCAGCCGCTTTCATCGTTTGCGGCGTGAAGAGGCCCATCGTACCCATGACGCTGAATACGGCAGCAGCACCGCCGATCTTGCCGACTGTCGTCAGAAATTGTCTGCGCGACACTTCGTTTGGAGATTCTTTCGTTTCCATGTGCTTCAGCTCCTTTGGTAGATCGTCTGTTCGACTCTGCGAGAAATGTATCATGGATTTTTTCGGAAGCGCCAATATTTTGTTAGAAAATCTAACATCAATAAAATTTATATGGATGATAGAATAAATGAATCGAATTACAATTCCCTTACAGTAAATGTAGATTTAGTGCGGGTTTCAATTGAAGTTTGCGAGAGTGGACAAGGTAGTATTTACCAGTTAAACCGTTATGTTGGGTAATCCGTCCCATTGAACATTCCAAGAGATGGTGTTAACATTTCGACCCAAGAAGGTTTATGTAATGTTTTCTAACATTCGAAGTTGTCAGAAGCACTTTCGACGATCAAATACTTGAAGTCTAGGGAGGCTGCCAGCAATGAATGACAAGGTAATGAGCATTGGTACTGTGTGCGACTTGACAGGATTGACGGAAAGACAGATTCGCTATTACGAGGAGAAGCAGTTGATTTTCCCTGTACGGACTAAAGGCGGGGCACGCAAATTTTCATTCGACGATGTGGAAAGAGTGAAGGAGATCAACATGAAGCTCAGGGATGGATTTCATACGATTGAGCTTAGAAAAGCCGGAAGGGCGTGCGGGGAATGAGGAGCGGCGGAGAGACGATGACAATAATGTCGCACATTATTGAGCTGAGAAGCCGAATATGGCGGATACTCGCTGTCGTGCTGCTATCACTTGGAGTCGGATTATATGTATCGCCTAAAGTGCTTCGGTATTTAAAAAGCGTGCCGCCGGGCTCGGACATCACCTGGAACGTGTTCTCGCCATGGGATGGCATTCGGATGTACATGACAATTGCGTTTGTCTTCGCACTGGCGATATCCCTTCCCTTTATTCTGTATCAGCTGTGGAGCTTCGTGAGGAAGGGGCTGCATCCTGAAGAACGTTCGGCAGCACTTCGTTATGTCCCTTACAGCGTGGTCTGTTTCTTGATTGGGCTGGCATTCGGGTATATGATCGTATTTCCGATGAGCTTCGACTTCACTTCCAAGATCACGACAAGTATGGAGCTGGTGGAGACTTACGGCGTCGCGCAATATTTCGGTTTCATGTTCAATATCGTCATTCCGCTTGGCGTAGCCTTCGAGCTTCCGGTCGTTGTGATGTTCTTGACGAAGATCGGCGTGCTGACGCCGCAGGTGCTGCACAAGATGCGGAGGTATGCGTATTTGGTGCTTGTTATCGTGGCCAGTCTGATCTCGCCTCCAGAGCTCATCTCGCACTTGATGGTTTTCATCCCGCTTGTCATTCTCTATGAAATCAGTGTTGTGCTCTCACGCATCGTCTACGGGAGAAGAAGAATAAATGCCGGAGCTGAGGTTTCCGGCTCGTTATAAGAAGAGCGCCCCGCATTAATGACGGGGCGCTCATTGTTTATTCACGAATAATGTCCTGCTTCTTCCGCTGTTTCCGATACGCAGAGGGGTTGATCTTGAACAAGCGAGTGAAAGCGGATGAGAAGTAGTTGATGTTATTAAAGCCAATTGAGTAGGCAATATGCTCAATGGACAAATTAGTTTTGTCCAGCAGCTCGGCTGCCTTATTCATGCGTACCTGTATCAGAAACGCATGAGGCGATACCCCCGCGTGCCCTCTGAACATTTTCGTAAAATAACTGCGTTCCAAACCGAGCTGTGCTGCAATGATCGGGACAGATAATGGTTCAGCATAATTATCGGTGATGAATTGTATTGCCTTGGCGATATACACATCTGCAGTAGAGGTGCTCCGGGAGATCGGTTCGCGATACGCCGTGTCTTTCATGACAGTAGCAAACAATTGATAGATAAGTCCAGTTACCAGAAATTCAGTATAGGCTGGACTTCCTTGGATGTCGAATAACTGCTGGAAGAGAGAAGTGATAGCAGCTGGAGATTCATGCGTAATGACGGGGGCTTCCGGCGTAATGCCTGCAAACTGCGCTAACGAATCACGCTGGCTGACGTTGAAACCGATCCACATGTAACTCCACGGATCTTGCTGGTCCGCTTGATAGAATCCTAATTGCTGCGGATACAGGAGGAAGCTATCGTTCGCTTTCAATTCGTAGGTCGTATCATTCGAACGGTAGACGCCTTTGCCATGCTTCACGAAGACATACAAGTAGTGATCTCGTATAGCCGGTCCATACGAATGTCCGGGCAAGCAATCCGATTGTCCGTAGAAATGCAGATGAATGGGAGGAGCATGATGATTAAACACATATTGAGAAGCTTGGATGCGAATCACGCCCTCTTCGAGTAGGTAATCTTAGATTACCACACAAAAGTGTAAATTCACCACGCAATTGTTCATATACGGTTCCATCGATTCTGCATAAAATCAAGCTATAAACCGCACAAACGAGGAGAATCGCGATGACGAATTTATCGATGGGCAAACAAAAGCTGGAGTGGAACAGCAAGTATCTGACTGAGCTTCGTGACTCCAATGCATTGCTTGGAAATATCGATGCCCTAAAAAACAGATTGCATGAGGACGGCTATTTGCTGCTGCGCTCATTTCACGACCGTGATGCTGTTATGAGAGGCCGAATGGATATCCTGCAGCAGTTGTCAGAGGCAGGGTGCTTGAATCCTCATTCGCCAATGGAGGAAGGCAGGATTGGGCCGGAGAATCGCGCTTTGGGGCTGGATTATAAGCGGATGCCTGCGTTTCTCGATGTCGTCAACTCACCTAAACTGATGACGTTCTTCAATGAATTTCTGGGAGGAGAGTCGATCACTTATGATCATAAGTGGATTCGAGCCATTCAACGCGGAGCTAATACCGGCGCACATTATGATCGGGTGTACATGGGGAGAGGAACACAAAATCTGTATACGGTATGGACTCCGTTCGGTGATATATCGAAGGAGCAAGGGACGCTGGCGATCGCGCTCGGGTCACAGCATTGGGACAAGGTGAAGAACACTTACGGGCAGGTTGACTCTGATTCAGGACCGGTTAAGGATTCGTTGTTCAGCCGCGATCCTTATGAGATTGTGGACAAATTTGGCGGTCGCTGGGGAACGACTGATTTTGAGGCCGGTGACATTATCATGTTCGGCATGTTTACGATGCATGCATCGCTCGATAATAATACAGATCGTTATCGGTTAAGCTCAGACACGCGCTATCAATTAGAATCTGATCCGAAGGATATGCGGTGGATTGGGAAAGATCCCATTGGTCACAAAGGTGCCGATTCATCGAATGAACGTAAGAAAACGATGGCTGAAGCACGTAAGGGCTGGGGGCTTGAGTAACAATGCTTGGTTATTGACCATGCACTTCGTTTATAATGAAAGAAGCGCCAATAGACGATGAGCAAGGTGAAGGAGAGACTCCGTTCATGTACGAAACCAAGACGAAGGAAACGGACAGCAGCGTTCTGGAGTTTATTGAGAATGTGGAGAGTGCAGCAAAACGCGAAGATGCCTATAGGCTGCTGGATATTTTTGCGGAAGAATCCGGATTTGAAGCGAAGATGTGGGGACCGACCATTATCGGATTTGGTTCGTATCACTACAAATATGAATCCGGTCATGAGGGTGATGCGCCGTATGTGGGTTATTCGCCGCGTAAAGCCAAGATCAGCTTGTATTTTGCTCCGGATGACCCCCAGCGGGAAGAATTACTGCAGCGATTGGGCAAACATACGTCAGGCAAATCATGTGTCTACATCAATAAAATAGCCGATATTGATGTTCAGGTCATGAGAGAGCTTATCCAAAATACGCTCGCATATGTTCGTGAGAAGTACGAATGAATGAGGCGCCAGTAGTATCGCAATCCAACCTCCCATGCCGGTTAAGAGCCGCATGTGGAGGTTTTTTGCGCATCGTACCGATCTAACATGTCCCATAATTGCTCGGCTACAGTGCGCGGTGGCAGGGGCATCTTGTTTTTGATCCACCATTCCACTACTCCGACGTAGGCAGATAACAGAAACTGAGTGGCAACCTCTTTGTCACCTTCCTCGTAATTCCCATTTACTTTCAATCGTTCCACGATTCCGTCTTTGATAAGTTGAATCAATTGCTCTTGAAAACTTGTGATCCCTTTGTGCGTTAGGATGGTGTAATAGAAAGAAAAATGCGCTTCAAAGTAAAGAAACATCTGCAGAAGGGAATGATCAAGATCTACTTTCTCTTCTGGTAATTTGGATAGAATGCAAAATTTCATCATATTACCCAAATGAGCTTTGATCACTTTGTCGAGCAAATCAAATTTGTCCGAATAATGAAGATAGACGGTACCTCTGTGAATGTCGGCTTTAGTCGAGATATCGTTAATCGTTATTGCATCGAAGTCTTTCTCGGTCATCAATTCTATCAGCGCTTGATAAATGGCTTCCCTAGTCTTCATCGATCTTCTGTCTATTTTGGTCACTGTCACGTTAGAATGACCTCCCCTCACCTTAAGTTTCTGAACAAAATAGAACAAAGCGTCCATTACATGACACAATCAACTTGTTTGACGATTGAGATCGAGTGTGGACTCTTTATAATGTAAATCAATACATGCGAGTTAATCAACGGTTGTCGTCAAATCTTGTTGAACTATAAACATGTATGTCAATAAAAAATATGGAAAGAGGCGGAGAAATGATGAAAATAGAAGTTTGGTCGGATATCATGTGCCCATTGTGCTATATCGGCAAAACGAATTTAGATAAAGCTTTAGAACAATTCAGTAAGAAGGATCAAGTAGAAGTCATTTATAGACCATTCCAGCTATTTCCCGATGCTCCCAGCAATACGGGCCAAAATTATTATGAATGGACAGCCGAGATTCATGGCGGCGGAATGTCTTCGGACTTTGTAAAAGAAAGTAATCGAGCTGTGGTCCAAATGGGCAAAAATATTGGCCTGACTTATAATCTTGACACATTAATTCCGTCCAATACGACAGATGGACTGCGTGTGGCGATTTATGCACAGGAACAGGGAAAAGCAGTGGAATGGATGGCTGCCGTTTATAAGGCTTATTTTACGGATGCATTGAATATAAGCGACCATGAGACACTCGCCAAGTTAGCCGGGGAGAGCGGTCTTGATACCCGTGCAGTTCTTGCCATGTTATCGAGTGATCGATACAAGGAGACGGTTATTCAAGAACGTCAAAACGGTTCCAGAAGGGGAATTACCGGAACACCGTTCTATATCATTAATGATAAATATGCGATTTCGGGAGTAAGGAGCAGCGATAAATTCCTCGAAGTAATGGAACAAGTCTGGGAAGAGGAACATCCTCTGCAGCTGATTGACAATGGGGCAAACGGCAATTCGGGTGGCGGTATTTGCGGGGAAGATGGCGTGTGCAGCATCTAATGGAACTGTTGGTATTATTCCCTCTATGCGACGTTCAATTCAGCGATGCATGGAGGGATCAAGGAGGATGAAGAGGATGAAGAAAACGGGATGGCAAAAAATTAGGCTGGCTATCGTTGTTCTCACACTAATCTTTGGTCTCACTGCTTGTAATAACGGCGCTGGGGAGAAGGGAACGAACGGAACGAACGGAACGCCATCCTCAAAACCGGATAACAGCAGCCCCGCAGCTTCGAATGATGAAACAGCAGTTGCAGATCCTGAGAAGCCGATTCCCATTCCCGACCCGAACAAACGCAGCACCGTTGTCTTCTCTATGTACGACTATGACCCCTATTATGAAGATGCGAAGAAAGCTTATGAGCATGAGCATCCCAATACGACAATCGATCTGCGTTACGTAACCAAAGAGTTTGATCCTTCCGGATTGCTGGTGGAGAAATTCAGAACCAAGACCGCGGCCGAATTCCTAAACGGTAAAGGTGCCGACCTGATTGTAATGGACGACCTGCCTGTCGACCATTATATAGGCAAGAATCTGTTAATGAATTTAAGCGAATGGATAGAGGGCGATCCCGCGTACCGGAAAACCGATTATTATCAAAACCTGCTTGATCATGTGAAGGAAAGCGATGGCAGCGTGTATGCCGTTCCTCTATCGTTTTATTTAACCGGGGTAATGGCGGATGAGAATGTACTTCGCGATACGGGCCTGCAGTTTGACGACAGCAGCTGGACTTGGGAGCAATTCGGCGGCCTCGTGCAGAAGCTGCCGCTTGCAAGTCAACATAAGTACGGCTACTTCGAGAAAGCCAAGACTTCTATGTTATGGCGTTTAGTCACATCTTCTTACTCGCAATATGTAGATCAGGTTAATCGGAAGGCCAACTTCGAATCCGATGCATTCATCGCGCTGTTGAACCAGATCAATCAACTGGAAGAGGATAAGGCGGTAACATTTGACGGCAAGGATTTAATCAAGGGGAATGTGTACTTTCAACCAACGGAAATTTATACCCTGTCGGATTATCGCGGGCGTCTGAATGAAAGCAAATTGGCAAATCCGAGGTTGTATCAATTGCCTAAATCCGAGGGACAGCAGGCTGGTGGTTTCTACGCACCGCTCGCCAATATTGCGATCAATGAGAACTCCGGCGTTAAACCTGAGGCGTGGGACTTCCTGAAGTTTCTGATGTCGGGCAAAGGGAGAACGTCGGCTAAGGAATTAACAGACTCTTCCTGGTACAGTGTGTTCCCCATATCCAAATCGGCATTTGAGGCACGGGCGTTGGAGGCGAAGAAGGAAGGACGTATCGAAGACGGGGAGATTCAGTTGTTAACCGAATTGATTGTAAAAGCTGCCAATCCGATTGTCATGCTTCCAGGCGAGATTGAACTTCTTCTCTTCCAAGAAGCACCGGCATTCTTCAGCGGTCAGAAGTCGGCACAAGCCGTAGCTGAATTGCTTCAGAACAAAGCGACGACTTACCTCAATGAATAGGCTTCGGTTTCGTCGTGGCTGGACAAGAGGAGACGGACCGGCAGCCTTGTTATTTCTGGCACCAAGCCTGCTTGGTTTCTCTATGTTCTATGTCATACCGTTTGTGCTCGGTGTCGGATATTCCTTCATGAACAAACCGGCCGGCGGGGTCTTCGTAGGTTTCGCCAATTATAAGGAGCTGCTCGTTAGCAGTTCCTTCCGCCGAGCAGTTATCAATACTCTGACGTTCACCGGAATTGGCGTTCCCACCTTAATCATACTATCGCTGCTATTGGCCATTCTGTTGAATCGGCGGCTATGGCTAAGGAACAGTTTGCAGACCGCATTCGTACTGCCCCTGGTCGTGCCAGTTGCTTCTATAGTAATGATTTGGCAGATATTCGTGGATTGGAACGGTACGTTGAACGCCTTGCTGCACGGCTTGGGCATACCGCGCATCGATTGGATGAACTCGAAAAGTTCCATGACGGTTTTAGTGTTTATCTTTATTTGGAAGAATATAGGATACAATATGATTCTCTTTCTTGCCGGGCTGCAATCCATTCCGCAGAGTTATTACGAAACAGCGCGTATCGAAGGGGCGAATAGGAGCCGACAGCTGTTCTCCATCACCCTCGTGTATTTAACACCTACGATGTTCTTCGTCATTCTGATATCCATCATCAATTCCTTCAAAATATTTAGGGAAACGTACTTGCTCGCAGGCGATTACCCGTTCGATCGCATTTATATGATGCAGCACTACATGAACAACATGTTTTTCTCCTTGGACATCCAAAAGTTGACCGCGGCGGCGACACTTATGTTCGGCTGTATTTTCCTGCTGGTCTCCGGTTTGCTGGCGATCGAACGCCGCTTTCAGGATCATTTGGAGTAAGCGGGAGGGAAAGCACATGCGTACGATTCGCGGGCTTACAAATATTGCATTATTTATGTGGCTAGCATCCATGTCGACGATTCTGCTCATACCGATTGTACTGACAGTTGCAAATTCGCTGATGACGCCAAGTGAAATTGCTTTGAATTACGATTTGCTTGGGAAGATGACCGAGGCTTCAAGCCATCAGCGCGCCTTCGTCAATTTGAAAATCATACCGGATCAAGTTAGCTTTGAGCAGTATAAGACTTTGCTCATCGAATCGCCAAGGTTTCTGCATATGTTTTGGAACTCGGCTGGCCTTGTCGCTCCGATCGTGTTTGGACAGACATTGTTCGCATCGCTAGCAGCTTATGCGTTTGCTAAGCTTCGGTTTCGTGGACGAGACGCACTGTTCCTGGTCTACTTGATGACGATGCTTATGCCGTTTCAGGTAACGCTTGTGCCTAATTATCTGGTTATCTATCGGCTTGGCCTCTTGAATACGTCGGCAGCGATTATCCTGCCAGGCATCTTCGGCGCGTTTGGCGTCTTCATGCTTCGTCAATTCATGGCGCAGATTCCATCCGCTTACATTGAAGCGGCCAAGATTGATGGTGCCGGACATGGCGCAATTTATGTCCGTATTTTTCTTCCTCTGGTTAAGCCGGGATTGGCTGCGCTGACGGTCCTGCTTTTCGTCGATTACTGGAACATGGTCGAGCAGCCGCTGATCTTTCTGGAGGATGCGTTCAAACAACCTTTATCCCTTTATTTGCTTCAAATCAGAAAGCAGGAGGTCGATGTAATCTTCGCCGCTTCTGTGCTGTATATGAGCCCGATGGTATTGCTATTCTTGTATGCCGAAACGTATTTTATCGCGGGTATCCAGCATTCGGGAATTAAAGGATAATCCGGTGGAGGTGGTCTGAGAATGGATTCAACAGCAGAGAGAACCTCCGCGGGGAGACGTAAGCGATTAATCCAGCTTATAGCATGTATTAGCGTTGTATCGCTTGTCTTATTGACCCTCTTCAGCAATACGCTTTACGGACTGACGCTGCCCAAAGTAACGACAGAGCAGCCTGTAGACGATAGGCTCGAGCCGGCCTTCGAGGGGGAGGCGGTTGTACGTTATGCCGTAAAGCTGGAACTTTCCAACCCGGGAGGCAGCAACGTTAAGGAAGTACTCATCAAGGAAGGCGATGTGGTGACGAAAGGGCAAGGTCTTGTGCGTTACGAGAATGACGAAGCTATGCGGCAGATCGAGGCTGGACAAGCTGCGCTGGACAAGCTGAAACTTGCGCTGCCGGCATTGCGTCGAATCTATATAGAAGCAACTCGGGCATCAGATTTGGCAGTGTTGGAAGATGCTCGCATCGCCTTGGAAAGCGCGAATATCGACATCGCCGCTCAGGAGAAAAGCATTCGAGCACTGCAGCATCAAGCAGAGAAACTAGAAGTGCTAAGAGCACCATTCGACGGTGTCATTATGGCCGTTCATGCCATTGCGGGTCTGCCCTCCGGAGTTGAAGCCGCGTCGGACATTCAGCTTGCCGATCTTGGTAAAGGGCTGCAGATCGAGACACAGGTTCCCACGTATCTAACGCTTTCACTCAAGATTGGTGATCCCATTGCGATGTCAGTCGGTGAAGGTGGACGCACCGTACAAGGAGAACTCGTTGACATCGGCGCATCCAGCTTCGCAGACAGCGGAAGGGCTGAAGTTCTTGCGCCGGGCGACGTGGTTGCTCCTGTCGATGATGCTCCCCCAACCATAAGTGTGCTCATCGGCTTAAAGGATACGAAACTTAGGGATGGCGAACAGATAACGTTTAAGCTGACGACTGAACATAAAGAAGATGGGGTAATCGTGTCAAGCGCGGCCGTACATTATGACATGGACGGTGCTTATGTCTTCATCGTTCAAAGGAGAGAAGGACCTCTCGGAAATGCCGCATATGTCCGCAAAGTTGCTGTCACTGTGGTTGCAGTAAACGGACATAGAACAGCGGTCTCAGAGGGATTATCGGGGGACGAAACCGTCATCCTGGATAGCAGCGAACCGCTTGCGGACGGGGTTCAAGTCCGCCCTTAGTGCCGACAGCGTCAATGTCGGCTCAAGCGGAGTTGGACGGCTAAACGTATAGTGATGATGACAAATTTAACCACATGACGATGTCATGTGGTATTCTTTTGTCTATATGATGTCTTTGGTTGTTAAATACGAAGTTCGAGGAATGATGGAGAGGAGTAATGGATATGACGAAATTCGGAATAATCAGACATGGAGAAACGGACTGGAATATCGAAGGACGAGCACAAGGTCAGAGTGATATCGCACTCAATGATGCCGGCAGACTGCAAGCGCATGCGTTAGCCGATCGATTGCGGAATGAATCGTGGGATGTGATTTTCTCCAGTGATCTGTCACGCGCCAAGGAAACAGCTGATATAGTGGCTAGGTTAATGGGGTTAACTGTTCTAACTGATAGTCGCTTAAGGGAAATGTATAAAGGTGAGATGGAAGGCACGACATTGAAGGAACGTATACAGAAATGGGGAGAACAGTGGGAGCGACTAGCCCCAGGATTAGAATCAGAAGACTCCATTGTAAGTAGAGGAACTTCGTTTATCATAGATACTGCCGATACCTATAAAGGTAAAAATATGCTGGTAATCAGTCATGGCGTATTGATTGGTTCAATTTTAAAGCATTTAATCCCTTCCATGGATACGAAGGTACATATTGATAACACCTCAGTTACGACGATTACTCGAAGTGGTTCGAAGTGGGAATGTGAATTGTTTAACTGCTCCAAGCACGTAGTTTAATAAAAAAATTATTGTAAATTATTGGAGGGATCCAGATGAAACCATTCCAAACATCGAAACGGGCCATTAGGCGATTCTTGCTGGAGAAGCAGCTGTTGCTTCAATCGTCTCAGCCATCACTAAACTCGAATGAATCGATGAAACAGCAGGTGCTTGATGTAATCAAACAATTAGAATGCGTACAGATCGACCCTGTAGCGGCGGTACGTGCGAATCAGCACCTCGCTTTGGCTGCGAGAATTCCCGGATATGAGCCTCGCTTCTTGAATGAACTGCTTAGCAGCAATGAGGTTTTCGAATATATGGCGAACGCGGCTTGTATTATTCCGATGACTGATTATCCGATCTTTGAACCTACAAGGCAGCGACTACGGGAGAATATTCAGCCTCGTATCGATCAAATCGCGCCTGTCATTGAACAGGTGCTGCAACGATTGGAACAAGAAGGACCGCTGTCTGCAAAATCATTCGAATCGAGCGAACGGGTACAAGGGTATTGGGATAACGTCAACTCGAGCACGAAAGCAACCTCGCACGCATTGAATTTATTAACCGATGCTGCTCAGATTCGCATTGTGGGCCGTGAAGGGAACCAGCGCAAGTTCCATACCACCAGTCATAGTGTTCCTGCTCCGCTGATTCGGCAGGCGGAGGAGATGGACGAGCAGGAAGCGCTCGAAGCGATGATGATGAAGTATTTCCGCGCTTATCGCGTGTTTGAACCAAGCGATCCTCGGTTGGGTTGGCAGAAGCTGTACGCAAGCGAAAGAAGAGAAACGATCGAATCTCACATTAGAGATGGAATTGTATCGGCGGTTGAAGTCGAGGGATTGGACAAGCCCTATTACATCCTAACTGAAGATATGGAGCTTCTTGTTGCGCACGATGAAGCAGCTCGGAATCTGCCGCCGATTCAAGATGAAACTGATCTCGCTGTACACTTCTTGCCGCCGCTTGATAACCTATTGTGGAGCCGTAAACGGTTAACCGATCTGTTCGAATTTGAATATCGTTGGGAAATTTACACGCCAGCAGTTAAACGTACTTATGGGTATTATGCGATGCCGATCTTAGTGGGCGATCGGTTAATCGGCCGCATGGACCCGCGATTGGATAAGAAGCAGGGCCATTTGAAGGTGGAGTATCTTCAAATCGACGCAGAAATCGAATTCACGACTAAGCTTCGCGATCAAGTGTATGGTGCACTTGATACTTTCGCTAAGGCTCATGGAGCGACTACGGTATCCGTGGTCCGCACTTCTTTTGAATAGTTGCATTTTATTTAAAATTTTTTTGAAAATATAGTTTACCTTGCTACGGTTATTTGATACTATAAACGAAATGTTAAAATGCGATGAAGAGACGAGTAAATAAATGAAACCTTTCACAGAGAGCTCCGGCAGCTGCAAAGGAGCAAGGGTTCATTATTGAAGAAAGACTCTGAGCAGCACATCGGCAACCTACTGTAGGGGATGGTGTGACAGGAGCTCCTGTTACAGAGCTAGAGTATAAACATGACAGGTCATGTCGTACTCGAAGAGGCTGATTTGGCGACATGTCAGCGAATTTGGAGTGGTACCACGAGCGGACTAATCTCGTCTCCAAGACTTATTAAAGTCTTGGAGGTGGGATTTTTTTTATTGTTTCAGTGGAAACACCGCTCGTTCGAACGCATAAGGTACACCAAATCATACTTTAACGGATTATGAGAAACCATTCTGAAGGGGATTGAATTGCTAATGACTAACAAACTTAGAGTTGGTATTGTCGGAGGAACAGGCATGGTTGGCCAGCGTTTCGTACAGCTGCTGGATCAGCATCCATGGTTTGAAGTAACAGCAATTGCTGCCAGCAGCAGTTCGGCTGGTAAAACATATGAAGCAGCTGTACAAGGCAGATGGAAGCTGTCCGGTTCCATTCCGGATGCAGTGAAACAAATCGTCGTTCAAGACGCTTCACAAGTAGAAGAAGTCTCCGCTCAAGTTGATTTTGTATTCTGTGCCGTGGATATGAAGAAAGATGAAATTAAAGCGCTGGAAGAAGCATACGCACGTACAGGTACGCCGGTTGTTTCCAATAACTCCGCACATCGCTGGACGCCGGATGTTCCGATGGTCATCCCGGAAATTAACCCAAGTCATCTTGAGGTCATCGCAGCACAAAGAAAGCGTCTGGGCACTTCGACAGGTTTCATTGCGGTTAAACCAAACTGCTCGATCCAAAGCTATGTACCGGCGCTTCACGCATTGCTCGATTTCAAGCCTACTCAAGTAGTGGCTTCGACTTATCAAGCCATCTCTGGTGCGGGCAAGAACTTCACGGACTGGCCGGATATGTTAGATAATGTGATTCCGTATATTGGCGGCGAGGAAGAGAAAAGCGAACAAGAGCCGCTTCGCATCTGGGGAAGCGTTGAGAATGGTGAAATCGTGAAAGCGAGTGCTCCGCACATCACAACGCAATGTATCCGCGTTCCGGTAACGGATGGTCATCTGGCTACTGTATTCGCATCGTTCGAGGTTAAACCGGCCAAGGAAGAAATTCTTGCGCGTTGGAAGGAATATCAAGGACGTCCGCAAGAGCTCGGCTTGCCTAGTGCACCGAAGCAGTTCATCACGTATTTCGAAGAAGAGAACAGACCGCAAACGAAGCTGGACCGTGATATCGAGAACGGTATGGGCGTTTCGGTTGGCAGATTGCGCGAGGATTCCCTCTACGATTATAAATTCGTAGGTTTGTCGCATAATACGCTGCGCGGTGCAGCAGGCGGAGCGGTGTTAATCGCTGAATTGCTGAAAGCAGAAGGATATATTCAAGCAAAATAAGCAGCATAGCCATAAAGTAGAAACAGCAAGCACGCTAATGTGCTTGCTGTTTCTGCATGTATAGGACAATGATCAGTTGTAGCTCATCAGTACGAACATGGGTTGGTTATTGGAATCAACATCAATGGTCATTGCCTCATAATAGCCGTCTGTTATCGATCGCTGTACCGCTTGTGTGCGAAGATCAATCTTTACGACTTCGGTAACATACGATTTATTCCCATCTGGATTGTCCTGATTATGCGAGTAGCGGTCATTTTGGTTATTATGCAGTAAGAAATATAGATTCCCATCAAACATGCTGAGTTCTCCGAGATCGGCGTAATTTTGCCTGAAGAGAGTCGTTACGGATTCGCTTCTCAAATGAATCTTCAGAATGCGGTATCCTTGCAAGAGGTAGAGGTTATCGGATGGACTATCCAGGATATATGAATTCTCCCCTTGTGTCGTACGATCATAAATGCCATCTGGCGTAGAGCGCGGAAATGCAATCGTGCCCAGCCGTTTGCCTTGTCGGTCGAAACGTTCGAGGCGTCGGTCAAGCAGCACAATGACCTCATCATGGTACGGAATAATCCGCACATGGGCTTGCATGTTCTCATTCTCGCTCAAGTAGAAGGAGCGATATTGTTTCTTCTTTTCTTGGATCTGATACAACGAACCCAAGAGATAATACCAGGTGATCCCGGTATTCTTATCGTAATACCACTCTTGCTCATGAAAGTAAGGGTAGTCGACTTTGCCCATCTGTGCAGTGGACTGAAGGCCCTGTGACTTGACGTTGATCCGCTTCAAATCTTGATCAACGATCCAGGTTAACCCAGTGGAAGCGATCTGCAGCTGTTGTCCTTTGATCGTCAGCTTATAGGGAGTGGGTACATAGATGACAGCTGTTATCTCCAGCTTGTCATTCAGCTTTAATACCCGAGATGCTTCCGTATCCGTAACGATCCAACTGCCTTGCCATCGCATGAAATCTCTTGCACCGATGCCGCCGGCCGCTTCTCCAATCTTAACGGTCACCGTAATAGGCAGCTCTCCGATTTCGGTAAGCGCTCCTGATCGGTATTCATAGAAATGACGATCAATCAACACAAACCAAGTCGAACCCATCTTACGGAATGTTTTGGCATAGCTATAATCTTCTTCGCGGTAGATCTTATCTATGGCTTCATGAAGTTCCTGTGGAATTGCAGCGTTTGTGTTGTTTTCCTCGAAATGCCATTCCAGAATCGAATGACTAAACGTTGTGTAGGGTTTGCGATTCTCGTTCTTAATGGTGAAATTCTGTAGTGGGGACGACCTGATTGAACCCAGCTCAGCCTCCTCGGTATTAATAATATCGGGCCATGACAGGGAAATGATCTTGCCATTGTCCTCATACTCCACTTGCGAACCTCGAGATGCGATCCACGTGAGCCCGTTTGTCGGGAACTGCGTGAATTTAGGCGGGTATTTGGCAGTGACTGCGGTTACAGATACAGCTCCTGCTTCGAATTCGGAATCGGTTCGCACCTCATCTTGATACTGAAGAATTTCCAGTTTGTCAGGCGCTACATGAGTGAAGGTACGATTGTTGAATGCTTGCCATTCCTCCTGCCACAGCCTCGGTTCAACCGGAAGCATGCTGAGTTCATAGTTAAGGAATGACATGAATTCTTCACCGGCTTGGTTGCGAAATAATCCGATCAGCTGCGGAGAATCTTCTAAGAATGAGATCCGTTTCACTTGCATTAATTCATACCCGACATACCTTCTCACGAGATAATGGGGGTCTTTGAAGTAGACGATGCTGCTTCCTTCATCGAGGAATGTGTAAACCGTTGGTCCTTCCGGCAATAGAAAAACGCGATTATTCGTTAATACCTGTGTATCCGGTGATTTAGTCGAGATTTCGGGTGCTGTGGATTCCGTTGTTCCTCTATCGATGGTTTCCCAGCCATCGTGGGATGGATCAAATGCTTCCTCAGAGAATCCTGATCCATTGCGTACTTTCAGAAGGAAGAGCCGTGGTTCTTCGGTAAGTCGAATCGACATTACTTCATGAGGTCCGAAGAAGAGATTCGTGTCCTCAATCACCACCGGGGCCGGTTCAATCCGAATGGCAAGCCATGCTCCGCTTGCGCTTGAAACTTCATCTTGTGCGTTATCTTCTGTCAGTTGAGCCCCAATAAGCAAAAAATCTCCGTTCAACCACGCTTCAAGCGGAACGGGAGTTTTCCATTCGTAAATAAGCTGCTTATTTGTGCCATCAGTTGAGTAGTAGAGTTGGAGGTTTTGCACGTAAATCATAGCTTGCTCATGCTTCCAGAGCACACGGGCATCCTTCGAGTCCGCCATAAATTCGCCTTCAAGAGGCTTCCAATCCGAGTTTATAGCAAGAGATGGTGATTGGATTTCGGCAGAGGTTGAAGTTGGATCTGTGATTGTTGTTTTCTCAGTAGTAGTGCGCGGGGGATTATCTTCGGACATCCCGTGAAAATAGAAGAATACGATTGTAAGGAAGGAAAGTGCGATGAAGGTGATAATGATGAGCATACGACTTTGTGGTTTCATAGGGCCACTCCTCAATGCTACCAAATAATCTCAATCATTAGACGTTATTTGGCCGGAAAAGTTGCTGGTTGACATGATCATATTGCAGTTATGCGATTATATCCAATAGCTAATGAAGGAGAGTCAAATTGACTCTCCTTGGAGGAAACTATTTTAGGGTCTCGTGAATAATTGATTAACGGTGTCCATCGCCAAATTCACATTCACTAAAGCCTGTTGAATCATCGCCTCATCCATCACGGCTGATTGATTACCTTGCCAAATCGGCTGCTTATAGGCGATTTGTTCCATTAGAACGTTATTTTCTTCGATTCTGTCATCGGTTATCGCATTCAGCGATTTCAGATGCTGTTCGTATTGTTCCCGTTCATCGGACTTGTAAGGTGTACCAGAATCTAACGAAATCAAGGCATCCTCGAAGAAATATTTCATATAAATGACTATAGGGCCTGCCAACAAGTCTTTCATCGTTGCCAATTCTTCCTCTGTTGCTCCAACCTCATCCACCAGTTCCCAGAATTGTCGATGTGTTTCAGGCGTCAGATTGTTGCGATTGCGTAGAACCCGTGCGAGAATTTCTTGAAAAATGTCCTTCTGATGAGCGGTCATGTTCTTA
The DNA here is from genome assembly GCF_056269305.1 of Paenibacillus sp. J22R3. Lineage (NCBI taxonomy): Bacteria > Bacillati > Bacillota > Bacilli > Caryophanales > Paenibacillaceae > Paenibacillus > Paenibacillus sp. J22R3. The sequence continues at coordinate 966,692 of NZ_JBWDNS010000001.1, read as the reverse complement.
GCGAGGGTTGTCGTCTGTTCTTCTGTAGTTGAAGCCGTTTGATTTGCATTCGTGTTGTCACAGCCAATAAGCAGTAGAAGTGCAAGTAAGGAAAGAATCAGTCTTGTCAGATTGATCAACACTCCCATCGGGCAAATGATGCTGTGGAAATACATACGTTGAATTATATGCATAAAAATTCGCGAAATCACAGGAATATTCACCGATGTATGACATGTTTTAGAAAGGCGGAAGGGACATGAAAGCTAAATATGTACTCCTTACTGGGATGATGTTCGTAACTGTTCTTGCACTGTCGGGGTGTGTACCCGGAGATGGAACGAATAATGTAGCCCATCCCGCAGGTTTTTTCTGGGGAATCTGGCATGGCTGGATCGCGCCGATCTCGCTCATTATTGGTATCTTCAAGCCCCATATTCGAGTCTATGAAGCTCTCAACACAGGCTGGTGGTACGATGCCGGATTCTATATCGCTGTCATTTGTGGTTTTGGCGGAATTTCTTTCCGTCGACGGAAGAAAGGAAAGCGAGATTAGCTTGCCGAAGTAGCTGGGATAGTTGGGATACCCGACTATCCCATTATTTGTTATGATCAATTTAAAGAATAGAGATCCATAACAAGACATTGAATATTTATGCATATATCAAGGTTTGTAAACAGAATAATTATGTATTTAAGATTACATATATATAGTTATGTAAACTAACCCGTAGGAGGCTTAACGACATGATGGAAACAAATCGATTAATCATAAGAGAATTTAAGGCTTCCGATTTGGAAGCTGTTCATGCGTATGCCTCAGATCCTTTGGTCTGTACCCATACGATTTGGGGGCCGAATACCATTGAAGACACACAGAACTACCTCCAAAGTGTCATTGAAATGCAGAACCAGCAGCCGCGCCTGGATTACGAGTTTGCTGTTGTATTGAAGGAAAGCGGGGAATTGATCGGCGGCTGTGGCCTTCACATCGGGAACCCTCTACAAGCGGAATTGGGTTATTGCTTCAATCGCGCATTCTGGGGCAATGGTTATGCAACTGAAGCGGCTGCTGCCTTACTGCAGTTAGGTTTTCGAGAGCATGGACTTCATCGCATGTATGCAACCTGTCGCCCGGATAACGTAGGTTCTTCAACGGTGTTGCAACGAATCGGAATGAAATTCGAAGGTCATTTGAGAGAACATATGCGGCATAAAGGAAAGTGGCATGACTCCTACCAATATTCTATTTTAGAAGATGAATTTCTGTAAGTTCGAACCCATCCTTGGACGGAGGTGATCATGATGATGATGAAAGCAATCGTGTACACATCATACGGGAATACAGAAGTTCTTTCACTTCAGGAGGTGCCTATACCTACTCCCAAGGACAATGAAGTCCTTATTCAGATACATGCGGCATCCGTGAATTCATGGGATTGGGACTTGCTAAGAGGAGTTCCATATCTGGTTCGACTTGGCGGGCTTCGGGGACCTAGATTCCCTATTCTCGGAGCTGACATCGCAGGGCGGGTAGCAGCAGTCGGTAAGGATGTAAAGCAGCTGCGAGCAGGGGATGAAGTGTTCGGAGATCTTTCGGGTTGTCACTGGGGCGGTTTTGCTGAATATGTATGTGCGCGGGAGACTGCGTTATCGTTGAAGCCGGGAGGCATGTCATTCGAGGAAGCCGCAGCCATACCGCAAGCAGCTGTACTCGCTTTACAGGCTCTTCGAATAAAAGGTGAGCTGCAGAAAGGGCACAAGATACTCATTAATGGTGCCGGTGGAGGAGTGGGGACGTTCGCGCTTCAGATTGCCAAGTCATACGGCGCAGAGGTGACAGCTGTAGACCACGGCAGTAAATTGGAGCTGTTACGTTCCATAGGCGCAGATAAGGTCATTGATTATACGTCTGAAGATTTTACAAGTAATGGTCAGCGTTATGATCTGATTCTGGATGTTGCAGGCTTTCGCTCCATGTTTGACTACAAACGCGCATTAACACCTACAGGAACATATGTCATGATTGGCGGTTCGACACCTCGAATTCTTCAGCTTATGGTTGTCGGAGCCTGGGTGAAACGAACCGGAAATAAGAGAATGAAACTCTTATTGCACAAAACAAGCAGAGATGATCAAGATATCATCAGGAAGCTCTATGAGACGGGCCAAATTACTCCCGTTATTGATCGGAAATACCTTTTAAGCCAAACAGCCGATGCACTAAAGCAGCTCGGGGACGGTAACGCAAAGGGGAAATTGATCATTCAGGTGAAAGGAAGCAATAACTAGCCATCATCGTAATTGAGCTGAATACATATCGACTTCACTTAGCCGGACTAGTATAATAGGTGGATTAAATCCAACAGACAGTGGAGTGTAGACCTATGGAAATCAGAATCGACGATTTAACCGGAAATCAAATCATTGCGCTAATAGCGGAACATGTTCGCAGCATGGCCGCGCAATCTCCTGAGGAAAGCATGCATGCGCTCGACCTTGACGGATTGAAGCAGCCTGAAATCACGTTCTGGAGTGCTTGGGAAGAGAATGAATTACTCGGCTGCGGCGCCATTAAGGAGCTGGATGCGGGGCATGGGGAGATCAAGTCGATGCGTACTTCGATGCAGCATTTAAGAAAAGGAGTTGCGAAGCGACTTCTTGTACATATGATCGAAGAAGCCAAGAAACGCGGGTATGTACGACTAAGTTTAGAAACGGGATCGCTGGAATCGTTCAAACCCGCCATGAAGCTGTATGAGAGTCTCGGCTTCGAAGAGTGCGAGCCTTTCTCGGATTACATTCTAGACCCATACAGTGTTTATATGACGAAGGCATTATAAAGTCATGACCTTACAGCAGTTAAAATATATTCTTGCCATCGTAAGCTGCGGCTCCATTAGCGAGGCAGCCAAGCAGCTTTTTATCTCTCAGCCCAGCTTGTCCAGTGCAGTTAAAGAATTGGAGCAGGAGATCGGCTTGGACATCTTTTTGCGGACCTCGAAGGGTATTGCGCTTTCCAACGAAGGAGCTGAATTTCTCTCCTACGCCAGGCAAGTAGTAGAGCAAGCTGAGTTGCTTGAGCAGAGGTACATGGATAAGAAACCCACGAAGAAGCTATGCTCCATATCCACGCAGCATTATGCTTTTGCCGTTCAAGCTTTCGTGAGCCTGTTGAAAGATTTGAATACGAACGAATATGAATGTACGTTGCGTGAAACCAGGACTTACGAAATTATCGAAGACGTACGAAACATGCGCAGCGAGATCGGCATCCTGTATCTAAGTGACTTTAACCGGAAGGTTATCGAGAAAATAGTGAAAGAAAGCGGACTCCGATTCCATCCGCTCTTCGAAGCAGAACCGCATGTCTTTATAAGCACGGAACATCCGCTGGCCAATAAGACGATGTTAGAAATCGATGATCTGGACGAATTCCCTTGTCTTGCTTTCGAGCAGGGGGAGTATAATTCTTTCCATTTCTCGGAGGAGATTCTAAGTACCAGGTCCTACAAGAAGAAAATTATGGTGAGCGACCGGGCGACCTTATTCAATCTACTGATCGGTTTGAATGGTTATACGATCAGTTCCGGAGTTCTGAACGAGGACTTGAACGGGGAAAACATTAAATCGGTGCGGCTGCGAACAGTCGAGAAGATGCAGATCGGTTATATCACGAATAAGAAAACCAATCTGAGCCAGCTCGCCACCGATTATGTAGGGAAGCTGCAGAGCATCATCGCGGATTTCGGATACGCCATTCTAAGTCAAAAGGATGAACTCAGTTGAGTTCATCCTTTTCTGATCCAAGTAAAGTTACAACGCTGCTCTGACTTCTTTCGCAGCTTGTACCAAGTGTCGCAGACTTTCCCATGTTTCGGTTACGCCTCGCGTCTTCAATCCGCAATCGGGATTGACCCACAGTTTGGCAGCATCGATTTTGTCCAGCATGCGATGGAGTCCTTGCTTGAGCTCGTCCACGGATGGAATACGAGGGGAGTGGATATCGTAAACGCCTGGTCCAACTTCGGTCCGGAAGCCGCAAGCATTGATGGCATCGATGATGGCAAGGTCCGACCTTGATGCTTCGAACGTAATGACGTCGGCATCCATGGCATCGATATCCCGGATGATATCGCTGAATTGGCTGTAGCACATATGGGTATGAATTTGAGTATCGGCCTGGACGCCGCTATGCACCAAGCGAAAAGCAGGGATGGCCCAGCTCAAGTATTCTGCTTGCCAATCCGATTGGCGCAGAGGCAGCTTCTCTCTCAGCGCGGCTTCGTCGATCTGAATGATTTCAATATGATTGGCTTCCAAATCGAGAACCTCGTCTCGGATTGCAAGCGCAATCTGAAGGGCACTATCCTTCAAGCTAATATCTTCGCGAGGGAAGGACCAGTTGAGAATGGTAACCGGACCGGTCAACATTCCTTTTACCGGTTTGCTCGTTAAGCTCTTGGCATACGCCGAATACTCGACAGTCATCGGTCTGGAACGGCTGATATCTCCCCATACGATTGGCGGTTTGACGCATCTTGTACCATAGGATTGAACCCAAGCGTTCTCTGTGAAAATAAATCCGTCTAAACACTCACCGAAGTATTCCACCATATCGTTACGCTCATATTCGCCATGGACCAGAACGTCCAAGCCAATCTCTTCTTGAAGTGCAATACATTCCGCAATCTTATCGAAATTGAACTGTTTGTATTGTTCTTCGGTAATGGCGCCTTTCTTGAAAGAGAAGCGGTTCGCTCTGACTTCAGCTGTCTGCGGGAACGATCCGATGGTAGTCGTAGGAAGCGGAGGCAGCTTGAACTTGTCATTCTGAATCGCTTCACGTTCGGCGAAAGCAGGCAGTCTCGTGAAGTCAGCGTCCGTTAACGCTGACGTTCTGGTTTGTACAGCTTCGTTACCTGCGAAACGAGTGCCATTGAAGAGCTCTTCGTTCTGTAGGTAAAGGTCGGCTGCATATGGATTCGCATGCGCCAAAATCGCTTTAAGGTCAGCAAATTCACGAAGCTTCTCTTCAGCGAATGCGAAATAGTGTTTATGATGGTCAGACAGCTTTGTTTCGTTCTGCAAGGAGTATGGTACGTGCAGCAGCGAACAAGAGGAGCTAAGCACCAGCTGCTTCGCGAGTCCTTTCAACTCTTGCACGGTTGCAAGTGTGTGTTTATAGTTGTTCCTCCAAATATTCTTCCCGTTTACGACACCGGCGAACAGGACTTTATCAGCCGAGAATCCATTCTGGCGCACGAGCTCCAGAGATTGTTTGCCTTCAACAAAGTCAATTCCGATGCCATCGAAGGGGAGGGCTTGAAGGGCTTGATAACAGTCACGAATATCACCGAAGTAGGTTTGAATCAGAACCTTGACGTTGCCTTTCGCAGCTAGAATTTGGTCATACAACTTCGAGAAGAGGGCTAGATCCTCCCCGGTTAGGTCTGTTACCAGTGCCGGCTCGTCAATCTGAATCCACTCGGCGCCAAGTTCGTTTAGTTGCCGTAGGACGTTCGCATAGGCCGCGGCTGTTTCTTGTATGAAGTCGCCCGCTTGCTTGACGCCGGTATATTTGGCAAGCTTGAGCAGCGTGAAAGCACCGATTAATACCGGTTTCGTTGGGATATGAAGCCGTTTAGCCTCCAAGAACTCATCGAACAGCTTCGTGCCGGCCAATTGAATCGCAGTGGAATCGTCAATGATAGGAACCATATAGTGGTAGTTCGTGTTGAACCATTTTTTCATGGCCAGCGCTTTCACGTCGCCTTGCTCGCCTTGGTAACCCCTTGCCATAGCAAAATACGTTTCCAGCGGGCTAAGACCCAGCGATTGATAGCGCTCCGGAATGATATTGAACAAGCATGCCGTATCAAGCAGGCCGTCATAGAATGAGAAATCGTTGGAAGGTATAAAATCAATCCCATTCTCTTGCTGTCTTCTCCAGTGGTTGGCTCGAAGGTCCACACCGGTCTGATGGAGCTCGTCGATCGTAATGTCTCCTTTGAAATATTTCTCGGAAGCAAATTTCAGCTCTCGTAATGATCCTACTCTAGGATAGCCAATAAGTGATGTTTTCAATGTCAATCTCTCCCTACGCTTTGTGTTGAGCTTATTATAGTGCGGAGAGCTTGCTATCGGAAAACACAAAAATACTATGTCAAGGTATAGCTTTTTACTATGGGTTTAGAAGGCGAGTCGCTAATATCATAGACAAAAGCAGCAACATTCTATATTATGAATAGCAATTGAATAGAACTAGTCAAGGCGCACGCTTAGTCCATAAGCGCTGCTTAATAGGGAAGACCGGTGAAAATCCGGCGCGGTCCCGCCACTGTAAATGAAGAGCTGATCTGGGAATTGCCACTGGCCGTCAGGCTGGGAAGGTATAGAGAGGCATTGACGCATAGCCAGGAGACCTGCCTTGATTGGATTTCACACACTCTACGGATGATGGAGGCGGTGCTTTTTTTGTTGTCTTTCCTAGTAGTTGACGACGCGGGCAGCCCTTGATTCTTTCATGAATCAGGGGCATTTTTTGTTATGGTTGATATAGAATGCAACAATATACTTAGAGAGAAGGCAAGACTATGCGTTCAAAGGCACTCCAATCATTAGCTATTATCGTTTCATCCATTATGTTGTTATTGTCGATCACTGCCGGATTCGGTCCGGTGAAGACCGTTCGCGCTGAGGCGGCTTTCGATCTCGAAGCTACAATCGAAGCTGCATCGAGTTACTTCCAGAAAAGCTCATCAGGAGTTGGCTCCGATTGGGGGGCAATCGGACTGACAAAGGCGGGTAAGAAGATACCCGATACCTATGTACAATCATTAGTTAACCGCGTTAAGTATAGCGGCGGTGAATTCGATCGCGTTACCGAGTTAGAACGTACGATTATGGCTCTATCGGCTGCAGGTCAAGATGCAACGAATATCGCCGGCTTTAATTTGATCGAGAAGCTTTATACAAGCGACTACATGATTAGCCAAGGTATCAATGGCCCTATATTTGCATTGATTGCAATGGATTCAGGCCACTATGAGGTTCCGGCTGACGCGAAATGGACTAGAGAAACTCTTATTGACGAAATAGCCTCCCGCCAAAACGAAGACGGGGGATACTCGCTCGGCGTTGGCAACGATAGCGACCCGGATCTTACGGCCATGTCGTTAATCGCTCTTGCGCCTTACGCTGACAATGCAACGGTTAAGTGTATGGATTTGATTTCAGATTTAACACAATGGCTTTCCGTAAAACAATCGCCGAATGGCGGTTACATCATTACGTCTTGGGGGAGTACCGTCGATTCCAGCGAAAGTGTATCGCAGGCGATTATCGGTTTAACTGCTTACGGTGTCGACCCAACCGGTCCGGATTATACCAAGAACGGAATTACACTGATCGACAAGCTCATGCAATTCCGAATGGAAGACGGTACATTCACTCATACGATGGATTGGCCAATGTCGAATGGCATGGCTACGGAGCAAGCACTTCAAGCACTTGATGCTTACAAGCTATTCTTGGAAGGTCATGGTGAGCGGCTATATGACTTTAGCGGCACATTGCCCGGACTCGAGCTAATTCCGGCTGCACCTGTAAAGATCCGAGTCGAAGGACCGGAACCTAATCAAGCCTTCTTCGAAGGAACGGTAAATGCAGCAACGCCTTTGGAAGCTTTAAAGTCGGTGTCAACCACTGGCAGCATTCAGCTGGGAATCACTTCAATGTGGGGCATGGTGTTTGTTGCCATTAACGATATTGCATACAATCATTATGATGATGATTATGGAAGCTGGAGTTTTTCAATCCAAAGAGGCAACACATGGTTGACTTCATCGGATGGAGCCATGGATGAGATTCCATTGAAGCCAGCGGATAAACTTGTATTTTATTACAAAACTGATAACACTGAGATGATAGACACCATTAAGATGTTGCCAGAATCAGGTACATCGCTGAATGAAGATCGTGCATTCGACATCGTAGTCAATAAGATGACTATGGATTGGAGCACCTTTAAACTGGTTTCAGCTCCTGCAGAAGGTGTAAACGTCGATATCGTCCACGAGGGTGAAACGATTTCCACGCAGACGACTAATGCGCAAGGTACGGCGCGATTTGACGGGTTGACTGCTGGAAGTTACACCGTTTCCGTATCTAAATACGTCCCTAAGAGCGGGCCTGATGTCGTACATAAGTCCATGCCGCTGGAAGTGAGAAGCGGTATACCGCCGATTGAGCTGCAGCTACCAAATGAAGATCAGCCAACGATTACGATTCCTTCGGATGATCGCCCGTATATAATCGGCATTGCCGATTCGGATTCGAGGAAGCAAATTGCCATCACGATTCCGGAACAGAATCCGTCGTTGTTGATGTTGCACTTGCCGCTTGCCACCGCTCTCCCCGCCATAGAGGCGAAGAAGGGGAATCTAACGTTCAGCATAGCGCAAGGCACGCAACTCGTTAACGGTGATGGTTCTTCTATAGAACTGTTAACCTCCAAGAATAAGTCGGATTCCGTACTGGTAAGTCGCGTTCAATCCTTGATCTCGAGTGGTTCAATTCTTGAGAATGTGAGCGAAGCGATTACAATCGGTGGTGGAGCCGGCAGAATCGAATTTGATTCGTTTCTTACTCTGACTTTTGCAGGATTGAAGGGCAACCAGGCTGCCTATATCGAGAATGGATCTCCTCATGTGATCCAGCGATTCGCGAACGATGCCGAGGGACTGGCTAGCGGGAAAGAAGAGTATGCGTTCGACAGCGGCGATGATCTGATTGTGAAGACGAAGCATTTTACTGACTATGTGGCCTATACGACCAAAGCAGTGACAATTCCGTCAGTACCAACACCTCATGCGACGTTATCCGTTGATAAACTCACGATTAATAAAGGGTATGTGCTGCAAAACACAAGTATTGACTTGCAGCCGGGCGATACCGCATGGAGCGTGCTCAAGCGATCGCTTGACGCGAAAGGAATCGGCTATAAATCCAAATATTATGCTTCGTTCGGAAGTGTCTATGTACAAGCGATCGACGGTGACGGGGAATTCGATCATGGTCCAAACAGCGGCTGGATGTATAACGTAAACGGCAATTACCCTGGTTACGGCTCTAGCAGCTATACGCTCAAAGACGACGACAAAGTGGAATGGAGATATACGACCAATCTCGGTAAAGACTTGGGGGCACCAACCAGCCAGTGGCCGGATTTGTCGGATGACACAACAGTTATCGAAGTGCCAGCGAATAATCAGCAAGATCAAAGCATCTCCATTACGCAGGCTATGAAAGAAAAGGGTAAAGTCGTCATTCATATGCCGGATAACACTTCCAAAGTGTATTTGGACTTGAACGAGGTGCGCAGCAGCATTCCTTCGATCCTTGCGGAGAGAGGGGACATTACATTCACCATGGACATAGGAACGGCCATCCAATCCGGTAACGCGAAGTTTGAATTGTTATCGAAATACCCTGCGGATGATTTCGGCGTGATGAAGCTTGTGAAAGACAGTCTCGCAAGCGAGAATAAGAAGCTAACGGCTCTTAGTCATGTAATCGGGCTGGGCGGCGAGAAGCAGTCCACCGTCTTCGATCGTCCGGTCACGATTGTAATCAAGAATGGTAAAGGTCAAGCAGCCGGTTATATTGACAATGGGAAGTTTACGCCGATTACGAACTACGATGCCGAGGAGCAAGGCGTTAAAGCAACGAAAGATCGTAAGCAAATCACTTATGCTTTCGTAGCAGGCAATGATCTGGTAATCAAGACAAACCATTTCACCGCATTCGTCACGTACACCGTTGCAGACTCGGATTCAAGCGGTAGCGTGAAAGTGGATCTGAGCAAACAATATTCGGATGCGAAGCAAATTGCAGCATGGGCAACCAGCGCCATCGAAGCGGCTACGAGCAAAGGCTTCGTTCAAGGCACATCAGGCAAGCTGAATCCGAAAACGAAGATTACAAGAGCTGAGTTTGCCAAGCTCATGGTGGAGGTACTCGGATTGAAGGTGACATCCGGTGCAACAAGCCAGTTCACTGATGTACCGCAGAACAAATGGTTTGCAGCCTATATTAATACGGCCTACAACTCGAGGATCATTATGGGCTTCGAGAATCGATTTAATCCGAATGAGACGATTACGAGAGAGCAAATGGCAGCCATTGTGGTGCGGGCCTTAAAACTTAAGCAGACTTCCTCATCCGTACCGCTTCAAGATCGGGATCAAGTATCGAAGTGGGCGCAAGCCGACGTTCAGACCGTTAGCGCGCTGCAGATCATGCAGGGATCGGATAACCGCTTTAACCCGGCCGATTCGGTTACACGCGAGATGGCGATAGTCGTCGCTATGCGGGCTTATACGTACAAGTTGGATCACAATTCATAGTCACTGATAAAGCAAGAGCGATTCGATCGCTCTTGCTTTTATTTTATCAATATTGCATTTTGGGCCTATGGCGAGTACGATTTAGGTTATGCGAAGAAAGGGACGTGACGACACTATGAATAACTTCGAGAATATCAAATTAACATCACTGTCCAGTAAGGGTGGCTGCGGTTGCAAAATAGGGCCGGCCGATCTGTCGGAGGTGCTGCGCAATCTTCCGGCTGCTGAGCCTAATCCCAATTTGCTGGTTGGATTAGATACGAGTGACGATGCCGGTGTATACCGTTTAAGCAATGAACTGGCACTGGTGCAAACGCTCGATTTCTTCACCCCGATTGTGGATGACCCGTACGATTTTGGACAAATTGCCGCGGCGAACGCAATCAGCGATATTTATGCGATGGGCGGTAAACCTTTAACAGTATTAAATATCGTCGCATTTCCGATCTCTACGCTAGACAAAAGCATTCTCTCCGAAATTTTGCGTGGCGCTGCTGATAAAGTACAGGAAGCCGGTGCAACACTGGTCGGTGGACATTCCATCGATGACAAAGAGCCTAAATTCGGTCTTGCCGTTACAGGTCTCGTGCATCCGGAGAAGGTACGGACCAATGCGGGAGCTAAGCCCGGAGATCGCTTAATTCTAACAAAGCCCATTGGAGTAGGCATCTTAACCACTTCGATTAAGAAAGATCAACTATCGATCGAAGAGACGAAACGATTGACCCAAGTAATGGCCACGTTGAACAAAACAGCAGCAGAGGTTATGGAGCCGTACCAGGTAAATGCGTGTACCGACGTGACAGGATTCGGACTAATCGGACATGCTCTTGAGCTGGCTAAAGGCAGCCTGATGACTGTTAAGCTTCATCATAACGATGTTCCTCTGCTTCCGAGAGTGCGAGAACTGGCGGATAGCGGATTTGTACCTGGCGGTACGAAGAATAACTTCGTTCACGTTCAGCATGATGTAACGTTCCCGGATGAGCTTGATCAGGTCGGCCGCTGGATTCTATGTGATGCGGTTACTTCTGGTGGGCTGCTTATATCCATAGCAGGCGAGCAAGCGGAATCCCTCTTGCGGCAATTGCTGCAAGCTGGGGTAGAAGCAAGTATAATCGGTGAAATCACGGACGAGAAACCAGGACATATTATTGTAGATTAGAAGGGGAAGCCGATATGTTTCAGGACCTAAAACTTCAAGAATTGCTTGCACTGCGAGAGCAGAAGAATATGGTAACGATTGATGTAAGGTCGCCTTCCGAGTTTGAGGATGCCACCATTCCGGGCAGCTTGAATATCCCTTTCTTCGACGATAACGAACGAGCAGAGATCGGTACGATATATAAGCAAGTTAGCATCCAAGCGGCCAAAGAACGAGGCCTTGAGATTTTTTCCGCCAAGCTTCCTTCTTTCATTAAACAATTCTCCCTCATCCCCGGCAAAAAGGCTGTCTTCTGCTGGAGAGGGGGCATGCGCAGCAAAACTACAGCAACGGTCTTGTCTCTCATGGACATTCATGTTAGCCGGTTGGAAGGCGGCTATCGCGCTTTTCGACAAGGCGTGGTCCAAACGCTTGATGAACTTGACGTGTTACCTCCTGCATATGTGCTGCATGGCAACACAGGCAGTGGGAAAACAGCAATTCTGCGTCAATTGCAAGAACGGGGCTATCCCGTGTTGAATTTCGAAGAGCTGGCTGGGCATCGCGGCTCCGTGTTCGGTAATATTGGGGTAAAGGCACATAATCAGAAGAAATTCGATGCATTATTAGTAGATGAGCTGGTGGGCATTCAGCAAGCCTCTTATCTGCTTTTTGAGGCGGAGAGTAAACGGATTGGCAAAGTCGTCATCCCAGATCAGCTGCTGCAGAAGAAAGAGGCGGGGCATCAAATATGGCTGGAGGTCCCGCTCGAAACGCGTGTTCAGCATATTTTGGAGGATTATCGTCCTTGGGAGCATCAAGAGGCTTGCTTGAAGTCCTTCCTTCAAATCAAACCGCGCATCCATACTCCGATCGCGGCTGAGATCGAACAGTGTTTGAAAGAAGAGAAGTATGACCGTGCTGTGGAGCTGCTGCTTGTCTATTATTATGATCAGCGTTATGCCCACACTTCGTCGGGATACAGCTCGGAGAACAAGACAGTCATTGCTGCGCAATCTACCGAAGAGGCAGTTGAAGCCGTCGAGCAGATGTTGCGTTCGCTGAAGCCTACATCTATATAGCTGAATGTCGTTAATGAATCCGCTCTAGTGGCGGATTCATTTTTTTTGCCTATGGACGAACATTTTTCGTGAGGGCAACTCTATTTACTCGTCCCACTTTTGTGAGCCGAATGACAAAACGTTTCTCTAGACCCACATCGTTATTGGCTGGTACGATAAGGCAACAAAGCATTAAAGGAAGGGATTTTTGCCGCAATGGAACAGCAGAAGTATGATCAACTCAAAATCGGAGAACGCGGTGCACTCATAAGTATAATTGCGTATATCCTTCTATCTTCATTAAAGCTTGTGGTTGGGTATATGACCGGATCTGAAGCGTTGCAGGCGGACGGTCTGAACAATGCAACCGACATCGCGGCTTCGATCGCCGTACTTATTGGACTGCGGCTGGCTCGTAAACCGGCAGATGATGATCATCCATATGGTCATTGGAAATCAGAAACGATCTCTTCCATGCTCGCTTCCTTTATTATGATGGTTGTCGGCTTGCAAGTTCTTTACCAATCCATCACTTCGATCTTTCAAGGTGAAGAGAAGTCCCCGGACCTGCTCGCGGCATGGGTGGGCATCTTCTCTGCAGTCGTCATGTATGGTGTGTATCGCTATAACAAGAGATTGGCTGCGCAGATTAACAGTCAAGCGGTCATGGCTGTAGCCAAAGATAATCTCTCGGATGCTTTCGTAAGCCTGGGCACATTCGTAGGCATCATCGGTTCGCAATTTCATCTGGCATGGCTCGACCCGTTTACCGCCATCGTCGTCGGATTAATCATCTGCAGGACGGCATGGGTGATTTTCCGTGAGGCTTCACATCATCTCTCGGATGGGTTTAATGAAGAGACGATCCTCTCCTTCAAAGAAATTGTCTTGAATGTGCAGGGCGTAGAAGACGTTCGAGATATTCGAGCAAGAAATTACGGCAGCAGTGCAGTGGTTGACGTGACCTTATTGATTAAGGGAGATATGGAATTTCAAGAAGCGCATGATGTCGCGACAAGAGTAGAGACGGAGTTGAAAAATTCGTCGAACGACGTTTACGAAGTCCATGTGCATTATGAGCCGATTGATTAAGAATCGGTAGGCTTACTCACTTGACCCGCAGACGGCTGCGGGTTTCTTTGTGGAATCAACTGAACTGGAATAATCTTGTATCCATACAGAGGTGATCGTAGGCGAGATGTAGAATGCTTGAGGTGGACATTAACCCACTCACAAAGGAGAAATAAGGGTATGGATGCAGCGAAAACTAGTGTATTTAATGAGCTTAATCAATATGTACTGGATATTCGAAATCAAATTTCAGCCTCTGCAGCAACTGTTATTGTGATCCAGAATGATCAGATCGTAAACGAATATTATGCGGGTTACCATGATAAATCGCCTAACAGTCGAATGATCGATGAGCAATCACAGTTCAATGTAGCATCCATCCGCAAAACCTATTTGGGATTCGCAATTAGTCTGGCACTGTATGAAGGGAGAATTAAGGACATTAATGATTCTGTGTCCGACTATCTCGATGACCTGAACGAGAGCATTATCGCGCAGACTACGATTAGGCATCTGCTTACTCATACTCACGGATTACAGGGTCCAATGAAGAGGTTATTTCCTCCGGGAACGGATTGGAAATACAATAATGCCGGTGTGAATATGCTGATTCGCATCGTTCAACAGGTCTTTAATCAGACCCTCGCAGAGGTAATTAACGAACGAGTTTTTGAACCGTATGGGTTTACAGAGACAGGCTGGAGACGCGAAAAGAATGATAACTTGGTGTGGCTTGGTGAGGAGTATCTAAGCGATCAAGGCGGTGAGGCGAATCTCTTCGTGAGCACAAGAGAGCTAGGCTACTGGGGACAGATCCATCTGGCAAGAGGCATGTATAAGGGGAAGCAAATCCTTCCGGCTGCACTGTTTGATCGAGTAGTTTCGATTGCAACGCCGAGCCGCCTAGATGAATCATTACCTCGAAATGCTTTCTTCTGGTGGGTGAAGGACAAGTTCCGCCCGTTATCCGAACTCGGGAATGAGCTTCCGAATGGTTCCTATCAATCGCTCGGATTCTACGGTAATGCGGTATTGGTTATTCCCGCGTATAACGCTGTGGCGGTTCGAATGTTAAATCAATTGGAACCGAATCCAATCGGATATGATTATCTGCAGGATATTCAAGGCTTTGGGAATCTGGTCGTGAAATGTTTGAGTGAGCAATGAATACACAACCTATTCCAGATAATATCGACGCAGAACGAGTTCGAGCAGTCTCTATTCACTGCTTACAACTCGATCACGGATCTCTGATTGAGTGGCATTGCGAAACAATCAAATCGGCCAGACCTAATTTCGTGACAGGCGGCGTATATCGGATTTCCGGAAGCACATGCCTTGAAGATGGAACACCCCAATCATGGTCACTGATTCTAAAAGTCATCCTAGTTGACCCCAATCGAGATGATCCGTCGCATTACAATTATTGGCGCCGAGAAATAGACGCTTATGAATCAGGTTATCTTCGCCATTTACCGGCGGGGTTGAAGGCTCCGGAATGCTATGCAATCGACGAAAATGTCGACGGCACCGTATGGCTCTGGCTGGAGGATATAAGTCAGGAATCACGATCCTGGCAATGGAACGATTATGCCTATGCTGCGGAGAAGCTTGGCGAGTTTCAGTCCGCCTACTTAGCAGGCAGCCCGTTCCCGGATTTACCTTGGGCGAATCGTCACTGGATGCGCTCTTGGATTCATGAATGTCAGACCTATAGGACGACGAATGCCAAGACAGCAACCATAATTGATAACGAATCCAAGCACAGAGTGACCGCCATCATCGACCGCTTCCATTCATTTGAATTATTTATTAACGACTGGCTAATCGAGTTAGAGCAATTACCGCGAACCTTTGCGCACCAGGATTTCTATGAGCTTAACATTATGTTGCATGCAGAGCATTCTCAAGTCCGGCAGCTTGCCGTGATTGATTGGCAGTTTGCCAGCATTTCCGGAATAGGGGAGGATTTGGGCCGATTCTTAGGTTTATCGGTTAGCCGCGGAAACGTGCCTATGGATCAATTTCGAGCTTATAGGGAGCATTTACTATCCTCATACCTTGAGGGGATGAAGCGAACGGGTTGGAATGGAGACGAGTCCATTCCACGATTCGGTTATCTTGCCTCTTTCGCCTTACGTGCCGTTTGGGAAGTTCCGAAGCTGCTCCGCAAATGGGAACAAGATGCCGAATCGGCAGAGTGCCAACGTTTGCTGCTCATTACAGAACTACAGATGGAAACCGTGATCGAAGCTGAACGACTGAGAACGTTTCACTTAAGGTGATCCGCATAAATGATAACAAAGAAGAAGCTCTGACGTAACTTACGCGCAGGGCTTCTTTTCATTTCTTGAATAAGGACATCCAAATGCTCACATGATAAAACGAAGCTGTTGGAAGGAGGTGGAAATGACTTGGAGCCAAACTTTCCAGTCGATGTGAACGAAAGTGTGAAAATCAATCATGATGCATTACGCCATATTTTTGATAACTGTGCGGATATCGTATTTAGACCCTTAAAACTCACTGATCAATCCGAAGTTTTACTTGTTTATATAGAAGAGTTTACAGATTCGACTAGACTGGAACAAATCATTTCGGCATGCATGATTAGTCGCGATGTTGAACGGCTGACGCAATATCAAATGATTACTCGGTTCTCGGAGGTTATAGCCAACGTTCTCAAAGGCTGTACCGTTATTTTTATAGATGGCAAGGCTTGTGCTTATTTGGCCGAAATGACCGTTTACAAACAACGTGCAATCTCTGAGCCATCGAATGAGGCATCCATTCGCGGGCCGCGTGAAGGATTTACGGAAGATCTCAAAACGAACTTAAGTTTGATTCGAAGAAGAATCAGTCATTCGTCCTTAAAGTTCGAAATGCATCAGGCAGGCGAATTAACCAATACGGATTTTGTCGTGGCGTATATCGAAGAAAAGGTTAAACCAGAGTTGCTCCAAGAAGTCAGAAACCGACTTCAATCTTTTCGCACGAATCAACTGACGGACTCCAGCTATATTGAAGAGTATATCGAGGACAAGACCTTCTCCCTATTTCCACAAATCCAAAATACGGAACGTCCGGACACGGTATCTTCGAGTTTGTTATCCGGCAGGGTAGCCATTATTGTGGACGGCTCTCCAAACGCATTGCTGCTGCCTATGACGTTCTGGTCAGGCTTTCAAGCAGCGGAAGACCACTATGAACGATTTATCTACGTTTCGGCGGTCAGAATATTACGAATCATATTTGTCATTTTGTCATGCCTTCTGCCATCCGTATATGTTGCGCTCACGACGTTCCATCCACAGATGATTCCACTTGCAGTGATGCTCAGTATCTCGGCTTCGAGAGAAGGAATTCCGTTTCCAACCGTTATCGAAACCTTGTTAATGGAATTGATGTTCGAAGGATTGCGGGAAGCCGGTCTTCGATTACCTAAAGCCATTGGTTCGGCAGTGAGTATAGTTGGCGCGTTGGTAATTGGAGAAGCAGCTGTTCAAGCTGGATTTATATCTGCCCCTATAGTGATGATCGTAGCAGGTACCGGGATTGCATCCTTTGCTTTTCCAAGCTATAGCTTGGCCTTGCCGTTTCGAATGCTGCGGTTTCCACTTCTAATCGTAGGCGGTTTCCTTGGTTTATATGGTGTCGCGATCGGAGTCATCTTCATTATGATTCATCTCGTAACGTTAAAGTCGTTCGGGGTTCCTTATTTAAAGCCTGTAGCTCCTATAGGGAAAAATATCTGGAAGGATACGCTTATACGATTTAATAAACGATACGTATCGGCGCAACGAAAATAATGAGGAAAATAGGTTTCATGTCTTGTTTGATCTTGACGCTGTTCATTTCCGGATGTTGGGACAGAAATGAAATAAACGAATACGCGTTTTGGATAGGAACCGCACTGGATTTATCCGAAGAGGGGACGCTGCAGAAAAGTGCTCAGATCGCCGTTCCTGCTGATTTCAAGGCGAGAAGTGGCGGTCAGCAAAGGGCAAACATCGTTCTAACAACGACTGGTACTTCCATCGTAGATTTGGAACAAGAAATTCAAGACAAACTGCCCCGAAAAGTTTTTCTGGGACATCGAAGGTCCATATTCATCGGAGAGAAGCTTGCGCGTAAAGGCTTAACCCAAATCATGGATCAATTCTCACGGAATACCGATACACGTATGCGCACGGATATATTCGTCGTGGATGGTGGAAAAGGAAGCGATGTCCTGAAAATCAACAGTCCCTTTAATCAATTTTCCGCAATCGTTGCCGTAGATCAAGACCGCTTCTGTCGTTTAGGTGACTCTGCCTTACGGGATGTCTTACTTGATGTAGGACGTGATGGCATTCGGCCGTCTATGCCAATGGTTGAGACATCACCTAATAATGTGCTTGAGAAACATAAGATCATCGAAGTGAAATCCGTTGCAATCTTTGATCGACACTTGCAAATGGTCGGTAAGGTGACGGGTAGAGAATCGTTGGAAATGTTCTGGGTGAAAGGCGTATTAAAAAATCAGTTCATTTCGTTGGAAACGGAAGGAGGCGCCGTATCATTATTTGAAACCAACTTGAAGAAAAGCGTTCATACCGAATTTGAAGGAAATAAAATCAAAGCGTACATCAAGCTGGTGGGGACCGGAAGGGTCCTTGAAAACAATACGAATATCGATATCTCAGTAACCTCGGAACGTATTCCGTTAGAACGCAAGCTAAATGAAATGAAAGCCAAGCAAGTAGAGGCAACAATCAAGAAAGTGCAGCTTCAGTATGGACAAGATGTGTTTGGAATCGGAGAAGAGTTTCACAGAGAACATCCGTACAAGTGGAAAGAAATCAAGAGCAGATGGGATCAACTATTTCCGGCAGTAGAGGTATCGGTTACTGTAAAATTGAGAATTCAGAATACGGGGGCAATTGGAAGACGCATCCCAGGAATAGGAGACAGGAAGTGAAAATTTCTCCTTGGCAATTGTTTTGGATGTTCACCACATTAGAAATTTCAATGAGTATCTGGCTCACGGTGTCTCCTTCAATCGAGATTGCCAGACAGGACGCCTGGATATCCCTATTAGTGGCGGGGGTCATTGGATTATTCGTGACCTTGATTTGTATTCGAGTTTCGCAAAGGCATTCTTCGCTTACCTTGGTGGAGTTTGCTCAGAAGCTGTTTGGGAAGTGGATCGGGAAGCTGATAGGCGTGTTGTATATCATCATGTGGTTTTCAGTTGCGTCAGATATCTTGCGCATTTTCTCCTTGTTCATTAAGCAATTTTTATTTCACAATACGCCGATTTGGGTTATCGCATCGCTAATGGTCGCAGCTATGGTCTATATCAATTTCGCCGGAAGCATCGAAGCGATCGCTCGTTTTAGCGAAATGGCCGGCCCACTTCTTCTGGTGGGCATCTTAGTTACATTCGGATTAAACTTAACTAATTTGCATCCATCGCTAATTTTACCTGTCTACGCAGATACCGGGTTTCAGCTTATAGTGAAAGGGTCTTTTGTGAACGCGTCATTTCTAGGGGAGTCCATGATGATCATGATGTTGACGCCTTTTATCGCAAACTCGCAAAAGTTGGTTAAGCCGACGCTGCTTGCGATATGCGTCCCATCCATAATAGCCGTACTTACAGCAATTATGGTTATTATGACATTCGGAGCCAATATCGGTTCAACCTTAATTTTCCCGTATTTCAGCATGGTTCGATTTATTAACTATTTGGAGTTTGTTCAAAATATGGATGTCTGGATTATGTTCATCTGGATCTTCAGCGTTTTCGTAAAGTTGGCGATCTATTTGTTCATTAACAGCTATGGAACCGCACAATTGCTTGGCATCAAGAACTGGCGAAGAGTTATCCTATTTGCTGCAGCCGTCATTTTCTCGGTCTCACTCGTGCCCGCAAATATAATAGGCATGCTGGATTACGCGAACTTTGTATGGATTCTGTACATATTCCCTATATTCATCGTCGGATTGCCGTTACTTCTATTGATCGTTAGTTTAATTAGAGGGCAATCTCTTATGCATGAATCCAAATAGCTGCGTTGAACTTGACATGAAAAAAAGCCGCGTAAACGCGGCTTATTCTCGAATCCAGACCAGCATTTCCCCCGGCTTACGATTACCCCACTGCGTATAAGGAACCGCATAGATGCTCTGTTTCTCTAGCTTCAGTGATGAGGTTCTATAGAGCGACGAGTTCTCCGCGTCCACATCTTCTTGGCGATATCCTTCAGCGTGCAGCGCTACGGAATTCCCATTATGAACAAGTCGAATTTCAGCATCCGCTGGGAGAATGAGATTCGGAAGGTCAGCACCATTGTCCATTTCCTCGAAGCAGTATACCAGAGGTCCGCGCTGCAAAGCTACGCGACCTGCATTGGCGCGAACGTTAGGATGAGCATAAATACGCTTAGGTTCCATATCTAGCTCGAGAGTGATGACATCGCCTTCTTGCCAGTCACGGGTCAAATAGGCAAAACCTTGACGGATTTCAGGCTCCACAACACTACCATTCAGGGTAAAGTTGGATTGCTCGGACCAAGCTGGAATACGCATCGCGATGGTAAATTCACCGGTTCCCGCCGCAGATGCAACGTGAATACGAACATGGCCATTCCAAGGTAAGCCGCTCTCGAGCTTAAGGTTTACTTGTCGTCCGGCTATTGTATGCGTCGTTTCTGTTCCGATATACAGATGCGTGTAGAGAACATCTGAACTTGCTGTGAACATGTACTGGCCGAGAGAAGAGAGCAGCCTCGAAATATTCGGCGGGCAGCAAGCGCATGCGAACCATTGTTGCCGGGTTGACTTGATGTGATGTTTGCCTGGATTGCCTCTGCCTGCTGCGGGCCACACCTCGAGCGGATTGACGTAGAAGAAGCTTTGTCCATCGCTGGCCAATGCTGCCGTTACCGTATTATATAGCGCGCGTTCCATCACATCCCCGTATTCGCCGTTCGGCTCCAGCTGCAGCATTCGTCTGGCGAAGAAGATCAAACCAATCGATGCACAGGTTTCGGAATAGTTCGTATCATTGGGCAAATCGTAGTCAAATGTGAATGCTTCGCCGTGATGCGTAGAACCGATACTTCCGGTTACATACATCTGCTTGTTCACTACATTACTCCATAACCGCTGGCATGCGGCCAGTAAACTTGCATCCCCCAGATGAAGAGCAAGATCAGCCATAGCGGTGTACATATAGACAGCTCTTACGGCATGTCCGGTTGCTACCTCTTGATTGCGTACCGGCTTATGGGCTTGCAGATAACGTAGATCCTGATGTTCCTTCTGAACGACCCCAGGCGTCCAATAGGTGATACGACCGCGTTTCTCCCATTCTTGGGCCAAGTAATTCGGCTGCTGACCGCGCTCATCAATGAAGAAACTCGCCAGCTTCAAGTATCTCTCTTCTCCAGTGACTTCATAAAGTTTGACTAGAGCTAATTCGATTTCCTGATGTCCGTCGTATCCACGCAGTTTGCCCGGTTCATCCCCGAAGTGAGTATCGATATGATCGGCCAATCGTCTAGCTACGCTCAGCAGGGTCGCCTTGCCGGTTCCTTGATGATAGGCTACAGCTGCTTCGATCAGATGGCCCGCCGTATACATCTCGTGGCAGTCCATCAAGTTCGTAAAGCGAGTACCCGGCTCGGCAATGGAGAAATAGGTGTTCAAATAACCGTCTTCCTGCTGAGCAGAGGCAATTAGGTTAATCGCTTCGTCAGCGAGTTGCTCCAAATCTGCATCCGGTGTAGCGGCAAGGGAGTAGCCGACGGCCTCCAGCCATTTGTACATATCGGTATCCTGAAAAACAAAACCTCCGAAATTCCCTTCTTCCAGTCCTGCTGCAATACGAAAGTTACGTATAACGTGGCTGGGCTCCGCCGATTCTATACGATCGTTCATCGCTTCCCATTGATAGGGAATGACTGTCTCGCGAATCAGATTTACAAATGAAGACCAATAGCTATCTTGGACTTGAACGGCACGAAGGTCGAGTGGGGAGGAGAGGGCTAGTCTATTATCTGTTTTCATGTGTGGTTTCGCTCCTTTGGTTGAACTTGCAAATCTATCATAAATGAAGAGGGAATAGGCTGTCGGTAGGCGAACTAGTAGATTAGGTGTCAAAAACTGACTTCATTCCGAAGAATTCGCCAAGACAGGAGCTGTTGCTGGATTGCTTCCTCTATATGTGCATGAACCTTATCGACTTGTAATGGCCGGTCAGTTTATGTCCGATGAAACGTGGTCACATACGGATCGTACGATTTATGACTACGAGCTTATTATTGGCGTTTCAGGTGTTGTATTCATGGAAACAGATGGCCTTATGTACGAGGTGAAAGCAGGAGATATCCTATTTCTGATGCCCGGTGAACGACATCGCGGATACAGGCTTTCTTCGCCGGGCGTGTCCTTTTATTGGTTTCATTTTCATCTGCCTGAAACACTGGGAAGTGACCCTCTGGGCCAAGTGCCGCGATATGCGGAATGCTCGAATCAGAGCAGAGTCCATATATTAGCTCGTCAATTATTGCATGCAGCCAATGGCGGTTACCGGATTCCGCGAGCGGGGGACTATTATCTGACCTGTCTGTTGATTGAGCTGGCGGAGCAGCTTGAACATTCGAATGAGCTGGAAGCGATGGATCCAAGGCTGCCGCAATTACTGGAATGGACGCGTCTTCATGCACTTGATCGCGATATTTCCGTAGAACGGATAGCCGCCCATCTGGGCTATAACAGGGATTATCTCTCTCGGATGTTCAAGCAGAAATTCGGTTCCGGCCTCCTCAATTATATCCACCATATCAAGCTTGAGACGGCGAAGGAGATCCTTGCGGATTCGAAGCTTCACGTTAAAGAAGTGGCTGTACAGGTAGGTATCGCCGATGACAAGCAGTTTGCCAAGTGGTTCAAGCGATTATCCGGCGTAACGCCGACGGCCTATCGCGAGGCTTTCGCGCGGACAAGGTTGAACAAAGATTAGCGATCAGCTTCTTGGGTGTAGATCGCACTAACCGTATGATGAGAAGGGTGATTAGATGCTTATTGTAAGGCCAATGGAACAAGATGATTTTGATTTTCTGATGGATATGCATTACGAGTCGATTCATATTCTAGAAGACAAACCGCCTAAAGACGAGCTTCTGAATGCACCTGCAATCAAGAAATATAGCGAGGGTTGGGGCAGAAGCGGTGATCAGGCGTTAATCGCATGGCTTGATGCCAAATCGGTAGGGGCTGTTTGGTATCGCTTATTCGATGAATCGGACAAAGGTTACGGATTCGTGGATCGCGAAACACCGGAGCTTGGAATTGCCATACTTCCTGATGCCAGAGGACAGGGAATAGGCAGCGTGCTAATGAACGAGATCATGCTGCAAGCTAGATCTGACGGTTACAAATCTCTATCATTGAGCGTTGATCCTACCAATACTGCAGCAGTTCGGTTGTATGAGAGGCTTGGATTTGAATATTGCGGGATGTGTGGAACTTCATGGACGATGAAGGTAGACCTCTAGAACTTGGAAAACCGTTTTCTAACACTGCCAATCATCCATAGCAGCAGCGGGATCCCGATGAGGAATATGGGGAAAATGACATTTTCCCAGAAAGCAGTGAAGTCTACTTGGGATTCGTCCACATTACGGGGGAACAGAGCGATTGCGAAGATGAGTACGCCGGTGATCCAAAGCAAATGCCGCCATTTGCGGATATGAAACAATTGAGCGGAGCCGTAGCTGGCCATGAACATATAGAGGCATACTTTGATGAATACGGTAAAGCTCATCCCAACAACCAAAAAAATATCGAGATTTTGTATGAACTCCATAACGGATATGTATTGGCTGATGGAATATACGGGGTACACCAGTTTACCCGGAACGGTACTGCCCATCATCATCAACGTGTCGATGATACCGTTTAATAGAATGACCCCGGCAATTCCCACGCTCCATAAACCAGAGGATACCGCCTTTTTCTTATCGGCAAGAAAAGCGACCAGCATCACGATCATAACCGATTCGCTCATGAAAGAAGCCGCAGGTACGCTTCCTGTTATCACAGGCAGCCAGCCCTCTGTGGGCTTGAGTGGGAGCAGACTCTCCAGGTTTAAGTCTTTAAGAGATAGAACTCGGAATAATAAGATGTTAAAGATGATGATAGGTCCGATGATTTCGCTGCAGCGTCCGACGATATGGATGCCTCCGTGTACCGCATATACGATGACCAACAAGATAAACAAGATGATGACCCATAAAGGAGTCAGCACGAATAAGGTCATATGAACAAAGTCCGCAAACTGGCGCAGAATGATGCCGGCTATGACAATCCAAATAAGCAGGTACACGAAGATGATCGCGTTACCTAACCATTTTCCTATTATCTTCGGGACATATTCGACGAACGTGTTCTCTGGATAGAGAAGGCTTAGCTTTATCGCGATATAAGTAACCAGCAAGGATGCCACGCCAGCTAAGACCATGGCGAGTGGTGCACCTTGCTTGGCCTCTTTGAACGTTGGGCCGAGCGCCAGCATGATTGTCATGCCGATCTGCATCGTAAACATCAGCCAGAACAATTGATATTTCGTCAGCTTCATCATAGGGCTCCTTACGGATTATTCCATCGTATTGGGCGGCGGACCTTGAAGTCCGATTCGCCTGATTCTCACGTGAGATTTAACGGTAATTTCAGCATCGGAAAACGCTTGCTCCCATCTGGCGTTCAATGCAGCCCAGTCTTCGGGATGCTGTCGATTTAGTGCTTTTCCAAAGTGGAATACATCGACTTTGAACTGCTTTTGCGCTTTATGAACCACATGTATTACACCTGTCTCGATATGACGGTTCAGCTCGGCTTCGTATAGGCGCAGATGATCGGGATTACGAAGATCTATTGCCGGAATACTCTCGAGAACGACGCCGTTGCCTTTCAAATCGACTTCGATTGTAACTAGACCGCCTTTCACGGATGTGCGCACTTTGCAATTCGGGTTTCGGACACTCACATTGAACGTTCCTTTTCCATTCGGCAAGGCTACCGTGATCGGAACGCTATCCGTTTGATCAGTCACCCATAACCGATACGCACCTTCAAGCCTATCGAAATAACCGACTAATTGCTCCTTCCGATTAAAAACCGCACGACCATATAATTGTATCGTTTTTTTTCGGAGTTTCGTGTCATAGATGATTTCTACGGCAGGAAGCGTCGGACCGCTTCCTTCAACGTTTTGTTCCACTAATAGCTCCAGTAACGAATTGCCGGTTCTCTTGCCAAGACTATGTCTTAATTTAGAAAGGGCTATAGCAGGCATTTTCTCAAGAGGATAGGACATTTGCATAAACGCAAGGGCAGTTCCCCCCTTCACGACCCAAATATCCGATTTAAGCCGGCTATCGGGATCTCGGGTTACAGAGTCCATGAGATTCGTGATGCCGGACACTGCCATCTCTTCTCCAATGTAGATGTTATTGCGATGCCCGCGGGTTATTCTTCGCGACAACTTTAACTGCAAATCTAAGAGACAATCAGACACAGTCGATCCCATTCCCGTTTCGATTAAGTAGCTTTGTTTCTCGCCACCGCCGGCTTCTCCGGATTTTAATGGAATCATGAATTGTCCGATCAACAGAAGCTTTCCATTCTCAAGCAGATCGACGCCGGAACCAAGCTCGAATAAGCGGTCGTTCAATTCGCGGCGATCCCAGCATCCGGTTAACAGAAGCAGAAGAAGGAGAGACGTTAACAAGCCAGGCCGTTTGCTCCGCATATTACCTCCGTGTAGGCTTTCTAATTATTGAGGCCTTTAGTGAAAACTTTTTCCACCAGGGAACGCGTATAAGAACGTCCTTGATTTGATCCGGTTGAAAGGGAGCGATCGGGGATAAGTAGGGGACACCGAATGACTCTAACCTCGCCATATGAATGATGATAATGAGTGTTCCCATAGCGATTCCGTACAAGCCAAGCGCCCCAGAGATAAGAAGAAGGGGAAATCGCAGAATACGGAAAGGAATGCTCATGTTATAACGGGGAATGGCGAAGGACGCGATTCCGGTTAAGGACACGATGATCACCATCGGCGCTGACACGATTCCCGCCTGAACTGCAGCTTCCCCGATAACTAAGGCACCGACGATACTGACAGCGGAGCCAACGGCTTTGGGCAGGCGTACCCCCGCCTCGCGTAAGCCCTCGAAAAGGAATTCCATGAGAAGCGCTTCAATGACGCCCGGGAACGGGACGCCCTCGCGAGCTGACGTGATACTCAGCAAGAAGTTCGTCGGAAGCAGCTGCGGATGAAACGTTGTAATCGCGACGTACATGGAGGGCAGGTACAAGGAAATGGTGAACAGAATAAAACGGGTCCACCTCACCAGCGTGGCATAGATGAACCGTTCGTAATAATCCTCGACAGCTTGAAATGCCGTCCAGAACGTGATCGGAACGATTAGGGCTAGAGGAGTTCCATCGGTTAGAATCGCGACTCTTCCTTCCATCAGGCTCGCTGCCACGATATCCGGACGTTCGGTATTCATGACTTGTGGGAAAGGACTGAATGATGTATCTTCGATAAATTCTTCGATATAACCAGACTCCAGCACGATATCCATTTGGATGTCGGACATGCGCTGTTTGACGAGCTCCACTAAATCCGGGCGTGCTTTTCCCTCTAAATAGGCGATGATGACTTTAGTCTTGGAAAACGTTCCAAGTGTGACGGATACAAACTTAAGTTGTGGCGATTGAATTCTTCGACGCAGGAGACTTGTATTGGTTTGAAGCGTCTCGGTAAAGCTTTCTCTTGGTCCTCGAATAGCCACCTCATTGGCAGGTTCATCGACTCCTCGGTGCTCCGAGGCGGACATATCCAGAATAATCGCTTCCGGTTCGCCGTCTACGAAGACAACAAGGCAAGCTCGCAAGACCGATTCGACAATGATTTGAAGAGAGCTTTCGTTCTGGATCGGCCGTACGATAGCAAAGTGCTCTTTCAAGATGGGGAAGTCGACTGTTTCTTTGCCGACAGTGGTGCCGCTTTTCTCTAATAGCCAGGCTTGAAAGAGCGGCGATTTAATTTCGTTCTTATCGATCATGCCGTCGACGTAGACCATTAGAATCGTACAGCTGTCGGACAACGCAACCCGTTGAAAGATGATGTCAAAGCAATGCTCGAATAGTTGTCGTAGCAGCGCTTCATTTTCGGTCAAATCGGCGCTGATCGTTTCCCGGGGAAATGCTACAGGATTTCGAGAGGAGATCAAGTCGTCACAGCTCCCTCAGTTTTTCCATATTATGCTACGCCAATGGATCCTTTATACCTGTAGGTGACAATAGAAAAAGGCTACCGATTGTAATCGGTAGCCTGCTATTAAAGGAAAGGTAACCCGTATACATCATTTATTTGGGATTGGTAATATCGAATATTTTACCGATCATTCCGGCTGAGCCCAGCGCATTCACGGCGTCGGTTGGGATAAAGATGGTTGTTGCTCGGCCATCTGCCATTTGACCGAGTGCTTCGAAGGATTTATAGGCAAGGATTTGCGCATCCAAGCCTGCTGCTTTAATGGCTTCGATTCTCGCACGCTCCGCATTAGCCACATGTTTAATCGCTTCTGCTTTACCGATCGCTTCCAGTTCCTGTGCTTTTTGCTTAGCTTCCGCATCCAAGATTTGGCGCCGCTTCTCTGCTTCAGCAGCTAGGACAACTGCAGATTGCTGCGCTTCTGCGCGCAGTACGGTCGATTGTTTTTCACCTTCAGCCTGCAGAATAATGGCGCGTTTCTCGCGTTCGGCTCGCATTTGTTTCTCCATCGAATTCTGAATATCGGCAGGAATGGCTAATTGCAGCACTTCAACGCGGTCGATACGAACACCCCAATTCTCCGATGCCTGATCGAGTACCAGTCGTAGATCCGTTTGGATGCGGTCGCGGTTGGAGAGGATTTCGTCCAATTCCATTTTGCCAATCGTCGCCCGAAGAGCAGAAGCCACAATATTATGTATGCCTCCAACATAGTTCGCAATTCCGTAAGTCGCGAGCTTAGGATCCACTACACTGAAGAACGTCGCAAGCTCTATACCGATCGCGACATTATCCTTCGTAATGACGGATTGTGAAGGTACCGTTTCCTGATGAATTCGAAGATCGTGACGACCCCGAATCTTATCAATGACCGGTATGATCAAATTCACCCCGGCATGTAGCGTTTTGTTGTATTTTCCAAGCCTCTCCACAATAGCTACGGTTTGCTGGGGAATGATGCGAATCCCTTTGATGACAATAGCAACAACTACGGCCAAAATAACGATAAATACGATTATGCCAACCAAACTGCATCTACTCCTTTGTAACGAATAGTTTAGTTACACTAACCTCGGCGATGGTGACTTTACTTCCTTCCTCGATTCTCTCGTTCGCAACAGCGGACCAAATTTCACCATGCACCTTGACCAAACCGGCCTCATCCGGAGAAATGGTCTGAACGACAAACGCTTCTTGCCCTACCAAATAGTCTGAGAGTTGCGGTATCGTTGATGATTTGGATGAAGAGGGCATTAATTTGCGAAGGAGCGGCAGCAGGAAGATATACATAAGAGCAATCGCGACGACAAACGTGAAGCATTGAACCATAATCGGGAGTCCGGCAAGTGCGGTAATCATAGTGAGGATGGATGCGGCAGCAAGGAGTAGAAAATAGAACGTTCCCGTGTGCAGCTCAATTAATACGAGCACGGCAGTCAGAATCAGCCAAGCTAAGGCGAACATGAATCTCCTCCTTCACGAAGCGTCCATTTCTATAACTATGTTTCTATCTCTTATTCAGAACATTTGAAGGTGTTATATTCCAATAAAATCCTGCAAAAGCAACTCTGATCCCCTATACTAATAGAGTGAAATATAGAAGAAGTGTGAAGTGGGATACGATTAAATGAAATTTGGAGTAATCGTGTTTCGCAGCGTCGTTTCCGTGAATAATGAGAGGATATGGATTGAATTAGGATTCTTTTTGACATTTAATTATTCTAGGAGGGAACAACATGGAAGTATTTGCAGACTATTTGAATGGGATTGAGAACCCGCAGCATCGCGCTCGCACGGAAGAAGTTTTGCTGTGGGTAGCGGAGAAATTTCAAGATCTAGAGCCTAAGTTTGCGTGGAAACAGCCGATGTATACCGATCACGGAACCTTTATTATTGGTTTCAGTATATCCAAACAACATTTGGCTGTTGCTCCTGAGAAGGCAGGGATGAATCAGTTCGCAGCTCAGATTAAACAGGCTGGGTATGATCAAACTAAGCTGTTATTCCGTATTCAGTGGGATCAATCGGTAGATTACGATCTACTGGAGCAAATGATCATGTTTAATATTATAGATAAAGCAGACTGTTCGACATTCTGGCGAGTATAAGGAGGCACGATGATGAAGAAGCTTCGCTGTGCAATACTGGACGACTACCAGCAAGTGGCTTTGACTGCTGCTGACTGGTCACCGGTTCTGGATCGGGTGGAGGTTAAGAGCATCACTCGGCATATCGATCAGCAGGATGAGCTGGTCGAGTTAATAGCGGATTGTGAGATCGTCGTCATTATGCGTGAGAGAACTCCGTTCCGCGCGTCTCTTCTTGACAAGCTTCCCCAATTGAAGCTGCTTATTACGACAGGTATGCGCAATGCGTCGGTTGATCTTGAAGCTGCCGCATCCAAAGGCATCATCGTTTGTGGAACAGGTGGCGCCGGCAATGCAACCGCCGAGCTCACATGGGCGTTATTGCTCGGCTTATCCCGACATATCGTGCAGGAACATAACGCCATCCGAAGCGGTCAGTGGCAAAGCACCATCGGCATAGATTTGTACGGTAAGACCCTTGGTGTTCTTGGACTTGGTAAACTGGGCAGCCAGATCGCGAAATTCGGACAAGCGTTCGGCATGAATGTTCTGGCGTGGAGCCAGAATTTGACGCAGCAGCGAGCGGACGAGGAAGGGGTTAGATTAGCTGCTACGAAGGAAGAGCTTCTGGAAAACAGCGATTTTGTGTCGATCCATCTCGTATTGAGCGACCGCACAAGAGGATTGATTGGTGCCGCGGACCTTAAGCGTATGCGTCCTACTGCATTTCTGATCAATACTTCCCGAGCACCGATCGTTGATCAAATAGCACTTGCGGAAGCTTTACAGAGCGGCTGGATTGCCGGCGCTGCAGTAGATGTATTCGAGGTGGAACCGTTGCCGAAGGAAGATCCGTACCGATCGCTTCCGAATTTGTTAACTACGCCGCATATCGGTTATGTTTCAGAAGCCAGTTATGAGGCATTTTATAGAGACATCGTTCAAGATATAGAAGCCTATTTATCCGGAGAACCGATTCGAATAATGGCCAAGTAGTTGCCGAAACAAATTGGTTGATTGCCACGAAGCACAATGTTCAGGGAATCCATACTATAAAGGTGGTATTGAATAAGGAGGTGCTCCATTGGACTTCAATAAGCTGCTGAACTTGAACATGGGCACGTACACACGCAACATCCCCCTGAAGAATTCATTTGGCAACGTGTTCCCCGTTCTAAATGATGAACTCCTTGCGCAACTGCTTGAGATACAACCCGGAGAGTTAATCCTCGACATAGGCGGCGGTTCGAATCCGTTCACTCGCGCGAATACAGTGACTGAGCCTTATTTGACCCATAATTCTCATCGTTCCGGGACTGGTATTGATACTCGATTTGAATACGTGGAATGTTTTGCGGAGAATATGCCGTTTCGGGATAAAAGCTTCGATTTTGCTCTATCCCGCCAAGTGTTTGAACACACCAACTCTCCCAAAGACGCATGTGAGGAAATGATGCGAGTCGCCAAGCGAGGATTCATTGAAACTCCCCAGAAAATATTCGAGTTGTTGCTAGGTCCTAATCCGTCCCATAATTGGTTTGTATCTCTACAGGGGGATACGATTATCTTCGAGCGGCGGCAGTTTATTCGTCACCCGTTGGGTCATCTCTCTCTAAGTGCCGTACCTTCCTCGCCAGAGCTTCAAGTACTCACACATTGGGAACTCAAAAACCTCAGCAATGTGCAATACTACTGGGAAGGCGCTATCTCATACGAGGTGTTTGATGATCCGAAGGGATTTGATTATAACAACCCGGACCATGCCTCCCAGTCGCATCTTGATGTTGCGCTATGTGCACTCCAGCAAGGTGGTCATTATCTGGATCACCGAGAAGCGGACGCCAGGGAAGCCGTGCGACTTAAGCCCGATTGGTCCCTAGCCCGCAACACACTGGGCATTATCCTGTGGAACCAAGGGAAGAAGCTCGAATCAGTAGCTGAGTTCGCTCGCGCATTTCAATTAGATCCGCGCGAGGAATATGCCCACAATGCTCATCTATCCGAGGATGATGCGCCTGTGCTTGTTCGCTTCGAAGATACACTCGCAATGGATGAGGCATTCTACAAGCGATATAGTCAAAGCAGCTATTTTGATATGAATGCGTATTTACATCGACCACATGTGAATCGTTGATGAGGAAAGTGATAACTCGCTTTTCTTTTTTATGTCGTTTACATTTAAAGGGAAAAGAAGCTTCAATAACGAATTGTAGGAGAAGTTCAACAACCTACATGAATGACTAACGGCAGGAGGGCCTATGAGAACCTATATTTACATGGTAAGGCATGCGGAATCACCCAGAACGGATCCCAATGAGCGAACACGAGGACTTACGGACAAAGGTTGGGCTGATTCGCGCAAAATAACTGAAATGCTCAAGAATGAAGGTATTGATAGTTTCATTTCTAGTCCCTATCGCAGAGCGGTACTGACAATCGAGGAAGTGGCTGGTTGCTACGATAAAGAAATAATCGCATTTGAAGATTTGCGAGAAATGACGTTTTCTAATGATGATGGGCTGTTGTCGGATAAGGATTTTTTCCTGTTCATGGAGCAAATGTTCCAAGACCCTGATCTATCATTACCTGGCGGCGAATCATGCCGAGCTTGTACGGATCGTGCTATAGGCGTATTGGCGGGGATTATGGAGAGCCATAAAGGGCAGAAAGTGGTTATCGGCACGCATGGCATGGTGATGACGCTAATGATGCGGTATTTTGACCGTAAATACGATTATGAATTTCTATTACAGACTTCAAAACCTGATATTTATATTATGGAGTTTAATGAGGGAGTACTGCTGGGCGTACAGAGAATGCAATTTCTATAATCAGAGGAAGTGGAACAACTTTGAGTACACAAGAGTACATTTACAGTCGAATCGTAACAAATGAAAATAGTTTAACTGAATTATTATGTAGTTACATGTCATATAAACCAATTCGCGATCTATTTTTAGGATTGTTTTTAGATCAGTCAGAAATAAATATATTCAACTATAGTGATTTTACAACACAGTATTCATTAGGTGAAAATGAATGTCGCCCGGACATCGTTATATCTAATGATGAGTACGAAATATTCGTTGAAGTTAAAACTTCGGATTCAGGATTAACTGCAAACCAACCAACTACATACTTGGCATTACTAAATGAGAGTTCAACCACCAAGCAAAAAATGCTAATATTCCTCATTCCAACGAAATACCAACATCTGTCTACATGGGAAACCAAAGTGATAGAGTATGTTCAGGCAGTTCCAAACCATTTGCGAACAAAGACGGTATACTGGACAGATTTGATAGAAGTTATTAAACAAAGCGAATTGCATTTATTAAGCAGTAAAGTAAATGGCTTATTCGGTTTACTAAAATCTTATTTCCTGACTGAACAGGTCACGTTTAATAGTGAGCAAGTTGATTTGATCTACAATAAAGATATTCCGAGCACAATGCTTAAATTATTTGCATTGATTGATTGTGTGAAAGACTATTGCGATCCGGATTTTAATTGTAAAATTCGGACTGATTCTGCAGAGACTTCACTTATAATCAAAAGTAAAGATGGTAATTTCCTATTATGTTTTGGAGTTTGGTATGATTTATGGATAGAACATGGCATTCCTTTATACTACGGTGTAGACGATGATTGTATGGAAAAAAGGGTTGTACAGAATTTTTGTGAGAGAAATGAAAAACTTACTGTAAAGAAGCTAAATCGCACGAAATTCTATCTACAAACAATTCCGCCATCTGTGATAAAGAGTGCTGATTGTTCAGAAACGATATCCAAGATCATTTATACAGAATTAATGGAATTACAAAGATCAAGTCACTCGAGAATAAAAGCGTATTGATCGAAGAGTAACACATACGCACAAAAAGACAGGCAGCCGAAACGGCAGCCTGTCTTTTTATACTCGCTTATTTGAAAAAGAGAAAATGAGTCGGGACCGGCCGAAGTTGACCGTCAGATGGGTGATTCACGATCCGGCCATTGAAAACGAGTGACGATGAGCCTCCGCCGTCTAGGTTATAGCCATCGATCGCGCCGAAGCGCTGAAGGAGCAGCTGCGCTTCTTCAAGTGTAGCGCCTGAACTGCCATTCTCGTTGCGTCCGTCGATAACGAGGAAGAGAAGCTGATTATCCTTATAATTGGCGACAATCGTTCGTGGTGCACGCAATGGGCTGGATCGCCATTTGTCGGGTATCGGCTGTGCGTTGCCATTATGTAAGAGCACCGGTACAAACGATGCACCAAACCTCGGATTTTCGCGGTCCAGATGCGATTTGCTCGTATATTTGCCTCCGATGAGCTCTAACTTATCGTTTAGCCCAACGAAGAACAGATCCTTGTAAGTTGGGGAAAAGCCGTTCAAATAATTACCGTTCATCACGGTGGTACCGAGCGGATAGCGCTTGCTGCCGTCATCTGCGAAGCCGCCGGCATTTACACCGGCAATGGCGCGGTAACGATTAACGGCCGCGAGAGTCGTTTCAGCTCCGCCATTCTTGTCTTGACCCAGCACCATTTTCATCGCTTTGGGCGATTTCAGCTTGACCTTCAGCGCATAACCGTTAAAGTGCTGCGCATGAATCACAAACAGCTGTGCGCGGACATTGTCCGAGTCAATCTGTTGCGTTGGTGCGCCAATCTTCCGCGTAATGCGCCGGTCATAAATGCGAAAGGGCCTGTTAGCTTGTGAGACGGCGAGTGCGACAATGGCGTTCATGTTTTTGCCCGTCGTCGTATAGAGTTGGATCGATTTCTTGAGTGACTTCGCTGTGACGAGTGCCGTTCTCTTCGCTTCGTCTAAACCGGCAGTCAGCTTCGCGGTATCCGCCGGCACGGTTGCCTGTGTTAAGGCAGGCTTCGGGAATGTACTGTCCGGAAGTGTGATCGACAGATCCGAGGCCATCAGCCAAATGACCAGTCCGATGAACGGGGCACATGCCATGAGAAAGAACCTATTGATTTGCTTAACATTCAACGTCATTTCAGCACATCCAAACTTTTCTGCAGTTCGGCCAGTTTTTTCTTAACCTCATTCAGCTGCGTGAATAGTTTGTTGCTGTTGTCGGTTTTTGAATTCGTATTATCTTTCGTGAACTCCAAGAGTTCGTTAAGTGCGTCTACTTTGCCCTGCACCTTACTCAGTTCGCCCGAGAAATCAGTCTGCATTTGCTTCAGCTGCGCATCGTAATTTTGCTGCATCGTCGTAATTTGCTGCGCCGTTTGAGCGCTAATATCTTGCGTCAGTTTGTCTTTCACTTGGCCGGTATACCAGACAGTGCCTATAACGCCACAGCTGATCAACAGCGCCCAGGCTGCAAGAAACATCGGAACAGATGGTTTTGATTTACGGGAAGTTCTCTCGACGGAACGGCTTGCCGACGTCGGGACGTTCGTTTCCATGCTATGAATCGCTCCTCTTACTATCATTCAGAACCTCTATTCTACCACAAAAGTAGTAGGGGAA
The DNA here is from genome assembly GCF_056269305.1 of Paenibacillus sp. J22R3. Lineage (NCBI taxonomy): Bacteria > Bacillati > Bacillota > Bacilli > Caryophanales > Paenibacillaceae > Paenibacillus > Paenibacillus sp. J22R3. The sequence goes on along the minus strand of NZ_JBWDNS010000001.1, from coordinate 932,122 downwards.
AAAGAAACGCCGGTGCTAGAGAATAACTTGAAACCTTTTTGTCTTCTGCTTGAAGGGGTTTAACCCGACCTATCGAATATTCACAATATTAAAGTCAGAAGATGGAGTGAGTATGAGGAAAAAGTAGAGGAGAGGCTCCAGAATGAAAGAGAAATCGTTTATTCCTTTCGGTTTTCAATACTACCGCTCACCAACCCCGTACCGCGATCAGTGGGCGATGGATCTGGAAAGGATTTCGTTGAATGGCTTTAATTGCATCAAGCTCTGGGTACAATGGAGGGATTGCCATCCTTCCGAGGACACATTTATTTTCGACGATATCGCGGATTTGATGGATTTAGCGGAAAGCCATCGGTTGAAAGTCGTACTTAACGTCATCTTCGATGTTGCACCGGTTTGGTTTTACAAGAAATATCCTGATTCCCTGATGGTAACGGCTGAAGGTATGGTACTGAAACCGCAGGCGCTTAGCTACCGACAAATCGGTGGTGCTCCGGGTCCATGCTATCATCACGAGCCGGCACAACGAGAGAAGGATCGTTTTCTAATGGAAACCGTTAAGAAGTTAGGCAGCCACTCGGCACTCTGGGTATGGGATCTATGGAATGAGCCGGAGTTGACGACCGGAATTAAGCGAAAGCTTTCGTTCGAGAACCAGGTTTGCTATTGCGATCATTCGCTGCAAGCCTTCGCTGTCTGGTTACACAAGAAATACGAATCCATAGACGCTCTAAATCTGAAATGGCAGCGCAGGTATGGCGGTTGGTCCGAAGTCGAACCGCCGAGAGGACAAGCGATTTATAACGATATGGTGGACTGGCGGTTGTTCATGTCGGATGCGCTTACCGAGGACTTAAAGCGAAGAATCCAGGTTGTCAAGGCACTGGATACGGAGCATCCTGTCATGGTCCATACTGTACCTTCGCCAATCTTTAACTTGATTACGGCTGGTTCGGACGATTTCATGCTTGCCGAGCCTTGCGATCTGTTCGGTAACAGCCTTGGTTCCTCCGCTTGGTCCGCAGATCTGTTATTGTCCGCAGCAGGAGGAAAGCCCGTTATCAACTCCGAGATTCATGCTCTCCCCGGCACTACCGCGCTGAAGCCTCGGAAGCTCAATTGGACAGAATTGAAACGGCATGTTCTCATTCCACTTTCTCGGGGCATACTTGGCTATTTGTTCTGGCAGTATCGTCCGGAAACACTGGGACATGAGGCTCCTGCTTGGGGGAGTACCTATATGGATGGTAGTGAAACGCCTTGGTTGAAGGAAATGGCAGTATTGAACGCGACTATTCAATTTCACGGCGACAGACTTTCTGAATCAACTCGCCCCTCAGACGGTATTGCAATCCTGTTCAGCTCGGAGAACCAAATCGCCAATTTCGCCGCTTATGCGCACTTGGACACCTATAACGATTCCGTGCAAGGCATGCATCATCTGCTCCACGATCTTAACTACAAAGTCGAATTTGTCCACGATAGAATGCTAAACAAGGAAACATTAGCTCGATTCCGATGCTTATGGATGCCTTATCCTCTATATTTAAACCGGGACTTGAGTAATTTAATCCGTGAGTGGGTGGCAGACGGCGGCATTCTTCTGGCTGAGAATTCCTTCGGAGCGCTTCAGGCAGAAGACGGGACGCATAGCCCTATCGTTCCCGGTTACGGCTTCGACGAAATATTCGGAGTCCGTGAGACTTGGATTCACTCGGTCGAGCACCTGGACCACAGTTATCATGAAGTGATCGCGGAATCCCGAATTGCAATTCCGATTGCCCCGATTGACACGCTTTCAGCGTCCGTTAATTCGGAAGAAGCGAGTACCACGAATGAAACTTTGGAAGGTTCTTACTATAAAACGGACATTGTTGTCCGTCCGGATGTCGACGTATTAGCCGCATTTGCGGAAGATGGCATGGCAGCCATCACTTGTGCCGATTATGGTCGCGGCAAAGCAGTGTGGATGGGCACATTGCTGGCGGCTGCTTATGAACGGAATCCCCTTAGCGGAACGAGAGCTTTTCTCAGAGAATTGCTTCAAACTAAATTCGGTTTAATGCCCTATGTGATGATAGAGGGTGAGGACGGCGTTCGCTGTGATGCGCTTTCTTGGGAAACGGAAGGAAAAAGCGGTTGTTTCGTGTTTGCAACCAATTGGAGCCATTCTGATAAGGAAGTCTGCATCCGGCTGCCGAAGCCATATTCGCTAGTAGAGTGCTGGTTTGCAGATGGTGAAGGTACATTGGAGTCAAGCGGGGATGCGGCCTCATGTCTTCGTATCCGACTTGCCCCCGGAGATATTCAGGTTTTTACAATGCGTGCGGGAATTGAAGAATAGGAAATGGGGTCGAATGCGGATGATGACAACGGACTGGACGAAGAAAATTACCGAAATCACATTGTTTGTGGAAGATTTGAATCGGTCGAAGGCTTTCTATCAGGAGACGTTTAAACTTGCGATCCTATTTGAAGATGACGCTTGCGCAGTGTTTGATTATGGTAATACCTATATCAATCTGTTAAATCAGTCGAATGCCAATGAGTTAGTTGAGCCGGCGCCTGTTGGTCGCAGCGGTGATGGAGCACGGTTTCAGTTCACGATCCAAGTACCAGACGTTGATAGGGTATGCGATGAGCTGAAGGAACGTGGCGTTCAATTATTGAATGGACCAATAACTCGCCCTTGGGGGCGGCGAACGGCTTGTTTTGCCGATCCGGATGGGCATGTGTGGGAAATTGCGCAGGTTCTGTAATCAATCTTCACATTAGTTAGTAGACCTAGACAGCCAACGATAGATGATCCCTGTGTTGCTCACTGCGCAGGGGTCATCTTTTTTGAATCTCGTAACAGGCTATTAAATATGCTACTATTTTCAATATAGAGTGTTGAGGAGGAGTCCATTTGTCAGATCATGATGAATTATCGGAAAGACGAAAGAATAAATTAAAGCTTATTCAATTCAACAAGGATGACCAATCGCTCATTGAATCCGATAAACCGAAAGAAACCTTTGAAGATGTCGGTGGTCTTGAAGATGTTAAGAAGAAGATTCGGATGAACTTCATACTTCCTCTTAAGCAACCGGAAATCTTCAAAGCCTATGGCAAAGAAGCCGGCGGAAGTCTGCTGTTATTTGGTCCTCCCGGTTGTGGGAAGACTTTCCTCGCACGTGCAGTTGCCGGTGAGATTGATGCGAATTTTATTCATATCGAGCTGCAGGCCATTCTGTCCATGTATGTGGGGCAGAGTGAGCATAATTTGCATGATATATTTCAGAAAGCACGCGAAAATAAACCTTGTGTCATCTTTATTGATGAGCTGGATGCCATGGGCGGGAGTCGACATCAGATGCGGCAGCATCATGAGCGTATGCTTGTCAATCAGCTGTTGACTGAGCTTGACGGATTGCAAGCCGGTAATGATCAGGTTTTCGTCATTGGTGCAACGAATACGCCATGGTATCTGGATTCTGCATTGCGCAGACCGGGGCGGTTCAACCACCTTGTATTCGTTCCGCCGCCGGAGGAAGAAGAGCGGAGTACGATTCTCAAACTGAAACTTGCAGACAAGCCGACATCTTCACTGAATTTGTCCAAGCTGGCAGCAGAAGCGAAGTTGTTCTCAGGTGCGGATCTGGAACAAGTCGTCAAGGATGCTGTGGATTACGCTATGGAGAGGACGTTTGAGACGGGGGAAATCCAGCCGATTATGCAGGAGGACCTCCGTAAATCCCTGAAGGCGCGGAAGGCTACGACCATTGAATGGTTCTCTACCGCAAGAAACTATGCCACCTTCAGCGATGTGAACGGTGATTACCAGATCGTTCTGGACTATGTGAAGAAGCATGGTATCAAATAGCCGAAGGAGCAGGAGGATATTTCTATGGTAGAAACAATAAACCCTGCAACTTCTTCAGCCTACAGTGCCGTCTATCAGCTGATTGCCTGGAAAAGGTATAAGGAAGCATTGGTTGAAACGGACAAGCTGCTGCGGGAGAATCCACATGACCCGGATCCGTATGCCATAAATGCTCAAATCTTTGTGTTAATGGGAGATTATGAGAAAGCCCAGCATTGGGCGAAAGAAGCATTAAGTCGGGATCCTGAACATCATTTAGGCTGGTATGTACGTGTTTCGGTTTATTATGAAACCGGCAATGAGAAAGCCTTTCATGAAGCACTCCAAGAAGCGCTGCGGATTAACCCGTACGAATCCCATTATTATTATTTAGCGGCGAATCAATTGAACAAGAAGGGCAAGTTCAAGGAAGCGAAGGGACAAATCGAGACGGCCCTAGAGCTGGACTCCGAGAACCCTCAATATCTGGCTGTTCTTAGTTATATCGAAGCGCTTCTTGGTAATGTTGTCGAATCAAGAAGATTGGACCGTGAAGCAATCCGTTATGGAGCCGAAGAGCCTGTCGTATTGATGTATCTTGCTTGGGCAGCGGCGAGCCGTAATGAGCATAAACTGCAAGAAACGTATATGCGCAGTGCGATCCGTCTAAATCCGGATGAGAAGCAGTACCAAGACGAATATTTGGAATCGCTTCGGCATCACTATTTAATCTATCGAATCTTTATGTGGCCTAATAAAGTATTAAGCAAAATGAAGCCTTGGCAAATCCTACTGGTGTGGGCAGCCAGCTGGATCTTATTCAAGCCACTCGTGCTGCTGTTTATTGTCCTACATATTCTAGCTCATTGGTCGACAAGAGCGATCGTCCACATCAGTGTATTCGGCTGGCGTAGACGGCGGATCTAAGTTTGTTTATAAGCAAGGCAGGTTCACGCAAAAAGTGGATTGAAAACTCAGGGAACAGAGCATACTTAATTAATCGCAATGAGACTATTCGATGCAATTTTGACGAAGGTTTACTCCAAAAATAGATAGACTATGAGGTTTGCTGGGAATACCGGCAAACCTTTTGTTATGTTCAATTTCTATAGTAAATATGCTTTATATATTTATAAACGTGCGGACCGATTTCACGATCGGCCTAAAACATGCTATAATAAGTGCGCAAAACACATATTTTGCGCACTTTCGTCTCAGATCGACAAAAGATGGCAAAGTCAGCCTATCATAGAGGTGAATCCATGACCCAAAACTACGAAATTGATGAACATTACGAGGAAGAGCTGCGTGCTTTTCATATATGGATGAAGCAAGCGGGATACACATCGACTACACAGAGAGAGTATAAGAGAGAAGCGTACTCCTATCTTCAATCGCTGGACGGGTTATCGGCCCAGAAAGCCGGCAAGATGGATGTGATCGGGTATCTGGTATCCAAACAGGATTCCACCGGAGATCGCACGAGGAACAGAACGCTTTCGGCGATACGCTCCTTTTATGTGTCATTGATTGATTTTGAAATGGCAACGAGGAATCCAGCCATGGAAGTGAAGAAATCCAAGACAGAGAAAAACAAGAAACCGGTTTACCTCGAGGAAGAGGAGCTTGTTCAGAGTCTGGCATTCGTAGACGGTCGGTACCGGGATCGCAATCTGGCGATTTTCTTGCTGATGAGCTATTGCGGCTTGCGCGTTGGAGAAGTCCATCGGTTGAATCTCAAAGATTTCAAGAAAGCGAAGGGAACGATCGAAGTATTCGGTAAAGGGAGAAAATGGAACGAGATTCCCGTACCCGAAATGTTGAGCTCGATTCTGGCGAAAGTGGAGCACGAGAGAATTGCGCCCTATCGCGAGAAAGAAGAAGCATTCTTCGTCTCTCAGAAGGGGAAGAGGCTGTCCATTCGGCAAATTCAGAAAATCGCGGAACAGACCTTTACCGCGTTCAAAGCGGACAAGCCGGGGCTGAGCGATATGAAGCTGTCTTGTCATAAATTGCGACATACATTTGCGACGATGCTGCTTCGTAACGGCGTCGATATTCGGATTGTGAAGGAACTGCTCGGCCATTCCTCGATTGAAACCACGATGATTTATACGCATGTTAATGACGATCAGAAGAAACAAGCCATGTCGACCATTAACATTCCGGTACTGATCTAAATTCATATCCTTTTATTCAAGAGCAGCCGCGAGGCGGCTCTTTTTCTTAATGGTTAGGATAGTTCATCCTTCAGCTGAATAAATATTAGCATAGCTGCTTCGACAACGTCCGCAGGTGCTGAATAAGATAACGGCAAGAGGAAACGGCATTCGCCGTGAGAAAAAGGGTGACACATCATGAGAAAACAACGACGGATCAACAATCAACCATCGGATTTGTTTCCGGTCAGAGGAATCGACTTTCTCGAAATTTATGTCGGTAACGCCAAACAAGCTGCACATTATTTAAGTAAAGGGTTCGGCTTTAAGGTGGTGGCTTACGCGGGCTTAGAAACAGGGGAATCCGGTAAAGTCTCGTATCTGCTGGAGCAGAATCAAGCGCGTTTTGTACTCAGTGGAGCGTTATCGCCGGACCACCCGATTGCAGAGTTTGTCATCAAGCACGGTGATGGCGTAAAAGACATTGCCATGCGAATCGACGATGTGGAGAAAGCTTACCAGGACGCTGTCGCACGCGGCGGCATCCCCATTATGGAACCAAGGGAATATAAGGATTCGAATGGAACAGTGACGACAGCCGCCATCGGGACTTACGGGGATACCATCCATACGTTAATAAATCGCAGTAACTATAAGGGTGTGTTTCTACCCCATTATGAGGCATGTGAGCTGAACATCCCGCATCAATCGACCGGGTTAATCGGGATCGATCATGTTGTCGGCAATGTGGAGCAGATGGAGGAATGGGTATCGTATTACGAGAAGGTCATGGGCTTCAAGCAAATGATTCATTTCGATGATAAGGATATCTCGACCGAATATTCAGCGCTGATGTCGAAGGTGATGTTTGGCGGCGGACGGATCAAGTTCCCCATTAATGAGCCTGCGACAGGCAAACGTAAATCACAGATCCAAGAATTTCTCGACTATTACCACGGGGCAGGCGTCCAGCATATAGCCATTCTGTCGAATGACATCATCGCAACTGTAACGGCATTAAAGAATAACGGAATTGAGTTCCTGAGCACACCGGACAGCTATTATGAAATGTTAACCGAGCGAGTCGGTACAATCGATGAGGAGATTGCGAAGCTTCAAGAGCTGAACATCCTTGTAGACCGCGACGATGAAGGCTATCTGCTGCAGATTTTCACCAAACCGATCGTGGATCGTCCTACTTTGTTCATGGAAATCATTCAGCGTAAAGGCGCCGTTGGATTCGGGGAAGGCAACTTTAAAGCGTTGTTTGAATCGATTGAAAGGGAACAAGCGCGAAGAGGAAATTTGTAAGGAATTACGACAAACCTGAGGAGTTGATACGATGAAAGTGGATCCTGGCACACTGTCGTGGAGGGATGCCTACAAGCTGCTGATCGGCTCCGTCCTGCCTCGTCCTATCGCATTTGTCTCCACGGTTGATCTACAAGGTAATAGTAATTTAGCTCCTTTCAGCTTCTTTACCGGCATCTGCGCGAAACCGATGATGGTGTGTTTTGCGCCGATGATTCGTGGATCGGATGGGAAGAAGAAGGATACGCTTGCCAATATTGAAGCGACCAAGCAGTTCGTCATCAACATTGTGGGAGAGCAAATCGCTGCACAAATGAATGATTGCGCCATTGAATTCCCGCCTGAGGTAGACGAATTCGCTTATACGGGTCTGACGAAAGTGCCGAGTCACAGTGTGCTGCCTCCGAGAGTACAAGAAAGTGATGTCCAGCTTGAATGTACGTTGCATCAAATCGTAACACTAGGCGAGTTGCCCGGCGCGGGCAGCCTTGTGATCGGCCAGGTCGTTTGCGTTCATGTGCAGGATGAATTATTCGAAGGCGGCAGGATCAACAGTGAATTGCTGCGACCGATCGGCAGAATGGCGGGGCAAACCTACACGAGGGCGATTTCCGACACCTTTGAACTGGAAAGGAAGTAAAGCCTGGAAGTGAAGGGGGGAGAACGAATATGGCGTTCTATCATCGGATGGGGGAGATTCCGCCGAAGCGACACACGCAATTTCGCCAGCCCGACGGTACACTGTACCGTGAACAAGTGATGGGAACCAAAGGTTTCTCGGGCATCCAATCGATTCTCTATCATCACCACGCGCCGACTGCAATCACGAAAGCGCAATTGCTGTCAGCGAGCAAACCGCAATTTGAGACGCAAGGAGCGCTCCGTCATCGGCATTTTCGCACCAATCGATTGGTCTTGAAGGGGGATGCCATCTACGGCAGGCAATACATGTTCGGCAACGACGATCTCTTAATCGCTGTCGCACATCCTACAGAAGCGATGGACTATTACTATCGTAACGGGGATGGCGATGAATTGATTTTCGTCCATAAAGGGTCTGGTAAAGTGGAAACGATGTTCGGCACCTTGCGCTATCGGCCCGGCGATTATATCGTGATTCCAATCGGAACGATCTACCGGGTAGTACCGGATTCCGGTAAAACAAAGCTACTCATCGTGGAAACGAACAGTTGGATCACGACACCGAAACGATACCGCAATGAACAGGGCCAGCTGCTGGAGCACAGCCCGTACTGCGAGCGGGATATACGGCTTCCGGAAGTATTGGAAACGTTTACAGACATGGGCGAATTCGAAGTTCGCACTCGAAAAGGAGGCTATCTGCATGCTCATATTTTCACCCATCATCCGTTGAATGTTGTCGGCTGGGATGGCTATTTATATCCATGGATATTGAATATTCGCGATTTCGAACCGATTACGGGACGGATTCATATGCCTCCGCCGATTCATCAAACCTTCGAAGGCAACCAATTTGTTATCTGCTCATTCTGTCCTAGGCTCTACGATTATCATCCGGATTCGATTCCTGCGCCCTATTATCACAGTAATGTCGATAGTGATGAGGTGCTTTATTATGTAAAAGGGAATTTTGGCAGCCGCAAAGGGATTGAAGAAGGTTCGATGACTTTGCATCCATCAGGCATCCCGCATGGACCCCATCCCGGCAAAGTAGAGGAGAGCATCGGCAAGAAGGAAACCAATGAGCTGGCGGTTATGATCGATACGTTCCGTCCCTTGCAAGTCGTCGAGCATCTGCAGTCGATCGAGGATATGAATTACGTATACAGCTGGGTATCGCGTCCGGTGGATCCATAATCCGGCTAGGTACTGAAGGAGATGCTGGTTATGCGGCAACGAGCAGTATGGTTTCCGAAGCGGTCGGAACAGGAGCAAACACGATTATATCAATTCATGCACAAGCATGGATTCACGGATTATGAGGCTTTCTATACCAAATCGATTGAAGACATCAGCTGGTTCTGGGATGCGGTCGTGCAAGACATGGGGATTGAATGGGCGATTCCCTATGATCAAGTCGTAGATTTCGCAGCTGGCATTCAGTGGCCTTCTTGGTTTACGCAGGGACAGTTGAATATCGCTGTAAATGCGGTCGATAAATGGTTGTCGGACCCTCAGGCAGCGGCCAGAAAAGCAATTATTTGGGAAGGCGAGGATCATCAAACGCTTAGCTTCACCTATGCCGAGCTTGCTGAGCAAGTGAATCGTGCAGCGTATGGATTGCGGCAGCAATTCGGATTATCGGCCGGGGAACGTGTTGCTCTCTATATGCCGATGATCCCGGAAACCGTGATAGCGATGCTTGCATTAGCCAAACTCGGCGCTGTTGCTGTTCCCATCTATTCCGGTTACAGTGCCGAAGCGGTGACTAAACGAATAGATGGATCCGGCTGTACCTTACTGATCACGGCAGACGGTTATTACCGGCGTGGAAAACAAATTCATATGAAGGAAGAAGCCGACAAGGCGACTAATAAGGCAGCTTCCAATGTTAAGCTGGTCGTTGTTCGCCGGTTGGGCATTCCGATCACTAAGCGGCAACTGGCAGGCGATATCGACTGGTTGGAGCTCATTGGCTCTGAGAATAGTGAAGATTCGAAACCATTCCCAGCAGCAGCGATGAACAGCAGCGATCCTTTAATGCTCCTCTATACCTCCGGAACAACCGGTTCGCCCAAAGGTATCATTCATACACACAGCGGATTCCCGATCAAAGCCGCATTCGATGCCGGCTATGTGATGGATTGTCGGCCGGGGGACACGATGTTATGGAATACCGATATGGGATGGATGATGGGGCCATTTATGGTTTATGGCACCTTATTAAGCGGCGGTACGATGGTGCTGTACGATGGTGCACCGGATTTTCCCGGCCCTAGTCGCATATTTAACCTCGTTAATAAACATAAAGTGACTCATCTTGGCATTTCGCCTACACTGATTCGGAGCATAATGAAGCACGGTGAAGCATGTTACAAGGAATGTGATCTGTCCTCGCTAAGGGTCATCGGTTCGTCCGGCGAGCCTTGGAATCCGGAGCCGTGGCAATGGTTATTCCATGACGTCGGTCAAGGCAGGATACCGATTGTAAATTATTCAGGAGGCACCGAGATTTCAGGGGGCATTCTGGGGAATGTGCTGCTTAAACCGATCGCCCCCGCAGGTTTTAACACTGCGATTCCAGGCATGCATGCGGATGTATTCTCACAGGACGGGAAGCCGGTTCGCGGCGAGGTTGGGGAACTGGTGCTGAAGAACGTTTGGCTCGGCATGGCAGGCGGCTTCTGGCAAGAACCGGAACGATACGAGAAAACCTATTGGTCGCGATGGTCGGGTATTTGGGTGCACGGCGATTGGGTGGAGCTGGACGATGATGGCTTCTGGATGATCACAGGACGATCTGACGACACGCTTAACGTGGCCGGAAAGCGGCTTGGTCCCACGGAAATCGAGTCGTTGCTCGTCGACCATCCTCGCGTAGTGGAAGCAGCGGCAGTTGGCGTACCCGACGATCTGAAAGGAGAAGCCGCGGTTTGTTTCGTCGTTCTGGATCATCCGCTGCTCAGTCTCCAGGAATCAACAGCGTTAACATCCGAGTTATTCGTATGGGTGGCCAGCCGACTTGGCAAAGCATTCAAACCTTCGGGGATTCATATCGTAGACGCATTACCTAAGACAAGAAATGCAAAGGTGATGCGCAGAGTCATACGATCCGCCTATTTAGCAATTGATCCCGGCGATCTGTCAGCACTTGAAAACCCTGATTCATTAGAAACAATTAGGAGATTAAGAGGGCAGGGGAATTCACAAAACGATAGCAGTTAACCACCATGTGAAGCAAAGGAGATCATCCGATGGCGTGTTCGTTTATTCATGTTGATGCGGAATCGCATTTTCCAATACAGAATTTGCCCTATGGCGTCTTCCGCCCACTGCATTTCAGTGGTTGCATGCCTCGAGTTGGTGTGGCAATTGGGGACAATGTGCTGGATCTAGCCGTGTTGGATGAAGCAGGCTGCTTCAATAACACCTCTGTTTCAGGGAAAGGCATCTTCGCTCAACCTTCGCTCAATGCATTCATGGCGATGGGAAATCAGGTGTGGAAAGAGGTTCGTTCCATCCTTACGCGGCTGCTTGATTCGGAAGAGCCGGCTCTTCGAGATAACCTCCCTCTCCGATCATCGGCATTTCACCGACAACATGATGTCGAGATGCTTCTGCCAGCGGAAATCGGTGATTACACCGATTTCTATGCATCCAAGTCACATGCTGTTAACGTCGGTACTTTATTCCGAGGCAAGGAACAGGCTTTGATGCCGAATTGGCTTCATCTGCCTGTCGGATATCATGGCAGGGCAAGCTCGATTGTCGTCAGCGGAACGGATGTTCAGCGTCCCTGCGGACAGATCAAACCTCCCGATTCCGCTCTGCCTGTCTACGGCGTGAGCGGTCAGCTTGATTTTGAGTTGGAGGTGGGGTGGTTGATTGGTACAGGGAATAAACTTGGGCAGCCCATCCCAATTGACGAAGCGAAGGAGCATTTATTCGGACTTGTGCTCGTTAACGATTGGAGTGCTCGCGACATCCAAGCCTGGGAGTACCAGCCGCTTGGACCTTTTCTCGGTAAAAATTTCGCTACCTCCATCGCTCCCTGGGTTGTCCCGCTAGAGGCGCTCGCACCATTTCGCATTCCGGCAGCTATTCAACAAGAGCCTGCCCCGCTTCCTTATCTGCAACGGAATGATGTAAATTCCTTCGATATTCAACTAGAGGTTTATTGGCAAAGTGAAGCCAATGCCGGCCGTGAACGCATCGCCGTCAGCAATTACAGCAATCTCTATTGGACGATTGAGCAGCAGGTCGCACATCATACGGTTGGCGGATGTAATTTGCGGCCTGGCGACCTGCTCGCTTCCGGAACGATTAGCGGTTCCACGAAGGAATCGCGAGGCTGCATGCTGGAGCTTACTTGGCGAGGATCGGAACCGCTTCAGTTGAATAGCGGCCAAGAGGAACGCTCATGGCTTGGCGATGGCGACCGAATTACGATGACCGGCTGGTGCCAAGGCGATGGCTACAAAGTCGGCTTCGGAGAGGTTTCAGGGAAAGTACTACCGGCAACTAGATAGCAAGCGCAAATTGCAGAGGGAGTGGAAGACATGAGAATGATTCCGCCTCATTTGTCCCCTTATATATCCGAGCAAGATTATGATCAGTATACGCCTATCGATCACGCCGTCTGGCGGTATGTAATGCGCCAGAATCACCATGCCCTGCGAGATACCGCACATGCCGCTTTTGTTAGTGGACTGCAGCAGTCAGGCATTCAGAAGGAAAGTATTCCCCGCGTATCCGAGATGAACGCATGCCTTGCCCGAATCGGATGGGGGGCCGTAATCGTCAATGGGCTCATTCCCGGTGCTGTCTTCTACGAGCTGCTTGCGAATGGGATTCTGCCCATTGCCGCTGAAATCCGTAAGTTATCCAATATCGAGTACACCCCGGCTCCTGATATTATTCACGAAGCTGCCGGGCATGCACCGATCTTGTTTGATCCGGAATATAGGACCTATGTGCAAACGATAGGGTCCATTGGTACAAAGGCCTTCTCTATGAAAGAAAGAGGAGAAGCCTTCGAGGCGCTGCGCCTATTAACGATCGTCATGGAGGATCCGAAATCGACAGCGGAAGAGAAGGCTGCTGCTCAGAAGCTGGTAGAGGAGAAACAACAAGCCATAACTGAACTAACGGAAGCGGAGAAAGTGTCCCGACTCTTCTGGGCAACCGTCGAATACGGGCTGATTGGGGAGCCGGATGATCCGAAAATATACGGCGCAGGGTTGCTGTCCTCCGTCGGAGAGAGCAAACATTGTTTCACAGATGCAGTAATGAAGCTACCGTATTCCGTTGATGCTTGTGCCGCCAGCCCTAAGGTCGTAACGGAGATGCAGTCACGTCTCTTCGTATGTCATAGCTTTGAGCAATTACTAGAAGGTGTAGAAGCATTGGCGAACACCATGGCATTTCGAATCGGCGGCACGGAGAGCTTGGAGAAGGCGCTGCGTTCGCGTAATGTGGCGACTATTGCGTTCAACTCGGGTATTTGTGTTACGGGGATCATCCAGAGCATCGAGAAAGACTCGAATGGCGAAGCCATCTATGTGAACACGACAGGCGGAACAGCGTTGTCGATTGACCATCAGCAATTAAGCGGGCATGGCAAAGATTATCATGCCAAGGGATATGGCAGTCCCATTGGCAAGCTGCAAGGCGGGATTGCATTAGAAGAATGCGATGATCAAGCACTTGCCGGGTTAGGCATATGCCAAGGAAGTCACACGGAGCTGCTATTCGAAAGTGGAATCCACGTTTCAGGACGGATCAAGAGAATCCATAGAAATGCTCATCACGTCGTGCTCCTATCCTTCGAGGACTGTTCGGTCACCTGCAATGACAAGTTGCTATTCAAGAAAGAGTGGGGCACATACGATATGGCGGTCGGGTCAAGTATCGTTTCCGCGTATCCGGGTGCGGCTGACCCCGGAGCCTACTACAGTGCAGTTGTGCCACTCGCAATAGAAGCAGAAGTAGGAGATGAACCTACCCAATCCGCTCCACTTACAGAGCTTGAAACCCTCTATCAACAAGTAAGAGCAATAAGAGAGGCTAGCAGTTTCACAGCCCAGTCTCTCCAAGCGCTCAATGAGATCCATGACAGACTCAACCAAACTTATTCGAACGACTGGTTACTGCGATTAGAGATAATCGAATTAGCCGCTGCCAACCGGGAATTGCAACTACTAGAGCACCCGCTGCAAGAAGAACTGCAAGAATTGAGCAAGGCAGCCGCCATTCGCAATCTCATCCTTAATGGTTTAGCTATACTAAAGTTCCACTAAAGTTTAGAAAAAGCAGTGGTGCAGAGGAGCTCTCGTTCATACATTGATATGTATATCAATATTTGAATAAGAGGGTGTCTTTCTTGGGTCGAAATCGGTTGAGAATCGTTGTCCTCACTTTCATAGTTTCGCTGCTGCTGAGTGTGTTCCCGCTTGCCACTGCAAGCGCTAAAGCAAGTAATAACCAACTGATTGTGATAAATAAAAGCACGAACAAATTGGCGTATTTCAATAACGGCGAGCTGATTAAGACCTTTTCCGTTGCGACCGGCAGAACGCGTACATTAACACCGGAAGGCAGCTTCAAAATCGTCAACAAAATCAAGAACAGACCTTATTACAAAGAGAAAATTCCCGGAGGCGATCCTCGGAATCCGCTTGGTGACCGTTGGTTAGGCCTTGAGGTTGACGGAACAGAAGGCACCACGTATGCGATTCACGGCAATAATAATAGCAAATCGATTGGCAAGTATGTGAGCGCAGGCTGCATCCGGATGAAGAATGATGAAATTCATTGGTTATTTCCGCAAATTGAAATCGGGACGCTCGTTATCATTACGTCGTCGGAGCATACTTTAACTGAAATCGCTGAGGCACATGATTATCCAGTCATGAAGAACTATGAAGGGAAGCTGTTCGTAAACGGGGAACCGAAGGCATTGGATAACGACTTGTTCTTAGCCGATTCACGCGTGTTTATTCCGATGCGAGAAGTCTTTGAATTATTGGGAGCAGAGGTAACGTGGGATGATGCAACGAAGACGGTGACTGCGGTCATCGGTGATCGAACACTCACCCATACGATACAGTCGAATACCGTCGATGTGAATGGAGAGTCCGTAACCATAACCGCATCTAAACTTGTAGCGGATAAGGTGCTGCTCCCGCTGCGGAATATATCGGAGCTGATTGGTTATACCGTAGAGTGGGACAGCAGTACAGGAGAAATCCGAATTACCAAGTAATCCCGAGAACGTGCAACCCTTGTTTCTAATTAGGGTTTGCACGTTTTTCAATTTGCATCCGTCTCTCGACCGATTCCGTTCAGCGGCGAAAACGGTTAGAATATACAAATATGAATGAAACGGAAAGGGGGGATATCATTGTTCGAGCCTTATGATGCGCTTCTATATGCGATGTCCATTTGCACACTTGTTTCATTGGCTTACTTATGTTTCGTTTGGATTCCGACCGCTGCTAATGACGCCAGATGGACGAGAATCCGCGAAGCGGATGCGCCGCATTCGACATTGAAGAAACAACCTGGCGCTGTACTAACCCAGCGGCAGCGGCTAACTCGGCATACGAAACGCAAAGAAGCGCCTGACGATGATTCATCCCCGTGCACGACCCTGTTGATTGCCGAAGCATAACAACAACAGGGAGGATCATTAATTATGTTAAATATGTACGCTCAAGTCGGTTTTTTTCATCAATATTTTGTCTCGCCGTTCTCTTGGATGATTGATCATTTTGCAGGATGGTTTGGAGGCAGCTTCGGTCTTGCTGTTATTGCAATCACAGTAATCGTAAGGCTGGCGCTAATGCCATTCATGATTAATCAATATAAGCAGCAGCAGAAGATGAGACGCAAGATGACGGCCATGCAGCCTGAGCTCGATGCCATTAAGCAGAAATACGTGAATAATACGGATGCGGATAAGCAGCGTAAGCAAACAGAGGAAACGATGGCGGTATACAGCAAGCATGGGTACAACCCTCTGAACATAGGCTGTCTGCCGATGCTCTTACAAATTCCAATCTTATCCGGCATGTATTATGCCATTCGGTCAAACCCGGAGCTTGCTCATCATACGTTTCTATGGTTCCAGCTTGGGAAACCGGATCTTATCCTGCCGTTCCTGGCTGCCGGCGTGTACTTGGCTCAAGCTCTGATTTCGAAGAGTGCGGCACCTCAGATGAATGCAGCCAAAGGAATGGGCTGGATTGTATATCTTTCCCCGGTCATGATGGGCATATTCTCATTCTCCGCGCCGGCTGCGATGCCGCTCTATTGGTGCATTGGCGGGATGATCATCATCCTGCAGACGCTGATTTCCAAATGGATGTATCCACTAGAGGAGACTACAACGCTTCCGGTTAAGACAGCCCATTCGTAGATCAATAAAGAACCGAAGGATCATTGATTCTTCGGTTTTTCTTTATTTAGTGGCATTAATTCATTTGATTTCAGCGTCGGAAAGAGAGATAATGTCCATGCAGTACGAGAAAGTTTATCAAACTTAAGAGGAGTACCACATGACACCCATTCTACTCATACCTGTCGCCATTATGATTCCTGTTATCCTATTCATCGTTTTCATCATTATCTACAACAAGCGGCAAAAGGAAAATAAAACAGAATAAATTGGAGAGTCAAAGCAACTTAAGCAAAGTGCCGCCAACCATCCCGGCAATGACTATCGTCCAAGGCGGTAATTTCCAGAAAACCAGCATTAGAAACAGGATGGACGCCAGTGCAAAATCGGCCGAGTCGATAATTGCCGTTGTCCATAGCGGATTATACAAGGCAGCCAATAGTATACCGACCACCGCCGCGTTTATACCTGCCAGTGCAGCTCCAATGCGCCTGTTATTTCGAAGAACGCTCCAGAAGGGCAAGGTTCCGACGATCAATAAGTAAGCCGGCAGGAAGATCGCAACGGTCGCAACAATAGCCCCGGAAACGCCTTTAGTCATTGCGCCTAAGTAAGCTGCGAAAGTAAATAGCGGTCCAGGTACAGCCTGCGCCGCACCATACCCTGCAAGAAAATCTTCTTTGCTAACCCAACCCGCAGGTACCACTTCCTGTTCCAATAACGGCAGTACAACATGGCCACCACCAAATACAATCGAACCCGATCGGTAGAAACTATCGAATAAAGACAGCCATTCGGAAGACAAGGCATGTCTTAGGACAGGCAGCACAATCAATAGACCGAAGAACAACGTCAGACACAAGGCAGCAAACGTACGAGTAATTGGAACATTGAGCGCGGGAGCATCCGGCACTTTCGTAGATCGAAAAATAATTAACCCCGTTAATCCAGTTACGATAATGAGCAAGGCTTGGCTAAATACAGACTGCCACAATAGCGAAATGACAGCGACTATGATAGCAATGGAGGCTCGGATTTTATCCGGTGCGAGCTTCTGTCCCATACTCAGGATAGCTTGAGCAACAATGGCTACCGCTACGATCTTCAAACCATGAATCCAACCCACATGACTAATATCCAATCCATTTAGAAGGTAAGCGAATACCACCAACGCAATTACCGATGGCAGCGTAAATCCTAGCCAGGCTATCAAGCCGCCAATTAAGCCGGCACGAATAGTACCGATACCGATGCCGACCTGACTGCTGGCTGGGCCGGGTATGAACTGGCATAGAGCAACGAGATCGGCATAGCTCCGTTCATCCATCCACTGTCTTTTGCGTATGTACTCATTGTGAAAGTAGCCCAGATGGGCAATGGGGCCGCCGAAAGAAGTCAATCCCAGCTTGGCTGAAACAATGAATACCTCCATATAGGCTTGTAAATTTCGTTTGGGTAACTCGTTATTCGGATAGTTTGGTTTCACATCTGCAACATCCTTCTACCATAAGATGGATTGAATTTCAACGAACAGCAATGCCATTCCATGTTTTAACTGTAGCAAATGACGGGAAGTCGTTCAAATGTTTTTCTCCCCGGGGCAATACTCAATATTATGGAGACAAAGAATTCTAAAGTGGTGGTGCATATATAATGAATAACACATTTCGAAGGACAGAGATCGCTACATTCGCAGGAGGCTGTTTCTGGTGTATGGTTCAGCCGTTCGACACACTTCCCGGAATTGATTCTGTTATTTCAGGCTATACCGGCGGCCATACCGTAAATCCGACCTACCAAACAGTCGGTACGGAAACGACAGGTCATGCTGAAGCCGTTCAAATTACATTTCAGCCGGATTTGTTTCCCTATGAGCGTTTGCTCGACATCTATTGGCAGCTGATTGATCCAACGGATCGTGACGGACAATTCGGTGACCGCGGTTCGTCTTACCGAACCATAATATTCGTACATAATGAGGAGCAGCGCAAGAAGGCAGAAGCCTCCAAGCAAGCGCTGCAGAAGAGCAAACGATTCAAGAAGCCGATTGTGACCGAGATCGTACCTGCCGTACAATTCTATCCTGCGGAGGACGAGCATCAGGATTACTACAATACACATCGAAGATCCTATAATTTGTATAAAGAAGGCAGCGGTCGTGATGAATTCGCGGAACGAAGTTGGAACAGCAAGAAAGATAAAGATCGTCTGCGTCAGCAGTTAACGGAGCTGCAATACAACGTCACCCAGAACAAGGAGTCAGAGCCTGCTTTTCAGAACGAGTATTGGAATAACGAACGGGAGGGGCTTTATGTCGATATCATTAATGGCGACCCTCTGTTCAGCTCTAGGGACAAGTATGATGCGGGGACAGGGTGGCCAACCTTCTCCAAGCCGATCGAGGAGGGCTGGATCCGTAAAGAATCCGATCTAAGCGATGGTCAGGTACGAACGGCGCTGCGAGCTCGCATCTCCAAATCGCATTTGGGCCACTTAGTTCAAGAAAATAACAAGCCTCAATATCGCGTCAATTCCGCATCCTTGCGTTTTGTTCCTGTAGAACAATTAGAGACGGAGGGGTACGGTCGCTATAAGCAGCGTTTTGCATAATTCTGGGTTTACAGGAGAATACTTTCTTTGATTCTATTCTATTGTTGATCCTGGAGAACAGAAATGATAATCGATCCTTCCGTTGCAAACAACATAAGCAAATTGGAGCAGCTGTACGCGGATAACATCTACTTTTGCTTCCAGAACTTCGAATCGAAACAAGGAAAACCACTGGCTGCGGTTGCCTATTTAAGTGTGATTATCAATCAGCAAACCTTGAACAAACAATTCGTAAGGAAGATCAACGAAGATATTCACGGTCATGAGAATCCTACGGCTGAGACGATTCTCGAATCCATTCGTTCGTTAGGTATCGTCACCGAAATCCCCTTATTGGACAAGGTTACTGGGATGATCGCTGATGCCGGAATCGTCATTTTCGTCGAAGGCTTAACGGTGTGTTATGGGATCGGGATCCCCGGATATGAGACGCGCGCAGTCGATCAACCAACATCGGAAATCAACGTGCGCGGCCCTCGTGAAGGATTCACAGAGGACTTGAAAGTGAATATGGGATTGGTTTATCGCAGGATGAAATCCACCAAATTGAAATCCAAAATCGTTGTTCTGGGACGTGAAAGCCAGACGAATGTGATGATCGTATATCTCGAAGATCAAGTAGAGGCTTCCGTTCTGCGCGAGGTTGAAGAGAGAATAGACTCGGTCAAGCTGAATATCGTCGTAGACAGCGCTCAAATCGAAGAATGGATTCAAGACAGCCCTTATTCGCCGTTTCCTCAGATCATGAATACGGAGAGACCTGACCGTGTAGTTAACGCTTTAAATCTGGGGAAAGTGGTTATTTTCACGGACGGAAGCCCGAATGCGCTTATTGCACCCTCCACCTTTACGGATTTCTTGCACCCCAGCGAGGATCTCTACGAGAAGTTTTATTTTGCCAATTTCCTACGTCTATTACGTATGCTCACATTGCTTATTTCACTCTGCGGACCTTCCTTATACATCGCGTTAACGACATTCCATCTGGAGATGATTCCGACTCCGTTAATGCTCACGTTCCTGTCGACCAAATCAGGAATTCCGTTCCCGACTTTTCTGGAGGCTCTTATCATGGAGGTAGCTTTCGAGATTCTAAGGGAAGCAAGCATTAGGCTGCCTCGAACGGTTGGTCAATCTGTAAGCATCGTCGGCGCGCTTATTATTGGCGAAGCTGCTGTTCAATCAGGCATTATCTCGAGACCGATGGTCATTGTCGTCGCGATGACAGGCATTGCCTCCTTTACGATTCCGGCATTTAACACTGCGATTACGCTCCGTTTGCTGCGATTTCCACTAATCTTCATATCTGCATGGACTGGCGTTCTCGGCTTGGCTCTTGGCTTGTTTGCGATTGTCCTGCATTTATGTTCGTTGCGGTCATTCGGGAAGCTGTATTTGCCTACGTTTAATTCGTATCGCTTGAAGGACGTAACCGAGCATTATCTGCTTCTCCCCATTAAGCACCGAAGACAGTCCAAGAATGACACCTCCTATGCATCCATGGAAGGGCAGGTTAGGGAACATGAGGATCATTAAACTGCTCTTATTGGGGTTCATTCCCTTGTCACTTCTTGCGGGGTGCTCACCTGATGTTAGAGAAATTAACAGTATCGCACTTGTTACGATTACAGGGGTTGATTACGATGAGCAATCCAAGAAATTCATCATTACGTTGTATTGCAATTACACCCCCTCGGCCAGTAAGGATATGCCGGATAAGACGTTAGAGTGGATCGCAAGTTCATCCGGTGAATCGATTCTTGATGCTGCGCGGAATATAAGAAGCCGTGCAGGCAAACAATTGATCTGGCAGCATGACAAATTTTTCATCGTGGGGGAAAGTGCAGCCCGGCATAAGTTCTATGAAATTATCGATTATTTTAATCGATCCCGCGAAATCCGGATGTCCGGTTATTTGGCGATCAGCAAAGGAAAAGCATCGGATATTCTTCATTTGAAGTCGGAAACCGGTGATTTGATCACCAATGAAATCGAAAGCAAGGTGAAGAACGAACATCTATGGGGCAAGAGCATCAACATCGAACTTAAGGACATCGTCAATTATTACACAGATCCGTATCGTGGCTTTGTTCTTGGGAAATTGTTTATTTCGAAGCCGATAAACAGTGATCGTGAGGTCATGATATTGAGCGGCGGTTCTGTCATCAATAAGGGTAAACTCGTTGGTTGGATGAATGCCGATGATGTGCTGAGCATTCATATGCTCATGGCGAAGAAGAAATGGAGATACCTTGAATTTGTTCAATCTGTTCCGTATAAATCCAAGAAGGTATCGCTGATGATGAAGATTGTAAAAAGTAACATACATTACCAAGCCATCAATGGAATGCCGGCAATCACGATCGACGTGAAATTAAGAGGTACTTTAATTGATACCAGCGGACCTATTCAATTAACGGCTAACAATGCGCTGGAACAGCTGGAGCGTTCCGCAGAGGCGACAATAAAGAAGCAGCTCACTGTAAGTTTAACTCACTTCCAGCGTGATATGCAGGTTGATGTTCTTGGCATATCCGATTACCTAAGGCAATATCACCCGAATGTATGGAAGAGAACGAAACCGAATTGGACAGAGGTGTATCCCACTTTACCGGTAACGGTTAATGTCACCGCCAGTATTCCGAATCTCGGAATGAGCCAAGTCTTAGGAGGACCATGAAATGCTAATCTTTACGATCCTAGTGCTTTTCCTCGTTTACGTAATTACGGCGTACGTCAAGCTTAGGAAACAAGGGAATAGAAAAGAAGCCATCGTGCTGTTGCTCTTTAGTCTGTTTATTACCTGTTACTTCATTCCGGTAATCGAGGATTGGATGCCAACCTCTGAATCCCTGAATATGTATTTATACAAGCCTATTTCTGTGTATGTGAGAAATGCGTTGAATATACAGTTGGGGGTCGATTGAACGTGAAACAGGAGAAAATATCGAGTTTCCAGCTGGGCTGCCTTTGTTTTGCGTTTATGTCGGGATTCTCGACTTTATATTTGCTCGAAGCCAAATGTCTTACTCAGGATGTATGGATCTCGAATATGTTAGCAACGATTGCAGTTATCCTTACGTTAGTCATGACTTCCTATATTCAGAAACAATTTCCTAAGCTCAACATGAGCGATATTATCATCATCCTATTAGGGAAGTGGATAGGGAAGCTGATTCTGACGATTTTCATGGTGGACTTGATTGGGCTTGGTGTGTTGTCGGTTCGATCCATAGCGCTGTTTTATACAAGTGCAATCCTGCCCAATACCTCACCGAATTTAATTATGCTCATTGTGATAACCGTGACGATATATGCCGTTTCTCTCGGTATTGGAACGATCGTTCGGAGCGTTCTTGTCATTCTTCCGTTCTTTATTGTCTCCATGGTGGTGATCTGCATATTTATTTATCGGGATGTGGAATACAATCCTTTTCTTCCTCAATTTCAACATCCTCTACCTATGTATGTCTACGGCACGATGGTCTCCTTCGGATTTCCTTTTGGAAAATCAGGCGTGATGGCCTTTCTTTATTCGGATGTGAATAATCCTAGGAAAGTATTGTTAAGCTGCAGCGTAGGCGTCTCCTTCTCTTGCCTATATCTATTGACTGCGACGTATATTGCATTCGGCTGTTTAGGCGTAAATATGTTCCAGACGGCATCATTCCCCTTCTTCTCGGCAATTCAGTTGGTTAAATTCGGCGAGTACTTAGAACGGATCGAGATTCTGATTATCGGGATTTGGACGATCTTTACGTTATTTGAGATCATCATTGTTCAGTATGTGTTTGTGAACATATTAGGCAAAGTTGTCGGGCTCAAGAATACGAAGGCATTCATTGTGCCGGTGGGAACCTTATTGTTCGCTATTGCGATAAAAAGCTTTCTATTGCCAACCGATTTAATTGCATATGATATCAATATACTGCCATTCACTATTATTCTACCGGTTGTGTTCGTTCCCATTGTGCTCCTGTTATTAACGTGGTTGAAGATGCGAAGGTCAGGGATACGTCCTGAATAATCGTTAACAAATTCGATGCTTGCGAATAAAAAACAGCGGATTGCAAGTGTGCTTGCAGCTCCGCTGTTTTTTGTTTGCCTTCGTACCTTAACCCGTCGAAGGGCTGTTCGGTACATTTCCCTTCTGATTGCGGTTACGATCCGTAGAACCGGCTACATTATTCTCGGCTTGACGGGAATCCGCCTGCAAGGCGTTCATTTTGTCTTGCAGTGTTTTGTTCTTATTTCTGGACAATGCTCATCCTCCTCGACGATATGTAGTTGCCTTGAGGGAGGCGCTCATAGGTTGCCCAAACCGCGTGTCAGCGATTCTTCATCCAAATGGCTATCACTTATGTCCTGATCGCAACAGTTATTGTCCAGATCGACCATGATTCCATGCTTTAGGTTGATTATGATGAGGGAAGTAATCGTTTTCATGGTCAGTAAACAAGTGAAGGAGAGATATGAACCCAATGATTGGAGTTGGAATCCTCGGATTTGCCCACGGACATGTCAATGCTTATTGTGACGAATGGAGAACGGCTGATTACAGCGTGAAGGTGCTTGCCGCCTGGGATCATGATGCACAGCGATTGGAGACGGCCTGCAAGACGTATGACCTTCAAGGGTATGCGGATGCGGTCAATGTAGTCGAACGAAGCGATATTCAGGCGGTAGTGATTGCTTCCGAAACATCGCGACATGCTGAATTGGCAGAGCTCGCAGCCAGCTACGGCAAAGCGATTATCTTGCAGAAGCCGATGGCACTCACAATGGCGGAAGCAGATCGAATTGTAGAAGCCGTGCAGAAGCATCAAGTACCATTCACGCTCGCTTGGCAGATGAGAACGGACCCCCAGAACATCCAGATGAAGCAGTGGATCGAGAGCGGAGAGCTCGGTCAAATCTTTATGGTTAGGCGCAGACATGGACTACCGGTAGGCTTGAATGCTGATTTTGCCAACAGCTGGCATGTCGATCCGGCAGCGAACCGCGATATTTGGGCGGACGATTCCGCGCATCCGACTGATTTTATTCACTGGCTGCTTGGGGCGCCGGAAAGTGTCACGGCCGAGATCAGTTCCATGTATAACCCGCGCATCCCGATGGATAACGGAATTGCCGTGTATCGTTATGCTGACGGTCCCATGGCTGAGGTAAGCTGTTCCTTCACATGTACTTCAGGTCAGAATACGACTGAAATTATCGGCGAGCTTGGCACGATTGTTCAGAACTACGGGGACGCCACAAGCTGCAATGTGCCTCGTCCTGACGATGGCGCAGGGCTCATGAAATATACGACAGCAACAGGTGCTTGGACCCCTAGCGACATCGCAACACCGGCGAATCATGGCGTCCGTATCCGCGGACTTGCGAAGCCGCTGGCTGAATTCCTTCGCGGTGAGCGTGAGCCGATTGCTACCGCTGAGGAAGGACGCACATCGCTAAGAATGGTTCTTGCTTCGTACGTTTCCAGCGGCGAAGGACGGCGTGTATTGCTCAGTGATCCGAAGATCGAGAACGTTTAATAGACAATCCAATTACTATAAAACCATTTCAGGAGGACTCAATCATGGCAGTGAAAATCGGAATCGTAGGTATGAACGGAATCGGCAATTTACATGCAGTGTGTCACAAAGAAGATGAGCTCGCTGATCTCGTTGCTGTCTGCGATATCGTCAAGGAACGTGCGGACGCCGCAGCGGAGAAGTATGGCGTGAAAGCTTACTACAGCTTGAAAGACATGATTGAGAACGAGCCGGACATCGAAGTCATCGACGTCACGACGGGTGGAATCGACAACGGAAGCTGGCATTTCGAGCCTGCGATGGAGGCCATCAGCTACGGGAAGCATGTCCTGGTCGAGAAGCCGCTTTGCCATGATATTCGCGAAGCGCGCGAGCTGGTTGCTTATGCAGAGAAACAGAAGGTCTACCTCGGCTGTAACCTGAACCATTATTTCACCGAACCGGCTGCCAAAGGCAAGCAATACATCGAGAATGGCGAAATCGGCGAGCTGGTGTACTGCTTGGCGAAGATGGGCTTTAACGGCGGAGAAGCCAATTATGGTCCAGCCGGATCGGGCAAAGTGAAAGGTCATCCTTATTTCCACATGAAGGCGTTTCTTACGCACCCACTTAGTGTAATGAGACATTTCTGTGGTGATATCACACATATTCAGACGTTCTCGGATCGTCCTGGCTTCCGCAGAAGCGCAGGCGATGTGATGGCATCGATCAACAGCATCCATCTGAAATTCGCCAATGGCGGCGTTGGTTACTTGCTTAGCCAGCGCGGCGATGCAGTCTACGGTCTTGGCGGCTGGTGGAGTCTGGAGATGGCCGGAACGAAAGGGACTTTCTGCATCGAGAACTGCGTGGAGAAAATCTCGTACTGGAAAGCAGAGAAGGGCATTCCTGCAATCAGCGTACAGCCTGAGCCTGAAGTGACGGACTATGGCACCAACGACTTTAATACGACGTTTAATCACAGGCTGCACGCATTCTTGGAGGATGTATCGAATAAGGTTCCGTTCGAGGAGCTGCGTGCCAATGGCCGCGATGCGCTTGCTGTATTGGAATATACTTTCGCGGTTATCGAGTCGTTCGAGCGTGGCGGAGAAATGGTTAGACCGAATCCGCTGCCGCCGCTTCATGGCGATCCGTTGTTCTTGAAATAGAAACTAACATTAATCAGAAACTTGAGGAGGATATAACAAATGATTCAAATTGGCGTGAACTCGGTATTATTCAAATCCTATGATTTCGCTCAAGCAGCTAAATTAATTGCACAATGCGGGTATGACGGCGTGGAAATTTCGGCGATTCAAGGCATGTGCGAGCATCTGGACCTCAGCCGCTGGCAGGAGCAGAAGGATGAGCTGCAGGCGATTGTCCAAGAGAACGGCTTGAAGTTTCTCTCGATGGAAGTCGCATCGCTGAACGAAGAACGTCTGTTGCTTGCGTTCGAAGCGGCACAAGCCATCGGAATTCCGATTATTAATGTCGGCCCTGGCGGCAAATCCGGCGTGGATGAGGACTTGGCGGCATCGATCGCAACGCTGAGCCGCTTGTCAGAGATTGCTGGCACCTACGGCGTTACACTTTGCGTGAAGGCACATGTCGGCAGCTCCATCTACAACACGCCGACTACACTCGCGGCAATGGAGCAAATCGCATCGTCATCCTTCGGTATCGATATGGACCCAAGCCATATTCATCGCTCCGGCGAGAACGCAGAAGAAGCGCTGCCTGCCGTGATCAGCCGCGTGAAGCATATCCATATCCGCGACTGCAAAGGCCGCGAGCAAGGCCCGGGTTCCATCGAGCTGCAAGCGTGCGGCCGTGGGGAGATCGATCTGTTCGGCTATTGCGAAGCACTTGTAGCGGGAGCTTATGATGGTCCGGTTGTGCTTGAAGTTATCGGCGCGCAGCCAACGCATACGATTGAGCAAGTGACCGCTGTTGCGGCGGAGTCTTATGGTTATCTGAATGCGATCTTCAAGAAATTAGACGCTCGTTAATCATTTCATTCCTCGTCGGATCAAACAATTACGCTTAGGAGGCTACTGCCATGTCCGCAAAAAAACCTAATATTCTATTCTTCGGCATCGACAGCTTGCGCCGCGACCATATGAGCGGCTATGGTTATTCGCGTCTAACGACGCCATATATTGATAAACTTGCTTCACAAGGTGTAACGTTCGAGCAGCATTTTAGCCCGAGCATTCCGACTACGCCTGCCTATGCTTCCATGCTTACGGGAATGGACGTGTTCGGCACAGACGTTGTCGCGCTCCGACATGAAGGCCCGCTTGGCGGACATGTGGACACGCTCGCAGAAGTGCTGGAGGCGAATGGGTACAACACGACTTGTATCGGATTTACGGGCAATCCATCGGCACGCGGCTTCCAGAACTACCTGAACTACGAGTCTTGGCTTCCGAATGAAGAGAGCGGTCGCGCTCCGAAAGCGGAGAACCTGAACGATGTTGCGATTCCGGAACTGGAACGCCTCGCGGCAGAGGATAAACCGTTCTTCCTGTTCCTGCGTCATATGGATCCCCATTCGCCGTATTTGCCTCCGCAGCCGTTCGAGCGGATGTTCTATGGCAAAGACGAGAAGGATCCGTCGAATACGTCGATGGAGCCGGTATATGATTTCAAGCCGTTCGGCGATTATTTGAAATCGTGGATCGGGGAAGACGTAACCGACCATGAGTATGTAACCGCTCAGTACGATGGTTCTATTGCGTATATGGACATTGCGATCCAAACGTTATTCACGAAACTTGCCGATATGGGTATTGAGGAAGATACGCTAATCGTCATTACGTCCGATCATGGCGAAACGCTGTATGAGCATGATTGTTATTTTGACCATCACGGTCTCTATGACTGTACGCTCGTCGTACCGCTTATTATCAAGTTCCCTGGACGGGTGCCAGCCGGCAAGCGAGTATCGAGCGTCAGCGTCATTTCAGACATTATGCCAACGGTTCTGGACCTGCTTCAAATCGACTCCGGCACCTCCTATGACGGGCGCAGCCTAAATGCCTTCATCAAAGGCGAAGCCGATAGCAGCCTGGAGAAAAGCGAGCTCTATATTACGGAGTGCACCTGGATGCGCAAACACGGCTGGCGCACGCCGGAGTGGAAGCTGATCTGCTCGCTGGAACCCGATTTCCATCATAAACCGGAGATCGAACTGTACAATCTGATTCGCGATCCGCAAGAGAATGTGAACGTAGCCGATCAAGAGCCGGAAGTCGTAGCTTTCCTTCAGCAGCGGATGAACGAATACATCGCTAAGCGCGAAGAAGAAGTAAACCGGACTAATCCGATCTACACGAACACCAACTGGCATGGTCAGAACAAAATTTTCACCTCCTCGCAGGAAGCGTATGACTCGCTTTATATCGGGTCGATCAACAATGCACGCAAGCTGCAGCAGAAGGAGAAGGAACAAGAAGAAGCCAAAGAGACGGTAGAGAGCAATGATTAAGGTAGCTGTCGTAGGCGTTAACCATATTGGCAAAATCCACTGTCATGCTTACAAGCAACACAAGGATACAGAGCTGACAGCGGTATGCGATCTCATGCAAGAACGTGCAGAAGCAGCGGGTAAGCTGCATGGCGTTCCGTTCTATACGGATTTGCGTGAGCTTCTTCTGAAGGAAGACGTCGATGTTGTCGTTGTGGCAACAGCCGGCGTCGAGAAGGGCAGCCATCACTTTGCTCCGACGATGATTGCGATCGAGGCCGGCAAGAGTGTTTTCGTCGAGAAGCCGATTTCGAACAACATCGAAGAGGCTCGTGCGATGGTGGCAGCAGCAAGAGAGCAAGGCGTTCGGCTTGCTTGCAACCTGAATCATCGGTTCACGCCTGCCGCCTATAAAGCCAAGGAGCTTGTCACTTCCGGCAAGCTCGGCTCCTTGCTTTTCCTGAATATGCGCCTTACGATCCGCAATCCGCAGGAGGATACGGAATGGCTGCATATGCGTGCGCTGCATCCGCATTCCATCGATGTTATGCGTTATTTTGCTGGGGATATCAAGCGGGTGCAATCCTTTATGACCAAAGCTCCCAACCGCGATTCGTGGTCAACCGTATCGATCAATATGGAATTCGAATCCGGTGCGGTAGGCCATTTGACCGGCAGCTACGATATGTCGATGCGGCACCCGATCGAATATTGCGAAGTAGCAGGGAATGAAGGCCGGATTGTCGTAGATAACGTATATGAAAGTATGACGTATTATCCGCATGAATCCGATGAGCTGACGGTCGTTCGAAACCCACTGTTCGGAGGAATGAAAGGCTTCGACGATACGTTTGAACAACGCATCAATTGTTATATTGAAGAATTGAAATCAGGCGTTACGCCTGAACAGATAACGGCATCAGGAGCAGACGCGCTTGCAGCCCAAGAAGTCATTGAAGCGGCCATTAAGTCGCATCAGCTTGGAGGAGCTCCGGTTACAGTCCTTACTTAAAGGATGCTGCAGGAGATACGGAGGGAAACACGCATGAAGAACGACGGTTATGGCTCGGTACTTTGGTTTACCGGACTATCCGGAGCAGGCAAAACAACGACAGCCAAAGCCGTAGAGAAGAAGCTCCTAGAGCGCGGAAGACGCGTAGAGCTGCTGGATGGCGATGAGCTGCGAGCTACAATATGCAAAGGGCTGGGCTTTAGTATGGAGGATCGGTTCGAGAACATTCGAAGAATCTCCTACATCGCCAATTTGCTCTCCCGCAACGGGGTTGATGTGCTGGTCTCAGCCATCAGCCCTTACAAAGCAATGCGAGATTACGCGAAAGAGCAAATGCCATCGTTTGTGGAAATTTACGTGAAATGCCCGCTCCATGTGTGCGAAATGCGCGATGTGAAAGGGTTGTACGCGAAGGCGAGATCCGGGGAGATTACACGTTTCACCGGCGTATCCGATCCTTATGAGGAACCGGAGAATCCCGCTATTACGCTGTGCACCTCCACTTCGACGCCTGAGCAGAATGTGGATCAGGTTCTGGCCTGGATCGATTTGAATACGTCGACGTTATACAATGACAACCAGAAAGGACTAAGTGGGCTATGAAAATCATTCTAATCTCGCTGGATACGCTTCGGGCATCCCGTTTAAGCAGCTATGGCTATGCGAAGCGAACAAGTCCCCATTTGGATCAAATCGCGCGTGACGGCGTACTCTTCGAACAGGCTTACGCAGCCGATATTCCGACAGAGGTAGCCCATACGGGCGTCTTTACCGGCAAAATCGGTCTCACTACCGGCGCCGTCTCCCATGGCTCTGAATTGACGCAGCTCCCGAAATCGGTCGAGTGGCTGCCAAATTTGCTGCGCTCAGCCGGGTTTACTACGGCGGCTGTCGATAATATGTATCAGTTGAAGGAATGGTTCGCCCGCGGCTATAACTACTACATCAACAGCGTAGGCGGCAACCGCTGGATCGATGGCAGCACAGTGAACAAGCTGGCTCTGCCTTGGATCGATCAGCATAAGGATGAATCTTTCTTCTTGTTTCTGCATTATTGGGATGCGCATACGCCATACTTGCCGCCTGAGTCATACATTCCGGAGTTCTATGATTCGGCGAAGGATCCGTTTGATCCACGAAATAAAAGCATGGAGCCCGCTTATAATCACTCGGCCTATCCGTTCTTCAAACACCATCATTATGATCTTGTCGGCCAAGTGACGGACACCGATTATTATGATGCGCTCTATGACGCGGAAATCCGCTACTTGGACGATCGCTTGAAGGAACTGGACGATCATTTGGCGAAGCTAGGTATTCAAGAAGATACGCTGCTCGTCTTATTCGGCGATCATGGCGAGAGTTTGACTGAGCACGACATTTATTGGGATCATTGCGGCTTATACGAGCCAACCGTTCATGTACCTATCATTATGAGATGGCCGGGGCGTATGTCGGAAGGAAGACGCGCGTCAGGACTTGTGCAGCAAGTTGACCTGCTTCCTACTTTGCTTGAAGCGATTCGCAAGGAAGCGCCGGATGGAATCGATTTATCCAAGCTGAAGGAACCGGCAGGACTTGACGGCAAGAGCTTATGGCCAACGATTGCCGGTCAATCAGAAGGGACACATGATACGGTCTACTTGAGCGAATGTGCGTGGCAAGCAGCAAGAGGAATTAGGACGGATCGTTACAAGTTTATCCGTACCTATGATGCCGGACCTTTCACTAGGCCGCCGCGCGAATTATATGATTTATCCGTTGATCCTGAGGAGAAAGTGAATCTGGCAGCTACGGAGTCCGCGCTTGCTGAAGCGTTCGAGCATGAGCTGGAAGAATGGGTTCGGCAGAAGCTGAACGGACGACCGGATCCGATGGTTGTGCAGCTTGAGGAGAAAGGCCTGCCTTTCCGCAGACGGATCGAACAGATCTTGGCGGGAGCGGGTATGACGTGGGATGAATGGAAGAGCAATCCGGATCGTACGAAGTTTGATGAAGCAGCCAGTAAACATTCACACAGTAAATAGCCAGACGCGCAAGTCAGAATGGTTGGTGAAGGAGGGCGTGTATGAAGGATATCTTAAGCAGCACCGGATTTATGAAAGTCGAATTTCCTTTCTGGATTACACGCACGGTTCAAGGCTCGATTCGCGAGCACGGGCATGAATTCGTTGAGCTTGTGTATGTCGTTCGGGGGAAAGGGATGCATGTCTTCGAAGGCACTCATTATGCCGTTCACGCAGGCGACGTGTTCATTATCAATCCCGGCGAAACCCATGCCTACGAAGTGGAGAGAGGCGAGCAGATGGAAATTATCAACTGTTTGTTTATGCCTTCCTTCATCCCGGATGCCCTGCTTGCCGAGCTGGAGATCACCGGATCCATGGATTATTTCTACGTGCATCCCTTCCTGAAGCAGGATGTCCGGTTCAATCACCGCCTGAATTTGCATGGGCAGGATGCCGCTCATGTACTGATGTTGCTCGAAAATATGCTGCGCGAGATGAATGGACGGTCAATCGGTCACACGACGCTAATTCGGCTCCAGCTTATTGAGCTGCTTGTCTTGCTGTCTCGCTATTATACGTTGATGCAGCAGCAACGCGCCCATCCTTCGCCGCGCCAGATGGAGCGTGAAATGACGGCGAAACGCATTTATGGTTATCTGGAACGCAATTATGAGAAGAAGATTACACTTCAATCTTTGTCCTACTTGTTTAGCTCCAGCATTAGACAGCTTAATCGGTTGATGCAGGAAGAATACAATCGGAGCGTATTCGAAGCACTCCATGAGGTGCGGATTGAACGGGCTAAACATCTGCTAATGGAATCCGATGAGAAGGTGATTGTCATCGCGACGATGGTCGGCTATGAAGATCAATCCTTCTTCAATCGATTGTTCCTTAGACATGTAGGCTGCTCACCGAGCCAATATCGTGTAAGCGGCTAAACCGAGAGGAGACAACAACCGTAATGGTACAGCGCCCTCCTAATATATTGTTAATAACAGCCGACCAATTGCGTTATGATTGTGTCGGCTACAGCCGCGTCTATCCCGTCCAAACGCCAAACCTGGATCGCCTTGCGGCGCAAAGCACCGTGTTTCACCATGCCTACTCGCACATTCCGGTATGCAGTCCTGCCAGGCAGTCGATGCTTCATGGCAGAAGGGCCGAAACGATCGGCGCTCTGTGGAATTATCATGCGTTTCTGCCGGTTGGCAGCTTGCAGCCGGAGCAGTATACTTGGAGCGCGGCTCTTGCGCAGAAGGGTTATCGATCAGCTTTTATGGGTAAATGGGGCGTTAATCCAAGCGAAGACCCTACAGCATTTGGGTATGACTCCTACGTGAGTGAAAACAATTACAGAGAGTTTCGGAAGAATCGCTACCCTGATCTAACCTACGCGAACGGCTATTTCGGAGAGACCAATCCGATTCCACTTGAGGATTCGGAGACGCATTGGTTCGCGGATCGAGCCATTGAAGCGATCGATCAACTGAACACCGGAGAAGAGCCTTGGCATGTGGCCGTTCATTTCGCTGAGCCGCATCTGCCATGCCGCCCAGCTGGCAAGTTTGCTGACATGTATGATCCGGAATTGATACCGGAATGGCACGGATTTCGTGAAACGTTCGAGGGGAAACCCTATATCCAGCAGCAACAGCTGGTAAGCTGGGGAGTGGAGAACTATACGTGGGCCGATTGGGCGCAGGTAGTTGCCCGTTATTACGGGATCATAAGCCAGCTGGACGAGGCTATTGGCCGGATACTTGTTGCACTTGAGCAGAAGGGAGCTGCCGAGAATACCGTCGTTATTTTCACTGCTGATCATGGCGATATGTGCGGTTCACATCGGATGATGGATAAGCATTACATCCTCTACGATGATGTGGTGCGTGTACCGCTGATGATTTCTTGGCCGGGTCACTTGCAATTCGGTGCGGTAAGCGAAGATTTCGTCTATAACTTACTCGATTTGGGTCCGACCGTATTGGAGCTTGCCGGCGTTGCCGATGAACCGCCTATAAAGTTTCATGGTCAATCCCTCATACCTCTGTTGAATGACAGCGCACCAACGAAAGACTTCGATGAACGGGATGAAATAGTGGCTTCCTACAACGGTCAGCAATTTGGACTGTATACGCAGCGTATGATTCGAACTCGGGCTTGGAAATACGTTTGGAATTTAACCGATACGGATGAGCTCTATGATTTGCGGTCTGACCCTGCAGAATTGGCCAATGTAATTGGAGAAGCAGAGAACGCAGAAGTGGTGGCAGATTTGAGACAACGGTTATACGATCGTCTTGCAGCAGACGAAGACCCGGTCGTCACCAACGAATGGACACGCAGACAACTTCTAAATGGAGCGAAACTGCATAAATAAGAAAGACGCGAATTGGAGTGCGATCCGGGCTGGCGACAGTTTGGGCACTCCTTTTGTTCGTTTTTTTGTATAGCTTTTCCAACGCGTTCCTTTTATAATGAATTCACATAATCTTGTTAGATTATCTGACATGGGAAAGTGGAGGGAAGACGAATGCATGAACTTTGGAAACAGCGTAAAACTTGGGCAGGCTACATAATCGTCGTCTTGGCTCTGCATGTCTTGGGTTTCATCGGGTTAATGGTGGCCGTTCGTGCGGATACAGGCTTCTGGAGCCTCGGATTATTGGCGTATACGCTTGGTATGCGTCACGCGTTCGACGTGGATCATATTGCGGCTATCGATAACACGGTACGAAAGCTGGTTCAACAGAAACGTAATCCGCTGGGGGTAGGTTTTTATTTCTCGTTAGGTCATTCGTCGGTTGTCTTCTTAATGGTTCTTGCGATCGCCTTATCGGTCAAGTGGATTCAGAATGAAATGCCATTCTTGCAGCATACAGGGAAGCTGATCGGCACATCGGTTTCGGGAATTTTCTTGCTTCTGATCGGTATTATTAATTTACTCATCCTCATTAACTTGTTTCAGCTGTTTCGTCGTATGCGCAGCGGCAATCACAATCAGAATGAACTGGAAAAGCTCTTGGAAGCACGTGGGTTATTCTCCAGGCTGTTCAAACCGTTGTTCCGTCTGATTAACCGCAGCTGGCATGTGTATCCGCTTGGATTTCTGTTCGGACTTGGCTTCGACACCGCAACAGAGGTAGGGTTGATGGCGATTTCGGCAGGTGCTGCGCAGAGCTCCGTGTCGATCTTAGGCATTCTTGCTCTACCGCTGCTGTTCGCTTCCGGCATGAGTCTCCTGGATACGGCGGATGGCATGTTTATGACCAAAGCGTATCGCTGGGCATTCCATACCCCGCTTCGCAAAATGTTCTATAACGTAACCGTCACAAGTGTATCTGTCATATCCGCGCTGTTGATCGGCATGGTGGAGCTGCTGCAGATTTTGACGGAGAGTATGAACCTGCAGGCTCCGTTTCTGCAATGGGTGAGCAGCCTTGATTTAGGAGATCTCGGTTATTTCTTGGTTGCCCTATTCGTCATAGCCTGGCTCGTGTCCGTGGTAGTCTGGAAGACGATGAAGCTGGAAGAACGTTACTAGTCGCACCGCTCTCGCATAGGTACTGGCAACGCAGTGGTCTGAATTGCTATAATGATCGCAGGTAGGTGATCACGATGGCTAAGAAAGACAAGTTTAGACCCGCTTCTCATTCGCAGCAGCAGCAGCAGAGGCAATCCACAGAGGATAAGCCTGCGACACTGAAGGATCTATTGCGACCGGAAGTGCTGGATAAGCTCAAAGGCGCTGCTCAGGAAATGAAGGATGCGGAAGAGAAGCGTAAGGCAGATCTTCGCAAGCAGGAGGAAGAAGCACGCGCGGCCGAGAAGAAACGGCAAGAGAATGACTTCGAGTATCTGCTGAATAACAGCAAGATGGACTGGCGGAATAACAAAAGCTAAGCATTATGAAAGCTCCTGTCTAGCAAGTAGACGGGAGCTTTTTATGTCCGATGGAATTATTTGGATCACACTACCACCTGTCCAATCATGCTCTTGCTATTTTACATATGAATAGATAAAGGAGGTGATGTATTATGGCTGCTATTTTGCTAGATTCGAAAACATCACAGAATGCGAGTTATGCTAACTCCATTGCGATTCCAATCTTGGTTATTAACACGCCGAACCTTATTGCTCAGCAAACACTCGATTTATCCGCAGGTGTAGCTGGACAAACACGGGTCGAATTTACAGGCGTTGCAGCGGTTCAATTGCCGCTTATTCCGCTTCTGACGACGGTTACGGTCTTTGTTACAAGAGGTCTGACAGCAGGAGATGTCAACGTGTTCTCCGCTGCGTTAAACCTTTCACTCAGCGTCCTCGGACCACAGTTGGTCTCGTTCTCCGGCTCTGATTTCAACGCGCCTAATATTGCGAACCAGGCTTACTCTGTGTGGATCCAGACGTCTGCAATTGGTACAATTCGTGTTGGACCAGAGAGCTTCAACTTCACCGCTTTCACGAACTAAACTAATTTTTATGGAAATAGAGAGGTGCAAGCGCGACATCACCATGCTATAATGGGGTATCTTGAAAGTTGTAGGAGGTATCCAATTAGACATCATGTGGACCTAATTTTCTGTCGATCATGATTTTCGAAAATGACGATAAGAGATGAGCTCAGCCTGTGCGCGGAGCGGAATAGGTTACGTGTGTCTATAGGAGACGACTCCTTCTGCCTGGATTGATGCCAATTGTTGGCCTCTATTTAAGGTGTGTTCACGCTATCTCTATATCCGCATATCCTTAGCCGCAGGCGTGCCTTGCGGTTTTTTTGTTGTCTTCGACAATCATCGCCCATGTCAGTTGTTCAACTAAACTAAAAGTGGTGATTGGTATGACATTATTAACATTACGCGGAATTAAGAAGAGCTTCGGAGACACGAATGTGCTCGTGAAAGTAGACGCCGATCTGGCAAACCGAGAACGAGTCGGCTTGGTCGGGATGAATGGCGCAGGTAAAACAACATTGGCCAATATGATATTCGGCAGCATACAGCCTGATGAAGGCAAGCTAACGTTTCATAAGGATCAGCTGCGTATCGGGTATTTGCTGCAATCGACCTCCTATACGGTCAGTACGTTCAGCCAGATGATGGACCCCGCAGTTGAGTCGCGTGAAACCGAGCAATTCCTGCAAACGGCAAGTCACTTGGGCTTGCAGAAGGTGAAGGAATGGGACGGTGAGCGTCTTGCCGGACTAAGCGGAGGCGAGAAGACGAAGCTTGCCATCGCCCATATCTGGGCTTCCAAGCCGGATATCCTGCTGCTCGATGAACCGACGAATCACTTGGATTTTGACGGCGTCGATTGGCTTGTTCAGGAGCTGAGACGGTATAGCGGTACAACGATTGTCATCTCGCATGACCGGTATTTCCTCGATCAGACCGTTGACCGGATTATAGAGCTGCAAGATGGCGTTTCTACATCCTTTCCCGGCAACTATACGTTCTATCGGGAGGAGAAAGCGCGCCGTTTCCAAAGCCAGCTGCATCATTTTGAAGAGCAGCAGAAATACGAACAGAAGATTGAAGCGGAAATCACGCGGCTGAAGAACTGGTCGGACAAAGCACACCGAGAAGCCGGCAAGGTCGGGAAAATGGCTGAAATGCGCACTGGTGTGAAAGAGTTTTATCGCAGCAAGGCCAAAGCTATGGATAAGCAGATCAAGTCACGGTTACACCGACTGGAGAAGATCGATCTGGAAGGTGTGAAGAAGCCGGTAGAGGAAGCCAAGGTATCATTCGGCTGGGATCAGCCGGAGAAACGCGGTCGCCGCATCGTGGAAGCGCAGCGAATCGGCAAAGCATACGGCGGGAGATCGCTGTTTGCAGATAGCTCGTTCTATCTGCAGCGGGGAGAGAAAGTTGGTTTGCTTGGACCTAACGGCAGCGGGAAGACGACCCTCATTCAAATGCTGCTCGGTCAGAAACCGGTCGATGCCGGTCAGCTATGGATCAGTCCGACAGCCAAGGTCGCTTATTTAACGCAGGATGTGTCCGATCTGGATCAACGGCGAACGGTCCTCGAGCTGCTTCAAGACAGCCATGAAATTCGCAGTGATGTCGGGAAAGCGCGAACTTTGCTGGCTAATATGGGCTTTGATTCCTCCATGCTCCAGAAGCCGATTGCGCATTTAAGTCTTGGGGAACGAACGCGTATTAAGCTCTCGCAGCTCATGATGCGCGAGCAGGACCTGCTGATTCTGGATGAGCCGACGAATCATCTGGATTTGACTAGCCGTGAGCAGCTGGAAGAAACGTTAGCGGACTATCGCGGAACGCTGATTGTCGTCTCCCATGACCGGTATCTGATGGATAAGATTTGCACGAAGCTGCTCGTATTCCAAGATGGCGGGATCAAGCGAATCGAATCCGGCTACGAGGCGTTTCGTGAGAAGCCACACGCTTCGCAGGCTGCTGAATCAAGCGAGAATAGGGATGCACAGCAGGAGCTCGAGGAAGAGAAGATGGTTATCGCGAACCGGATCGCATTTCTATTAGGCGAATTCAGTTTGCTGAAGCCAACCGACAGCCGTTATACGGAGCTTGACGCTGAGTATAAGCAGCTCCTAGCCCAGAGGAAACAGCTGAATACACGATAACACAATCCAAGAGTTATGTCGGTATGCTATTGCTGCCGCATAACTCTTTTTATGGTCAAACAGCCATCGTACAAGTGCTTCAATTGCATGAAAATGAGAAACGGCTTTACGATTTCTGAATATAATAATGTAACGTTTGCAGCAGTGAATGACAACGTATTCACCGCCGCATACTAAGTGCTGAAGGTCGAACTAACTTAATTGGCCAACACAACAGGGCGGTGACAACAGCATGCAGGCAGATGTTACCTTGGATTGGGATGTCTACTTATTGGCGGGTGTAGGCTCGAGTCGTACGATTTTTTCGGAATGTGTAAAGGAACTGAAGCGTAAATATGCCGAAGCCGGCAAAGCGTCGAGCATCAGGGAACTCTTCCCGTATGGCGATCATACACACAATTTCTTTCATCAGCTGCTGCGGGTGCGCAAGGATCTATACCGGTTTCGACGTGCTGTTCAGTTTGGTGCTCGTGCCGTAGCGGGACAGGTGCGCATGCAATCCGCAGGCAAACCGGTGCTGTTCATCGGGCATAGCGGGGGAGGCGTAGCCGCTTACCAAGCAGCTGTCATGCTGCATAAAGAAGGCATTATTCCGGATTGGCGAGTTGTGCAGGTTGGCTCACCTAAGATGCCGATTGCAGCGGACTACATCAGTAAAGTACATTATGTCGTGGCGGTAAACGAGAAAGGTGCGTGTGCCGATTTAATAACGCGGCTGGGCAGTTGGGGCGGAATTAGCAGAAACCGGTATGGCATGTGGTACTGGAATCGTGTAAAATATGCTCCGAAACATATTATTCCACTTCCGTTAATCGGGGGGCATCAACACTATTTCCGCAAAGAAGCGCCATACGTTCATCCCGAGAGAGGCCCTAACCTAGTCGTTATGATCGATATGATCTGGGAGCGGGTAGCCAGGGAACTGGCTCTTGCAGCTTCGAGTTTAATGTAAGTGCGCGGATTTGCAGGCAAGAAGGGGAAAATAGGCCATGATTCGTACCATTCATACGTACCAAGCCACGATGCAAGACCTTCCTGAGCTGGCGATTATGTTTGATCAATACCGGCAATTCTACGGCCAGCCTGCTGATCGAGAAGGCGCTCTGCAGTTTCTGAGGGAGCGATTCATTCATCGGCAATCGGTCGTATTTGTCGCGAAGTGTGACGAACAATTGATCGGATTTACACAGCTTTACCCGACCTTCTCCTCAATCTCTATGCAGGGGTCGTGGATTCTCAACGATCTGTATGTCCTGGAAGCTTATCGAAGTGTTGGCGCCGGACAGATGCTGCTTGATGCCGCGAAGCAGTACGGTGAGCAGACAGAAGCGAAGGGGATCGAATTGTCTACCGCTGTTGACAATAGGGTCGCGCAGCGACTTTATGAGCGCAATGGCTATGAGAAGGACGATACTTACTTGCACTATTACCGTAAATTATAAGAAAAAAAGCTTGGTGAGCAGCGCATGATCATGCATTGCGCGCACCAAGCTTTTTTCTATGTTCCGACTGTTATACTTCCGATGTGGATTCGCTCGTTTCCGTGTTGTTCGAGCTGCGGGTTTTACGCGGTCCTTTGGCCATTTCAGCATCGAAATAAGCTTCAAGCTCGGCAACTTTACGCGGGTCCTCTAGTGTAACCTTGCCGCTAAGTACATGCTCAACGATCATCGCCCAGGTCGGCGTTACTTTCTGCGATGCGATAATGCGGATCGCGTTCTTGACGATTTTGCGTTCCTTAGCATTGGAATAGACGTCCTTGAATTGCTGAATCCGTTCGAAATCCATATGTTCAAACACAGCTCGGAAGATATCCGCCGTCATCCGTGCATCCTCTAACGCGCGATGGGCATTGTTCTCTTCGCCGCCAAGTCCAAGCTCATTCAGGGCCGTTTCGACGCTTACATCGTTCGTGACATCCTTATAACGGATATAGCCTTTCAACAAATCGAAATA
This sequence comes from Paenibacillus sp. J22R3, assembly GCF_056269305.1. NCBI lineage: Bacteria > Bacillati > Bacillota > Bacilli > Caryophanales > Paenibacillaceae > Paenibacillus > Paenibacillus sp. J22R3. The sequence goes on along the minus strand of NZ_JBWDNS010000001.1, from coordinate 892,583 downwards.
ATTGACCGCAAGCCAATACGCATCGTCTATGTTATGCATGCGCGTATCGAATACGATCCGTTTCATATCTTCGCCGCCCCAAGTGACGAACAGGAAGTTCTCATTAGAGCCAAGCCAATTCATAAATTCATGAATGACGGCCGGGAATCCTTCAGCCGCATCGATGCCCTCTTGCGGGATGCCGGTTTTCTTCTTAATGAATTCGTTAAGTTTGGCAAAATAGACCGGCTTGACTAAAGCGGAGAATTCAGCAATCGGCTGCAATTCCGCATTCAATCTGACCGCTCCGATTTCGATAACCTCCATCGGCAATTCGCTTGCGAATTTGCGCCCGTTAAACTCGATATCTAAAATAATGTAGTCCAATGATGAAACCTCCGCCGCATTGTTGTCGTCCTTCATTGTAACAGAATAGGGCCGGGCTGTCTTGCGTAGTCCAAAGTCGCAGCTTTTATCGTTAATCTAGCATTTTCAGCCGGATTGATAGATAATGGAGTCCGAATAACCGATCGTTCGGGACATAGCAGGAGGTGCCTGTGGTTACTTTTCTACAACTCAATACGATCTTTTTAAGCATGATCATGGAAGCGATTCCTTTTATCCTGCTCGGCGTTATCATTTCCGGTCTAATCCAAACGTTTCTGTCTGAACGATGGATCGCAGCGATCCTTCCGCGCAACCGATACTTGGCATCGTTATTCGGCTGTGGCGTGGGACTGTTCTTCCCGGCATGTGAATGCGGCATTGTGCCGATCACGAGGCGATTAATTCGCAAAGGTGTACCGCTGCACGCGGGCATTGCGTTCATGCTAACCGGTCCAATCATCAATCCAATCGTATTGTTCGCGACCTACATCGCATTCGGCAACAATTGGACGATGGTGCTTATTCGTGGTGGGATGGCAATCGTCGTCGCTTATGTTACGGCAATCGTCATTTCGTACCTTTATCCGAAGCTGCCGCTCAGGGGGATGAAGGTAGCGGATGCTGAAATCGCAGCAGGTGCTGAATCAATGTCAGCTGAGCCTATTCGACTGCCGCTTCGTTCACGCTTATATGAAGTGATGCAGCACGCCATTGACGAGTTCTTCTCCGTCGGCAAATATTTGGTGCTCGGGGCATTCATCGCAGCTTCGATGCAAACGTTCATACCAACGTCGACGCTCATGCATATCGGCAGCACGCCAATTACAGCCTCAGTGGTGATGATTGGATTAGCGTTTATCATGTCGCTGTGCTCGGAAGCTGACGCGTTCATTGCTTCTTCTTTTCGCAGCACGTTCTCCGTCGGTTCATTATCTGCGTTTCTCGTCTTCGGTCCTATGATTGACATTAAGAACACGCTAATGCTGTTGGCTGTTTTCCGCGGGAAATTTGTGCTTGTACTCATTGCACTGGTGGCGGCATGCACGCTGGCTTCGTCACTGCTTGTGGGGAGGTTGATGGGATGATTCGTCTCTATATGCTTGCCGGTTTCGCGTGTTTGTTTATTATGATGCACCTAGGCGGTAATTTAAATAAATACATTAATCTGAAATACGCGTATTTGACGCAAAGCGCGATCGTCATGTTAATCATTCTGTTTCTATTCGAATTCGTGCGGCTGTACAGGAAGGAACGGGACGAGCGGAAGTCGAAGGAGCGGCACGACCATGAGCACCACAAGCACCATAAACATCCTGAGCACCATGAACATCCTGAGCACCATGAACATCATGAACATCATGAACATCATGGCCATAATCATGAACATGAACACCATGCGCATCATGATCATATCGGACACTCGCATGAACAGCCCATTCGCTGGAAGCGAATTGTCTCGTACAGTATATTGATTTTCCCGCTGCTTACCGGCTTCTTCTTGCCCGTTCAGACGCTGGATTCCAGTTTCGTAAAGGCCAAAGGTTTCTCGTTCCCGAATTTCGATGCTTCTGCGGATAATCCAGGATTTCACCAGTTTCTAAAACCAGACTCCAGCGTGTTCTATGGCAAACAAGGCTATGCGAAAGTGTCGCGCCAAGAGCTTCAGGAGTTTCTGCCTATGAAGGAGGTTGGGCTGTCGGATACCAACTACTTGAAGGGGCTAGAGGCCATTTATAACTTCCCGGATGCGTTTATCGGCCGGAAGGTCAGCTTTGACGGATTCGTCTATGCGGGGGAGCAGACGGAAGCGAATCATTATTTTGTATTTCGCTTCGGGTTCATTCATTGTGTGGCGGATTCTGGCGTCTTCGGTATGCTCGCAGACTTCCCTGCAGGCACGGCTGCCTTCCATAACGATGAGTGGGTAAGAGTAACCGGCACCTTGACATGGTCGTTCTATCAGCCATTCAAGCAAACGATTCCGATGCTGAAAGTGACCGAGTGGAAATCGATTCCGAAGCCGAAAGATCCTTATGTATACCGTGCTTAACAACAAGAAAGGCTCTCCGCTCAGATTTCGAATGAGCAGAGAGCCTTTATTTCCATTTCTGGTTTACCTCCACTTTCCCAAAGTTACTCCTCATAGGTTTCAATCACAATCGTAACCTCATTGGAATAAACCGAGTAGGTGAACAACTCGCCGTCCACTTCATAGCTAAATTGTGCTAAAACACGGAACCGCAGGTGATTTTGGAGCGGGTGAGCAGACAATCGCAGGCGATAGGTGACGATTATGGTCTGATTCGGTGCCAGTATGCCAATCGGGAGCCCTTCTCCCTGCGTAAAAGGAACCTCGACGCCATTCACCCGGATACTTGTAATTTCGATGCTGGTTTCATCAGGAATGAGCGCGAACAGAGTTACGGCGGCGGCATAATTACCGGTATTCGTGATTGCCACTGTAACCGCAATCCATTCTCCCGGTCCGCTGATTGGCGGCGCTGCGCTCAGTTCCGCTCGAATAATAGGCACAACAACGGAAGTAACAACATCATTGGTCACAACCGCATCCGTAACGACGACGCCACTCGGAAGACGGAATGAATATTCTACGTTTGCCCTGTTAATCAGCTCCGATTGATTGCCTGAGCGGGTAACGGTAACCAGAAAGGAAAGCACATACTGCAAACCCGGCTGCAGAAAGCCAAGATGGATGCCAGCATCGGGATTGGCACCGGGAAGCGGCCGACCGTTTACTTCAGCGCTGCCCTGCGCGAAGAGTGCGCCAGCAGGGATGGCATCGCGTACGGTAACATCAGCACCGGTTGTGCCGCTGTTATAGATGGTAATCGTGTAACGAATGGACTGTCCCACGGTAGCTTGTGATAGACTCGCGGATTTATTGACCGCCAATGCAGGACCGGACACAAGTGAAGAAACCGTATTGGAGGTAACGGATTGATCGAAAGTGCCGAATTGAAACCTCAACTCGGCACTGTTCGATAATTGCGTGTGGACGGGAACATCCAAGACGATGACACTGAATGTCACCGGGATGGATATACCCGGCTGAATAATTCCAAGCGTAATGCCGGCAATAGGTGAAGCAGATGGAGAGCGAACACCATTAATGGTGACGCTCCCCTGAACAAACAAAGTTCCTTGCGGTAGCGAGTCATAGAGCACGCTTTGCCGCATCGGCTCCGTTCCTTCATTCGCAGCTATGACGGTGTAGACCAGCATATCGCCGGTGTACGTATAAGCGGTATTCACGCCTTTATGCAGACTAACCTGCTGCACGGTAACGGGCAGACTCACGATATTCGAGTTTTCCGAGCCCGTAATCGTACGACCATCTGTTGTTACAAAATAATAGTCTGCCGTCGCTTGATTATCAAGCTGACCGGAAGGCGGGGCGGAAACTAGCAGCAGTTGAAAATAAATCGTGACCGTACTGCCAGGTGCAACATCTCCAATGGGAATACCGCCATCCGGTGTTACGCCGGGGACAGGTGAACCATCTACGATGACACTGTTCGCAACAAACACGGTACCCGGCGGCAATACATCAAAGACCGTTACATTTGCGGAACGATTCCCGCTATTGGTGACCGTTATCTGATACGTAACCGGTAGAGTCAAGCCAGCTTGCGTAGAAGTCGTAGACAACGCAATGGAAATGACCGGCCCATTCACAGTGGTATTGACGATATTCGAGTACGAGAAGCTTGTTGCGCCGGCGGAAGAGAAGGACACGACGGACTGGTTGCGAATCGTCTGCGGCGGGTCCGGAACTGCCATCATACTACCAGCACCTGGAATTGTACGGTAGAAACCGCGCCGACCGCGATTGTGCCAACATGGATACCTGTATTCGGGCTATCACCCGGCATCGGTACACCATTGATGGTGACTGTTCCTGCAATGAAGCTTGCACTAGGCGGAAGCGGGTCAACGAGGGTGACATTGTTAACCGGCGACAGACCATTATTCGTAACTGTGATCGTATAGGTAATCGTATCGCCCACTACCGCATCGATTGCATTGCTGCTCTTCACGACGGACACATCCGGTGAGGAAACCGGAATGATGACGGTATTCGAGTTCACCGTTGCATCGATGATTCGGCCATCCGGCGGGGAGAAGGAATAGGCGGCCGTCGCTTGGTTGGCAAGCTGCTGTGGAGAAGGAAGGGCCTCGACGGTAACCTGCAAGGTGACAAGCACGTGAACAGATGCACCGGCAGGTACAACCCCTATATTAATGCCTGTAACGGGATCGGCACCCGGTTGAGGAACGCCGCCGATTGCAACGCTGTTCGGTATGAATTCGGCACCGGTTGGAATGGTATCGTACAAGATAACGGTAGCTTCAAGATTGCCGGTATTCGATATGAGTAAAGAGTAGGTAATGGTATCACCTACAGTAGCATTCGCCGTACTTGCGCTCTTCACGACGGACATAATCGGATTGTAGACCGGTGTCGTCAAGATATTCGACAAGCCTGTGCCGGAGAAGACGCCTGATGTAAAGGATACCGTAGATTGATTGATAAGCTGTCCGCTGACAGGGAGCGTATTTACCGTAATCTCGAAGGTAACGGTAACGGAAGTTGACGGAGTAATGACGCCTAGCGCGATACCCGATGCCGGATTGGCATTCGGAAACGGCACGCCGTTTACGAGCACCGAACCAGGTACGAAGGTCGTGCCGGCAGGTATCGGATCGGAGAGAACTGCACTGTTCAAATTCGCGATGCCTGTATTCGTGACGACGTTCGAATATGTGATGACATCACCGAGAATAGCATCCGTGGACAGTGTGCTCTTCACGATACTGATGTTAGGCGAAGTGACCGGAATTGAAAGCGTATTGGACGACGCGGAACGAATGAATGATCTTGAATCCGGCAATGTAAAGGCATAGCTGGCCGACGCTTGGTTTGTTAATTGCTGCGAAGGCGGCATCGTGTTAATGACGTATTCGAACGTTGTAAGCACGGTTACTCCCGGTGCAACTACACCGATGCTGTAACCAACTGCCGGGTCTGCACCAGCTTGAGGAGACCCGCTTACAATGACGCTGTTCGGTACCAATGCAGTGCCGGTTGGCGTAGGATCTGTAATCGTGACAGTAGTCGGATAGTTGCCGCTATTGGTCACGTTGACCCGATATACGATGGTGTTTCCGACGCTGGCCAAGGAGCTGTTTGCTGTTTTAACCAGCGTAATGACCGGCTGATAAACTGGCGTTGTTACGGTATTGGAGAACGTAACCGCCGAGAATACACCGGAGGTGAAGCTTACCGATGAACGATTGCTGACAAGTTCGCCGAACGGAACTGCGGTTACGGTTACGCTGAAGGCTACTGTGACCGAAGAGCCTGCCAGTATCGGATCGAGTGAGAAGCCTGCTGCCGGATTCGCATTCGGAAGCGGTACTCCATTAATGGTGACGCTGCCTGATAAGAAGGAGGTACCTGCCGGGATCGGGTCAGCGAAGATAATATTATCAACTGTGGCAATCCCGCTATTGGTCACAAGAATGCTGTACGTCTGAATATCGCCAACCGTGAGTGCAGTCTGTGTAGCACTCTTATCGACATCCACATCCGGAGAGGAGACCGGATAGGACAGCGTGTTGGACAAGGAAGAACCGTTAAGCGTGCGGGTGTCGGGCAGCGTGTAGCTATAGGCAGCAGTCGCTTGGTTCGACAATTGCTGCGTTGGCGGCAAGGAGGTAATCACCGCAGTAAAGGTAACATTTACGGTAGCGCCCGGCTGAAGGACACCGACGGGAATGCCTGTAATCGGATCTACGCCTGCCTGCGGCGAACCGCCGACAATGACGCTGTTTGGAACGAACGACAGCTCAGGCGCAAGCGTTGGATCTGACAGAGTAACGGTTGCGGCAAAGTTCCCGGAGTTGGTAACGGCCATCGTATAGATGACGGTTTGGCCAACGGACGCATTTGTCGTGCTGGCGCTCTTCACGACACTGATCACGGGTTGATAGACCGGGATGTCTACGCCGTTGGAGAAGGAAGAGCTGGCGAATGCGCCGGATGTATACGTTACGGTAGCTTGGTTAGAAATCAGCGCAGGCGTCGGAACTGAAACGACGAGCAGGTTGAAGGTTACGGTAGCTGAGCCGCCGGCTGGTATCGTGCCTACATTTACACCGAGCGCCGGATTCGCGTTAGGTACGGGGACACTATTGATGGCTACACTGCCAGATACAAACGTAGTACCGCTTGGAATGCCATCAATAAATACCGTATTTGTAATCGGTGAAATCCCGTTATTCGATACCAGCACGACATAAGGGATGATATCTCCAATGGAGACAGCAGTGGATGTCGAAGTCTTAAGCGCCGTCACATTAGGTGAAGACACGGAGATGGACAGCGAATTGGATAACTTCGTCAGTGTGATCAGACGCCCGTCAGGCGGGGTAAATTGATACGTTGCTGTCGCTTGGTTGATGATCTGCTGCGGATTAGGGAGTGTATCGATTACGACCGAGAACATGATGTAGACGGTTTGGTTCACGTTAACCGTCCCGGCATTGATCCCTCCCGAAGGCGTGGCGCTTGGCTGAGGGACCCCGTCGACGATAACGCTATTGGATACGAACGACGTATTCGGCGGAATCGTATCCGTTACGATTGCGGTGGCAGGAAGATTACCGGTATTGCTGACCGCAATCGTGTAAACGACGGTATCGCCTACTTGGGCATTGCTTATGCCCGACGATTTAACCACGTTAATTATCGGCTGCGTAATCGGTGTAGTAACGACGTTGGACGATGATGTACTCGAGAAGCTGCCGGACGTGAAGCTTACTGTCGACTGGTTAACAATTTGATCGGACACAGGCATGATTAGTTTCACCTCATAGGTCACGGTTGCGAAGGCACTCGGTGCCAAGGAACCGATCGGAATACCGGCGGTCTCATCCGCCTGGGGAAGTGCAATACCGTTCACTTTAACACTGCCTGGAACAAAGGTTGTGCCTGGGATGGCAGATCCGACATAGATGATATTATTGACATTAGTAATCCCATTGTTCGTGATAACAGCCGTGTACAGAATGGTATCGCCGGTAGTGATATCTGTAGCAGCCGTGCTGAGCACAACCGATACATTCGGTGCGGATACAGGAATGGATACCGTATTGGAGTTTGCGGAGCCATTAACCAACCGTCCACCTGGAAGGGTGAAGGTGTACGCGGCTGTTCCTTGATCCACGAGCTGCTGTGGGCTGGGAAGCGAATCCACGGATACTTGAAACGTAACCGTCGAGGTCTGAAGCGGCGGGACAATGACGCTTGGAATACCTGTAACCGGATTAACGCCTGGCTGAGGAGTCCCATTAACAAGGACTGAGTTCACAACAAACGTCGACCCTGCCGGAATGTTATCCGTCAACGTCACATCTGCGCTGATATTACCGCTGTTGTTGATTTGCAGCGTATATACGACGGCATCTCCGAGTGTGGCAGCTGAAGAATTGGCGCTCTTGGAAACGGCGAGTATCGGGGAATAAACAGGTATATTCACCGTATCGGAGAATGATGTTCCCATAAAGGCGCCTGAGGTATAGTTGACTGCTGCCCGATTCGATAAGACAGCAGATGCCGTAAGTGACGTTACGCGAACCCGGAAGCTGATGATCGTAATCGCAGAAGGCGCCAGCGTTCCGATCAGAATGCCTGCCGCGGGATCTGCGCTTGGAGCCGGAATCCCGCCTACGGTCACGCTGCCTGTAATAAATTGTGATCCGTCCGGAATCGGGTCGGAGACGAATACTTGATTGACAGGTACAATGCCGTTGTTAGAGACGATGATGGTATACGTAATTTCATCGTTCAGGGTCGCTTCCGAGAAATCGGCGCCTTTACTGATGCTGACATTAGGTGCGGAAGCGGGAATCGACACGGTGTTAGAGCTGCCGCTTCCGTTCATCACACGACTGTCCGGCAACGTGTAGGTATACGTATATGTTCCGAAATTGGTAAGGGTAGGCGGGTTCGGCAAGGATTGAAGCAGGACTTGAAACACGACATTCACTGTACTTCCCGCAGGAACAGAACCGACAGGGATACCGGTTTGCGGTGTAGAACCCGGCCTAGGAGAACCGTCTACTGTAATACTATTGGCGACGTACGTTGTACCGGATGGAAGTGTATCGGTCAATGTGAGCTGCGCTCCGAAATTCCCTGTATTTTGCACGGCAAAGGTGTACGTTAACGTATCGCCTACCGTCGCGCGAGTAGAATTTACGGATTTCAGAGCGGCGATGATCGGTTGATAGACCGGAACGGATATGGTATTGGACAGGGAAGAACCGTTAAATGTGCCTGAGCTATAGGATACGGTTGCACGGTTGTCAATTTGTGCAGGTGACGGAAGCGATGTGACATTGAGCTGAAATACGACGTTTACGGATGCGCCGGAGGCAATGGTGCCGATCGAGATACCGGCAGCAGGATTGGCAGTCGGCCTAGCTACGCCGCCAACTGTGACCGATCCGTCGATGAAGCTCGTTCCCGCAGGAATCGGATCACTGAATACGACATTCGATACGGCGGCTACCCCATTGTTGGAAATTAAAGTTGAGAATGTAACCGTATCGCCGACGGTCGTTGCGGTTCGGTTCGAGCTCTTCACCACGTTCACATTCGGCAATGAAACCGGAATGACAAGCGTGTTCGACGAGGCGGATCCGCTAAGCGTTCTGCCGCTTCCATCAGGCGGCGCGTAGGTATAAGCCGCCCCTGCCTGATTCGAAATTTGCGGCTGAACCGGGGTCGGCAGTGAATTCACGATGACTTGAAAGGTCACCGTCGTTGATCCGCCGGCAGGTACTAAACCTATGGGAACGCCGGATACGGGATTCGCTCCGGTTTGGGTGACCCCGTTTACTTTGACGCTGTTCGGGACAAAGGTCGTGCTTCCCGGAATATTATCCGTGAACGTGGTTGTCGCGCCAATACTGCCGGAATTGCTGATCAGCACCGAGTACGTAACGGTAGTACCTACTGCTGCGTTTGCGGTATCCGCGCTTTTGACCAACGTAAGTACAGGTGAATAAACCGGCGTAGAAACCGTATTCGAAGGGATGACACCGCTAATAACGTCTCCGCCGGCAACACTCTGGAAGGTGAAAGCGGCTTTGGCGACGTTTGGAATTTGAGGCGGATTGGGTAGAGAGGTGACCTTTGCCTTGTATGTAATGGTTACGGAGCTGTTCAGGGCAAGGGAGCCTATCGGCACGCCGGCAATGATATCGAAAGTCGGTTTGGCAACACCTGCTACGACGACGCTGCCGGCTACAAAAGTGGATCCGGTCGGTATCGCGTCTGACACGACAACGCTTGCTGCGTTCGCGTTACCTGTATTACTTACTGTGACCGTATACGTAATCGTATCGCCAATGACGGTTCCGGGAACGTTCGCGCTCTTGGTCGTTGAGATGATCGGCGCATTGATATTGATCTGTAAAGCATTTGCATTGACGACATAGGCATCCCCTGAAGTGGTTAACGTCAATACGGCCGATGATTGATTGTTGACTAGGTTGGCTGACACATTCACATTCGTGATATCCCAGCCTTGCCGGCCACCTATGATATTTGAGCCAGGTGCTCCGTTGGTCTGATTTCGCGTCCCGAATGTTCCGGTCGTATTCAATGCTCCGCTATCATCGTTGATCTGCGAAGCGAAGAAATTATTGGCGAAATTGTTTGTTCCGGACAGAGCAACCTGTGTGCCGGTTGTCGGACCGAATAGCGCCTGGTCGCCTGTGCGATTCGCATCGCCTTCCTGGGCGCTGAATAGTGCTCTGCCGCCAAGCGCCCCGGAGACAGGCGTGGCGAATCCGGTTATAGTCGTAACAACCGGGGCAGAGGTGGATTGAACAAGCACGGCTCCTACGCGCAGCGACATATTCCGGAAGGGCAGCGTAGGATTCTGATAGATGACTGCGAGTGTCCAGCCTGCATGGTTGGCCGTCGGATCCGTAACCGTAATGGTTCCGACAACGGCTCCTACTGTATACGTGCCGGCACCGCCATTCGTGATCTGAGAGGTTACGTTAGCTGATCGCGTATAACCGAAAGCGCCGCTGCCGAGATCGAATGTATTTGCGGTTGCCGGGTCCGGCGTGACGCTGAAGTTCGTCGAATTTGGCAAAGTGAGTGTAACGGGATTGTTGATGGCAGCTGATAAATTGACGCCGGGCACGATATACGTACCGCCCCAGATCAATTCCGCATACAGCACAGTGCTGCCAGCAGGTATCACTAGAATGGCCGATGCATTGTTTAGCAGATAATTGCTGGTCGTTCCGAAGGGATAGGTACCATACCGAACTGCTGTATTGATCGTTGAGAATGCGCCGATACTGTCTTGGGTACCGGGAACCCCTTCTACCGTGGAACGGCTTAGCCCAAGCGTATTACCGGTGAAGGTAATCGCGCCGGTTGCATTAAGGGTAGCCCGAACTACTAGTGCAATGCTCCTCGCCCCCCTTAAGTTCCTCTCCGAATATGATGCATAGTGCACACTAACTCAAACATATGCACCTCAATAAGGGGCTATGCTACGGAGCATCGTTACGGCATGCGGCTCTGGGTGAACTTCATTACACATCGCTAACCATTCCTCTTCAGGCAAAGGCGCTTTCACGACGACAAAATAATACAAAATCTCATCTACAACGTTTGCTTGAAGCTCCTTGAGTACTTCGAGCTCATCAGGTTCATAGAGATCCGTCAAATAAGGGGCTTGATAGAAAAGCTCCATACGAAGCAATCTGAAATCATAAGGCGGAGGCGTGACATAGCTGTAAGGGAAAAGGGGAGGGCAGATCGGATTTCCGGGAGGTTGTCTGAAAGCTCCCGTCATATAACGAGGCGTGTGTTCATCGAAGCGGTGTTTTAAGAACGGGTTTGAGCTATGGCGAAAGTTGTGCGCATACGGGCATAGCAAACAAACGACTGTCTTGTGAACGCTGACCCGATATAACTCGCGCAGCGCGAAGGTTAAGTCGCTTACGTAAGGCAGCATGCGGCTCACGGCAATGAAATCGATGGAGTTATCGGGAAACGGTATTTCACTATTCAGATCACTGACCAGATTGACGCCCGGCAGTGCATAACGGTCAATCCCGTAGCAATCAGGGAGCTTATTGGCACCGCAGCCGATATCCAGCTTCATTGTTCGCACCTCCTTACACGCGAATACTCTACTACCTTCTAGTGTATGGAGTCCAAGGCTAGCCTGTATATACGCTTGCCCACCGAAACGAAAAACGTGCAGAGCACCTAGGTGCCCTGCACGATATGAAGACTAAATGACGTCGCGAGCGGTTACGAATGTTTTGTCCCAGATGCTTCCTTTGAAGGTTGAGATCGTAACACCGATTCCTACGCGGTACGTTTGAAGGACTTTGCCATTGCCGATATAGATGCTGACATGATTGATTTTGCCGTCACGATTCGTATCCGAGAAAATAAGGTCGCCCTTTTTCAAGTTGCTCTTCAGCACCCTAGTTCCTTTAACGGCTTGCTGTCTCGACGAACGCGGAAGGCTGATGCCATTCTTCTTATAAATGTATTGCACGAATGAAGAACAATCAAATGCGCTAGTAATGCCGGATTTGGCGCCGAATTTGTAAGGCACGCCCATATATTGTTTGCCCTTATTAATGATGTTACTCGCTACGACTGAATCGGATGCTGCGTGAGTCGTCTTCGGCGTAAGAAGCATGCTTCCGGCAAAAGCGATAGATAGGCTGAGTGCTACACCTGCTAATTTTCTACCTATACGCTTGTTTGTTGTGTTATTCATGTCTTCCTCCTATTAATTGAGAGTATAGTGTGATTACTGGTTGTCGCTATCACCTGGTGACCACTATACCACAGCAGAAAAACCCACTACTTACCAATGTGGAGGAAAACTCTTCATTACGAACGCTTTCACTGACATTGTTAGAATACGATTAGAAAACATTCATGGAATTCCCATTGACAATGAGAAAAGGCCAATCAGGATAGTCCTGATTGGCCTTTTCTCTAATAAGGTATGGTTTAAGTGCGTTTTATGAGGGTGAAATCATCATAATGAAAGCCCGGAGCTACAACACAAGAAACAAATACAGGCTCATCGCCGAGCGGCTTGGCCATCTGCCAAACATTCGCCGGTACCAGCGCTTGCGGCCGTTGACCTTTGGCGATATCCGGTCCAATGATAATCTCTTCGGTCGTCTCCGGATTCTCTCCAGTACCGCCTAAGCGGAGCAGAAGCGGGCTGCCGGAGTGCCAGAGCCATAATTCATCGGACAATACGGTATGCCAGTCTGAGGTTTCTTCCGGGTGCAGGACGAAGTAAATCGATGTAGCCGCAAATCGTGCACCGGAATAGCGTTCGCCCAGTATCTCTTGCGGAATCTCGAAAGAAGCCTTCCACAATTCTTTGTACCAGCCGCCTTCCGGATGCGGTTTGAGGTCTAAAGCTTGTACAAGGGGTGATAATTCTTTTGTTAGCATCAGTTTGGTGTGCTCCTTTAATTTCTCTGTGTTTAATCGATAAGCCCATCTCCATGTTTCAATTTAACGTAAGACTCCTCCAGTTGTAAATGGCCATGAACCTCCCTTAAGAGATCCATGGCCGATTTCGACGCTTATTGGTTTACATTTCGTTATTGGGCGATTACCCCGCATACAATGCGGTTCCCTGAATTTCCGGACGGGTCAGTCGCATAATCATCGGCTTTCTCATGAATCACAAGCGCAGTGCCGCCTGTCTTCCGGAGCGAATTAGGCTGGTTAGGCGCTAAAGTGATGATTCGTGTCTCGATATCTACTTTAACCGAGCCATCTGCTGCTACCGTGATGTTCGGTAAATCCCCTACATGAAATCCCTTCGGGTTGTTAAAGCCATGCTGTTTGGTTTGCGGATTGAAATGCGCGCCTGCTGTCTTAAAGTCAGGTGCTTCGCATTTCCCGGTCTCATGAAAATGGATGCCATGTACGCCGGCCGGCAAGTTCTTGGCTTCAACATGAAGCACGACGGCATCGTTCTTCTGTGTCAGTGTCGCCATGCCGACTTCGGTACCGGCTGCACCAACCAGTTTCACTTGAACAACGGTTGGCGTCGTTTCTTGGACGGGGTGCGCGCCGGCAGGACCGCCAATCGTTGCAGCCAGCAAGACGAAGCAAACGGCTGTTCGCGTTGTGTGTAGCAAAGTTCTTCTCATTGCGCTGTGTCTTCCTCCTGTGCATTGATCTCTTAGCTCTTGCTTATCATTGCCTACTTTGTAATTGTCCAAACGTGGATATGGCTTAGCATATCTTGTCGCATATTTGGATTGGTAGCAGCCTTGATTTGTGTTAGCTTAAGGTGGAGATGTCTGATTTATCCAAATGTCTTATCTATTCCAAGCATAAGCGGGAGGCGAATTAATTGAGCTTGATTCGAGTTGGAATGATCGGAACCGGCGGCATTGCGGGTTGGCACGCGCGTCAGCTGTCGGAGTTATCGGAGGTACAGATTGCAGCAATAGCGGATCCCCATGCAGCTGGCAGAGAGCAGTTTGCTGCGCAAAATCAATTAGGTGATATTCCGGCATTCGCGGATTACACCGACATGCTGGATGAAGTAGAGCTGGATGCGGTCGTCATTTGTTCGCCGCATACGCTGCACTTTGAACAGGCCAGCGCTGTATTGCGCAAAGGCCTGCATGTATTAATCGAGAAACCGATGACTTGCTCCTCCGAGGAAGCGAAAGAGCTAATCGAGCTTGCCAATGACGCCGGCAAAATCATGCAGGTGTCCTATCAGCGCCATTTTCAGCCCGAATTTCTATACATCCGAGATGCCATTGCAAGAGGCGAGATTGGCAAGCTGACTTCGATTACCGCATCCCTATATCAAGAGTGGAGGCAGGGGACACCTGGCTCCTGGCGCCAAGACCCTGCCTTATCCGGCGGCGGTTTCTTGATGGATTCCGGCAGCCATATCATTGATGTTCTCCTATGGACGACAGGGCTGACACCGATTGAAGTCAAACCACAGCTGCATATGCATGGCACGCCCGTTGAAATCGACACCTTCACTTCGATACGATTTGCCGAAGGTGCTGTTGCGGGTCTTAATCTGGTTGGTTACTCGCCTTGCTGGCATGAGACTTTTGTATTCTGCGGAGAAGAAGGCGGGATCTTCTACGATAACGGCCGAATCACGCTTCGCCGATTGAGACAAGAGCCGATTGTTCCTGAGCTTCCGGCTGCATCAACCAATCAAGACAAGAGCTTTATTGATGCTATATTAGGTCGCCACGATGTGCTTGTACCAGGTGAGTACGCGCTCAAAGTAGTTCAATTATCGGAGATGATTTATCAAGCGGCCGGTTATTCGCCAGTAGGTGATTTGAAATCAGAGGAGGCAAGCTAAGATGACCTATTCAATCGGCATGCGAATACCGCCCATTATTGGCCGCGCAGGGATTAGACAAACTGCCGCTTGGGCAGCGGAAATCGGACTCGACATCTTAGATGTCTCCGAGCTGACTCCTGAAGTGAAGCAAGCCTGCAGTGAGTTCGGAATCGGCATCGGCTCTGTGGATGCTCGGCATACAGCGCAGCTGCTTAGCCGAGACGATGCACGCCGCTCCGATGCGGTTGAGGCGACTAAACGCCAAATGGACACCATGGCTGAGCTCGGCGGAAACGTCATGTTCATGTGTTTGGTGCCGGAAGATCTCACGCTTCCTCGCTCGGAAGGCTTTGCTATTTGGAAGGATTCTTTCCCGGAAGTCGTTCGCCATGCTGAGCAGCGCGGCATTTATATCGCCATCGAAGGCTGGCCAGGACCGGCGCCTCATTATCCAACGCTGGGCTGTACACCTGAGATGTGGCGAGCTATGTTTGAGGCAATCCCTTCGAAACATTTCGGCCTCAACTATGATCCTTCCCATCTTGTGCGACTAGGCATCGATTACTTACGCGCGTTATCGGAGTTCGGGGAACGGGTTAACCATTGTCATGGCAAGGATACGGAGCTTCTTAATGAAGAACTGTATGAATCCGGCGTGCTGCAGGCAACATTCGGAGCGAAATACGGATTCTCGGAAGGCTCGTGGCGTTACACGATTCCCGGGCATGGCGCTGTTGAATGGAGCAAGGTGGCCGTGCGATTGGATCGCCTAGGATATAAAGGGGCGGTCAGCATCGAGCTGGAGGACCATCGTTTCTGGGGAACCTTAGAGCAAGAACGGCAGGGGATCATGAAAGCGGCGGAACATCTGCGAACTTATTTTAAATAACAGGGAGGAACGAGAATTGAAGTGTCGATAGCGGACACGGGGTTCTCGTTTTTTCATTTCGAATGGAATAATCGCTAAGCTCCGTTTGACCTTGTTCGTTTGATTCTAGTACACTTAATGTAAGGAGTGGATACGAAAGTGGACCCAATTCATTTTACATTAAGCGAAGCGAATGCACTTTTACCGCAGCTGCAGGAAGATCTGCTTAAACTGCAGCTACTGACGCAGCAATTCGAAGAGAAGTTTGATGAGCTGCAAGTGTTGAAGGCAACTACAGATAGAGGAAGCGATGATCCGTTCTTTGAGGTGGAGAGTCAGCTCGAGTTCATGCGGATGGATATTGAGCTGCACATCGGAAATTTTGATCGTAAGGGCGTTTTACTCAAAATGATCAACCCGGGATTGATTGATTTCCCCTCCATTCTCGATGGTGAGGAAATTCTAATCTGTTGGAAGCAAGGCGAGGATCGAATCTCTCACTATCACGGCTGGAATGACGGTTTTATGGGGCGCAAGGCGTTTCCGGAAGCGTGAAAAAAGATTAAAAAACACTCATAAAGGAGCCTGATTCACTCAGGCTTCTTTTTTGTTCGCCATAGAAGGAATGTCCGTCGACAAAAGTACATATTTTTCTTACAGAAGGTTTGACATGCTTTTCAGAAGATAGCATTTACAATCTAACCTATATCGGAAAGGCCCTTAAATCCAAGGAAGAGGTGTTTCAATGACTAGAACCATCCAGTGGAATGTAGTGGCTTATATGATTTGTGCGTTGTTTGTAACTACGGTTATTCTATCCTTTACCTTTACGAATGCACTGTGGAATTCCCAAATAGCAGGTTTATCTGCTCCGCATTGGCTCCAAAACAAAGCGGTATCATCACCATCGTCGCTATCACCTGCCACAGAAGCCATGCATCTTCCGAAATCATTGTTCCAGCCCGCGACCGTCATCCCCAAAGCATCAGCCGCCGAATCCCCAGAGCTGATTCGTACTATCCCCGTACCTGCTGTTCCTGCCACCGTCGTTCCGATGGCAAATCCTATCCATACATATAAAGTAACGGCTTTCTACCTCAATGTACGTTCCATGCCGGATGCAAGCTCGACAATCATGACAGAAGTGAAGCAAGGCGAAATGCTTCAAGTTGTGAGCGTAACTGAATCCGGTTGGTTATCACTCCAGGACGGCGGATATGTCCATGGCGGTTATGCTGAGGAAGTGCCGCAGTTATCGCAATCAATATCGGTAACGCCAGCAGTACCTGTTAATCAAGTGAAAGCCGCTAAAGTTGAAGTGTCCACCGCATCTGTGACCCATCAGACGGTCAAGAAGGTGAATGCCCCAACGGCTGTTATTGATAATTTACCCATCAAGAAGAAACTTGTAACGCCGATTGAGACACTGGCTAAACCAACCTCCAAGGTGATGTCAGACTCGGGTCTAAACAAAGAACAAATCGCGACAATACTGAAAGGAACGAAGCTTGCCGGTCATGGACTGGAAGCAGCCGTTCTCGCCATTGAAGATAAATATGGCATTAACGCATTCTTTACCATCGCCGTCATGAAGCTTGAAAGCGGTAACGGATCGAGCCGACTGGCGCAAACGAAAAATAATCTGTTCGGCTTGAATGCCGTCACAGGCAAAAACGCCTACAAAAAAGCCTTTTCCTTCGCCACCAAGGGGGAGAGCGTGAGGAAATTCGGACAACTCTTATCGGCCAATTACGTCGAGCGCGGCTATACGACGATCGAGAAGGTCGCGAAGAAATATTGTCCCGCCAACGGCCGATGGGCAGGGCATGTCCGAAGTATTATGCGAAGTGACTTTCTGAAATTAGCTTAATTCCCGTCAATCACCTGTTGACAGAAACTAACGAGTCATGTTACATTTCCATGAGTGATCACAAGCAGTTCCAACGGAAAACATACTTAACTTCATAATAAATTCGTATAACCTCACGAACAAACAGGGTGAGGGTATCTACAGGAAGCCTTAACTTCCTTACTACGAATACGGAATGATCAGTTGATGATTCTGTATTTGTGGTAAGGAAGTTTTTTGTATTTGTTTACCGATCATACGCAAGTTTCGAAGGGGGCATCTTAGATATGAAATATATGCTGTCTGTATTTCTAGGCGCGGTCAGTTACGGCATTCTGTCGACGATCGTAGTGAAAGCTTATGGACAAGGCTACAGCTTAGGTGAGGTAGTAGGTACGCAGCTGTTAACAGGATTTATCCTATCCTGGCTGCTCGTCATTATGCTTAAAGTGCGCAACAAACGTCAGGCTGCAAAGGCAAATGAGCCGATTAAGCAGTCGCTCAGTTTAACTTGGAAACAACGACTCTTGCTGATGTCTGCAGGTATTCCAACGGCGCTGACAGGTCTGCTGTATTATCAGTCTCTGCGATATATTCCGAACTCACTTGCGATCGTACTGTTGTTCCAATTTACGTGGATGGGCGTTCTTATCCATGCGATCAGTACGAGTAAACGTCCGAACGGAATTATGCTGCTAACGCTTAGCATCTTATTCGGCGGAACATTGCTCGCTGCCGGCATTATGGAACAAGGGATTTCTGAGTTTAATTGGGCTGGCATTGTACTTGGTTTGCTCGCTGCAGTAAGCTATTCGCTCTTTATTATTTTCAGTGGAAAAGCTGTACCAGCTGTTCATCCCGCTCAGCGAAGCTTATGGATGATTACGGGCGGAATGATCTTCGTGTTTATTCTGTTCCCGCCGGTTTATCTGTTTAACGGCGTGATCTGGAGCAGCTTGCTGTTATTTGGTTTCTTGCTTGGGCTGTTCGGTGCCTTTATTCCTCCTGTGCTGTTCGCGGCAGGCGTTCCGCATATCGGCGGAGGAATGGCTGGTATTCTAGGTGCATCGGAGCTGCCTGTAGCAGTTATGCTCTCAGCGGTTGTGCTGCATGAACAAGTGAGCGGGCTGCAGTGGGCCGGCGTCGTACTCGTATTACTGGGTGTTGCACTGCCTGAGCTGGTTAAGGGATCTAGAAATAAAGGCAATAACAATAACACGCGCAAGAAGCTTGAATATTCCGCTTAAAATAAGTGAAGCCCGATTCCATTAGGAACGGGCTTCATGTTTTGTTAAGTATCCGATTAGAGGTTACTCTTCGTCTTCAGCTTCATTAGCTGCAACATTAGCCGCAGTTTGGTTCGAAGCAGGGTTGTGCTGGAATACTTCAGCCGCTTCTTCTGCGGAGAACTCGGTGTCTGCTGCACCTGCAACCGGAAGCTTGTTTAATGCCACGGATTGCACATCTGCTTTAGAAACTTGATTTTGTCCGTTTGCCATGTGTGTGATCCTCCTCATTCATTGTGTATTGCAACAGACATTAATGTACCCAAGCAGGTATTGATCTTATGCATGACGAAATGAAAATTAAACTTTATATCGATTTAAGCCGTTATTAAGATTAGCTTCATTTCAATTTTAAGTCGAGCTGATACGCTAGTGGAACATCAAGCAGCACACCGTAAGGAGGAAGTTTCTGAAATGAAAAGGAGAAAGAAGAAATACCCCGGCACGGCCTTGCTTGCCTTAATCGTCTTTGCCGCGGCTTTATTCATATTCCAAGCTCATAATCGAGCCAATGGGTCCAGTGACGATGACGCATCCGCAGGGGTGCCGATCGTCGCAAGCGAGAACCTGCTTCTTGCCGGCAAAACGATTGTACTGGATGCCGGACACGGTGGGAAAGACGCCGGATCGATCGGACAACAAGGGACTTTCGAGAAGGATGTCACCTTGCAGACGGTGCAGCACATTCGAGACGAGCTGGTGAAGAGAACGGGAGCTCAAGTGATTCTGACTCGATCGGATGACGAAACCGTATCGCTGGACGAACGTGTGGCAATCGCGAATGAATCGAAAGCAGATGTGTTTATCAGCATTCATTACGATGCTTTCGAATCCAATGATGTTGCAGGAATGACGACGTACTACTACAACGAAACGGATAACGGACTTGCCGAGCTTATGCATAGCGAGCTTGCTCAATCGATCGACGCCAAAGATCGTGGTGTGAAGGTGGGCAATTATCAAGTCATACGTGAGAATACCAGACCGGCGCTACTGCTTGAGCTCGGATATATTTCGAATCACGCGGAAGAAGAGCGGATGAAGTCGGCAGCATTCCAGGAAACCGTATCGAGTGCGATCGTATCGGGTATTATAGATTTTCTATCTTAAATAATAAAGCGGCACAAGTGATGAGCACTTGTGCCGCTTTATTATTTACATTAAGAACGTACCGATCACAATCGACGATCCGAGAATAATGGCGCGAAGCAGTTGTGCAACGGATTTGTTGCCTTTGGCAATCTCTTCGCAAACATTGAGCTTAGGGGTAAGGAAATCAAATACAACATAGACAAGGCAGAGTAGCAGAATGCCTATTCCGGACCAGATCAGCATAGCCTCCCAATCATGGGAACTGTACGATACCATCGCTACGATGATGCCAAGACCAAGCAGCTTGCTGCCCATATAAATGCCTGCGGCCTCGTTACCTCGCCTAATTTCCTCCCAATCATTGAAACGCGTAAGCTTGCTAAATACGAAAGAACCAACTAGCAGTGCTACTAGCAAAATAACGATTCCAATTCCTACATTCAACAGATCATTACCAAAGTTATTCACGCTTTGATCCTCCTTGGGTTGTGTATGTAATTGCAGCAGGGCAGTAGTAAGCCATATCTCCGGTAATTTTGCCGCCTATACGAGGCAGCAGGCCGGCGTAATGTCCGCCTATTATATAAGCGCCTGTTAAGAGATAGCCCTCGAAAGGACCTTCTTCCGTTTCAACACGAGCTTCTTGCATAGGGAACAGCTGCTGGTAAACCTTCGGCTGGTTGTCATAATAGTCTTGAACCTCGATGACATCTGCTTCCTCATGACCCCACTCGGCTTGCTGGAATTGTCCTGCGCCATCATAGAGGGAAGTACCTTTGCCTTCGCGTCCCCAGTATCCTTTGGCTACATAAGGAGTACCGGTTTGCACGAACGGTGCCGCTTCATAATAAGTCGGGAGCAGGTAACGTTCTATGTCTGCGATATCAGCTTCATCGAAGAGGGTGAACCCGACAAAAGCCTCGGTTTGATCTCGACGCTCGTAGAGCGACCAAATTAACGCCATAAACCCTTTGCTCTGAGTAATGATGCTCTGTGCCGGATTGATCAGTCCAAGCTTGCCTAAGGCAACAAGCTGAATCAGTGCCTCGCCAATCGGCATGCTCTCTTGTTCATCGTCTGTATCGTGAATCAGATATTCAAGCGGATACAGGCGATATAACACGGCAATACGCTGCCCACCGGCATAGAGTCCGTCACCGGGGATAATTTCCAGTTCTTCGAGGGGAACATAGAGGGTCTCGTAACCCAGCTCGTTGACGGCCTTCATGATATACTCCGTGTTCGTGCGATCCTCAAGATGCCAGCCATAACTGGAAAATACAATCGGACCCGTGAGACCTTGATTGGCATAATGCCGAATCAATTGGTCGAAGGCGCCCTGAATCTCATGGCGCATCCCGATTGAAGCAGCCGTATACGTTGAGAAATGATGAATAAGCTGCTCTGCCAGGTAGGCGGTTTCGGGTATGCCTGTTGGCGTATCCGTGTTATTTTCGATACATTTCATGCCATGTTCGCCCATGATCCAATCCTGTCTGGATACACCGTGATACGGAACTTCCATTCGTGCTGCCGATAAGAGAGCGGGATGAAGTCCTAATTGCTGAACGAGAAACTCATCAGGCAAATATTGTTGAGCGAAACGCAGTACTTTCCAGTAAATGCGGTCAACGGATTCAGAAGCGGCTTGAAGTGCGGCAGCTTCTTCGGGTTGGAACAGCGTCAAGGCAGGAAGACAGTACTGTTTGCCATTCATCCGATGGTAGGGGATATTCTGAGCAATCTCACCGCTAAATATTGCATCATGGTTCCCATCGAGCTGCACGATCCGGTTTATCATGCGTTAACCCCCGCTGCTTCTGCTGCCGCTGCTGCCGAACCCTTTGAATGAACCAGAGCTGCTGTTAGAGCCTTTAACGGCACCGGAGCTGCTGCTTGAACCGTTAGCGTTGACCGCTGGATTCTTGGTCGTGGAACCGCCGCTAGAATAGTAGGTTCCGCCGGTTCCGCCGTAATAACCATCATCACAATTCTCGTAGTTCGGGTCGCAGTCATAGCTGGAGCTGGTGTTACAGCCGCTTAGCGCGACAGGCACAGCGAGCAACAGCGCGAATTTCAGCACTTTGGCGGACTTCATGTCGTCTTTCATTTAAACGTGAACCTCCTTCATGTACAATACAACTTTGTTGCGGTCATCATCGAGCACGGAGTATAAGGACTCGAAGGTGCGGGTTTGCTTCACCAAATAATGATCAAGGAGCAATCTGGCGATGTCTTGCGACCCTTGCGTACGAATCAGCCCCTCGCCTAATTCGAACGTCCGTCCGTTCCAATAGAGAAACTCGGTTTCCAGAAACACAGATCGGTCACAACGCTCAAGCAGCGCCGGCTTGATATCATCCCCATAGAGATCGAGATCGCTGGGTTGAAAAGACGCCGCATAGATATGATGGACTCCGCTATCCTCGGACTCATGCGAGCTGTGGTGGAGCAGCCTGTTCTGGATGACCGTTGCATTGACGAGCTTGCGGACGAATAGTTCATCGGTATCAACCGAATATTGTTTGAGCGTTCGTACTATTCGCCGCGCCGACTCATCCCAATCTTGATAACAAATCGTATGCATTAAACACGCACTCCTTTGGTAATAGTCTGATAGACTTCGACATCACAGACGACGAAGAGCTTGGCGTCCGCGGGAATGGGAGCGTTCAGCTTCGTGTTGATGGACATGTCTCCGCGATCTGAGATCAAAGTCGCTCCTTGTTTCAATAGGGAGAGAAAAGCATCCTCATAGGTCTTCCAATCCGGTGAGACGGAAACTTGGAACACATCAGAGCCGTGCTGACGACTAAGCAGCTGGGTGAAGATTTCTACGCTGCCATCGTTCAGTGCCGATCGAACCGCGAGCCTTGCAACGGCATCATGAGAGAGTACAAATTCATTCACTTTGACATGTTTGAAATTATGGATATGCTTCTCGAGCATAATTTCTACGGTCGTATGAACCTGCGGGGCGATGCTTTCAATGCTGGAGGCGATCAACAGCGATTTGCCGTCGACCAGCGATGATTCATCGATGCGATAATCGGCGAAGATGATGGCTGCTTTCGCACTGGCAATGCCGGCTTTCTCCAAGATGTCGCTGGAGCTGGGATCGCCGCTCACAAAGTGAACATTGTGATGCTCGTAGGGATGTTGATCGATGGCATCGATAATCACGATATGAGTAGCAGGAGAGATGGATAGCAGCTCTTCCACTGCATATCTGGCTTTCTTACTCCAATTAATAAAGATGACATGCTGTTTCCCGGAATAGTTCAACTTACCAGCTCTCCTTTGTCGATGATACTGTGAGACCGAATCAATGATTTTGCCGATAATCAAACTCAATAAGCCGATGCCAAACACATAAATAAAGAGCGTTAGCACCTTACCTGCGAACGTGTGGGCGAAATAATCGCCGTATCCGACGGTTGCCATCGTGGTCATGACCCAGTACAGAGCATTGAACCAAGATTCGAATGTGTCCGGCTCCAGCCAATAGGCCAACGTAGAGAGGATCAGCAGGAAGGCAATGAAAAGAATGGCGACAGCTGAGTTCTTAAGCCGAAGCAGCTTTAAGGACAGCGTGTGCAGAAACAGTGGCATGCAGGGGATCCTCCTTCTGAATTCAGGCTGCGCAGTGCACTGTTAACCCGCGAAGCCCTTTACAATCGTACACTATTTCAGTTCATACGAGAACCATATCCATAGGTGTCAATTTCTTGTAAAATGAACAAAAGGATACAGTTCAATAGTAGTTGATTTTCGGTACACATGAGCATAAATGTTTATTGTTTATTCAGGTTGTTATCCTATATAATCAAGTTTAGTACACGAATGGAGGCGAAGCTTAATGCTAATCAGACAACAAGGTCTAGGTGAACGTGATGCTTCAACAGCCATTCCAATTTCATATGTGATCCGTAAACACTAAGGCATTTGCTTTAGTGTTTTATTTTTGTCCAAGGAGGATTGTAATGAGCACATACAAGAGGGTACTGATCAAGTTAAGCGGTGGAGCCGTTGCGGGAAGCAGCGAATTTGGGTTTGATCCGGACAGACTGGAGCATATCGCAGGCGAGATTTTGTCGGTGGTGAGCAAAGGCGTGGAGGTATCCTTGGTTATTGGCGGAGGCAATATCTTCAGAGGGAATATGGCGGAGAGCTGGGGAATTGAACGAGCGGAAGCCGATAACATCGGCACGCTTGCAACTGTAGTGAACAGCTTGATGTTAAGAGGCGTGTTGAAGGCAAAATGCAGCAATGAAGTGCGTGTAATGACTGCCATTCCGCTCACCTCTGTGGCGGAGCCTTATATTCGACTGCGAGCCATTCATCATCTGGAGAAAGGGTATATCGTGATCTTCGCAGGCGGTAACGGCCAGCCCTATGTGACAACGGACTATCCTTCTGTCCAGCGGGCTATTGAAGTAAATTGTGATGCGCTGTTTGTGGCGAAGCAAGGGGTAGACGGCGTATATGAAGCTGACCCGAAGAAGAACAGGGACGCTAGGAAATTCCAATCCCTGCACTATAACGATGTCATCAAGCATGACTTGCGGGTAATGGATCAGTCCGCGTTCCTGCTCGCACGAGATTATAAACTCCCGATCCATGTGTTTAATTTCGATGAGCCGGGCTCGATGGCGGCCATATGTGAAGGTGAGTCGATCGGCACCACCATTACCGGTGAATCCATGATGACATTTGCTTGATCCGGCGTTGTGATGATCCGGATACTATAAAAGGCTGTCTCAGACGTGCGAAATTGCACGTTTGAGACAGCCTTCTCTAATTCAATGACTCAGCAGCTGTTACCTTGAGACTTGTTGTCGCTCTCTTCCGAGAGCTTCTCTCCGTATTGATCCAGGCGTCCCGGATGGGATGCCGGACCTTTCTTCTTCGGTTTGCTGTTTCGACCTGTCATGGTAATGCTCACCTCCGTCATCCATAAGATGAGCGGAGGGAGCTGAAATCATACACCTTGTAACCATTTATGAGTCGCTGGCGATGATTAGCCCATATCTACGGCATGAGCGGGAGCTTGAGCGCCATTTGGTTGAGGACGCTTCAAGGTGACAGCGAGCAGCAGACCGAAGATAGCCAGCCCGGCAAGGGCTAGGTAAGTATCATGGAACCCGTGTGCCATCGCATCGGGCATTGGTTTCTCGCCTTCCGCAACGTGATGCGATGTACGGCTGACGATTAATGTCGTTAATCCTGCAACCGCAAACGAGGTAACGACTTGCTGAGCTGCGCTTGTAAGAGATGTAACCCTGCTGACCAAGTGGCTTGGCGCTGATTGAATGAGATGCGTATTCAGTGCAAGGAAAGACAAACCCATTCCCATTCCAAGCATGGCGCGGGGAAGAAGGAACATGACTGCACTGTCAGATGGATCGATGCGTGAGATGAGGAATGCGCCGACCGCAACAATCGTCAAGCCGGTGACAACCAGCGGGCGAGCGCCGATTTTGTCATACAAGCGGCCTCCGATAGGCATAAACAGCCCTGCGGCAATCGCTTGAGGCAATGTCCACATGCCGGCATGGAAGGCGCTCATTCCCATCAGCTCTTGCATAAAATAGGGTACGGTGAAGATGATCCCGAACATGACGAACTGTAGGACCCACTGGACGATAATTCCTCGTGTAAATAAGGGAGAGCGGAATACTCGCAGCTCCAGGAGCGGTTCTTTCTTGCGCTTCAATTCAACGATGATAAAGAGGATGAGCGATACGGAACCAATCACCAGACCGATAATCGTTTTATCTGACGACCAGCTAGCAGATCCCTCGCTAAGTCCATAGGACAAGCCGGCGAATGCAAGAGGACCCAGTATAATGCCTAACATATCAAGTGAGGTGAAGGCCTTCTTGGGCAGCTTCGGCAGTAAGGTCACACACAGGATGACGCCTAGGATGCCAATCGGGACGTTGATGAAGAAGATCCATTCCCAGGCGACATAGTCGACCAGATATCCGGAAACAATGGGGCCGAGTGCAGGTGCCAGCAGAATAGGCATGCCCATAAGTCCCATAATAGAGCCGGCTTTCTCAGGCGGACTGAGCTGGTAAGTCATCGCGAATGCGATCGGAAGCACCATACCGCCGCCGAGTCCTTGCAGTACGCGGTACATAATAAGCTGCTCTGCCGTCGTCGCGAGCGCGCAGAGCACTGAACCGACAGTAAACAAGATGAGCGAAATGATGAAGATTTGTTTCGAGCCGAACCGATCTGTCATCCAACCGGCTAGCGGAATGACGGCTGCTTGAGCAAGCGCATAACCGGTTACGGTCCACTGCACGATGCTGAGCGTGCTGTCAAAGTCTTTCACAAGAACAGGGATAGCTACATTGACAGCGGTACTGTCAAGGATAACCATGAAAATGCCGACAATGATGGCGAGCAGCGGCCCTACAAGTTGTCGCATAGAGGTAAAAGGGATAACAGGTGATTCCTTACGTGCAGCGCTCATGGCAGCCTCCTTGAATACATTTTTAACCTACTTTTACCACTTTACTTTCCCGTACAAGGGTTGTCAAAAAGGGACTGAAAATAACAAAAGAGAGGCCAATATCGCCTCTCCGCGTCTACTTATTCGATTTCGGACTTCATTTCGCTATCCGGTTCAACCTCGCGGAACGCTTGATTGTAACAGCGTCTGCAAACCGGCTTGTAATCTTCATTGCCGCCGATTTGGATTTGTGCGCCGGCATTAACGGGCTGACCGTCACGGAAGCGGATAACCATTGTTGCTTTGCGATCGCAGAACCAGCAGATGGTCTTGATCTCTTCAATCTTATCAGCCTGCACCAGCAGGTTGTAACTGCCTTCAAACAGTTGATTCTGGAAGTCGTTCTTCAGCCCGAATGCCATAACCGGGATATTCAGCTCGTCAACTACTTGCGTGAGCTCTAGGATATGGTGTTTCTTCAGAAACTGAGCTTCATCGATGAGTACGCAATAAATTTTGTTAGGACCGGATGGTGTAGATAAATGCGATTTGACGCTCTCATACAGGTTCGTATGCTCGTCGACCGGAATGGCAGCACGCTCGAAGCCGACTCGTGAGCCGACCAGCTCTGCGCCGTCTCTTGCACTGAAAGAAGGGGAATAGATGAGGACCTGCTTGCCTTGCTCCTCGTAGTTGTGGGCAACTTTAATAATTTCAAATGATTTCCCACTATTCATCGTGCCGTATTTATAATAGAGCTGTGCCATCTGAATCTCTCCTAAGCAATATCGTCCTTTACTTATTTAACATATTTAAATGAAAGTGACAAGCCTGTTTTTGCAAATGAAACAGGCTGCCGTTGGTGCCGGCAGCCTGCAAGTAATGCGGGCAATGGAGCTATTCTGTAGCGATTACATTTTGCCTTTGAGGTCCATCAGATACTTGAATACAACTCCGAATGCACCGACGTAGTAAGCGGTCAACATCATCCAGCCCCAGTGATCGAGAGACTGCATGTTCGCAAACATGAATAATGGTAAGACAAAGTAAACCATGTCTTTGAGATACCCTAGTACAAAATCGGTGGAAAATGTGCCTGATTTCATCATTTTGAACATATCCATTAAGAAGTTCAGACCCATGAATCCAAGTACTGCCCACATTGAGTAGAGCATCCAATCTGTGAGTGCAAATGTCATAAGAATCACCTCCCCTAAGAAAGAAGAGCTCTTGCATACGTTATCATATGAAGCATGGACGACATGCGTACTGGGACAACGCTCATTTTTGGGGCGAGCAATGTTCGGAAAGCTTGAAGAGGTACCGCCTAAACAAGTACAATATGGCGACAGCAACAGAAGGAGATGGAAGACCACGATGACAGCGTTACTAGATGCATTCAATCAAACCTCATACCCGGTTACCGGGCACAGCAAGTATACGGTACAGATTTTACTGGATGCGTTTCGCGAAATGGACGTGAGTGCGGAGAGCGACGTATACGGAAACGGGAAGCTGATCGAGGATTTTCAACGTAAAATGGCCGACTTTCTCGGCAAAGATACCGCGGTGTTCTTCCCGAGCGGAACGATGGCTCAGCAGATTGCGCTTCGCATATGGAGTGATGAGCTGGGCAGCAAGAAGGTGGCCTATCATCCGTTATGCCATTTGGAAATTCACGAGAAGGATGGGCTGAAGGAGCTGCATCATCTGGAACCGATTTTGCTCGCGGACAAAGATCGGTTGATTACACTGGAAGACGTAGTGAGCATGAAAGAGCACGTTTCTTGTTTGCTTCTCGAGCTGCCGCAGCGCGAGATTGGCGGACAGCTGCCTTCCTTCGAAGAGCTTGAAGCCATAGCTGCACACTGTCGTGAACGTGGAATTAAGCTGCATTTGGACGGAGCGAGATTGTTTGAAATTTTACCGTACTACGGCAAATCGGCAGCTGAAGTCTGCGCATTGTTCGATAGTGTATATGTATCGTTCTATAAAGGGATCGGCGGCATAGCAGGGGCGATCTTAGCCGGCGGAGAGGCTTTCACCGAACAGTCCAAAATATGGAAGAGACGCCATGGCGGCGATCTGATCAGCCTGTATCCCTATATCGTAAGCAGCGATTATTATTTCGATCAGCGAGTGCGGAAGATGGGGCAATATTACGAGTCGGCTGTTGAACTGGCGAAGCTGTATAACGAATGTGAAGGGCTGAGGACGAACCCGCAATTACCGGTGTCGAATATGTTCCATGTTCACGCAGCGATCTCTAAAGACAAATTAGAATCGATTTTCTTAGCGCTATACAAGGAGACGGGAATTGGACTAACGCGTTATATTAATGTCGTTAATGAATCGGCTTGCTCGTATGAAGTCAGTCTCGGTGACCGTTATAGCAAGATTCCCGCGTCGCAGTTGAAAGAAGCCTTTGCTTTGCTGCAACAGAAGCTGAAAGCTATCATCGTATAACGCTCAAAGTTATGTGTCTGTAGACAGGTTGTCCTTATAGGGCAGCCTGTCTTTGTTATTGGCTTTGTTATTGGGTATCTTGGAATAATTGCTGTCAGGGTATGGCAAAATATGAAATACGATGAAGTCAGAAGAGAACGATGAGGTGTGCTGTGGAGTTTTTCCTTCGATTAATCAAATTTCTTAATCGTCACCATATTCAATCCTACAAGCCAATGAAAGAAGACCACACACCTGAACGCGATCAGCTGCATACCGAATTAAAGGTGAATGTCGATTCGATCAGCGCGATTTTCAGCAAAGCGCCCGACCTTGTTATTCGTTCGTTTTACTATAAACAGACAGGGAGCCAGGCTATACTTGTCTACTTGTCAGGATTGGCGGATAAGAACTCGATCAATAATAACGTGTTGAATCAACTGATGTTTGAATCCGTTGAAATAAGCAATGGGATGAGCGGAAAAGGCGTTCTTCCGGTACTTCCCGTCACGCTTGGCGATATACGCACACTGACCTCCCTAAAGCATGTCGAGCTATCGGTCCTGGAGGGTCAAAGCGTCTTTATCATGGATGGTCAACAGCAGGCGTATGCCTTTGACACGCAAGGATGGCCGCAGCGAGCGATTACCGATTCTCAGATCGAAGCTTCTCTTAAAGGGGCCCACCAAGGTTTTATAGAGACGGCGGGATTAAACATCGCGCTGATCCGCAGGTACATTAGCAGCAGAGAGCTGAAGATTAAAGAGCTGAACATCGGTGCCAGAGTCCCCTGCAAAATATCGATTCTCTATCTGGAGGATGTTACCCATCCCGATTTAATCCAGGAAATGGAGAGACGATTAACCTCATTAAATGTAGACTGTATCTTGAATACCGGTGAGTTGGCCGAGTTAATCGAAGATAACCCATTCTCGCTGCTACCGCAATTTATTACGACAGAACGGCCAGATACTGCTGCCTCGCAAATTCTACAGGGCCGCATCTGCGTTGTCGTCGACCGCTCATCAAGTGTATTAATAGCTCCGGCCAGTATTGCCGCATTCTTTCAAGGCATTGATGATTACAGTACGCGCTGGCCGATTGCCACGTTTCTGCGTCTGTTGCGTTTTTTTGCTTGTATCATTGCAGCCTTCCTGCCGGGTATCTATATTGCCTGTATCTCGTTTAATCATGAAGTCATCCCGCTTGACTTGATCCTATCGATCGGTCAATTTAGAGCAGCAGTACCGTTTCCGCCTTTTATTGAAGCGTTTATGATGGAGATTATGCTTGAGATGCTTCGAGAAGCCGGTGTTCGTCTGCCCGCACCGGTTGGTCAAACGGTAGGCATTGTAGGCGGTATCGTTATCGGACAAGGAGCTGTACAAGCCGGGATCGTAAGTAATCTGATGGTAGTCGTCGTCGCGTCGACCGCTGTTGCTTCGTTTATTTTACCCAATTACGATATGGCGGCTTCAATTAGGCTCATCCGATTTCCAGTGATGATCATCGCCTCCATATTCGGCATAATTGGTATTATTGCTGCATTTATGGTGCTCGTCGCACACCTAATTACCTTGAAATCACTTGGTGAACCTTACACTACACCTTTAGCTCCGATGCGTATCGGGGATTGGAAGGATGTGTTTATTCGGCTTCCCTTATGGAATATGCTGAAGCGTCCGACGAGCGTGCGATCCCTGCAGAAGAACAGAATGGGTTTAAACCGCCTTGAAGGTGATGAGGAATGACTGGAATGAGCTTGAAACCTAGCAAAGCAAACTCCATAACGCTGCTGCAGTTTATTCTGATCATCCACAGCATGCAGCTTGGCATAGGCGTCATATCAATGCCTCGCGACCTTGCATTGACCGGAGGAACGGATGGTTGGATCGCCTTATTGATCGGATATGCCGTGTCGCTAATCGCCAGCATCCTGATCGTTCAGATTATGAAGATGTATCCCAACGGGACGATCATCGATCTGATCACGCACTATTTTGGCAGATTTGTCGGACATGTGATATCACTCGTATTTGGCGTATACATGTGCTTGTTTGCTTATTTAATTCTTGATCGTATGGTGCTGCTGATTCGCAGCTGGATCATGCAGCAGTCGCAAGATTACGTACTGATGCTTCTCTTTGTCGTCCCTGCCTATATGATCGTGAAAGGCGGCGTTCGTACTATAGGCAGATATGCGGAGATCGTGGTCATGTGTTCCTTATGGATGCCGCTCGTCTTATTAAGTCTGTTAAACGATGCGCATTGGCTTAATCTGCTTCCTGTTCTTAAAGAAGGGTGGATACCGGTGCTGCGGACCGTGAATACGACCATCATTTCTTTCATGGGATTTGAGGCAACGTTCTTTATCTATCCGCATCTGGAGAATAAGAAGAAAGCCATAGTGGGTGTCTTGATCGCGAATACGTTAACCTTACTTGTTTATTTGTACGTGACGATTCTTTGCTTCATTGTTTATAGTCCCGATGAAATTCAATTCTTTAACGATACGATGCTTACCGTCGTTAAAGTCATCGAATACCGCTTTCTGGAGCGATTTGATATCGTGATGTTGACTTGTTACTTGCTCGTGATATCCAAAACTTGGATTCCTGCGCTTTATATGGCGATGTACTGTACGAAACGGCTGTTTCATATCGGCAAAGTGAGTAAGCATATTATCATTCTTCTTACCGGTATGGTAGTGATTACCTACATCTGGGAACCGGGCTGGAATGCCAGTACGAAGGCGATTCATTATTTCAGTTATTTCGGGATGGTCATGGTGTATCTCTTCCCGCTGGGATTATGGGCAGTTTTGTCTGTGATGACGAGTTTCCCGCGGTGGCAAAAATGAGCCGGTTCTATCGCATTACATTACTGTTCCTCATGCTGACAGTCTTGTTAACTGGTTGCAAAGATCGCGTTGATCTGGAGAATATTACGCTCGTACTCATGATGGGCATCGATTTAGACAAGGACAACAATCTCCTGCTTTTCTCCTCTTCACCCGTCTTCAGCAAGGAAGCGAAGAAGAAGAATGAGACGACGAAAGTAAAAGCGATCACCAGCCGTCAGGCTAGAGGCGAATTGGAAGCCCGCGTGTCTGCACTCGTCAGTAATGGGAAACTGCAGAATATCCTAGTCGGCAAAAAGGTGCTCCAGCACGAGGGATGGATGAATCTGCTCGATGTTTTCTTTCGTGATTCCAAATCCAGAATCAATGCAAGATTAATTGCGGTGGATGGACCGGTGGAGGAGGTTATGTTCTTTACGCCGGAAGACAAGCGCAGGCTCCCGCTCCATATTGCCAAGCTAGTCGATACCGCGCACATGCGTAACCTCGTTGAAATGACGACTCTCTTTGATTATATTCGGCTTGTCTTCGAGAAGGGGGTCACGCCGTACATGACGGAGCTGCACAAAACACCAAAAGAGGTAGTCGTAACCGGAACGGCGCTGCTGGACGACAAAGGGATCTATCGAGGATCGCTCGATCTTATGGAGAATGAACTGCTGCAGATTTTACAGGATGAGAAGCTCGCGGATTTAACGCTGACCGTTATTTTGCCTGATGTAAAGCATAAGAAATCACTTTTCGAGACAAGAGCAATAAGCTTTTATATTACGAAAGTAATGCGGAAAATGAAGGTTTCTTATACGGACAATCATTTTCGTTTCGATATTCGATTAAAGCTGCCTATTCATTTAACGGAACAAATGTTTCGGCTTAGTGCGGAGAAGAATTCGAAAGAACTAGAAGCCATGATTAATAAGCAGCTTGAGCTGGAAATGTACAAGTTGGTGAAGAAAATTCAAAAAAACAAGTTGGATCCAATTGGACTAGGGCTAAATGCAAGAGCTTTTCAATACTCGGCATGGAAAAAAGTGCAAAACGACTGGGGCGGCGCTTTCGCAAAAGCAGAGGTCAACATTCATGTCGATACAACCATTAAAGATCATGGAGAAATCAATTAGTTGAAGAGATGCCCAAGCGGGAAGGCTGCGGTGCCGGCGCGTCCATAACTTGCTTGGGTATTTGCGTGAAATGATTGAGTTGTGGGGCGTCTAACGCTATAATATAACGAGAAAAAAGTCTAACAGAAAAGGTGTCATTCATGAGCATATTAAACGTAGAACGGCTGAGCCACGGTTTCGGAGACCGTGCGATCTTCAACGATGTATCCTTCCGCTTGCTTAGGGGAGAGCACATCGGACTTATCGGCGCGAACGGCGAAGGTAAATCCACTTTCATGAACATCATTACCGGCAAACTGCAGCCCGATGACGGGAAAGTCGAATGGTCCAAGCGGATGCGCGTTGGCTATCTCGACCAGCACGCGGTACTGAACAAAGGCATGACAATCCGTGACGTGCTGAAGGGCGCTTTCCAATACTTGTTCGACATGGAACAAGAAATGAACGACATGTACGGAAGAATGGGCGATGTCACGCCGGAAGAGCTGGACCAAATGCTTGAGGATGTCGGAACCATTCAAGACACCCTCACGAATCAGGATTTCTACATGATCGATGCCAAGATTGAAGAGACTGCACGTGGACTTGGTCTGACGGATATCGGTCTGGACAAAGACGTAAACGATCTAAGCGGCGGTCAGCGTACGAAAGTCCTGCTTTCGAAACTGCTTCTGGAGAAACCGGATATTCTGCTGCTGGATGAGCCGACGAACTATCTCGACGAACAGCATATCGAATGGCTGAAGCGTTACCTGCAAGAGTATGAGAATGCCTTCATCCTCATCTCCCATGATATCCCATTCTTAGATAGCGTCATCAACTTGATCTATCACATGGAGAATCAAGAGCTAAATCGTTATGTCGGCGACTACTCGCATTTCCAGCAAGTACACGAGATGAAGAAACAGCAGCTGGAATCCGCATTTAAGCGTCAGCAGCAAGAAATTTCGGAATTGAAGGATTTCGTTGCA
Source organism: Paenibacillus sp. J22R3 (assembly GCF_056269305.1). Classification (NCBI taxonomy): domain Bacteria; kingdom Bacillati; phylum Bacillota; class Bacilli; order Caryophanales; family Paenibacillaceae; genus Paenibacillus; species Paenibacillus sp. J22R3. The sequence continues at coordinate 858,821 of NZ_JBWDNS010000001.1, read as the reverse complement.
CGGAATAAAGCAAGTGTAGCTACGCGTAACATGGCAATGTCCAGACAGAAGAAGCTGGATAAGATGGACGTTATCGAGCTGGCGAAGGAGAAGCCGAAGCCGCAATTTAACTTCAAGGATGCAAGAACTTCAAGCAAGCTGATCTTCGAAGCGAAGAATCTCGTCATCGGATACGACGCGCCGCTCTCCAGACCGCTTGATCTGCTGATGGAACGTGGTCAGAAGATTGCGCTTGTCGGTGCGAACGGGATTGGTAAGACAACGCTGCTGCGCAGTATTCTTGGTGAAATCACACCGATCTCCGGTACGGTACAACGCGGCGAAATCTTGTCGATCGGTTACTTCGAGCAAGAAGCGAAGGATGCCAATTACAACACTTGTATTGATGAGATATGGAATGAGTTCCCATCGCTGAATCAATTCGAGGTGCGTGCTGCACTGGCGAAATGCGGGTTGACCACGAAGCATATCGAGAGCAAAATCGCGGTATTGAGCGGCGGCGAGAAAGCGAAGGTACGTCTATGCAAACTGATCAACCGCGAGACGAACCTGCTCGTGCTCGATGAGCCTACGAACCACTTGGACGTAGACGCGAAGGAAGAGCTCAAACGTGCGCTTAGAGCCTACAAAGGCAGCATTCTGCTAATCTCCCATGAACCTGAGTTTTACCGCGATGTCGTGACAGAGACGTGGAACTGTGAATCGTGGACGACGAAGGTATTCTAATTGGAGTTGCCTGTATAGAGAAGTGAAAAGCCGCTCCAAGCAGTCATTATTGGCTGCTCCGAGCGGCTTTTCTTCTGTTCGGATGGGCTGCTTATTCCGGCAGTCTGGTGAACCAGAGGTCGCGGAAGTGTACCCAGCCGAGCGATTCCAGCGATATTCCCCGAATCGAAGGATGGAAGGCGGTTTTGAGATGCTTGCGATAGAGAAACATGAGGCTGTGAGCTGCTGCAAGCTGCTGCTCGATCTGTCGGAATTGATCCGATCTGCGCTTGGGATCGGACTCGGACAACAAGTCGTTCAGCTGCTGCTCCAGGATCACTTGCATATCCGGCCGCATGTGCAGCTGCATGCTCTTGAACAAATCGATGAGGCGCAGCTCTCGGTGCTCGTCCAGCATAATGGCAAACAGCAGCAAATCCGCATGCAAACGTTCTTCGCCTTTGAATTGTTCAGCGGGAATGAACTTGATCATTAGCGTGATGCCGGCAAGTGCGCAAACCTGCTGTACTATTCGCGCATCGGCTTCATATTGCGGAATGGTCGCAAGAATGATCGGTTCGCCGTTGTAGCCAGCTTCCATAAGACATTGCTCCACATTGTCGGCAGCTGCTGATTTGTTTGCATGACTGCTTGTCGAATGCGGAGTCCAGAAGCTGTCGGCAGGCTCGATGACATCTCCGGATAGGCGTTCAATGATTTCAGCGCGATTCAGTGCCAGATCGAACGCCTCGCGAACCGCTGCATTGGCAAGCGGACCTTCTCGCAGCTCGTTAACGGTCAGAAACTTGCAGGTCGTCCCGGATTGGCGAACCTGCTGCCATTGTTCTGTTGCGGTCTCGGATATACGTACGTTATGCATGACCTGGAAGGCCGGCTGCTCGGCTTGTCCGTCGACCTCTTGCTCCAGCGGTTGTGTCCATACCTCAACACGGTCCAGAAAACCTCGTCCTTGAAAATAAGCAGGGAATGCTTCAAGTACCATGACGCCATGCTCCCGATCCACGAGACGAAACGGGCCGGTCCCGATCGGCTGCAGTCCGAATTCCGCGTAGGTGAACCGGTCCGAGCTGCTGGTAATCTTCTTCGTTGAAGGCGATCGCTCCGGCGCCGGAACGATCGATGCTCGGTTAGTAGCCAAGAAGGGGAGGAGGGCTTCATTGCGCTGCTCCAGTACAAATCGAACAGAGCGCTCATCCGGCATCTCGATGGAGACGATACCCATGTACACCCAATTATACAATCCTCGCGGTGCAAGAGCCTTCAGTCGCTCGAAAGTGAATAGGACATCGGCAGCTACCATCTCCCGGCCGTGATGGAAGAGGACTCCTTTACGTAGGAAGAAGGTCCAACTGGTGCGCGTAGCATCGACATCCCATGTATGTGCAAGATGCGGAAGAATGGTATCGCCTGAAGGGCTCATTCTTACGAGCCCGTCGAAGAGCTGGTTGACCAAATGCGATTCACCGGAATAGTGGATGGAGGCAGGGTCCAAGGAATGGATGGTTTGCGGCAGAGGAAATCGTAAAATGTCCAATCGACGCTCACCTAATACCTCGGAATGAAAGCCGAACCGTTTCGAGAGCCAATCCTGAAACTGCGAGCGCAGCCCCCGTGTGCCCTCACTGTCCATCGTTTGCAGATAGGAGATTGCCAGTTGCAGGTCCTGCTTCTGTGCGATTTCTTGCGCTTCCAGCAGCACGAGCTCTTCTTTCTTCGCCAGAAAGTTCAAGACGGAGCGATTGCCGCGGCCGCGCCGCGGTTCCCAGCTTAACCAGCCTTCTCGCTGCATGCGCTGCAGCAGAAGGACCATATTGCGATGCGTACAATCCAGCGCTGACGCCAGTTCAAGTGTCGTGACTTCGTACGGTTCATGCTCTTGCAGCTGTGGCAGAGCGCTCCGAAGAGCGATGTAATGCTGCCTCATTTTCATCGTGAGCTCGTCTCCCGACATAAAATATGAAATTTATTTATCAAATCTTACACTTTTTCTTCTTATTTTATAGGCTACAATAAAATAGGAGAAAAGTACAATCGTTGCTAATGTAGTCTACATGTCGGGAGTGAGCCCTTTGAGAGATCCAGCACCATGGCAAAGAAGATATGAGCTAATCGCGCTTTGGTCATTAGGATTTGGTGTATTCAGTCAATATTTATTCGTTGGTAATAGCTTGGGGATATCGGTAGCGTTGTTTACCTGTGCTTTCTATGCTTTGTTCTTCTATGCGATAAAAGGGAGAATTGGCGGGTTCGATCAATGGCGAGGTCAGTCAAAGTCAGGGTGGCTGCTCTGTTTGCCTGTTGCGCTTCTGTCGCTCAGCTACATGCTCTTTAATAATGAGTTATTTCACATGCTCAATATCGTTGTAATACCAGCACTTGTCGCGGCCCAAACAGTATTGCTCTCAAGGAGCAGTACGAAACCTTGGTTTCGGACCGCTTTCTACCAGGATGTGCTTTATTTAAGTCTCATCAAGCCGTTTTCCTACTTTACAGTCCCTTTCGGATTGCTCGCGAATCGCGTTTCTCCACAGCAGCATAGTGGGGGGAAAGCAGGCGGCGGAAAGGTTCGCCGGATCTTGCTTGGACTCCTTCTCGCGTCACCGCTTCTGATTGTAGTGATCTTGCTGCTGGCTTCGGCAGATCGGATCTTTATGGATTTGTTAAACCGATTGCCTGAGATGTTCGGCGATTACTCGATTCGCACTTTGTTTACCAGAACCGTGTTAGCCGTGTTCATTTCAGTCTTTACGTTCAGCTATTTATGGACATTGTTATTCCGCAGAACCGATGACCAATGGAGGGATGGCAGCGAAGGCGGCTCCAATAACGCATTCTCTGCCGCTGCATCTGCTGCTTCGAGACAGCAAGCACCGCTTTCACTCGATGCGCTTACCGCCGGAACATTGCTCATCAGCTTCAACATCGTATATATTATTTTCGCGGCGATTCAATTCTCGTATCTGTTCGGAGCTGCGAATGGCTTGCTGCCCGAGGGTGTTGCATATGCGGAGTATGCGAGGCAGGGCTTCGCACAACTAGTCGTTGTTGCGCTCATTAATCTGGTCTTACTGCTGAGCGGCCTTCATTTCATACGCAGAGAAGGGGTAGTGGCCGAGTGGGTCCGTAAGCTCTCCCTCAGCATGCTGGTTGGTTGCACGGTTGTGATGCTGGTATCGGCTTACAGCAGGCTGTCGCTCTATGAGTCGGCTTACGGTTATACGCAAACGAGAATACTCGTTCAAGGCTTTATGCTGTTTCTGGGCCTCATTCTCATCGCGTCCTTCATGCGGATATGGAGTGAGCATTTCTCATTGGCGAAGGCTTACATAGGGCTTGCGGTAGCTGCCTATATCGTCATTAATTATGTAAACGTAGATGCGATTATCGCCAAGCAGAACATGATTCGGTATCAGGATACCGGCAAGATCGATATGCAGTATTTAGGATCGCTCTCGACAGATGCATTTCCTACTCTTATTAAACTGCAGAAAGACGAGCCAACGCTGTCCGATGCAATTGAGAACGCGAAGAAAAGTTTAAGGGATGATGCTCTTCAGCGTGGTGGTTGGCCCGCTTGGAATTTGTCGGTGGCGAGAGTTTTGAATGAGGAATAATCGGACTATTAATGCGGCTAATTATATAGTTAACGGCATGAATTAAGTTGTTCGATATAGCTATTCGACGAGAAGTCCGCGTAATCGCGGACTTTTTTATTTTATGGTGAAGAAATTTATGGTTTACAAACACAGACGTTCAGCATATATTTAAGTCATTCGAGTTTTGCTCTAGGGAAACATTTTGTCCCTTGTCCACATTAATATTTTTTTGATTATTTTTTTGCACTCGGAAAACTTAATTTACTTTATGCAAAATAGGAGGTGGCATCATGGCATTTAATCTCAAACGCCCTGTCTCCAGGCGGGATGTGTTGAAATGGGGAGCCGCAGGTGTCTTAGGGGCTTTCAGCGGAGGCTTATTCAGCCCGGGCTCGTTATTGGGGAAACCGGTTAAGGCGATGACCAAGCATGAGGTGCACTCGGCATTGAAACAGCATAAACATCAAACGATGGCACATGGTTACGACCCCGGGAAAGATCAAACATTCGGACTCCAAGCCGCAATCAAATCGCTGACTGAGTTTGATTACGGGAAAGTAAGTACCCGTGCGGACGGCAAGACTGTACGCGAATATAACATGGTCGCTTCGGATTCAACTGTCGAAATCGCGAAGGGCATCACGTTTCCGGGTTGGACCTATAACGGGACCATTCCGGGACCTACGATCCGCTGCACGGAAGGAGATATCGTTCGAGTGAAGTTCTGGAACGGCTCCTCGCACCCGCATTCGATCCATTTTCACGGCGTTCATCCAACCCGAATGGATGGTATTGAACCGGTACCGACAGGAACGGAATTTATTTATGAGTTTGAAGCGAAACCCGCGGGCATGCATGTGTACCATTGTCATATTCCGCCTTTATCCAAACACATTCACAAAGGACTCTACGGGAATTTCATCGTCGATCCGAAGGTGCCAAGGAAGAAGGCTCGTGAGCTTAATATGGTCATGAACGGCTTTGATCTGGACTTAGACGGTGAGAATGAAATCTACACCGTTAACGGCTATGCATTCGCATTCCAAGCTTGGCCGATTCCCGTGAAGGCCGGTGAGCTTGTCCGAGTTTATCTAAGCAATTTAACCGAATTCGATCTCATTAACTCTTTCCATCTTCATGCGAACTTCTTCAACTACTACGAGGTAGGCGCAGATCCGGATGCCAGACCGGTCATGACCGATACCATCATGCAGTGCCAAGGACAGCGCGGCATTCTGGAGATGGTATTTCCAGAACCGGGACAGTACATGTTCCACGCTCATCAGAGTGAATTTGCAGAGCTGGGCTGGATGGGATTCTTCGAGGTCAAAGCGTAAGGAGGAGGGGGTTACATGGAGGTGAAAGTCGTGAATACCACGAAACAAAAGCCAAGAAGTAAGCTGCTCTGGATATGGGGAGGCGCTCCTCTCATTCTCCTTATTCTGATTATCTACTTCATATCTAATTTAGGAACCGGCATTAAGGATGAACCGGTCGCGCCGATCGAAGCCCTTGATGTTCAGAAGATCGTACTTACCCATGAGGGTTTTACGATGCATGTACTTAACACAGGGCCGGAGAAAGTCACAATCGCACAGGTGCTTGTGAATGACGCATTCTGGAATGCAGATTTTCATCCCAGTGCGACGATTGGAAGACTCGCTCAGACCGAAATTTTCATTCCGTACGGCTGGGTTGAGGGAGATCCTTACGAGATAAAACTGATTACGACGAACGGATTGATTTTCGCAGGCGAGGTGCCAGTTGCCGCGTTGACGCCGGTGCCGGATGTCACTCGCGTTGCCCAGTTCGCCTTGATCGGGTTCTATGTAGGTGTAGTTCCGGTAGGGTTAGGGTTGCTGTGGTTCCCGTTCTTACGACGCTTCTCGCAGCGTGGCATGCAGGCTGTGCTGGCTCTAACGGTAGGGTTGCTGTTCTTTCTTGTCATAGATACGTTCGAAGAAGGGTTTGAGTTAGGAGCAGAAGCAGCCGGCATCTTCCAAGGCAACGGTTTAGTGTGGTTCGGCGCACTTCTCAGTTTCTTGTTCCTGGTTGCCATTGATCAGGCCAACGAGCGTAAAGGTGCGGTAAGCGGCAAGCAGGTCGCTTTCAAGATCGCCGGAGGCATAGGACTCCATAATCTCGGCGAAGGTCTCGCCATCGGTGCTGCATTCGCAGCCGGCGAAGCGGCACTCGGAACCTTCCTCATTATCGGATTTACGCTTCACAACATCACGGAAGGCGTCGGTATTGCCGCTCCGCTTCTGCAAGAACGTCCAACTTGGCGAACTTTCGTCGGTTTGGCTTTCCTCGGTGGAGGTCCGGCAATTATCGGAACGTGGACCGGGGGATTCATTTTCAATGAAGCCTTCGCCGCCTTGTTCTTCGGCATTGGCGCAGGTGCGATTCTGCAGGTCATTTACGTGATCAGTAAGATGGTGGTCAGAGAGGCAGGGAAAAGCGATCGAGCAGTCGTGTCCTGGAGCAATCTGGGCAGCTTGTTTCTGGGGATTCTGATTATGTATGTGACGGCATTGTTTGTTAATGTTTGATTGTGCGAATAAATTAGCGACATAATTTTAGTTATGTAAACCGTATTGAGTGGCTGTAACACTGCTAAGAATAAAATGATGAAGGAGAGGCCGCCGGCCTCTCCTTTTGTGTATCGAGAAACCCATGTTCAATACAACATGGGTTATTAGCTTCCGTTGTACGGGACGAAGGTAACCCTTTATTTCTGTACCTCCTGGATGAGAGTATACGTTGTCGCATGCCAACTCTAACGGTTGTGACAGTGGCTATTTGGCTTCAAATAACCACTTTTATTTTCTAACGGTTGCCAGCGAACCTATTTGAACGTTCTCCGCTAGGAATCGACCGATTTGCTGCAAATAACGTCTGTCACAACCGTTAGCGTTTCAAACAGGCTATTTTTGATGAAATAGCCACGCTGACAACCGTTAAACTTTTATTCATGCTGTATAGACAAGGAGAGGCCGCCGGCCTCTCCTTTTGTCATCTCCTAGAACACCTGAATGCCATTCGTAGGATCCCATGTCATGTATCCGCCTTGGAAGTTTTGTCTCGTACCGGCTCCAAATGCGAATTCATCACTGGTCGGAAATTGGAGGTAGGTATGGTTAGTGCCTTGAAGGTACGTTTGCCAGAAGCCGTTGCGGACTTGGAACGTCCCGCTGCCGGATGTCATAATGGCGCTTGGCCCGATGCTGCCGCCGTCGAAATCCTGTACATATCCGTAGTCCCAATAGTGGACGAACGCGCTGCCGCCATTGTCATAAGGGGACCCGTTCGTTGCCATCCCGCCGTGGCTGTTGAAATAATTAAGGATGTTCGTATTCGTTGTTCCGCCAGACAACTTGCCTTCGTAGGCCGTGGCATTGCGGAAATTAGTCCAGCCTGTTTTCTTGTCTGTTGAACCGAGTCCACTGGATTTGAAAATCCCATAGCTCAGCGATGGCTCATCTTGGAGGTAGAACCATACGCCGCTCTGTATATACGGGGAGGCTTTCATGACGTTGTAAGCTGCCGTAATATTGGAGGCTTGCACGGCTTCGCTGACGGCATCTGTCGTCCAGCCGATCTCTGTCATGAAGATTTTCTTGGTTGTACCTGATCCCTCATAGGCTGCGTATGCGCTATGTACGTAGTTGATGTAATTATTCAGTTGGGTGGTGGATACGCTGCCGCCTTGATCGATATAGATATGCTGTCCGATATGATCGAGAGGGTAGGACCCTGCATTGGATTGGATCCAATTCCAGCTCCCCACGGTCGTGCCTTCAGCATACGTATCACTAAGATAGTCGGCACCTGAGCCGCCGGAGGAGTAACCTGCAATATCGTGTCCGAAGATTCCGCCGCTGATGACTTCCACATCGTAGTTGTTATAGTATTTCATCTGCGTGTACACGTGGCCCAGCATTGCGGCAAAATTGGAAGGGTAGATGAACGAGCATCCGGTGTAGACGCCGGGAGACGGGTTCGAGCCCCAGCAGTTCGGCTCATTCCATACTTCCCAATACTTGATGACGCCGTCATAATGGCCTGCCATCCGTCCGGCTAAGTAGCCGAATTGGTCGATAAAACTGTTGTAGCCGTCCCCTCCGGAGGTATTCTCTGCATTATTGTCCGTCCAATCCGACTGTGTGCCTGGCCAGGATTCGTTAGAAATCAGACCGATAACTTGAAGTCCTTTGCTCCGCAGCCGATTCACGATCGTATCGTAAGTGCTGTAAAATGCCGCTGTATCCGAGGTATAAGGGCCGAGGCGGAAGTTAAGCCGGACAAATCCCGCTCCACTGTCGGCAAGTGCCTGTGCAACTTGATTCGTAATCAGAATGTTCCCGGAATCGTCGATTGGGCGACCGAATTGAATGCCTTGCGGACCGGCTGCCGCTGCTTCGCGGACTCCAATAAAGTTAAATCCAGTGAACACAAGGGCAGCAGTCATCAGAGCAGCCACCCATCTTGATACTCGGTTCATCACGAAACCTCCTTAAGTTTGAAATCGCTTACACTATAAATGGTATGCGGGCTGTTTGGAGATCCCTCCTCTACATTCCGGACCTCGTTTAAGTGGAAGATTTTGGGCCGCATGTGATATGTAGAAGGCGAAATTGTTACTGCATGAGGTAGATTTTCGCGGTGATGAAGACTTATGGCTTATAATTTTGGGACGAAATACGGTGTTAGATTCTCTAGGTGGCACTCGTGCGTTGCTCACTTGGAGAATGACCATAGACACGACGGAACAGTTGACTCAGGTAGCTGCCATTCGCAAATCCAATTTCTTGTGCGATTCGATCTAAGGAATAGTCGGACTGTCGAAGCAGGTGCAAGGCACGGTTTAAGCGGATTTCGGTGAGGTATCGATTCATCGTTTTGTCAGTGACAAGCTTGAACATGCGGCCGAGATGCCGTGGGCTGAAATGTACATGATCGGCGACTTGTTCGAGCGTTATCGGGTTCTGATAATTATCTTCCAGGAACAGAATCGTTTCGAGGATGACTTCGTAGCCTTCGCGTTTGGCGGGGACGGAATAGTTAGCCATCTGGTGGTCCTTGCCTGCAAGCATTCTGGCCGTGGAAATAATGACGCTGGCAAGCCGGCTTTGAATGGCTGAATAATAGCCTGCGAATTGATGATTTGCTTCTTCGGCACAGGACATGAACTGTGGAATGGCCCCAAGGACATCAGGGATACTGCTGTAAACGGGTGTGTTGAAAATATCGAGCAGCTGCTTTGCTTCTTCGAAGAGGTGACGATCCGCGTTATTCTTCATCGTGAATTGGCATTGCAGGCACAATTCAGCCATCGGCTCATGCTGATCCGAGTATTGTGCATGGACGATTTCAGGACCGGTCAAGTAGAACTGGTTCGTCTCGACATGGAAAGGGATCTGTTCCATACGAATATGCCCCTTACCCGATGTGATGAAGTGAAATTCATAGGAGGAATGCTTATGCTCGGGTACATGCCAGCCCGGACCGGGAGGAACATAGTTGATTTTGATCACGTCGACTTGTAAGGCACCGATCTCAAGCCGAATAGGCATCCGCTCCAAATGGCGATAATGTCGTTTGATGGGGTCTAGATCGAGCAAGCTGAGCCACCTGCTTTCTTCATGGTTCTAGTACTAGCCTATTCTTGTTTGCCGGTTGACTTGCCGGTTAACTTGTTGTACCTTTAGAATCACATTAAATGAAACGACCGTGATCAAGGAAATGCATGCTTGGTATTCTGTGCCCAGAGAGGGAGCCCGCCGGTTGAGAGGCTTCCCGCAGATCCAAGTGCTGCCCGGCCTTGTAGTCGCTGCAAGGAACCTAGCTTTCCGTATTTGCAGCCGGGAACGCCCCGTTATCCGTACAAGAGAGCCGTCTGCCGGACGGTTGAATTTTGGGTGGTACCACGAGCACGCACTCGTCCCTTAACCAGGGATGGGTGCGTGTTTTTTGTATGCTGATGTTTACGGAGAGGGTGGTTATTCAATGAGACAGAAGTCCGTATTCCTACCAACAATGAGAGAAGTTCCTGCAGATGCAGAAGCCGTGAGCCATAAGTGGCTGGTCAAAGGCGGTTTTATTCGTCAGCTCTCCGCAGGAGTCTATTCCTTCCTGCCTGCAGGTCGCCGCGTGCTGCGTAAGGTAGAAGCTATTGTTCGGCACGAAATGGAGCAGACCGGAGCGCAAGAAGTGCTGCTGCCTGCTTTCCAGCCGGCTGATCTATGGCAGCAATCCGGGAGATATGATGTTTATGGGCCGGAGCTGGTACGGCTTCAGGATCGTAACGGTCGCGAATTCGTGCTCGGTCCTACGCATGAAGAAGTCATTACGCAGCTTGTCGGTCAGGAGATATCTACTTACCGGAAGCTGCCTGTCACGCTGTTCCAGCTGCAGACGAAGTTCCGCGATGAACGTCGACCGCGCTTTGGGTTGCTCCGGTGCAGAGAGTTCGTCATGAAGGATGCATATTCGTTTGACAGCGATTGGGAGGGCCTGGATCGGACATATCAGTCGATGTACGAGGCTTATCATCGTATATTCGAGCGCTGCGGGCTGGAGTTCCGCGCTGTTCAAGCCGATGCCGGGGCGATTGGCGGCGAAGGCGGAACCCATGAATTCATGGCGATTGCTGAATCCGGCGAGGATGATGTGGTGATTTGCGGCACCTGCGATTATGCTGCGAACATGGAGAAAGCGCAAAGTCTTGAAGCTGCGTTGGTCGAAGCGGACAAAAGTCGGCTAACCAGGGACCAGGATGCAGATGGATTGCAAGCGGCGACGGAGCAATTCCACACCCCTGGAATGAGAACGATTGACGAGCTGGTTACAGGACTCGGCATCGGTCATGATGAACTGATTAAGACGCTTATTTATTTAGCTGATGGTAAACCAGTCGCAATACTTGTGCGCGGTGACCATAGCATTAACGAAACGAAAGTGCTCAATGCCCTCCAAGCTGTTACGCTTACGCTTGCTGATACGGATACGGTCAGAAGTGTTACCGGTGCAGGTACCGGCTTCGCGGGTCCAATAGGACTGGCGATTCCTCTGTTGGTTGATTTGGAAGTCGGATTGATGAAGGCGGGAATCGCCGGTGCTAACGAAACGGATTATCATGTTCGTCATGTTGTGCCGGGGAGAGATTTCTCGCTTGAGCGGATCGGAGATTTCCGTAATGTGGAGGTAGGCGATCGTTGTCCTAGCTGCGAGCATGGTGAACTGCGTACGATTCGCGGGATCGAGATTGGTCATGTGTTCAAGCTTGGGACCAAATACAGCGAGAAGCTTGGCGCGCAGTTCGTGGATTCCAACGGTGAAACGAAGCCGATCATTATGGGCTGTTACGGAATCGGGATATCGCGGTTGCTTTCGGCCATCATTGAGCAGCATCATGACGAGAACGGCATGATATGGCCAAGCGCTGTGTCACCGTATCATGTACACCTCATTCCGGTTTCAACGCAGGATACGTTGCAAATGGACGCAGCTGAAAATCTGTATGCACAATTACAGGCAGCAGGAATCGACGTTCTGCTGGATGATCGGGATGAGCGATTAGGCGTGAAGCTCAAAGACAGCGATCTGATCGGAATTCCAATCCGTATTGTCGTTGGTAAAGGCGTTGCTGAAGGTCAGGTGGAATGGAAGCTACGGAGTGCGAGTGGAGCTGCTGATCGTATGGCTATTGCAGATGTGCTTGCTGCTGTACAACATACGATTCATTGACAAAGTCGAAGATTCAAAAAGAAAGCCCCATACCAACACGGTATGGGGCTTTCCTTATGGTTATTTCGGGCGGTCGATAGCTTCGGCCATTGTTTTGTCCGTTAGGTGCGCGTAAATTTGCGTTGTTTCCGGCGAGGCGTGACCGAGCTGCTCCTGCGTCTTGTATAGGTCGTTGCGCAGATAATAGTCGGTCGCGAAGGAATGACGCAGCTTATGTACCGAGAGGTATGGTTTGCCGAATCGCTTGGCATATTTGATGACCATCTCTTGTATGGCTCGCTTCGTCATGCGAGAGCCTTCCTTCTTGCCATTCGGAATGGCGAGAAATAGCGCTTTCTCTCGTTTCGGTGCTTTGTACTGGGAATCCCGTTGCGACATATACAGCTGAAGATCACGCATCGCCTCCTGACGGAAATAAACCGGCGTCTTAAACGTGTCGTCATTCTTACCTTTACGATACACATAGAGCAGTCGCTTCTTCAAATCAATATCATCGACGTTCATATTGAACACTTCAGATACGCGCAGGCCGGAGTTGAGGATAAGACTCACAATGGAAGTATCGCGTGTGCGGTTGTTCGTATACGAGTATAGCGCTTGTTTGTTCGTGGCGATCTCCATGCCGTAATCCTCATTGATGTAGCGGATAAATTCATCAATCTCCTGCTCCTGCAGCAGCTTGCCTTCGAGCTTAGCTGCTGTATCCTTTGGTTTAGATGTTCGTTTGATCGATACCTTCGCCATCACGTTGCGTTTCAACAGCGGATAGAATTGTTCATCCTCGGCAATTTGGCTCAAATAATGAAAGAGCGAGCGAAGGGAGGAAAGCTTGCGGGATATGGTCGTTCTGCTGTTGGCTTGCTGTTGGCGGGTGGCCAGGAACATTTTGAAATGATCGATACTGTCCATATGCAGTCGTTCCAGCTCAATCAGCTCTACATCGCGCAGCGTCGGTCCGGCAGCCAATCCTTCCGCAAGCAACCAAGATAGAAACGCATCATAATCCCGTACATATTCAAGGAGCGAAGAGGGCGAGAGGTCAGGAAGTTTATAGTTAATGAATTTCTCAATATACCAGGGCATTGATGGCGTCCTGCGGTCAAGCTCCTGTCGATCTTTGATTTTGATAATATTCATGCGCAGCCACCTCCATTATTTCTCATTTTAAAGCAGTAGGTGGTCAAAGTAAACCGCGCATTGGAACGAATGTTCGCACTGGGCGAAAGCGGAAATTCATAACGCCTACTTGACGAATCAGTTCGTTGCTTATATAGTTAGTTACATGAGTAACTAACCGATGTGGTGGTGTAGCGATGAGTATCAAAATCGATGACAGCCGTCCCATATTCGTCCAGATTGCAGAACGAATTGAGGATGACATTATTGGAGGCGGAATGCCGGAGGAGTCCCAAGTACCTTCGACGAATCAGTTTGCAGCCTTCTACGGTATTAATCCGGCCACAGCAGCTAAAGGCGTGAATCTGCTTGTCGATGAAGAGATTCTATATAAGAAACGGGGAATTGGCATGTTTGTCGCGACCGGTGCTAAAGCGAAGCTGATGGAGAAGCGGAAAGAGCAATTTTTCGAGCAATATGTCGTAACGATGATTCAAGAAGCAGAGAAGCTTGGCATTACGATCGAACAATTAACGGATATGATCCGCAGGAGAGGATGAGTCTGACTTATGAAGACAGTTATTGATGCAAAGCACTTAACGAAGATGTTCGGGAACGATAAGGCAATCGATGATATCAGCTTCCATATTGAAGAGAACAAGATTTATGGGCTGCTCGGACGCAATGGTGCAGGCAAAACTACCATCATGCATATGATAACCGCACAATTGTTCCAAACCAGCGGTGAGCTTAAAGTGTTCGGTGAAGAGCCGTATGAGAACAATCGCGTGCTGCGTCAAATTTGTTTTATTAAAGAGAGTCAGAAGTACCCGGATAACTTCAAAGTGGTGGATGTATTAGAGACGGCTGCTTTATTTTTCCCCCTATGGGATGGTGCCTATGCGCGTGAGCTGGTTGCGGAATTCAAGCTTCCCATGAAGCGCAGAGTGAAGAAACTATCCCGAGGCATGCTGTCAGCCGTCGGTATTATTGTTGGTCTTGCAAGCCGCGCGCCGATCACGATATTCGATGAGCCTTACTTGGGGCTGGATGCCGTTGCTCGGACGATTTTCTACGATCGGCTTATGGAGGACTACGCGCTCCATCCGCGCACAATCATTCTGTCGACACATCTCATTGATGAAGTCAGCCGATTGCTGGAGCATATCATTGTCATCAATGAAGGCAAATTGCTGCTTAATGAGGAAGCCGATTCGCTTCGAGGCCGTGCTTATACGGTTACCGGTCCCATAGCCAAGATCGAATCCTATACCGCGAATAAGAAAGTCATTCACAGTGAGGGAATAGGCGGTTATCGGTCCGCAACGATCTATGGCAGCTTGGTAGCGAGTGATCAGAAGGCTGCAGAAGCATTGGGATTGGACATTTCAACGGTGACCATTCAGCAGTTGATTGTCTATCTGACGAGCGATCAATCGCGTAAAGAGGTGAAGCTAGGATGAACATGGTACAAAACGTAGTCAAAATGTATGCAAGAGACAAGTGGGGCTGGTTTATTCTGCCTTGGGTCATTCTGTTTTCCAGTTTTCTTGTAAACCTGTTTATTGCCGCATTCCTTCCGGTGGATGAGCAAATCGTTACCGGCGGACTGATGTCGATCTTTATCTATATGATGGTAATTGGCATTGTTTCGTTGTCACAGACGTTCCCATTCGCGCTGGGGCTAAGCGTCAGAAGGCGGGACTTCTTCTTAGGCTCGATGCTTATGATTTCATTGCTTAGCGCTGCGATTTCTATCATCTTGTGCATGCTTTCTTATATTGAAGGAAGTGTCATTGATGGCTGGGGAGTACGGTTGTCTTTCTTCCATCTGCCCTACATTTCGGACGGTAACGTCCTTGCGCAGTTCGTCATCTTCTTCTCGTGTATGATCTCGCTTTATATGACGGGTTTCCTATGTGCCAGCGTTCATCGTCGTTTCGGACGAAATGGGATGTACGTATTTTCGATCGTTTCAGTTCTTGTGATAACCGTAATTCTTTATGTCATTAAATACTTGGAGTGGTGGTCTCCGATCTTCGATTTCCTCGGTGATCATTCAGCAGTTCAGTTTGCCGTTATGCTCTTACCATTAGCGGTTTGCCTGTCATGCGTGTCGTACTTACTGCTGCGAAGAGCGACAGTGTGAGCTAGTCGTCGGTTGTAATCCGTATAGGATGAGAGATTTTTAAGTTCATTAGAAATTCCCCTTAATCCGTATGGCAGGTGTTGATTTATGTTACAATCAGCCTCATACCAAACGATATGGAGGGGTTTCTACACCATGGTAAGTCACAAAAGAATCGCGGCAGCGCTAGTGTTCTTCGTGCTTCTATCGGGAGGCTCGTTATACAGCACCCAAGCACATGCTGCAGCAGCGCCAACACTCAAAGCAGGAAGTCAGGGCGGAGATGTATCGGATCTACAGTTCCGATTGCAGGCACTCGGCTACTACAAAGACAAAATCACGACCACATACGGCATGTCGACGCGCAATGCAGTTGCAAACTTTCAGCGTGCTAATGGCATTACCAGTGATGGAATCGCCGGTCCCCAGACATGGGCGAAGCTGAAGAAGCTTTCGGTTAACAAGCCTGAGCTATCAAAGCTTGCCCGTATTATTTACTCGGAAGCGCGTGGTGAGGTGTATAAAGGTCAGGTTGCCGTAGGCGCAGTCGTCATGAATCGGTTGAAATCGCCGCTGTTTCCGAAGAACTTAACCGAAGTGATCATGCAGCCCTATGCCTTCACCGCTGTAGCAGATGGTCAGTATTGGCTGTTGCCGAACAACACCGCATTCCTAGCCGCTAAGGACGCAGTTCGAGGATGGGATCCGACAAAAGAAGCGCTGTATTACTACAATCCGATTACAGCCAAATCGAAATGGATTCTCACTCGTAAAGTGACAACGAAGATTGGAAGCCATGTTTTCGCGATTTAATCGAAGCAAACCGCCCTTTGTAGGCGGTTTTTTTATCCCCATTTTGCCTGCAACAAATGGTGAAGATCAACCGTCTGAAGGTTAGATGAAAACGACGGAGTCGCAAATGCGCCATTTCCATACAGTTAACGACAGTAAATGAAATTTATTCCTAAACGGCCCCCGCAAACATACCCATGGCGACGAAATGTATCTGTAGTGAGCGTTTTCACTAATTTATGGTGTAGGGAGAGAGGTTCATGAAGAAGTGGACAGTAATCATGCTTGTCCTTTCCATGTGTCTACTTGGCAGCAGCACCGCACTCGCACATGGGAATAGCCACGACAGTGGCAACGATAGTCGCCAGCAGCAATTGCAGTCTTGTAAAGATGCTGTGAATCGCCTGAATGCAGTTCTGGTTAAAGTAAAGAATGAGCGTACACGTGCAATCCTCAAGCGAATGATTGCAAGTTTCAAAGCGGAATGTGAGTCCGGCACTAATGGCGACAGTACGTATCAGAAAGATCTAGCGAAAGTGAATGCCGACAAGAACGCACTGTCCATTCAATTCATTGGTAATGACAATGCTAAATCCGTAACACTGCCGGTCATTCTTAGTTCCAAAGGTAAGAACGGTTCTGCTATTACTTGGACTTCCAGCAATACTTCAATCCTAGCGAGTAATGGATTACTGCTTAATCGACCAGATAGTAACGATGTTGCGATCGATCTAACGGCAACTATTCGCTCTGGTAACGCCCAAGCAACCAAGACGTTCCGCATCATTATCAAATCTACTGCTCCCGAAATGTCCGATATCGATCGAGTGAAGAAGGATTATGCAGCATTGTCGATCGTATTCGGCGGTTCTGACACCATCGATAGTGTTACTCAACCGTTCAAAGAACTTCCGAGTAAAGGTGTGAACGGCTCTACAGTGACTTGGGAATCGACGTTGCCTTCCGTTATTTCCAATGATGGTAAGAAAGTAGTTCGACCGCCGACCGGCTCAGGCAGCACAATAGTCATTTTTACGGCACAAATTAGATCCGGCAGCTACAAAGAGACGAAGGTATTTATCGTCAAGGTCAAAGAACAAATGCCTGATGCACAACGAGTTGCGGCGGATAAAGCAGCGCTTCAAATTGATTTTGGCGGATCGGACTCTGCAGGCCGTGTAACCCGTCCGGTCGATGCATTTCCAGCTTACGGCGTGAATGGTTCTTCGATTAAATGGATGTCGAGTTCAACTGCCGTATTGTCCGATGACGGCAAAACGCTTCACCGGCCGGCGGCGAGTACAGGAGATACCTTCGTTCTTGTGTCTGCGGTCATCACAAGCGGATCTGCGGTCGATGTGAAACAGTTTACGTTGACCGTGAAGGCTGAGTATACAAGTACGGAGAAGGTCGCTGCAGATAAAGCTGATCTTGCAATTACTTATAAAGATTCCGACAATGCCGGATATGTCACAAAGCCTCTCGGACTTCCTTCTAAGGGCTACTACGGCAGCTCAATCATTTGGTATTCGAGCAACACCTCGGTATTGTCAGACAACGGAACCGTATTGCACCGTCCCGCACATGGTCAAGGTGATATTACCGTGAATTTGACCGCTTTTGTAAGCAATAACGGCATTGGCGATGTTAAAGTGTTCACGGTAACTGTAAAGCAGCAATAATAGGGGTTAGACTTTCGAATTGATCCTCTTGCAACTATTGAACTCTTGACCGACTGGCGCTATGATTAACGAAGCTGAATGGGGATATGAACGTCTCTCTGCAGCTCGAATGATGGCAATTCGATATCGGACAATTCGGGAGAGTTCATTAATGGGGATTAATTATTGTTTAACTTGTGGGGCTCCGCTTGAAGTCAGAGATGTAGATGGTACGTCTCGTAAAGCATGCACGGCTGATGGATGCAATTTCGTGCATTGGGGTAATTACAGTGTCGGTGTCGGCGCATTGGTTGTGCGAAACGAGAAGGTACTTCTTGTTCGCCGGGCTCAAGAACCGGGTAAAGGGTATTGGACGAATCCCGGCGGCTATATCGAACAGCATGAGCTCATTCATGAAACGATTAAGCGCGAAGTAATGGAAGAAGCCGGCGTGGAAGCAGAGGTTCGTAATATCGTTGCCGTCCGCGATCATCCGAGAAACATTCATAATGTCTATCTTGCATTTGCAATGGATTATATTTCCGGTGAGCCGGTTCCGGATGGTGTCGAAGTCGATGCTGCAGGCTTCTACAGCTTGCAAGAGATGGAAACGATGAATGTGGCTGGGTTCACGAAGTGGTTGGTCGATGTAGCGCTGCATGGTCAAGGCGAAGGTTTGAAGGAAGACAAAGAACCGATCGTGCAATTCGACGGTTATGGGTTGTTCCGAGTTTAAATCGGTCTCGGTCTAGTGAGAATGAAAAAGAGCCTGATAAGAGGAGATGCGGACCGATTCCGTATACCATCTTAACAGGCTCTTTGTTTGATTAACTGAGGACGCGTCTTGCCGTAACGAATGATTTCTTCCAATAGCCTGTCGACATATCAGAGATCTTCACACTTTTACCGGCACTATGCAAAATCTTATTATCTCCGGCATAGATCGCGACGTGGCTAATACCGATTCCATTGGTGTTGAAGAAGACCAGGTCTCCTACACTTAAGTAGCCTTTAGCGATTTTCTTGCCTTTGGCTGATTGATCGGAAGATGAGCGAGGAAGAGAAATATCGAAATTATCATATACATACTGGGTAAACGACGAGCAATCGAATGCATTGGTCATATATGGGATCGCACCGTATAGATAGGGAGTACCTATGTATGTCTCACCGTAAGTGATCAATTCTTTCGACTTCTCCGTTGCAGCGCTTGCTTGTGTTGCCGTGCTTAGCGAAAGTGCAGTAAATCCAACCGTGGCGCAAAGGCTCACACTTAGGATGCTCTTGAGTAAACGTTTGTTAGTTGCTATCATCTGTTTATTCCCTCCAGCTCTTCAAGGTGCCATTTGTCTTTACACACTATAACACACTTCCAAAACACCCTTTTTACACCATTAGGAGTCAACTGTGAGTGTACTATAGGGATATTAGTCTTTATGAGAATTACGTGAGAAATTTCTCATGTTTGAAGGCGAATAAATGAGAACGGCGTCGTTTGGAATGAAGGCCCGGCTTTGATATGATAGAAACAGAGTAAAATCGACAATGTGAAAGGGGATTCCTGGCCATGGCAGATCAAGTGAATACGACGAATAACGAGTCTTCGAGCAATGTGGAACAAGCGACCTTCGCCGGTGGCTGTTTCTGGTGTATGGTGACTCCTTTCGAGGAGCAGCCCGGTATTATCAGTGTGATTTCCGGTTATATGGGCGGTCATACGGAGAACCCAACCTATGAAGAAGTGTGTTCAGAAACGACAGGACACGCTGAAGTGGTTCAGATTACATTCGATTCCTCGATTTATCCTTATGAGAAATTGCTTGATGTTTACTGGAGACAAATCGACCCGACAGATGCCGGAGGTCAATTCCATGATCGCGGCAATTCGTACCGGACTACGATCTTCTACCATAGTGAAGAACAGCGTGTGATTGCGGAGCGTTCCAAGGTTGAATTAGGACAAAGCGGTCGATTCGATAAGCCGATTGCAACGTTAATCGTTGCGGCAACGCCATTCTATCCGGCAGAGGATTATCACCAAGGCTATCATCATAAGAATCCGCTTCGTTACCGGATGTACCGTGAAGGGTCAGGACGTGATTCGTTTATTAAGAGTCACTGGAATACGAAGGAAGATCGTGAAGCAAGACGCGAGAAGCTGACGCCGATTCAGTATGAAGTCACTCAGAATAACGGGACTGAAGCGCCTTTCGAGAATGAATATTGGGATTTTAACGGGGAAGGTATTTACGTGGATATCGTATCCGGAGAACCGTTGTTCAGTTCAGCGGATAAATTCGATGCACACTGCGGATGGCCTAGCTTCACCAAACCACTAGTAGGCGGCAATGTGAAGGAAAAGCAGGATTTGAGCCACCGCATGATTCGTACGGAAGTACGAAGCGTGAACGCGGATTCGCATTTGGGTCATGTGTTCAATGACGGTCCGGGGCCAACGAAGCTGCGGTATTGCATCAATTCTGCGTCGCTGCGGTTTGTTCCGAAGGAAGACATGGAGCAAGAAGGTTACGGGTATTTGTTGAATTCGGTATAAGTGGCGTTGTGAATGGTTTACATAACTATTGTTAAGTAAACAAAGTGGTAAGGCAGAAAAAAACTCTCGATCGAAGCAGCGGTTAACGCGCGCTTGTGGTCGAGAGTTTTTTTGTTGTCCCAATCAAGATTTGGACTTGGTTTCGGTTAAGAAATAAAGGAAAGCTAGTACAGGCATCGCTCCGCCTACACATGTACTCCATACCCAACCGCCATGCGCATAGGATAATCCTCCTAAGAACGAACCAAATGCTCCGCCAATGAAGAAAATGGCCATAAACAACCCGTTTAATCTTCCTCGAGCTTCATTCCCGAGTGAGTAGATGATTCTCTGACTGGTGACCAGATTGGCGGAAACCGCCATATCCAGCGTAATCGCCACAAGGAAAAGCAGTGCTAGCGATAAGTGCGACTTGTCATGAAATATGGCAATGAGTAGGTAAGATACAATCGCAGTCACGATGGCTGTAATGGTAATGGTTTTGGTGAACCCTCTGTCAGCCCATCTACCACCGATCGGTGCAGCGATGGCTCCAGCCACTCCGACCAAGGCGAACAATGCGATCCCTTGTTGGGACATACCATACTCATCTGCCAGTCGAAGGGGAACCGTCGTCCAGAAGAGGCTGAAAGATCCGAACAGGCAGGCTTGGTAAATGGCTCGACGCCGTAAGATCGGATACTGCTTCAAAAGTTGGATTAAGGAAGCAACAAGCCGACTGTAGCTTAATTTACTTTCTGGGTTTCTCGTTGGCAATGCACGTGCCAGCATGATTGCTAACAATGCCATGAGAACAGCTGAAAGAACAAATATCGTCCGCCATCCCCAAAGTCCGGCCACAAGACTGGAAATCGGTCGAGCCAGCATGATACCAAGTAATAATCCACTCATGACGTTGCCGACAACTCGGCCGCGCTGCTGTTCGCTCGACATGGATGCAGCAAGCGGGACTAGAATTTGAGCAACAACCGAACCAGATCCGATTAATAAGGCAGCAGTCAGGAAAAGAACGGCACCGGGAGAAACAGCGGCCAGAATCAAAGCCAAGACGACAACGAGTAATGAACTGACGATGAGCCGACGATTCTCAAGCTTATCGCTCAGTGGAACGATAAAGAGTAGACCAGACACATAGCCGATTTGTGTAAATGTAACGATTAAGCCGGCTACACCAGACGGTAATCCAAGCGCTTTGCTAATGGGACCAACAAGAGTCTGAGAATAGTAAAGATTAGCGACGACAAGACCACATGCGACAGCTAAGATAATCATCATGGCTGATGAGATATTGTTCGGTTGTTTTGAAGCAGCCTTACTGTTACTCATGATAATGGATGCTCCTCTCTAAAAGATGCATAATTTTGTATTAAGTGAACGTATCGTTTACTTATTATGTGGATATCAATATATACTGAACGGAGCGTTTTGTAAATACGTCGAATTCCTATATACTGAAGTCAAAGGATTGAAAGAGGGATCGAAATGGCTCAAAAAGGACGCCCCAGAGACGTAAAGCTTCAGCATGCAATATTATCCGTTGCTTATGAGCTGCTTCTCGAAATGGGCTATGAAGCTGTAACCGTAGAGAAAATCGCTGAAAAGGCCGGCGTAAGCAAAGCGACCATTTATAAATGGTGGCCGAACAAAGCAGCTGTTGTTGCGGACGGTTTCTTGGAAGCTGCAACAAGTCATTTGCCGGTTCCAGATACGGGATCCGTCATGGAAGATATCATCATTCATGCGACAAATTTAGCTTTATTTATGGAAAGCAAAGAAGGAAACATCATTGCTGAATTGATTGGTCAAGGCCAGATGGATCAGACATTAATGCAAGTGTTTCGAGAATACTATATCAAGCCAAGACGATTGGAATCAGCGATGATTATATCCAGAGGCATTAATCGCGGCGAACTCAGCAACAACCTGGATGTCAATTCCAGTATAAATTTGCTGTACGGACCGTTATTTTATTGTTTGTTAGTTACGGGCGAATCA
Organism: Paenibacillus sp. J22R3; assembly: GCF_056269305.1. Classification (NCBI taxonomy): domain Bacteria; kingdom Bacillati; phylum Bacillota; class Bacilli; order Caryophanales; family Paenibacillaceae; genus Paenibacillus; species Paenibacillus sp. J22R3. Next base: position 836,504 of record NZ_JBWDNS010000001.1, on the reverse strand, counting down.
TTTACGGCGGACAAAGTTAAAGCGTTAATATTGATGGCGTTTAATGGATTGAGGAGTTTGGAGGATTAAGGTTTGTGGATGATAAAAAAGAATGAGGATTAAAGTTTGTGGAGATAAAAAAGAATGTATTTAATTAAGAAGAAGTCGAGAACAATTAATAACAGCAGACATTCATTGGCGGCGGCTGTATTACTACTTCACAAAACCCGTATTTTATACATATGTCACCGTCAAGCAAAAATGCATACTTCCGTTAACTGTGTGAAATCTAAAGTTTAATTCGCCTATACTATCCGTCGTACGGATAATTTCACAATTTTCATTGCCGGAATTCGGGTTTGGCAGACAAACACCAAGTCCGCTCACGACAAGCGTGACGAAATTAGGGCGTGCCTCCTCCAGAGTGAAAATTAAATAATCGGTGATATGCAGCACGCCGTAACGTACGTCGCCATAGATGGCCCACCTTGGATTTCGCGGGTCTAGGGCATGTGCTGCTTTTATTGAATCATTTACTCTTAAACTGAGCTCAGCTACGAATGTACCTGGATAGAAGTCATAATCTAAGTACAAATTGAGACCACTGTTATCAATCAACTTATACGTTCCACAATAGTGTCCTGCCGGACATCCCGTACAGACTAAGGAAGGCACGCTTAGCGTTCCTCTCCCGATTCTGGCGCTTCGCATCGAGCCCGTGTTCGTTACTTTTGCGTTTATCAAAAAAATGATTTCATAATTTAAGAGTTTAAGTACGTATCCCAATCATAGTCATTTATCTTAACAAACTTTCCTGTTTTCCAGTCACGTTCATAAGCACAGAGAGGATTATCATTAACAAATGTTAATAATGAATCATCAATATTCAAAGCAACCCCTATTGAAACATATTGGAAGTTATTGGAAATAGAGTTATATCCATCAGGCTCATAACCGCTAAATAGCGTCCAACCTGAATCATTTCCATCCTTCGGTTCATCTTTAAGGAGAAATTAAACTCATTTCTCTCTAAAACATCGTTACTAATGACAATTTTTATATCAAGAAAATAGTCCCACTTATCTCCTTCTGGGTCATCAAGTTGAGTATCACATACATGCTCACAAGAAAATTGAACTTCTTGTCCGACACTAAGCCCACTAATATAAATGGGAATATTAGTTAGCAGACCTTTAAAAGTATTTTCTTTTCTCTCAGAAATCTCAACCCACATTCTTTCACCAGAATACTCATCGTGTTCTTCATCTGACAAAAAAATCAACTTAACAAGGTCGCCGACTTTCAGGAGATTTATTACCCCTGGGCTCGGTAAATAAAAAGTATAAGGCGATTCTGTATTCCTTTCATATACACTATCAAGAGTCCATGTCATTCTGATTCCGCCTTTAACAATGTCTAATATTTAAATTATACAGTCACAAGGAAAAACATATCTACAATTACCTAAATTATAATTCAACTTTAAAAATTGATGTATTGGGGGAATTTCGAGAGAAATACAAAAACCGCCTGCCAGAATATCTTCTGTTAGACGGTGAATAGCGAGAACCAATGGAACCATGTCCCACTGGAGAGTCGGACGGCCATAACAGAAAGTAAACATTAGACCTATCTTTGTTAAGCTACTCTGCCCGTTCGTATTATGAGGTCAGCCAGTTTTTACTGGTTGACCTCTTTTGTCTTTAAGAGGTTTAGTACGGGTAGCCGGGGTAGAACGTCTCTGCCCGTGGGGTTTAACCCCGTGCGCTAAACTGTTCACCCCCTACTTGTAGAAACATGTTTGAGGCTGGTTGGGACAATGATCCCGAATAACAAGCGAAGCTATGACACTACAAGCGGGACTAGGGGCTACCGGCGAATCTAATGAAGTGAAGGTGATACAAACGATGAATCCAGTAGTTGGACTGTACATTGCTAAGGGAGAAAGTCAAGGCCAAGCCTTTCTAGATAAAGGTCAGCCTTACGGTAAGAGCTTTACCGTCCCTCATACTCGTGAAGGTTTAGAGGCTTTCTATTCGTTCTTACGACTCATTGAGGAGCAAACAGATCAAAAACCCATGGTTATCTTAGAAGCAACAGGTCACTATCATCTCCCAGTTACTCGCTTCTTGGAGGATCATAATTACTTGTTTGTCGTGGTTAATCCGATGCTGTCTTTTCAGGCCAAGAAAGCCTCCAGTTTGCGCAAGGTTAAGACCGATGCAGTTGACGCCTACGCTCTATGTGAACTGTTCTACAAAGAGGACTTTGAACGACACAAAACTAGAGGTGTTCAGCTGCTAAACCTACGTAACTTAACAAGGCAGCACGATGCAATTACGGGTCTCTACATTCAAGTTAAACTGCAATTCCAAGCTGTCTTAGATCAGGTTTTTCCTGAGTATAAAGGTGTTTTTGGGGACTTACACTCTGCGGTATCGCTAAATACGTTGTTGGCATTTCCGACTTCTGACGCTGCTCTTAAAGCCGGGAAAACGAATATTGCAGAGAAGATTGCACTCTTATGTATACGCCGATCTGAGAACTGGGCACGGTCAAAAGCGGAAGCTCTGCTGGCTGCAGCTGAACGGAATCCCTTTCGAAATGCACCGTTTCACAGCCATCTCATTAGTCTTGAAATGTACGTTAGCATGTTACTTCATTATCGAGAGCATCTAACCGCCCTGGAATAGCAAATGGATGCCCTCGCTAATGAATTGGAAGAATATCAGATTATCCAATCGATTCCCGGTATCGGTGAAAAAATCGCTGCAACGATTATTTCGGAAATCGGTGAAATCGATCGGTTTAATCACCCGAAAAAATTGGTTGCCTTCGCTGGTGTAGATCCTAGCGTTCATATGTCGGGGAAATTCACGGCAACGATCAATCGAATTACTAAACGAGGCTCCAGTAGGCTTCGGCACACCTTATTCTTGGCCGTCCTTTGCAGCTTGCGGCGATCCGGCAGCAAGAAAATGAAGGCATTTTACGACAAAAAGATCGCTGAAGGTAAGCCTTACAAAGTCGCCATGATTGCATGCGTGAACAAGCTACTGCACTGGTTATTCGCATTGCTCAAGCGCAAAGTGACCTTCATCGACCTGGATTTAGCCTAAGTAACCAACACAAGAAAAACCTTCCAACGTAATTTCGGAGGGTTCTTTGTCTTGCTCAAATTCTAGTATAGCAGTAATTTTTAGAGCTTCTAATGAAAAATGTTGACAAGATATTAGCTGGTTTAGCTCAACAGATTACAGGCCAGCCGGCTGCTTGTTGGGATTCGGACAATGTTCTTGTCACCAATCGGGAATCGGATCAAGTTCTTGTCATCGCAAAATGACAAGAACTTGATCCGATAACTAAAAAAGCCCGCGTTTTATGCGAACTTCATTCGGACAATGTTCTTGTCAACCGACATTAGCTTAAAATAATCTGATGCTTTTTTAGCCGGTACGTTGCAACTTAGGACAGGTACTCTCCTTTTCTGCCAATATCACTACCACTTTACTTCCATTCCGCTCCCCAGTGCCGCAAGCCGTATGCGCTCCTCCTCGTCCGCCGGTACGTTGCAACTTAGGACAGGTACTCTCCTTTTCTGCCAATATCACTACCACTTTATCGATAGAACCCTCCGCATGGTGGAAGGAGAGGATTAGTCTTGCAAGATCGCTTCCTGCAAAATAGAAAATGTTTTTGACTCAAATCGTGTTGATGATCCGTTAATTACAGGCCAGTCAGCAGCTTTTCGGCAATCGGACAATGTTCTTGTTAATGCTGTAACAATGACGTTTTTCTCATCCTTTAACCTCTTTTCCATTTTTCCATATCGACGTCAAAAAACTTATTCACTGTATGGCTGAAAAACATATTGATTCCAATAAAATCTTGGCACAACGATTCGTAACGGTAATAATGCTTCTGTGCTTCTCCAATGGGCGTCAGATGAAATTTTAACGGATCGCTGTTTGGGATTTCGATTTCGTTGCTGTCAGAGACATGCTTATACCAGCGGCGGTAATTATTTGATGGCTTGTCAAAAACTCGTTTAACATTTGGATAATTTGGTTCGTCACATTATAAAGTTGGACTTGTTCTTTATTGCGTCTCCATCTTCCCCGCCTGGTTTCATTATCGAGAATTTTCATTTCGTTTCGGAAGAATTCGTACGTTTTATAATAGGAATTAAACGTCTCTTCAAAATTGTCACGTTCAAAATCAATATGATAAAGAGTCCGCTTCGTATCGAGAAACGATTTGACGGTTTTCTTGTACAGCTTTTCTGGATTATCAAAAAGCACATTAAACCCGCCCAAGCTGAGACGTTCGATTTTGAACACCCATTTATTGGTCATTATTCCGATCAGGACTATCGCTGCAATTAGTAACGGCACAGCGCCAAATAACAGTCCCGAGACCACTTTCATGTTCTTAACGAATCGGATGTTACTTAAAAAACTTAAATCAAAGAATACTGCACACAGCATTACTACCAAGATTATTAAAATCAGCAGCCAAAATACCAAGTTAATTTTCCTTTTCAAATCCATTCCCTCTCTCAACAAAAAAAGCATCATTTCTCGAAGAATGATTCCCGGTTCGGTTTCTCATGCTTTCATATCATCGTCCAGTTCCCGTACTAGCCTTATCAGGTATTGAGTCAGCTCATCGGCGTGCACCATATCGCCGGATCGCTTGGCCTGCCGCATGGACTCTTCTAGTCGCTTCCAGCATGAACGCTTCTCCCTCCCAGAACATGTCCGGCGATTGTGGCGCAATTTTATCTACCGTATGTCTTGTAGGACTATTTTTATCCCGCAAATATATCCACGCAACCTATAAATTGAATGTGCTTGTTGAAATTTTGATTAATGGCAATTCTTTTTGAGGATTCTTATTTGCAGAATTTAGTAAAACAATGATATCGTTCCGTATCTTATCTATTTCATCCATTTTTTCTAAAAGAGACTTTCTTGCCTCACTTTCATCCGATGGTATATGAGAATACATTGCATAAAAATTTTCATGATGATTGTAATTAGGATATGCACATTCGAAATTGTGGCGAAAATTAATAATTTTATTTTTTAGTCTAGATAACAAATATACTATCTGCGAAAAGGCATCACGATATTTTACAGTTCGAAAATTAGATACAGCATCTGTCTCGCGAAGCAGATTATGATTACGACTAAATAGTTTTCCAGTATTTATGGCTGCTTGTGTGTCATCAATTGCCTCTGCCAGCTCTCTTATGAAAAGTTCATAGATGCACGGTAATCTAAAAGCAGGGCGTTCAAAAGCATTAAGCAATTCTTCAAATAGACGCTGATCTTCCTGCATATGTATTGTTTCTAAAGTTTTTTCTGATCCTCTTTTTAATGAAATACCACGAAGAATCGATAAAAGTTGATCAAGAGATTGCTCATATTTTCCTTCATCCGAAAAATCTAAATACTTAATTCTCTTTAATGTAAATGGAATATCACAGGGTCTTCTGTATATTGGTATAATTGTCTTGTTTTTCGCTGATGGATCTTTTACAACAGCCGTTGATCTTTCCATTGTAACCCACTCAGAAGCAAGTGCTTGTGGAGATAACACAAGACCGATAAAGTGACTGTTTTCTAATGCGTTTTCTATTTCAATTGGAATATCAGCACCAGCTTCAATATCCCACTTATCAAAAAAAACCCGAAGCGGCCGACCATCTGTATTATTTTCAATATCGAAGGCTAATTTCTCTGTCCATGCTTTATCGGCTCCATTGTGGCTTAAAAAAATATCAAATTTATTCATTATTGAAGATCCTCCCTAAATTTATTAATTAGGCTATTTAGCTAGCAAAGTTGGATCCCAGTTTGAAAAATAGCTATACAAATCATGGCCCCCCTCTCTGCGTCTTATTAAAGCTAAATCTGTTTTTAAAGCGATGTTTGTCCATTGACAGTTTTCATTAATCTTTCGACTCAGCAACATCGAACCGAAGTCCGCTTGTTACGCCTCCACATTCAGCCGTTTTCCTTCTCCCAATCCAGAGATGTGTCGATCCGTCGATCCAGCGGGCGTACTGGTACGCCCTTGTGATGTGAACCCCTTCCCGCGGAACCTCCTTCTCTTCTATGATTAATGGCTTTATAGGCTCACTAGGGCCTGAAGGCTCCGGATTCAAAATACGCCCTCTCGGATGGATGGCTTGATTTGTCTCGGGATCCATCATAACCCCGCGACTTAGTCCTATCGTCCGTTCATGATCCGAATCGGCTGCCGGATTCTTTACAGGAATTAGAGGAAACCAGTGATCGGGCACGGTTGTGCTTAACTTGTATTCCAGTGGTCCGGTTCGTGGTACGGTCGAACCGGGGACCGCAGCTTCTCTCCTCAGCTCCTGGCGCTGCCGCCTTTCATTGTACTCCTCTTGGCGGTTCACCGGACGTCCGGACTGACCGGCTACAACAATCTCGATCCCCCAAGCCTGGTTCGCCATCTCATCTCTGAGCAGATGGACTTCTTCTATGGGCGGACCTTCAAGACTAGGACCTAGCACAGGAGGCAAGAAGAACAGATCTAGCGGATCGGTTGCTAAGACTTGTCCGGCTCGACTGTCTTGAGACAACTGAAACATGCGCCAGGCATTGCCTTGATCATCTATTTTGCTAGACGGATCAATACGTACCTCGTCACCGAACGCATTCCATACGTGAAGGGCTGAAATTCGGCAGACCGTGCCTACGTTCAAATCCACTGGAATCATAAAGAAGTCATTCCCATAGATCAGTGCAAATTCCAACATGAGCATTCTCGCAAGGTCGTCCGGTGGTCCATCAACGGCTCCAAAATTGACATCGGCGTTCTCGAACTCCCACCAGCGGGTAGACGGCGCTCCCTTAAAACCGACAGGTGACGGAAGAACCGAGCGCTCGATCGTCTCAACAGATCCAGTTCCAGATCCTGATGCATCAATGCCATTAAGACTCAACTGCCGATCGACGGAGAAGGAGTACCAGTCAAGCCGACCTTCCACGTATTCCGGAGCAACAAGCACCAGCTGGTTATTGTTAAACCCCGCAGATGCCGACATCGGTGCGGCTGCCGCAAACTCATATTCCATACGTTCTGCCGCCCATGCGCTAGAAAATCGCTGGTTATACACGCTATCGTACCAGGAGAGCCAGTCATGACATGCCTTCAATATTTGTTGCTGATCCGCTCGTTCGATCGCCGGTTGTAAGGGGAGCTTCGGCGCGCCTGCCGCCGGCCTAAGCGTATTGTTCAAATCGAAATATAGCTTTTGCCCGTTGACCGTGCGTGGGACCATTAAATCCATAAACCGCAGGCTGCCGCCATCAATTTTAGATCGCAAGTCTACGGGTAACTGATCGATCGGATACATGCTTATATAAGCATTACGATATTTTGGTCCCAGATCATTTAACAAACGGATAAAATGAAGTCCAGAATCGATCATCCATCTACAATTGTCCTCAACGGACGAAAAGAAACGTTCCTTCTCCGCCATGGTTTCTAGCGGCAGCTTTCGGTGATCGTAGCTTTCGACGTCGACTCCTCCCGGCAAACGGCCAGGAGCATAGAAGTTCAACGAGCTTTGCTCGGTTTCCAGCTTCGCCGCAACGGGAGAGCCGTTATCTTCGCCCTGGAATTCTCCAAATTGCCACTGACGGGCCAGCATCCATAGCGGATCGTGAATTCGGGCTTGCAAATTGATGTTGAGCGACGCGGTTCGTGCGCGAGGCTCCAAGCGGGACCATGTGGTAATCGAGGACATGGCAATCTCCTTCCTGCCAAGCTGGAATCAAATCTTCTTAACCATATCATATAGATTCATATCGATGGTTTCTTTGCCTTTTGCCGTGTTAAAAGGAAAGTGAAGCGCCGGAAGAACTTGTCCGAGGCTTTCCAATTCGTCAGGATCAACGGCTCGCAGTTTTCCAAGCTCGAGTGTCTCTATCAGGATGTCCTCGAGTATATCTACATTCCAGGGTCGATGTACTTCAGGTGCCACTGCCAGCAAGATAGCCTGCGGAGCTACGGCTCCGGGGGCGTTGTATTGGAAGCTGACCGCAGTCGTCTCCACCGGGTTAGGAATGACTTCAACCCATTCATCAATCATAAGACCTGCAAGCCTATTTTCACGGTCAAACCCATCCGGCTGGTGCGTGACCAGCGACAGCTGGCCGCCCAGCTTCTGGTCTTTAACAATTTCAAGTCCCACCCAGCGATCTTGGGGAATATAGGGCAGCTGTGCAACGTCGAAGGATAAACCATCCCCTCCGCCGCTTACCGCCTCGGCGTAAAGAAGCGTACTTTCAAGATCACCGGCTCCTTTGCGAACTTTCGCGACTTTCTGAAACCAGGTCTCGACCTCTTGAAGCCCTTGATGATCCTTAATCGATTGTTTGAGCTCCTTTGCATTTTGAGGTTCGAACAGTGGAAGCACCCGGAACGCCTCCCCGAAGATCGTTTGCAACCGGCCAGTATCATCCTGTTCCTTCAGCAACCCAACCACTTTGTCTAGCTCATCCGCGATCAATACTGCTTGTTGATGAAGCGCTTTCCGCCGCTCTTCATCTGTTTCGCCTACGCTGGTCGGAAGCGCGTCTCCATAGGTGTATGAAAGCCGGAATAACGCTAGATACAATGCCTCATAAGTGGCATCCACATCCTTGATAAGCTCCTTAAGGTCATTTACCGCCTCTTTGAAATCAGCCGCCACTTTATCGGCCCTTTTCTTGAGCTCTAGCTTGGAATTCTCGAGCAAATTTCGAGTGGTTGGATCATCTGCTGCGCGTATGGCATCACGCGATTCAAGCAGGTCCGTCAGCTCGAGCGCGCGTGCGCCTGTAATCAGCGAACGGGCAGATGCTGCCATCTCAAACAGCTCCGGAAAACTGATCTTGTCCCCCCCCCAACTGGAATCACGGTCGAGCAAAAGCGTCATCTGCATGTCGGGCCACTGCTGCTTAGCAGCTAGAATTAGCCGCCGTTCTATCTCTGTTTCCTGAATAGGGTATTCCATCTTGCCCCCTGACAGGACGGGCGTTCGCGAAACGGCGGTAAATAGCACATCAAGAGGCGATAAACTCAGCTCTTTCAGCGTGATTATTCCCTCTTTTACGGCACCGGTTTGCTCATCCGTATGTTGTACCTTGCAAATGACGCTCATTGGATCGCCAAAAAGTCGGGCCGCCCATGCGTTCAGTACCGGTTCTGCCTTTGCCCGCATCTGTAGGTCCGCTACCTTCCTACCTCCAATTTGTACATCTCCGTGATTCCAACTTTTTACATAGTGATCATTCGAATCGATATCTCCGAGCAGCACAATCACCCGATGTGTAATGCCAATCCCACTTCGCGCCGAACGCACAATCTCGGGCTCCGGCGGCAAGACGTCTCCGCGTGAGATGCCTTCGAGGCTGGCGGCTGCCCGTGTCGGATTCCCTTGTACAGTTTGATGTACGCTCTCGGCTACGACCAGGTCGCTCACCGCATCGACGAGATCCGACAAATGCCTTAACTCCGTCTCGATTCCGGAATGGTCTACATGCCCCAGATCGGGCAGACCGGAACCGGCATTGCCAAAGGGTATGGTGTCGCCATTCCACTGATTGTCGTCCAAACCTTTTTGCCAGCGCCTGAGCAGCGCTAATCCGTCGACGACGCTCGGGGCAGCTACCGCCTCAACATCTACGTCCTCGGGGGTGAGCTTTCCGGCAGTTAAGGGAGCGAGGTTACGAAGCTCCGGGACATACTTCATGAGTATCGAAGAGCGTTCTTGCAAGTTCCGTTCGAATCGATATCCCAGCAGTGCGCCCATCGGCTGTCCACGTCGGATGCCCTCAAGAAGGCGAAGTGCAAGCCTAACACGTTCCGAAGATAAATCCACGGAAAGCATGTCCCCTGTTCCCGTACCGGCATGGGAGAGATATCCGCTTCGGAGAATGGCCGCTGTGGCTGCATGTGCGACAGACGGCGCATGAATATATCCCTTGCTGACCTGCATCGGTGCCGGAACAAGATTTTCAACCCATCCGTAGGCGCCGACGTAAATCCCCTTCGGGTGCTTGCTCCGCAGCTCGCTCAGTCGCACCGACGCACATGCCGTAATCCATGCATCCAACCGGTATGAGCTTAGATCCAGATTCTCCTTCAGCAGCTCTTCTAACACAGCTACCGGCATTTCTGCCAAATCCTCCAGATTTTTTCGAAGCCTCGCAATCGGGGCGACCTCCATGCGGTTGGGAGAAGTGAGGCTAAGGTTGTGCAAATAGTCCGCGATCGTCAGGTTAGGATCGTGCGGGACACTCTTCTCTAGCCAGCGAAGCGGTGTCATCGTAAACGGCTCAGGAATGTCGATGAATTCGGGATCCCACAGCTTATGATTTTGCAACGGATCGCTCAGAAAGCCCATCCGCTCAGCAGCGGCGGCATATTCCCACAGGACCGCATGACGAAGCAGCAGATAGAGCAGCGACCGAGCAGGCTTAGATTTTTGCAAATCGAGCGGTTTTATTTTAATCATCTCGGCGATATAATTCGGACTCAAAGCGGCGGAGACTGCGTCTTCTTGCACGAGCGGCGCTTCCAACAACCCCGCCTCCTGGTCTAGCACAAGCTGTGCAAGTCGAGGCTCTCCAGCTAGCCCAATCCGCTTAAATCCAGAAAGGGCGGCCGACTTATGATTGCTCCGCCAAGTATCATCGAGCGGTTGATTCAAAAAGCGCCATAACTCATTCAAATAGCCTATTCCCATGACCGGACGGACCGTATAACTGCTCGATACGCCTTCCCTCCCCAGCATTTCCACCAAATTGTTGTTGCCAGTACCTGGTCTGCCGTAATAGGGAACGTTCGTAAGTGAGCGGCGCCATACGTCACGAAGGGACCTGAGTAAGTTCACGCGCCCGCTTGCCGTACCTAAGGAAACTTCATCCCCGCGGCCAAGATCGGCCAGAGCGAGACTCACTACCTCCTCACCCTGCCTGAGCCGAATGCCTTGCAGCGTGCGGGTGCTCCACTGTGTAATCGTACCGCCCGATAGCATCCCTGTGAACAGATACCCGCTCGTATTGCTATTTGGGCTGGCAATGCAGCTGATTACAAGCTCCGTTTCGGCACCTTTGACCTGGACGCTGACACTAACGCTTTTCACTTCAGCAGGCCAATTCGGTATTGCTTCCGGCGTTGACCATCCGGAAGGGACCCCGTCAGGACCAAGATCCCGGCCAATCTGGAAGAAGGCTGTGCCACTACCGCGCCCGGTGGCTTGCGCCATGACAATGATGAGATCCTGAAGACCGCTGTGATCAAGGTCTGCCATGGCAACGGCACAACACGGTGTGGCATTAATTTTCGGGATAGGAACGTTGACTACCTGGCTCCAGGATGACGCTTGCCCCTTCAGATCGAGATCCCAGCCAATGCGGTAGGCCGCGGTTCGGGCATTGTTCATTTCCGTTATGTGGTATATCAGCAGGTCAGGCCGGCCAGTTCCGTTCAAATCAGCGCAACCTACAGCCGATCCGATGATGCTGCCGACAGTGCTCTCGGGAATGGAGATTGGTTTGCTCCACTCTTGTGGGCCACCTTCTTCGTTCATCTGCAAGCCAATTTGATACAATTGTTTCGTCGTTATTCCATTTCCTGCGGATAAGTAGACAATTAAACTTGATGGATCGTTATTTCCAAGATTCGATATCGTCACCGCGATCGATGTGGAAGATATTGCCCCAGGTTGGGGATTCGGGAGTAGTTCACTAATGAGATCTTCTAGTTTTGGGGAGATGTCAAATGGTTTAGACCAGCGTTCTAAACCGTCTTTTTCCGTCACATTCCATCCTACGCGGGTGGATAAGTGTAGATACGGGGACTTACTCGTTTTCTCCATCACGATCACTACCAGTTCCGGCTCACATCCAGGTCGGTACCGCTCAAGTGAAGTAACCGGCAAGAGGCCGTAAGGCTGGTTTCCAACACGCAAGGCAGGCAATGGTCCGCGAGCCCGGACATAGTTCTTAAACCATGCTCGCCACTCCTCAAGGTCGGAAGTGCCAGCAGTGCCTGGAAGATCCATCATCTGTGAAAGAAAATAACCCCATGTCGCAGGCCATAACGTATCGTTGATGATGCGTGCATCCTTTTGGTCCCTATTGTCAGCATGCGGTACATGCCGGAAAACGGATTCGCGTATCCCGAACGCACGCGTGGTTATCGTACCATCTGTCTCGTCATTCGGCTGGATCAAGTCATTGAACTCAGAAGCAAAGCTTTCCGAATATCCAGTGTCTTTTGCGCCATGACCCGATGAGGTATTTGATGCGTTATTCGTCGGCGTGCCTACAGGCACAAAGCCGAGTCCCCACGTATAATGATGAGCGTCAAACAGATCGGCAAGGGACTCGGCGGACTCCTGTTCAGTCAGCGATACGCTGACGCCCATGACGATAAGCCGGTCGATTTTGGTTGCAAGCTCTGGTTTCAATCGAATCCGAATGGCCATTCCGATTTCAACGGCTTTCGTAAAGTCAGCCATCCACAGCATTCCCTCGTCCAGTTCAAGGCCGCTTGTCCCCACCTGCTTCCGGGGTAACTTTGGCGATGGGCCGGTGTAGACAGGACTGAGGATTGGGTTGCAGTAAGCCACTTGCTCTCTCTTGTCATCTTTGTACAGGCATACTTGAAAGCGGTCTGGCAGCAGCGCCGCTTGCGGCGTCTGTTCCTTCGAGTCCGCTGCAGGTGTACCATGCTCGGTCTGCTCTTTGATCCAAGCCGCTCGCTCCGGCCCAAACCGCTGCGCGAGTCCGATCCAAGCTTGCTGCCGCTCGGGGTCTGATTGAGCCGCGTTCATATGTCTCCAAAATTGCATGCCCCAATCGATCTCACCTTGTGTCAATGAACGGCGGTGACTGTCCTGTCCAATGTCATCCGGGTAAATACGTACCAGCAAGTCCTTCTCGCCACCGGGCAAATCGACAGATCGGGTCTCGATTCGAACAGGCAGCATAGCAATCGGAAATTTGTAACTCAGCTTGTTGGTCAGCTCATCAACCTTCTCATGGTACTTCTGAATGAGCACTTTCTCGGCTTCAATCTTCTTCAACGCAGCATCAAGCTTCATCATTAACTGGGCAAGCGCCTGCATCGCGTCTGCTTCCTTCAGCTCTGCTGCCATCACATTCGCGCTTGCCGCCGGAATTTGAGCGCTCATTGCCATAAGTTGATTCAGCTCGGACTGAATGGCATCCGAACGCGCTCTCGCATCGTTCGCCTTTGTTTTCAGCGCATCTAGCTTCTTTACCGCCTGCGCTAATTGCAAGCGAAGCTGCGCTTGCATCGGTGCAGGCGCGTTCGAAATTGATCTTTTTAATAAGTTCACTGCGGATTGGGCCGCTTGAACGTCAGTGTCAAGCTCAACTATAAGTCTCTGCGCTTCGGTAAATTGTTGCTGGAGTGTCGGGATCTGGATTGTCCGTTGGACTAACTCATCATGCACACGGCGAGTCTCTGCCGCATCGTTCGAAGCGACAGAGGCGAGTGCCTGAGCCGCTTGGACTTGTGGATTTAACTCAGCGACCTCCAGTGCTGCGACTGCCGCCTCGGTTCGGGCTTCAACAATTTTTTCTCGTAAAGCGAGCAGGTCGCTATTTGGCATGAATAATCCCCCCATATTTTTACTTCGGAAGCAAGTCACTGGCGTGAATAAACGTTCGAAACGGGCGCTGAAGGGTGATATAGGCTAACGCTGCGGAGCTTGAGCCAAAGCCCCAATTCACATTCGCGGTGGTATTCGGCTTAGGAAAGTTATCCTTCAGTCCGCTGCCTCCCTGCCCGCGATTGAGCTGAATATAGCCGCCTTGTGACAAGAAGACATCCTCCCAGCTTAGGTTGCCCCATGTCGCAGGCTCGTTAGAGCCGGCTTTCGGCGGCGTCTCGTCAAGACCGAACCGCGGTTCGGTCGGTTGCTGCTGCAGTGCAAAGAACCAGCCGGCCAAATTTGAATTAGGGTCCTCTCCTTTGGCTGTTTCCTTCGACAGATCAAACCCCAGAAACGTGATATCCGGTGCGAGTGAACCCCTAAAGATGGGGAATTTCTGTTCTGACGTTGGCTGACGGGAGGGCCTTCCATCGACCATCATCCACTCCCCCTTGACAGCATAGATGGTTGCGTTTGGATAGCGGCGGAGGAGATCGCCGCGAATCAGAAGAACCATTTGCTCCGCCACATCAGAGTTTTTGAGATGAGAGCCTAAAGCCTCTTTCCACTCCTGAATTCTCGGAATGTCCTTCCCATCATCTAGCGACTGAGGGCGCGGCACGCGGCCGCGCATGTCCCAAAACTGGCGGAAATATGACCCTCGCTGATCGGTAGGATATCTTCTCCATAACAGCTCGCGGCTCATTTCATGATTGAGGCCGACCATGAACGCCTCGATGAATCTCGGATTCGTCTCCAGCAGTGTCAATGTATTAAAAGGTACATGCTCCAATCCCGGAAGCAGCCAATCTTGTGATAGCTCCGCAAGCGCCGAATACATCGGTATCGGAAATTCCGGCGCCGCCATGATCGGTTCAATCGGATCTTCAGGATTCCACGAAGTATCTGAATAGTCGAGGCGTGCAAGCATGCGCCTGGCCACCGTCTTCTCCGGATCCAGTCGATCTAAGAGTATCTGGCATGCTTCGTTTAGGTTTAAGGAAGATGGCCAGTTCGGATCCCGAAGCCGAGGATCCCTTGCCGTGAGAAGGGCGGCTTGCATAGTAATGGCAGCGTCGCGAAAGCCATTTATGCTGGCGGATGGATCGATTGCCTTCAGCGCATCTGGCGTAGCCTCACTTAAGGTGCGCATGTCGGAATCACCTTCGATCCCATCGTGCAAGGCGGTGCCGGATGGTGCCTTTAATGCTTGTGTCGGACGGTATCTCCCTGTGTTCAATCCGCGGATCAGGTCCAGATTCTGAATTCCCCCGCCCCCGGTGATCCGCTTTGCCATCGGGCCATGTGAGCGGGTGATCCGGCGGAAGGCCGCCGAAGCGGGCATCTCCGTTAGTTGGGATTCCCCTGCTTTGAAGCGGACCGTCTTCCCGTCCCATAGCACCCGGGTATGGGCTGGACCGGTGATCTGCAGCAGCGACTCTTTCGGCAGAGCGCTTAGGTGATTCTTATGTATCTCACCTCCCACCGATCGCGCAAGCTGAGCTTGGCGGAGTGCCTGATTGGCACGCTCGATTTCCCCGACTTGCTCCCAGGCGGAAGCCATCAGCTGATCCTGCTTCTCTTGTACAATCTGCGTGCCGACACCAGCGGCTACACGATACCGCGGGTCCAGGTTTAGCTCCCTTAGCCATGGACGGCTGGTATCGGCAATCACTTTCTCTGCTCCGTGCCATTTCCCGTAGATCGGAGGAGCAACCTTAATCTCTTCGGGGGAAGATGTGGTTTCAAACGTACTTTGCAACTTCAGGACATTTTCCAGTGCAGTTACTAAAGGCAGCGGCACACCGGTCAAATCACTTAAATCCGGCGTATTCGCATCTAATTCTGGGACACGAAGTGCACCACCTAAGATGAGAGAATCGGCTCCGGGTACATTGTACCCGGGATTTATCAACTCCATTGGCCGCACGCCGACATGTTTCGGATCCATAGGACGATGTTCCAGTGCCCATACAAGCGCCTCAAAGTCTCCCTCCTCGCCCGTGGAAAACTCCCAATGATAGTAGACCGGTAGGCGAAGCTCTTCCGTATCCGCATCAGTCCAAGCCTGCTCGAGATTGGCTGATTCATCTATCGCTTCTCCGAGTCCCGCCTGAACGCCAGCTTTAAAAGCAGGCACCACACAGGCAACATATGCTTTGTTGGGAATCAGCTTGCGCGGGCAGACCAGCCTGGAAAGATTGTATTGCGAATTGCCGCTTAGCATCGCCCGCAGTTCCTGCTCCTGCGCCGCGTCGCCATTCAATTGCGCGTGTGCCCATGCCCACGATTCAGATAAATCGGGTAGCTTCTCCTTTGCGGGAGCAGTGATCTCTAAAACAGGTAGTGATCTGGCTGAAGTCGGCTTTAAAACGCTAGCCTCCTCGCTGCTCAACACTACAAGGACTACCCAAGGGCGCAGACGTGAGTTATTTGCGCTCGCAGGCGTGAACAGCCATGGAAAATCTGGCCGATCAAACTCGATGCTAGCAAAATAATTGGATTCGAACCCCGATGTCAGATGAGGAGGTTCTGTCCGCAATACCTGACGCTGATCGAAGCCCGTCACATCGCCAGGTCCATAGAGCGCTACAGGGACTTCGACTTCAAGAGCCGCATTGATTCTTAACTTGACCGGCACTTGAACCCGGCTGACTAGCGGACCATTCAGTGGATCCATCAAATCAGCGGGAATGTTACTCGCGAGGCCCTCCCTCACCCATGGTAAAAAAGTATAAGACGCCATTAGCTCACCACCTCATAACTTCCAACCACTTGCAGCTGCCCAACCCTGGAGCTGCTGGCGCTCTTACGCAGCACTTCCGCAGCCTCTATGTAGGTGACGCCACTGGCTGGCACAAATTGATTACCAACTGGTTGCTTTAGATCATTTGAGCCTGCCACACTATACGCCTCATCTTTCAGTACTACCTTTTTGCCAGGACCGGCAAACCGGGCTCCGCCAGACCTTCTCATCCGAGAATTCGCTGCAGCGCCCTGATCCGTAAGAATCGAGAAAGTATCCGCATCAAGCATCTGAAGGCCGAGCTTCCTGGTTTTAATCTCCTCTTTGTCAATCACCGCCGTTTCAAACTCAAATTCGGCGGATAACGCTTGACCAATGGCATAATTTGTCGGCATGACGCTTACGCCGGATTGAAGCTGCTCAAATGCCGGTCGCGACAATTTCTCGTCATCGCTCATCTCGAAAAACATGGATGGCGCAAACGCATCTTTCACAACGGGCATTTTAGTTACATCTTGGTCACTTGTACCGAACTTTATGGAGCTGATTTGAAACGTGCGTTCTCCTTCTGGCTTTGTATTGCCGTATTTCGTAATCTCCAGGCCTAGCGGCGCCACTTTCTGTCTAACGGTCAGCTCCCCCAGAGGGTGAACAAGCACGTCCTCGCCCTGCTCTTGAGTTTGCCTCAGCGTGACCAGCATATTGCCGTCGCCGGGCAGCTGCGCGCTCCAGTTTCGCCGGTCTTTTAAGGCGCTGGACAATGCTTCCATGATGTTAAATGTTTGTATTTCAACCGGAGGCTGTCGGTCCCCAACGGTCACATCGAAGCCGATTTCCCGTTTCCCCACGAACTCCAACATCGCTTTACCTGTCGCATGAAGCGGCTTAGGTCCGGTCAGTGTCAGCTGGATTTGTACTGCACATAAGCTCACTCCGTTGATCTTCACTGCAGCAGCCCCGCTGATATCGACAATAAACCCAAACGGATTAAATTGAAGTAGTGCATCAAAGCCCAAGTAGGCCTCCACACTAAGCTCAACTCGAATGGTGTCTATAATGACATCAACTTCGAATGTTTTTGAAGCGTAAAGGTCTAGCCGTGCGCCTATTTGAAACGTGTTGGACGTGACGGCCAAATAGGATTCAAGCCGCAAACGGGGGTTGTCGGAATCCGCCAATGAAATCGTCAACCGTTTTAAATCAGGGAAACCGGGAGGCGGCTGGAATCTTGGATGGAAGCCGCCAAGCGCCAACGCAAATACCGGACTGGCGCCAAAGTTCGTTCTCATCGCCATATCGCCTGTAAGGACGAACATGGCAAGACGCGAATCGTATAGGGTGGCATCGATCGAGATATCCCCTTTGTCGAAATCAATCGTACCGATGACATCCATATGGATCACGGCAATCGCCGCTTCTTCCTTTGGCAAAACAAGCTTCATTCGCCCGAGCAGTGCCAGCCGTACGGGTGAGGGTAGCTCGAGCAGAATACCCAACTCAGCCGTAAGTACCGTCGGTGTTCCCCAGGCCAGCTTCACCATCGGACCGAATACATAGCGGCCCGGTGACGGAGGGAAGATTGACTGCAAATCACTAATCATTCGGGAGGCGTTGGCCACGGGATTGGGCGGAAACATAATTGAATCGAGCGTACGGTTTTTCACGCCTGCCCTCAGCACGTCCAAGTTCATTGAGCGGTTCGCGCCGAGCAGACCACCAACTCCGTTAAGAGTGATACCGAAACCGAGCTGAATTGGCGGGAATTCAGCCGATATGATCACGAGAAGTGAAAAACCCTTAGATCCGTCCGGCATGCGGGTGGTCAAAAGACCGACCGCTTTAAGAGCGATACCGCCTTTAATTTCCAGCTGCAGGATGCCGGCGTACTGCTCAAGATCCGGATCGAAGAATAGATATCCTCCACCTGAAACGGCAGAAGCGTCAATGATCATGCTGGCCCCTTTCGGCGGCATGAAGTCAGGTAACAGGTGAAACGGTCCCATGTTTCCGCTATTATCAGGAAAAGATAACGCATATCGCATGCCGAACCGCTCCACTGTAGCTTCGAAGGGTCCGAGTTTAATGCTCGCCGTTGTCCCTACCTGCATTTGAATATCGGAGTTGACGGCTTGAAGAGACAAATAGACCGAATCCACTTTTAAGAATCCCATGTCCACATGAATCGGCAGCGTCGTCTCAAGCCCCGCGCTTCCGCGGAAATAAAGACCTTTGCGTTTGGACCATCCTAGCGCGAGATCAAATTCAAATTGAAACCCGTCTTGCGGGAGAACTTTCCGGAGGAAACCATCATTATCGGCGGATTTAATGATTAATGCCGCTTCGCCAATCTCAAACAATATTCCGTAGTCCTGTTCATCCCTCTTCAGGCTTGCGTAGCCCGAGATGGAGAACTGGCCTGCCTTCACGTGAATACCCTCCTCACTACCTAGCTGGAAAGCGAGTCCATCCTCCACTTGTTTCGTCACGTTTACCTCAAGCATAACCTTGTCTGCTCCTGCATCCGACATAAGGGTCAGTCCATGCTTCCCAATGGCAAATGCTTGAAAATCCGCGGAAAATAAAATATCCAGAAGCCAGCTAGGAAATTGATGGTGGAATTCGAGTGACCCAAAAGGAACCACGACGAGGCCAAGGTCTCCCTTATCCTCCGCCGAGAGCGCAAGTGTGGCTCCAAATTGCGTACTCACGTCTGGTGAGGCATAAGAACGAAATGCGACGCTCAACATGCTATCAGCGAGCTCATTGCCGATTGGACCTAAGTCGTATCCGGAATCAAAGTCAATACCGTAGACTGCGTCGAAACCAAGGGCGTAAAAAAGATACTTGAGCCTCCCGAACAATTTCTTCGCGGTAGTACTTGTATCCTCTGCATTCGCAAGTCCAGTCGGACTTAGGTACTCATTCTTCAGCATCGCTACCGGATCACGGAGCAAATCTCCCAGCTTGCTCAAGTGCAGCCTGGGCCGTTGATGAGGATAACGCAATAGTCTCCCCTGCATGTCCGTAACGGCATCAACATGATGAGCGTCAGTACCCGTGTCATCAGCCAGTCCTAACAGAACTGCGACATGCCATAGAACAGGATGTTCAATGATAAGATACCGAACGAAGAGATATTCTATCAGATCTTGCGCCACCAGATCGAAATTTGCAGGGCGTTCTATCTCGGAAATAAGCGAGGATATTCCGCGCACCTGACCCAATATTCTTTGTACGGTATCAAGAGCGTCTTTCATCTCCGTTAAGCTGGTAGGCGGTTGCTCTGCAAAATTGACGATCTGCCCGTATTCAGCCGAAAACTGTCCGAGTGATGCTAATAAATCATCGAGCGGAAAACCGCTAATTGCGTTGAGATCCCATCCGATCTCGGCAAATATTCTAGGGATTTGCCCCGGATTGCGGCAGCTCTCTTCAAGAGGCATCAACATCTTAGAGAGTTCACTGAATACGATCTGCTGGAAATTGTTCGCCACAGCACACCTCCATCCTATTCTACTCCTATGGTTCGATATGAATTGACGGTTTGTTCCCGGAAGAAACGAGGCTCATCTCGTGCTGTGTTAAGGGCTTTAGATCTCCGGTCAAGGGCAAACACCACCACAAGCGGTGGTAAACTTTTGGCGGGTTCAATTCAAATGTGACTTCACCTATGTTATTGAGACCTACCGCCTCTCTTCCGGCACCTTTGTTATTCAAATATTCCCAATGGAAAGCTCCCACGTCCTTATAAGTACCAAGGCTGTTGTTTCTATCTGCGGAATCGGGTGGTGTCGCAACGGTTGGAAGACTCATTTCTTTTATTAGTTCATTCCCTGTAGCGCGTGTTTCTGATAAATACTCGAGGCGGTACATGCTGTCTGGTTGAATATTTGCTTTTTTCACGAAGGTACTGTTGATGATCCTTTCGTTATGGCGTTCCCCGGACGCGATTTCCCAAATCGGTCCATATACAGTGTCTAGAAAACTCCCATATGAAACTAGATCCTGTTTGTCAGATGATAAAGCAAGTCGAAGATTATTTGCACTATTCTCCCAATATATAAATTCTTGCGGCATCAATGGCGAATCAGAAATAGGCTTATGCCCTTGCATATGTACTTTGTAAGTCATGTTCGGGTCTTCGTTCTTTAATGCGCTTGAAGTAAGTTGAACGAATACCGCGGTACGTTGTTCTTCCCAGAACTGACAACGTATGCTGTACCCATAGTGAACGTCTCCGGATAACAGAACCACTTTTCCGCCGCTACCTAGTCTGCTAAGCAAACTCGCGAAGGATTTCGGTTGAAGCTTCCAACCTTCTTTATCCGGTATATACGAACCCAGGAACTTGTGAGCAAGAGGTTCCACCAATTCTTCAAGCCAGTAAACGCCGAACACCGGTTTCGGCGAGACGACCAAAGTTATGTCGACGGTTGCATCGGGAGCAAGGTTCGCTGCCTTCAGTTGCTGACTCAACGAGTCGGGTAAGATGAGCTCTGGAGCCCCCTTGTCTGTGCCGAAGCTGCGCCAGGTCCGTGTATCGAGAACAATGACTCGATGTTTGGACCAGCGCTTGGTAAAGTGGTATTCGAGTCGCTCAGAATCCGCCGGGACGGTCCCTGTTCCCACATTGACTTGGTGAGCTATGGAATCAATCCCTACGCAGCGGGTAATTTTATCTAACTCAGCTGCATTCGTGCCGTTCCATTTTTCAGCCGATTCTAGCAGTTGCTTTCCGGGCCCCCTCGTAAACCTCTCCGGGGTATTGCCCCAAGCTTGAAATATTGAGAATGCCGTTAATGCGTTGGTGATAATGCGGCGTGAGAGCTTATTGTCCGCTTTAAGATTACCCTTGGTCCATTCGCCGTTGATGTACCAATCATCCGTTACATCATGATCATCAAACATCATGTAAGTAGGAATGTTTGCCAGCACTCGTCGGACCCTTAGTAGTGTCGACCGAAAATGTTTAATGTTCTCCATCTCGCTGATATATCGGTCGCGGAGCTTTTTGACGTCTTCATGGGTTAGTTCATCTTTGTATAAACGCCTGTAATTATTAAGCTCATCATCGTCCAAAATATCTAATCCTTCGAAAATTTGCCTGCTTGATGGCAAATCGGCTGGCCACAGCTCAGGGCTCCAGGTAAAAAGGTACATGGCATAAAACTCCCCAAGAGACATCAGATGATTCCATGCTTCTGTACTCGTAAATTTCTCGATCTTCTGCTCTTTGTTTTTCTCAATATCCTGGCAAACAATTTTCATCCGCTTTGTAGGTAGAATATCGATCACATTTTTAGATATTGACGGCGAAACCGGCAATTGTTCCAGCCAGTCGAGCAGCATGTTGCCAGTGCGCGTCAACTCGTAGAGCAACGGTGTTGCAACATCGTCTGCGTAGATTTGGTCTCCAGTTAGAAAAAGTTGATGAGGGCGAACGTTAGCTTGTTGGCTCAGCGGTCTATCAAGTGATTCCCTAATAATGCCGTCAAGGCTCGTCAATGCATCGGTCCCCGGAGCATGCGGCTTACGGCAAGAACCGTGGAACACTCTTAAATTCCTAATATCATTAGGGGGCAGAGCGAACCGGGGAAGAAGACCAGGATTGTAACCAAGCAGCCTGGTATCGCCATCTTTCCCCAGCAGCTTTTCTGTCCATAGATTAGAGCCGATTTCATTTACGTTCTCGAGCGGTGCATCCGGCATCGCAGGAGGATCTCCAAACGCCAGGTCATAGCAATAAAGTTTTCCTGGTATTAGCTCGCCATTGGTTGCCGTTACGCAAGCTACGTGGAGGTTCGTTCCAAGTTTCATTGTACGGCTAGTCCCTATCAGTACAGCAGGAGCCCGCTCCCGATCACCCCCATCGACAGTATTCGGCGCCACATTGCCGTCAAATCCGTCGATAACTTCATAAACGCGCAATGTAACCCGACGAGATGTTTTGAGCGCGATCCAGACGGTTGCCGAATCATCGACGACCTCCCGTAAGATGGGACCGCAAATAATTAATGGCCAATCTTTTAAAGCAAGCGGCATATTATCCCTCCAATTGATTAGGTTGGTATAATATTTGATTAACTTTAATAAGGAATCTAGACTTTGCCTGGATAAAAGTAGAGTAGATAATCTTCTGAAGAAAGAAAAACACATCTATTTGAGATGTTCCACTATGAGTGGACAAGAGTAACAAGGTAGCGAATAAATGGGATGATTCGCGAAGAAGATTTTTTTATTGGTAGGGGAAATAAGGAGGCTGCATCATAGATACATTTTGTATCTAATATTGGTTAATAATTACATAAGGTCCCGGTCATTGCACTTCGTTTACAAAGTTAGGCGTTCGTATCACTATTATTTCGCTATATGGCTTATTTTTCCAATAGTCTCAAATGCCTATTTTTGATTTGAATGTTTGCATCATTCCGTTAAAATTCATTTGAATACCCTTTATCTAATGTTAGCCCCATCTATAATCGCCTTATTGACTGAAACGAACAGCTCTTGTAGGTTATTGGTACTTCCTTGGGCACCTTTCTCCAAAGCTTCTCGTTTATGCTCCGGTAGATTCGATCCGGCATAAATAAAGAAAGGCGTTAAATTGCCCATCTTGCGGGTCGATTCCAATAATACATAGCCTTCTCTAGGCCCTTCAAGCCTGCCCATATCTGAAATAATGGCTGAAAATTTATTGTATCTGAGCATATCAAGTGCTTCATTTGTTGACTTTGCTATAGAAAACTTCAAACCGAGCTCTTCGAAAGCTTTTCTTTCCATAATGTTGTTATCTGGATTGTCATCGACCCAAAGGATTCGTTTATGCCAGAGACTCGAAGACGCGCTGCTATTAGGAGCAGCTGCTTTGATGGCACCAGCTATTTTGTCGGGTATATTGTCAGGCAATTTGTTGATGTCCATTTTATTATCTTTCAGTTGTCTTCGAATCGTTGCTTCAGTTAATGCCGAGGCAACGCGAATAAAGTTGTGTTCATCGCGATAATCGCTCGGACTGTACAATTTTCCGGTGTGGCGGCTAACTAACCATGCGAATACTCCGAGGACCAGGACAGGAAAACAAACAAGAAAATAGATGATCGGCAGCCTCTCTTGCGTAGTTAACGAATTTGAAAAAACAATGATTAATGAGGCGAATCCATATACCAACACGATAAACAGCGCTATGATTCCCAGAGGATTTTTCGACAAGCCTTTCGCTGTGTCTCCAAATGATTGAAAATCGCTCATAATATGATGGACACTTCCTACTTTTTAGGCATAGGTAATAATTCTAAACTATGTACCGCCGCGAACGGCTTAACGGTTTCAGGGATGTAGCATATTGCGGTGTTTAATATTTCCATGTGAGATTCATTACAAATTTATGCGATACTTTATTGACCTATGACGCCAAGGCAGTATGGGTAACATGGAGCGGGATCCGAGATGACGGACTTCATGCGTATGAGTGTTCGATATTCAGAAATGAATGCGAACATGTCATCTCTGAGTTGATCAAGTGGGCCATATTCGCGACTGGATTGCCGCTGCCATGTGAGCAACTCACGTCTTGTAATACTGAAATCCCAGGCTCATACTCAGTACATTCTTGAATCATGCTATTTATATCCCCCACATCATATATGAAATTCCATCCTAATCATCATCTGGTTCGTTTTCTGGCAATTTCGTTTTTAATTGGCGTTCTAACTCATTAATGTTGGATTTGCTTGCTGTTCTTCCGACGAACATTGGATATTTAGTTTTGATTCTTTAAACTAAACTAAACTATTGAGGTCTCCTCCAAATACTGTGTGTTGAGAATCACTGTCGTCCCGCCGTAGGCAAAATCATTAACAATAATCCAATCCTCTTGTCCTTTGACATGAATGTCGGGAATGGGATAATGTTCTTGTCACAAAACGGGAATGGGATCAAGTTCTTGACATCGCCCCATGACAAGAACTTGATCCCATAAATAAAAAATGCCGCGGTTTACGCGACATTTAATGGGACAATGTTCTTGACTTCCGACAGTATTACAACAACGTGAGATTTACTGGAAGCGGGTTTTGCATTATCCAGTTCGGCAATCAACGCAGGCGATATGTATAATCTTTACCTGAATACAACAACTCCGATCCCTAAATAGGAAGCGGAAATATATATTTATATATCTTTGAATGTTTGACGCAGCCTGCTCAGCAAATCCAATACCTAGCGTGTTTAACACTTAATTCAGAAGCAAGCTTAGGTCTTTTGTATTATCAACCGCCTAATATAACTGCTATTCTCCAGATGTACGACAATATATTTAATTCACCCTTAGACCAGCTAACTACATGAGCATTGATGATTATTAAAAAAAGATAACTCCCCAGTACAATTGCGATTGTTTTGGCTAATGAGTTTAAAAACACCTGCAAGGCTTTATACCACATATCTTTCATTCATGGCCCCCTAATTTAGAGTTATCTGGCCCCTCTAAAACTTCTGCGATACTGCTTCTTATCTACTTCCCCTATTCCTTAGTGGTGATCGCATTTGCTACATCTGTTCAGCATAAGTTCGCCTCGCCAGCTTTCTTTTCTTCTTCCTGTTATCTTCAGCAACCCATAGTGGCCCGAACCATTTAAAAAATACACCTTCTCTTCCTGGCAGCTCCAGCATCTCCTCTCGTGACATCAACCTGCATAGGCACTCTTCTACGTCGTAGCCCCAGTCTGTTACGATGTTTTTGTACCACTTGTCAGTTTTACTTGGAATCAGGTCGCCAAATCGAGTCTGTAACACTTCAATATCGTGCTGGTCAATATGGTGTGGTCCGTGAACGGTTGAAGGTTTTGAATAGGCTACATCGGTTCCATTGTAATGAAAACTAATTGCGACAGGGTTTCCTTGGTAACCATACGATGGACCACGAAACTCGTTTACATGGATAATGGTCATTTTCTCAACGCCTCTCTTGTTTCGATCTGATCTAATATTCCAACGTATGTCATTCTCATCGCATGCAATACTGGACTATTCAGACTTCAATGACATCAAATAAAAAAGCGTCACTTTCTGTGGTGATTTTCAAATTGTCGAGACTGGCCTTCCTACAGAGCTCTCGAGAAAAAGAAGAATGCCATTTTGTATCCGTTTCTTCAACACGAACAATGAAGTGGTTATCTTGCACTTTTCCAACAAGCTCAATAGAGATTAAATCCTTAAAGTTTCTCCAGTTGCTATGCAAAGTAATATGATAATCAATGTACGTCTTTTGTCTTTCTGAAAACTCTAAATCATTCCGCTTAAGTATAAACTTTTTCTTCTTCATCTAATCTCCCTATGCCTCCTGAAATCAAATGATTTAACCATGCTGAATAAGACAATTTTACTAAATAGGAAATGTGAATACTGTCGAAAATAAGCACAAGTACGACAATAAATCCGATTCCCTAAGAAGTTGGTTTTTGAGTGTCGGGGTGAGTTCTGGTTAGGCTAAAGACGTCACCACCACTCTTTTAAGAAAGAGAGACTCAAATGAGTCTCTCTTTCATTTAGCCAAAATTAGCGATCGGACAATGATTTGGATCTTGTCCTGATCCATAGCAAAAAGACCGGACTACAGTTGGTATTATCCCCTTCAAGTAGACACTCAAAAAAAACCTACATGTTATCATGGAGGTTCGAGTGCCACTTGGAGGGGATATTTTTATGGCTAAAAAAGGACAAACATTCCAGACGTATTCTGAAGAATTCAAACTGAAGGCGGTCCGAGCATATATAGAAGGCTCAGCAAGTTACAAAGTAATAGCCGAACGTGAAGGAATTCGAAGCTGTACCCAACTGAAAGTTTGGGTAAAGAAGTGGCAAAATGGGGAGCCATTCGATGAGCGAAAAGGTAACGAGCTAAGCCCTCTGAAGGGACGCCCTCGCACAACTTTTGGCAGCGTTGAGGAAGAACGAGACTACTTGAAGGCGCAGGTGGATTACTTAAAAAAGCGGTATCCAAATCTAGTAAGGGAGAAGCGCCAAACCAGCGAGAGAACTACGAAATAATGGAGGAACTACGTCCCTTGCACGGCGTTACAGGCTTGCTAGCCATTGCGGGAATACCTCGGTCCAGTTATTACAAATGGCGAGCTACACAACCTCAGCGCGTGGCGAGGCAAGACAGAGATCATGAGATCAAGGAACACATGATGGCCATCCATTTTGCGCATCCAGAATTCGGCTACCCTCGCATAACGAATGCTCTTTGGGAGGCAGGCTACAACGTAAATCACAAGAAAGTATGGCGAATTATGAAAGAACTATCGATCCAGTCGATCATTCGAAAGAAGCGAAAGCAGTCCAGTTACACCCCTTCTGTCGTGTTTCCAAATCGCTTAAACCGTCAATTTCAAGCCACAGCGCCACAACAGAAAATGGTGACGGATATTACCTATATTTCGGACGGAACACGATTTCATTATCTATCCGTTATTCAAGATTTTTTTAACAACGAAATTGTCGCGTGGCAGTTATCCCAACGAAACGATGTAGAGCTCGTCCTTGATACCGTAGCGCAGTGGACAAGAAAAAGAGACGTCTCGGAAGCCGTGCTCCATTCGGATCAGGGCTTCCAATACACGTCTCAGGCGTACAACACACGATTAGAGGCATTCGGCGTTAAAGGCAGCCACTCTCGCAAAGCAACCTGCCTGGATAACGCATGCATCGAATCCTTCTTTTCGCATCTCAAAACAGAGAAGCTGTACCTCAAACAGTTTAATTCAGGAGCGGAAATTCAGCAAGCGGTGGAGGAGTACATTTATTACTACAACTACCACCGTTTTCAAGCCAAACTAAAACAACGCGCACCGATTGAGTATCGATGCGCGTTGGCTGCTTAGCTTTTTTCAGCTGTCTACTTGACAGGGGTATGACCAAGTGGCCGGTCTTTTTGCTAATTGCAGAGCGAACGCTTTGCAACGTATCGATCGAGCATTACTCTTCGGCTGCTGCTAATTCACGCCAGAGCTCCCTTTAGGCGCTTCTTTCACCACTTATATCGTAGTTTCTAGTTTCCGAATAAACGGTCTAAATGAAAATAATCCCCCTGCTATTCTATGCTCAGCAGGAGGATTTTTTCTTGCGAGAGAATCCATAAATCGTTCGTTTTGACTCAGCGGTAGAACCCGAAGTCAGCCGATAAACGCTGCCTTTTCTGATCTAAATCTTAATTGCAAGATCCACTCTGGGAATAGGTATAAATTACTAAACGACGAAATAATGAAGCTGTGAAGGATTCTGTCGACCTATGTTGAATAATGACAAAGGAGTATAAAAATAACAAAGGGGACTAAGCAGTGGAAATAACGCCTGTTAATGTGAATGTTCAAAATGTACAATTTGGTGGAGGCAGATCTTACTTCGACGGTGGACTATTATCTTATATCGGATGGTCAATTCTAGGTATAATTGTAACTGTTTTCACGTTAGGTATTTGTTATCCATGGGCTCTGTGCATGATGTATGGGTGGAGAATAAACCATACAGTAGTTGAGGGACGGAGACTACAGTTCCACGGTACCGCTATAGGCTTATTCGGTAATTGGATTAAATGGTGGCTTTTGTGTTTTATCACTTTAGGAATTTATAGTTTCTGGCTATTCATTGCACTTGAAAAATGGAAAGCGAAAAATACTACTTTTGCAGCATAATTGCCCTTCAAACTGGGATATTGAACTTTATGGCTCTCATGGATCCCTGTGACTTATTTAAAATCAATCAATAAAAATGAACAAGAATAAACCCGCTCCCAATTTGGAGCGGGTTACTGCGCTGTTAACTGGCAGCTTAAATGGGCGATAAATATGTTAATTGGAGGATAATCAAAAATGAAGAAATTAGTTAGTGTTCTTATTGCTTGTATTTTTGTTATTGCCTTAGCGGGATGTGGCGGAGATTCGAATGAACATGAAGGTGAAGCAAAAACGCCGTCAGGTTCAAGTAGTTTTAATTGTTCTGACTTCTTTTCGTAAGGGCAGGTTCCAAATAATTGGCTTGATAACAAATATTTCAAACTATCCTGGATGTTCTCTCGACAATGGCTGTGATAAAACTCTATTGATTGTTTCCATCTCATATCCGAATCGAATTGAAACAACATTTCAGGGATACATCTTTCTTTCATTTTTGTTAAGTTCATAATTGATGGGACTGTCAGTTCCTTTGATCCTTGGCCAGCAATTTTAAGCCACTCCTTAAAAAAATCAAGGCATAAATGCACCGTGATTTTGTTAAGGATCCAATGGACCAATTGGTTATTTTCAATAACCTTTAGATTGGAGAAATCAAAAAGGTTTCTCAAGAAAACTTCAATCACCTCTTCAAATAACTCTGTGTGACAACCCCGCCCCTTTCCTCCTCCAATTACAATATCCTGCTTCCCCTCTTTGTAAAAACGATCTAGTCTTAGCAGCGATTGTTTCCAAAATACATAAGCATAGGCATATGGGCAGATATCCGGAAAAGCGGTATTCTCAGGCTTTCGTAATTCCTGATAGGCTCTGATGCAATTATTATACTGAAAGTCCTATCGTATAGTTGCACAAAAGTTAATAGATATCCCTAACATTATTGCCCGTTATCGTAACGAAGGCTGCCGATTTTATGCGGCAGCCTCATATGGCGATGTTATTGAACTATCGTGTTCCGTTAGTTTAGCATTTCAGGTGTCTGAATCCACAAGTCAAAACACTCGGGACGTTAATGGAATTTATTATTTATTAACTTTCTTACAAAGGACATTTACCGAATAATCGACATTAATTATCACCCTTCCTTTTTAAAGGATTCAGAAAGCTCATTTTCTATTTTTTTCGGTTGAACGTATAATTTCCGGGTTTCCAGAAACACATCAAATCCGTTAATTTTATCTTCCATTGCAAAATCTTTTTTAATGTTTCGTTTGATCTCTTTATTAAATCCTCTTGGATCTAGATTTTTGAACATAGAGGATGTAAATTCTCTTTGCAATTCCTCCAAATGATGACGATACTTTATCGCATCATCTAATTCGAATATCCGGTGCGAATAGACAAGGAAACTTAAAATCGGCTTTCGATAGCCTCTAAAAGCCAATTGCTTTGATTCGCCAAATCCATCATTTAAGTCCAAATTCGGAAAATAGAATCTTCCTATTTCAATGAGTACGGACAGTTTTGACTTTAGATCTCGAATATATTCTTGTCTATCTGAAAAATCACTACAAACTTCATTCCTTAAAACAATCAGAGCCTCGATCGTTTTAGAATACCAGTCCAAATATTCTTTGTGCTTTGTGCTTTTTAGCTCATATCTCTTTGTATTTGAGATGTAGGTATATAAGAATGCGCTTGCAGACAAGAGCAATGAAAAGACAGGAACATAATCCGTAAATTGCATTTCAAACACCTCGTCTGCAGAATCCCCCATCCTTGGTCAAGCGTGGGGGTGACTTATGCGATTTACTCGAGTACCGGCGGGTTCTTAAATTGATAACTCTCTGTATACAAAATACAACGAATTTTTGTTTCTTCCATAGGCCCTCCATCAATCGTACGCCATACTTTCACTTGTTGAGTGGTATCGTCTGTCCAGAAAGTCAATGAAACATTATCTTTATTAGGTATATTCGGATCATAGATATAGAAAGTCATCTGTGACGCGTTTTGAAAATATCCCCATACAATTACCTGATGATGCTCTCCAAGATCAAGCGGGTTATAGGATACTGCCTGTATTAGACCAATGGGGGACAGTCTTCCAGCATCGATATCCGCACGCACTCGTTCTACCGTTTCGCGGTAAGTTACCCATGCCCGACCACGCCATAAGCCCACCGCTCCCGCTACATTGTCGTCACCGTCCGGATACATGGGAAATTGATAGGCCAAGTACCTGCTGCCTCTATTAGCAAAGTCAAAACTTTCTACGAGCCGATCGCGGATATATTGGAATAGCGGATCGTTGGAGGCGGCAGGCGTCATAATCCGGGTCGGAATCGACATCCCGCCGTTGAAATAGTCCATAGCTGCAAAAACCATCCCTCCGCATAGTCCAGCATTCGCGCGCGTGAGGGGAATATCTTGAAACGCTACTTCGAAAGGCGCGGTTATTAAACTAAAAGGAACCGGAAGACCCTTATGCAATTCGTGAAACAGTTGACCAACGGTCATAACGATAAGTGATGGGCTCCATTCCGTATTCTTGAAATGAAAGCCATTTGCTGTTGGTCGAAAGTTCGTTAGATGCATCTCGGCAGGACGAAATGAAAACACGGGCTCTGCCGCATGACCTTGACCGCCTGTATGAGATAATTCGAAACCCGGAGGGCATTGCTCTTGATAGGTGTTCCCAAATTGCGATTCCACCAGAGGGCTATTCCAACGTATAGTCACGGTGTCGGAACCCGGGGGTTCTCCGATGATATTGTAACTAATCCATCCATCGGTTCCGGTCACTGGAACTTCGCCCATAATCGAGTTTCCTTCGCTTTGAAACAACGCGGATTGTCCTGGCTCAATCCGCAACGGAGCTTCAAGCCCCTGAGTCCAGCTTCCATGATCAATCCCTTCAGCTACCTTCGAAAGCGGTCGATCGGTTAAGTTTTGAAAAGTTATCCTTACTGTGATTCTTGACATTATATAGCCACCTCATTTTTCGTTTATTCCTTATTCACAGCTTGATGTCCTCTGTATCTCCGACCACATGTGTCAACTCTGCTTCCATTCCCATCGGGTCATGCTCGCGCAAATTGCCGAACCGCAGACCTGTCACCTCTTCAATTTGAGCGACCGGCACTTGATAGGTACGATACTCACCATAAGCGAACTCCAGATTCGTAATCAGATTTTTTTGCGATTGAAGATAAGCTGTTGCCGACAGGCTTCCGTCGGCCTTTACCATTACGACAACTTTCCAAAACTCTCCTGGAATTTGAACGCCTCTATAACGCATGTCATCCGATCGAAAGACCGGTCCCGTAAAAACGGAAACCTTCAATCCCTCATTGTGGGCATTTTGCAAAATGTAGTCTTCCAGGTCATTCCACGTTTGTTGATTTAATTTGGCATGCTGAGGCGTACTGTTCGTAAAATGGAACGTATCCTCATTCGCGACCTCCGCAGATTTGCCCCAAACCGGATCCAGTCTGCGAACCAGATGCCCGCGATCGAGGTTGTTATTGCTGTAAAGTTCCGGACCGCACTGGAATGCGCTATCGATCCGTGGATCGAAATACCATTTGTCATCCCCACGTTTCAATTCAGTCGATTGTTTACCATCAATATTTACCGCAGTGAAATATGCCAGCTTGCGGGTTTTGCTCATCACGATAGAGAAATGGGTGTAGGTCAATACTTTATCGCCTGTCTTGAGAGGAGCAATGTCTTGCTGCAGATCTTCCCGTAATTCGGGAAGAGGTATTTTATAATCATTGCCGAGAAAAAAGGGATCGTAGCCGGTTAGCCCTGCGTATCTATCGATGCTTAATTGTTCTGCTTCCTTTGATTCCGGATTTTCTGTGGCGGATTGTCCGCTTTGGATCAATTCATCAATCAACGCTGTTTGCTCGCCGCTTATACCGGAGTGTTGCTGTTCCAGAACGAATGACATGATGCTGCTGATGCGTATACCTTCATTCGCGATGAATTTGCCGCTGTCATTAGCGTCAGGCACGCCGGCATGATGAAGTGCGATAACCGTCCATTCGTCATTAAAAACCGGCGATCCCGACGATCCTTCCAACGTATCGGACGCATAGTGGACGTACTCGTCAAAGATGTCCATAATTTTATTTTCTCTGATCGTTACGGCTTTAGGGGCACCTCCCGGGTGCTGAATGATAGATGCGGATTCGCCTACCAGCGCTTTCCCCGTCTGCCTCAAAAGCTGCAAAAACCCGAAATCGCTCAATTTGCGTCCGTCGGCGGACATGGTCTCTACAGCTGTCAGGCTAAAGTCCAGCTTCGAATTCGTCATGAAAAAACGAGTGGGATTCAGACGAAAGCTTGCAACCGACTGCTCCCGCAGCTGAAGATCCAGCTCATAGTTGAATTGCGCCAAGCTGGAAAGCGCCGTATCCTCATCTTCCAAAACGTGGTTATTAGTCAATAACAATGAAGGCGAAACAAGGAACCCCGTGCCGTATCCGCGCACTCTTCCGACGCGATCCCTGACTTCGATCCTGCAAACCGGTTTGCTTGCTTTAAGCCCCGCTTCCAGGTAATTAATCGGAAACATGTCGTTGTTTCCGATCAAACGCTCCATCGCGAGACCGTTCCTCGGATGGATCATAGCTTGGCGCCGGGCAGCCCGCTCCGCTGTGTCGGCTTCGAGCGGATTTTTCGATTCGAGCTTACGGGCGGCTTGTTCTCGCGTTTCGGTTCTTTCCTTGTAACGTTGTTGCGCCGCGCGCTGCTGCAATTCAGCACGATCATGATTCACCTGTCGGATCCCGTCAAGTCCGATGATTGACATTGATTCACACCTCCATTTATTGGAAGAAAACGGCTATCATGTATCTAGTAGAGCATTACGCGGTGGCGTTTATATAACTTTCAATTGTATGCTCAATAATAAATCGTAAAGCATTATGCGCTGTCGTATCATTAATACAATCCTGCCAAACAGTAATAAATTTTCTCCCGGATGGTTTGTGCGTGAAAATAGTCCCTTCAGATGCAACAATTACACCAGACTTCAAAGGACCCAATCCTATTTTCGTTTCGAAACAATCTATTGTGGACGGTATTATGCTTGGTATAAACCGGACTACGTTTAAAAAAGATGGTTCTCTTATTGCAGTTTCCTTGAGCATCGTATTTATCACTGCAGAACTAACCGTATCTTCAATGAGCGTTCCATTAAAAATATGCGCATATAATCTGGCCATATCGTAACAAGTCGTAGCTTGAGCAACAGGACCGTCGTTCACACTTGGAATTCGTATATAAGGCAACGATTGGTTAAAAGTACCGGCAAGCCATATGCCACTTTGACTTTCTGGGTTTGGAGTGAAGAAATCTCCTGCTTCCAATGATCCGTTAATCCAACAATAACCAAGCGATTTAATGCAAGCCGCTGCGGCATTATTATCGCTTAGAACAATCATGTCATGAAGATTATTTACAAACTTCGGGCTGAAATGAATCGTGTTGTCGGTATGAAGAATAAAGATTTCCTCGTATTTTGGTGGGTATATTGTTGATAAAATTTCTGGAGAAATTGGCGAAATGCCAAGCCGCATGATAATATCCCGGAAACTATCCGTGATGATCTGATCGAACTGCATATGTGTTTGTATGAATAAACCGTTAAAGTCAATCGGTGCAGCTGGAAACAATTCTTCAGCAAGATTATTGATACTTTTCTTTAATTCAAATGCTGCATATAAAGCTGCTATCTTCAGTAGACTTGCTGAATAACAAAAATCAGTTGCTCGTATTCCAGCATGTGAATAAACATAATTAGATTCATCAATTGCTACCAAAGAGATTGCTGGACGAAATGGGATGATACTAGGAAAATGGTTGGAAGCTTCCCCTACAGCGTTTAGTAAAAATTGCTCTAAAACGGAATCCTCTGTTAATAAATTTATATAAGTGGATGGAAATAGAGTATTCATTCGTTAAAGCCTCCTAATCTTTCCTAGAAAAGCAGAAATTATTGGTTTCATTCGTCACTCCTAAATGCGGCTGACGGCTTCTTTGAGATTCGGCATGACG
Source organism: Paenibacillus sp. J22R3 (assembly GCF_056269305.1). Classification (NCBI taxonomy): domain Bacteria; kingdom Bacillati; phylum Bacillota; class Bacilli; order Caryophanales; family Paenibacillaceae; genus Paenibacillus; species Paenibacillus sp. J22R3. The sequence goes on along the minus strand of NZ_JBWDNS010000001.1, from coordinate 802,327 downwards.
CCTATCCGGTCTGCGTTCGTCGTAGCGGTATTGAACGAACCTGAAAGAAGTTCGCGCATGCGGAAAGGGGATAGTTTCTTTCCTTGCTTTTTGGCTATGCCTTGCATGACGATCGCCGCACCAGCAATAATGGCGCTGGCTCCCGAAGTTCCACCGAAACCCAAACCCTCATCACCGCCGCCAAGTGGGTTCAAGCCCGTGTATCGCCCAAGCAAGCTGGGAATCGGAGACGTTGTGACGATTCTCTCTCCCCAGGCATGGCAGTCTATGCGGCTTCCGAAATTTGAGAACGATATGCGGGAAGGGACTCCTGCTTCTCTGGCACCGACCATGATGGCTCCCGAGTCGAAAAAGTTGAACGTCGTTCGCTCAAAGCTTGTTCCATCGCTGCGCAAGATGGTGTCTAGATCATGGCGGCCATTGCCTGCTGGTTCGATGACGGTGATACCGAGGATAGACAAGGTGAGGATGATTAACGCGATATGGGGATCCATCTCGACCGGCTCACACTTTTCTGTTTGATCCTCAATAAGCAAAACATCTCCGTCTTCTAGAAATTCAAGGGATCTAAGAAGCACTTCCGACAAATTTGGTTTATGTGAACTTGCAACGGCTCCTTTTACTTTTGGCGCAATACCGATAATCCCTTTGTCGTTGTCTTGTGCGAGGACGATCCCAAGACATTTAGTCGAATGCTTTACATTTTCGATTCCGGGCTCGCTTTCAGTTAGTTCATTAATGCCTGCGCCCATTAAATCTTCATGGGTAAGGTCCCAGCCCCATTCTATATCCAGAAACTTGACGTCCGCTCCGTCCGCGCCATCAAAGTTCCATGCGGAAAAAGCATCGATTCCGATAGGCGCCGCAAGTAAATACGCTTGAGTGGCTGCCAGGGGATCGTCTATGAAATTTATGGTAGCCTGTTCGAGCGGCGATTCCTCATAGGCGTATTCAACGAAAGGCAATGCATTCAGAGCTGCCATGAGCGTCGGTCGATCGACGAAGCCTTGAACTTCCATGGCCATAATCGACAATAGATTCGGAGGCTCTTGCCCCGCTATGTCCCGGGCGGCATTCAACAATGCGGCAAGCTGATCCGCCGTATGAGACTGCACAAGCCTATTCAAGGTTAACAACGCGGCGGGAAATAGGTTCGTCAGTTGCTGCCACATGATCGAGACGGGCTCCGGTAAAAACTGCTCTGCCGCGTCTTGATAAGGAATTATAAAGTCCGGTTTGAATTTGACAATGATTCTTTTATCGGTTGGCATATGCGTCCTCCTTGAACCTTTCATTATTTTAAAGGCGTTACACCTTCAGCTCGATTTCCTCCAAGACGTCAAAACGCAGGAGATGTACAGGTGGTGAAATGAGAGGCTTACGTTGGCGTTGTATCCACGAGACGGGATTTCCCAGAAGATCCCGAGCGAGCATCCAGCGGCGTTCGATCTCGATGCCGTTCGATGGGATAGCCGATGGATCAACCCGGTGAAGCAGACGCGCATTCGGCGTTCCCGCGTATAAAGTTTCGGCTTCAGGATGAGGAAGCGGGATCGGTTGATGACGCGACAGGTCCGCGAGTCCGCGTTGCACGAAAACTCTTCGATTGTCTTCCGTCTCGAGATCATATGGGTGCCAATACCGCTGCGCGCCTATACCCGGAATGTACTGATAAGATTTGGCTTTGTGTACCGCACTGCTCGGTTTGCTCGCGGGATCCAAAATCGGCGGATTGTCGGGATCGTCGATCAAAGGTCGTTCTCTCGATTCGACCTCTCTGCCGTCGATGATGCGTTCCACGCCCCAGAGATAGTTCATTTGTTCATCGATGCCGAATTGTACGCGTTCGATCGCTTCGCTTTCGAGCGGGCACTCGGCGATGTTCCACAGCAAAAGGGACGCCGAGTCCATTCCAGCACAATTAAACAAGCCCCAGTCGGACGGCGGAAGCAGTCCCGGACACGCGGGATCCGTACTCTTGTACGATCTTCCGAAGCAATCCTTCAACTCGATTTCCTTGATCGTCGAAATACTCCCGGCCTTGACGGTAACGGGAAAGAGAAACCAATCGTCCGAGTGGGAGTAGATCAAGTCCACCAGCAGCATTGTCGCGAAACTTGACGGATCAGGAGGGCAACCGCCGATGTCGGTGTTCGCCTCTTCGATTTGCCACCAACGGGGATTAGGGGCACCCGGATAGACGAGCGGCGATGGGATTACGGTCCCCTCCACAATCGTTGCGGGATCGCCGTCATTGCTCGGTTCCTTAGCATCAACGGAATACCAGTCCATCGGCCCTCCGTGATGGCGCTTCACATCCAGAACGGATGACGATGCATCGAAAGAGCGTTCGTATTGGAGATGAGCCGAGTCCCAAGCAAGCGGGCTATCCGGCGGAGGCGCCTCGTTCCATACGAAACCGTTCAATTCGGGAAGAACATCTTTACGGCGCCATACAGCAAGTCCGTCGACTTCGCCGTGAAAAGCGTCGTATGGAGGCGGCGGTCGATAGAACTTTAGCTCCGAATGAGCGTCGCCAATCAACGATTTTACCTGTCGCCCCAACCGAATGCGCCTTCCCATCGTCCACCAGTCGTCAAGCTCCGACTCGACGACTGCTTCCGCGGGAACCTCGGTTAAATTCACTTTGAGCTCGTCTTGAAGCGTCCGAATCTCTTCCAAGGAAAAGCTGTAATGGGCTGAAACAGGCGAAGAAGCATTTTCGCCCTGGTGTTCGCCCATTTGCCATTGGCGGGCAAGAAACCAGCAGGGATCATGGACACCGGCTTCGAATCCGCGTTCCAGATTGCGCACGCGGGAGTAGGGTTCGAGCCTTACATATCGATCGTAAAAGGCTTCCATTAGAGAGTCGACCTCCTGTAACGGTAGCTTTCGTCGAACCGAACGCTATCCGGGGTACCGTCCTGAAACCAAAGACTGGAGGAGAGCTGGCCTAGTTCATTTAAATCCTCGGGTCTAACAGCCCTCGCGTGAGCGAGTTCTCTCGTCTCGGAGAGGATGTCGATCAGAGTTTCTCCCTCCAGCTTCTCTCGGGTCTTTGGCGGAACGGCAAGCAAAATAGCTTGCGGCGCCTTCGATGCCGGGGCGTTGAACCCGAACGCGACGAAGGAGGTCCGCTCTGCCATGGGAATACTCTCGCTGAATTTGTCCAGCAATCCGATGGCCAACTTATCGCCATTCCACGCATCCGAAGGTCCGTAAGCGGCGACGAGCCGCGGGATATCGAACTGTGGCGCTTTACCTGCCTTTTTCAATACTGCATTCTGTTCAATAATCCCGGTGCGCCATGGATCGTTCGGGAAATTACTCCTTGCAAGCAATGGTTCGTGCGTCTCGAGCACCAATGCTTGTAATTGAAGCGATTCGAGCTTCGCGAGAGGCCTTCTTACTGACGCCAGCTTCGTGAGCCACTCCATTTGAAATGGCGGATTTTGTTCCGTCTCCATGGCCGTCAAGGATAGTGCGTCCTCCTTCTGCCATAAGCCGAGAATCGGAAGGGAACAATCCGGTGTAGCAACGGCGGATACGATTCTCGCCAAATCCGCGATTTCCACGTTTAGTCCCGGCGATTGAGGCAAACGTGATTCGAGGGTGTCGGCAGCAGATAGGGCGAAACGAGCGAGCAAATCCGGCGAAGTGGTCTCCGCCATCTCGGGAGGTGAGCCGTGAACGAACCAATGGAACAGCATTCGTCGTTCGAACGTGTCGCTCGTCGGAACGATGCCCCAACGGAGCGCTTTGCGCAGAGCGACGAGGCGTTGAGAGTCCTCCGATGCGTTCCGAAGCTCCACCAAAGTCTCGGTCATGACTGTCGCAAGGTTGTTCAATCTAACCAAAAGATCCTCTTTGATATCGTTATCCAATGCTTTCGCATTTGCTGCAGTAAGCTTGATATCCTTCGTGAGCGATCTGGCGTCGGCCGGTTGACTGGCGAATATTCCGATCAATTGCCGGGCTGCGGAATAGGCTGCGGGAGACGTTACCGAAACAACTCGATTGAAATTACACCGAGCGCCGGCCAAGTCGGCTAAAATCTCCTCCGGCAGCAAAGCCGCTTCGGTGAGCTTCCAGCCCATTCCCAACTGAGCCAGCGTCACGATGCCGCTGCGCTCCTCTTCGACTGCTTCACCGCCGTCATCCGCCGGTAAAGCTACCGTGCCTTTCACGTTCCACGAGTAGTCATCCCCGGGGAACAGCCCCATCACGTAATCATAAAGCGAAGGTTCGGCGATCCGGCAAGGGTGTTCTTCGGATAGATCCAGAGGCAACTCCATCCACGGAAGCGCGGTCAGAACGCTTGTATGCAGCGCATACCCGGACGGCTGCGTCCGGACGGCCTCGAAAGCCGGAGGTCTTCCCAAACCGGATGCTGCCTCCATGGTCGAAGAAGCCATGTCCGGGCGCCCAGTGACGATCTGATGCACGGCGTCGGTCACAAGTAAGTCGGCGTAAGCATCGAGAGAGCGATAGAGCAGGTCGACTTCCTCTCGTTGCCCTTCGTTGAGTTCGGGAAAAGTTTCGTTCTTTCGCCATCCATTGACCGCGTTGATTCCATGGCAACTCTCCCTTAGAGGGTTATCCGATGACCGCATCGGGTAAGTTTGCCGAAGGAGTTCCACTTTTTCCTTGCTGCCGACGATACCTTCTAGGCGTCTCCCGACGACTTCATACAGATGGAATCCCATGCGAGTCTCTTCCGCGAGCTCGACGGCCGTTCGCACGGTTTGTGAATTTAAGTCGATCCGCCAAGTACCGGGGCTGTCCGCCGCCGAGCCATCGATCGCGACTGCTTCTTTTTGGGCGGTCAAATATTTGTCCCGCAAGATGAGCGCCGTTAGCGCCTGTGGATAAGAAGGCGCATGCAACCGTCCGGCGTCGGTAGGACCGGACTTTCCCAAAAACGGGCCGTCGACCCAGCCATACGCGCCGAGCCTGAACTTTTTACGAGTACTATTACCGGCCGTTTGGATACGGCCCCAAGCGAGTCCGGTCAACCAGGGATCGATCCGGTGTGTCGCCGTGTCCAGCGTAGCCTTAAAAGCACGTTCCAGTTGGGCCACTCGGTCGGCGGGAATATCGAAAAACGCAAAGCGATCGTCCAGCTCGTGCCAAAAGCCGTCCAGTTCACCGTCCAGTTCACCGGCTAGTTTATTCAAAGCGTCAATATGGGATTCCATAATCTTGTGAATGTCGGGTCCGCCTTGAGCGTCTTCATATAAAGGAGGGAATCTCCTTCGGAAGGTATCTAATACAGTACTATCCAAATTGCCCTTCAATGGCTCCAGCAACGGATCCTTGTTGTCGAGCGCGGTTTGAGAATACCAGGCTTGGCTAAGCGACAAGGCGTGGAGCATCAAACGAATGAGCAAGCTGTCCGGCCAAATGCTTTGAAACTCCTCTCTCGCGATACCGTCGAAAGAAGTGCCCGATAAGAAGGCTTTGATCATAGCTTTCATCGGAAATTTAAGAGGCGATTGTCTAGGTACGATCAGTTGAAGACCCACTTCGTGAATGCCTTTATGCATGTTTATATAAAAGCGTTCCGGATCTTTCTCCATGACGGAGATGGCGTTCTCGTAGAAGGAACGGGTCACGTCCAGGAGTTGCTGGAATTGCTGCCCCCCCAATGCGTAAGAGTCGGCCAGAAATTCCACGGAAGAGAAGACCCGATAGCCGTATGATACGCTCAAAGCGTCTTGGCTCAGAAGATCAATCAGCCGTTCCGTGTCCGAACCGACCGTCGTCCCGCGACCTTCGGCGGAGGCGGCCCAGCTTTTCCGCAACCTTGTCATTCGACGAGCCAACAGGGTTTCCAAGTCTCCCTCCCCTTCCGGGTCGCCTTCCCATCGCGTCCAAGCCGTCACCGGCAACAATCCGTAAGGCTGGTCATCGATGCGAACCGGGGGAAGCGGTCCCTCTGGATATAAATATTTCGCCGCCCAGCTGCCAAGCGCGACGGCTTCGCTTCCTTTCCCCCACAGATCTCGTAAAAAATGACCCCACAAGGCCGGCCACAACGCTTGAACGAATAGCGCGCTATCCCGGGTATCTTCCTCATGCCCTCCCGGAATGCATGGCACGGATCGGTCTTCACCCGTCAATGCCCGGCTTATGGCCGCCGAGACGGGTTGCTGTTTGGCATAATCGCCTGGCTCCGTTTGTTGCCGGATTCGGGCTAAAGCCACGCCTAGCCAACCGTCCGGATCTTTGAACAGATCGGCGGCTTCCGCGCCGTGAACGCTATTGGTGGACTCTCCTAGACGGAGAATACCCATCTCCCCGGCGTCGGCTTGTGTACGGAAATGTTCGTCAGGCGTCTCTTCGCCAAGTCCTACGACGTAGATCGCGCGAATAGTAGAGGGGCTCCACTCGGCAGGCAGGTCTTGCTCAAATCCAAGTCCGATGCGCTTCGCAACTTTCCAATTCGCCCACCAGGCATTATCCATGAATTCCTTGTCATTCGGTAAAGATAGACTGGACAGAGCCTTCTTCCGGTCTTCCAAGCCGCCTTCTCCCTCCGCTTGGAGCGTGCCCACGAGTATTCGTAGAGGAACGCCAGGCTCCTGGAGAAGGCTATCGTGCACGGCCCATACTTCCAGCGAATCGGGCAGCCCACCGAACCGGTTCGGGATGGCTTCGCCGATTCGTTCGGCCGGAACGTTTGCAACGAAGGAGCCTTCTCCGAAGGAGGCAGGAACAAACGAAGAGACGAGCCACGCGGCTCTTGCCGGAGCAACCCTTCCGCACAATCGCCTCCAAGCCGGACCGACCAGCATGCGGTCCTCCATGAGAACCAAAAGTTCGGTCAAGTTGGTCGGATTGTGCGGCTGCACGCCCAAATGAAGATCGGTCCAGAAGTCGTCCAAGTAACGATGCTCCGATTCGTTAACGTTGGACGAATCGCGTTGCAGCGACGCTTCGTCCGGTATTACTCGAAGAGAGAGTTTCCAGTTGCCAGGAGCGGACTCATCGAATAACGTCTCCAGGCGCAGCGGGAGAAGGACTCCGACTTCGTCATAGGGATAGAGACGGCTGCCGCGCTCCAGAAACCACAGGCGGTGTCCATTGATCAATAGATCGTCGAAAATCCGATCATCGGCGGCGATCGCCACCTTCACTTGTTCCGCGAAGCCAGCGGGAGCATCCCCCGTTCCAAGAGCGACGTCCGCAATTTCTTGTCCCATCTCGGCGGTAAAAGCGGTAGGCTGCTTCAACAGACGAGCCACGGGATCTTCCTGCATGCGGTTAAACGAGCTAGCGGCGTTTTCCCATAGCCATTGCAGGCCGACCTCACGGTAGATTTCGTCCGTAACTTGCCAACCGGAAGTGTTCAACAAGGCAAGTTCCCGCTCCAGAAGGGTTCTCCAATCTGACAACTGCTTCAACCGAAGACGCCGTAATGGGTCTAACGGCGATGGAACCGGAAACGGAATAGGAATACGGTTGGGGTCTGACCCTCTCCGGGGCCGCTCGCCCGTTCTGGTAGGAGGGGGAGTGCGCGCTTTTTCTTCCTCTGTGGCCAAAACTTCTATTGCCTTATTGACGAGGTCCAACCGTTGGTCTCGATATCCAAATTCCATGATTATCATTCCGCCTGTTCTTTAAGATAGTGGCCATCCCAAGCCACACGGGTCGGGTGGTCGATCGTATGCCTAGCGAAATCGACACTGGTCACGCCGTCCATAGGATCATCCTTATCCGGCACCGTCTCCTGCTTGTAAACGAATCGCAGCTCTGCCGGCGGTTCATCAAGGATAAGCCAATACTCATCGAGCGTATCAGGGTCGATGTCGAAGAGGAATGCATGCAGGTCCGGCTCAAGCTCAGCCATGAAATTCGGCCCGACGTAAGTCCGTGTGCCCTTCTCGCCGGAGCCGTAAGCGAAATCGGGGGTATGCTTTAGTTTTTCTTCGGTCGACCCGTCTTCCTGTTTGCGTACAAGATAGACAAGTGTGGAGGGGTATCTTCGGAACAAATCGGTTCGAAATACAACGGCGAGGTTTTCGTTCGACTCCTCATCGCCAGGTGCTTGAAGGGCAAGCTTCGGTGAACCGAGATCAGCTTCCGACGCCTTTACCCACTCCATGAAAGGAAGGATATCGGGTTGTCTCGCCACGTCCTCGGCCTCCGCAGTCTTCTCGTAATTCACGCGCCCCCAGAACCGGCGGAGCGGAGTGAACGTCGGGTCGACGGGCAAGTTGCGCCAACGCATCTCACGCATGAACTGGGTATTGATTCCAACCATGAAAGCGTCGATGAATGCCGGGTTCGTCTTCAGGGACACAATGGAGTCTTTGGGCAAGTCCCCAACGCCCGGCAGCAACCACTCTTTGGCGTGCTTGTTCAACAGTTGCCACGTCGGAAAGTACAGCCCGAGCGGCAGTTCCGGCGGAGACAAATGAGCGATATCCAATCCCTCAATCGTCGAAACGACGCGACGCCAGGCTGGCGGCTTCTCTTGCGTCGGGTCGATTCCGGCTCCGACTGCTTCCGCGAGCTTCCTAAGTTCTACGGGACGAACAAAGGATTGCCGAGGCGGAAGCAACGTATCCAGAATGAACGCGGGATTGATTCTCATTCTCTCATCCGTTACTTTGAAGAAGCACACCCTCAGCACGGTTCGGACGATCTGATCCTTATCCAAAACTTGGAGACTGGATTGTTCAAATACTTGCAAGACATCCGAACAGAAGTCCGATGATTTCAGCATGCGGAGCAACTTGTCTCTCATGTCCGGAGTATTGGGCTGTCCGTCGAACTTCTCTCCGATCTCGTATAAGCGCGCCAGTAAATCCGACTTGATCGGCTTCTGTTTAAATCGCTTTTCCAACGGGGATTGGCCAAGTTTGACCAAAATGTCGTTCGCATACGGGATTCCCGCGGCCGTGCTCTCAGTAGAGTCGATCGGACGATTGGCTGCTTCGAGCGCTTTGGTTCTATCGAACGTACCGTTTAGATGACGCGTTCTGGCCGTGCCGCCTCTCAGCACTCGCATAGCCGCGCTGGAGAACATGGCGGACGACAACGGACTCGTCCCGGAGGTTACTCGGTCCAGCACGCGGCGGCCATCGGAAGTTCGCATGCGCCCCATTGCCGGTCCGAAGAGGCTCAGGCGGCGAAGCGGATGATCCGGCAGCCTGCGGAGCCACAAACTTCGCGAAGCCAACAAGCCTTGCGCGAGCTGCCGAATGCGCTGCGATGCGTCGAGCAGGCTCCCCGCTTGCTCGACGGCGGCCTTCATGAGTTCCTCCTGCGATTTGATACCCAACCAAGTGCCTAATCCCGAGACCGACCTATAGCGGGGATCGTCGTTCAGCGTCGTTCCCCATACCGTTGAACGACGATCCGGTAGCCATGGTCGACCATACTGCGGCAAACCAATGATTTCTCTCGTCGGTTCGCTGACTTCCTGAGCATCTTGTGCCAAACGATTCAGGTCTTCTCTGACTTTCGCTTCTTTGTCCTGCGCTTCAGGTGTAACAGGAGGCAGCTTGAGCGAAGTAAGTGCTCCTCGCGCCTCTAACGTCACGTTAATATTGATCGGAGGCTCTTCCACTTGGCGTGCATAGCGCAGCTTAGCCAGCCCAAGATCGCCGCCTTCCTGCACCTTTAAGGCCGCGGCGAGCGTCTCGAAGTCGCCCGCTTCCGCTGTCCAAAATTTCCAACTGTAGAGTACGGTCCTTACGGCGTGGTCGGATAAATCTTCATTTGACCATGCAGGTCCTCCCGAGGCATCGAAGGCGTGTACAAGGGCTGCGACGTATTCGGTGAATGGCTCAAGTTTAACGGGAGACAGAAGACGGGATCGGCCATTCTGAACGTGGGCCCACAAATAGGAATTATCTAAATTATAATATTGAGTCAATAAGTGCGAGCTTACCTCCACCAAACGACCTTCCTTAATGACGAGCTGCTCGGGCGTGCCGACTAGCAGCGCGAGCCAGGGCTTAAGGAGTGGCGAATTCTCTTTAGGCGTATAGCGCCAAGGTAAATCTTGTTCGACGAAGTCCACATGTGCAAGTTTCGTCGTCTCCGCGTCGTGGGTGAACGGCCTCGGCGCGACGCCGTGAATGGCTCCGCTTTTTAGGCCGACGATCTCGTCCGCCGAATAGAAGGCGAAGAAAAGCGGATTTGGCGCTTTAGCGGAGCTAATCGTGATGTCGTCATGCAATGTCAACTCCAAGGATCCGACAAGCCGTTGCCCCTTTTCTTCCATCATACGGAACAAAGGCGAACGCGCATTGGCATGAAATTGCAGTGGAGCAGGTACGGAATCCGCCATGTCAGATCACCTCGCTTAGGTCGATTGTCGAATCCAGGTCGGAAAGAGCGAATCCACCCTTCGCCCGCGCAGAGAGGATGGCTTGCGTAGGATTGAGAGCAGTCCGTTCCACGGATCCCTGTTTGTCGTACGAGGACCAATTTTCCTGGCGCGTCTTCACCGTCGGTTCGGTTGCTCGCGCGGGGACGTAATTTCCTCGTTCACGTTGCAAGTCCATCAAGCAGGTGCCCATGTAGTTGAGAGCGCCTTCGATGCGAATTATGGGAAATCTTATCGGCAATTTCCGGAGATTAAGATCAACGGTATAATCATGCGTATCGGTGAAATCTAGCAATTCGGCACCGATCTTTAAGCCGGATTGCTGCTGGGAGAACGTCGGAGCGTTTAATTGATCGGCCTTGCTGAGCTTGGCGTAAGTACCAACGCCGAACCAGTCCATCTCCGGTTGAAGCTTAAATTTGTCAGACTCGCAACTGACGGACAGTCGATGAGGCCCGGCAAGATCGACGCCGCCGAAGCGAGTGATATCCAGCGCCAAGGGAACCCGCTTCTGCTCCCAAATGAGCGATCCGACGGGAGAGAGGCGAAGAACGCCATCATCCAATCCTCCTGCAGCAACTTGCCGCGGGCGGATCAGTACGCTTGCGTCCTCCCCTTCCGCTCTCAAGTTCCGCGCGATTGAGAGCTCGCTTTTGAGAAGTTCGACTAGGTTCTCGTCTACGCTGGCCGTGTCTCGGTGTCCGGACCCGAGCTCCAGAGTAACACTCTCCGAGATTTCAAAGAAAAGTATGCTTATACTTGCGCTAGCATTAATCGTAATCGGACCCGGCCCGGTCATGCTGCCCTGAACACGAACGCCGCACAAGGAATACCCCTCAACCTCGACGTCGAACCCAGCGTCGATCTCGGCTTCGAAGAAGAACGGACGGAATTGGATCAAGCTATCGAACGTGAACCAGCCGTGCGCGCTTATGGGGCCGATGGAGAGGCCCGCTTCGACGTTCGCGCCTAATTGCAACGTATTTGGCGTAACCGCGAGATACATGCCGAGCTTAAGCCATGCGCTGACGCCCATGTCCATAGACACTGATGCGCCTGCTCGGGCAAGCCGGGGAATATTGAGCGGTCCTGGATTAAATGAGGGATGGAACCCCCCAACGCTGAATACGAAGTAGCCGTTCGGGCCGTAACCGATCCGTAGAGCAGCTTCCCCGGTAATGTCAAGGATAAGCATGACGTGAGAATGCACGAGCGCGGCTTGAAAATAAATGAGCTGCTGAGTGAAGTCGATTCCGCCGACGAAATCAAGCCGGATATTGACGAGCGCAAGATTCTCGTCCGCGCCCAGCTGCATGCGCGCTGAGCCGGTGAGGAATAATTTGCGAGGTCCTGGCAGCTCAATGAAGACGCCAACATCAAGATGCAGCAAATCCAACCAATTCAGCTTGAAGGTCGGACCGACCACGAAGATGCCCTTTTCCTCGGGGAAGAAAGCACGGAGATCGTTAAGCAGTGCAGGCGCTTGCTTTACGGGATCTTCGCAGAAAAGAACGTTACCGCTCGTGCCATTGGATAACCGATCTCGCAGCAGGTCTGTATCGGCTCGTCGGTTAATGCCGACGAGACCGCCGACGCCATCCAGCGCGAAGCCCCAGCTCAGTTGAATGCCGGGGAAAGGAAACTTAATGCCCAACACAGCGACGAAAGAAGGGTCGCCCTCTGGAAGTCGCTTGTACAAGCCGTAAGCGGTCACGCCAATTCCATCCAGTACCTTGAGCTGCATAGCCCCTCCATATTCGTCGGAGCTATATTTATTTAGGAATCCACCGCCGCTGACGGGGCCTGCCGCGATTTCGAGGCCGACGCCCGCCGGAGGTTCGACGGCAAAAGCTGGACCGGAATTCCAGCGGCCAAACGTAACACCCGCCTCGTCCATGGACGCATAAAGCGGACCGAGTTGGGCGCTGGCTCCAAATTTCAACCCAACCCTGGCATAGAAGGAGCCGCCGATCGGTTTGATCTCGAGCTTGACCTGTACTTGCGTGAGCTTAACTTCGACAGGCGAAGAACCGATAGTAAACGACACTGGTGCTGCAAACACAACGGAGAATACGCCGTCCGCATCGCCATGAAGCTGTAAGCCCTTCCCCTCTTCGTAAGCAAGCCGCAGTTCTGCTTCCCATTTCGCTGACGAAGGCAACGCCGAACCGCCGATCGCTTGGAGCGACTCTGTCGTCAGCACGAGAACGATTTGTTTGAGATCAAGACTTAAAGTAAAATATGGTTCGCTCTGGCGCATCCGGAGGGCGACTCGCGCCGAGCCGAGAGAGAGATGAGTGCCGTTTGGTGGGCCGAATACGAGCGCGCTTTGACCGGGAGGAGCATCTTTGGAGACAAAGATCTCCAGTTCCCCATCGGATAGTTGCGGAACTTCGTGGCTTACATGACCGTCTTGGAGGAAAATCCGGTACGTTTTCCCGCCCGAGTCTGGACTTGCGAAGCCCAACTTCCATCCAGATCCAAGATCAAGTGTTTTCGAGAGGACGTCTTGCACGTTCTGAAGCGCGATATCTATGCCGAAACCGTTTAAAGGATGTTGGCCGGGAACGGGTGCGGCTTCTGGTCCGATGACGCGGAACAGGTCGGAGGGGTCTTCTGGGACGATTGTCTGATTGGCAAAGTCTTCGAGACTCGGCAAAATCGCAGTGGGTAATTTAACCGGAAGCGGAGAATGAACAAGCCCGAGTAGATCGTTTAGATCTATCGTCGGGTTTGCTTCCTCTGAAGACAACGCTGCGAATCCCCTACGTTCATATTCGAGTCGAATCAAGGCTAAGGGAGAAACGGCCAGCATGGAGACATACACCTGGATGAGCTTAATATCGCTGATGCTTTTTATTTTGCTGAACCACCAGTCCGGGTTAGAGGCAGTTGGGCCGGGGTTGTTGAAAAGATCGCTCAGCTTGGTCCATACGATCTCGAAATGATGGACGTTGTTCGGTCCAGCAACCGGTTCATCCACAAAGGAATAAGTGATGACGCCGAGAAAAGTCAAAGATTCCGCCACTCGCGGCGCATTCATTTGAAGAGCGCGTACAAGAAGCGAGTCGCGAAGATTTGGATCTCCGATGATCCCTTCGAACTCGTCGAGCCAGTGCTGAACCCCTTGCCCCATCCAGTCAACTGAAACGCTGGAGAGCCTTTCCAGTTTATCGCCAATAGAGTCGAGAATAACTGGTAATGGCAGTACATCCGTCGCCAACACTTTCTTGAATGCATTTGTAATGGTTTGGAACAAATCGGACACGATACGCTCCCCCTTCACTGCATCAAACCGATTGTATGATATTTCCATTATCGAAGTATTTACACCCAAAAATTTAAATATTAACCATATATTTACATCAAAACCCGTGCTTAAGCAAAAGGGGTGTAACAAAACTTAGGTAACAGTTAAATCAATTCGGCAAGTTGCTCATGGGTTTTGGGAACGTCTATTAACGCGTATGGATTGCGGAACATCGCCATAAAAGAATCGCTGCAACGGTTTAGGGGCAATCACTGGTTCCTCTATTTCATTTTCCATTCGATCACGTCTCCGCTCTAACTCAATTAAAGGGGACATTGATTATTATGTAGAGCAAAGTCATGATATACGCCGAATGATACATTTCGTATCTAGTAACCTAGCGAAGCCTTATCTTATTTGTTTACGAGTCGTCTTGAATAGTAAACATACGTAAAGGGGGATTCGTCCATTTTACTTTCTAAAATGTATTTCGATTTTAAATAATTGTACCCAATACCGCCAACTGCAGACACTGCGAGACCGGCTAATTTAGCAAGGGGAGTCAATGTCGCCATTGTGGTACCGGTTGCCAGTAAAAAGATTTCAGGCACTTTTATATCGAATAGACTTTTGATTGAATCCAGTCTGAACGAAATTTTCCGCTCTGACATGAGCCTGGTAATTGTATTCACACCTAATTCCACTTTATCACTGAATTCCGACAAAACCATATTTAGCTCCTCTATGGAAGCACACTTCGAGATTTTCGATTGATATTCCCTAAGTGTTATTCTGAAGTGGAGAAGTTCGTCTTCCCTATTCTTTCTGAAATTAAGTATCTCACTTATACTTGTGTTTTCTGTTGGTGTAGGTAAACAATCTGCAAGCAACAAGCAACCAAGGGGTGAAAATATTTGCCGTTCTGTTCTAAAAACTAATTTCTCGTGTTTGAGAGCATTGGTGCTTGGAGAAAAGTCATACGCATAACCCATGTGTTGCGCAAGCAGCCCCATGTACAGATAGGCTAACTCTTGATCGTATTCATTCCAATTTGCATCCAGACTATCAATCAGTCCTTTTCCTTTAAAATAATCGTGCATCTCATGTGAAAATTTCGTGTGATAAATCTTTACTTTTTTTCGATTACTGTTTGAATGGGCTACAAACTTACGAACATTTTTCTCTATCCTTTCACGAAATTCTGTCTCAAACAATTCCCGAAACGCGTTAGTATTCAAAAAATTTTCCGGACTCAGCGGCGTATAGATACCCTCATCCTGTAATCGTGAGGACGTATAGTCATTCCAAACTCCGATGTCAAATGGAACAATTGTCGCTAACTTATCACAATACAGTAATACTTTTCTTAACCAACGATCATCTGGCAACCCAATGTTCGGATAGAAAAGAATATTCATGCTCAATGCTTAAGCAACCCCTTTACATACCAGAATATGTCTTAATATAGGAATATAAAGAAATAGATCATATATGCTAAAGAATTTAAAATAGAGCACAGTTGCTCCAGTTTCTTACTCTCCCAGAACTCCTCTGCTCAGCGTATGCTGTATTTGTTCGACTAAGTTTATACAGTCGCCAAACGTCCCTTTATACTGTAGCAGTAAAGATATGTTCGTATAAAGGTGTTAGACCTTTCAGTGAGGCTATCCTTAAGAGAAAGTGATGGATTTACCGCTGCTGATTCTCCTAAATAATCAAAATCAATTTTATATTCATTCATTTTACTACTTGATGTTATTGACACTTTCCAGTGGCTAGGAGTTTTAGATAACAACCATTTAAATTGTGTTGCAGACTGTCCTTTCTCTGAAAGAACATTAGAAATGTCGGCAAGAGTATGTTTTTCAGCAACTAACGTCTTCTCATCGAGTAGTAAAAACGAAGGAAATTTCTTTATTTTCAAGGATTGATTGTGCCCTCTTTTTTCCATCATCCGTAGAAACGTCATAAACAATAGGTGATATATTTGAAATCATTACTGAAAAGTCATTAACTTGTTTAATCGCTTCCTCTGTATCTTTAGCTTCAACAAAGGCTACTAAAGTAAACCATCCACTCTCTTTGGAAGTGTACTCTTTAGTACCCTTCTCTTTACTCGCGCATCCACCAATAAGAAAAAGTGCCAACGGCCTCAGTCCAATGGAATTCCGGACGAAGGCCGCTTAATTGATATTAATTATTTCGACTGTCTACTTGACGGGGTGCTGTTCACAAATTGACAGTCTTTTTTTGTATTAGCCAGACTCCACGGCGAGCTCGGCCGGCAGCCTGTTGGCATTCTTTACAACTCTATATTCTTTATTTCCACAATTCTTTGCGCTTGTTATAGTTATCCGTATAGATTTTTTCCAGTTTATCAAGGCCGGCAGCTTCCATTTCCTTCAACATCGTGTTGTATAGCTCCGTAACTGCCGTATCATTCTCAGCCATTACGAGACGAGGGAAATATTTGGACTTCGTCTCCGATACCTTCTGCTGCATGATCGCCTCCGGCGTACCGCCGCTTGGACCCAGGTTATCGTAAATCGCCGTATCGAAAGAAGTATCAGCCAAATTTTTGATCGCGAGCTTGGAAACCTCGTCGGTTTCGTAACGTCCGATCAAGTCGTACGGCGTGCCATCGGATCCCGGACCGTTCTTGATTGCCCATGTCCATTTGCGGATACCGCTTTCCGTCGAGTAACCGCCCCAGTCCTTCTTGAAGCCTTCCAATACTTCCGTCCGAGGCGTATGCTTGCCGTCTTTCATATCCCAGTGCACGCCTTCAACGCCCCACATGAGCAGGTACTGACCTTCTTGTTCGGTCTCATATGAAATCGAAGCGGCTAGCGACGCTGTATATTTATAATAAGAAATTGGAAATTTCTTTGCACAAATGGGGTGCGGTTCATTTTCTACGGACTTCATTCGTGTCACTCGACAAAAATGTGGAATGACACTATGATGCTGCCCCTTTATTTGACTTTAATCCCACCGGTCTTGTATAGAAGTTCTTGTCCTAATACGGCTCTGTATAGAAGTTCTTGTCTTGAACAAACGACAAGAACTTCTATACAATAAATAAAAAAAGCCGCATTTTATGCGACTTCATTGTATAGATGTTCTTGTCGTCCGACACTTTTTCATCGTATGGTTGCTTTTTTAAATCATCAAGACCACAAACTGGACAGATGTAACTCATTTCCCTTTCCTCCAAACAAAACATTCAAATAGATTAATTGAACTAACGTTCTCCGTTAGTTCAATGATCCACAATTGTTGCACCAAGTGGTTTATCTTCTAACTCTAAAAAATAAAATTTACCTGAAACGTTAGATGAGATAATTCCGAATCCATTAATCATTAAGTTCTCATCCAACTCTGATAAAACTTGAATCAATTGAGCTAGACCATAAATCTTCTTGCCAGTTTTTACTGAACTTTGCTGCCGAGCTTTAAGTGTCGGCAAAAGGCGATCAACAATCTCTCTCGTGGGAGCTCCACCAACCAGCCGATGAGTACTATCCAGTAAAAGAACACTTGCTTTTGAAAAACTCTCTTTATCGAGTATTTCACTCATTTCATTAAGTATTTCATAAGATGACTTCATTTTAGAACTTCACTCCTTCCTCGCAGACGGGTGAGAACATGCTCTTTTTCGATTTCGAATACTCATACGTATCCTCAATAATTAAGCGGAATTTCATCTAATACTTATTCTTCCTGTTTTTCCACTATCCTGCCCGTTAGCTTAATAGAACTTTAGAAATTTAAACGTTGGGAAACAGGACTTCATTCACTTTTACTTTAGTTTGAAATATTCGTTTTTAAGTTTTTCCTCATAACTCAATAATTCGTTGTACGTATTCCTCGCACTTTCAACTAAACCGTCCACTTCTTTTTTAATGGTATCAAAATTCGATGGAATTGAGGGTTTATCGGAATTAAGCGCACTTTCAAGGACGCTTATGAGGGGAGATGCAACTTTGTGCATATATAATTCCAGTTTTTCATTAACAGTCCAATCAATATTGAGTAACATTACTTCCTCGTGTTTTTGATACTCTTCAAGAAACGTCTTTAGTTCTTGTCTTGTCATTTGCTTTTGACAAGTACTTGATCCCATAAATACAAAAAAGCCGTGATTTTCGCGGTCATTAATGAGATGATGTTCCTGTCATCCGACAGTATTTCTAGTTTTTTCTGCCGGATGACAAGAACAATATTTCTGTCGTTCTTCAATCATGCAAAAGCATCCCTCCTCATACCTTTCTATATACCCAAAGGAGGTAGAGGGATGAACGAGAATAATGACCATCGCCCGGATAACAGGCCGGGCCAGACTCCGCCTGCCCAGCACTCGCAAACGGTCGGCGAACGAGGCCCCGTCCTCGAACAGGACAGCCTGCTGCATGAAACGCTGGAGACATTCGTACATTCAACCTTGCTGGAAAGGCCCGTGCATGTCAAAGGCTGCGGCGCGTTCGGCTACTTTCAAACGACGCATACCATGTCGGCGCACACGAAGCTTTGTTTTCTGCAACAGCCGGGACAGCAAGTCCCTGTCACGGTGAGATTTTCGCTGGCCGTCAGCAACAAAGGCACGCCGGATACGTCCCGAAACATACGTGGCTTCGCCACAAAGTTCTATACGGATCATGGCGTGTTCGATTTGGTCTTCAATCATATCCCCGTGTTCCTAGTCAGGGACGCCGTCCGTTTCCCGGAAGCGGTTAAAGCGCTCTCGCCGTCGCCCGTCAACAACCTCATTAACCCGGAAATTTTCTGGAACTTCATCGCCCGGGCGCCGGAAGCGACCCATCTTATCCTCTGGCTCTTCTCCGACGCGGGCACGGCCAAGAGTCTGCGCCATATTCCGGGCCACAGCGTCAATACATACGTCTGGGTCAACGCGCAAGGTTTCCGAAGCTACGTCAAATATCATTGGCTGCCTCTCGCCGGCACGCAGTATATTGACAGCAGTGAAGCGGCCCGGCTCGCAGGTGAGAATCCGGATTATGCCGCGCAAGACTTGTATGACACGCTGCACGCCGGCAAGACGATTGAATACGGGCTCTACGTGCAGCTGATGAACCCCCAAGATGAGGTCGCCCTCCCTTATGATCCGCTAGACGATACGAAGCTGTGGGATGAACGGCAGTACCCGCTGCTCCCGGTCGGGAAGCTGGTCTTGAACCGCAATCCGAGCAATTATAGGGAGCAAGTGGAGAAACTCGCGTTCTCCCCATCCAACCTGCTGGAAGGCGCTGAACTATCCGACGATAAAATGCTGCAAGGCCGCGCCAATATTTACACGGATTCGCAGCGGCGGCGGCTTGGACCGGATTTCCGTAGCATTCCGATTAATCATCAGTTGAACTGGACGCCTGACTCGCAGATCACCAGCGGCAACGGGAGATTTGTTGAAGGACGCCTGACGCGATCCGATATCCCGAAGCAGGATGATTTTACGCAGGCCGGTCAGTATTATAGGGCGCTTCCGCCAATTCAGCAGGAGCATCTCGTCGATAACCTGGCTGCCAATCTGGCTGCTGTCTCTCCCGGCACGCAAACGTTCGTACTCGGCTACCTCACCCAAGCAGATGCCGGGCTCGGTCAGCGGGTCGCCCGCAAGATTCAGGCACAGCCTAAAGGCTAGGTTGCGTTACGAGGAATTACGGAAATGGGATCAAGTTCTTGTCATCTGGTTTTGACAAGAACCTGATCCCATAAATAAAATAAGCCCCGATATTGAGAGCCCTGCAAAAGCCTTGCATTTGATTAAAAATAAGCTATAAATTGAAACTCATTGAGAAACATTATCAATCTCAGGTAACAATCCAAGTTCTTCTCCTAAGTCGGCTAACGATATATGCTCTTGTCACCAGTCAGCATCTCTTTTGCTGCACCAAAGCGTATGAAAGATAATCCATTCTTTCATGGTAGTTGAAACAACGCGACTATCTATTTTCTGTCTAGCGCGTGAAAGTTGTTATCCATGTACAGTCCTTCTTAACTTTCAAGTTTACAATATTCTCTTGTAAGACTCTTGGTAACACGTCATATCTTTTCATACTTTCCGAATTGAAATCAATCCAATAAAACTCAAGATGATCTTCAAGAGATTTTGGCGATGAATTGGAGTCTAATAATTCAGAAGTCACCTCAAAAAGATGGCTAATCTCATGTTGCAAAATACCATTTTCATCGACTCTGTGCGTCTCAAGTACACCAAGGAATCTATCTATCTTACATTCTATACCCATTTCTTCGTACAGCTCTCTTATTAACGCATTTTGATCTCCTTCGCCTAGTTCTACGCCTCCGCCAGGTAAAAATGAATGAGCACCCTTCATTCGAGCAATTAGTATTTTATTCTCATGTACTACTATCGCTCGAGCAATATGAAAATCAACTCATTGAAAAAATTACCGCTCACCATCTGGTGGTCGGGATCGACATCGCCCAGCAAACGCATGTCGCGCATGCTGTTAACTTTCGTGGCATTGTAATGGGTAATCCTCTCTCCTTCTCAAATGATGAAGAAGGATTTCAGAACTTTCAACGATGGATCCTTTCGCTTCAAGCCGCTCAGGGTCTAACAGCAGCCATTGTTGGCATGGAACCTACCGGTCATTACTGGCTCAACCTCTCGAAGTGGCTATCCGAGCGCCAGTATGAGGTCGTTCTTGTTAATCCTCACTTGGTTAAGAAGAACAAAGAGAACCGCGACAACACGCCATCCAAGAGCGACAAAAAGGATGCTCTCGTCATTGCGGACATGGTCAAAAACGGCTACTACTCGTTCATTCGTAACACTCCTGAGGCCTTTGAAGAGTTACGTGTCTTTCTCTCAAACCGAGACTCAGTTGTGACGCGACTCGTTAGTGCCAAGAACCAAATCTCGTCAAAGGCTGGAAATCTCTTATGAAACGGCATTCTGGGGAGCGAAAAGCTCGAGCACTGATCTCTCTTGCTAGCAACTCAGTTGGTTCGAAGCAAGCTATGCATGCCTACAAACTTCATTTAGAGCAGCTACTCGATGAGTACGATCTTGCCTGCATGCAGCTGAAAACGGTAGAAACCGAGGTTAAAGGGATTAGTGCCATTTCACTTGCCGGAATTTTAGGCGAGGCGGGGGATTTGAGCGGCTTTGTACACGGGAATGCTTTGCTTCGGCATGCTGACCTTAATCTCGCAGAAGCAAGTTCGGGCAAATGGACCGGACAAATGAAGATTAGCAAACGGGGACGTTCTCGTCTACGTAGGTTCATTTTCATGATGACCATGAGTTTGGTTGCAAACAATCCGGAATTCAAAGCTGTGCATGCAAATAACGTGAAGGTTAAGAAGATGAAGAAAATGAGGTCCATCATGAAACTATGTGGAAAGTTAGCTCGAATACTGGTTGGGATGGCTTCCCGTGGTGAAGCATACGACCCTCAAAAAATATTACCAATGCAACTAGCAGCATAGCTTTCACCATCGCTTCAATGCACGAGTTTTGGATTATTCGCGGGATTTCAAAGAAAGCACGGAGTACCGGATCCATTAAACCAAAGGGCACCGACCCGTACCGTTAGCATAAACGGCCTCCACCCCTTGGAAATGCGTAACGAAGGAATGAGAGGGCATAGACCCGTTGAGACATGGGAGTTAAAACCTCCAGGGGCGGCGTGGAGATTACGTGCAGTATATGGAAGGATATGGGGTTACAACCTCCCCCTTTATTTCCTCAAGATCCCAAAAACTATGAACAATCGGATAGGACTACCAATTAGTTGATCAGCCGATCATCAAGATGTGCCGATCTGAATCGCATGGCGACCAGTTTCATCAGCTTCTCTTAGTTGACGGTGTCGAAGTAGCCTTGGATATCAACGTCGATCACCACATTCCCTTGGTGTGCCTCTGAGCATGCTTATAATGAAACAACCGCCAGAGAACAACTCTCTGACGGTCATAACAAGCGCTATTGCATTCCAAAAAATAGGCTACCGTGATACATTATCCAAGATGGACCAGCGATTCCTTAGGCTTCTCATACCATTCCTTTAAGATCTGCTCCGCCTTCTTGCCATAAATATCAAAGCCTACATTCGATTGCGCCTCTTCCTTGTCGTACAGCTTCACGCTCCAATCCCACCAGAAGAAACCGGCAAACCATGGCTCGTCCCAGAACACCTTTAAGACCGAGCTGTAGAAATTCGCCTGCTCTTCTTCACTAACGGGCAGCTCGGTATGCGTGAAATCCCAAGGCATCGTCGCGCAGCCAAGCGCGCTCCGGCAGCCGATTTCCATGAAGATAATCGGCTTGCCGAATTTCGCGTGAAGCGAAGCCATCTTCTCGCGCACCGGCAGCCAGTTGGCGATCATTTCCTCTTCACTGTCGCCAGGGTGATTCGCGACCGGATAATAAGCGCTCGTACCGATGAGATCCACTTGGTCGAACCATTTGATCCGTTCCTCCGACCCGTGATTGGCATTATAGACGATCGGCCCGTCATAGATGCTCCGGATTCGCGCGATTAGCCGCGTCCAATGCTCCTGCTTGGCTTCGGTCTTCACCATTTCGCAGCCGATGCAGAACATCTCGCAGCCTAATTCTTGAGCGAGCTCCGCATAGTGGCTAAGAAAATTGCCATAAGACTGGAACCATGCATCCCAGTAAGGCTCTGCACCGGACTCCTCCGGGAAGCCGATATGCGCGCGCCAGATCCCGTCCTTGGAGTTGACGACGGGCTTCAAGCATACTTTCATCCCCAGCGCCCTCGCTTCTTTTACGGAATGCTCGATATCCCGGTCGGTCATCGTCAATCCGTAATCGAACGGAATTTCTGTGGCATATACATTATTTTGCATCGTATAAAACGATAATGCGATCCATTCGCTGCCTGTCTCGCTCAGCTTGCGGAGAGAATCAACCGCATAAGGCTGCCTGTAAGAGCCTCGGGAACTATTCCATCCATACGTCATTCCTTTGATGAACAATTCGGTCGGCAACGCTTCTTCTCTCCTTTACGTTATTATTCTCGCACTGGCAATGGATAGCTTCTCAAGTCGGGAAGCTCCTCACGCGTCAGCGTGAATGGGTGATCGTAGAATTTCCGGAGCATGTCCCAGTCGGTAAACTGCTCGGACTTCACGAATTCGCCATACCACGTGCAGTTCCACGCCCAAAGCGCTCCGTCCGCAAGCATGCTGGCAGGGTCGGGCAGCGGTCCGTTTTCCGAGAGGGCGATGATTTTGGCTTCCTTGGTATAATCGACTGCCTGATAGAATCTCTTAACGCTCGAAACGTAATTGCGATCTGGGACATAGACGTCTTCGCCAATGATGTCAACGTATTCATCACCGGGATACCAGTCTTTATGCTGACCGTTCCAAACCCAAATCAAGTTATGGAGTCCGTGCATATTGGTCATGCGTTCGAGCATGAGCTTCCACAGCCGGATGCACGGCTGAGGGCCTTTCGCCCCCCACCAAAACCAGCCGCCGGATGCTTCGTGAAGCGGCCTCCACAGTACAGGTACGCCGGCGTCCCGGAGCTTGGCCAGCAAGCCCGAAATGGCATCGATATCGCGCAGCAGCAGCTGATAATCCTTGGAATCAGGTTTCTCCATCGCTGCAGCCAAATCGAATGTCGTCGCCGACGTATAGAAACCGCGATGCCATCCGTTGTCGGGAGGCTGATCAATGAGGTCCTTCGGCGCATTCCAGTGCCAGCAGAAGGTGACAATGCCGCCTTCTTCCCACCACTTGAGCGCCAACGCCGTGTCCGTCCCAACCGCTCCACGCTCCAAGCGCGAAGGGGAATCGTTCATGAAATCGAATCCGCCAACAGCTGGATATTTGCCTGTTTCGCGATGGATGAAATCCATCTCAGGCGTCGTGATAACGCCAATCTGCTGTCCTGTCAACATTTTTCGTCCGTAGGTATCGCATAAATATGCCATCAGCCGTTTGGCGCAATCATCGGCATTCGGATTGATTAATTTCGGCTGCACTTGAAATCGGCTGTGATCTCCAGCAATTGCTGACATACTCCGCCTCCCCATGCTTGATCGTCATGCTACTAGTTCCGCGTAATCGTAAACGCCAGATCGGATTGAGAGGTGTCCGGCGAGGCGAGAACGAGCTTGCCGTCCACTGCCTCTACAGGCACGCCGTCAAGCGAAGTACCTGTCCAAGGATCGTACCAAGTCAACGTGTACATGCCAGCCGGCCAATTCGGCAGCGTAACAGACTTGCCTTCGGCTCCACCGTTCTCCTTGAGCAGCCAGCCATAGGATTGACGTTCTCCTTGCATCGCCCATGCTTGCGCCTGTCCGCCTTCATCGCCTTCCGCACTGTTCACAGGAACGCGCTTCTCGCGAAAATCAATACCCGCCGTAAACGCGGCAAAATGCTTCATATGCAGAAACATCTCGTCGCTGACTTGTCCGAAATCCCACCAGAACGGCGAGGACGCCAAGCCGCTTGCGAGCGAAATCCAGATCGTTTGATGATACTTCAGCGTATCGGTCACATTGCCTGTTTCACCGATCATAAGCGGCTTCTCATAGCTTTCCCACCGTTTGCGGATATCTTGGGCATAGGCTTTGTAACTGAGATTGTAGTAGTTCTCTCGATCGGCAAGATCCAGCGTCCGATAGCCATAATCCCAATAATCCTGGCGATTCCCCGCCATCGAGCCCATCGTCGGATGCCCGTACGGATCATGCTCTTTGAAATAACTGTGCACCTTCGCCGTCCAAGCATCGGTATCTGTTGTGCTGCCGTGCACCCAGCCGTCCGTGCCGTTAATCTCGCATACCAAATCCCATATGCCGATTGCTCTGCTATATCCCCAGCGGGCAATGATGTACCTGTAGAGATGCTCCTGATACACCCACATCTCTTGACTCGTGAAGAAATCCTTCGCTTCGCCGAGTACCGCATAACCGCTCTTCTCCCAAGCTTTCGGCCACCCGTCCAAGGTGTCGGCCAGCGAGTCGTGCGGCCAAATGACGAAGTTCATGTGCAGTTCCCGCTGCTCGAATGATTCGATCAAGTCATCGATGCGCTTCGCCTTCAGCGGGTCGATCTTCTCGACTCCGAATGTGGAGGATTGCAGCTGATTGCTGCCGCCGCCGTTGCCGGAGCTGTCATAATTGCCGTTCCAGTAGGTAATGAGGTTGCCGCCGTGCTCTGCGATTTTATCAAGATTGACATCGGTAATTCCCCAAGGGTAGGCTACGCCTACACCGTAGAAGGAAGAGCCGTCCCTATATTCTAGATACCGCTTATTATCGTCCGAAACCTGAATCCAGCCACGACTCTTGGTAGGAGTCGCCTCGAACGAGCCTTGCGACCCTTCGCTCACAGTCCCAGCTGTTACGGCATGCAGCCGGTAGCTCCACTTGCCGGCTTCATCAGGCGAGAACCGGATCTTCCAGGCAAATCCGGTACCGTCATAGAAGCCGTTAACCGACCACTTCTTCCCGCTTGGCGAAGTCAAATCCATGGAAAGGTCAATCTCACGCGGAGCGTACGGATTCTTATAATCGGCGTCCATCTCCAGCGTGAGCTCGAATTTCGTATAGAGCTCGATGGCATCTGCATTCTCCACAACATTTTGAATGACCGGCACTTTCGCTGTTGGCGCCGCATCCGGCGCCGTCCCAGTATTAGCTGAAGATCCCGACTCCTTCTGCGACTGCGTCGTGCCTGCATCAGGAGCCGATCCCGACTCCTTCTGCGACTGCCCGACTTGATTTGTGGGACCTTTACTCGCTGTCAGCGCCATAAAGCCGACGGCAGCCAACATGAGTAAACTTCCGCCTGCGAAGAGGGCTAGTTTACGATTGATCATGAGTGATGTCTCCTCTCACGCCTCCGGTTAGCCAACGACGCCTGTCCGCTCGACACTCTCTACAAAAAATCGTTGAACAAACAGATACATGACCACAAGCGGCGCGATGGCCAGCAGAACCCCCGTATCCACAATCATGGATACCAGGTTCGGATCAACCTTCACGTTCGAGCCCGCGCCGACTCCTAGAATGCCAGGCAAATATTGATTGGCATCAGCCGGCAAGGAAGCAACCTTGATTGCCATGAGATTGCTTTGGCTCATAAAGAGCGAGCTGTAGAAGGTATCGTTATACTGCCACACGAAAGCAAACAGCGTGACCGTGATCAAAGGAGGAATCGCATTCGGCAGCATGATCGTAAAGAACGTCCGGAAGCCTCCCGCTCCGTCGATGAGCGCTGCTTCCTCAATTTCCGCAGGCATGCCGCGGAAAAATTGACGGAAAATATAAATGTACAAGCCCGACTTCAAGCCATTGGCAAGAGCGGCCGTTATCAGGGAGGGGCCATACGTATTCAGCATGTTGATGCCCTCTTTGCCTGTAAACAGGTTCACCAAGCCCATGATGTCAAAGTTGCGGAAGTGCAAATACATCGGCACCATAAGCGTGCTCGAAGGAATGAGAATCGTCAAAATAACGAGCGTGAACAGAATATTGCGCCCCGGAAATGTGAACCTCGCAAAACCATAGCCTGCAAGGGCGCAAGACGCAGCTTGCAGTACCGTCGTCGAGACGACGAATAGCAGCGTATTCTTCAGCAGCGGCCAATAATTCAGCACACTCAATGCGAGCCGTAAATTCTCCGTCGTGAAATGAACGGGAATCATATAGATCGTCGGATTGTAAATATCGGTCTTATCTTTGATAGCGACCGAAAGCTGCTGAAGGAGTGGATAGATGATGACGAATGAGATGCCGATAATCAGAATGTAACGAAAAATCGACCACAGCAGCTCGATTGATTTGTTCTTCGCCTTTTGCATCCTCAAAACTACAATCTCGTTCTCCATAAGCGAACCTTTCAAGCTGTTCTCCTCCCTTCTGCATCAGTTATAGTAGAACACTTTCCTGGAAACCAGAATGCCGACGACTACGAGAATCAAACTGATGACAATGGTGTAGATCCAAGACATCGCGGCGCTCAGACCGAAATTTTGCGCTTGGAATGCCGTGGTGTAGATCGTTCTCGTTAACTGGCTTTCCGTAAAGGAGTCGATAATTGTATAGATGATGTTAGTTAGAATGAGCGGACTTACCATAGGGAACGTGATCTTCCAGAAGGTCTCATATGGCGTTGCGCCTTCCATCTTGGCGACCTCGTACATCGTGACCGGTACAGACTGAAGCGCTGCCAGAAAAATAAGAATTTGGACGCCGGAGCTGCTAATGATCTCATAGATCCTCTGTACGGCATCGATGATGTATTCGATGAAAATGGTCGGCATACCCGCATCGGCAAGCATAAAAGCGAGCATAAGCGGGTCGAAGCCGTTCTGTGCAAGTCCTAATTCCTGTGCAACCTCGGAGCTGCCCGTTAACTGAATCAATCCGGAGGATTGAGCTGCGGCTACGGCGCCTGAAGCGAGAATGACCGGTAGAAAGAATATCGCTCTCGCAATCGATCTGCCTCTAAACTTCGAGTTTAGCATGACAGCAGTAAATAAGCTGAAGAACAGGATCATAGGCACGTTCCAAGCCATTTCCGTTAACGATTCGGTCAGGATCCGGTTATAGTTCGGATCGACCGAGAGCGCATCGGTAAAGTTCTTCAGTCCGATGAAGTCCAGCGAATACCCGCCCGGAGCCACCTTCAGCTCGCTGAAGCTGAATCGGATGGATTGAATCAGCGGCGTCGCGAACAAGAACACGAAGCCAAGCAGCCAAGGCGTAATAAACGCGACTCCGAGAAATGCACGCTTCTGCGACAAGGTTAATCGTCTGAGGTTCACGAATTGTCACCGCCTACCGAGAAATTTTTGGCTGCGATTTGAATGCCATTGACCGTAACCGACTTATCCGTATAGTTCACATAAACGGAGGTACCGTTGTCATAACGCACCTGTACGACGCCGGGTTGATGCTGGACATGTTCTGCAATCGTTCTGTTCTGCAAACCGGCGAGGACATCGTTTACTTTGCCGTATAGACTGGAAGCGGCTTTGAGCCAATCGGTATAATGCGTCGAGAAAAACGATTCGTAAGCAGTCAGTTTCAGCTTGGACGACGATTCATAAGACCAGAAGAAATGCGGCGCGGCTCCATACTCCAGCGAACGCAGCATATGGTAGGTCAAATCTTGGTTGTCATCCAGATTAAGGGCAGAGCCGGCATAATTCTTATAACCGTGTATGACCATTTCGTAGAATGGAATTTCCTGATCAGTGATGCCGAAACCGCTGGAGGCCATCGGTACGTCGATCAACTCATCCGCATATTTCAGCGCATATGCATTTCCGCCGGTCAACATCATATTGGGATTGCTCTTCTCTAGCTTTCCCAGCTGCTCCGTAACGATGTTCTTCGCGACATCGCGGAATATGACGCGGCTTACCCGGTAATCGGCCTGCAACAAGTCTCCCAAATCGCGGAGCGAAACGGCATCGATTCCGTAGCCGTCATAGCTGTCGATGAATTGGTCAACGAAGTAAGGCAGCTTGGCCGGAGAAAGCAAGTAAAAGGAGCCAAGCGAAAGGTCCATCGCGTTGAACGCGCGATTGATTGGCGCAAGCATCGCTTGCTCGCGCGTTACGAAGCGCGCCGCATCCGAGGCGGGCTTAAAGTTGCGATTCTCGCGAAGCACATGCTGGAACGCGACATCCGGATATAAACGGCCGCCCATCGCCTCAAGCTTCTCAGACAGCTGCTTCAGCTCGGTTTTGCTGCCAAGTTCACTGTCCAATTTGACGTTCTTCGCGATTTTATGATCGACGCCTTCATTGAACCAGCCGACATAGCGCATTTGGATGTTGGAAACGCCGGCAGCCTTCAGCTGATCGGCCATTTGACCGGCTTGGTCGATCGTCGTCATCGGCATGAGCCCTTTATACGGAATGCCGAGGATCGACTTTTGTTTGTCCACGGCCCCCAGCACGTCGAGGTAGAACGGCAGTCCGCTTTGCGATTCGTTCGGCTGCAGCACTTTATCCTGAACCAGCTTCTCGCGATAGCGCTTTGCCATACCGGAGTAATTCGCCTCGCTCCCTGATAAAAAGCTGTAGCGGACCTGCAGATCGTCTTTGAAGGAATCCTCGGTCAGAAGCTGAATCTCGTCCACCTTATTGCCTTTGTAGATTTCGAGCTCATCCTCTCCGCGGATGGCGAAGCTCGCGTACGCATAGTTGTACGAATTTTTGCGGCCGCTAATATCGGCGTTGATGCTGGCGATGCCTTCGCCTTTCTCGATCGTGGCGAACCAGGCGTCATCGCCTGATTTCATGCCGAATACAGGCAGGCGCGCGGCTTCCGACAGCTGCCCCCGGCGGCGGGAGTTGTTGTTCTCGTCTTCGCCATAGACACGCTGGGCGTAGACCTCCTCGCCAATCTTGCCGTTATTCAGTTGAATCAAGCTCCCGGAGCCATCCGGAACAAGCATGTAGCCTTTCGCATCGGAACCGGCTGCACCGAAGAAATCGAGCAGCTCCACCGTGCGAATTTGATAGCCCTTGCTTTCCTGAATCTCTTGCACAGGAACGCGGACCGTCAGTTCATCACCGGCGAGCTGATACTCGATGGGAACCGTAAAGTTCGGCCGGCTCGCTCCGCCCTCGACAGCCAAGCCGTTCTCTTGATTATCAGCGGCTAAATCCTCTGCCGTGTAGCCTGCTTTCGCAAAAGCATCCAGCATTCTGCTGAGCACGAGCGCTCTGGATACCGCCGTATCGAGCCGCTCCAGCACCTCCGGATTGTTCTCGAGCGGGAAATACCGGTTGCCTACATATTTCGCCGTCGCTTCATCAAGCTTGCTGTATACCTTCTCTTCCATGCGCTTCTTGCTGATTCTCTTCGGCAGCGCATCGATGCCGAGCGATGTGTCCCCGATCGTATACGTAAGCCGGATGCCGTTCTCGATGCCCTCGGCCTTAAACTGCTTGCGTGCGATACTATCCGTGAAATTCGTGATCGTTCCAAGCGTACCGATTACATCCCTGTAATTGATCGTAACCTGGGCGGCCAGCCGGTCCTTCTCGAAAGGCGACGCTTTAGCGTCCGAGCCCAGATCCTCCGGATTGCTCCGCCATACTTTGCCGCTGATTCGGTTAAGCACCGCGATTTCGGTCGTGTCCGGATTGAAATACAGCGCCAGCGTATCCGATTGAGCCGCAAGCTTCATTCCTGGAACGGCAGGTGCGCGATCAGGCAAATACTTAAGCTCTGAGGCCGCGGCCGGTTTAACGTCCGGCTGCATATAGGTACTTACCTCGATCGCCGGCGCACCTTTAGTAGACTGGTAATAGGCGAGAGCCGAGATACCCGCTATCCCGATACAAGCCAGCGCCGCATACCATTTCATTCGGTTATTCAAGGGTGCGGCCTCCTTTACGTACGGAATATGATTTCACGATACACATCATAAACGAACCAATAAATTTGTAATCCCA
This sequence comes from Paenibacillus sp. J22R3, assembly GCF_056269305.1. Taxonomy (NCBI): domain Bacteria; kingdom Bacillati; phylum Bacillota; class Bacilli; order Caryophanales; family Paenibacillaceae; genus Paenibacillus; species Paenibacillus sp. J22R3. Next base: position 772,282 of record NZ_JBWDNS010000001.1, on the reverse strand, counting down.
AGCTGAATGCCAGCGTGCCGAGGAATACGACGAATCCCATTGCGATCACGGACAGCCCTAACGTGAGAATGGCTTTAGCCGGCGTGTATTGATGGACCGTCATAATGCCGATAAACAGCAAGAGGAGGAACCAGATGCTCGCCACACTGTTTACCAGCCAATAGAATGGCGTCTCCTCCTGCGTCATGAACCGGCTTATAAACGTGATCGGCAGATTGAGCAGTACCATCGGCAGCAGCGCATAGCCGGTTGCCATAACGATTTCCTTGAACTTGCCTTCGCCCTCCATCAGTGTCGTAATGGACCAGTTCGCTATGCAGAACAGGAAGAACGGCAGCACCGTGAATTGCAAATCATCCAGACTGTTTAACGACCTCGGGTCCACGAAATTGACGAGAAAACCTGCGAATTGCTTCTGCAGGATGAGCGTCAGCACAAGCAGCAAGAGTATGGCCAAGGAAACTTTGACCTTCCCTTTGCTCTCGTATTTCATGTCCCAGAATCCGTCGAACGGATGCAAGATGAGATGGAGCGGAAATTTAATATAATCCTGCTTCACGTTTCACAGTCCTCCTTCTTATCACGTTCCTGGCGATGCGGAACGCGACGAATGCGGCAACGAGCGAGATCAGCACCGTCATGAATGGGCCGAAATTGTCCTTCATTACTTCCCGGCGATATCGTTTGTAGGCAACGGAGTAGTTTTTTCGACTCATGCCGAGCTTGAAATATTCCATGGCCTCTTCGTTCTTCTTCTCCATGAGCAGCGATTTGCCGATACCTAGGTATGCGATCTCATAGTTCGTATTCAGACGCAGCACTTGGCCCCATAATTTGACGGCCTCGTTATCGTTCCCGCTGTAATGCTGAATCGTTGCTTGACGAACCAGGCTGCCGAACTCCGTAGGACGGAAGACCGCGATATTGTTCTTGCCTCGATCGAGCACGGCGAGCTTATCGCCAATTTGTTCCACGGCCACTGGCGTATTAAATACGCCAAGCTGGTTGCCTCTGTCTCCGAAAACATAGAGCAAGTCGCCTTCGGCATTGTACGTGAACAGTCGCGCGCGATTCGAATCCAGTGCTACATACATGCCGCCGTCAAGCACCTTAATGTCAGTGAGCTTCGACGGACCCGAGTTATTGCCGAACCTCCGGAAGCGGATGTCGCCTTTGACCGGCCAGTAGCCGAATCGTTTTAGCACATCTTGGCCGGATGGATTAAGCCGTTTGATCGTTTCATCCGACGTGTTATCGATGGCAGTCGCATAAACGAACCCTTTGCTGTCAATATCGACGCTTGCGAATTCGGTCGGGATGAACAGCTCCATCTGCTGCTTCTGCGCTTTCGTGGACAATGATCTCCAGAGCCGGTCCCACAGGCTGGGCGATACGCTGATCGTGCCGACATATCCCATGAATACCTTCTTGTCGTCGAATTGCATGATGCCTTCAAAAACGCCGCGGGCGACTACGAATAATCGGTCCGCGCTGTCCACGGTTACCTTCAGCGGCACGAACTTAAAGTCTTTCGGCAAAATATCCGATTTCGGACTTTCCACGATCTTGATCAGCTTGCCATCGTTTGAAAGGACGACGACTCGATTATGCTCGGTATCGGCGACATAGACTTCATTCTTCTCCGAGACGAACAGCCCTTCCGGCGCTGCGAAGCCATCTTCCTTGCCGTTATTGTCAAACTTGGTGATGATCTGCTTGACGTTTAATTGACTATCAAGGATGACCACGCGCGCATTGCCGCTGTCCAAGATATATATAGTGCCGTCATGCGTCACGTACATATCTTTAGGCTGATTGAAATCGCCGACACCCAAGCTGCTCCCGGTAATCGCATAGTCCGGCAAGTAGGGCGCGGGCAGCGGCACTGCATCCCCGTAAAAATCGTAATTGTAAGCTTCATAAGGCGCAGCAGCCGAAGCCGGCGGCGGCACAACGATCGTCATCACCAGCGCTATAATCGCAGCAACCAGGAACACTCTCTTTATTTGCACGCTTCCACCCCCTCTAGTCCTTCATGCCGGACGTCGTCATCGTTTCGATAATGCGGCTTTGCGAGAATACGAACAGGGCAATCGGTACGCTCATGAGAATCAATGCGACAGCCGAGCCAACGCCGGCACGGGCAATCCCGCCGAAAATAATTTGATTGGATGCATAGTGAAGAGTTTTCAACTGTTCGCTATAGATAAATCCGTTGCCGTCCGTACCCCAAAGCATCTGGAACAAGAGAATGACAAGCGTCAACCAAGCCGGCTTTACGTTCGGCATGACGATTTGCCAGAAAATACGGTATTCGTTTGCCCCGTCGATCTTCGCCGATTCGAGAAGCGCGTCGGGAATTTGCTCCATGAACTGCTTCATCAAGTAGAGGCCGAGCGAGAACGCGAAGGCTGGCACGATGACCGCCCAGTACGTGTCGATTAATCCGATCCAAGACATGACCATATAGTTCGGGATTGCCGTAACCTGCGGCGTAAACATCAGCGACAGTACGACGATCGTAAAGATGATCTTGCTGCCCGGAAAACGATGCTTCGCCAGCGGATATGCTGCGGCGGAAGCCAGCAATACGTGACCGACTACTCCCATCCCGGTAATGAAGAACGTATTGAAAATATATCGCGAAAACGGTACCCACGATTGACCGAGCAGCGTCATCAGATCAATGAAATTGCTCGTGGTCGGATGCCTGACAAACAAGGTTGGCGGGAACAAGAAAATTTCATCCAGCGGCTTGAACGCCGCGTTAAGCGCATAAACGAGCGGCAGCGCCATAAAAGAAGCAACGAGAGCCAGAAATACCGTAAGCCAGAATGTCCCGGCAAAGGAACGGTTTACGCGTTTTTTACGAAGCGTTAGCGCAAGCTTCATGCGGTTAATTCCCCACCTTCCTGAGAAGTCGTTGAACCGCCAAATTCGCGCCAAGCATCAAGAGGAACAAGACGGTCGCGATTGCGGAAGCGTAACCCATTTCGAATCGGATCGTACCGAAATCGATCAGATGCGTGACGATCGTTTCCGCGGCATAGTTCACGCTCGGGAAGCCGGCCAAGTAGATGGAAACGTCCGCGATGGCTAGTGACGCCGTTATCTGGATGACGGCGCCGAACATCAGCTGAGGTTTCATCGACGGCAACGTAATATACCATAGCTCTTGCCAACGGTTCTTTACGCCATCGACGGCCCCGGCTTCATAGAGCGTCTTATCGACGGTCTGCAAACCTGCTATGAAGGCAAGGAAGCCGGTACCCAAACTAAGCCATAATTGAACGAGGATGACGATCGGCATAATGTACTTTTCCGTCTTCAGCCATAGAATCGGGTCCAGAATAACCCCCATCTTAATCAAGAAACCGTTCGCGATGCCGTAACGGTCACCCGAGAAGATCATCTGCCACAGGAAATATACGTTTCCCGAAATTGATGGCGCATAGAACACGAGCGTCATGAATGCGCGCAGCTTCGGCCGTAAATCATTAATGAGCCATGCAAACACAAAGCAGGCGATGTAGCTGAGTGGTCCCGTAATAACCGCGAAGAGGATCGTATTCTTGACCGCAATTAAGAACACGTCGTCTTCCAGAAACAAGCGGCCATAATTTTGCCAGCCGATAAAACGCGGAAATTCCAGCATATTGAAGTAAGTGAAACTAATAACGATAGACATAATGACAGGCAGTACTGTAAATACGGCAAAGAGCAGCAAATATGGCGACATTAGGATATAAGAATGCTTGTGCCCCTTCATGATCTCCCATTTGACAGCCCACCAGCTCGGAGTGTTCGTCGGCGTTTTTCCTGCCCTTGTCTTTGTTCGTTGATTCGGGATATCGATATTTGACATTTGGACCCCTCCTTTATTCCGGCAGGCCGAATTCTTTGCGTTTCGCGCGAATTTCATCTTGGATATATTGCGCGTAGTCGAGGATCGCTTCGCGCGCCTCCGTATCCGCACCGACGACGACTTTCAAGAATGCGTTCTGCAAATGCCGTCCGGTGAAGTAACCGCCCGGAACCTCCGGAATGCCGCGGACCCACTCAAATTCCTCTTTCAAGCTTTCATAATCGGCCATTGGCCAAGGCAAGCTGTCAAGCGCTTTGACGTTCGCGGTCGGATAACGGGCAGATGCGCCCATAAGCGCCTCCATCTCGCGGCCGTATTTCGTCTGCGCTTCCTCGCCGGTCCACCATTTCATGAACTGCCATGCGGCATCCTTATCCTTCGCGCCGCTTAGCATGAGCGTACCGCTTCCATTGCTTGGCGTCTCTCTTCGGATCGTGCCGTCCGGCTGTATCGTGCCCGGAATTGGAACGAAGCCCCACATGCCGCGAATTTCCGGCGCGAATACAGACAGCTGGTTGTAAGTCGTATAATCGACGATACCGATCGGCATTTCACCGGTTCTGAAGCGGTTCGCGAAATCGAATTCGCGCTCGAGCTTATAATCGCTGTAGAGGTCTGTCCAGGTTTTGAACGTTTCGACCCCGATTCTGGAATCCAAATCGGATTCCTTTCCTTCATTCCGGTAAAATTGTCCGCCATTCTGCATGAGCAGTGTAGCAAAGATGGCATTAGGAGGAATGTTCTGGCCTGGAATAGGCACGGAGGTCGCAGGTGTCGTAATAGGCATGCCAAGCTGCATCCGGTTCTTGTTCAGCACTGCAAGCAGCTTATACATATCGTCCCAAGTTTGAGGCACTTCTAGGCCCAGTTCCTTCAGAACATCCTTCCGATAAAAAAGCATATTGAAGGTTTGGGTTTCAGGCAGCGCATAGACACCCTGCTGATACGTGAACGGAACTAGCGCGCTTGGACGGAACCAATTGGCCACTTCTTGGTAATCCTGGAATTGCGACAGATCGGCTGCAGCTTTGCGCATCGCATAGTTCACCGGAATATCGTTGCTGATTTGCATCGCGACATCCGGCCCTTGACCTGCAAGCGTAGCCGGCAGCAGCGTATTCATTTGTACCAACTTCAGATTCACGTTAATGCCGGTCTCCGGAGTGAATGTTTCATCGATCATCGCCTTCAGCGTATTCGCCTGGTCGCGGCCGCTTCCGATCCACACAGTGATGGAACGCGGATTCTTCTCATCGGATGCATTGCCGATCTGGTTGTAGTCGATGAAGAAGGAATAAGCGAACGTTGAGATTTCATGGATAAGCCTCGTAAAAAATCCGTCACCGGCGGAAGGAAACTTCTTATTGGGCGAAGCGACATAGATTTCATCGATTTGCAGCGGCATTTCGAGCGCCTTCTGCAGCCAAGTGCCCAGACCGCCCGTGTTGCTCTTGTAAGCGGCAAGGCGGCGCGGAATCGTGTCCGGATTATCGATGAGCTCGCCAAGCTGCAGCGCCATCGTCTTGAGAAGCGCTTCGGAATCGCTGCTTCCGCCCGACAGTCTCTTCAATTCTTTGCTGACGGCCGTCAGTCTTTCTTCCTCCGATTTGAACGTCTTCAGCAAGTTCGGCACCTGCTCATCCACCCGGTAGTCGCGGAATTTATCCGGTGATGCGCCTGTAATCATAATGATCTTGCGGTACATCTCGTTGAGGTTAAATAAGCTGTCTTTCACTTCGCGGATGAGCGGCGCAAATTCTCCGAGCGTATCTTCAAGGCGGATGATGTTCTTGCCCTTCTTTAGCTCGAACAAATACGGCTCATCGTCTCCCATGACGTCGATGCGGTATCCACTCTTATAGCGGAACGGAATTCGCTCTGCTTCCCTGAACGGAACTTCGCCGTTTATGTATAGTGTTCGCGTCGAGTAGATGCCGCGAACGAATTGTTGTTTGGCCTTAAGAGCGATCTTATAAAGTCCGGCTTCCGGAGCATTAACCTCCCACTCGATCCACTGACCGGGCATGCGCCAATTGTAGCCGCCGATCGTATTCACCCGAACGAGCTCAGGACTATACGGCTTCACGGCTGCGCTAGCTCGTTCAGTCTGCGGATAAAGCGTCGGAGACGACTTAACGCGCGCGTCCTCGCCTTGAACCGTAATGATCATTCCGTCTGTTTCCTTCAAGCCCTCCTGTTCGTATCGCTTGACCGTTTCTTCATATAGCGCAGGATGCTTGTCTTGATATAAGCGCAGCTGCCGAATGACCATCGGCTCGCGCTGCGATACGAAGGAGAGCGTGTGCGTTCCTGAGGTCAAGTAGAACCGGAAAGGATCCGCGTAGTAGCCGTTCGAATCCTTAAGCAGTGCTTTCCGCCATTCCGGCCGCTCAAACTGCTGCGGACGCAGGTCGTTGCCGCGGTTATCCCGCTTCACCTGATCCAGCTCATTGTCCCAAATGCGGTCGAACTGCAAATAATCCGCTTCCTCGAACGGCAGCTCGCCATCGATCAACAACGACCGTTCAATACTCGAGCTTTTGCCTTGTATCGGATAATACTGCACCGAAATATTGTAAAAGCCCGCTTCAGGGACATTCACCGACCAGTCGACTCGCCCTTGCTCGCCGGTCTTCAGCGAAGTTCCGCTCATTCCCTCGTAATTGTCGAGCTGCTCGATGTCATCGCCTTCCGCATTCGCATAGTCGGAAGCATTGATGATTACTTCGCGATCAGGAAACCCGGCACTTTGATTCTTAGCCAGGTACGATGTGTAGTCTCCTCGTTCTTGCTGCAGCGAGGTCCATGAACCGCTGACGAACGACGACTTCTCGCCAGCACCGCTAACGTTGTCTGCCCCAAGCTGAGACCAGAGCACAATTAGTCCGGCCGCTCCAATGATGCCGATCGACCATAAAGTCAACTTCTTCCTTCGAACAGTTCCTTTCAATGTCAGCCCTCCTATGCGGCGACTTGATCTGCGGTCAACCTCATATTTTTTCACCTAACGAACTAACTGGACAGTTAGGTTGTTATGATCGCATGATAAGTTGAAGTAGCATCGGGAATTGGTGAAACAAAAGGGGCTGTACCGATTAGTCGGCAGCCCCTCTCCTTAGTTGCCAGTACAGCTCCAATCAGCTTATTTCAGCTTATCCAGCGCAGCTTGGCCGTTTGCCTTATACTTCTCAAGCGTTGCCGCTACGGATTGATTTTTTATGATAATGTCATCCATGATCGTGAAGAACGGGAAGTCTGCTACGCCTTCTTCAATCGAAAGGCGACCAGTACCGTTTACATGCTCGATCGCCATCTTGATATCAGCTTCGTTCTTGAAGCGGGACTCAAGCCAGTCTTGACCGAGGTACTCTTCTGTCGCAGGGATATCTTGCAATTCTTCGAAAATTTGGTACACGATTTCCGGGTCCTTCGTTCCTTTTGGAATAAAGTAACCATTTTGCGCCGTGTTCGCGAAGGTGTATTTCCCGTCGCTTTGCGGACCTGCCGGGTTAGGCACGATACCAACCTCGAAGGTCAGATCACCCATGTTCCAGTCATAGTTGATCGACATGGCGACATCGCCGTCTTTAAACGTATTTGTTTCGTTCCAGTCCATTTTATTGCCTGATTTCACTTTCACGACATTCTCCACACTGTAGAGACGGTTAACGAATTCAAGCGCTTCAGACATCTTCGGATCTGTAAAACCTAGCGTTAAGTCCGTATCGGTAACGAACAGCGCGCCGTTCGTTACGCCAATGTGACGAGCCGCGTCAGCTGCCCAGCCTGCGTAGCCCCATGTATCTTTCTTGCCATCGTTGTTAGAGTCAGTCGTTGCTTGCTTCGCGATTTCCATGAACTTCTCCCAAGTCCATTCGCCGTTGTTGTACAGATCCTGCGGATCCTGCAAGCCAAGCTTCTTGATTAGATCGCGGTTATAGTACAATCCCACTGCCGAAATGCCGGGCGTGTTGAACGAATATTCCGTTCCGCCGATTGCTGGCAGCTTCTGAACGTGCTTCTGTTCTTTGTTGATGTCGTTATCAGCCGTTGTGAAGTCTGTAAGCGGAAGTACCAAGCCTTGTTTAATTGGCGCGATCGCGCGTTTGAACTCCATGATCGAAATGTCGGCCATCGGCTCACCCGCAAGCACTGCGGTCGTGAACTTGTCCATGTATTGATCGAACGGAATGTTCACGAATTCGAGCTTCATGTTATATTTTTCTTCGAGCTCTGCAATCTTCGCGAGGGAGGCTTTCTCGCCAGCCGTTTCACCTTTTGGCTTGCCATCCCACCACATGGAGATTTTGACTGTGCGGCCGCCTAAATCGATGGCTTCCGCCACAGGCTCGTTCGCTGCGGCATTTTCTTCGGTTGCGGCATTGTTTGCGGCAGGTTCAGTAGTTGTGTTGGAAGCAGTGTTGCTTTCGGTTGTGTTTGAGCCATTGCTGCTGTTATTGCTGTTGCCTCCTCCACATGCACTTAGAGTAAGCATTAAAGCGACAGACAAGATTGTAAGTGCTTTCATTTTTCTCATTGCAAAACAACCTCCTATTTGTTTGTCTTGCCGTACTTCGGAGCAATAGCCAATCCGCCCTCGAACTGCATTTCTTTACCAGATTCCCCAACGTAAACGTTTACATTTCACCGTTTAATGTTTTCTCACCACCACCGTTAGGCTAACTTTCACAAAACTACATGCCGATCATAGCACCCACTACCAAAAACAGTCAATTAAATTTTGGTTAAAATAACAAATTAAATTATCTTTAGTTTTTAAACTGTTATGTATTTGTTATTTTGTTAGGTCTTAAGACATTCCAAAACGGCATATAAATAGCCCGCCTGAGCGCTTCGACGCATTCAGGCGGGCTTAAAGGCTCCCGAATTCAGATAACGGATTCCATGCTCGCAACGGGATGAGCATGGGCATCTCGAATAATAATATCGCCGTAAATCAACTTTTTCTCATAGGACGAGCTCGGATTAAGGATCCGCCACAGTATCTGATCGACTGCTCTCATTCCAAGCAATTCCTTGTTCACATTGACCGTTGCAAGAATCGGATAATTGTCGCAGGTGTTGTCGTAGCCGGTAACGGCGCATTGTTCTGGCACCTGGATCTGAAGCTTATTCAGCTCTTCGATCAAATACCTTGCATTCACGTCGTGCGCGCAGACGAAAACCTCAGGCAGCTCTCCCAGCTTGATCTTGGAGAATAACAGATACATATCTTGTGCGTCGGGACCGATCAGCTGCGGGTCTTGATTTAATTCGATCTGGTAGCTTTCCAACGTCGTACGGAAGGCAAGCCATCTCTCGAAATAGCTAGGCGCATCCTTGATGCTCCCAACATACTGGAACTTCCGGTATCCCTTGCTGATTAATTTCGTCATGAGCTCCTGCATACAGCTGAAATTGTCGGAGAATACCGTGTCGCAATGGAGTGCCGGATCACTGTGGTCGATCATAACGACAGGGATATTCATTCGTTTAATATCGAGCAGAATCTGAGTCGAAACAGAGCCGATCGTAATGACGCCTTGAATGGCTTCTGGCTTGAGAAGAGAAAACACATGTTCGCCAGACGGTTCGGTCAGCGTAATAATGTCCATGCCCCGTTGGCTCAATCTCGCGTTGACGCCGTCAAATACAGGACCCCAGTAAACGGAATCCCGATTCTGATAACGCACGTTCGGAAACAGTACGACAATGGTTCCGCTCCGCTTCACGTCCTCATGCTCGTTCAGCTCTCCCGTAAACCGGGAGGGCTCATTATTTTTGAAGTATCCGAGCTGGCCTGCCGCTTTCATGATCATTTCTCTCGTTCGCTCGCTCACGCCATTCTTGCCTGATAGCGCGCGCGACACAGCAAACTTTGAAACGCCAGCAAAATCGGCGATTTCTTGGATTTTCACTTTCCCTCTCATTCGGACCAGTCCATTCTGTGCACAATTTAGGTATCTCAGCCTATTGATCGGTCTTTGACCGCATATCGATGAATGAGTCCAAATTTGCAGCTTGTTGTAAACTAATCATAGCAAACCGTTTGCCAAAGGTAAATCAGATGTTGCAATTTGTTATGTATTTGTTTGGTCGAATGGCTAATTATTAACGAAATCTCCATTTGGACATACAAAGAACGACCTTGCAGACTTCAAAGCCGCAGGTCGTCCCTTATCATTTCAATCTGGTGCGCAAAGCGCCTTGGGATGCGCCTTCAATCCACGTTCAGTGGTTTGGAGGCATTTTTGCATTATCATATATAATCATTACACAAATCAGCCCGTTAGCTGAATAGGCTGCCGGTCGATCTGCCGACAGTAATCGGGTGTCGTTGAACTATCGTACCCGTTTCTTGTCCTCCGACAAGCGCTCCACCCAATTGAACTAATTATGTATTCAATAGGCCTTGCTATTCCTTATGAGGTATAAGTGCTTCCAGCAATTCCTTCCGATACCGATTAGCTATTGGGTCATATACGCCGAAGCCCGAGCAATATTCCCAATAAGCCCAGCTGAAACCGCGCTTCTCCGCTTCCTCTCGCACAAAGGTCGTCCAACGAGCTCGTGAAGGCATATCGGCTTTGCTGTACGCGCCGAACTCGCCAAGATAGATCGGGCGATGGTGCTCCTTTGCCCAATTGCTCACCTTATCAAAGGCTTCCACAATTGAATTGGGACCTGCCGGATTCGTTTCCACCGGTTTCGTATTGTAATCTTGTAACCAATCGTCCACCCACTTCACCTGCTTTGCGGCAGTGATCGGTTCCACCTTCTGCGCCGGAGGACCTGGCCAAATGATGCCGATGGTTGCGATTTCCGGCCCTCCCCATTCTGCCCCCTGGTGGGTGAAGAGAAAAGGATCGTAATAATGGAACGTAACGATCACGTTTTGTTCGTTAACCGGAATGTCGAGCGACACAAGTTCAGCATAATTGCTCCAGTTGACGGAGCCGATAATGACCGTATGCCACTGATCCTCGCTCCGAATCGTATCGAGCGCTTTCTTCATCATTCTATTCCATTTTGACCAGGTCAGAGAACCGTTTGGTTCATTGAGCAGCTCAAAATACACATTGCTGGGAAGCTCCTTGTACCGTGCCGAGATTTGCTTCCATAGCGCCAGAAAACGAGCCTCTTGCTCATCTGGATTCAGATAGATCTCATCGAAATGGTGCATGTCAAGAACGACGTTCAGCTCCTGCTTCAGCCCCTGGTCGACGACCCAATCAATGCGTTCGAAAAACTTAGCGTCAATAGCGTAAGGAGCTTTCGCGTCCGCATGCGCCGACCACTTGATCGGAACGCGGACCGTTTCGAAGCCTGCATCCTTGATCGTCTTGAAGTAGCTTTCCTGTAAAATGATTCCCCATTGCCCTTCAATCGGCGCCTCAAGCGCGTTGCCAAGATTGACTCCTCTCCCGAGCTGTTTCGCCTGTTGAAATACGTCAAGCGGCGCCGACTGCGGGTCACGCTTCGGCAGTTTCGCGTCCGGCGTAGTCGCGGGCAAAGCAGCCGGAGTCGGGTCGGGAGACAGTGTATTCTCCTCCGCTATGCTGGCCGCCGGCGTGGCATTCTCCGTCTTGTTCGATACCTCCTTTCCTAGGTTTTGCGTGCTACCCTTACACCCCGTTGCCAAAACAAACATGAGCAGCGAGACAGTGATCGCAATACTCCATATTTTCAATGTCACGGACCCCCTTGAAGTCATTCATTCTAAAACCTTTTCTAAAACGAAGATCACTTCTCTTGAATTGTATTTACGTCTTAGTTCTTCTCTTCGTAAAATCCCGCTTTCATAGTCATCTACTCGGACTCTCTCCATTTCCTCCAGAGTTGAATCTTTGACTACCAATCCCGTTGGTTTAAATCCATTTTTTAAATAAAAAGCTTCTACTTTTGGATCGTCCGCTGAACCTACACCAATTTTATAATAGCTTCTTTTCTTCACCGCTGTTTCAAAGATCCGCAGCATGTTTGTTCCCAGCCCAACTCTAGCATATTTCTTTGTAACATCCAGATTAACCGCGATCCCATTCAAATTAATGACTGAATCATTTCTCTTAGACGGACTTCCATAGCAAATACCAACCACTTCACTACCATCCACTGTTACGAAGTACAAGTCAGGATTACTTTTCACCCTTTGCATAAAATCCTCAAAGTTCTCTATATCCAAATACTCGCACTGAAATGCATACGCTTTTTCATAATCACTTTCCTCGATTAATCGTATCTCTTTCTCCACCAGGCAACCCTCCGTATTAATAAATACGATTTCCGATAATCTAAAAGTCTAAGGCTCGGAATCCGGGTCTTAGACGCATTTTAGCTATAAACGGAAGCCCTGATGCTTCGCTCGAGCGGCGAGTAGCCATCGTATCCTTCTCGCTGCAGCGATAGTAACAGCGCCATATTTTAAACGTCGAAAACGGCGTGGCAGTAATTTTCGCGGATGTCGAGGGATTCTCGTGCACGACGCCGACCTTCTCTTCCAGCTTGCCCCACAGGAACGACTGCGCCTCCAGAGCTTTGTCGATGATCTGGTCGATTTGTTCTGCCGTCTGTAAGCCAGTTTAATTGCATAATTTCATGAATGTTTTGAACTAACTTTTGTACTACTTGTGTCACAACACCACACCATAACGTGCTTAATTCCACAAAGACCCCAGAAATCCTTGTTTTGATTGAACTAATCTGCCGTTACTTCAACGAAACAAGGAGCAGCTGCCGCTGGCAAACTGCTCCTTGTTCGTTTAGCTATTTTTCTCCGTTAGTTTAATCATTTACCTTTGTAATTCCAATGAAGTCCCCAGTTTCGGCAGCCAAATGATAAAGGTTGTCCCTTTTCCATGCTCACTTTCTACTTTAATTCTTCCTTTATGCCACTCGATAATACTATAGCTCATCGATAAGCCTAGACCTAATCCGTATTTTTTCGTTGAATGAAAAGGAGTAGATAGCTTCTCCAGCGTATCTTTATCCATTCCATATCCATCGTCTCTGATTACAATTTCAATCCCATTATCAAATTGGCTCTGTTGGATTACAACGGATATGTTCCCATCAAAGTCGATGGCATCAAAGGAATTTTGCAACATATTTAGAATGACCTGTTTTATTTTGTCCTTATCGATGTGAATCTCATCTTTATAACATGGTTGATACTGAATCTTTATGTTTTTACTATGGAAGTCACTTTCCATTAATGCCAAAGTATCTTCAATAAGTTCATGTAGGCTTACACCAGTTTTTAAGATTTCTTTTTGATCAGGTTTAGCCATCATTACGAATTGCTGAACAAGATTTTTGATTCTTTCTAATTCACTAAAGATGATTCTAAAATAGTCTTTTTGCTTATGGTCAGCTGTTTTGAAATTTTCTTTAAGGAGCGCTAATAAGCCTATGATTGACGTAAGCGGATTTCTGATCTCATGCGCAAGTCCTGCGCCGATTTTGCCGATAGCTGACAATTTCTCGCTTAGCATGAGTTGTCTTTCTAAGACTAGTCTTTCTGTAATATCTCTAAACTGGCCAAAGGCACCGATTATTTGATTGGATTCATCGTAAATTGGAAAGGAGTCAAATAAAAAAGTTTTATTCGATATCGATATTTCGATATCTTCATACTTTTCACTGCCTCTCAACACATTTTCCATGTATTCTCCGATAATGGCTACTTCTGCAATTTGACGATTGCATAGTTCATCATTTTTACTAGCCAACACTTTCTCGGCATAAGGATTGATTTCAACTATTTTGCCGTCTTCATTGGTCATAATGACCCCGTTTCGACTGGTTTCCATTAGCACTTGATTCAAGACTAGCAATTTCTTATTCTGTTTCTTGGTTATTACCTCTCGTTCAATAGAATCTACTGCAGACTGGAGCAATCCTAGATGGTATGGACTTACATGATTAGCAGCCATCATCATAGTAATGGTCCCGCTTATCTTGCCTGAAGCATGGAATGGCACGGAGAAACAAGCACTTTCATGCAAACAACGGAAGAAATGGTCTGATCCGATGAGTTGGGCTGATTGTCCCATTCTTAAAGCCATTTCAATACTATTCGTGCCTACTTTCTCTTCCTCTAATCTGATTCCGGTGGATAAACCTAATGATTCAATTTGCCACTTTATCATTTCATCCCCGTACAATTCCAAAATATACCCTTCATGATCCGTGATACAGATCAAAACGGCTGTCCCATCCAAATCAGATATTAACCTCGTCATAAACTTTCTTGCTACGGAAATGGTATCATCAAGATTTCTCTTCTTTTGATCCAACACACTTTCCGGCAATTTGTCTTTAGGAGACGGCAAATCATTTGGATTTAAATTTTTATCGAAACATATTTGGTGCGAATTATTAATATATGTGTTTCTTAGTTCCGTTATCATTAGAGTCACCAACCGAAAAATATTGTGTAAGCCATTTAATCCAATTCCCTATGCGATGACGCTTCTATCGACGCAAGATGTGGCTGACCTCAATTATAGCCCATTAAAAAGAGGTTAACCATTAGTTAAGTGACTAACTATTTCAAAACCTAAATTACTTATTAAGTATTGTTCAATAATCTATGATTAATCAAACCTGCCCGTTAACGTACTGAAGCCACTGTTGATGCCGGCACCTTCGTCAGAGTTGTGTATTGAGCTAACGTTAGCCATTCATGCAGCGCAAGAAACAGCGCTGCACCACAGAGGATGAAAATAGAAATGCCGTCAATAATGCTACTACGGCTGGGAGATGAAGGTCGATCAACTATGGTGCGTTAGAGCCCATCCGATAGTCTGACTCCGACGACCACGGTGCATCACAGAATGTCGCTCCCCTTTGGGGAAGCACTCATGGTAGATTAATCCTATTTGGTTTGTTGCACCAGCTCCAATTACAGAGCCGTAGAAAGGAACCTATCAATGGATATTCTCATTGAACGCGCATGTGGTATGGATGTTCATAAAGACTCTATTACTGCATGTGTAATGACACCTGAAGGAAAGGAGATTTGTACGTTCCCTACTAAAACAGTCTTTCTGTTGCGGCTGATCGACTGGATTAAAAACCATGGATGTTCTCATGTCGCAATGGAAAGTACAGGCGTATTTTGGAAGCCAATTGTTAACCTCTTAGAAGCTGAAGACATTGAGTTTTTAGTCGTGAATGCCCAGCACTTTGGTTTTGACAAGAACTTGATCCAATAAATACAAAAAGCCGCAATTATCGCGGCCTTTAATGAGATAATGTTCTTGTCACCCGACATCTCCTTAAAAAAATAACTTATAACATAACCAATAATAGCACCTACAATAATACCTGTAATCCCTAAGTTAAGTACATTGAAAATACCAATAATTATTATATATATTTGCTCTATTCTTAATACATGAGTCTGAATGAGAAAATTGAATCATTTCGAGGAAGCGTAACAAAAACAGCAGCCGATATCGGCTGCTGTTTGCTATTCCTAGGCGGTTTTTAATTCCCTCTACACCTTGAATACTTTCTTCGTCCTCAGTCGGGCTTGATCATCTCCACCGGCTATTAATTTGTGATGCGAGTCCGTACCTGCCGGGAATGAGATCATTTTATAAATGATTTACCAAGCAGTCGCACCGCCGTCGACGGCGTAGTTAACTCCCGTGATGTACGCGGCTCGATCAGAAGCGAGGAATGCAGCGAGTTCTACAAGCTCCTCGGGTTGTCCGAACCGCTTAAGAAGCGTCTTCTTCGTAACGGCGTCCCGCGCCTCCTGATTGTCTCCTAAATCGCGATCGCTGGCCGGAGTGAGAAACGGTCCAGGACTGATAGCCACCGCGCGGATTCCATGCCGTGCACCTTCCAAAGCTAGCTGCCGGGTCATGGAGATAACGCCTCCTTTCGCCGCCGCATGCCCCACCATCGGAGGAACATCGCCAGCGATAATACCGGAAATGGAAGCGAGGTTTAATATGACGCCACCGCCTCTTTTCACCAAGTGCGGCCAGGCGTACTTCGATACGAAAAAGGGAATGTCGAGTTCTCCGGCAATCGTCCTCCGCCAATCCTCGATCGAGAAGTCCGGCATCGGTCCGAATTTCTGTATGGCCGCATTATTGTAAATCACATCAAGTCCGCCGTAAGCTTGAGCGGCTTCCTCTACCAGCTTCTTTACTTGTTCGTGATCGGTGAGGTCGATCGGTGCGATGCCTGTCATTTCGCCTCCGGCGCTTCGCACGAGTTCGACCGTTTCGTTATTTGCCTCTACGTTTATATCGCTGCCGACTACTTTAGCTCCTTCGCGGGCGAAGGTCAATGCCGCGACGCGACCCAGTCCTCCGGCGGTTCCCGTTATAAGTACAACTTTATTATCAAGAAATCTCATGATTTTTCCTCCTGGTATTCAAATTGTCATCTGAATTTAGTTATTATACGGAAAGAGAATATGGTAAAAACAAGAAAATATCCTGTACCATAAATGCAGGCACCAGTAGCAATGCTTTCTCTTAATGTTTACTACACGAACTAACTCAAATATTATTGACGAAGTTTTTTTAGTGCCCCACTCCAGGCAAGCACTTGATCGATCATACCATTAATATTCGTCAGATGAAGATCGGCTGGTTTAAATGCACCATCTTTAAAGTCGGTGAACAAAGACAACGCCGGATGTACGCGAACATCCGCTACGGACAACTCACCTAGAATGCCCCTAAGAACTGGCAAGTTTAGAGTTCCACGATTACTTGTCGTTTAGAGGTGTCGAGATTTCTTGTAGGAAACGGCCGAAGTTCCCTTCCGACCAGTGCTCGACGGATTTGCCGTTCTCAATGCGGTCGATGGAAATGCCGCTGAGGTGGACTTCACGGCCGGATGCTGGGATTCCTAAAATCGTGCCGGTATGGACGCCTCCCAGGGTCCAACGCGTAACGACTTTGTTGCCCTCTACGATTTGATCGAGCACTTCCAATTTATAACCTTTGAGCGCTCCTTTTAGCTCGAGGTCGCTAGCAAGCCAAACTCCACGGTCCATGGGACCGTCGAATCCGTGAAGCAACAGGTCCTTCGAGATATACTTATCGAAGCCGGCAGCGAGATCCCCGTTGTAGCTAGCGTAGAACGCCGCGGCTACTTGTTTTGGATCCTGTTGGTTGTTTAAAGGTGTCGAGATTTCCTGCAGGAAACGACCGAAGTTTCCTTCCGACCAGTGCTCGACGGATTTGCCGTTCTCAATGCGGTCGATGGAAATACCGCTGAGGTGGACTTCACGGCCGGATGCGGGGATTCCTAAAATCGTGCCGGTATGGACGCCTCCCAGGGTCCAACGCGTAACGACTTTGTTGCCCTCTACGATTTGATCGAGAACTTGCAGTTTATAACCTTTGAGCGCCCCTTTTAGCTCGAGGTCGCTAGCGAGCCAAACTCCGCGATCCATGGGACCGTCGAACCCGTGAAGCACCAATTGCTTTGAAATATATTTCTCGAAGCCGGCAGCGAGATCCCCGTTGTAGCTAGCGTAGAACGCCGTGGCGACCTGTTTTGGCTTCAGTAGGTGATTGGCCGAGACTTCGCTTGATACCTGGACTTTATTGTTTTTAATGTATTGAGTTACTTGATTGGTTGGGGGAGCCTGGAGCTCCTGCAAGAATCGTCCGAAGTTCCCTTCCGACCAGTGCTCGACGGATTTGCCGTTCTCAATGCGGTCGATGGAAATACCGCTGAGGTGGACTTCGCGGCCGGACGCTGGAATTCCCAGAATCGTGCCGGTTTGGACGCCGCCCAGTGTCCAACGCGTGACGACCTTGTTCCCTTCCGCTATTTGATCGAGAACTTGCAGTTTATAACCTTTGAGCGCCCCTTTTAGTTCGAGGTCGCTAGCGAGCCAAACTCCGCGGTCCATGGGACCGTCGAACCCGTGAAGCACCAATTTCTTTGAAATATATTTCTCGAAGCCAGCGGCGAGATCCCCGTTGTAGCTGGCGTAGAACGCAGCGGCTACCTGTTTTGGCTTCAGTTGATGACTAGACGATGCACCCTGGTTGGATTTTTCAACTTTGTTCGCTCTTACAACAGTAGCTGCGTAAGAATGCGAATTATTCGAGAACGATACTGTTCCGACTGTACCAAGTGTCATCGTTAGAGCAAGACTTAATACCTTTAATTTATTATGGAATTTCTTCATCGCAAATTATCTCTCCCTTAGCATCATTTAGTTAAGTCTTTAAGGTATTCGGCTTAAAGAGACTCTTAGCACTTGTCTACTCGAAGTGGTTACTATCCGAGTAAGGTCATGCGTTCAGAACATCCCCCCGCCTGCGCCGATTGTTTGACCGGTGATCCATCAGGCTTGATCTGATACCAAGATGTCAGCCCCCCCAGCGATAGCCTTACCACCGGCTTTGTACGATGCATTGCACGACCTCTTCGGCGTCTTGACGGGCACTGGGGTAGTAGTTGACTACCACGTTGACACCGTCCTTACTAAGACGCTCGCCGAGCCCTACCAATCCCACCCGACCCTCCGGTCACGAACACTACTTCGACCTGAAGAGATAATCTGTCCATGTAAATTCCTCCCTCCTTAATTTCTAGACTTAATTGATAAATTGGGGTTAACTTATCTAAGCTCCCGAGGCTTATCGGAACGCACGAATATTATAAGCTGCCCTACTATGATGCCGGCTTTCGATACGCTGTGAGAATAAATTGTTCCGCCCCTGTACAAGTACTACTTTACATCGATAATTACCGCATGATAAACACTATATCAATGTACATTAACATTAAATCTATATATAATAGTCGCTGAAGCATGATCAAACATGGAGGGTTTTCATGGAACTGCGACAATTGCGCTATTTTATGAAGGTAGCCGAGACCTTACACTTCGGACGTGCGGCCGAGCAATTGCATATGGCCCAACAACCGCTCAGTTATCAAATAAAGCGGCTTGAGGATGAGTTAGGCGTTGAACTGTTGAAGCGAACGACCCGTACGGTCGCGCTAACGTCCGCTGGCGAGGCGCTGCTGGCCGATGTTCAGGCCGGTCTTGGGCGAATTGACCGAGGGGTGGAAATAGCGCAGCGAATCGCGCGCGGTGAAGGCGGCAAGTTGATTATTGGTTACTCAAGTTACAGTTTATACAGCGTTCTGCCACCCATTGTGCGCGTGTTTCGAGAACGGTTCCCGCATTTTGAGATCGTGCTTCTCGAGTTAGTTTCTCCTGAATTGGAGCTTAAGGTTCTAAACGAAGAAGTGGACATTGGCTTCTTGATGTTCCCCGGCGCCAAAATGTCTGGATTGGCGTATGAAACGATCTATCAGGAGCCAGCCGCGATCGCGCTCCCCAAGAATCATCCCCTAGCCGAGCGACAATCACTTTCGCTCCGGGAACTAGAAAACGAGAAGTTCGTGATGTACTCACGCAGCGCAAATCGCATGATCTTCGACGATTTCATTTCGTTATGCCATTTGGCTGGATTTAGCCCCGTCATTAATCAAGAGGCGGCAACCGAGTCTGCTATCATTAGTCTTGTGGCAGCCGGAGTTGGGGTGTCTCTAGTAGCGAGCAGCATTAGCAGAGTTCGACCGGATGAAGTCGCCTATCGACGACTTATCGATCCCCCGCTGATCTCGGAGGCGGCAGTGCTATGGAAGGAGGAAAAACAACTACCGATTCTGCAAGAAATACGTCAGATCGCGCGAGAGGTAACACAAAGAGAAGGTTCTGATTAAAGTAAAAGTCCACCAGGTTTTTCACTCGGTGGACTTTTATTGTCTTGCGCAATTTATGTTTGCTATTTGACAATCACCTCTTGAGCGCCTCTTGAAATTTCCGCCTACGTGAACCCAGCGGCCCAAATACGTAATGTCGTTTTCTATTGTTATAGCCCTTTAGCCATCCGTTCACCTTGAAACAGCCAGCTCATTTGCTGCGTTAATCTGCCCGTTAGCGTAAAGGCATCTTCCCCGCATTGCATCGGCTGAGAATATGGTATGCCACGAGTATACGATCCGTGGTTATTTTCGTGATGTAACCCATGTACGTAGCGCTTGCAGGCTTCGATTCGACGACATACCGCGGATTCTAATGCATATATGTTCTTGTCCTCTTACAATTAAGAACTTTGGTATACGCTTCGCCATAGCACTTCCTCAGAACTGAAGAACCGTACTTGGTGGCTCTAGCGGTTACCCAGCTCCGCGGATTACTTTTGCGCTTTGGCTAAATCTATATAGGTTGAGTGACCTTCATTCTTTCGAAGATTCCCAATCGTTTGTTTAAAACTCGATCAAGAATAGCATAATAAAGGAAAACTTAGCGCGCTGATTCAGGGGATGAAAAATGACAGCAATCTCTTTAGAAGCTTTAAAGCAGAAACTCGCCCTAATTGAGGATGCGGAGATAATTGATCGAGATACTACCGACGGACTTCGTTTGACATTTATTTATCTTGAAACCTTAATCGATCAGGAGCGTCTTAACGAATCGATTCTTGAGCCCCTCGTTCGATCCTTCCAAAGTTCGGTGGAAAGAAGCCTGACTACCGCCAAAATTGCACGTTTATCCAATTTGGAGCAAGCCCTCCAGAATCTCATGAAGGGCTCAGTGCTAGTTTACGACTCATCCAGCGGGCGATGGAACGCTATTATGCTCCCCAACTCGCTCGGCCGGTCCATCGAAACCTCAGAGACGGAAACAATAATGTTCGGCCCGAAAGACAGTTTCAGCGAGCAGCTGGAGCAAAACATCTTGCTGATTAGAAGAAGGCTTCCTTTAACAGCGCTCAAAACAGAGAGATACTCCGTCGGCTCCTTAACCCAAACAACCGTAGTCCTTATGTACATCGACGGGCTAATCAATCCGGAATTTGTAGCGGTCGCGAAAAAAAAGCTTTCCAGCATCGACTTCGATATGTTTTTGGATTCTTCACATGTTGCAGCGTTTATGGAAGACCATTATCACAGCATCTTTCCTCAATATCTCCAGACCGATCGACCGGATTCCTGCGCGTATGCACTAGGCATCGGAAAATTGGTCATTTTAGTGAATAACACTCCTTTTGCTTTAGTCGCTCCGATTACGCTGTTTCACTTGTTTCAGTCGCCGGAGGATTATA
The DNA here is from genome assembly GCF_056269305.1 of Paenibacillus sp. J22R3. Lineage (NCBI taxonomy): Bacteria > Bacillati > Bacillota > Bacilli > Caryophanales > Paenibacillaceae > Paenibacillus > Paenibacillus sp. J22R3. Next base: position 751,306 of record NZ_JBWDNS010000001.1, on the reverse strand, counting down.
TTAACCGCTGGTTGGTAGCTAGCTTCTTGAGGCCGTTACGCTATCTCAGTTTCCTTCTTTCCATTACTCTAATTCCACTTTACGTGGCATTAACGACTCATCATTATCAAATGCTTCCCCTGCAAATTTTATATGTAATCATCGAGTCTCGTAGCAAACTGCCACTATCCCCCTTCTGGGAAGCGTTAATTATTCTTGTTACGCTAGAAATTATAAAGGAAGCCAGCCTAAGAATGCCGACCAAAACGAGCCAAAACTTGGGGGTTATTGGTGGAATCGTTATTGGACAAGCTGCGGTAGCAGCCGGATTCGCAAGCAAAGTACTAATTGTATTGGCAGGCATTTCGGCGATTTCCACTTTTCTCGTTCCAAACTATCTGGTCACCAAATCCAGTTTACTGCTTCAATTCATGTTCTTGATTCTCGCGTCCTATTTGGGCGTTCCCGGTATCTTGCTTGGACTTGTCGGCATGCTTGCCCATCTGAACGGGCTTACGTCCTTGAACCAGCCCTACTTGGCGCCGGTATCTCCGTTTTATTGGAGAGATTGGGTCGATCTCTTCGTCCGAGGGCCGCTACACGCTATGCGCAATCGTCCTGAAGCATTGCGTCCTTTGAACAAGTATCGTATGAACCGAAGGAGTAAATGAACCTATGCAAGCTATATCGCTGTTTCGAAAAACCTCACATCAAGAAGGCGGTTTTTACGCGCTCTTCCTCACCAATAGGATTCAAATGCTTTATTACATGATTGTCATGCCCTCAACCCTTGTTCAACCGTATATGTTGTTGGCGATTGTAGCAATGGGCATAGCCTCCCAATGTTGCCTATATATGCTGTCCAAGTGGTTCGCAACCCCCTACTCTGCCCAAGGGTACCAGGGTTTTGAAAGATTATTCGGAAAAACAGGTATCAAAATTTTAGCTTTGGCAAGCTTGCCTCTCCTTTTGCTCAAGATCTCTTTCATTTCAATCAGTTATGCCGAAATCATGCAGCAATTTGTTTTTCCCTCTATGGACCGAGAATGGCACATTGTGTTTCCTTTTATCCTTAGCTGCTATTTGGCGCTGTTTGGAATGGAAAACATGGTAAGGTTCGTAACGGTCGTGTTCATTGGAACGATATGGATCTTCTTTTTGTATATTCCGTTTTTTTCCGTGCAATCAAATTCAATTCACGATCTATACCCTCTCATCCCCATTGGCCCAGAGCCGTTTGCATGGAAATCCCTACTGCTCGTTTTTTCGTCGTTTTCCGGTCCTGAATTATTAATCGCTATTTCATACTGGCTGAATCCGCAACGGAAAATGCTCAAATATTTGACGATCGCTAACGCCATCTCGGTCGGCGAGTATCTCATTATTTCCATTGCGTCCTTGCTCTTCTACGGCTCCAAATACTTACCAACCATCAAATACCCGAACGTGGAGATGGGGCGCTACCTGCAATCTCCTGTATTCGAAAGGGTCGATATTATCCTGATCTCGGCATATTCGTTCAGCTTCCTTTACTCAGGCGCTTTGTTCGTGTTAATGATATATGGCGCATCTCGTTTGCTAGGCAAGACGAAGACAAGCACTACTCGTATTGGGCTGATAGTTAGCGGCTGTGCGGCGATGGCCGTCACTCTTCCGATCAGTAAATGGTTTTGGAAGCCCGGGCTCGAACAGGCCTTTTGGCTCGACCTGCAGATGTGGGCAGGATCCGCCACTTATTTGTTATCACCTCTCCTCATCTGGATCGCGATCAACCGCAAAGCCAGGACAACGTCATGAAACGCTTCGTACGAGCAACGCTTGTGCTGCTATCATTTTCTTTGTTGACATTCGCATGCGGTTGCGTCCCCATTCCAGAGAACAATATAATCGAAGAAATCACGCCGATCATTTTCTGGTCCGTACAGGGTGGAGGAGAAGAAGACGGAAAGATAACAATCAGCACGCTCGTCCCCCCTCTTATCAAGGAGAAGAAGCGAGTCCTTGCCCTTAAGGTCTCTCTATTGAATGAAGGAAATAAGGGGTTTAATTTGACCTATTATAACGAACTGAAAGCCGGTCAAATCCGCTTGCTGTTCGTGGACGAAGCTTATGCGAAACGGGGACTGACCCGTCTTATCAATACCGTCCTGACCGATCCGAACATTTCGCAACGGTTGTACTTAGTCATTACGAAAGGCAACTTTAATGAATTCCTCGCCAAACACTTGGATGAAACAGACAATATCGATTATTACCTTTATCGCATGTTCAAACATTACGAGAAGAAAAAACAAGGCGAAATTACCGTCGTCAATTTGCACCAGTTTATGAAAATGCTGTATTCTCAGGTTTCCGATCCCCAGCTACCCGTATTTCGCGCGAAAGGTGAACAGTTCCTGTACGAAGGCACAGCATTTTTCGACCGGGACAGTATGGTTGCGGAGATACGTGGAAAGGACGATCAAATCAATCAATTGCTGTATAGGGACAGATTCGTACGATATTTAGTCCTTCCTGACCTCTCGGTTACGCTAGGGCATATTCGCGCGCATACCCGAAAGAAACTAACCCCGGATTTATCATCCCTGTCCATCGAAATCGACGTGAAGGGAAGAATTGATGAATTGGATTCGCTCGCAACAATCGAAGATAACTTCCAATATGCCGCTCTCACACAAAAAATCGAACGGTACTTGGAGGAGAATGTCATCCGTTTGCTCTCCCAAATGCAAAAATTGCAGATTGACCCCCTTCAAATCGGGGCGTTGACTGCTAAACCGTTCTCCAAACCAATAACCAGAGATACATGGGATCGGCATTGGTCTACTATGAAGATTAATGTAAAAGTGCGGCTGCATTTAGAGCCTCTGACGAAGGTGAAATAGGAAGTTGGAATCTTGTTCAAAGACTGTTGCTGTCTTATTGAATTCAGAGGGAGATCACATTAGTTTTAAATTCTAATCCCTTTTGAGGAATGACGAGTAGATGGGTAAAATCACGTCAACAATGGTTCCTTCGTTGACCGTGCTTTCGATGTGAATACTCCCTCCGTGTTCCGGGCCAGACTCCGCCTGGGCCTGCTGCATGAAACGCTGGAGACATTCGTGCATTCGACCTTGCTGGAAAGGCCCGTGCACGTCAAAGGCTGCGGCGCGTTCGGCTACGTTCAGACGACGCATGCCATGTCGGCGCACACGAAGCTTTGTTTTCTGCAGCAGCCGGGACAGCAAGTCCCTGTCACGGTGAGATTTTCGCTGGCCGTCAGCAACAAAGGCACGCCGGATACGTCCTCGTTTTGGGGGGTCATCAGTTGCACGTAGAGCCCGTATTCAATCGTCTTGCCAGCGTGCAGCGTGTCATACAAGTCTTGCTCGGCATAATCCGAATTCTCACCTGCGAGCCGGGCCGCCCGCAAGATTCAGGCACAGCCTAAAGGCTAGGTTGCGTTACGAGGAATTACGGAAATGGGATTGACTATTAAACCAATTATTTTTCTGCAATCACATATTCTCCCGTCGAAGGAAAGGAAGAGCTCCGCATCGTTAAAGTCAATACGATTGATGACAAGGGCTCAAGCCTGGCGACCTTTACGGCGACATGGGATAAACGGTTAACCTCACGAGGATTGCTTCAGACTGCAGAACGGACAGCATTCAAAGCGGATGCGGCTGTTCATGTATGGGGCATACAGGCCAAGAGCACTACGGTATCAACGGCGATCATCACTTCTATCTGACGGCCTCCGCGGTCATCCGAACTATAGAACAAATCCCCGATGGAGCCGGCTGATGAAAAAAAGGAAGCGCATCTGCGCTTCCTTCTCTCCTTGCCAAGCTGCTTATTCGGTTAACCCTAAATCCAAGCTCGTATTCAGCGCACGCAGGATGAGGACAACAGCCTCTTCGCGCGTTGCATTCGCGTTCGGTGCAAAGGTATGTTCCCCTCTGCCTTTCACGACGCCTGCTTCAGTCAATGCATCAATCGCTTTCGCTGCCCAATGATTATTCAAATCGGTAAACGTGCTGGTATGAGTGGCTTTGCCAAAGTCGATGACCTTAGCAAGAATCGTTACCATTTCTGCACGCGTAATCTGCTGGTTCAGCTTAAAGGTGCCGTCGCCGTAGCCCTTAATGAAGCCCAAGGCTTCCAATGCGCTGATCGCGCCATGTGCCCAGTGGTCGTCTTTCACATCTGTGAACGAGACCTTGGCCGATCCAGTCAGGCCAAACGCATTCGCAAGCATCGAAGCAAATTCGGCGCGCGTCACGTTCTTCTTCGGCAGGAACGAGTCGTCCGCATAACCTTGGACAAACCCGGCTTTCGAAGCCAATTCGATGGACGAAGCGCTCCAAGAAGTAGACGGAACGTCGCTGAACGTAACGGACGTCGCATCGGCCTTTGCTTTGCCGATCCGATCTTTCACCGCCGCACCATCCACGGAAGCGTTCAATACAGGCGTTTCTGGCGTCGGCGTAACCGGCGTCGGATCCGTTACTGGAGGCGACGGAGGCGTTACAATCGGGCCCGAACCGCCCGTATTAGCTTGCGTAACCGTAATCGTCAGGTTTTCATTGAAGCCCCAATAGTAAACGCGCAGCTTCGCCGTACCCGGCTTAACGGCGGTTACGAGACCATCTTTGCTGACGGTAACCACGTCCGGATTTTTCGATTCGAACATCGCGAGATCCGTCACAACAGGTTCGCTTAGATCGCTCATCGTTGCCGTTGCCTTCAACTGTTGCGTTCCGCCGACCGTCATCGAATTCAAGTCAGGCGTAATTGTCAAGCCTGTAGCCACCGGCGTCGCATCCGCATACGTCGCTATTACCGGTATTCTGACTCCGATACCCTTGTATTGGCCAACGACGTTGGTTCCGCCTTTACGGTTCGTCCGCGTAATTTTGCCGTCCTCCGTAAGATCGGCAATCGTCGGCTCGCCGCTGAACCATGTCAGATCCGCATTGTTCAGTGTCTGAACGGTCGCGTCACTATAGATGGCTTTGACCACCGGAACAACCGGCTGATCGTCGGCATCATCGAACACGTAATACGTTGGAAATGCGACAAGCGTCATGATTTTCGGCTTGATCGGGTTCTTCGTCACCGTAACGTCGAATGCGATGGTATGGCCGAAGTACTCCCCAGTCACCCGCGTCGTGCCCTCTTTCGTCCCAGCGACAAAACGAACATAAGGCTGCTCGTTGTAAACTGCGACGAGATCAGGATCATCGATCTGCCAATCGACGAACCCGGATAGAGGGTCGGTATACGATTGCCCGTCTTTATCCGTATACGTTTCATTCAAGCCGACGAGCGAGGAACCTTGCGGATGAACGTCGACAGAATAGACGCCAGCCGCTTCGTCCGCATCGGCTGCGATGCCTTCCAGGTCGACAACCTCGAAGTGTAGCGTACGCTTATAGGTCACGCCGTAATGCTCGTACGTGAACACAGCATCCGTCTCCCCGGTTCCTACTGCCTCAAAACCGTTGTCCGTGTTGACGTTCACGACGCCCGGCTGCGAGAATGTCCACGCACCGTCTTCCACCGGGTAGGTATCACCCGTCGTATCCAAAGCGAATGGCTTCAGCTCGTATGGCGATTGTCCGTTGTACAATCTGAAGGACGCGCCGTCAAAGTACCACGAATAGTCGGAAGTTCGGAAGCCGATGTCGAGCACGTCGGGCTGATTCGGCTGCTCGCTAACGGACACGTTCACGATCGTCGGCGTAAAATCGCCGTATCCGACGGTAAGCGTCGTTCTGCCCAACTTCTGATAGCCCGGATCTGGATTAACGTCACCCGTCGATTTTCCGAGGATGCTGACTGCGCCGTTATCCTTCACCACGTCGGCAATTTCGGTATCATAGACCGACCATGCTGCTTGGTCGCTCACGTCCTCCGTCGTGCCGTCACTCTTGACAGCGAGCAGCTGGACGGGGAATTTAGCCCCTTTTTGCACCAAAATCTTTGTGGTCGACAGAAGCAGCGCGTCAACCGTCGGTTCCGCTGCCGCGCCTTCGTCTGCCACTCTGACGTTGGAGGAGTAGTCGCCTTCCTTAACGGTGACGCGAACTGCGATGACCGCGCCGTCCAGTACCAGATGCACGCGGGTAGAGCCCGGAGCCACCGGCGTCAAGACGCCGTCCTTAACCGTAACCACGCCGGCATCCTGCGTCGACCACTTGCCTTGCGCGGTTACGTCCGCACTCGTGCCGTCACTGTAGACAGCCTGCACGGTAACCGGGCGAGGGCCAGCCGTAACATCCAGCGTTATTTTCGGATCACTTACAGTAATACCGGTAATCTGCTTCGGTGTCTCTGCAACCGGCGGCAATCCCTCGGAAGCAGCAACCTCAATCGTGACCGATTGCTTCTGTCCGCCGTACGACACTTCGATAGCTGCCGTTCCTTTGCCGACAGCTGTGATCTCTCCCTTGCGGTTAACGGAGACCACTTGCAGGTTGGCCGAGCGATAGACAGCTGCCTGTGTTTTATTCAGCGTCTCGCCGCCGGACATGACCGCTTCGACTGACAACGCTTCACGCTTGCCGAGCTGCAAGTTCAGCGAATCTGGCGTAACGGAAAGGGAGACCGCCGTCTTCGGATCTGCTTGCTTCACGATAACAGGTATAATGGCAACTTCATTCTTGTAGATCGCGCCGAGAACGGCCGAGCCGACGGATTCAGCAACGATCGTACCGTTGTCGCTGTGGTACGCTACCGATGCATCGGAAGCGAGCCAATCGCTGTCGGCGATTTTGGACGTGACGTCTTCAACTGTGCCGTCATTGTAAATGGCTTTGATGATTGGCGGCTGAACAGGTTTGCCATCCTTAATTTCCACGAAGGTCGGCTCAGCTACCAAATTCAGCACCTTGTTTGCAGCAGCGGCCTTCGTCACCGTCACGTTGAACGTGAACGGTTCGAGCGCTAAATAATGGCCCGTAATGGTCGTCGTGCCTTCCTTGCCGCCTGCAAAGATACGGCCGGAATCGTTGATGGTCACGATGGATTTATCCGCGACAGTCCATTCGATATCGCCCGTGACGTCATCTTCGTTATAGTTCTGGCCAGTCCGAGGATCCTCGGAGTAAACGCCCATGATCGTAATTTCCTGATAGCTCCGCGGCGGGAGCGAGATAGGCGTGTCCAGCTCCAGCTGCGCCATCATGTCCGGCGTATAGCGCTCCAGCTTGAACGGTCCGCCGACGAACACCTGCACGGAATTGACAAGCAGGCCGTCGTCATAGCCTTCTTCGCCTTCCGTGCCGGACGGCGCCGTATACTTATATTCGAAGTAAATATAGGCCATGCCTTTGCCGACCGGCGTAATGACGCCGGTCTGGTCGACAGTGGCTATGGATTCATTAGACGAATACCATTTGCCAAGATTCGTCACCTCGTAAAGATCCTGATCGGGATATTCCAGGTCCGCATAGATTTTATGTGGCGCGTCGGTCTCCATGATCTTCAGTACGCTTTCCGACATCATAAGACCGAACAACTGAAACGGAATCGGATCCTTCTGAACGGTGACCGCGATCGACAGTGTCGGCATGCTGCCGTATTTTACACGGATAAACGTCGAAGCCCCGCCCTTGATGCCCTTGATCATGCCGTGCGAAACGGTCGCAACCGCGGCATCGTCCGTGCTCCAGACGGCATCGGCTGTAATATCCCGCGTCGACCCGTCCGTGAACGTCCCATGCAGATGAAGCGGATAGTTCGTATCCGCCTCGACGAACACGTTCAGCGTGGACAGCAGGTATGTGACAAGCGTCGGCTCCGAAGGCTCTGCCGCTTCCGGCGCTCCGGCGCCTGCGGTGATCGTAACAGGAACGTTGACGACGGCGTCGCCGAGATTGAGGCGCACTTCCGTCGTTCCGGCCGCTTTGGCCGTAATGACGCCCCGGTCGACGACGGCGACGGCTGGATTCATGGACATCCAAGCGCCTTGCGTCGTCACGTCTTTCGCCGATCCGTCCTTATACTTCGCTTCGACCGTCACCGGATGGCTTCCCTCCGACAAGGCGAAGACAAGCTTCGACTCGCTTGGCGTCAGCGTGTCGAACTGCGCGGACGCGGCATCCTGAACGGCCGGTTGTTCATTCGCGGTTCCCGGCTCGACGCCGATACTCGTGCTTGGCGAGGCAAAAGCCATACTGCCGAACAACGAACCAATGAGTACTGTTAATACGAGCGATAATGATAGAGCTTTTCTGAAAACCTTCCGATGATGCATGACTTTCCTCCTAAATCAATTTTATATGTAACCCTTTTCAAAGAAAGGTTCATATACAACTAAAAAACCGTTATCCTATCTACTAGTAGATAGATTTATTAAATTAAACAAGACATAAAACACTTAATTTTCTGATATATTGTCAGGTTCATAATACCCGAACATTTTCCATTTATCAATCATTTCTTTGCTGAAACTTATCATTTAACTGCCATAGAACTAGTTTTACGCTCCTTTTAGGTATTTCGATGCAATATTGTGTCATATTTTATCACATATTTACGTTAGGTTATTTACCTGCGCAGTTTACTTAGTAATTATTTGTTCCCTTAGCATTAGGAACCCTATAATAAAAAAAACAACTACAGACCAGTACCTAAAATGCGGTCCAGGCTGTCGCTGTTTATTATGATATTTTATGGCATCGCCGATTTGTTCCCGTATTCTTAAGGGAACTCGATTGATGATCTTGTCACCTAAACAATTAAAGACATCACGAGTCGTTGTTGTAACAATGTCTAGTGTAATTGAGCTGAAATGTACTGATTTGCTGTCAATAATCGTAATCGATTACCATAGCACGTGTCGCCTCGAGTTTCCAACGATTAACCTCAAAATCATCATGCAACGCGTGCCTTGTGTATGCAGCATAGTCCTCTTTGGTGCCGAAAACCATAGAAATCCCGTAATCAAAAGGGTTATTTGAATATAGCCGGAACGCACGGAACTGCTTCACGCCCGGGATCTTAGTCAACTGACTCTCGGCATCTCGCATGAAGGTTTCTGCAGCCTCCGAACCTGCCTCATGTTTCAGGTTAAAGATAACCTTATGATGAATACTTGGTTTGTACATAACGTTTTCTCCTCAATATAGATTGGATATTTAAAACGGTTCTTTAACAAGTACCACCACCGCAAATCTCTGTATCATAATCATCTTGAGTTTTAACTTCGTTCCATACAGACTCAAGAACTTCAGTAAAAGCACCGATCGATTGGGCACCAGAGATGGCGTACTTGCCGTCAATCAAGAAGAAAGGAACGCCTTGTACACCTAATCTAGCGGCCTCTATTTGCTCTTCTCTTACGTCGCTCCCGTAACTTGTGCTACGGAGTATTTCCGTTGCTTGTTGTTGATCCAGCCCTGCTTGTTCGGCTAGTGACAGAAGCGTTTCGTGTTGCCCGATTGGCAGTGAATCCGTGAAGTAAGCTTTATATAATAATTCGAGAAGTTCTTGTTCTTTGCCGAATTCCCTCGCGAAATGAAGTAAGCGATGCGCGTCATTTGTATTCGCATTTTTCACGGTATCATAATTCAGAATCAATCCATCTTGTTGTGCCCTTTCAGTAATCGAACGGCTTTGCTTCGCGACACTTTCTATCGTAGTGCCGTACTTGGCGGCTGCATATTCTAAATAATTCTGATCGGTATGCTTCGTAGAATTAGGATCCAATTCATAACTGCGATGAACAACTTCCACTTGATCGCGGTTTTCGAACACTTGCAATGCTGCTTCCAAACGACGTTTTCCAATATAACAATAAGGACACATAATATCCGACCAAACTTCCACTTTCATGATTATCCTCCTTATACCACGCTCTTAGAGCTATACAATCGTTCTACTCTATTGATTATTTCTTTTTTGTGTCATGAGTAAGTAAAGACCCTCTTTTTGAGTGTGGATACGATGAAATACAATTTGCACTAACTGGTGTTGGGAAAACTATATCAGATATTCGAAATTAAGATAAGAAGGCTATTTTTTTAAATAAGCTTTAGAAAATTAAAGTGGAGGTAAGTCCTACAAAGTAGCCATGATTGGCTATTGGTTTGTAGCATGCTTTGGAATTACTCCAATTAGCTGAAGAACGAACTTTAAGCTCCTTACTCATGAGTGCTATTCGGCTGCAGCAACTCAGCAATAATTTCAAAATTGCGTAGTCGATCTGTATGTCTGTACATTTGTGTCGTAAGAATGATCTCATTGGCTGACGTTTCCTGCAATAATTTCTCCATGCGATTCCTTATCGTATCTCGATCTCCAATGACGAGTGTGCGGAATAATGGACTATACTCGATCATTTGAATCTCATCCTTGGTAGCGACCTGGTTCATATCTTGAACCGGTGGCTGTATTGGAGCCATTCGTCCTTTGTAGGAACTCAAAAACAGCTGCTTTTGCGTTGAAGACAAGTATTGTGCCTGATCAATCGTATCCGCAATTGTGACATTCATGCTTACCATTACGTAAGGTTCACTTAGGACGCTTGAAGGTTGGAACAACTCCCGGTACAATTTTACTGCCTCTACAGTGTAGTCAGATGAGAAATGACCTGCGAAAGAAAACGGCAAGCCTAACTTCGCGGCAAGCCGGGCATTATAATCGCTGGAGCCTAATAGCCAGATGGGAACTTCAAGTCCATCACCAGGGTATGCGCGAACTTTCGCCGAATCATCGTCATCATTAAAATATCCTCTTAGTTCTTGTAGCATTTTTGAAAAGTCATCTCCGTGTTTTGAGAGTCGTCGAACGGCAGCGAATGCCGCCGAGTCCCCACCAGGCCCGCGTCCGAGGCCGAGATCAATGCGGCCGGGATACATCGACTCTAATGTCCCGAACTGCTCGGCAACCATTAATGGAGCATGGTTGTTCAGCATAATGCCCCCGGATCCGACTCGAATTCGTTTGGTTGCAGCCGCGATATGGCCGATTACTAGAGATGTCGCCGCGCTTGCCACGGAAGGCATATTGTGGTGCTCAGTAAACCAGATTCGGTTATAACCCCAATCTTCGGCCTTTTGCGCCAATTCAACGCTTTCTAAGAATGATTTTCGTGCTGTTCCGCCGGCTGAAATGTTGCTCGTGTCAAGGATGGATAATGGAACACCTTGAAACATTTTAACAGCTGTCATTAGAACCCTCTCCTTTTTATACATGCGCCGCTTGATGAGCTGTATCGGTATTTTTGTTTTTACCTTTGCTGCTCACGAAACCCAAGATCATTGCGGCAATTGCGAAAAAGCCGCTTACGATTAGTGCCGTATGGAACCCAGCTATCATGGATTGACTAGCCGATGCATGATGCGATGCGGTAACCGAAGTCGCGATGCTAGCCAGAATGGACAAGCCTAGACTGCCCCCCAACTGAATGAACGTATTTACAATTCCGCCTGCAATACCATGTTCTTCAGGTTTAACATCCTGAACCGAACCAACGATTACGGCCGTATACGACGCCCCGATCGACAAACCGAGTACAATAAACGCAGGAAGAATAAATGACCCATAATGTTTATCCATGCTCATCGTACTGAGCCAAAACATCCCGATCGCATTGATGGCCTGAGTGACGATCAACACTTTTTTCGCACCGAATTTACGCAAGAAAATCGGTGTAATTTGTGTGACGATAATCGATGTCAAACCGAGTGGCAAGAAAGCCAAACCGTTTTCCAATGCCGAAAAGCCGAGCGCATGGAAGTACAACGTAGAGAAATAGTTGAACCCCGTCAAATACGAAAACATCAAAAACCCGATAATATTGGATATGGCCAGCGAACGGAATTTGAAAAGACGAAGCGGCATCAATGGATTTTTTACGATTTTTTCGATCAAAATAAACAATACCAGTACCGCTAACCCGATAATCAACATGGTGATTTTCGCTGCGGACCAACTACCGCCGACGTCAGGCATCGAAATGCCATAGACCAGAATGAAGATCCCTGCCAATACCATAAGCAAACCGAGCCAATTCATCGATTGTTTTGCCGACTTAGGCGAAGGAGTCACTTTAACGAAAAGCAAACCTAGAATGAGCAAAATTCCCATCGGAACGTTCAGGTAGAATAAAGATCTCCAGCCTGCCGTTTCAGTCAATAAACCGCCTAAAATCGATCCGGAAGCCGCCCCAGCAGATGCTAATGCGCCGAAAATCCCGAAGGCTTTGTTACGCTGTGGTCCGGCCGGCAAATTGTTACTGATGAGCGACATCGCCGCCGGAATCGATAGCGCCGATCCAATGCCTTGAATCGCTCTGCTTGTAATCAGCCAAATCGGATTCATTGCCAAGGCTCCTGCGAGCGAAGCAAGTGCGAAGATGGAGAGACCGATCATCAACATTCGTTTTCTCCCAAACAAATCGCTCGCGCGCCCGCCAATCATCAAGAAAGTTGCAAAGGTAAGCACGTACGAAGTGACAATCCATTGTAAATCGTTGGCATTCATATGAAGAGCGGTTTGGATGGCCGGCAGCGCTACGGTTACGGTAGTTCCATTCATTACTTCGATAAATTGCGCTAAGCTGACAACGATAAGCAAAAACATATTTGCTTTTGAAATGCGATCATTCATTATATTTTTCACTCCATAATTTCATTTTTTTGAAAGCATCTTTTTCCCAATCTTCATGAATTTTTTTGTTGAATGTATAAGGATCGTAGCTATTTTTTTCTATTATTGAATGGATACATGATGCTCCCCCTCATTTTTTCCTGCATGATTTCAACCCCACTTCCTACTGCTTGATTGACCTTTGAATTGTGGAGAGTTACTATAAAAATCAAGCAGTGCACATGCGGACTGTGATCCGCTTCGAACAATAACAATATAACCGGACCGCAGTCCGGTTGTCAATATCATTTTGAAGGAGGTTTTTTGTGTTGGAGCGCAATCTACGGAAGGATGCCGAAGAGCGTAGACTGACGATAATTGATACGGCGGCTAAGTTGTTCGCTGAGTATGGTGTCGAGAACGTTAGTATGCGGCAAATCGCGAGAGAAGCTGGCGTCGGGCAAGGAACCTTGTACAGAAGCTACACGAATAAGAGTGATTTATGTTGGGATTTGATTGGGGAAAGCTGTATTCAAAGTCGAAAAAAAATAGAACAATATCTTTCAAGGAATGCATCGAGTTCTTTAAAAGAACGTCTAATTACCGTGCTCGACTTGCACTTGGAATTGTTGGATACCCACTCTGACATCCTTGCTATTATTCAAAACAATCACAATACAGAGACAGGTAGAAATACATCCTCTAAAGAGGATTATGACTCCATTCATTCCATCCTAGTTAAACTGCTCCAGGAGTACAACGAATTGAATGTCTATCATTCCATAGATCCAATTTTTAGTGCGGATGCGATGTTGTCAACGATTAGTGCGGAGGTTTACCTGTTTTTTAAAGAACAACGTGGTTATTCATCCGAGGAAATTAAATCAAACTTTTTCAAGACTTATATTGAAACGTTATTCTCAAAGCAAACGATTTAATTAGAGTAAGCACGTCCTAGCTACAGTCAGAAACTAAATACCCGAAGGCACATATCGTCTCGGAAATTATAAAAGTTACCCCTAAAGCGCTATATTAGAGCGACTTAAGGGGTAACTTTTTTAAAGCTGAAGTATAACTACCATAATACCTATGAGACATTAACCTCAAACTGAATTCATCAATTCCAAGCAATCCTTTGTCGAGCAATTTATTACAGTATCCAAAGGGATAACTTTCTCGATCGATGGAATACTGATGGAATGCTGATATGATAACCCAAACTAATGTTTACTTTTCTAAAGTTACTTTAAATAATTAGCCTTCTTACAATAATAATAATGAACTGCTATAGTTGTGTCCAAGGGAGCGATACTCCACTCCCACATCTTGAATGAAAAGAGAGGTTTTCCTTATGTAGCGCAGAAAAAACTTCATTCACATTTGGATTTGATCCATATGAATATATATTTTAGGCTTAGATCATTTAGTGAAGTGAAAGCTTAATAAGTAAATTTCGATCATTTAATCGACTTAGCTGGAAGAGAAATCATTGCAATACTATACAAACTAATAATAAAAAGGACGTGGATTATATGACAACTCAAGAACTAGTAGTGAAAATTGAAGAACTAGAAGCGAAACTCCAAATGCTGGAGGATATTGAACAAATAAAACAACTCAAAGCGCGGTTTTTCCGGTTTGTTGATGAAAAAAAATGGAAAGAATTTGGTGAGCTCTTTACATCAGACGCTCAATTAGTTTCACAAGGCCAAGATTTCTCTCAGCTCGGAGGTGCAGGTTACGGAAAAATGATTGATGACGTTGTCGGTAAAGCACCAACGGTTCACCACGGCCATATGCCTGAAATTCAAATTGTTGATAAGGAAAATGCGAATGGGGTTTGGGCTATGGAAGATTTATTGACTTTCCCTGACGCGGAGAACGCATATCCGGGGCATAACGGGTATGGCCAATACCGTGAAACTTATCGCAAAGAAAATGGTGTTTGGAAAATCAGTAGCACGGTATTAACTCGCTTCCGTATGGACCCTCTAAAAAATTGGGATCCGAATACAGATCCTGTGACCGGACAGCCTGTAACTAATAATTAAATTGTCTTCTTAACCGTTTGCGGTCTGCTCAAAAACGATGTCATCGGGATTGTCTCGAAAGAAATGATCAATTTAAATCCAGCCCGTTACTTGAGAAACGGCAGCCTTTACCGGCTGCCGTTTCATTTTGTTTAGGTCAAGGATTAGAAACAAATCGGTTTATCCCTAGAAGCTCAGGACGATAATCTCGCGGCTTGCCGCTGGAAATCCAAACATTAGTACGCCCTTCTTAAGTTTTTCACACTGTGCTGTAATTTCTGTTATCATTTCACTCACTTAATCAATCACTCCTCTCGTTGGGCTTAACGAATCATAGTAGTCAGTAGCCTATTTTTATTGATTTTTTGATTTATTGGAGGTGATTGTTCAGCCTCGAATTAAAATTTAGAGAACGGAATGACGAATTCAAGCATCCCTTGCGCATTTGGCAAGATTTCGCCTGGAGTGAAGTAAATGACAACGCCGTTGTGGCTTAAGAAGAAATCACGATTAGCTTCGATCGTTTGGAAAGGCGTCAGCAAAGTTAGCTTACGATCTTTGATTTGATAGCCCATCCGTTCTAAGACGAAACGAAGCGGAAGGTACGTCGTATTGTCTTGCATGATAACGCGAGTGCCGTCAATGATTTGCCCATTTAGAGTAACGGTACTTTTCTTAAAGGCAAAGCCCTTGTGTTGAATATTCACTCAAGTTAACTGACGATACAACGTGTTGAAAGGTTACATTCGTTCTCTTTACAAGTCCTCGATGAGTTTCTTAAAAAAGAAAACGAGCCATTCTCGGACACCTGATGCCCGGAATGACTCGGTTTCTGGACAGAAAGTAGTTTCTCATTGTTTCCCATTTGCTCGAATATCGGTGAGGAAGAACCGATTACTTCCTCGTATTCGTCGGTTACATCGCAAACTTTGAACCAATAAGTTGTTCGCTTAACTGCCATAAACGTTCAGCTGCTTCGGGAGCCATTGCCCACTCAAACACGCCGGGAGTATGTGGGGTATCTGTCATAACCGCTATGTCTCCGTTCTCGCAGTAAACGCCTCCTTTTCCTTCAAGCTGAGGATGGACTGCGCACCATACTAATGTGGCTGCTCCTTCTTGTATCGTTTTAATTTCATCGTTATATTCGCTAAAAGCACGTTCGCCGTGTTCGTTTATCGCACCCATTGCACGTAATTCATCATCCGTTAAATGACGGGCCAAATCCGTCACGATCGTCCCCGGATGAACAGAAAAAGCGCGTACTCCATGAGGTTCTCCGCGCTTGTCCATCGCAACAGCAAATAATGCGTTCGCTGTCTTGGATTTAGCATACGCTAGCCATTTGTCATACTCACGAGTATTGAAGTTAGGATCTTCGAAATCAAAGCTGCTGAGCTGCAGGGCACGAGACGATACAGAAACGATCCTTGCGCCTCTGGCCTTCTTAAGTGCCGGCCATAACCTTAACACAAGCTGAAAATGTCCCAAATGATTGGTAGCCAGCTGGGACTCGAACCCCCGCGCATCGCGAACAAGCGGAGCAGCCATTATGCCTGCTGCATTAATAAGTATGTGCAAGGACCGGTCGGAAGTAAGAAAACGTTTTGCAAACCCATCGATAGACTCCGGATCCATAAGGTCTAAGCGTTCCAGCTCCACACCTGGCACTCCTTCAAGTGCCGTCCTGGCTTTTTCCGGTGAGCGAGCGGGTACGATTACCTTTGCCCCTGCGGTTGCAAGGGCTTTGACTGCTTCAAGGCCAAGTCCTGAATAACCCCCAGTTACAATAGCAATCTTACCAGTCAGATCCTGTCCTTTAATTACCATCTGGGCAGTCGTTCTTGGCCCGAAGCCGGAGAATAGAGGTGTTTGAAGCTCGGAGTGCTTTTGAATCGTCATAGGTGTAACCTCCATGTTCTTAAAATTTAAGGGATAATCTAGGGCTATTCGTGCCTCAAGGACAACTATAACAGCTCTGTTTTTATTTCATAAGAAGGCACTTTTTTTAAATATGCTTTATAAAAATAAACTGCGTTTTAATGTTCGAATAAGGTATTCAATCGGCGTCAGCTTTTTTAATTTAATTTGAGTTCTAGTCTCGTTGTAAAATATAATGCACGATTCGCCTTTGTGCCTCTTCAATACTTCGTAAATTATTCGTTTGTTGTGCCACCTCCATCATTCGTACCCGTGCCGTCAAGCGGACCGGTCGGGTTCGTTTTAATTTGCTGCAGGAGAACATCACCTTGTGTTTGCCACGATTTGAGTGCCTCTTCGACGGATTTCTTCTTCTCTAGCACATCCAGAATCAACGGCTGCGCCAGCTGACGAACCTGGCAGCACAGTCGACAGCGCCATCGCCGATGCCTTCAATACCTGTTTCTTCTTTGATCTTACTTGTTTCTTCATATTATTAATCCTCCAATAATATGCGCGGTTCGATGATGACTAGCGTATCCGGTTCAAATTAAGATGCCATTGCTTTGGCTAGCAAGGAATGCTTGATATGGTTTGTTTTATTTTTTGTTTCTGAAGATGTTGGGTTTGCAGAAAAATGCATTATTTTTGAATAATTCAATTAGAGTTTGAGTAGCTGCTTGCTGGGCCAAAGTTTTATTTTCCAGCTCTCCATCATCCAAAAAGAGCTTCCTCCTATTGGATTCCTTTCTTACTATGATTTCAATAGCTGTATTTAATCAGCGAACCAGGCCCGCGCTAATGACAAATTCACTTATGGCACCGGAAAACGATTCCGGCTTCTCCACATGTCCCATATGCCCGCATTCACTGATGACTACAAGCTGCGATTCTGGAATTGCTGCCGACATCTCGTTGGCCCATCTTGTCCCACAGATGAAGTCATGTTCTCCGACCAAGATGAGCGTTGGTGTCTTGATCGTATTCATGACATCACGCACATCCCAATTCGTTGGTTTTCGATTTGGATCAATGGTTGCGTCTATAGAAGCTTTCCAGTCATCGAAATGCTGAGGCATGTTCCAATAGTCGCCGAAGTAAGCGGGCAGCAGTCTTTGCATGACGCCAAGGAATGAATCTCTGTCATGGATGGATATTGCGCCAGTCCCCATTTCCGCCCAAGCCTGCTTTGCTTCCTGGGCTTCCGGCTGGTTCAACCACCGCTGTGCAAAGAGATCCATTTGCTTGGTCGCTTCAATACCCAAATCTTTCCCATTGCAAGGCGCTCCGTCATAAACGATCAGCCCTGAGAGCTCATTCGGATAATCGATCGCATATTGAAGCCCAACAAAACCGCCATGCGAATGCCCTAGAAAATAACCATCCAGTGCCCCTGCATGCTCGAGCACCTTTCGGGAGAAATAAGCATATTTGGACATACTGTATTCTCCATCCGGCAGCATTCCGGATTGACCTGTTCCGATCGGCTCTATATAAATAGTCGTCATAGACTTCTCCAGCAGAGGCATGCGTAAATAGTTCCAATGGAAACCGGGTCCTCCGGGATGTACAAGACAAATAGGTCCACTGCCTGCAACGTGGTAGGTCTGCCGTATTCCATCGATCATGATTTCGTGCGTACCGGGTGTTAGTGCATCGTTAATTGCCGAATTTAAAGGACTGCTATCTGAATTGTCCATGAACGTACCTTCTCTCTATTGTTTATGGAATACTTTTCTCATGTTCTATTGAACAGGGTCTACTATATCAGGTATAAATGTTCCTCATAAGAGGGCAATTTTTTTAAATATGCTTTATAAAAATAAAGTGGTGCTCTTTGATTCACTAAGTGCATTTGCTTTATTTACAATAATAATTGAGCATGTTATGTTTGCATGGAAGTATCATTTATTGAAACTTTGTTTTATACAATGAAACAAAAGGAGTGATGGTATGGATAAGAAGGAACAGGTGAAAGCCCAATTTGGAGCTAACGCTTCTAAGTATGTCGCGAGCTCACGCCATGCATCAGGCCAAGATTTGAACCTGCTACTCGAGTGGTCCCGAGAAGAAAATGCCGTGCAGGCGCTCGATATCGCGACCGGAGGCGGACATTGCGCCCTCGCACTGGCCTCCGTCGTCGGTGAAGTGACCACCCTGGATATTACGACCGAGATGCTGGAAGAAGCAGAAGCTTTTCTTACCGGGAAAGGATGGACGAATATCAAGTACGTTGTCGGGGATGCGGAGAACCTTCCTTTTGTCCAGGAACACTTCGATTTAATCGCCTGCCGCATCGCCGCTCATCACTTTCCTGACCCCGACAAGTTCGTTCAGGAAGCATGGCGCGTATTGAAGCGTGGAGGAAGCTTCATTCTGATGGACAACATCGCTCCGGAAGCGGATCGGATCGACATCCTCTATAATGATATTGAACAGCGACGGGATCCCAGCCACTTCCGCGCTTGGAAGAAAACAGAGTGGATCCGTCGCATCGAGCTGACCGGTTTCCAGGTGGAACAACTGTTGCAGACAGGCAAGCCGTTCGAATTCGCTGCCTGGTGCGCTCGAATGAATGTCTCTGAGCAGGTGCAGCAAGCGTTGCAATCGGATATGCTGAACTGGTCAGATTCTGATCAGCAGCAGCTTAAAGTCCGTAGCGAGAACGGCAAGCTGCTCAGCTTCGAGGGCAGCTACATGATGTTGAAGGCGCGGAAAAGATAAAGCACATTCAACTTGGAGCTATTCGCAGTTCCGTCCGAGCTAAACCTCACTGGCTCTCCTCCTTCAAAGCATCGATGATATTGACCTTCTTGACCTTGGAACTTGCGTACAACATCGCTGTACTGATGAGGACAAACACTGCAGCGATCATATAAAGCATGCTAATCCATGGAAGGTTAAAACCATAATGGAAACGGTTCATGAATGCTCTATAAATGAGGTACATCAGAGAAATTCCAAGCGGCAACCCGTAAGCCAGCGATTTGATTCCATAAAAAATGCTTTCGGAATGAATCATCTTATTGATGCCCTTGGACGTCATGCCCATCGATCTAAGCATGGCGATTTCTCTTGTCCTCAGAATCAGGCTGGTCGATATCGTATTAAATATCGTTGCGACTGAAATAATCGTGATTAATGTGACAAACCCGTAAGCGAATACTTTAAACAGCAACATAAGCTGTTCATCTCGCTGCCTGGCCTGATATTCATTACGTACGAAAACATGGCTAGCCATCTTTTCGATTTGGTGCTGGGTAACCAGCGGATCTTTACTGTCGAGGAACAGGCTCATGGATTGAACACCGCCGGGACCCTTGAGATGAAGGGATTCTAAGACGACCTCCGACATGACCAGCTTAAGTTTGACGGTGTTCCATGGCAGTGAGACGCCCATCGGCACTCGATCCGTCAAGGCTGCAAACCGCACGCTTGAAAGCTTATCGAATCCGAGTGTAATAGAATCACCCTTCTGAATATCTAGGACCCTAGACGCAATGAATTTATTAGATACACGATCCTCGAACGAGGACGTATTAATAACGATAGCGGATACCTTGTCAGGATTCCGCAAGGATCGAATGTCCGCTCCCGTCCTTTTCGCAAAAGCTTGCAGTTGTTCGTCGCTCAAGCCATTCACTTCCACCGCATATGAATAGTTTCCCGATTGGGCAGGAAAGCCGTTATCGTCGAACCACTTTCGAACGGCTTCCGGCACGAGCGAGGAAGGAATCAAGCTATTGAAGGTATACCGGTGGATGAGACTGAATGCTGTCACATCGCGAAGTGAAACGAACGACTGGACTTGTCTCTTATCCAACGCCGGTCTCTCGACGGAGGGCTCAACCTGCATGTCATAATTGAGGCCTACTTTCGACAGCCGGAATGACTTCTCCAAATTAGCAGTGAAGAACGATACAGATAAGAAGAGCACAATGCTGATCATGAGAGACATGACCACGGTTCGGTAGCGACGATTGTTTCTTTTTAGGTTTTTCAACCCCAATTGAGCTTCAATGCCAAGCAAGTTTCTTACGAGTTTGGAGATTCTGACATCTTCGCCCTTTAGTTTAATATCCTTGGTCTGCCGAAGGGCATCGATGGCGGATATTCTGGATGCTCTTCGTGCGGGAAGATACATCGATATCCCGATCGTTAGTAGGGAGACCGCAACCGTAATCATGACGGATATTGGCGTAACCACAATCGTTAGGTCCTCATTAATGCCGAACACGCCTCGCATGCTTGCATTCACGCCTCTAAACGTAATCGCCATGCCCGCCAACCCGCACAGGAAGCCCAAAGGAATACTGATTAACCCCATAATTGTACCTTCAAAGAAAACAGCGTTCCTCTTCTGCCTCTTCGTCGCTCCTACGCTGGATAGCAGGCCCAAATAGCGGGAACGCTCAGAGACTGAAATTGCGAATGCGTTATAAATCAAAGTAATGGAACCTGCCATGATAATCCCGATGATAATCACGCTTAATGCTAGCAAGGTTGAGTTGGTTTGCGTATTACTAGTCACGCCTGAATATTGAAGCAATGGATCGTTAAAATCCACAAGGTCAACGTGAATTTGCTTCGCCAACGCTGCGGCATGTCCATATAAGGAACGGTCGAGCTTCGTTAGTACTACACTCGCATCCACAGTTTCCGCAGGCCTGAGCGTGTTCTCATCCAAATAAGTGAGAATCGTATACCCGGGAGCTTCTGCGGGCTCTAAGGCAGGACGGTCTATGATGCCCACTATGTTAAAGGTTTCCTGCTTCATGTGGACGAGAGTCTCTACCGATTTTCCATCTTCCATCCGTAACCGGGTGTTTTGCTTCAATACTTCGTGGAGCGAGTTTTCCTTGCTTATATCTTCCCTTTCCCCGACTTGAAGAGAAAGCCTTTCCCCTATCTTGAACGCAACCCCCGCTTTAGTAATAATTTCATTGGATATGACTACCTCGTTAGGATGCAGGGGAAAGCGGCCTTGCTTGAGCTCCATAGGGAAGTTGCTAAAACCTACCTTATTATAGGCTTCGATGTACAAGTAAGGCTTATAAGCATTTTGCGATTCAGACAACGCAGTATAACCGAGGCTTTCGGTCAGAATGACTTCTTTCGTCTTGTTGTCCTTCTCGATAGCCCTTAGTTGATTCCGGGTTACATCATGATACCGCACATGCCACAAACCGTTGTTATCGATCGCTTGCTTCTTCATCAGTTCCTGAAAGGAAAAAAACAAGGTCGCTACCGCAGTTACCATCGCTACGGAGATCATCACGCCTATGACGGTAACCATAGTTCTCCGCTTATTCTGACGGAAGTGTCTTAAGGTTAATTTACTAACAATATTCATCGCCGGAGAACCTCGTCTTTCGCGATCTTCCCGTCTTCGATGGCAATAATGCGATCTGCCTGTAGGGCAATCCGTTCATCGTGCGTGATAACGATCAAGGTCTGTTTATACGTTCTATTCAGCATTTTCAGCAAATCGACAATTTCACCGCTGTTTTTGCTATCTAGGTTGCCCGTCGGTTCATCAGCCAAAATAATTGTCGGATTATTCATAAGCGCCCTGCCGATGGATACGCGCTGCTGCTGACCGCCGGACAGCTGGTTTGGCAGATGGCCCAGTCGCTGTCCAAGCCCTAACAAGCTCACCAATTCGTCGAATTTACGCTTATCGACTTTCTGCTCGTCCAACAGAAGCGGCAGCTGCATGTTTTCCTCCACGGTCAAAACAGGAAGCAGGTTATAGAACTGGTAAATCAATCCGATCTGTCTGCGTCTGAAGATTGCCAATTGTGACTCGTTCAATGTGTATATATCGATATCATCAATGAGCACCTTCCCGCCGGTTGGGCTGTCGACGCCTCCCAGCATATGCATCAATGTGGATTTGCCCGATCCGGACGGACCAACGATGGCGACGAACTCTCCTTTCTCAACTGACAAGGATATATCATCAAGCGCCTTAACGGCGGTATCCCCTCTTCCATATACTTTGGACAGTTGTTCTATTTTCAATATAGGCATGTAAGCTCCTCCAATCATGAATGAATAGATTCAGTATAGCTGTCCAAAGTGACGGTGGAGTGACTACGAAAGTGACGACTTGGTCACTTAAACCGCCACTAAATGATTCGCTTGTAGAACCGGATACGGAACCGGGTTCCCTGACCCGGCTCGCTTGTTACGTAGATGTCGCCATTTTGATTCGATATGATGCTGTGAGCCAGTGACAATCCGATCCCTGCGCTGCTTTCCCCCGCGTCCTTCCCTTTATAGAACCGCTTGAAGATAAGCGGAATTTCTTCCTTTACTATCCCCTTGCCTTGATCTGCGATGACAATCTCCGTGTACAGCGCGTTCTCTGAATAATGAATCATCAGTTCGCCACCTTCCGGCGTATGTTCCACGCAGTTTTTCAAAATATTGATCAACGCTTCCGACGTCCAGTTCAAATCGCCTGTGAAGGATACGCCATCCTCACCGGTTATGGATAAGACTTGTCCCTTGATGTCGATCGGAATCAGGACTGGCTGAATGGCTTTCAGGATCAATTCGCTTGCGCTGATACGGTCTGTTCTGAATCCCACGGTGCCTGCATCGATTTTGGATAGTTTTAGCAGAGAGGACACTAACCAGTCTATCCGTTCCAGTTGAACGCTGATTTTGCGGGTGAACTCGATTCGCCTCTCCTCCGGCATATTACGATCATTCAACAAATCGGTCATAGCCGTCATTGAAGTCAATGGCGTCTTGATCTGATGGGAAATATCCGAAATGGCATTCTTGAGGTAATCTTTATCTTTCAACAACAAAGCGTTCTGTTCGGATAGTCTGACAGTGACTTTGTAAATGTCGTTCTTTAGCAAGCTAAGCTCGCCTTCCTGATTATCTCGAACGTCCAACCCGTAATCGCCATTGCTGATTTGCTGCAAGTAGCTCGCCAATCCTGCGAGCTGCTTATATCTCCATTTCGTAAATATGAGGGAGTAGAAAATAAGAAGCGCAGCGGCCAAGAGAACGATCACCGAAGCTACAGTAGACAACAAAGCTGCTACTGCAGCTAAACTAAGACCGGTCAACGACATCGCCATCACCAAAATGCGAATTTCACGGTTTCGAAGTATCTCAATCACCTGCCTTATAACCTAAACCCCGAATCGTTCTTATGATTACAGGCTCTTTAGGGTCATCTTCGAGCTTCTCCCGCAGGCGCTTGATATAGACGGTTAACGTATTGTCGTTCACGAATTCCCCCGCAATGTCCCAGATCTGTTCCAGTAGTTGATTCCTGGAAAGCACTTGCCCTGAATGGTTTACGAAAATGAGCAGCAACCGATACTCCAGCGCCGTTAATTGAATTTCCCCGCCTTGTTTATATACTTTACCCTCCAAGGTATTTACTCGAATGTCGCCAAGTTCAATAACACTTTTACTTTGAGGAAGCTTCTGGTATCGGCGCATCACGGTCTTGATCCTCGAGATGAGTTCCCTTACCCGGAATGGCTTGGTGATATAATCGTCCCCTCCCATATCAAGCCCCATGACCACGTTCACTTCATCGTCTAAGGCTGTTAGGAAGATCACCGGAATATCCCGCTCCGCCTTGACTATTCGGCATAGCTCATAGCCGTTTCCATCAGGAAGCGTCACATCGAACAAACAGAGTGCCAACTCTCCGGCATGTTGCCTTATTGCTTCCTTAGCCGAAGCGACGTCAAAGCAAAGCACGGTTTGGAAATGCTCCTGCTGAAGGGAATATTCCAAGGCGGTGGTAATCGTCTTATCATCTTCAACCACTAAAATTTTCATGATTTGCACCTATCTCCTTTTGTAGCCTCGATAAATGAAAAGAAGGCCTTGAGGTTAAATCTCTTGGCCTTATTGTCATATTTGGTGAAAATTATACACGAGCCGGGATCTGGCAATAAAATGCATGCTCGAGATCGTTGATATAGCCTTTGAATTCATACACTGGCTGATAAAATCCTTTGGTATCGTACACATAGGTCAGTCCGTACCCATTCACGACAAGCTTGTCACCTTTGTGAAATGACGCGTACATATAGAAATTACCGGATAGAATTTGCTCAAACGCCTGTTTAGGGGAGATGATCTCCAACTTGCGTTCAAATTTGTTCCAAATCATTTGATTAAATAAATCACTCAAAGTACCATCCTTAGCGAACTGCTCCATAATCATGCCAGAAACAAAATCGTTTTCCTTATGAGCGAGATCGTCAGGTGCCTTCGCGTCCCACCGTAAAATGTTCTTGTCTTGCACACTGAATATAGCCTTGGCAGGCAACAGACCGTTATGTGAAAACCATTGTTCCATGTCTTCCCTTAGTAGGGTTACCTGTTTTTCCGAGAGATTTACTCCATCGTCTCCAGTACTGAAGTGCCACCCGCCATCCTTAATCCCATAATTCAAGTCGGCTTGCCGGTCGTTTGATGTTGTGCCCATAAATATACGGTTGTCGTCGCCTCCTCGGCGAATTGCTTGGGAGAATTTCACAGCAAATTTCTCCGAAAGCTGCTCTGCAATATCTTTGCCTCGTTGCAAATGATTGGCATAGATATTCCGGTAAACCGATGCCATGCCTGTGTCCTCAGGCAAGAGCAGTTTATTTTCAATTGTCACTGCATGCATATCCTGCTTCGTTCCGGGAAGGATTGGCATGTTCCCAAATTCCTGCAATTGATACTTCATTAATGCTCCGCCAATCAAAGCACCGAACAAGGCGGGAATCATTACACCAAGCAGAATTGATTTGATCACAACGCGCTTCTGCCTAATACAGACCAGGATCGCCATGACGAAGAAGTACCCGGCCAGACCTCCGACCAAATTATGAAAAATGTCATCCAGTTCAAAAATGCCTTTCCCTGTAATGAGCTGAATAATCTCAATGCTGGCAGTCGTTAACAGAGTAACAAGGCAAGTCATCCAAAATGCCTGCGCTTTGCGCATGAGGATCGGCAGCAGCAAGCCCAAAGGAACGAACATTAGCATATTGAATAGAATCAACTGAAGTTCACTAATGGACCATTTATTCCATGCATTCACATAGCCGCTGAGTAAATCGGCGTTGATATCGCCAGTGAAGCTTGCGCCACGGCTGATTGTAGTTAAGCCCAATACAACTAAAAACCAGCCGACAAGGAGAGTGAGCACGACCCATTGGTTTTTGGTCATACTTCTTTTTCCCCTCAAGACTTTTTTATAGATCAAATAGCTGCCGACCAGCAGCACAAGGATACCTAGGCATCCAATCGAGGCGATGAATGCCCATTTGAGTAGTTCAGAAGAGATCGTAATTAAGTCCATATAGTCATCATTCTCCCTATTCTTTTTGACTTGCTCTTTTCTTGTCATTACTGAGAATTATACGTTCCGACAGTGACTATTGAGTGACTTCTATGTTACTAATTAGTCACTTCAATAGATTGAAGAGAAACTATATGGACTCCACTCTTTCCGATAAATAAAATAACCCCCCGTTAAGGGGGGAGAATTTTGATTGTGCTCATGAGTGAGGTCAATAATCGTAATCGATCACCATGGCACGCGTCGCCTCCCGTTTCCAACGATTCTCCTCAAAATCGTCATGCATCGGATGCGCCGCATACGCCGCATACTCCTCCTGGCTGTCGAATACCATAGAAATTCCGTAATCCATATGGTTATTTGCTTTTAGCTTGAAAGCACGGAATTGCTTTACGCCTGGGATCATAGTCAGTTGCTGCTCTGCATCGCGCATGAATGCCTCGGCAGCATGCTTTGATTTGTATGAACCGAGAATTCGATTAAGAAGCGGACTGCAATGCGCTCATTCGTATTGCGAATGCGAATCCGTGCCATGTGCATTTCCTTCCCCCTTTAGAGTTTTAAACATGCACTTCCTGAGGAACGGCATCTGTAATCTCGCTCTTGCCGCCGTTCATGAACGCAAGAATCAACGCAGCGATCGCAAAACATCCGCTTACGATTAATGCTGTATGGAAGCCCGATAATATGGCCTGCTTTGCAGATTCATTTATTGCCGAAGCGGTAACCGTCGTCGCGATGGTCGCCAAAATAGACAAGCCCAAGCTCCCCCCGAGCTGCAGGAACGTGTTCACGATACCGCCGGCAATTCCGTGCTCTTTAGGTTTTACATCCTGCAAGGAACCCGTGATAACGGCTGTAAAGGACGCGCCAATCGACAAACCGAGCACGATAAAGGCCGGGAGAATAAACGAGACGTAACTTTTATCCATATCCATAGTGCTTAGCCAGAACATTCCAATCGCGTTGATCAATTGCGTGACGATCAGGAGTCTTTGTGCCCCGAACTTACGCATGAAGAACGGCGTGATTTGCGTGACTATGATCGATGCCAAACCAAGTGGCAAGAAAGCCATGCCGGTAGCTAAAGACGAATAACCAAGCTCGTGGAAATACAGCGTCGAGAAATACATGAAGCCGGTCAAATAAGAATACATCAGAAATCCAATGATATTGGACGTGACAAGCGAGCGAAACTTGAACAGACGAAGCGGCATTAACGGATTCTTGGCGTAATTTTCAACCATTATGAACACGCCTACCAGCAATACTCCTGCAATCAACATGGTAATCTTCGCAGCCGACCAGCTGCCATCGACGTCCGGCATGGAGATGCCATAGACCAGAACGAAGATACCAGCCAGTACGGAAATCAATCCGAACCAGTCGATGGATTGTTTTTCGCCCTTTACGGCAGGACTTACTTTCACGAACATTAATCCGATGATGAGCAAGGTTCCGAGCGGCACATTTAAATAGAACAACGATCTCCAGCCAACTGAATCCGTTAGCAATCCGCCGACAATCGATCCGCCCGCAGCTCCCGCTGACCCTAAGGCGCCGAAAATCCCGAAGGCTTTGTTGCGCTGCGGTCCGACCGGGAAATTGTTACTTATGAGTGACATCGCCGCGGGAATGGAAAGAGCCGCCCCGATTCCTTGAATCGCCCTACTGGCAATCAGCCAGACCGGACCAGTCGCCAATGCGCCAGCCAAAGAAGATAACGCAAAGATTGACAAACCCATGATTAAAACGCGTTTTCTTCCAAGCAAATCGCTTGCCCGTCCTCCAATCATCAGAAAACAAGCGAACGTCAGCACATAAGAAGTGACGATCCATTGCAAATCGTTCGCCTGCATGTGAAGCGCCGTTTGAATGGAAGGCAGCGCGACGGTTACGGTCGAACCATTCATAACCTCGATAAATTGGGCAAAACAAACAATAATCAACAACAACATATTCGCTTTCGATATACGATCACTCACTATTTCTCCACTCCTATAGTTATCTATTTATCTATGATGGATCTGAGGAACGTTACATCCGCTCGTCCTGTTTAACCTTGATCATGTAAATTGCATAGCCGATCTTAGGATCCGATGCATGATAAGGGAATGCCCTGAAACGATTTTGCGCAAGATATATCCATAATAAATTATCCTCAATTTGTTGAACGCTTTGGTTAATCTGCAAACGGGAAGAAGTGTTCAATCATTTCCCATAAGGTGTTGGAAACTACAACTCCTGTCGGTCGCTGCGGGCGGTTCGAAAATAAATTTGTGAACTTTTGTCATTTCTAATTCCCCCAATAGAACTGAATAATTGCACGAACTAGGATTTCTGACAGGCTGCAATGCACCTTTTGAATACGGAATGGATAAAAATCCATTTGGTTAGTACTACCAGTGACATTAAAAATGTTATTTAATATACTTAATAACAGTAAGTTTATTTTTTAGTCCAATGCTATAAAAGAAAGCGAGTCGATAACATTGAAATGTTCAAATTTTGATATGCCTTGCATTGAATCGATTTCCGAAGTACTGCAATTTCTTTCAGGAAAATGGACTTTTCTAGTCATTACAGAGCTTCTAAAGGAGCCTCAGCGTTTTAATCAATTGAGAAGAAATTTAGGCAACGTGAATACGAAAGGTTTAACAGATACATTACGGAATTTGGAAGAACATCAAATGATCAGACGGAAAGTATTTCCCTCCGTTCCAGTGACAGTCGAATATTCAATTACGGAAAAGGGAGAGTCCTTCTCGAGCGTATTTACTGAAATTAATCGCTGGAAAACGGAATGGGAATCTTCTGTTCAACCTCAAACGATTGAGGGGTAATGAATCTGTTCGTATTTTGTAATCCGCCGACTCATCCACCCCCTCCTCATTACAGAATCTATCGATTTCTCCAGTTGCCTCCTGCTTAACAGCAACCTTTCCATATACATCTCCGAGTGATTCTCTTCCATTAGCGAATTATGCTCGAATTTCGATAAATGTTGTTTGCCTACATATGCAACCTTCTTCTAATTAGGATTGTAAGTGAGCTTCACTTGCTTCGGGATCAACTATAACAGGCCTTCTTACTTTTCGTAAGAAGGCTATTATTTTAAGTATGCTTTAGAAAAGTAAAGTCCTCCTATCCGGTTTTTGTTGAAGGTTCATAGTCTCTTTCCTTGCAAACGTTGCGTTGGCCCTACTCCATATCTAACTTAACTTCTTTTTCGCCATTCGGACTCTTGACTTTAAATTTCTAAAGCATATTTAAAAAAAGTACGTTCTTATGAAGAATAAGATTACCTGTTATAGTTGACCCCGAGGCAATTGAAGCACAATTACCATCCCAAATGAGAAGAGGTTTTCACACATGTAGGGGAGCGCACAATATACGAATAAACATACCTGTCGGAGGAAAGATACACTTGGGGAGCGATTAATTTAAGGAGTAATTCTGACGGAACTCGTTTTTTAGCTGCAATCAGGAAAATGAATAAACAAAACCCTTACAAAGGACATGATCATATGTTGAAGAAGAAGAAGATTTTTTTTATCAGCGTTATTTTAGGTGTCGTCTTTCTAACAACTATACTCGCGGGATGCTCGTCGCAAAATAATACAAACAAGCAAGCTGCTCAGGCAGGTTTGCAAAATGTTCAAGCGCATCAAGTAGCGAATATCACTGAGCTTGAAGACAAATATCAACGCTTGGAGGATATTGAGCAAATCAAACAATTAAAAGCCCGTTATTTCCGTTTTGTCGACGAGAAGAAATGGACCGAGTTTGGGGAACTGTTTACTTCGGATGCCAAAATCATGTCGGAAGGCGTAGACTATTCCAAAGGCGGGGGAGCAGCATACGGGAAGATGATCGGGGATCTTGTAGGTAAAGCGCCTACGGTTCACCATGGCTATATGCCCGAAATTGAGATGATTGATAAGGAGAATGCCAAGGGTGTTTGGGCGATGGAGGATCTGTTAACCTTCCCTGACGCGAAGGGCGCTTATCCTGGACATCACGGATATGGCCAATATCACGAAACGTATAAAAAAGTAAATGGAGTTTGGAAAATCAGCAGCACGGAACTAACGCGCTTCCGCATGGATCCTCTTAAGAACTGGGATCCGAATACAGACCCTATAACCGGAAGGTAACCGGCGCCTCTATATAAGCGATGAAAAATTACCCCTCTAGACGCTCCAATCGAGCGCTAAAGGGGTATTTTGCATGGCTCCGTCTTGACAAGGACGATTGCTTTTAATGCACTAGAGGCGCCAAGTAAATGACCGGTCATCGACATATTAGAACCCGTAATGACGACCCTTTCCAATTCTGTACTCTCATAAAGGCGCACTCATTTGTTCTCCCATTCAATCAGCATAATAACGCTATGTAAACACGATTATTTCACATCAATCGTTGCATCGAACAAACCGATAAAAAAGCGGGACAAAGCGAAAATAATCCCGCTCTGTCCCGCTCCCCTTAGATTGCTATTTGATGAATTCGCGCTTGATTATTTCAACATCATCGGCGGTCCGATAATTACGGTATCGTTATTCGCCGCAATTTGAACAATTTCTTCAAGAGAATGACGACCGATTTCAGGGAAGAAATCGTCGATCCCACCCGGCGTGAAGATGAACAGCATCCGCCCCGTGTCAGGACCTACGTTAGCCCATGCGTGAGGTACGCCGCGAGGAACCCAGACACTTGTTCCAGCGGTAGCATCGAATTCTTCGTCGCCAACTTGGAAACGAAAAGTGCCCTCAAGAATTTCAAAAGTTTCCTCGCGTTCGTTATGGATATGCTTCGGC
This sequence comes from Paenibacillus sp. J22R3, assembly GCF_056269305.1. NCBI lineage: Bacteria > Bacillati > Bacillota > Bacilli > Caryophanales > Paenibacillaceae > Paenibacillus > Paenibacillus sp. J22R3. Next base: position 720,638 of record NZ_JBWDNS010000001.1, on the reverse strand, counting down.
GGGCCCATCAGAGACGGTACACGTGCTTCAATAATCGTCATTGATCCTCCAACCTGATTACTGTGAAGGCGTACGGTCATCTTCTCTCCTGGCATTGTGTCGAACCATTCGAGATCTTTAGCGTAATTAACGACTGTTTTATTCATTTTGTCATTCTCCTTTTTTCTAATGTGGATAATTGTTAGGTTAGCTTCAGAAGATTAACCGCCAATTCTTCGCTGTGCGAATAGAATGGCGAGTGGTCCGTGTCCATGGTAATGATTCGTTCACAAGGCGTTCGAGTGTGCATCGCGCGCTGTAATTGGATTGGAATTGCTTTATCTTTCAGCCCTTCAATATATACACGGGGGACAGAACCGAATTTCTCGTCCGACAGCTGTACTGGCGTAACCAACGGTACCAACGGGTCTAGACAAAGCTTTTCTTTTGCAGTCCTGAAGTCCAATTCAGAACATTCGGCAAATAGGTGACTCCGGATCGCTTCATCTCTAAGACCCATATAGGTTTGATCTTCGTCTATGAAGACTGCCGTAGGAGCGTCTTCTCCTAGATCAACGGTTGCGAATACTTGAAACATGGACTGTCCATTCCCCGGAAGAAACGCGCACAAATAAACAAGTTTCTCGATTTTTTCGGGGAAGTATTCGGCTGTCTGGCTGATGACCATCCCTGCCATACTGTGCCCCACTAGAATGACCTTTTCGGATTCCTTATCCAGAATAGCGCCAAGACGATCCGTGTAGCTTGTAAAGTTAATATCGGACATCGGCGTATGATCTTGGCCGTGCCCAGGTAAGTCAAATGCGATTACCCGGTGTCCCGCTTCTTCGAGCATGGGCATTATTTTTTCCCAGCACCAAGCTCCATGCCACGACCCGTGTACCAGTACGAACGTACTCATCACTATCACTCCAATTAGCCTTTATTTCTCTCGAACTCTGCATCGTTATATGGTGAAGCAATCCAACCTTCAGTCTCAACGCACTCGATCTTCAGCTTCAATACGTTCATTGGTATTTCGAATTCTTATTTGAGCCATGTTTATTCCTTCTCTCTTACATCACAGTATTATACGAATTGAACGAGGTCTTCCATATGCCGCCTTGTTTTAGCGCGCCTAGGCTCTTTGGATCGGTAGCCGAATGTCGTCATCACGCTCAAACCGTTTTTTGCTTCGATATCCATCGATAAAGTTCACCTCGCAAGTCGATTTTTGTGTTAATAGGCTGTTAATTGATCTTCAATTGCTGTGGGGTCAACTATAACAGGTATTCATTATTTTCATAAGGAGGCTATTTTTTTTAATTTGCTTTAGAAAAGTAAAGTCACGCTTCATGGCTTGTCGTATCCTGCTGCTTAAGCGAGGTCACTTGGTAATGGGAGAACTTCGGGAGAAGTAGAAGAGAATTTTCTTTGTTCCAAGAACACGAACAAGACAATTTATTAATGCACGTATTATTTGCGGAAAGACAAGTACTTCTTCTGGTCACGGAATATCGATGGTACACCGTCGTTGCTGGCAACACGGTCGATACCCTGGAGACATAAACGACGGTTAGAAGAAACACCATTCCACCGGGTCCTCCTTATCGGGAAGTGTCTTGTCATATGGTTTTGACAAGAACTTTATCCCATAAATGCAAAAAGCCGCGATTTTCGCGGCATTTAATGAGAAAATATTCTTGTCACCTGACAGTCCTCGCGGGTCGACATGACAAGGTGCATCATAAAAGGAAGATGATCAAGCAGGAAGCACATGGCATCGGAGACCGGTTTTCGCCGCGTGAAAATCGCCAAGAACAAGTATGAAAGGAGTCGGAATGGCTGCGATCTCATTAAGAAAGAGTAGTCAAGATCGACTCAGTCGATGGCAGTTGAGGTAGTTGAAGCATAGCAAGTACGCCTATTCCTATATTCTCTTCAATTGACTTTAGAGCGGAGATCATGCAGGTTAAAAAGCGCATAAATTCGTCCGTTAATTCAACGCCCATAGCACGTGAGTTTTTTGGCACCGAACCCAGAATCTAATCTGCTAATTGAAAGCTCTTATCTGGATCAACTCGTTACTAGTTGCGATTGGCGATTTTTCCGGCGAATTGACCATGAAGGGCTTGTTTAAACTGATCCGCTCCCAGAAAGTCATGGGGGAATCCCAGAGGGATGCTACTGGCTTTGGTTAACAAATCCATCTGTTCAGGTGTCAGATCGAAGGTTAGGCAGTTTAAATTATCTTTGATCTGCTTTTCCGTTCTTGCTCCGATAATCGGGATCGTCGTCCCTTCCTGCTGCCTGATCCAGTTGAGGGCTACTTGTGCAGGTGTTCTGCCGATGTCTTGAGCAATGCTTTCAACCGTATCCATTATGGAGCGGTTACTTTCCGAAACACTTTCCCCGGTAAAATCAACCCGTTTCGAGTCCTCTGGTCGGCCTCCTTTGTATTTGCCGGACAACAAGCCACCACCCAACGGAGCCCAGGCGGTTACCCCAATGTCCAACGCTTTTGCCATGGGGATTAAGTCGCGTTCTGCCTCCCTTTGGACCAAGCTGTACGACACCTGCAAACCGGTAAATGGAGTCCATCCCCGCAGTTCCGCCATTGTATTGGCTTTTGCGACAATCCACGCCGGAGTGTCGGATATGCCGATGTACAGAATTTTTCCAGCCCGAACCTGGTCGTCCAAAGCCCGCATTACCTCTTCGACCGGCGTCATAAAATCCCATGCATGCAGCCAATACATATCGATATAATCGGTTTTCAGCCTTTTCAAGCTTGCATCTAGGGACTGAACCAGGTTTTTGCGGTGATTCCCCCCGGCGTTCGGGTCATTTGGATTCATGGTCAGTGAATATTTCGTGGCGATGACAAATTTCTCCCGTTCCGATGCGATAAATTCCCCAACGAATTCTTCGCTATCTCCTCCTGTATATTGGTTGGCTGTATCAATCAGATTTCCTCCTGCATCAACATAAGAGTCAAAGATTTTGCGACTTTCCGTTTTATCCGCTCCCCATCCCCAGCGATCCCCGAATGTCATCGTACCCAAAGCGATGTCCGATACTCTCAATCCACTTTTGCCAAGTAATTTGTATTTCAATTGACTTCACGCTCCCTTTAAATTTAAAAACCAAGTTTTCGTTCCGAGTCGGTAATTTACCGATTGAATAGGACTGCAAGAAATGCATCCAAAACTGAACAAGTTCGATCCCCTTTCATAAACCGCAAGTATTGCCATACGGTTGTATGTTGTTTCGTACAATTCAAATCCTACACCCTAGAGTTTACTCTAGATCAAGTGGTTAATTTTTGAACTCTGTTTCGATGTTCCTGTGAAGGACACTTAATATCTTGGTTTATCGTTTACAATCGAGTATATTCTAAATCATAAAGGACAACATAAACGATTAGCGGAAGGTGGATCATAATCAGAATGAACGAGGAATTTACAATCGGCCAGGTTGCAGAAAAGACGGGGTTGTCCATCCATACCATAAGATATTATGAAAAAGAAGGTATTCTGCCGATCATCAATAGAAACGAAAGTGGAATACGTATTTTTGAATATGAGGATATCCAGTGGATCAATCTTCTAAACTGTCTTCGCAATACCGGTATGCCAATTGCTCAGCTTAAAGACTATGCTGATCTCACTTTAAAAGGCGACCAAACCGGTGAAAAACGTTTGGAAATTCTTGAGAAACAAAAGGAAAAGATAGAAGAACAAGCGAATACTTTGAAGTCTCACATCGACCTGCTCAATCTTCATATGGAGTGGTACCCCAGATTGAAAAAAGAAAATATTCAATTTGATCATGCAATGAAAACGTGGTTGAAGGATGGTAAATTACCTCCTGAACTATAGTGAACTCAAGCGAATTTTATGGTAGTTTAATGCGCTGCTCTCCCAGTCTAATACTTTATTTTCTGAGTCTAGAACTTTATTTTCTCAGTTTATCAAGACCTAGATTTAGGAAAGTCAGATATAATTAAGGGTGGCACAAACATCAAACTCGGGTCCGTTGTTTCCGATATTATGGGCGTCTCATCTAAAGATATGCTTCGTGCAATCAAGTTCTTGTCATCTCCAAATGACAAGAACTTGATTCGATAACTAAAAAAAACCCGCGATTTACGCGGATTTCATTCGGATAATGTTCTTGTCAACCGACACCCCCGTCGTCGTTACTTCAACGGTCACCATATTCGTGGCAACCTCGTCAGTTTCCAGTTAAAGAATGAAATAAATGGTGCCGACATGTGCCGGCACCATTTATTTACTGATCATTTTCAGGCATCCGGTGGATTCTTTTTTATTCTAAATCCACCGAATACTACGCTAAACGCTATTCCAAGACCGATACCAACAGAGATATTATCCATTGCCACGCCAATGGCTACACCAAGGCCGATTCCTAATGCAAGCGCATTTTATGTGACTCCAGTTGTACCCAATGTAACATTCTGGGGAAATTATTCACGCTTCATATTCTTGTCACTCGAACATATATTGTTCTTTTCGTTTTTTAAAAATAGTTTATTTTTCTACACTCCACTTCTGCTAGCGCAATGCCGACAGCTGATCGCTAGTTTTTCCTGTAAATATACCGCTTCCCAGAGTACTTTCGGGAATTTATGGCGACGAGCACAGGTTTTAATTAAGAGTAAATATAAATACTATTTTGAGGCTTGCGAAACAAAATCAATCACTGCTTTTACAAACTCTTCGGGCATCTCCACATGGTTCATATGTCCACCTTGTTCGAACATTACGAGCTGCGAAGCTGGGATTTTCTCATCCATCTCTTTAGCCCAACGCGGTCCGCAGTTAAAATCGTACTCTCCGACTAAAATCAGGGCTCTGGTTTGAATTGTTTCTAACGTATCACGAACATCCCACATATACGGCTTGCGATTCGGATCAACGGAGAAATCCAAACATGCTTGCCACTCGTTAATATATCCTGAATATTTCCAATAATTACCGAAGAAAGCAGGCATCAAGCGTCCCAAAACCTTCAGGATTGTTTCTCTATCCTGCGCTTTTCCCGTAATCATGTCCATCCATGCCCGCTTCGCATCCTGAGCTTCCGGAAGGTCCGCCCAACGCTGGGTGAAAATTTCGAGTTGTTGAACCTGCTCCATTCCAAGATCATGATTCATACACGGAGCCGAGCTGTAAAGGATGAGGCCGCCGAGTTCGTCCGGATAATCAAGTGCATATTGTAAGCCTACGAAACCGCCATGCGAGTGACCTAGGAAAAATGGCTGATGCGCTCCAATATGTTCTGCTACTTTATGAGCGAAGTAGGCGTATTTGGACATCGTGTAATCTCCGTCTGGAAGGTTATCGGAATTTCCTGTGCCCACTGCCTCCAAATAGATAACGGTCATGGATTTTTCTAGTAATGGCATACGCATATAGCCCCAATGAAAACCAGGGCCTCCTGCATGCACAAGACAAAACGGACCTTCTCCCGCAACATGATAAACTTGTCGTATACCATTAATGACGAGCTCGTGCATAGCTGGTGTACCAATTGAAGCTTGAAAGTTAGATAAGGACATGTATATTCCCTCTTTAAGTTCATTTTTAAAAACAAAACAGCCGTACGTAATTCGTATTACATTTGTTCTTTATACACATCTTCGTATAGAAAGTACTGGACTCTTAAACACCGGCCTGTAGCCTATTGTTCCACTAAAGAACCAATAGCCTCCCAGGCCGATTTCATTTTATTTACGGTTATAGGCTGTAAAATTGCCTTTAATTTGGGGTATTATCCCAAAAATTAAAGACCGGGATAAGTAATATGATACTTTTTGGAAACTGATAACAAATTTTGCATGGCCTCAGGAGTAGGTGGCTCTATATGAGTCTCCATCCCTTCTACATAAGGAACGCCTAGTTCCTTCACAAAAGAATCAAATCCTGCAGGGTACGCGGTCACCAGAAACTTAGCTGTATCTGATTTTACTTTGAAAGTGTGTGGAATTCCGCGCGGTGCAAACACATATTCTCCACTTTTCACCAAAATAGTCTCCGTACCTAACGTCATCTCTATTTCTCCATCCAGAACGTAAAAAGATTCATCTTCTTTTTCATGCAAATGCAGTGGAGGTCCATCATCTTTCTTGACGGCACAATGCACCACGCAAAACTCTCCGTTCGTATCGTCCCCGCTTACCAATATTGAATTTACGTCACTAAGAAATAGGAATGTATTTTCTTTATTATTATTTCTATACATCACATTTGCTTTGATTTGATTACTCATCTTTTGCAGGCTCCTTCTTGGTGAGAATTCTTAATGAATCGTATCTTACTAGCCGGCTGATAAGTTCTTACCCGGGGATGTCGACTTGGTCGGTTTATGGCAAGTTTTGTCCGTAATATGTTTCGCGTGACATGGCAATAATGGTTATGTCTGAAAGAGGAGGTTTGAATCACCTTTTATATCGAGCATATCGCATCTCCATCTCTGGTTAGACAAAATATGGATAATGACTTTGGAATAGCCGCATGACTAATAACTTGATGTGCTCACCTCCTTAATGATTAATCTTTAATAATATCAATGATAACGCTAGCCAATGAGTATGGTATATAACTTGATGAATGTATTTAAACGGGTTTACTTACACTTTGAAAGGAGAAGAGCCGAATGGCCAACCAAGCTATAGATGATATTGATCTGAGGATTCTGTATGCGCTCCTCGACAATGCTCTCCTTACCCACAAGGAGATTGGAGAGTTCGTCCATCTCACAGGGCAGGCGGTTGGTGCGCGAATTCGCAAACTGCAAGACTTCGGAGTTATCGAGGGATATACGCTTCGTTGGAATCCTGAAAAGATCGGACTTATCAATCACGCCTTTTTAACCGTGTTCATTTACTCAAATCAATCGCATCAAGCCTTCCGGAGCTTCGTCCAGTTGACTGAGTCTGTGAAAGAAGTGCATCGCGTAGGCGGAGAAGGATGCTATTGGTTGCGCATTCTGACAAACAACAGTTCTGAGCTGAACAAGCTGTTGGAGGAAGTGCTGAGATACGGCAACTATAGGCTGAGTCTATCGATCGAACACGTCAAGTAATCTACTTTCTAGCTTCAGCCCCATCGTACATAACGACGCCAGGCAGCCTTCCAACTTCCTCAGAACTAGTAGGAGAGCCGGCTTTTACTATAATAATTGTTTTTGATTCATGGCAAGCGAGTGCCTCCCGCATTAATATTCCATTCATCACCTTACTTTAATGCCAGAACTATTTTTTTTGTTGTACGCTTAGCTTGGCGAAAAGCAGCGAGAATTACGATGCAACTCGAGTTTTCCCACAAGCAGTTTAAGATCGGTCGACCCTCACCAAACTCAAGCATTCGCAGGATGACAAGAAGCAGTGAGTATCGGGATATGTTGCGCAAAATGACTCGGACCCGTTCCGTTAGAAAGACCGACCTCCACCCCATCAATTCGTAGTCATGTCTATTTATAATGGTCAATTACAACCCCTCCTTTAATCCCAATTATAAATAAGACATATGAGGCTTATTAAGCAAAACAGCAGCCGATTATGCGCCGGCTGCTGTCATTCATGTTGGTATTGAACTATCGTTCCTCGTTAGCTCAATTACCTTTGTTAACGTGACTTAATCTAATTAGATTTATTAAGCTGTATATGAAGATAAATAAAGACCCCCAAATAATATAAGGACCAATACTAAAAAGTCCGAGCACTGATAAAGCTGTACAAAGGAAACCAATTGTAAGGCAGCTTCCTTAGCGTAACCCTTACCTCTTACGAACATTGGCTTCAAATGCAACCTCCTTCTCTATTTCCCAGGCTGCATTCTCACTAATCTCTACTCGCACCACCTAATTTATTTACACCATCGTTTCCTTATGTCTTCGATCTTTCAAAGGCAATACCTGCTCTTACACAATACTGCCGTTAATTCAATCACAGCTAAAGAAGCATCAACCAAAAAAAAGGCTGTTACCGAAAAATGCTACAAGTTCTTCCCGTCCTTCGTGCCCAGCATCCTCCCCATCGAATAACGAAATGTTGCAGAACAGTATGCCGGCTGCCTTAAATATGCGACTTCTTTTCATTCGTTTTTGACAGAAACTAGATCCCATTCCATCAATAGAAGGAGCAGCTGCCGTTGCAGACTGCCCCTCTATTTGGCGCTAGCTTCTATTTCTTGGCGTTCATTGGAATTGAAATCGTCTTCTTATATGGCTTAATATAGTGGAAGCCGGTTAACAGAAGAAATTCCGGCTTATCCCACGTTTTCACGGAATACGTCTGCTCCCAGAACACGTTATTGTTCCCCAAATCCCATGGACGCGCCTTCGAAATTGCAGCGATCGGTATGCGCTTGCCTCCGGCTTGCACGAATAGCTGGTCGGTGTCGAACTGCGTAAACTGCGCCCTTGCAATGACGATATCATAACCCGACGCAGTCTTGGTCACGCTTCGAATGAATAACTTCTCCGTGTTTATTCGGATCGATCGATCAGAAGGCGAATTAAGCGAGATCGGTTCCATCACCTTCTGAAATCCTGTGAAACTTTCAAGTACGATATCCATCGTTTCGATTTTATCGGTCGGCAACACGTCATATCCCAGCTCGAAATTTGTAATGCCCTTCTTGCGCGATGCGCTTGATCTCATTCCCCATGAATGTACTTCAACCCCATTCACCATAAGCTTCATCGTGCCCGGATATCTCGGAGGTTCACCATCGTTCATCTCGTAGTGCCCTTTAATCACCGTTGATGTCGGTGAAGCCGTAATCGAATCGTAAACTACCATCCCTTCATCGACGGGCACGGATTTCGCTATTTCCGCTCGAAGGATGCTCTTCATCGCTTTATTCGCCTCGAATTTGAACGAAATTGGATACACCTTCGTATTGCCAACATCCAACCACTCGATGAATTCGACTGTTAACGTTCGCGAGAAAGGGCTGACCGTCTCGAATTTTTGAACGCCTTGCAGCTGGGTCCGATCCTTATTGTACCCGCTGCCGCCCTCCGTCGTGTTTGAATCCGTCAGAAAACCTGTTACTTTATTGATACCAAACCGGCTGGATTCATCGATCTTAAACGTCTTGCCCTCCGGAAGATCAATCGTATAATACATCAGAAACTCATTATCGTCTGCGATTACGCCGTTAACGGTAATGACGGTGCCGTCTTTGAGCGTCTTACTTTTGCCGATGGTTTGTCCATAGCCTCGATCGGCGATTTCGGAGAAACTAAGCGAGGTCAGCTCACTGCGATTCAGCAGCTTGCCCCCGTAATACGCGAAGGCCGGGTACTGGTACGTCAGGATGAAGAGCAACAGCGCAGCTGCTGCCGACAGGCTCCATGACAATGCCCGTTTCCGCTTTCGCTTCTTTGCCGGGACGCGATACAGCGCTTGCCGCAGCCGATCCTCCATTTCACTTGGCGCTTTGATCTGATTCAAATTATCTTTGTGTTGATTGAATTTCTCTTCAATGGTATTCATAGCGTTCACCTCCGATGATGTCTTTCAATTTCTGCATGCCCAGCGAAATTCGCGACTTGATCGTGCCTAATGGTACGCCTGTCATATCCGCGATCGTCTGATAGGGAAAGTCATGTACGTAACGAAGCTCAATCGCCTCCCTCTGCTGCGCGTTTAAGTGGGCGAGCAACGTCTGCATGTCCATCTCGGCTTCCATACTTCGATACGGATCGGCTTCAGTTAATGCTGGCACCGACGTATCGAGATCCTCTTCCAGTGGCCGAAATTTCCCGTTCTTGCGGAGCAGCGCTTTACATCGATTGACGAGGATGGTTTTGCTCCAACTGTAGAATGCTTCCCCCTTCTGCAATTGCTCGATCTTCTCATAGAGCGTGACGATCATATCCTCCATCGCATCCATCGCGTCATGCTCGTTCCCCATGTAGGAGTAGGCAAGACGATAATAAGCGTCCTGGTCGTCCATGATAAGTTGTAGTAGTGCATCTTTATTTCCTTTTTTAGCTTGTCTGACAAGACGGCTTACCATCAAGTTCTCTCCCCTTTCATAGCTAAGAGCATGCAGAAGCGCAAAAAGTTCATTGCCGCATAAAAAAATCGGCTAGCATGTATTAACAGTCGCTGTAACTAAGTCCTTCCTTAGAGCAGTAAGAAACCCCAGCAAACCTTATTTTTTGACCTTATTTCATTTATCGTCTCATTCAGATTTATAATAGACCTCCCTACGGGATTCGCTTTAACGCCTATGATCCTCATTATATCCTCGAATGAAATCATGCTAACCTACCCTTAGCAGAAGGAAAAGTCGATCACCTCTGACTAACTGCCTTCAGTATGCGATTCCCTGTTCCTCGTCGGGAAAGAGATCAAGTCCTTGTCAATTTAGGTAATGGGATCAAGTTCTTGTCATTTGGTTTTGACAAGAACTTGATCCCATAAATACAAAAAGCCGCGATTTTCGCGGCCATTAATGAGATAATGTTCTTGTCACCCGACAACAAAACACCTCCGAACAGCCGTACACTGTTCGGAGGCCAAATTGAAAATTTATAATCAATCGTTTAGTCGTTGTTGTGCAACCATTGAAAATGGAAGACTCCAGCTTGGTCCACCCGTTCAAACGTATGGGCTCCGAAATAATCCCGCTGTGCCTGAAGCAGGTTGGCCGGTAGATTTGCCGACCGGTAACTGTCATAGTAAGCAAGCGCTGAAGAGAATGCCGGAACTGGAATACCTCTGGTTACAGCGATCGCAACAACTTTGCGCCAGGCTTCCTGGTATTTTTCGATGATGCCGCCGAAATAATCATCTAGGAATAAGTTGTTCAATGCTGGATCATTGTCGTATGCATCTTTGATGTTTTGCAGGAAACGGGCTCGAATAATGCAACCTCCCCGAAAAATCATGGCAATATTGCCATAATTCAAATGCCAACCGTAATGCTCCGAGGCCACCTTCATCTGAGCAAATCCCTGCGCATAAGAAGCGATTTTACTAGCATAAAGAGCTTGTCTTACAGCTTCAATAAATTCGGCAGAATCTCCTTCGTATTTCTGCGACGTAGGACCGCTCAGTTTTTTGCTTGCTGTTACGCGTTCTTCTTTCATTGCAGAAATGAATCTGGCAAAGACGGATTCGGTTATGATTGAGAGTGGAACTCCGAGATCTAGTGCGCTTTCGCTGGTCCATTTTCCAGTTCCTTTTTGCCCTGCAGAATCCAGAATCACGTCCACCATCGGTTTGCCGGTCGCTGCATCTTTTTTAGAGAAAATATCCGCCGTAATCTCGATTAAATAACTGTCCAGCTCCCCTTTGTTCCATTTAGTGAAAATGTTATATAATTCGTCCGCATCCACATTAAGCACGTCTCTCATCAGATGGTAAGCTTCGCCGATAAGCTGCATGTCCCCATACTCAATGCCGTTATGCACCATTTTGACATAATGGCCGGCACCACCCTCTCCGATATAAGTCGAGCAAGGATCGCCATTCACTTTGGCGGAAATGGCCGTCAGAATGGGTTCTACAAGATCATATGCATCACGCTGGCCGCCCGGCATGATAGATGGTCCTTTAAGCGCTCCTTCTTCGCCACCGGAAACCCCTGCCCCAATGAATCGGATTCCTTTAGACTCCAATTCTCGGTTTCTGCGCTCTGTATCTGGAAAATAAGCATTACCTCCATCGATAATGATATCTCCGGGACTGAGATGAAGCACCAACTGATTAATGGTTTCATCCGTTGGTGTCCCAGCTTTAACCATAATCAAAATTTTTCGTGGTACCTCCAGAGACTGCACGAATTCTTTGATGCTGTATGTTCCCACAAAGTTTTTGCCTTGTGCTTCGGCCAGAAGTTCTTTTGTTTTTTCTGGAGAACGGTTGTACAAGGCTACTGTAAAACCTTTGCTTTCTATATTTAAGGCTAGGTTTTTGCCCATAACGGCTAATCCGGCCACACCGATTTGCAACTTGCTCATTAGTAATCTCCTCCGATGATTCTTATTAGGTAATTTAAGTAGCTAACTGAAAACTGAATATATATAAAGGTACTCACCTTGGGCAATACTATTAAAGGTAGCATCCGAATTAACTAACCGATCATTAGGACTGCCACCATCTAAGAGTTAAAATCTATCATGCGGCTATTTCTGATAACCATACAATTGCTTTTTGTATACCTTCAAATTCATGGTGTTGCATTTTTGTTGTACTTTCTTCATCAATTTCTTTTTTCAAGCCGTAGTTACGTTCTGAATTAGTTGGATTAACAGTAGCTGTGTATTGAATACCAGCATTCTTTAGTCTAGGCAACCACTCTTCAGACAGCCATTTCATATCGTATTTCATGACGAGTATATGACTGTTATCAAATAAAACTTTCTTAGCCTTCTTGATCACAGCTAATTCAATCAATCTATCTAAAGGCTCTCTAAAATCGTCCCCCGTGGTGAAGGAATTCCATCGAATCACAACCGATTCAATTACTTCATCCCAAAAAATATGAGCGTTTTTGTAGTAATGTTGTTCCATCATTATTCTCTCCTTCAACTGTTATTGCCTTTAATAGCTACATATTAATATGAAACAAGGTCATATGCCAAATTAATATATTTTAGAATAGATATAGATACAGTCTATGCCCAGAAAATTAAAAGATGGAAAACGTGACGAATGAGAGCTTAGCGCGGTGCGGTTAGAACCCGCTTCAATATTTATGCGAGTAAAGTCTATGAATTCCCGACGAGGGCCATTAGCTGGTCGAGCGACTCAATCGTCAAATTCTCGGACGTTGTCATGCCCTGATCCACCCCCTCGAATTAAAGATGTGATAATGTTAGTTTGCATCTAAGAGAAGCCTTGCCGAGGCCTCTAGTTTTTATCGTCAAATAATATGCAAGTCAAAAATGAGAATTATACAATCGACAAAAATAAGACTAGGCTGTAATGGGATCAAGTTCTTGTCATTTGGTTTTGACAAGAACTTGATCCCATAAATACAAAAAGCCGCGATTTCGCGGCCATTAAAGAGATAATGTTCTTGTCACCCGACAGGATTTCGTTTGGCATTCCAGCAATTACACCATTATTTGTTTCTCTCCACTGGTTCCTACTTTCAATTACTGGCTGTGTTATCGGACTTATGGACTGCAAGTAATTATACACTTTGGATGTGTACCCGCAAGCCATTCCTTGCTATAGTAACAAGGCATTTAACGATTTTTTTACTAATCCACACGTTTTAGAGGTGAGTCCAACGAAACAAGGACAATTGATTTCGCTCAATGTCGGCATGCCGACTCTTATGCAATATAACCGAAGAGATATTACTACAGGTATTTTCAAAAGGCCTGTCTATGTACCCATGGCATTGGATTGGGAACACTTTGAAGGAGACGAACAAGCCGATCTGAAGCATCACGGTGGGCTGGATAAGGCGGTTTGCGTCTATTGCTACGAGCACTATCCATTCTGGGAACAAGAGCTCGAGAGACCGCTGCCCTTCGGTGCCTTTGGAGAGAATCTGACGATTGAAGGCCTGCCGGAGCCGGAGGTTTGCATTGGCGATACCTTTCAGCTCGGCAGTGCCGTTGTACAGATCAGTCAACCGAGGCAGCCATGTTTCAAATTGTCAGCCCGTTATGAATGCCCCGAGATGCCTTTGAAGGTTCAGGATACAGGATTTACAGGGTATTATTTACGCGTGCTCCAGCGGGGAAAGGTCTCCGTCAACGATAAACTAATCCGATTGCAGCAGCATCCGCAAGCGATAACGGTAGCTTTCGCGAATCGGGTCATGCATCACGACAAGTATCTTCTTAGTGACATAGAGAAGCTGTTGAGCGTCGAAGAATTGTCTGCGAGTTGGAGAACCACCCTTGAGAAACGGCGCATAGGGTTGCAGATCGATACCAGCGAGCGCATCTTAGGCACCAAGCAGAATGAGCAGCACTAGCAATCGATTATTGTTCGTTTAACGGAATCACTTTGGTTCCTGAATTGAGTATTTTCACTTTTACGTTTACATGAATCGGAACCTCCGGAAAAACCTCATCCCATTTGGGCTTAAATGTACCTTTCCATTCCTTACGATGCTGTTGATAGAAATGAGACCCGATTCCCAAGAAATCGGATTTAAACTCTTTTTGAGCTTTTGTTATGGCGGCTTCGAGCTCTTTTTTCACCGTACCTTCCAGATCCTTCTCGCATTCGCGAAGGATCTCCGGTGTAATGGCTTTGATCGTGCTGTCGAATTGGTACATCGTAGCAGTGGCTTTCGTCGTAATGAATACTTCGGGTACCTTATGGCCCGTTTTGATTTTTATTTTCGACTTATTATCTTGCAGTCTGAATACAGCATTTACAGAAGCTCCTGTGCCAGGTGCCGTTATGGATACCGAAGACAATTCATGTACTTTCAGATTTCTAATTCGTCCCAATCCTTTGCTTTCGTTGCCATCCAGCACGCCTACCAGCTTGAAGCCTTTAAAAACTACCATATCTGACACCTTGAGATTACCTTCCCCAATGACTTCTACTAATGGTGCGGCAGACTCTATTCCTTCAGACATCAACATTTTATTGAATTCTCTTATCCTGACTGGAAACGAAACACCTGTAAGGGGTGTAACCTTAAAAAAAGCCATTAACGCATCCCCGACCAAAAGCCCCGACTTCCCGACCGGCATCCTTAAAATTTTGTCCGGTTTCTCCTTGGTAAAGGCCAGAAAAATGGACTCTCTTATATTGGGCGTAATAAATAATAAATCCATGAGATTTTTCAGTTGTTGTTTTGCCACTCTTTCACTGATGATGAACGTTGTCACATAACCTAAGAATAGTTCACCAGGGACGTTGGTCTGCAAGTTATCGAAGGCTTCCGGCACGGTTTTCCCTGTCCCTTGAACCAATACATTGGAATTTGCACCTTGCTTGTCTTGTTTGCGGGTCTTTATGATTTCGTAAGTCAACACAATTTGACCTTTATCATCCATATCTACGCCGATTGTACGAACTAAGGCCATGCCTTCATACTCCATGTAATCCCAGCATCCGGTGCATGCAATCAGAATGACCATACTTAGAAGAAGTCGTATCCATTTCGAATCGTTCATGTTTTCCTTACTACCGCCTTTTTTCCTTTTGCAACGATCAGGATGGAAACTGTACAAAGGACAACGATATAGAATGGATAGATACAATATTGAATGACCCGTATGTAATCGTAGAAACCTTCGTTAAAGGAACGTAAATTCAACGTTATGATGAATGTAACCGTCGTAATGACGACGATGAGAAACTTGGAGCTTCTTTTCATGACCGATTCTGAAGCTACCCAACTGCTGTAGAAATTTCCTGCCAGTTTCAATACAGTAATGATCACATAAGGTATAAATATGAAAATTTCTAATCCTTGAATGAACGTTCCAATTGTGATTGAAGAAGCTACATTGACGCCTGCAAAAGAAATTCGGGAAGCCTCCTCCGGAGAAATAGCGGCTGAGAATAAGAAAGATGTGGCTCCAGGCATTAATACGATGGAAACCAGCAACCCTACCGTAAGTGAGGTAAATTGTTTCCCGGGTTGATGCAGCGATTCAACCATAATAAACAGGAACAGAATAATCTCAGAATGCCCTCCTCCTACCAGTAATACAGCCGTTAGAAAAGATGGAACATCGCTGTCAAACATAGGGAAGATGTTCGAGGAATCGAACTGAGTGATTACACCGATAACGAGAACAGGACTAAACATGAGGCCAAGCATAATAATCTCGAGCGTTGCGCTCATTCTGGCTAAGCTTTCAATACCACTGCTTGCGATTAATAGGGACAGCAAAAGGATCAGAAGCATGGGTACCCACATCGGTGTATTGTGCAAAGCAATGGTCCTCACCAGCCCTCCGCACATCATTAACAGCAAGGATGACAGGATGATGTTTATTGCAATATAAGCTGCAATGAAAATCGTACTGATCCATTTCCCGCCTAACATCTCAACAATTTGGAAGATGTTTCTGCCCGGAAATTTCTTCGCAACGCTCAATACCCATAAGGCAAAGCCGATATTGATAAACCCGCTTACGAGCTCCGCAATCCACGCACTTCTCCCTGCCAAATTCGTGATGTAGGAGTGATAGAAAAAAACGCCGCCATAAGCGCTCGCAAAGGTAAGAAAGATGGCTTGCAAACTCGAAATCTTCTGCTTCTGCAACACGTTCCCTGATCTCCCCTTTATTCTTTGGGACTCGGCTTCCTAGTGTTATCCCCCATCGAAGTTTCGTTGTCGGACAATACCTTGGGCCGGTTTCTCAATTTCCACACCGGTAACCTCACGAGCAGATCTTTCATCAGGCTCATATTACCGCTATCCAAAGGATAAGAAATCGATACGCCGAACGAGCGCAGCGTAACCAATCTCCAGTGCAAGAACAGGATGCCGATAATGACACCAAACAGTCCTAATATAGTAGCCATAAATATTAAACCGTAATTGGCTACTCTTGACATATTGGTGAGGTTTATCGAAGGCAGCGCAAAGCTTGAAATCGCAGAGACCGCAACAATGATGATCACGACTGGGCTGACGTAACCTGCTTCCACAGCCGACTGGCCGATAACGACGGCCCCAAGGAAGCCGATGCTCTGACCCAAACCTTTAGGCAGCCTTATTCCTGCTTCTTTAAGCACATCAATCATGAAGGTCATGAGCAGCACCTCAATGACGGATGGGAATGGCACGTCACTTCTTCCCGCAGATATCCGAATGGCTAAAGCCGGGGGAATAATGGAATGATTGAAGGCTACAAACGACACATACAGGGCAGACAATGTCGAAGAAAGAAAAAAGGCGCAAATTCGGGTAATTCTCATAATCGAACTGAACATCCATTTTTGCGAATAATCGTCGGGTGTCTGAAATTCCTGTAAGATCAATAAAGGCACTATGATGACAAAGGAGAAATTATCGCATAGTATAGCTACGCGCCCTTCAGCTATATTAGAGACGGTTACATCAACGCGTTCGGTCAGCTTATATTGCGGCCAAATCGATAACGGATTATCTTCGGTCAGTTCCGTTAAGACCGATATCGAATGGACGATATCGATGTCGATCCGAGCTAATCTACTGCATATCTCATCGATTATTTGAGGTTTGGCAACGTTTTTCAGCCACACGATTCTTACTTTCGTATGGGAAGTCCTTCCTACCTCTATCTGTTTAAACATGAAGTTTGGGGACGGCAATCTCATTCTTAAAAGGTTGAAGTTTTTACTTAAACTTGTTGTAAAAGCTTCATTCCCACTCTGTATGGTAGGCTCTGTTTCTGATTTTTCGCCTGCTTCACGCTTTAGCAATGGGATAACTAACGCACAATCCGTATCGTCGCTAGTTACGACAACATGACCTGTAAGGATAGCTTGTACGAGTTGATCTTTATCGTCCGAACTAAACACTTTCGCTGCAGAGATGACCCTTGATTGGATTCTATCCATGAACTCGGCTGACGATTGATCACGTTCTTCCGAATTTCCGTCCTGCAATCTTTCGATTACATAGTGGTTGATTAATTCATTTTCAATTAGATTCTCGATGTAACTAACATTCACTTCGAAATTCCCGCTCCGAACAGGTATAGCTCTTGAAACGAAATCACCATCGTCGCAAAAGATATCCTTTAAATAGTCCTTTAATCGCGGCTTCGTTTCTCCATTCATAGACATCGAGGATAAGGCCTCCTAAATCAATGACAACATTACAATAGTTATGTTCATTCTGCTTCTAAATTATGTAAAAAATGCAGCCCGCTTTTATAAGGCTGCATGACTCCTCTTTATGGATTGTGTTCACTGTCATTCTCTCGAAGCCATACATGCACATCCCGGAGATGCTTTATGATGGTGACAAGAAGCAGCGCCAGAAATAACCATGCCAGCTCCCAGACCGCGTTTGGAAACAGGATCATCAACGTAAAGAACAGAAACGCTTCCGTTCGCTCTAAAATCCCCGGGTTATAGTGGAAGCCTTTGGCGCCTGAACTTGGAATGACATTGCCTGTTACAAGAAACGTCGTAATCGTAACGAGGATGGCGAATAAATTTAGCGCTATGGGCAAATAAGCATCGGGATGAATGAGTAAAAGAGCCATGATCATCGCCCCTTCCACTACGCGATCAAACGTAATATCCAAGATCGTTCCCCACTTGGACGTCTTGGTCAATCTAGCAAGCGTGCCGTCCACAGCATCGAGATAACCGGATACCCAAAGAATCAAGACGGCTGCCAGTGGACAACCCAGTGTAACTGCGGCCGCGCTTCCTACCCCCATCACCATGGCGACCCAAGTAATCGTATTTGCTGATAAACCGGCGGCCTGCAGCCATTTTGCGCCTTTTTCAATTGCCGGCTGTACGGTGTGACGTGCATACGAATCCAGCACTTGTTAGATGACCTCCCCAGGTAGACACCAGACATAGGATACGCCTAAGCGAATACCAATTTGACTTCCGGATTCATAATGAGAATAGCCTAGCTGTTTCATGATGACTGATTCCTTGTTCACACTTGCCCTCACTTCCGTATATTCTCCGAGAAACGTACTGCCTTTTATCGTAGCCTTAATCGATGATGCAGCATCCTGTTGGAACCATTCCGATCGAAGAACAATACGAACCGGGCCATCCTGTACGTTTAAACAACGCGGATGGACCTGCAAGTCACCTAGAAAAGTGGTTACCTTAGTTCCCCTCTTGATGCCATCTACAACGTTGTCGATTCCCATGAAATCCGCCATCCATCGATTGGCAGGCTCGTAATACAAGTGATCAAGTGTTCCCGACTGCTGCATTGCACCATCCCGGAGGACTATAAACCGGTCACCAAGCGTCAAAGCCTCTTCTCTGTCATGTGTGACCATAATGATCGGAATATCCCACATTTGCTTCATCTCGCTGAGCCAGCGCCCCATTTGTCTGCGAAGCATTGGATCCAGTTGGCTGAAAGGTTCGTCCAGCAGCATAAGCTGCGGTTCAATGACAAGTGATCGTGCTAACGCCACACGCTGCTCTTGTCCACCGGAAAGTGAAGACAGCGGACGGTGATAGAAGCCGGTCAACCCGACTTGTTGCAGCATTTCTTCGGCTTTGACTCTTCGTTCATGGGGAGGCAATCCTTTAATTTGAAGTCCGATCTCTACATTGGCTCCGACCGTGAGAAAGGGTAGCAAATAAGGCTTTTGAAAAACCATGGATAGGTTCCTTTTCTCCGGGGGAAGATGATGAATCGGTTTCCCTCCCATTAGGATACTTCCTTGCATCGGCCTTAATAAGCCTGCAAGCAGCTGAAGTAACGTTGATTTCCCGCTGCCTGAAGGCCCTAGAATAACAAGCAGTTTGCCCTTATCGAGCGTAAGAGACTGCTTGTCCAAGGAAAATGATTTCGCAGCATTATAGTGATACATCAGATCGGTTACTTGTAAGAATGGCTCAGACACTCGGTTCAACACTCTTCACCTCCTATCCTTCGCAGCGTAGTGATCCTTCTTCACTGCTCTGGCGCTAATAATAACGATGATCAGCGCAGGCAGGACAAACATCATGCATAATGCGCCCATGAGCGAATAGTCGCCACTGGCTATCACACTAAACAGCAGCATCGGAATGGTAATCAGACTGCCACCGCCAATGAACACGGTAACTAAATATTGACTCCATGAAATCAAAAAGCTAAATAAAACACTAAGTGATAGAGCCGAACGCATTAACGGCAGTTCGACAAGCCAGAAGGTTTGCAGTCTATTCGCTCCAAGCAAACGAAGCTGCTTCTCGTAAGCCATGTCGTATCCCGCATAAAATCCGTACAACACATAAATGGAATACGGAACAGCCGGGATCAAGTGGGACAGCAGCACTCCAAGCCATTGATCAGACAGTCCGAGCCGAAGGAACAAGACATGCATGCCAATCGCCATGGAAATGCCAGGAGTCAATATGGGAGCTATGAGCAGCAAGCGAATCGTTTTGTTCCATCTACGCACATAAAGTCCCAATGCACGAGCTGCCGGATATGCCACTATTTGAGATAGCAAGCTTGTCGCAGCAGCCAGTCCTAAGCTATTGAACAGCGCGTCCTTCACTTGTGAGTGTGCTGCAAATACATAACGCCAAGCTCGGAGCGAGGCCGTTGGAATCAGATCAGGAAATCGCCATTGCTGCGCGAAAGACCAAGCCAGCAGAGGGATAAAGGGAAGGAAAAACAACAAGATCAGGAGGGCGAGCAGTACCGTGTAACCATGAATAGGATTAACGTTGTTTCTGCGCATAACCTTCCCCCCATTTCATATAGAAGAGGATAAGAATCATGCTTATTATCGTAATGACCATATTGATTGCCATAGCCGCAGGCCGATACGTAAGATCCGGGTTGAGATAGGCTTGATAGGCCAGAATCGGCAGCGTTGGCTTGCTCACAGAACCTAATACGTAAGGAACCTCAAACGATCCGAATGTATAGGCAAACACTATAATCGAAGAGGCCAGTAAAGCAGGCAACATGAAAGGTAAGGTGACGAGCCTCCATCTTTGCCAACCATTTGCGCCGAGCAGCTGCAATTGCTTCTCATAGGGGACGACCCAAGATTTTAGAATACTCAACACGGATACGGCAATAAACGGAACCTCTTTCCACACATATTCCAGCACGATTCCAATTCCATGCTGATCGACAACCCATTCAGGAAACTGTGAAGGCTGCTGAATCATTCCAGTCAAGTAGGCGAACCGGGATAGCAATCCACTTTGCCCGAAGAGTATCAATGTGGCTATTGCGCCTACAACATGGGGAATCGGCAGATTGAACTGCAGCAAGAAATAAAGCCACCCGCCTTGACTTGTATACCGCCGAATCCAGAGTGCCAGGCTAACTGCAATCACAGCCGCCATAATCGTTGTAACTAGGGAGATTCCCAATGAATACAAGAGTGCACGATAAAATAGAGCAGAATGAAACAGCTCACTGTAGACAATGAGCGATAACTTTGATTTTCCGATTAGCGGCAAGTAACCCAAGCTTTGAATCCCATTCATAAACATGCCGACAAAGAACGTTCCCGCTACTAATAGAAGGGCCGGAAGAAGCATGCCTCCTATTAACAGTAGTTGCACAGGTCTACTTCCGGAATAAAACATGTTTCTTCCAACCTTCTTCTAATGCCTGCGTGTACGTTGCTTGCAGATCAGGAAGCTTATGTTTCAGAAGCTCGTCTGCAGGTACGGCTGTTTCTCCGCTTATGGCTTTAAGTTCCTCGTAAAGCTTCTCCTGTTCGCCAACTAATGCCGAAGGATCGATCCCAATACCGTCTCCCCATCCGACATTCGGATCAGCCTTCTCGAATTGCAGCTGCGGATCAAGTATCAGATTGGCCGCTACCATAGCTGCAGCTTTGTGTGCAGCATTGTATGGAATCGCAACATAATGATAATCGCCAATTGTGCCCGTGTCGAAGACATATGGCTTTGCCGTATTAGGTAATTTTCCTTTACCAATATCCGTCGCAATACCTCCGATATCCTGCGTAAAGGCAAAGTCCACCTCGTTGTTATTGAAGAGTGCCGTGAGTTCAGCGCTCGTTTTGGGATACGTTTTACCATCTCGCCATAAGAACGGCTTTAACTCGTTCAAGTAATCCCAAACCTTCGTTACTTCGGTATCAAACTGCTGTTGATCGAATGGTGCTGACCATTTCTGATACCCTCCACTCAACTCGTAGAACAGCTGCTTTACAAACCGCGTCCCTGTAAAATCAGGCGGTGCATCGTAAGTGAATCGTCCGGGATGTTTCTCTGCCCACAGCTTCAATTCCTTATAGTTATGCGGTAATTCGCTTGGCTTGATCCGGCTCGCATCATAGACGAATTGAAACTGCGCACTGCCCCAGACGGATTCGTAGCCTTCCGTATCCAAGCCGAAGTCCTTCATAACGGCAGGGTTCTCATAATCGACGTATTGCGCATTCGGAAGCTTAGCTGCAAAGGGACCAAACAGAACATCTGCTTGCTTCAGAGTGGCAAAGTTCTCACCGTTAATCCATATCAGATCCACACTGCCATCCCGGACTTTGCCAGCTTGCTTCTCGTTCAGCACCTTATTAACCGCTTCTGCAGTATCACCAAGTGGGATTCGGTGCAATGTGATACCATACTGCTTCTTCAATTCGCGACCATATTTCTGGTCTACGAATTCATTGATCGCATCGCTTCCGCCCCACATATACCAATTCACGGTTTGTCCTTTGGCATCAGCCAACACTTGATCCCAGCTGCTTGTAAGAAGCGGATCGCCGGCAGCCTTTCCTTCCTTAGTGGAAGATGTACCTGAACAGGCGACTGTGGCCAAACCAATCATCGATAATAGAAGAATGAATAAAGTATAACGTGTGTATTTCAAACAAAGTCCTCCTTGAATATTAACGAAACCATTTTACATAGGTTTTGATTACCCGCTCCGCTATACCACCTTGAACCAACTTATCGCGCCAATATTGATCAGCCGTTCGTAATAAAGCTTCCGAGCGGGCGGGATACGGATGCACCACTTGCGATATATGGGGGAGCTTGTGACCGAAGCGCTTCGCAAATACTACCTGCTGCATCCAGTCCCCTGCTCCATTCCCGGCAGCATGAGCCCCCAAGATTCTTCCTTTCGTATCGGTAATCACTTTAACAATACCGTCTGTATCCCGATCGGTTATAAATCGATCCACCTGATCCAACGTCACAGTGTAAACCCGAATGTGATCCCCAACATTTCTGCGAGCCTCGTCTTCCGTCATTCCCAAATGAAAGATTTCCGGGTCCGTGTAGGTTACCCATGGAACGTTATCGTAGCTTACTTTCCGTTTCAATCCGAATACCGCATTGGCTACGACGATTTTACCTTCCATGCCTGCTGCATGCGCAAACGGAAAAGGCTTGATCACATCTCCGACCGCATAGATATGTGAAATGCTTGTCTGCATTGTAGCTTTAACCGCAATATAATCATGATCCATTTGAATACCGATGCGTGAAAGTCCAAGATGATCGGTGTTTGGCTGTCGTCCGGTCGCAATCAATATGGCTTCAGTCTCCAATTGAAGCTTCTCCCCGTCACGCTCCACAACAACTCGCTTCCTCCCATCAGGCAAGGCTTCAACCTTGATTACAGTCGTTTGAAACAGAAACGACATTTCTTTATCCAGCGCAGTTTGTACGTAGGAAACGAGATGGTTGTCTTCTTTGTTTAATAGCTGCGTTCCTCTTACGAGAACGGTCACTTTGGCACCAAGACGGGCTAACGCTTGAGACAATTCCAAACCAACCGGCCCTGCCCCAATAACAACTAGGCTCTGAGGCAGCAACTTCCTATCAAATAAACTTTCATTAGTTAGATAATCTACATCCTGCAAACCATCAATAGGTGGAATGGCCGCTCTGGAACCTGTGGCAATGACAATGCGTTTGCCATAAATCACTTCGCCGCCACTGATCTCAATATGATGCCTATCTCGGAATTGACCATGACCTTGAAATACATCTACACCCATACTGCGAAATCGTGCTGCGCTATCATGAGGTTGAATGGCAGCTCTGGCCGCTTGGACTCTTCGGAATGCTTCCGAATAATCGGCTTCACCCTGCAATTTCAATCCATAGGCTCCGGCAGCTTTCTTAGCCGTAAATAGCTCCTTAGCCGCGGCAATAAGCGCTTTGGATGGCACGCATCCGGTATGCAAACAGTCCCCTCCAGGCTCAGGTTCTTTTTCAATCAACGCCACCTTTGCCCCAAAGTTGACCGCACCCGCCGCTACTGTAAGTCCCCCAGCTCCACCGCCAATGACAACAAGATCATAGCTTTTCAATGTGCGTGCTCCTTCTCTTTATGTTTTATACACTCGTTGCTTGAGAACAAGTGGTATCAGTGTGACAAGCACGAACACAGTCGCAGCAATGACGATGTATGATTTCTTGTCGTGCAGAAAACTCGAGCCCAGGAAACTATAAGCAAACGTTCCCGGAATGATGCCCAGAAGAGTGCCGAATAAAAATGCCTTAAATCTCACTTTAGCCACGCCGGCTCCGTAACTGATAAGATCAAAGGGGAATATAGGGATCAGGCGCAAAAGCAAAATATACATATAACCCTTTTGTTCCAGTTGCTTCTCAAGCTTGACCCAATTCTCTCTTGACCTTGCGGAAATCAATTGATGACCCCATACTCGCGCTAGCCCGAAAGAAAACACCGCACCAAGTGTCGCACCGACGATCGTATACACCGTGCCCCACACCGGACCGAAAGCCAATCCTCCCGTCAATGAAAGAACGGATGCGGGGAACAAGATTAGGGGACGAACCGCATATATAAAGATGTACAGAAGCGGGGCAGCCCGTCCGAAAGTTAGTATCCACGATCTTATTCCCTCAGGACTGAGATGTAGAACTTTGTGATTGAACCATATTAATCCGATGACAACGCCGATGAGTAATAAAGGTTTCTTTAAATGGGTTACCAACTTCATTTGTTGTCATTGTTAAAAAGTGCGGCATAAGCGCTATATCCTCTTTGTTCAAGCTCAGCTTTCGGGATAAATTCCATGGCCGCAGAGTTCATGCAGTAGCGTAATCCCGTTGGCTTAGGCCCGTCATTAAACACATCGCCTAGAAAGGAATCTGCATATCGGCTTCTTACCTGAGTTGTCGATGAAAATAAACCGGATCGTTGTTTTAAAACAATATTGTTCGGCTCCATCGGTTTTGTGAAACTAGGCCAGCCCGAACCTGCATCATATTTGTCCTTTGAGCTAAACAGAGGCTCGCCCGAAACAATATCGACGTAAATGCCTTCTTTCTCGTTAGCCCAATATTCGTTTTCATACGGCACCTCATCAATTCCATTCTGAGTAACGTTGAATTGATGCTTAGTCAGCATTTTCAGCTTTTCCGCTTTATTAAAATCTTTATGAAAGCCAGTTTTTACAGTGAATTTCACTTCCCTGTCCTTACTCCAGGCTTTATTCAGAAACGCATCTCGACCAGAGGCGTATTCGGTCAACTCATAGCGAATTGGGTTTTTCTTGTAGAAATCCTGATGCTCCGTTTCGGCCATGTAAAACGTTGTTGCAGATGAAATTTTCGTTACAATCGCTTTATCGAACCTATTTGATGCTGCTAGTGCATCTCTTGATGCTTCTGCCAACTTTTTCTGTTCATTGCTGCTATAAAATACAGCTGATTCATAGTCAGCACCACGATCAAGGAATTGGCCGTATGCATCCGTAGGATCAACATTACGCCAGAAAACTTGAAGGAGATTTTCATATGTAATTTGATTAGGATTATAAAGGACTTCCACTGATTCGAGATGTCCTGTAGTTCCGGAACCTACTTCCTCATAGGTGGGATTCTTCGTGTGTCCTCCCGTATAACCTGTTTCAACACGCAAGACACCATCAAGTTTCTCGAAAGCCTCTTCCATATGCCAGAAACAGCCACCTGCAAACACAGCTTTTTCGTAAGTCGTATTCGAATTTTCAATAAACGTATCTAATAGCGCTTGAGCCTTCGCTATTTCTCTTTTGTGATAGGACATATAAATGAGATAAACAATAAAGAATACCAGGGCAATCGTTAACACATATATCATCATTTTTCTAAATTTCAATTTCTCCTTCTCCTCTGCAGTATCTAATAGGATGATGCATTCAATCTTAGTGGTTCAAAAAACAATTAAGCTCATAAATAGATCCAGCTGCCAGAATAGCGAGAAGAACCAGTATGATTAGATTTTTGTGCTTTTTGCGCATATCCGAATATCCCCTTCCATATAGTAACCACCTATGTTTATTTTTGCAGGTTACAAATATAACATGAAACACAGCGGAATTCAAGTAACTAACTATTTAATTTTTAGTGGTTACGTTTGAAGCACAAAAAAACCGAAGTCGATGGGATATCGACGTCAGTTTATTCTTCCGTAACATTGCTATTAATGCGCACCTGAGTTTCTGATAATTCGTAAAACCACAGATGCTGTTTTCCCCCGCTCAATGAATTGGCCAGCTACCGCGTACTTATCATATAAGCGGGGTTTCTCTTTTTTACAAGTTCTCTTAGGATCTCGTTCTCGAGTTCTTTCTCCTCTAAAATCTTCATAGCCTTCTCATATTTTAATTCGACGTTTTGCAGTCGCTGCAGTTCTTGGAGGTGTTCATGGGCCGCTGGAATTTCTTCCGGAGCGATGTCATCATGATGCTCCCGCATCCAATTGCGAACGATTTCCGGACGAATATCATACAATGTGGCTAGTGTCCCAACCGTCATACCAGCTAAAGCTTCTCTTACCACTTTCATTCTTACTTCTTGATTTAACCTTTTCACCATTCCCGATCACCTCCTTATGTAGTTTGTATCATTTTTCCACAATCAAAGAACTCGCGACAGACCACTAAATGCTCGGTCAAGCTCATGGGATCATTATATCTATTAGTATCATCTAGCTTTTTGACCATAGCAGTTGCCTCATCAAACATGATGGCGCGGCCTACATACGAAATTGAATAATCCATTAAGCAATAACCGCCCCCGTATTCTTTTGTTGTATGCAAGATCAAGGTTACATCGGGTATTGAATCCTCCTCGGTTTTATAAGAATAGATATTGATTTGCCATGCTTTGGAGCAATAAGAGCCATAGTGGAAAAAACCATTATCATGCTTGTATTTGTCCAATTCAAACCAGCCTTTTTTCATTTTCATCCTTCTTTCGGTTTTCATTTGCTATATGTAAGTTCACTATCATTGCATTATAACAACGAAAGTACAGGAGCAAATCTGTGAAACGTAATGAAATTCATACCAATAAAGACCCTATATACAATTAAAGTCATGATAAATAGCATACTTATGTGCCAAAAGTCATGCCGTTTATAACAGATGTCTTACTGCGAATAAGGCTGCTTGTGTTCTATCTCGCAGCCCCAGCTTCGCGATCAGATTGGTAACGTGATTCTTCACGGTACCTTCTGTAAGATGCAGCATGTAAAAGAAAATCTGCGGCCCAGAGCGGGCCGCAGAACAGAATGACATATATAATTCCAATTAGCGCAGTGATTTCAATCCTGTACGGATTTCTGCAATTAGATGCGCAGGCTGCTCAAAGGCCGCAAAGTGTCCGCCCTTTGGAAGCTTGTTGTAGTGGATCAAGCTCGGGTAAGCCTTCTCTGCCCAGCTCTTCGGTGCTTCATAAAGTTCATCCGGGAAGACGCTTACGGCAACCGGAAGTTTCACGCCTTTAACTGCGAAGAAGGAGCATTTGTTCTCCCAATAAATACGGGCTGCAGAAATCGCGGAGTTCGTAAACCAGAAGAGCGAGATGTTGTCGAGAACGTCGTCACGAGTTAAACCTTCATTAATTCCGGCAAAAGATCTGGAGATCAGGGCAAGGCTCTTCCAGTCGTGGTCAATCATAAAGGCTGCCAGACCAATAGGTGAATCCACAAGTCCAGTCAGTGACTGAGGACGCGTTCCCATGAAGAAGGCGTAATAGAACTTATTTTCGCCAACTTGCTTGACCGCTAGTTTCTCTTCGTCAGAGAGACCGGACGGCAGTGGATTGCCGGACCACATAGCTGCATCAACGTCAGGAGGAATCACGCCAGCCATATTAGTGTGAAGGCCGAGCAATCCCTTTGCTTCTTGAACGCCCATGAAATCAACAACAATTGCACCCCAGTCACCGCCTTGCGCTACATACTTCTCGTAGCCAAGACGCGTCATCAACTCGCCATAAGCGCGCGCGATGCGCTCCGGGTCCCAACCTGTCGCAGACGGCTTGCCCGAGAAACCGTAACCAGGCATCGATGGAATAACGACATGGAATGCATCCGCTTCGGTTCCACCATGCTCCGTAGGATTAGTCAGCGGTTCGATCAGCTTCATTTGCTCGATGATCGATCCCGGCCATCCGTGTGCAATGATGATCGGCATCGCATTCTCATGCTTCGAACGAACGTGGATGAAATGAATATCCAGACCGTCAATCTCGGTTAGGAAATGCGGAACAGCGTTGATCTTAGCTTCAATCTTGCGCCAGTCGTATTCATTCGCCCAATAACGAGCAAGTTCATGCATCGTTTCAAGCTGCGAGCCTTGCGATTGATCTGACACAGTTTCTTTCTCGGGCCATCTTGTCGCGTTGATACGATTGCGCAATTCGGTTAGCTCTGCTTCTGGGACATTCACGTGAAACGGGCGAATACTTTGAGGATTAGTCATGTTGTTAATCTCCTTCTGGTATGTGTTTGTGGGTGGTCGAGCCATCTAGCGCATCGTGGAAGTAATTAGCTCGTGATAACTATGCTCAGCCCAGCATCGCAGGGCTTGAATTTCTCCTGGACAGAAAGCGATCTTCTGGGTAATGGGATATCGACTGCATGAAAGTTGTCAGCGGAGTTCTCTCAGGAAAGCAGTGCGGAAGATATCCCCGGATTCATAAGCATGTAAAGCGATGTCGTTAAGCGTTTTGTATTTCCCCACTCACTCATGTAACCTTTTATATTTGTTTTTGCTGGTTACAATAAGCACTATATCATGCCCCATCTCATTATGCAAGTAACTACTTATTTTATTTTTAATAGTTACAATAAATCGATCATATTCGCCCGTTGTCGTCGTTATATTAGACCGGGCCAATATCCCCACATATTCATACGAACGTAGTTCAAACCAACCTCGACCCATGTTCGCGTTCACCTGGTTCCTTGTTATGATCGTGGATTTATAGAGAGGGACAAAGTTAATGTTTCGGTTTTTACCAGTTTCCTTTCATTAATAAAGTGACAAGCCGATGAATCCAAGAACTTGAGCTTCGTGGGAGCTTGGAGGGAATATGACTACTTGGGATCTGGAAGATCATTGCTTATTAAATAACGTGCTTAGACATTATTCCTTTCCCGATGAACTCTTTGGTCGCATAGTTCCTGCAGAATCAGCATTCCAAGCTCTGGTCGTGATCCTGAAAAATAATCCATAGTGTTTAAGTGGAATGTTGTTTTACTCCAAAGACCTTGTAATACTAAACCAATATGTTCGAGTATCGCATTTGTACTTCTAGTAAATAAAAACTCATCCGAATCAGTATCTGCAGAGCGAGCCCCTTTTTTTTGAAGATATTTATGTCGACCATGTTTCGGTTTAATTATCATTTCTTAATCCCCAGGCTTTGTTAGATTTTCCCCACCGATTAACTCTAGTTTGCGTTTGCGTTTGCGTTTGCGAAGCCAAGCCACATAGCGCAACAATTCAAATCGCAGCTATGGAGTTTTAAAACTATATTATCTTGCTGTTATCATGCTAACGAAGATTAGGAAATTATTAGTCATAATCCATCCACTGTCCGTATTCTTGAAACCAACTTATATAACTCCTAATAGATCGCCTCAGGAAGCCACCTTGCAACAACTTCTCCCTCCAATATTGATCACCGGTTTTGTTTAAAGCTTCCGTTCGGGCAAGATACGGATGCGCCACATGCGAAATGGCTTGAAACTTGTGTCCGAAATGTTTAATTAATACAGCTCCCTGCATCCAGTCCGCTGCTCCCTTTCCGATTGCATGCGCTCCTAATATCCTTCCTTTCAAATCAGTAATCACCTTTACGATACCCTCTGCATTCCGATCCGTAATAAATCGATCTACCTGATCTAAGGTCACTTTATAAACCCGGATATTAGCTCCGGACTGTTTCCGTGCTTCTTCCTCGGTCATACCTAAATGAAAAATTTCTGGTTCCACATGTATTACCCTCGGAACATTGTCGTAGCTTACTTTTCTTTTCAATCGAAAAATTGTATTTTCTATGACGATCTTCACTTCCATCCCCGCAGAGTGCGTGAACGGAAACGGCTTAATCACATCGCCGACTGCGTAAATATGCGGTATGCTTGTTTGCAATGTTCTTTTTACAACGATATGGTTACCGTCTAATACAATGCCAATGTTTGATAGCCCCAGACGATCCGTGTTCGGTCTTCTTCCGGTTGCAATAAAAATGGAGTTCGTGTCCAAATGGTGCCTTTCACCGTTACGTTCGATAGTTAATCGCTTTTTTCCGTCAGGCATGGCTTCAACCTTGTTCACGATCGTATTGAACTGAAGCGACATTTCCTTTACTATTGCAGCCTGTGCGTAAGGTACGATATCCTCGTCTTCACCGATTAATAATCCTGATTTTTTTTCGAGTACGGTAACATCGGATCCCAACCACGCAAAAGCTTGAGCATGTTCCAATCCGATCTCCCCCGCCCCAATAACTACTAGGCTTTCGGGTAAAGATTGTAAGTCAAACACGCTTTCATTGGTCTGGAAATCCACTTCCTGCAATCCCTCAATCATTGGATCTGCCGTTCGGGATCCTGTTGCAATGACAATACGCTTGCCGAATAGTACTTCTTCACCGTTAATCTCAATATGGTGCTCGTCACGGAAATGACCGTGTCCGTGATACACGTCTACTTCCACGCCCATTCTCCGACATCGTTCTGTGCTATCGCATGATTGAATCGCAGAAATCTCATCATGGACTCCGCCATAAACCTCTTTATAATCGATTTCCGTTTGCAAACAAATTCCATATGCTTTAACCGTTTTCTTAGCCGAATAGAGTTCCTTTGCCATCGCAAGTAATGATTTGGATGAAACGCGACCTTTATGCGAAGCTTCCACTCCCGTTTCGGACTCATTTTCTATCAAAGCTACTTTCACCCCGAAGCCCGCCACGCCTGCCGCTACTGCTAAACCGCTGGACCCTCCGCCAATTACGATGAGATCATATATTTTCAATTTAAAGTTCCTTCCCTATTAAGTGCGACTATATTTCTATTTCAAATTTGATTCATCTATAAAACGTGCTAAATAATATCCGTAACCTCTCTTTTCAAGTTCCGCTATCGGAATAAACGCCAAGGCTGCGGAATTCATACAGAATCGCAGTCCCGTTGGTTGAGGTCCATCTTTAAACACATGACCTAAGAAGGAGTCCGCGTTGCGGCTTCTGACTTCGGTACCTAAATAGATCTGACGTTTTAATACAAAATTATTAGTCTCTAAAGGTTGCGTAAAACTAGGCCAGCCAGTGTGGGCATCAAATTTATCATTTGAGCTAAACAACGGCTCACCAGAGATGATATCTACGTAGATCCCTTCTTCATAGTGATCCCAAAATTCATTTTCATATGGCGGCTCATCCACTCCATTTTGAGTCACCTCACATTGGAGCTTTGTTAAAGATTCCAGTTTTTCTGCCTTATTAAAATGCTTATAATCACCTTGTTTAGTGTTAATTCTCAATTCACCAACCTCCAAGTTTTATGTAAAGAACTGTATAAGAGAATTTTTTTGATAAAACCGAGCGGCTAACATTCCTAAAACTTTGAGTTGATCCATTTTCAAATTTCGCATCAACACTTTAACGCTTTTTTGTATTAAAGTATTTAGGTAGAATCGCACACTAGTAGAATCGACTTTTGCGATCAAATACTTGTATTGATTTCGCTTTTATACCATTTCACTCACCCTACAGCATTCTTCTCCAGTACCTGACGAAGCTTACACTGCCGATTTCTTTGATGTCAAACGGTAAAATCTGGACACTTACCGGCGGCGAGCTTAAATCAATGGCCTTCATCCCCTATGCCAAACCCGCGTACCTTCACATATTATGACCTGCATTCTAGCGCGCATTTTTCGTATGGATTGGACAAAAACGGATGAATTGGATGTGTACTCGAAAATCATCCACTGCTATAGTGAACTCTATTCTTTCGTAGATTGGGCACGATTGGAGTAGTTTGTATAAGACTGCTCTTTTTTGTGCCGGATCTGCCCGCTGAGAATCGTAGACTACGTCCAAGTCGCAATCTGGAATCAGAATATTGGGAGAAAGGAAGCGTAAAGAACTCTCTCATCGCAATGTGAAACACACTTTTGAGGGGAGCACATGATACCACTGTCATAATATTAACTTTAGATTCATTAAAGGAGGATTTCTACACAATGAACAAGCTCGTTTTCACGCTGCTCGTCACGGCCTTGGCTAGCTACGTACTTACGGCGTGTGCAAAAAATGGCGATGCTAACCAAGGGACTGCATCGGAGGATGACCTAACAATAATCGAGTTTTGGGCTGCTCCCAACCCGACTCAGCAAGCTTATTGGACTGATCTAGCTACAGCTTATGAAAAAGTAAATGATAGGGTCAAAATTAACGTCAGCGTAATTAAAGAATCGCCCACTTCTGAAGCGAGCATACAAACAGCTATTGCCGGTAAGAGCGCGCCGACGATTTCGGAGAACATCAACCGCGGATTCGCAGCGCAGCTGGC
The DNA here is from genome assembly GCF_056269305.1 of Paenibacillus sp. J22R3. Taxonomy (NCBI): domain Bacteria; kingdom Bacillati; phylum Bacillota; class Bacilli; order Caryophanales; family Paenibacillaceae; genus Paenibacillus; species Paenibacillus sp. J22R3. The sequence continues at coordinate 688,218 of NZ_JBWDNS010000001.1, read as the reverse complement.
TAATAGCAAAGCGCTACTTCCACTTGAAACGCTGCCAGGATTCGAGGACCTTATAAAAAGCCGGAACATGACAAACACGATCGAGCCTTGGAAGTTTTCCGACGGTCATCAATACGTGCTGCCGATCTATTCCAACCCAATGCTGTTCGGCTGGCGTATCGACATACTAAAGCAAGCCGGCGATATTGAAGTTCCGAAAACATATAGTGAGATGCTGGACGCGACTAAGAAGCTGAAAGCGAAATTCCCGGATAAATACGTATGGGCGAAACCTGATTTGGCTGATCCGACTGCTTGGAAACGTTGGTTCGACTTCTTCATGCTTTACAATGCGGCGTCGAATGGTAACCACTTCGTCGAAGGCAGCAAATTTGTCGGTGACGACAAATCAGGCACGGAAGTGTTGACGTTCGTAGACAACCTGCGCAAGGAGAAAGGTATTTTGTCGCAAACCGTTACAGATCCTTTCGAAAACGGCGTTGGCGTCTTTACCGATATCGGTCCTTGGACATTCAGCATGTGGGGAGAAAAGTTCCCTGAGCTTAAATTGGGCGAAACATTCGCGCTGAGCATGCCTTTGGTTCCGGATGGTACAGACCCCGCTACTAGCAAGACATTCGCCGATACGAAAGGTCTCGTCATCTTCTCACAAGCTTCCGAAGCGGAGCAGAAAGCGGCGATCGACTTCATTAAGTGGGTCTACTCCGATTCGACGAATGACGTGAAATGGCTTGAGCAAACGAAGCTGCCACCAGCACGCGACGACCTGACGAGCAATGAATCGTTTAAAGATGTACTCGACGCGAATCCTGCACTGAAGCCTTATGCTGAAAATGTACCGAATGCCGTGCCGCCGATGGACAATGCGAAATATAACGACCTCCAGACGCTTATCGGTCAAGAAGCCTTTAACAAGGTGGTACGCGGTGAAATCGCGCCGGCTAAGGGCTGGGCTAATATGAAGAAAGCCATTGAAGCCGCTCTTCAATAGAAGGAGTTGTCCTAATGGATCAAAAAAACAATCGGTTGGGCTGGTTATTTACCAGCCCCTACCTCATTTATTCGTTGATATTCTTTTTCGGACCGCTTATCTGGTCTTTTTATCTGTCCTTTACGGATTGGGATCTAATTTCGCCGGAGTATAATTTTATTGGATTTAGCAATTTCACCGATGCGCTGAAATCACCCGGCGTGCACGCAGCTTTCTGGGTGACTTACAAATTCATGATAATTTTCGTCCCGCTCGTGACGGTACTGGCCCTGTGCGTTGCGGTCGTCGTACACAGTGTGCCTCGGTTTAAGAGCGTGTTTCTAATTGGCTTCTTCCTGCCCTACTTGTCATCTGGGGTCGTTTCATCTCTGATTGTGAAGGGGTTTCTGTCCTATTCGAGTCCGCTCAATACCTTCCTGCGCAAGCTTGGCATGAACATTGACTGGCTCGGTACTCCGATGTCAGCACTGTTCGTTGTCGGAATGATATTGGCGTGGAAATTCACTGGGTATTACGCCCTTATTCTGACGTCGGGATTGAATAGCATCGACAATGAGATCTATGAAGCCGCCGCAATCGACGGTGTCACAGAACGACAGCGATTCTGGCGCGTTACGCTGCCGCTACTCTACCCGGCGTTCTATACGACGCTTATCTTATCGTTCGGCGTCACGTTTGGCATTTTTACGGAAGTGTATCAATTAACCGGCGGCGGACCGAATTATGCTACGAACACGTGGCAGATGGAGATTTTCAATCAAGCCTTCAAAAACTTGAAAGCCGGCTACGCATCCGCTGTAGCGCTGCTTGCGTCGATCGCTACCTTCATCTCGATCTTTATCATCCGTAAACTGCTGGAACTGTGGGGGAAACGCTATGGTTGGGATTAACCGAAACAGTACAAGCAAGCTGGCCGTCCGCTATGGGCTGGCTGTCATCCTTCTGTTCATTATGGTCTACCCGTATTTATACATGGTGCTTAATTCGTTCGCGGATTGGAGCCAGGTCGACCAGAAATTCATACCGACTTCGTATTCGACGAAATCGTACAATTGGCTGTTTTCCGGCGGCGAGACGGGTATATCTCGCCCGTGGGTGAGCTCATTCTTCAATAGTGCGATCGTATCGATTGCTTCGACGGCCCTGATGATGATGTCTGGCGTCATGGTTGCTTACGCGCTATCCAAGCTGAATTTCCGCGGGCGGGACACGATTAACAATTTCGTCTTGTTCCATATGTTCTTCCCGGCTATCATTTTGCTCATCCCGACGTTTCTAATCGTGCAGAAGGTCGGCCTTTACGACACTTACTTGGGGATGATACTCCCTAAGGCGGTCAGCCTGTGGGCGATCTTCATGTACACGAACTTCTTCAAGGCGATTCCGTCGGTATTCATCGAAGCGGCCAAACTGGACGGCGCCAATGATTTCAAAATCATGTACCGCATCATGCTTCCGATGTCCAAATCGATCACGACCGTTATCTTCCTGTTCCTCATCATGGAACGCTGGACGGAGCTGCTGTGGGATATGATCATCGTGCGCAGTGACGATAAGCTCACGCTGAACGTGTTATTGTCGCAAATGTTCGGCCCTTATGGCACCTATCCAGGTCCGTTGTACGCCGCATCGGTGCTGCTGACGCTACCTATCATCATCTTGTTCATCTTCTTCGGTAAGAAATTCCAAGAAGGCATGCAATTTAACTTGAAATAGCGCTTATTTGTGCGAGGGGAGTCGAAGAGCTTGAGTTTGAACAAGACGGCTATCAAAACATGCGAAGAGCTTCTAAGAAAGTTCCAGTCCTAGACAGCAAGGACGGTTACAAAAATGCCTCTTGTTCAGTATGGGGTCGCTGACACCTCCATGGTGGGCCAAGAACGGCCTGGTAGGAAATTGGGGACAGCATGGAACCGGATGAAGAACAGGGTGAATAAAATAGAAGCTCCAGGACAGCTGTCCTGGAGCTTCTATTTTATTATCGTATGAATCATGAATTTGGGGCTTCATTTGAACATTGTTCTTGTCACAGTCATTTATTGAAGTATCGTGTCCCGTTACTTCAACGGTCACCATATTCGTGGCAACCTCGTCAGTTTCCAGTTAAAGATTGAAATAAATGGTGCCGACTTCTGTCGGCACCATTTATTTACTGATCATTTTCAGGCATCCGGTGGATTCTTTTTTATTCTAAATCCTCCGAATACTACGCTAAACGCTATTCCAAGACCGATACCAACTGAGATATTATCCATTGCCACGCCAATGGCTACACCAAGGGCGATTCCTAATGCAAGCGCCATTGCGGGTTTCATCTTGTTCTTCCTATTCATAATTCCACTACCTCCATAATTGCTGATTTTATTAAATACGTCCATCTAAACGGGCGGTTTCAATATTACTCAGTTTTGTCAATGTAATCGTTCGCTAGAAGTCCATACTGTGATTTTCAATAAAGCTTTGAAAGTTACAGTAGTTTGGAGAAAGTCCGTAACCTGGATGCAGCGTTCCGGCTTAACCCTCCTTACCATAACTATATCATTACGTTCACCAACTTGTTTTCGAATGAAGTAGAAGTGAAGAAAGTCTTGAGAATCGATTAAACAATAACTAAACTGCTCGTTAGCTGAACAGGCCACCGATCGATAGGTGGCCTGTTCAGCGGTGTGTTAACGTGCACGTTAGCAGAATACTGGTAAGATGCGCCTCTCCATCAGAGTAATATATTCGGATTTATATGGGCTAAATCCGAATATGTCGATTAAAGAAAATTTGAGTCGTCTGGAGAACATCTTCCCAGCCAAGATTGCCGCCTTGAAGACTATGATTGGCTCCTTTGATTGCCAGAAAACTGGAGTTATGAAGCGCTTCGTGTAATATTTCTGCCTGTTTGAATGGAATAATCTCATCTTCAGTACCGTGAATGATCAAGAATGGTGGGCGCGGCATCTGTTACAAATGTAATCGGGCTGGCCATCTTTGCCCTTTCCGGATGCTCTCTCACATATCCGCCGATTAGTCGAGATTCCAACGACTCAGGTGAGTCATGAAAGCCGACCAACATCTGCTGGAAATCGACTGGGGCCGACCAGGCGGCAACCGCCTGCACGGAGCTGGAAATACCGGGATTCCCGCTACAGCCTTCCATTTCTTCTGCCTGTCCAGTCGTACCTAGCAATGCCGCCAGATGCCCGCCGGCGGAATGCCCGAACACGCCAATCCGAGCCGGATCGGCACCGAAAGATTCTGCGTTCGCTCGAAGCCAACGAACAGCTGCCTTCGCATCATGCAACTGCGCAGGATAGATCGCTTCGTTGTTGAATCGATAATTGATGCTAACGGAGAGGTAGCCCTGGGCTGCAAAGTGACGAACAAACATCCCGCTCTCCGAAGGTTCAGCCTTGTCACCCCATAACCACGCGCCTCCATGAATATACAATGCAATCGGAAGTTTACCTACCGGCTGCGATGGCATAGCGATGTCGAGCAACAGCGGCTTGCCGTCCGCTTCCCCATAGATACATCTGAGATCATTTGAATTTCTTGTTCGAACATCTATTATTACTCCTCTCCCATAGTTAAGCCTGCGATTCCTGGTTGACACGATATTCTTATTCAGCTCAGCAAATGTGTCCGTTAGTTCAATAAGCGTCGGCGCTCTAAAGGTATTTCTTTGTCCAATTATTAATAACAATTGCAAAAATGATTAGCCCGAGTACGATTATTAATCCTCCAAAAATGACAGGCCAGAAGTCGAAGCAAATACCTCAAACCTCCATAACGAGTACCCGTAAGCCGAACCCCGCTTCATACCCAGCATCCGCACATATCTTGCGCTCTTGGCTGAGAACGAGATATCGTCGATCCCCCCGTCCCCGGAAGTGGTCGCGAATACATCCGTCCAGGTCTTGGCATCATTCGATACTTGGATCTTGTAGGCTTTCGCATAGGCTGCCTCCCAGCTCAGATAAACCCGGTTCACCGTCTTGACCGCGCCGAGATCGGCATAGATCCACTCGTTGTCGGTATAGTTCGAGCCCCAGCGCGTCGTCCCGTCACCGTCGACCGCGTTAGCGGGCGCAAGCGTTGCAACATGGGTCGAGCTGGCCGCGACTGCAGCACCGGCGGCGAGGTTAATGCCGTACAGATGTATGTTTTCCAATCCCGCGTGAGCCATCTTCATAATGCTGACCATTTCCGTGTATGGCTGATCCTGCTGATCTACGAGTCCGATATTGTAGCTTTCTCCGTCCACGCGTCCGGTGACGGCCTGATCGAAATAGGCATACCAGCCTGAGCCGACGAACAGCGGATTCTGTGCCTGGCTTTCCGCGAATGCCCGGTAGGCTACTCCCCGCTCAAGGGTACTGGTCGTCTTCGTAGGGGCGCTGATATATGACAAACCGCGGTCGGACGAGCCGAAGGAATGCTCGAGATTGAGCAGCGGCTTCCCGAAAGCCTCATATTCGTCCATCCAGCTGCCATCCCTCGTATAACTGTCCACCGAGAAGGCATCGACATACGGCATCGCCCCCCGATCCCAATCCAAGCTCGTTCGCCAAGTAGGGACGATAGTGGAGCCGAGAAACAAATGATTCGGGTCATTCCGCTTCAGGATGTCGCGGATCATAGCGTAATACGTCTCGGATGCCAAGGTGATAAAGCCGGATACGTCCGCAGAGGATACCTTGGTGATTGCGATCGGAGTGTCCTTGAGCGCGTTGAACGAAACGGCGTTCATGCCGAGCAGCATATTGACGTTATCGAGACTGCCGTGCCGGGTGGCATAATAATCGACGAAGGCGCCTTTCGCCGGAGAATCCGCCCCGTACATCAGCAGCTCTTTGACGATATCGGTTGTCCAGCCTGCTTCGTTATCGTAGGTGTAGCCGATTAACCACTTGCTGGTGCGCGCGTTTTGCAGCTGCGTCTTTAGCGTACTCTCGATGATCGGCGCGGTCTGAGGATCGAACACGTCGTACGACCATAGGATTCTTCGCAAGTTAGCAGGGTCCTGCAGCACCTGAACGTACGGAAAAGCGACGCCCTTCGGCTTGGTCCACTTGCTGAAGGCGTTGAACCCCCACTGTATCAGGCGTTTGCGCGTGATATCCCCCCATTTCGCCTCGTAATCGCTGCCGTACTTCTTCATTACATTCGAGACACTGAAGCTGACGTACTCGCCGTTCTCGTCCTTGGTATAAGCCGGCGCGTAGAGCGTCCGGTCGGGCAGCTGCTCGAATATTTGCCTTGGCGTGCCGTCCGGCTTCTGCGTCGGCGTCTTGTAGCCGGCTTCCCATAAACTTGCAGCATCCACCCCTTTCAATAAGAAAGGATACCCGTCCGGCGTAATGAACCACCATTTGCCGTTGACCTGCTCCAGCCTGAAATAGCCGGTACTCTCGTATTTCCCAATACGCTTGATGCCGCCGTAAGAATCGTAGATTGCCGGGTCATATGCGACGTTCGCCAAGGCGTCGGCTTCGTCCGTATAGTTCTGACGCAGCTGCGCGTCGGAGGTGATTTTTCCCGGCCAAGCATCGTTCATCCATTGGCCGTAACGGTCCACCAGCAAGGCGTCCTTGTTCAGCTCGGCCTTTAACTGCTCCGCGGTGAACGAGGGCTTCGGATTTTGCCCCGGCGTGCCGCTGCCTTGCGTGATTTCAACTTCCGTCAGAGGGATATGCTGAAAGGCTTGCGTGCGTGTGATGTCCAGCACGATGAACCTGGCCGTCACGCCCGCCATCGGCACGTTGACCGTATAGTTCAGCTCGGTGCCTTGTCTGATATGCCTGGTTGCGATGTAATAACCCGTCGCCGCTTCCGGGCGGTATTTGACGGTCATATCTTTGAAGCCCCAGTATTTGTTCGGTGAGTTCATCACCACACGCAATTGATCAAGGGGATAATCCCTGAGCAAGTCGATCACCACATGCACCGTCATCGGCGATTTCGCTTTCCCCATCCAGCCTGCATAGGCGGTTGTGCCGTCATACAATACGCTTTTCGCCGCCGCCATCAGACCGGTCGATAGCAGATCCGGTGAATTGCCTCCATCCGGAGAGACACTATAGACATAATTGCCCGTTTTGAGCATCGTTCCTTCACCTCGAGCATGACCGTTTGGAATAAATGCCGCCAAGGCGGTCATTGCCATTAGGAACGCCAACACACTTCTTGCATACATTATTACCCCGTTCTTCATCAGTACCAACCTCCTTTCTTCCTGTATCGTCTCTTCCAACGGATATGCTTAGAATTACTTTACATAATTTACCTTAAAACAGAAAAGGGTACCCCAGACCCAACGTTGCTTGAGTCCGAGGTACCCCAATGACTAGGAAGGATGCGGGACGCGAAACCTTCCTTACCTATTTTGCGAATCGGAAAGAACCACCCAGTCCGGTCGCTCACGAAGTGTTAGGTTGCTGCTGATTCCGCCAAACCGTCTGTCCCATCAGATCCCGTATGGCGCCCAGATAGCGGTCTTCCGATGCCGACCAGCGCAGCTTCGCCATCTCTTCCACATCCGGTCCGGCCAGATATCGCAGCTGGACGGACTCGTCGACCGCGGCGGCGTACGTGCTATGATTTAGCCTGATAAATAATCTTTCTTAGTTCAGCAGTCTGATCTTTTGGTATTTCGTATCCTTGCACTCTATCCGCTATATCGACGAGTAAGGCGGTACTTCCATCTTCGTCAGCAACGTTTAACACGTATTTCTTTTCTGTGCCGTCTTCGAACGAAAGGTACATGAACAACATTGCACTATAATCTATGTCACCTTTCATTATTATCGCTTTACTGATTGCTCTCTGGAATATCCTTATTTCATCAATTTTCTCATAAGTCACGCTGTCATCTACAAATGCTGCTGTCTGCATTTTCTTACATCCGTCTGCACATTCGAGTTTAATGCTGACAATCTCTTTTCCATCCAGAACATCGTTTACACACCCAGTAATACCAAGGACCAAAATTAATATCACAACGAGGAAGCTGCTTCTTAGAATTGTACCCACCTGCCTTACCGTTTTCTTCAGACAACATATTGACGAATTAGTAAGGCAAAAGTAGCTATACTAGCCCGTAAGATGAGAAACTGGCACCATTATTCTGGCTGCCGTTTCTTCTTGTTTGTTGTGTTATAGTGTCCCGTTAGACTACTCTAAAAAAATCGCCATCTTCTGATCTATCAGTCCAATCTGAGAGGCCGCGCCTCCCTGGTTGCCATCGAACATCGCGGAGACTAGGAAAATCTGCTCTCGCTTCTCCTGAACCGCAACAGAGAATACTTGCGTCTTTTCGACAAACTTACCCATCTTCATGTCGTAGGCATAATCGAGATTATTCGGCGTTGCTTCATGCGCATATTTGAGCCCATAGAGATTCATGACTTCGGCTTTGCTCATCCCGACGCGTGCTCCGCGAGCCGTTTGATACACGTCTTCAGAACCCTCCAACAGTTGAAAGCCCACGGCGACATCGCCGCGATACGCCACGCGCACACCCGAATGATACATTACAAAGGGATGCCCACTATCGCCACCGTCCTGAATGATCGCCTCGATATCCGCTCTCGAATCGCCATAACACAAGACCTTGCTATTTTGTATGCTAACAATGCACTTATCCTTATCCGAGAAAGTATCCGCCTGAAACGAAGTCTTTTGCCCCCGACAGCCGCTGATCGCGAACAACGCGATTACACTGATCATCCATAAGTTTATCCTCATCACAACGCCCTCCTTTCATAAGGAATATTATACTTCATTTGTAATTCTTGATTGTAATTGGGTTTCTCTAAATGAGGATAATCATTGCGCTATACTGCCGTTACTTCAATGGACACGGCAGCTGATCGTTTGACCAGCTGCCGTATATCGTGATTGAGCTATCGTTGAATGGCATATATAATGTTACTCGTCAGCTAGCTTTATTGCTTTTTCAATGACTGGATCTAGCTTATTTTCCAGGTCATCCATAATTGCATAAAACTGTTCATCCAAATTTTCGAAGAACTCATTTAGTTCATCGTGGTCCAATGAATCGATAATCTCATTCCGTTCTTCTATATTTTCAGGAGGTACTCCACCAGGGAACATAGAACCAATATTGTTTACTAATGTAATTGCAGATTCTGCCCCGATTGTTTCAAGGTCTTCGATAGTTTCCTTATAATTGTCTGCACCATGATTATAAAAGAAACTAATCAAGCCGCCTCCGCTCACATCACCGATTAATCCATCAACGTTTAACCAAATTTTTTCATATTTATTCAAACTAGATTGTCCATCATTTTCGACTTTCTGCCAGATATTTTGCCAGACTGTCTCTTTATCCATTCTATGCCCCCTAGTTTTATTACTCGAATAATTCGTCATGTCATGGAGCTATCCTGCCCATTCGCTTAATAACAAAGGAGCAGCTGCCGCCCGCAGACTGCTTCTCCTGTTTGTTACACTAAAGTGCCCGTAAGCTTAAAGCTCCATCATTAAAAAAATTTTTAAACTCTTGTGCTGGTCCTTTGTTGTCTTTGCGCCTAGTTTCGGTGAACTGACCATTTGTATATTCGTTTACTACTTTTCTCCAGAATATCTGAGCAGGAATATTCCAATCAAATTCACTAACTTTCCAGTTGCCCAAATACAAATTGAATGCCTTATATGCAGCTTCTTTTCCTACGTTCTTATTCCTAAATTTCTTTAAGATAAAAAAATGATTGAGGTAGTAAGTACCTTCTTCTATAAGTTTTTTTATGATAACAAAACCAGCTAATTTACTATCAACTCTTATAAAAAACAAGTCATAATTCTGACTTTCATACCAATCTCTATGATTAAGACTACGAATAAATGAGCCCTCTTCACTAATATCTGAACCACTCAGTTCAGACAAGTCATACGCAACAAATTCAAAGAGATTTTCTAATGTATCTAATCCACCTTCAGTAATTCTCTCCAATTCCACGAACACACATCATCACCCTTAGCCCGAATCTATGTACGTCATCAATGCCGGGAGCCTCATTGCAATTGTACTACTCGAATATTATTCCAAGTTACCAAAGTAACGACCATTAACGTTAGGCAGTATGTGCGACTAGCAAATTTCCGTCTAAATCGAATATTTTAAGAAACCTTCTGCCTTCCTCTACTGGTGATGCTTTTGGATCCCCATGTACTTTTATGGCACCTTCAGATACCTTCTTACATAATTCATCCATGTCATCAACTTGAAATCCAATCGTAGGAAAGGGTTCTCCGTTAACAGAGAATGTTGAGGTAGTTTCGTCGGAAGTTTGCCATAAAAAAATATGTGTTTTATCCTCAGCAAAACTAATGATTGAAAATTCACTGAAATTAGCATGTAACTTACAATCCAAATAGGTAGTATACCAAGTAATTGCCTCGCCCAAGTTTCTAACTGGAATCTGTACGTGACTAATAGACTTACTCATCTTAATCCTCCTCATCTTTTGCTAGCCTACGGGCTAGATCCGAATATGTCGATTAAAGAAAATTTGAGTCGTCTGGAGAACATCTTCCCAGCAAAGATTGCCGCCTTGAAGACTATGATTGGCTCCTTTGATTGCCAGAATACTGGAGTTATGAAGCGCTTCGTGTAAAATTTCCGCCTGATTGAATGGAATAATCTCATCTTCAGTACCGTGAATGATCAAGAATGGTGGCGCGGCATCTGTTATAAATGTAATCGGGCTGGCCATCTTTGCCCTTTCCGGATGCTCTCTCACGTATCCGCCGATTAGTCGAGATTCTAACGACTCAGGTGAGTCATGAAAGCCGACCAACATCTGCAGGAAATCGACTGGGGCCGACCAGGCGGCAACCGCCTGCACGGAGCTGGAAATACCGGGATTCCCACTACGGCCTTCCATTTCTTCTACCTGTCCAGTCGTACCTAGCAATGCCGCCAGATGCCCGCCGGCGGAATGCCCGAACACACCAATCCGTGCCGGATCGGCACCGAAAGATTCTGCGTTCGCTCGAAGCCAACGAACAGCTGCCTTCGCATCATGCAACTGTGCAGGATAGATCGCTTCGTTGCTGAATCGATAATTGATGCTAACGGAGAAGTAGCCCTGGGCTGCAAAGTGACGAACAAACATCCCGCTCTCCGAAGGTTCAGCCTTGTCACCCCATAACCACGCGCCTCCATGAATATACAAGGCAATCGGAAGTTTACCTATCTGCTGCGATGGCATAGCGATGTCGAGCAGCAGCGGCTTGCCGTCCGCTTCCCCATAGATTACATCTGAGATCATTTGAATTTCTTGTTCCACCATCTGTTTATGCTCCTCTCCCATAGGGAAGCCTGCGACTCTTGGTGACTCGATATTCTTATTCAGCAAATGTTCTCCCTTAGTTTAACGACTGAATTTATGATTCTAGCAAATCATTTGCTTGCCATATTAATATCTTATTTCCATCGGGGTCATACATTGCAAAACTATAACCAATCCATGAATGGTCAAAAACATCTTCGACTGATACTCCATTTAACTTTAAATACTGGTGCAATGCATTGGCATCATCTGTATGGATTTGGATAATTGGAATTACAAAACCATTTAGCTTCCATTGGACGGTTTCGTCTACTTTTAGTAAATTGATGTCAGGTCCACTCGATAATCTTAAAAACGTATCTCCCTCTCTTATTTCTCCTTCGTATCTACAGCCAAGATGTTTCACATACCAATCTGCTGATTCTTTGACATTCATAACAGGAATACAACAATTAATTACGTTTTTCACTGGAGCTGTTAGCATATTATTAACTTCCTCCTAAAAAGCATAGTTGCGGATTCCAACACTCAAATATTATCGTACAAGTGGTCTTGTGTAAATATTTTCCTTTTAACTAAAATGCCCGTTACTTCAATGAAAAACAGCAGCCGATTGCTGACCGGCTGCCGTCGCTTGACCTAGTATGTTTAGGCTAACATTTTGTATTGACGACGTCTTGGCCCCTTAGAGCCGCTGCTGGATGTGGTCACCCGCTTCTCAGAGTGACCCCGAGCGTCAATATGGTGTTACCCGAAGGAAGTTCTGGAAGCAGCCATTGTATTTAAGGCGTTCTCAAAATAGCTATATACTTCATCTGCTATTCCCAGAAACTCTTCAACAAGTACATGACTATCCAAGTAACAAGCATACAGATAATCAACTAAAGCGGAGTCAATCTCGCAATAGTCTAATATGGCATCCTTCATCTTAATAATGTCATCTTGCCATACACCTGTATCTTCTAAAACCAAAGAGTATAATGCACGAATTAATCTCTTAGAATAACCTTTAATATATCTAGTTTTCATTGTGTTATCACTAGCATTAGAAAGTGAACTATGTATACGAGCTACTTCCTTCTTGGTCTCTGTATTTAAGTCTAAAATGAACGCTGGAGAAGCAATTATCGGTGGCACTTGTTCACCAACGTCATGACCATATAAGCAAACGCAAATGATCTTAATCCAAAAACCCCACTCATTCGGTTTACTTAATACATCGTCAATCGAGCAAATTATCGTATCAATCTTAGTTACTACTGGATATTCTTCCAAAAGCCTGTCTTTAATAGTTGACACTCTTTCGTAATCAATATCTTCGGGATTTACACATACAATAGTAAAGTCTGCATCTGACTTAAAAGGTTTAGCTGTTCCTTTTGGAATCGAGCCACACATATAAATGCTATGAATCTTACCTTTAAATTCGGTAAGTAAATTATCTATATACTTGTCAACAAAATCCTTATATTCACTTTGTATTTCAATTCTATTTATAACTTTCTCTAATATCATATAGACTCCTCCTGAACATGTAAGAACTTCTTTCGGCTCGTGGTCTGCCCGACTTTCTTATTTATTAGGATTAAACTTAATTTTTCTTCTACTCCAGCTATCAATTTCTTTTGTGATGTCACTAAAACTACATTCACCAGACTCTATTTTCCAGTTACTATCATGATGAAGCGGTAAATATTCTGTATTATACGCCGGGTCCATCAGGACTGGATCTTGACTGCCAATTAGATTTGAAAGTTTAATGGCATCGACATTTTTTCCCTTCCAGTGGTCGATTTCATCGTAATAATGATCCAGCTCAGGGTGCAGAATGGCTGTCACTTTTGAATCATCCGCTAATAACTTTTGTGTTTCTAGTTCGTAGAAAAAGCTAATAAATTGATACGCTTCCTCCTTGTGCTCTGAGGCTGCAAGTACTCCCATAGATGTAACCATATGCGTCGTAACTTGCTTCTTTGTACCTCTCGGCATCGGCAATACGTCCCAATCGAAGCTCCAATGAGGGTCAGGCGGGAAATCTCCGATTACAAATAATGCTTTTCCTTGTGGAAAGCGCTCCCCAACAGTGCGTAGTACATTTCCATTAACGATCACTTGATGTTTGTTGAAGAGATCGTACATCCATTGAATGTCCGCAATGACCTCGGGTGTATCAATAACACTTTCCGTCAAATCACTGTTCATGAAAAATAAATGATCTGCATGTCCGTTCGCAATCGAATATAACGATTTAACATACCATGTGATACATGGAGTAAAGTCAAGACCATATTGATGTATCGAAAGGTTGGTGGCCTTTATTGCGAGTTCAAAGAAATCATCATATGTCCAATCGTTCGGCGGCATCTCTAGATTTAAGCTTTTCAACAAATCTTTATTGACATAAAACCAAAATGTGTTTGTAAATACGGGAACAGCATAAGTGTGATCGCCAGTTTTGTAGGCGTCCAGCGTTCCTTCAACAATAGTTGAGCTATTTATCGTATTATCGTTCCTAATATAAGGCGTTAAATCCTCAAGCAAACCTTTTACAATCCAATAAAAGCAATCGTACGTTATTGCTAAATCCGCAGACTTGCCCTCTTTTTGTAAATTATTTTGCCACTCGATTAAACTCAGAGCTTCGCGTCCCGCGGAATCAATAGGATTGATCGTAATCCATGGATATCTTTCATTGAACTTGTCCAGGTATTTCTGAAAGCCGTGCACCATCCAATCGTAAATTAAAAGGTTTAGTGTGACTGGTTCTTTGTTCATCATGACCTCCGAAGTATTATTTTGTTTTTGGCTGGTTTCACATTATTAGATGCCATTGTGCATGTCGAATCTGACCTCGGTAAACTTTTTTTACTGGTAAATGATGTATGTTGATTATAGAAGATGTTCGATTACTTGTAAACGTTTACAGGAGTGAAATGGGAATAAGTTATTGTCATTTGGTTTTGACAAGAACTTGATCTCATAAATAAAAAAGCCGCAATTTTCGCGGCTTTTAATGAGATAATGTTCTTGTCACCTTAACTTTATTTTGAAATCAACGGCTCTAGAGGAATTGGAGCTGGAACGGGCTGTTGCCATGCTTGAAATTTGTTTCCATCCGGATCTTTGAAGTCAAGCTGCAGCCCACAGCCACCTTCATTACGAATCTCAACTTCGGTCCATACTCCGGATTCTCTCAATGAAGCATCCAATCTTCTAATATCATCTGTTTCAAAGCAGATCGGAAACATCTCAAATGGAGTATTACCCTCGGTCCATCCTGTCGTCACAAAACTTAGAGGATGCCCATCAGGGCAAGGCAATAAAAACAACCATTGTCCACTTTCCAAAATCATGATCGCACCGCTGCCAGGTTGAATCGGTGATCTCAACTCCAAACCTAACACGCTCTCATACCAAGCTGCAGAAGCAACAACGTCTTTCACTGGCAAATAAGCACATTCAATTCGTTTTAATAATGCTTTTTTTTCCATTTCGTGAACCCTCCATTAGTGACGAACCCGTGCGCGCCCCAATGCAACTTGGACAGACGCTTCTTTCATTCTTATGATTTCAGCAGTTTCTTTGGCTGTAAAGCGGAAGACATCCATTAACAATACAATGACGCCCATTGCAGCTGGCAGCCTTTCAGCAACCAGCTCCAGCAGTTCCATAGTAGACAAGCGAGGATCAATTCCCACCTTTTTCGTAGCTTGGATTATACGGGACAGTAACCATTTTCTGTTTTCGTATGGTATCGATCCAAGTATGTTTCACCAATCGGTACAGAAAAGCTTTCGTTATCGGTCTTTCGGGATTTGCACGAAGCGCCTCAATTAGCTTTATCGAAGCATCCTGAGCCAAATCACTGGCATCCCATTCATTACCTGATATTCGCAAACTATATTGATTTATAATCATTATCCAGTCCATATACTTTTAATTCTTTTATCGCTTACGCAATACCTTCCGTGCACTTTCGAAAAAACGAAAAAATTATCCTCCTTTATGGTTCATTAAAAGTGATGCTGCCCCTCTATTTGGCGTTAGCTTCTATTTCTTGGCGTTCATTGGAATTGAAATCGTCTTCTTATATGGCTTAATATAGTGGAAGCCGGTTAACAGAAGAAATTCCGGCTTATCCCACGTTTTCACGGAAAACGTCTGCTCCCAGAACACGTTATTGTTCCCCAAATCCCATGGACGCGCCTGCGAAATTGCAGCGACCGGTATGCGCTTGCCTCCGGCTTGCACGAATAGCTGGTCGGTGTCGAGCTGCGTAAACTGCGCCCTTGCAATGACGATATCATAACCCGATGCAGTCTTGGTCACGCTTCGAATGAATAACTTCTCCGTGTTGATTCGGATCGATCGATCAGAAGGCGAAGTAAGCGGGATCGGTTCCGTCACCTTCTGATATCCTGTGAAACTTTCAAGTACGATAACCATCGTTTCGATTTTGTCGGTCGGCAGCACGTCATATCCGAGTTCAAAATTCGTAATGCCCATCTCGCGCGATGCGCTTGATCTCATTCCCCATGAATTTACTTCAACCCCATTCACCATAAGCTTCATCGTGCCCGGATATCTCGGAGGTTCGCCATTGTCCATCTCGTAGTGCCCTTTAATCACCGTTGAAGTCGGTGATGCCGTAATCGAATCGTAAACCACCATCCCTTCGTCGACGGGCACGGATTTCGCTATTTCCGCTCGAAGGATGCTCTTCATCGCTTTATTCGCCTCGAATTTGAACGAGAGTGGATACACCTTCGTCTTGCCAACGTCCTGCCACTCGATGAAATCGACTGTTAACGTTCGCGAGAAAGCGCTGACCGGTTCGAATTTTTGGACGCCCTGCAGCTGGGTTCGATCCTTATTGTACCCGCTGCCGCCCTCCGTCGTGTTTGAGTCCGTCATAAAACCTGTTACTTTATCAATACCAAAACGGCTGGAATCTTCGATCTTAAACGTCTCGCCCTTCGGAAGATCAATCGTGTAATACATCAGAAACTCATTATCATCGGCGATTACGCCGTTAACGGTAATGACCGTGCCGTCTTGGAGCGTTGTGCTTTTGCCAATGGTTTGTCCATAGCCTCGATCAGCGAGTTCGGAGAAACTAAGCGAGGTCAGCTCGATACGATTCAACAGCTTGCCTCCGTAATACGCGAAGGCCGGGTACTGGTACGTCAGAATGAAGAGCAGTAGCGCAGAAGCTGCTGAAAGGCTCCATGACAATGCCCGTTTCCGCTTTCGCTTCTTTGCCGGGACGCGATACAGCGCTTGACGCAGCCGATCCTCCATTTCACTTGGCGCTTTGATCTGACTCAAGTTTTCTTTGTGCTATTTCCTTTTTTAGCTTGTCTGACAAGACGGCTTACCATCAAGTTCTCTCCCCTTTCATAGCTAAGAGCATGCAGAAGCGCAAAAAGTTCAATGCCAAGCAAATCGTTAGTATGCACCATAATCCGCTCACCATAGTAATAAACGCATAGGACAACCTTGATTCTTCTTCATAAAATAATAAGAGAATATAGAAAGGAGTGAACCTGATGCCATATACTTCAGGATGGATTACAAATACGCGCGATATTGGCACCGCTGCATCAACTATCGTCGTTAATACTTTTAATGGGAATACATCGAGTTCAATAACCGTTGTTTTTACCATATTAGGTTCGGTTGATGGGGCAACCTTTGTCCCTGTATATGAGCAATCCATTACTTTAGCAGCTCAAGCCAGTCAAGTGATAACGTTTTTTATTGCTGGTAACATTACCTATGAAGTTCTATATAATATCATCTCGCAATATACGACTTATGTAATTGTATCCGCATTCGGAATTGACGAGTTTGGTAATCTCGTTACTAACCAGAGATATGCGCCTACTGACTTTACACAAATCCCTTCCACAACCTAACAAAACCAATACGGAAAGAACGGCAGAGTTGTATATGCTGCCTCCTTTCCTTATTGGAGTGCCCCGTTTGTCATTCATTCTTGCACATTCAGATAGAAGTCTTTTTATTTCTCAAACCTCGTATTTCATCATAAATTGAATTCTGCCCGATAGTTCAATATAGGCTGCCATGGTTTACGACCGAATTTTGCATCAAATTTCGCACCATCACGATTAAGTAATGAAAGCCAAATTCAGCACCCTTCAACGGAAAACGGCAACCGAACATAGAACCGGCTGCCGTCGTTGCTTTTTGAACTAACGTTCCTCGTTAGTTGAACAACTTGTTGTTGGATCTACCTTAATTGCTTTCTATTAAATCTTTCTTAGCTAACTCGATGGCTACTGCGATTTTAATTTGAAACCTTTTACTGAGTCCCTTCATCCAAATCTCAATTGGATACACATCGACTATCGGAACAATTGTTTTATCATAACGGTTCAGGGTGTAAATCAAAGAAAGACTAAAAGAATCAGTATTAGTTATAATTTGAAGCAATTGTTTCCAGATATTTCTCAATAGGAACTGAATTACGGAGAGCCAGCAACCCTTTCCCTGACTCACCTACAACTGTTCGGAATTGCTTGCTCTCTCCAGTTGCTTGTGCAGCTATAGCATTTACAATTGTTTGTGGGTCATCGAGTCGATCTTCAGGCGTGTTCGCCATCATAGTGGACACTTTATTCATTAAATCATCGTACGCCTTTATGTTCTCATCTTTATTCCAAATGATGCTATTCACAAAATTATTGCCCTTGGATCCGCCTTGTTCGATAAGACGAAGCTCAACATTCAATTTTTTAAGCTCATAATATAGACCTTCCGTCAAACCTTCTAAAGCAAACTTTGACATATTATATAAAGAGCCAAGTGGAACAGCAGAGGTTACACCCATAAATGAGCTAATATTGATAAACATTCCGCCCCCTACAGCTCTGAAATGTGGCATGAATTTACGAATGACATTGATTGGACCGCGAACATTCACAGAAAACTGCCAATCTATCGTTTCTTCGGCAGCCAATTCCAGTGCCCCATATGATCCCATTCCTGCATTGTTCACAACGACGTCGATCTTACCAAAGGCTGAAACTGCATCACTAACTGCCGCGTTTACCTCTTCCACGTTTGTTACGTCCAGTTTGAAGATTTTAATATTGTCGTATGCGGTGAGTTCAGTTTCTTTCTCTGGAGAACGCATGGTCGCAGCTACATTCCATCCCAGCTTTGCAAAATGAATTGCAGTTAATTTTCCCAATCCTGAACTTGTTCCTGTAATAAAAATCGTCTTCTTTTCCATTGTTTTTATACCTCCATTGGTATTTTGCTATTCAAGTAATTTACATACATTTGATATCCAGGTTAGCTTAACCATAATTATAAACCGAACGTTCGATCTAATACTTGCAAAAGAATTGGCCTGAACTACTGTTCAAACCTTTCTTGGCTCACAGAGTTCCAGCAGGATCGAATCGCTTGGAGCGCGATATCATCTGTCAATTTTAGAAAAGCTTGTTGGTGACTTTTCAGAAGATAAACAAATGATCCATAATGCATCTGCACCATCATTCGAGGATTCATACCATCAACGAATGTTCCGTTATCGATTGCCTGCCGATACAACTTTTCTAGAGGTCCACACCATCCTTTCTCATAAGCCTCTACTTTAGATTCTTCGTAAATATAAGGTGAGAAGGAATATTGCTCAATAAAACGAAATCCTTTCGGATATAAAATACCCAACTCAATTAAGTTACTCCATGCCTTGCGAAACTGTGTTTGAATGGAATCAGTCTCATTTAAATCCTTCGTAACGAAATCTCCATTAAAACGCACAATCGCCTTGTATAATTCATTAATAATATCTTCCTTGCTGCTAAAGTAATGATAAATGTTTCCAGTAGAGACACCGGACTCCTTAGCAATCAATGACATTGATGTGGCTTGAAGTTCCTTATCAATGATCAGATTTAACGTTGTCTCTAGGACGGCCTTCTGCACCTTATTATGTTGTTCGAACATGAATTCGCCTCCTTCTGCCCATTAGATAGAACGATCGTTCTAATGGTATACCGCAATAGATAGGTTGTCAATCCTGCTCTTTCACGTGCTACACATTTTTTTCCTTGAATGCTTTACTAAATTCCGTATCCAATTGTTCCATCATGCTACATGTACCTCTTGTGAGGCAGAATCGTTAGGTTGATTTTACTTGATTACTTAAGTAAAAAAAGCCGCGATTTTCGCGACCTTTAATGAAATAATGTTCTTGTCATTCGACACGATTCAACCGCCGTAAACTTAACTAACTCGTCCCTTGGCGATAATCGTTCTGCGCCCTGCACGACGGCGCGCTGCGTTCTTTTTATCCGCTGGCAGCAGTATGATCAAGACGACAACGAGTGAGGCAGTCAAGAAAATGACCGAACCCCAGATTGAAACTGATATTGCATGGGCAAAAGACGCGATTGAAGGAGCTGCCCCTCTGTTCGCCGCTTCAAAGACGGCAATTAGAACCGCAAGCCCAAGCGACGCGCCAGTCTGATGTGCGACATTGACCATACCCGACGCCGCTCCCGCATCCTTGGCCTCCACGTCTGACAAGCCTAACGTCGTGAATGGCTGGAAGATCATACCGGCGCCGCCCCCCATTACGATTAATGGGAAGAACATATCAGGGAAGAAGCTCGAATCCGCAGAAATGAAGCTGAGCCAGCCCGTTCCGGCGATCGCGATTCCGAGTCCGGCGATTAATACTTTTACATTCCCGAAGCGGGTTACGAGCGATGGCATAGCATACATCATTGCGAACTGAACGACCGTGAAAGGCATGATTGCAAGCCCAGCTTCCAATGCATTGAAGTGAAGGACATGCTGT
This sequence comes from Paenibacillus sp. J22R3, assembly GCF_056269305.1. Classification (NCBI taxonomy): domain Bacteria; kingdom Bacillati; phylum Bacillota; class Bacilli; order Caryophanales; family Paenibacillaceae; genus Paenibacillus; species Paenibacillus sp. J22R3. The sequence continues at coordinate 668,084 of NZ_JBWDNS010000001.1, read as the reverse complement.
AGAAACTGCGGTACGAAGAAAAAGATCGGATAATTTCCGCAAATGAGCAATAACCTACCCAAATAAGCTCCGGAACGCATTCTGCTCGCGAAGAGGCGAAGCGGCGTAATCGGTTCTTTCGCTCGCGCTTCTATCCATACGAATGCCGCCAGTGAGATTCCGCCTAGAGCAAGCGAGCCCCAAACCTTTAACGCGATCCATCCGACTGACGCGGCTTGTACAAAACCAAATGCCAGCGCCGTCATGCCGATTACCGATGTCATGGCTCCTAGTATATCCAGACGGCCAGCTTTCATCTCTGTCTCCCGCAAATATCGAGGCGCCAAAAGGAGTAGCGCGATGCCAATCGGAACATTGAGGAACATCCCGGCGCGCCAAGAGATCACATCAGTCAGCAATCCCCCGATAATCAGGCCGACGCTGCCTCCGGCTCCCGTTACGCCACTGTAAACGGCTATTGCCTTCGTCCGTTCCCGGGCTTCCGAGAAGTTGACAGTCAATAAGGCTAGCGCCGACGGCGTCGCCATTGCAGCGGCCAATCCTTGGAGAGCGCGAGCCGCAAGCAGAAGCGAAGAGGACGGTGCCAAGCCAGCTAGTATCGATGCCAGCGAAAACAAAGCGATTCCAGCACTGAATATTTTTCTCCTTCCTAGGATGTCCCCAGCACGAGCACCTAACAACAAGAACCCACCGAAGGCTAAAATATAACTGTTCTGCACCCAAGTCAAAGCAGCTGTAGACAAATGCAGTGTGCGACCAATTTCGGGTAATGCTGTAACCAATACGGAACTGTCGAGCACCATCATCAGCTGACAGGCGACGATCATCGTCAAAATAATCCGTTTTGAATGTTCTTTCAAGAGGATAACCTCCCTTTCATGTGCTACGCTCATTATGACGCGAAACGACATTGGGAAGTAGATCATTTCTGCTTATAATTTGCTCAATCCTGCAAATCATATCCTTAACGCTTAGATATTCATGATGGCGATCTTTATGAAGTCAGCGTATAATTGGAGAGGAAGACTAGATAAGGGGGCTTTCCCATGCATACGAATTTAGACCAATTATTGATGATGACAGCTGCTTTCAATCTCGCAGAAGGTCGTACGGAGACATCAGTCCCCTTCTTCTCTCTAGTCCGGCGCAGCCAGCCGACTGCGATAATCCCCGGCGTCCTCACCCCCTCATTTTGCCTGATTCTACAAGGCGCTAAGAAGCTCCATCTCGGTCAGGACACGATTTATTATGGCCCAGGCGACTATTTGGTATCGCTAATTGATATCCCCGCTTCCGGCCAGGTTGTCGGAGCTACTCCGCAATCGCCGTATTTCGGCTTGCGAGTCGATATAACGGCAGACGAAATTGCTTCTGTCATGACGGATTCCGGTATTGGTGTGAAGCCGCTCGACCGAAATCTTGGCCCTGGCGCCTACGTAGGTAAATCCGATGACCATTTACAGCTTCTTTTCATCCGGCTGTTGGAGTTGCATGGGAAGCCTGAAGTGGAAATCCGTTTTCTCTCTTCGCTGATCAAGCGCGAGATGATCTTCCGCTTGCTTACCGGAGATCACGGTCACTTGTTTGTCCAACGCGTATTCATGGATCAACAGAACGAGGGGATCAACAGAGCCATTGAATGGATCAAGGAGAACTACAACAGAACCTTCACGATCGAAGAGGTGGCAAGATCGTCCAAAATGAGCGTCTCCGGACTTCATCATAAATTCAAAGCTGTCACAACGATGGCTCCCCAGCAATATCAGAAACAGCTTCGCCTCCAAGAGGCGAGACGCCTTATGCTGAACGGCTCTGCGAACGCGACCGCCGCGGCGCTGGAGGTCGGATACGAAAGTCCAGCTCAATTCAACCGAGAATACCGACGGCTATTCGGGCTCCCTCCGCTTCAAGATATTAAAGCTTTTCACAGAAAACCAATACCGGAGGTGTTCGAGAGCAGTTAAATGCCGGCGGCGTTTTCTAACAGATCAGTTCTTGCTTGTTATTGTTCGATGAATGAAGGATGAAAAATCATTTGGCTTTCGACCTAATATCCACGTTAGAACATTAGAATTACCGATAGATCCGTGTTCATTGTAATGTTTAAACATCTTTACTATTGTATCTACTTGATACTCTCCTGTTCCACGCTTTTTTAATTCTGTTTCGAACATTTCGTCTTGAGGCGTTACTACTTTGATCGCATGGCCAAAATGCTGCTCCATTGCTGTTATCATATCAGACAACGATAAATTTTCAGGTCCACATATTTCATATGTAGCCCATTTATGTCCTGGTTTAGTAAGGATGATTGAAGCTGCCTCGGCTAAGTCTTCTAAGTCAACCATGCCTATACGAGTTTCTTGAGTCGTAAAATACTTTTGCTGAAAGATTCCTTGTTCACTAAGTAAGTTCCAAGACTCGAGAATATTCTGCATAAATACCCCTGGCTGCATAATCGTATATGGGATACCTGAATTCACTAGAAGCTCCTCAACCATGAGTTTTTTCTGATGATGCGGCATTTCTTGAATTACGGGATGAATAACGGAATGGAATACGAAATGTTCTACTTCGGCCAAACGCGCCGCTTCTACTATCACTTGACCGATTTGAACTTCATAGGGATTCATAGCTGAACAAATGTGATATACAGCCCTAACTCCGACGAAAGCTTCATTTACAGACTTTTGATCCATCATATCTCCTGTAACTACTTCCATTTCTCCTAATGAGCTTATTTCCTCAATTTGTTCGGTTCTACGAACAAGAGCCCTTATTCGCTCTCCTTTAGAAAGTAAAGCTTTAATGACTGCACGACCAGTTTTCCCGTTTGCTCCAGTTATTAGAATCATATTATCTTCTCCTTCTATATGAATGTGCTTTTAATAAGCGGAAATGATTAATGCCATCATACTGAATCTCTTTTATTTATTCCAACGCATTTCGTGTTATATTCTTATTGATTAGAAGGAATGTGTGCCAAAAATAACGCAGTCTAACACGAACACGATCTTGGCGAATTTTCAAAATGAGTATAAAAAGAAACCAACTCTATATAGGGTTGGTTTCTTCTTGCAGTAAAAAATCAATGCATAAGATTCCTTAGCTCGGAATTGTCAGTACCCCTCTGTACATACGGAGAGTGGCTTGAAAGGCACGTTTCATTCGCACCAACTGTTCCTTTGGAAAATCGTTTGACTTACTGATCGCTTCATGTAAAGGCACGATGAGGCACATTGCGGGCTTCCCGTTCTTATTGATGCTTACCCAGGTTGGGATGCCTTCGACGCCTGTGAGCCGAACTTTGCCGCTGGAATTTTTGCGTAGCGTAAGTCTAATTATGATACCGGTCAGAGCCTCGTCCTTGCCGTGCAACCGAGTGGAGATAAAGTTACCGAGTGAGTAAATGGCGAACCGTTTTCTCGTCTGCCCTGAGACGTCCTTCACCGTTCGTGTCATTGCCGGCTGAAGGACATGCGGATGCGATCCCAGCACCACGTCCGCGCCGTTCCGGAACAGGAAGTGGACCCACTGCTTTTGGTGGGTAGCTGCGTTATTCTCGTACTCGAATCCGCAATGCATGTACACGATAATAAAATCCGTGCCTGCTCGCAGCCGTTTCAAGTCATTCTTTATCCTCGCGCGTACGAGCTTTTTAACGCCTGCTGGCTGGCTCTTCGGTACGTGCATGCCGTTCGTATCCCGCGTATACGACAAGATGCCGATACGCATGCCTTTGACATTCCGCACACAGAGCACCATCGATTCTTGCGCAGTCCGGTACGTACCGATGTGGTCGAGGCGGTTCTTGTCGAGCACATCCAGCGTCCGTTTGAGTCCGCGAACGCCGTAATCCGCGCAATGGTTGTTGGCTGTCGCCACCATATCGAAGCCCGCTGCCGACAGCGCCTGCGCAAAAGCGTCCGGGCTTTTGAATATCGGATTGCGGTTTTTAGGATTGCGTCTCGTCTTGTTGAAACTAACATCCGTACCGCCGGCGAAGGTACTTTCCAAATTGCCGATTGTTAAATGTGCATCCCGCAAATAACCGGCAACCGGTTCAAACATCTGCTCGAAAGCGTAAGTTGTCCTTCTTTGAACATCATTTTCGCCCGTTTGGCTGCTAGTCTGAAGCAATTGGATGAGCCGAGGCTTCATCAGCAGATCGCCGACCGCCGCAATTACAATTTCGTTCGACATTTCATCCTCCCCCGATTGGATGGGCGGTGTTAAGCCTTTATTATTTAGCTCCAATACTACCAAGCGTCATTGTATTTGTGTTGGTGTTAAACTCAACTGTTATTCTTTGATCTAAAGTAAAACCGAATAAGGCTATATCGTTATTGTTAAGTCTCAACAAATTTCCAGGCGGATCATCTTCAAACGAATCCCTTGTGAGGATTAATTTCTTGGAAATGCCACCTCTCTTCACTGTTATGGATTTACCGAAAGGGAAGTTGATACCAAAATTAACAGAAACCTCACGCGTTTCAGTTCCGATTGAGATGAGCATGGCCGTAGTTTTTTCAATCGCCAATACATTTGCCTCCCCCAACACAGCTAAAAGTGCCAAGTACGTCCAATCCAACTATATTCATCACATTGGAATCTAGCCCTCGATAAAAACTCCACTCGTTCAACAATTACTTAGCTCCAATACTTCTTAGAGTCATTGTATTTGTTTTGGTGTCAAACGCAACTGATATTCTTTGACCTCTTGTAAAACCGAATAAAGCTATATTAATAGTGTTAAGCCTCAAGAAATTTCCGACCTCATCTGGTAATGTAATCTTTCTGAGGATTAATTCCTTGGATATACTACCTCTTTTCACTGTTATAGATTCACCTTCAGTCAATTTGATACCTTGCAAGGCGAACGTGCCCTCTAGGTCAGAATTAATAGAAACCTCACGAGTACCAACTCCGGTGTCTAGTAAAGCAATAGTTTTTGCAGTCGCCACTACACTTTCCTCCCCAACACATTTTCATCTAAATGTGCTTGTGCCTTTTCACTGTATGCGAATGACTAACTTTGTGTCACATACCGGGGGAGTACATCGATTTACAAGTCGGCTGCAAACTAAAATGGCTGGCGTGTTAACCTGCTCGTTAGTTGAATTCAATAGCAATTCATGTGACTTCTTTCTTATTAAGCCTTCTTCATCTCCTCACTTAGTAAAAGGATTTTTGGTCAAGTTGTTTTATTCTGTCGGGAATATGATCAAGTTCTTGTCATTTGATTTTGACAAGAACTTGATCCCATAAATAAAAAAGCCGCGATTATCGCGGCCTTTAATGAGATCATGTTTATGTCACTCGACACTGCTTCATTGCGCGTAATTGGCTTCCCCATGTTCCTCAGCCCCATCATGCTCCTTGTTTCCAAATTCATTCAGCAATACACGCACTTCGCTTTTGGATTTGGCGTTCATCAAGCTGGTTCGGAGTTCACTTGCCCCTCGAAACCCACGGACATAGACTTTGAAGAAACGGGTAAGCGCACTAAACGAACGTGGTTCTTCTGCTGAGTATTGATCATGCAGATTCAGATGGAGCTGCAGCAGATCAAGCAGTTCCGCACTGCTGTGCTCCTTCGGCTCTTTCTCAAATGCATATGGATTTTGAAAAATACCGCGTCCAATCATAATGCCGTCGACACCGTATTGCTCAGCAAGCTGCTGGCCGGTCTGACGATCAGGGATATCGCCGTTAATGGTCAGAAGTGTATTTGGCGCCACCTCATCACGAAGCTTCTTAATCTCCGGAATCAGTTCCCAATGAGCTTTTACTTTGCTCATTTCCTCTCTTGTCCGAAGATGAATGGACAGATTAACAATGTCTTGTTTCAAAATATGGGTTAACCAGTCACGCCATTCGTCTAGTTCACTAAAACCGAGCCTTGTTTTTACACTGACAGGCAGTCCCCCGGCTTTGGCGGCTTGGATGATATCCGCTGCGATTTCAGGACGGCAGATCAGGCCGCTGCCCTTCCCATTCTCTGCTACATTCGCCACTGGACAACCCATATTAATATCGATGCCTTTGAATCCTTCTTTCGCCATGCCGATGCTCATTTCACGGAAAAATTCCGGCTTATCTCCCCAGATATGTGCCACAATGGGCTGTTCATCTGGGGTAAAAGTCAAGCGTCCACGTACGCTTTTGTTCCCCTCCGGGTGACAATAACTCTCCGTATTCGCAAACTCCGTAAAATACACATCCGGTCTGCCTGCCTCACTCACCACATGTCGAAACACAACATCTGTCACATCTTCCATAGGTGCTAGTACAAAAAAAGGTCGTGGTAAATCGCGCCAAAAGTTTTCTTGCATCATTAAAAACCCCTCTATACCTACCAGAACAATCGTTGTCCTTAGAATAGTAAAATACGTGCTGTCAGTGGAACAGTGTTCAACCTCCATCACAGGTCAACAACAGCCATTCCATAACGTACACGACTTTATTATAAACCGAATAACGTCATGATGGGTATCTCCCCTTCGTACAGTCAACAAAGTTTATGGTTTTGTTCTTTCATTTCTTTAATCCGGCAGAACTTTACCTTTATATTTTCCAGTGTGCAGAATCTTAACTTTAACATGAATCTGATTCAACATATCTTCCTTCAATAGTAATCGGCCTTCTGTCGATAAACGGTTCCATAACTGATTATCGTTTCGATAAACTTCTCCAAGTAAGTTTAGAAGATCCGTTTGTGTAGGGAGTCCCTTTAAAAAAGTTGCTCGGACCTCCTGACGAATAACTTCTTCGGCTTGCCTTTCCATCGTCGGGATGGAGACGTTCTCCGTCATTCCCTGAACGGCTGCGCGAACCTTTAAGTGAACATCGAAGCGCACTTCTCCTTTGTTCCCCATCACAATCCGAATTTTATGACGAGGACTCATCGTCAGCAATGATCCTACCGGATGAACGCTGTCCGGAATGTTGATATGTATATGTTTCGCTCTCTTGTTGAACCATCGAACACCTTTTAGGTCCTCTTCGGAAAACCAGCTTTTCAGTCGGTGTTCCTCCATGGCAAACGCACCGTCGATTCTCATCATCGGCTTCTTGCTCTTGTCTACCAGCCATTGCTCATCCGTAATGGAAAGTGTCGGGAGGATAATCGTCCTCCCTTTCTCATTCAATTCAGCGATATTCCGATAACCGTACTGAGGTTGAAGGGAAGAATGCTGCTCAAAGTTTTCCTCCGGCGAATCCATAATCGTATCTAGCGGCGACAGATTTAACAACGATTTTTGTGTTAGAAGATCCGAGAATTTCTCTTTCGTCCCATAAAGCAGTATATTGTAGCGGACCTCGTGGTAACGATCAATCGTGTCGTATGCCAACCTAAGCGCTTTTTTATCTTTCAGAATGGATTCCGTACATAAAATCGCCTTAATATGTCCCCAATAAACCCTTAACTGGGAGGTCTCGTAAATTGCGGCCAAAGCGTCGATGATCGTAGGACCTTCTCCCTTTCCGATCCAAATCGGTACGTTCTTGCCTACTTCTAACTTGTCGCTTCTAGCCACATTCGAAAAATTAAGAACCTGCATATACGCGATATATCGGCCATCCTTATAATCGAGCCCGATAGCCGTAATATAAGCCATGGATTGAATTGTTTTAGAATCCCAACATCCTGTCGCCGTAAGAATAACAAGCAATACGACTAGCAGCTTAAGGATTGTCTTCACGTTGTTCGTCCCCTTGTCTATCTGAATCGACTGGATTTAGCTCGACAGGTCTTTGTTTGTATCGAAACCACGGAGGACGCAAGATCGCTCTCGCCATTTCACTGAAGATCGGTGGTGACATAGGGGAAAGATAGGGGACGCCGAAGGAGCTCAACCTGCTCATGTAACCGAGAAGCAACACGAAACAAACGATCAATCCGTACATCCCGAACACAGCCGAAACGATAAAAAACGCGAATCGAATGACGCTGACGGCACCGCTTAAATTTTGATTGACTAGCGTCGCGCCGGTTACGGCTACGATGGCCCCTACGACCACTACGCTCGGGGATACGAGGCCTGCCCGGATAGCCGCATCACCGATAATGAGCCCGCCAACGACTGTCAACGTCTGTCCGATCTGACTTGGAAGGCGCAGGCCGGCTTCCCTCAATATTTCTAGGAGCATAAGCAGGATGAACATCTCGATTTGCCCGGAGAAAGGAAGACCGATGCGAGCCGTCGCGATCGTCGCCATCAGACGAAAGGGAATCTGGTCGGGATGAAACGTAGTTAGCGCTACCCAGGCACCTGGTAATAAGACGGATAACAAAAAACTGAAGGCGCGGATCAAACGTGCGAACGAAATATATTGGAAACTAAAGTGGATATCCTCTGGAGATTTAAGCAATAGAAAAAAAGTTCCGGGACCGATTAGGACCATCGGATTGCCGTCCACGATCAGAATGAATCTTCCGTTAAGCAGCCCGGTGACTGCTTTGTCCGGACGACCGGTTTGATCGAATAACGGCATTAAAGAGTATTTGTAGTCCGAAATGCGCTTCTCGAGTTGATGGATGCTTTGAAGTCCGTCTACGTCGACGGCGTTCAGTCTCCTTCTTAATTCGATTAAGATGCTGGGAGAAAGGATATCCCTGAAATACAACAAACCAACCTTTGTTCTCGTTCTTCTGCCTATCGTAAACGTTTCGTAACAAAGCGAGTCGCTCCGTATGCGTTTCCGTACGAGCGCCGCGTTGACGTCGATATCTTCCACGAAACCGTCTCGAGGCCCATTGATGGATATTTCCGTACTCGATTCCTCGGGGGTTCGTTCCGGACGGTGCGACGCGTTCATTTTGAACAAGGATTTATCGCGCGAAAAGAAAAGGAGCAAATCTCCGTGAAAAATCCATTCGGATAGTTGCTCCTTGGAGGCATTCGTATCAACCGCGATTAAGGGCAACGGCAGGGTTAATGCATTCACCGGCGCGTCGCTTTGCTTTTGTTTCTGGAACAGTCCTTCGATCTCCGGTAGAACGACCTTGGATAAGAGCGAACTATCACACAAACCTCCGCAGTAAACGAGGACAGCTTCGGACATCGCATCTTCTTCATATCGGTATTCGTGGACGCTTACGTCTTCGCAATTAGAAAAAAGCTTTCTAATTCGTTGTTTATCCCATCCACTTATCGAAGCGGGAGCAGAATCGTTCATGCATAGTCCTCCTTGAGCCGTTTCCTGGATAACACCGAGACCAACAAGCAAACGACGAATACGATAGAAGACATGATCAAAGCGTATGGAAAATAATATCGATAACACCATAAATAAAACGTGTATTTCTCGATAGGAAGCATAGATAATGCGATATAGCTGGTTGTGATGCACAGTAAAAAAAGTTTGCGCTGTTTCTCTTTAGAGAAAGGCAACATCTCCGCGAGCAAATATTGCGCAAATCCTACTCGAATGATTGCGCCGGTCATCCACTGAAATACAGATAAAAAATCGACGTGTTCGATATTGCTACCCAATCTGACCAATCGCCATTGTTCATACGGAGAAGCGAATTGTTTAGCGGCTTCGGGCGCTCCGAACTCAGTAATGGCTCCGACTATGGGGCCGAGCGTAATATAGACCATAATGATTGCGAAAAGTACGAGTTTCCACGTCCGAACGCGAGACTTTAACCGGTGTTGAATCGTGACGATCAATAGAAATTCGATAAATCCTCCGCCTGCATAAATCATCCCTTGCATGACCGGTATCCAGCCGTGTTCAAGCATCGGCTTCAGCAGCGTCAAATCTTTCTGGGGCGTGTTCGATAGGGATACGAAATAACCCAGGACGATTACGATTGGCAACGATATCCCCGCGCAAATTGCGATGGTCCGAAGACCTGATACGGCGAAATAGTGGCAGGCCAGACACAAAACAAAGTTCAACGCCAATTTAGGCGTGTTCGGCAAGTAATTCGTAAACGTCCAAGTCCCCGTGTGCATGATGGTTGTCGCGCCGGTAAAGTACAGTTGCACCACGATCGGCATAACGACGATCCAGGCGACGACATTATTGGTCTTTTGAGAAAGCCACGGCTGCAGCTTCTGCTGCCCCGATCTTCTCATAAAGACGACCAGTAAAACGCAAAAAGGGAGAAATATCAATGCTGTCAATAGAACCGATATCCATGCGTCTCTTCCCGATGCGTCAAGGAGCATCGGGTTGATGATCACGTGATTCATCAACCCATTCATCAACATGAAAATCATGCAAAGTTGAAAAAAACTGATTTTAGACATACAAGCCCATCGATACCTCCGTCCAACTCTTGACGCAACAGTCTTTATTGTTCCAGTTGATTCCCACTTTATACCTGAATAAATCCCGAGCAGGCTGAGTCATTATGCTGGCTACCGTATCCGCAAAGATTTCTGCGAAGGGTAAAATCCAACTCCAACACCCGTACTGACATTTCGCCTTGAACCTATTATTTTGAAATCCGCGTCAAGCGTCCCGTTTCAGTTTTAAAGCCAATGTTTATGCGGTCCCATCCATTTACGGATACGATCAAGAAACTCAAGTCCGAGATTTCTTTCTCAGAAAATTGTTCTCTAACACTGTCATATACTTCATCAGGCACGCCTTGTACTGGTAGAGTTGTCAGTATCTCAGTCCATGTCAGAGCGGCCCGTTCCCGCGGTGTATACAAAGTCGATTTACGCCAATTTGTAATTTGTTCGAGGTGAAGTTCACTTTCACCACGGATTTTCGCATGATCGATGTGCCTTTCTATGCAAAATTCACAATTGTTTATTTGCGATATCCTTATCGAAACGAGATCAATTATTTTCACATCGATTGTGCTTTCACCCAAGGCGTTGGTGAAAGTTAAGAACTTTTTGAACAGGTTGGGTGATTGTAGAGCGAAATTTACACGTTGCGTCATTACCTGTTGTACCTCTCTTTACTGAAGTTTTGTATTTTTTATATTATCCAGAATGAGATTGAAAAATTATGATTCGATATTAAGAAGGGAAATCAAAAAATACCTCATATCAGGCACTCGATCTGTATACGGCTTCAAATCAGCCTACAAACAAAAGGAATCCGAATCGCTTAATTGCGACAACTATGACGTTTTTGCTCCTTGTAATTTGCACGTGCGCGTTCAACATAGCGATCCATCCCGTGCATTGTTGATGACAACCTGAATTTTGCATATCCAAGCAATTAGGTGTGACAAAAGTCATATTACGATATCCGTATATCTTGATAAAAGACAGAACATCATATTTAAGTACATTAGCTAGAAGGATGGGAACAACAAACACTAAATTTACAGAGCATTGCAATCGATAGTACACAAGGCAGTATCTATGCACGAGATTATGCAGGCAAAGGCGGAAAAATCTTATGAACCCAAACACTACAAAGGCGGCAGGGTCCGCAAAACCGGATCTAGCACCGTCACCAAAGATAGAGATTGACGAGTTGCAGATAAATTCGGATATCAAGCTCCGTCATATGGTCTATCGTTCTGTCCATCCGAAGGCTACAGTGTTATTTCTACATGGATTCCCAGAGTCGATGTATTCATGGAAGCCGATTGCTGAATCTCTATCCAACGATTATGAGGTTCATGCGTTTGACTGGCCCGGTTACGGACAATCCTCACGTCCGAGCTCTGATCGCTTTTCCTACGCACCCAAAGACTATGCCCAGGTGCTGGAACAATATATCCGCGCTTCCGGTATAGACAGCTCGAAGCTGGTGATTTACGCGACAGATATTGGGGCTTTGCCGGCGTTGCTGGCCGCTCTGGAAAAGCCACATATCGCGAGGAAGATCATCGTTGGAGATTTTGCGCCGTTCAACCGGCCACAGTACATGTGGGAAAACTTGGCTGCCCTGAAATCTAAGCCCTCGTCCGATGTCGTGCGCGCTGCGATGAACCAGAACCGAGATGAAATCCTTGCAAACACGTTTTTCCGAGACAATCCGACAGAAGAGCGCTACATGTTGCCCCAGGAGTTTAGTGACGATATAGCGAAAGGGTGGGACGGCGATATCACTGCGGCCGACGCGTTCTATCACTACTACTCTCACTTCACCCGCGACCAGGACTATTTTGAAGCCAATATGTCGAAGCTCAAAGTGCCCGTGAAAGTCGTGTGGGGCGAAAAGGATAGCTACGTCAAGAAGGAAATGGGCGTCGAGTTCGCTGAGCGAAATAATTTAGAGCTTATGATTCTCCCTGGTCTCGGCCATTATCCGCATCTGCAGGCACCAAAGCAGACCGCGGATGAGCTTCGAGCAGAACTCGAGGCTTGATGCTGGCCAAGCTCGCAGCGCACTAGGGCTTTCCGCCACAGGCTTACGCAGATTGCGCCATGTCGAAATGAAAGCTCTGCCAAACAGTCACGAGAGCTAACGTCCGTCACTGGCCGGACATGTGAAAGCGGTCCGGCCACGCATGGCAGATTGCAAATTAGTTGCAGTTTAACATGTCATGGATTCAATTTCGACAATAAAGATAATAGATTAGGGCCGTGAATCCTTGCTTAACAAAAAAATGCCGCGATTACGCGGCATTTAATGAGATCATGTTCTTGTCATCCGACGGGAGTGATATCAAGTTCTTGTCTTTGAATTTTGATATGAACTGGCTGTCATAGAAATAATATGACCACCCGACAATAATCTACAATGTTAGTTTCACTTATTTTCTAAGTGGTTGTAATGCTCCAGACCAAGCAACCACCTGATCCAACATGTTGTCCACTGTCGCTACGTGATGCGGTGACGGTTTAAAAACGCTGTAATTCTCAAAATCATCACGAAGTGAAAGAGCCACTTGCGCACGAACATCTGCTATTTGCAGCTCTCCCATAATAAGCCGTAAATTTTCTACTGCTCGTGATCCCCCAAGACTGCCGTACCCGACGAAACCAGCAGCTTTATTGTTCCATTCTTGAAATAGAAAATCGATTGCATTTTTAAGGGCTCCCGATGTCGCATGGTTGTATTCAGGAGTTACAAATACATAGCCATCAAAAGAGGCTATTTTTTCAGACCAGGCTTTTGTATGTTGTTTTGAATACGGTTGCCCCATAGCCGGTGGAATCGGCTCATCGTACATAGGTAAGTTGAACTCGGCGATATCCACCAGTTCATACTCAGCGTCATTTCTTTTTTTAGCAATATCGTAAGTCCAACGAGCTACCGCCTCTCCGTTTCGACCGGGGCGCGTGCTTCCAATAATAATTCCAATTTTAATCATAAAAAAGCTCCTCCATTTACTAGTCAATTCTAAAATAAGATGCGCGATGATCATCCCAAATATTCTAAAAACACAAATTATTATTAGAGTGATGGTATTCCAGCCAACTTCCCCTTTAAATACACTGCGATAAGCAAACCTTTCATTGTAGCGAAACGTTTTTCTGAAACATACAATGCTAGTATTCTATGAATGGTAAGAATAGAGGTGATAGTAATGCCCTTAACGAAGCAGCAAAGCAATCTGCCAATGCAAGTTTACGGGAAGATTCCCCTATCGTTCGTTCCAAACAGGGGACAGTTCGCCGATAGCCGGATAGCTTATCAGTCGCAGATGCATGGCTGCCGCTTTGCGTTCGGTGCCGGTGCGGTTTGGATGACGTTGTGGAGACAGCAAGACAATGGCGCCGGTGAGCAGAGCAATGCGGAAGGCGTCACCCTCGCTTGGAATTTCCGAGGTGCGCAGTCAGCTATCATGCCTGAGGGACAGCAGCCAGGGCCGGGAACATTGAATCGACTCAGCGGAAATGACAGGGCAAGCAATCACTTAACTCTCCCGCTGTACAAGCGTGTTGTTTACCGAGAAGTATGGAAGGGCATCGACGTTATCTATTATGGACAAGGTCAGCAATTAAAGTATGACGTTCATCTTCGCCCTGGCTCACGCATCGAGGATGTTCGACTACACTGCGAAGGTGCAGATGAACTACGTCTCGACAACGAAGGCAATTTAATAATTGTAACCCCTTATGCCACGCTTATTGATCTGAAGCCAATCGCTTACCAAGTGCTGAACGGCAACACTCGGAGCATGGCATGCCGCTTCCTCCTTCACACCGAAATGGATGGAAGCTATACAATAGGCTTCCGGATGGAGGAAGATTACGACGCCTCGCTTCCGCTTGTTATCGACCCCATTCTTACTTTCTCATCTTTTCTCGGAGGCAGCGGCATAGACATTGCGTCGACCGATATGGCTCTAGATTCCTCACGATGCGTGTATGTTACGGGTTACACGTACTCGGTCAATTTCCCGGTAACTCCCGGAGCGTTCAGCACCTCCTTAACCGGTGGTCGAGATGTGTTTGTAACTAAGATCAACTCAGAAGGAACGGAGATCCTCTACTCGACCTATATCGGAGGAAGACGATCCGATAACATTGGCACGAGCATTGATGTCGACTCGTCCGGTCATGCCTATGTGACGGGCTACACGGCAACACTCAGGGACGATACATTGGACTTCCCCACCACGCCCGGTGCTTTCCAGACGGTAGCATTATCGACTTACTGTGCATTCGTGACAAAGCTCAATCCGACGGGGACAGCGCTCGTATACTCCACATACCTGGGAGGGAGCAACCCCTATACATTCGCAAACAGTATCGTTATTGATGAAGCCGGCAATGCCTATGTGACTGGAACGACAAAAGCGGCTGACTTTCCGATTACTCCAGGGGTGTATCAGCCTATTCTTGCAGGTTTCGCGAATGTATTTGTATCCAAGCTCAATCCTGCTGGCACGGCTCTCGTGTATTCAACTTTTCTTGGAGGGCAATATGATGACATCGGTACTGCAATCACGATTGATTCAGCCGGGAACACCTACTTGACCGGAAACACAACCTCCTTAAATTTTCCTGTTACTTCCGGCGCTTTCCAGTCCATGCATCTTGGATATATAAACGGATTTGTCGCCAAATTGAATGCGGACGGTTCGGAGCTCATCTATTCAACTTATTTGACCGGAACAGTAACAGATCTCCCGGAAGGCATCGCTATTGACGATGCGGGGAATGCCTATCTGACCGGGTTAACCTACTCGCCTGATTTCCCCGTTACGCCTGGAGCTTATAACACCCATTATGTCCCATCACCCATGGCGTTTATCACGAAAATGAATCCAAACGGCAGCTCGCTCGTCTATTCCACTTTCCTTGGCGGACTCACGAATGGAGGATCGAGTGCCGTCGACATCCTATTAGATGTCTCTGGCCAAGCAGTTGTTATCGGTACGACAACTTCCCCGGACTTTCCCGTTACCACGGATGCGATTCAACCCGAATTCGGTGGAAATAGTGATGCATTCATCACCATATTGAGCTCTGATGGGGCTTCTCTCATTTTCTCTACCTATCTCGGCAATTCCAAAAACGACGGCGGCGCAGGGATTGCGATGGATTCCGCTGGCAATCTCTATCTGTCAGGCGGAACGTTTGGGTCTGACTTTCCCGTTACACGTCAAGTGTTTCAGCCTGTTTCTGGCGGCGGCACCGATCTATTCATTGCGAAAATTCAATTCGCTGCCGCATTTACAACCGGTGTCCTGAACAATATCACTTCCGTTTCTCGTGCGGCATCCGCTGCCATGCTAATAATCAGTAACGATAGTCTGATTAACTGGGCAGCGATTCAGATTACTGCCTTCTTCTTAAGCGGAACTAGACGAGTTGCCTTCGCATCCGAATGGGTACCCGTTCCGCCTTTAAGCACCTTAACCCGAAGGTACGACGTCGGGACGTTTCAAAGCTTCGAAATCCAGTATGAACTAACAGGTCCGGGGAACGGCGATATGGTCATTAATGTCTTCCCGGTGGATGAGCACGGCAATCTTCAATCTGCCTTGCGGGTGTTACATGCAGAAGCGAAGCCGATCTTCATGCTCACTCAGGCGGACTGATAATTCTTGAGAAGGAGGTTATAGGTATGCCTACGTTTAGCAGCGGGCCAATCCTCAATACAGGGGGAAACCCGTCCAGTGATCTGCAAATTATGATTAGCAACGATGATCCGTCTGTAGTGGCGACGATAGAACTTGAGGTTTTCCTTGTCAGCTTGAGTGCGCTTCCGACGCCGAAATTCCCGGTCGTTCATCAGCTATTCTCGTTATTTCCGCTTGACGTTTCGACGAGAACCGTTGATATTAGAGGCGTTCTCGCATATGAAACGCAAGTGAGAGTGACAGGTTCGAACATTGTCATCAACCTATTCGCGACCGATGCAGCCGGTAACTTGAACGCAGCCCAGCGGTTGGTGCAAGCGGAGCAATCCATCATCACGGCGATTACGCCTGTAGATTAATCGCTGCTTGGGCTGCTCATACAAACTTAAATAAGCCTGCTCCTGACAAAGCGTCAGGAACAGGCATGGTTTTCTGTATTATTACGCTTTTACAACATTCTCCGCTTGAGGTCCTCGTTGACCTGGAACAACATTGAATTCTACACGTTGTCCTTCATCCAAAGACTTGAATCCTTCACTCTGAATCGCAGAGAAATGAACGAATACATCTTCGCCGTTTTCTCTTTGAATAAAGCCAAACCCTTTTTCAGCATTAAACCATTTGACAGTACCTGTTTCCAATTAAAATAACCTCCAAAGTTTTATCATCGCGCCTCCATTGAGGCCTATTCTAAGTATATCCAATATCCAACAAAAAATGACATCACTTCATGCTACACCGTAGCCTGTACGCCAGCAAAAGGAACAACAGCTTTGCAATGTTAAACCTCTCCTGCCAAAAGCTTGTACAATGCTTGAGTGCCGCTGTTCTCTTCTCCTTTGCTTGCAAGCTCTTCATATAATGATTTGGCTAATTCAAGCCCTGGTGTTAATAATCCCATTTCTTTGGCAGCATCAAGAGCAATCCCCATATCTTTGATGAAGTGTTTGACATAAAAACCGGGCTCAAAGTTTCCGTTGATCATTCGCGGTCCCAGATTACTTAATGACCAGCTCCCGGCTGCTCCGGTTTCTATGCTTTTCAATACGGTAGCAGGATCAAGTCCTGCTCTTTCAGCATATACAATCGCTTCACAGACTCCAATCATATTGGATGCTATTGCAATTTGGTTGCACATCTTTGTATGTTGTCCGGCGCCTGAATCGCCTTGTAATTGGATATTCTTGCCGATAATTTGAAAAATCGGAAGCAATGCTTCGAAAGCAGAAGCGTCTCCACCAACCATGATCGCTAATCTGGCTTCTCTTGCACCAATATCACCGCCGGAAACCGGTGCGTCAACTGCGTAAATTCCATTATTTTTCGATTCCATATAAATTCTTCTCGCCAATGATGGTGTAGATGTTGTCATATCTATTACATATGTGCCTGCTTTTGCATTAGATATGATTCCGTCTTGTCCAAAATAGATTTCTTCCACATCTTTAGGATATCCCACCATAGTAATAACAACATTTGCTTGGGAAGCTACCTCCGCTACAGTATCCTTCCAAACTGCGCCCTGAGTGACCAGTTCATCTGACCGACCTTTTGTCCGATTATAAACGATTACAGGATATCCTGCCTTCAACAAATGACTGGCCATGCTTTTACCCATTACGCCAGTACCAATAAAACCAATTACAGTATTATCTTTTTTAAGCATCAAAAGTGCGCTCCTTTAAATTAGAGAATATTAAAACTTCCCTTAGTTTTCTTTATTTTATCATTTCTGTCTATTCAACTAAACTGCCCATTCTTATAGCTTCATAATAATAACTCGCGTACTCGTTAAAGGGGACATTGGGGATGCGGTTTTGCGTATGAAGCGTGACCGAATTAACTGCATAATTCTACCGCTTATTGTCGAGACTATGAAAGAGATGCGTTAAGATGGGATTAAGCAAGACCCTACCTCGATCCAAGACTCGACAGGTAGGGTACGCCATTACCTTTGGAAAAGAGGATAAAGCTAATCATGGAAAAAGAGAAACCGTTATTCACTGCTAAGCAAGAATTAAAGACAGACCAAGATTTCGAATTAGCAATAATGCATAAAGAACCAATTGAAGCCTACCAGGATCGAATGCGGATGAGACCTATTTCGACAATTAAATCTTTCAATGAGCACTCCGTACGTATTGTCGATGGAACAACCATCGTCCGTGGCTCAAGTAGATTTTTCACATTAAGTGAAGAGGACAGATTGAAATTCTTTAAAAGTTAATAATACCGTAGAAAAGGAGGTGCATTTCACCTCCTTTTCAGCTTTCGTAACGTTGTCATTTGGTTCTAACAAGAACTTGATACCATAGAAAAAAAGCCGCGATTTTCGCGGCCCTTAATGAGATAAAGTTCTTGTCACCCGACATTGTTAGTTAGCTGGTATAAATTCTTTGATTTTCTGTGCAAGTACTTCAGGCGCAAAATCTTGAAGATAATGTCCGTAATCGTTCATTAATACATACTTGCTATTAGCAATTTTTGAAAGGTAAGATATTTGGAACCCCTGCGATGCTTTCGGCAAATTGGGGTCGAAGTAAGCATTTACAGTACCCACATCTATTCCTACAATAGCAGAAACTTCTTTTGGATATTTTTGAGCCCAATAAACGGACTCCAATCCCGAAATAGAATGAGGAACTAAGACATAGGAAGGTTTCAATCCGGCTGATAATAACGCTCGTCTATCCTCTTCCAATACGGTATCAAGATCTCTTGGAACCTTTGCAACATCACTGTAACCATACCCTATTCTTTCTGGAACTGCGATTTTATATTTATCACTTAAACGAGAATATAAACTTTTTTAAATCTAATATTGGCGAGGCTGTTCCACCTCCTGCCAGAAATACCAAGGTGGTATTTCCCTGACCTTCTGTATAGATACTTGTTAGGTTCATCATAGCAAGCTCCAAAGAGAATTAAACCCGTCATTGGCCTCGTACTCCTCTAGACAAAAGTCTGGGGCGCTAGAAGTTTGTACCTATTGCCCCTACCATTTTACTAAAAACAGCTTCCCAGTCTCTGTCTTCATTTTCAATTAAATAGGTTGCAAATGGCAACAAATCAAGAAGCCGTAATTCAATCCGCTTGCGGTTCTCCATAAAACTAATATTCTGTTCGGTGGCGTAGTGATGCTTTGAACGTATGGAGGAAATCCAAACCTGTTGCTCTCTTACACTCGGTTGAGCTAAATATATTAACACAGGATTTAACTCATTAATCTGATCTGCAATACCCTTGATATGCTGCTCGATTTGATAATCATCAACTTGATAGTGGTGTAGCAAATCATGAATCTGATGCTGAAAGTACACAGCTTCAAGCACATAAACCTCGTCTGAAGTGCTGGCTAGTTTAGTGAATCGTGACCATTGCCCCTGCACTAAATTTGTAAACTCTGACATCGTAGCTACCGGAGAAGTCGTCCTGCATAGCTCGCGAGACTTTAGCTCACTATTTAGTGCTTCCAGATCGGTAAATGACGCCATATCACGATACGGGACCAGATAGTTACTTCCTTCATTTATGACCCGCGAATTGATTTCGTTAGCTGCGTTGGGGTATCGCTCCACAAATTCCTGATATTCCGCTTTTCGGAAGAAAGCGTGCCAATTCAAGCTCGTCGGATGCGACATAGCTCCTTCATCGTAAAAGCGGGATGATATTTCATTCTTTTCAAGGTAACCTTGCAATCGTGCTGCTAACGTTGATTTTCCTGTACCACATAATCCTTCAACTAAGATCAACTTGCATTTCCTGTGCATGTAATTCTCTCCTAGTTCGTATTTCATCTGTTAAGCATCGTATTTATCTATGTTTAGCATAGAATTCGACTGCATTATTCAACAATCCTGTTTGTTAGAATTGCAACTTTTCTGGCCAGAAGTTGTAACAATAATGGAGCAGCTGCCGCTGGCAGACTGCTCCATTTTCATGGTCTTCCCCTCGACCTCCCTCAAACCGACACCAAAAACCCCGACAGCCACTAAGGTGCCATGGTTTCCCGCGACACCGGATACGAATACCAAAGCAGGTTACGTTATTTATTCGCCAAGAAGGCCGCAACCTCCGCAAGACGCGTTGCGAATCCCCATTCATTGTCGTACCATGTCGCAACGGACAAGAGCTCCCCTTCCACGTGCGTGAGCGGTAGATCAATGATCGACGTATGCGAATCACCAACAATTCGCGACGATGCCCATTCTCCTTCAAGTACATCCATAACGCCTTTCAGGTCGCCTTCACTTGAGGCGCGACGGAACATATCATTCACTTCCTGCACCGTGCACGGCTTCTCCGTAATCAGGTTTAGTTCGGCGATGCTACCTGTGCGAGTAGGTATTCGGTATGCTTTGCCGGTAATCTGCAGCTCTGGCCAGATGAACTTCAGCGCTTTGGCCGCACCGGACGAAGACGGGATGATGTTCTCGGCAGCTGCCCAGGAGTCCCGACGGTCACGCATCGGCTGATCCGTCAATGATTGAGTGTTCGTATAGGAATGAACCGTAGAGAACAGACCGAATTTAATCCCATAGTTTTCTTTGACCAGCTTAATGACGGCGGCCAAAGCGTTAGTCGTACAACTAGCTACGCTGATGATTCGGTGTTTGTCAGGATCGAAACTGTCGAGATTAATGCCTTTCAGCAATACGGCGTCGCAATCGTCGAGTGTTTTGCTTGGCCCGCTGATCAGAACACGCTTCGCTCCACGGTCAAGATGTACCTGTGCGACGGAACGAACAACTGCACGGCCAGTGCAATCGACGACCAAATCCACACCGAGCGCCTTCCAATCTGGTACTTCCTGCATTGCATTAATATACATAATCTCTCGCCCGCCGATGATCATCGCACCCTCTTTGGCGGATACGTCCTCATGCCAACGCTTATAGTTTGAATCCACTTCGAACAGCGCAGCAAGCGTGCCTTCGTCCTTGATATCTGATATAGAAAGTGGAACGAATAGCTTATCCTGAAGCGCCACGCGTAACATTATTCTGCCGATGCGTCCAAATCCGAAAATTGCAATTTTGCCCATCACTCAACCTCCATTGCATGGTATTGTCAACGAGAATAGTGTACACATATTTAGCCGACCTAAGTCAGCAGTTAGCAAGGTGAAATATTCACTAGTCTTTGGTGTACTAATGATTTGTTTCAACTTGAATTTCAAATCAGCACTTTCGTTATCGCTTTGGAACTGATTAAGCATTTCGGCACTCGAACTAGCGGAACAGGTTTGACCAGCTGCCGCATTTCGTGATTGAACCATAGTGCTCGTTAGTTTAAACGCCAGAGTTTATCACGAAATAAGTTCTTTATTTACAACGCCTCCACCAACGGTAATTTGATAGCCGTTGAGATCACGGAATGTAAACTCGCTCCAATGATTAGTGTAATTCGGATCTCTTATGATGGTTATATTTTTATCCATAACTTCTTGAGCTATCAAATCAACGGCATTCGTATAACAATAGACATCAAAATATTGTTCCTCGTATCTGGAACTGATTGGGTTCACTTCGTCTTCATGTTTAGCTTCAATAAGAATGAGAGTCAGTTTTCCTCTCGAAACATGGTGGTGATGTACCTGATCACCGATCACTTCATAGTTGAAGCCTAAATCGGAATAAAACTGAACTGTTCGCTCCAAATTTTTGACTAACAAGACGAAAGAGGAACCATTAATGATAATCTCCGTCATAGTGAACACTCCCCCATATCGTTTTTTTAGGCTTCGTCTTTCCCTCTCATGCCCCCAAGAATAATGCTGTACCCATCCGGGTCCACAATTCGCGCGTTGATAGAGTCCCATTCATCTCCGTGAAATTCAATCGGTTCCGTTCCGATTGTACCGCCATTGGCTCTCACTTCTTCAACGATAAGCCTCACATCATTCCAAGGTACATGTACAAAAGTATCCCACGGTTGATCAGGGCCTTCCACAAACCTTCAACGCCTCTAACTTTCACGGACATCGCATTCGGATGCACATCTTGTGGGGATACAGCCTGCTGTAAGATCACTTCCATTACAGGATACGGCACGTCTGGATCTCCCCGTCTGGCGTACCCGGAGTCATTAACCTCGTCGCATCCCAACACGTTCTTGTACCAGTCCAGAGACCTCTTCAAATCGGAAACAAGGCGTACTTGTATCGTCTTAATAAACTTATCTTCTGGCTGGTGCGAAGTCGGTTCGTCCGTCTTCGACCGGTTGGCGCTCAAAACGATGTTATATCCGTCATAATCAGTAATATGCGCTTTCTTATGAAGCCGGCTTTCGTGCGCGTATTCATAAGGTTCTACGTTAACTTTGCCACCTCTGCTGCGTACTTCCTCGACTATGTAAGCCAAGTTATCCCATGCGACCTCAACCAAGGAATCACAGCCATACTCCGAGCTTGCAGCTTCTGCCGGTTCATCCATGTGCTTCTGTGCGACTGCGTTCGGGCGAATATGGTCCGGCGATGCGGCAGTGATGACAATAAGCCCCATGCCTCCCCCGTCTCCCCGAGTTGCATGTCCATAGCCGCTGATGTCGTGACATTGCAGCACATTGCGATACCATTCCTGAGACTTTCTAACATCGGATACTAGACGTACAGGGAATGTTAATCCAAATTCGCCTCTTCGGATCGATTCGTCTGAAGTCAAAATGACAGCTCCTTTTTATACTCTGTTTTATAGTTCACTCTAATAGACTTAGTATAGGGAACGCTTGTTCTATTGTAAAGTAT
This sequence comes from Paenibacillus sp. J22R3, assembly GCF_056269305.1. NCBI lineage: Bacteria > Bacillati > Bacillota > Bacilli > Caryophanales > Paenibacillaceae > Paenibacillus > Paenibacillus sp. J22R3. The sequence continues at coordinate 645,372 of NZ_JBWDNS010000001.1, read as the reverse complement.
TTCCTTCTAGTAATCTGCCTGTTCGAGCCGCCTTCCTAGAGAATCGTAATATGATCGTTATCGGCATCAGCTTGCCTGACTCCCGAGTAGGCCATTAATTTTGAATTTAACAACGGGAAAAGATATAATGGGATTAAATGTAATGTTACAAGAACATAAAAGACTAAGCTTACGATGCGAAAATTGCATAGCAATTCTTTAGTTAGTGCTTACTATGCAGGACTTAAGTAGCAATTCTTTTAGGAGGAGTCAAGCGGATGCAAAATGTAAAAATATTTTCCGGTTCATCGAACCGCCCGCTCGCGGAAGAGCTATGCCGGCAGCTTGATGTTACGCTTGGAGAAATTGAGATTTCCAGGCAGCCAAGCGGAGAAATCAGCTTACGTTATATCGAATCGATTCGTTCTGCTCATGTCTATATCGTTCAATCTTTGTCTCACCCCGTCAATGAGCATTTAGTCGAACTCATGATTATGATTGATGCAGCAAAACGGGCTTCAGCCAAAACGATTAATATCGTTATGCCGTATTACGGCTATGCTCGTCAGGAACGGAAGGCAGCCCCGCGCGAACCAATTTCCGCGAAGCTCGTAGCCGATGTGCTGACGACTGTAGGCGCTGACCGCATTATTACGGTAGATCTTCATGCCGATCCGATTCAAGGCTTCTTTGATATCCCTGTTGATCATATTACCGCTTTGGACCTCATCACGGATTATTTGAAGGCAAAGAACATTAAGAATCCGGTAGTTGTCTCACCTGACGCTGGTCGGGCAACAACCGCTGAGAAGCTCGCCAACTATCTGGACTGTCCGTTTGCCATTATGATTAAGAACCGCCCTGCTCACAATAAGACGAAAATCACTCATATTATCGGTGAAGTCGAGGGCATGACTCCGATTATTATTGAGGATTTAATCGATACAGGCGGTACGATCGTGAATGTTGTTGAGGCGTTGCATAAAAGGGGCGCGAATGACGCCTATATTTGCGCAACACATGGGTTGTTTTCGGAAAATGCGCTTGAGAAGCTGTCGCATCCCTACATTAAAGAGGTCGTTATTACGGATACCATCGCAATTGATCCGAATCGTTCGGATAAGTTCGTTGTTCTTCCAATGGCGGAGCTTCTCGCGACTGCGCTCAAAATTATTAATAACGGCGGATCGATAAATACGCTATTTAAGACGAAGCAAATGTAAGGACTAGCGAGAGTGAGGGGCAAAAAGTAAGCAAGCGGCAACTAAATGCCACTTGCTTTTTTTGCTTGTGCTGATTAGGGATATATTTTTTCGCCTTTTTCAAGCATCGCTACAAACTGTTGAATTCGTTTCGCCCGAGTCTCTTGCTTCTTGGCATTATGGATTCTGAACAGGATTGCATATTTATTTTGGCTATTCAACGTATCATAAAATGCCTTCGCTTTGACATTACGCTCAAGTTCAAGTGCGAGATCTTCAGGAATAGAAGCGATACTTTGCGATTCGTAGGCCTTTTCCCATTGGCCATTCTTTTTGGCATCTTCAATCGCTTTAAACCCTGAGGGCTTTATTCTACCTTTTGTAATGAGGAGCTCTGCTTTGTCTTTATTTACTTTCGACCAGATGCTCTTTGCTCTACGCGGAGTAAATCGTTGAAGCCACATTTTTTCATCAAACTTTTCCTTTTGGCTGTCAACCCATCCGTAACACAATGCACTCTCAAGTGCTTCATCGTAGGATACGGTAACCACACCGGAATTTTTTTTCGAGATTTGCAACCGGATTCCCTGTGAAGTATCATGATTGTTCTCAAGCCAATTCTCGAGAGATTGCTGTTCGCCAAAAAACATAACCGGTAATTCATTGGACGTATTGATCACTTGAATCGCCTCCTACTTGTAGTGTAGCTCATATAGTTGACAGATACAGTCGCTAATGTCGTTTTGTTTCCAATTATTCGGTATAATTAATCTAGTCAATTATATTGCCGATAAGGAGCTGTTAACGCTGGGCGTCGACGATTCAACCAATTTGTTCAACGATATGCTTTCGCTGACCGTGCAGCTCTTCTATGAGCGCGAGCGTTCACTGGTCCTGCATGAGCCGTTTCAAACCGCAACGTCCGTTCTCGATATCGGCTGTGGAAACGGTGCCTATTTGGAGGCCGTCAAACAGGACTACCCGCATTTGAGATGCACCGGTCTTGAGAAGGACGAACGTATTTACCGCTTTGCGGAGGCAAGAAACGCGCCGGGCCTGGAATTTATTCACGCCGATTATCGGGAGCGGACGCTATGGGCCGAGCCGTTCGATGTCATCATCGTTAGGCTGGTCGCCCTGCATCTCCCGGACTTCGGGCATTTTCTGACTTGGCTGCGAACCGTCACCCATGCCGATTCCTTGATCATCGTCATCGATTTGGACGACGACGCAACCGGTCCCTTGCCCGCCGACTGCCTGCCTCGATTCGAAACGTTATTCCGGGCTTCGCGCAAGCCGCTGCTGGATCGCTTCCCGAAGCCGGTCGGCGATCGGCTGGCCGAATTAACGTCAGCTCTCGGCGGCTTCCGAACGCAGCTGCAGTCTTATCGCATCCTGGCTGAAGACGGCGAAACGAAGCGGCTGATGCACCGCTACATGGAAACTGTGACCCGGATCATGCAAAGCGCTCATCTGTCCGATGAGCGGAAGCAGGAATTGGACCATTGGCTTAGCGAGGAGTCCTTTTCCTATCAGGCTGGTATGTTCGCCTTATCGTTTCAACGCATTTGATTACCTATCCGGGAGGACCAAGAAACGATGACATGGAGATCCGATTACGAACATGAACTTGCCCATGTGTTCCGGGAAGCGGAACGACTGATCGATGCCTATCCGTCACCGCTAAACGACAAAGGGCGCGATTATTTGCAAGCCTTCAACCCACTGAATCCTTCGGGCACGAAGAACCATATCTGCTACTTGCTTCCGTTTTGGATGCAGCCCATTACGGAGTTGGATTCACAGCGCTATCGCGATTTGTCGCTCGCTAACGTTTTCGTCATGCTATATTTTTTCATTCAGGACGATCTCATGGATACCGCCCCGTCCGATTGGAAAGAACAGCTGGCCCTCGGCAATATGTTCCATCTAAGCATGCTGGACCTGTACCGCATGTTGTTCGAAAGCAGCTCCCCTTTTTGGAACTATTATCGCGCTTACGTGACGGACTGGTCCATGGCGGTTGCCTATGAAAGTCCTTCCGTCAGCCTATCTCCGGCCAAGCTCGCGCAAAAAGCAGCGCCCGTCAAATTGGCGAGCATCGGAGCCCTGCTTCTCGCCGGTCGTCGCGAGCTTGAGCCCGCCGTTTCCGAGGCGGTCGATCTTGTATTGGCTACGCTGCAGATGTCTGACGATTGGGCCGATTGGGAAGAAGACTTCGACTTGCATAACGCCAACAGCCTGATCAGCATGATTGCCTCCGAGAAATCGGTGTCCCATTCCCAGATTACGAGAACTGATATCAAGAACGCCATCTACATCGACGGCGCCTTAAGCCGTTACTCGCAGCTTACGCAAGCGAATAGCGAGGCTTTTGCAAGGCTGGCGCTTTCGCTCCCTCATTTGGCCTCGTTCCAATCTCATTTGGCTGACATGCTGGCGGTGGCGGGCGAGCATTTGAGCCAAACGAAGAAACAGCTGCTTGGCGGCGGATTTACGTACTGGCTTTCACAAAATAAACTTGGGTATTAAGAAAGACATAAGTTAGAAACGACAAAGGGGATCTCCTGAGGAGGGGTTTCCTTTTTTTGTGCAATAATTGTCGCATTCTAGCGATTCATAGTAGAATTGTCCCACTAATAGTGATAGTATTTACATGGTAGTATATTCCTATTTAAAGAGGTGCAGCCAGATGTCTGAACAAGAATTGCAGCAACAGATCATCGAGAAAGCCTGGTCCGACGAGTCTTTCAAAGCCAAATTGCTGGCGGACCCCAAAGCAGCGTTGAAAGAAGCCTTCAATCTGAATTTGCCTGAAGACGTGGAACTGGTCGTCATCGAAGAAACGCCTTCCAAGCTCGCGTTCGTCCTCCCTCAAAACCCGGCTGACGTCGCAAAAACGGACAGCCAACTCAGTACTTGGTAAAACTCAACGTTTGCTACAGTTCAATATTTCCTACAAAAAAACGCGAAGGTCATATAGAGACCTTCGCGTTTGCTTCTACATAGCGCGCGGCCGGGAAACGAATCATCGCTTCGGTGCCAACGCCTTTCTGACTTTTGAATTTGATTGTCCCCTGCATGACCTCGATGATCCTGAACGTCACCATGAGCCCAAGACCAGTCCCTTTAGTTTTGTTGGTGAAATATGGTTCCCCCAGCCTTTCGAGTATGCGCTCATCCATCCCGGCGCCGCTGTCCGCAATATGAATGACGACCTGTTCGCTCTCCTCGTATGCCCAAATCTTCACGACGCCGGAGCCTTCCAGAGCTTCGATGCTATTCTTAATGATATTAATCAATGCCTGCTTCAGCTTCGAGGAATTGCCCATGATCCGCAGCGATCGGGGCACGCTCATCTCCAAGTGGCCGCCCTGAAGGTTGGCCAGCGGGACGATAATGCCTTCCACGTGCTTGAATTCGTCTGCCAAATCCAATTCGTCCACTTGTTCCAGCTCCGGCTTCGCGAAGGTAAGGAAATCGGTAATGATCGTCGAAGCCCGGTCAAGCTCGTCAATGGCAAGCTTGTAATAGCTCTCGGTATTCGACGCGATATCGTGGCGTCTCTCGAGTAATTGCAGCAGGCCGCGCGTGACCTGAAGCGGGTTGCGGACCTCGTGCGCTACGGAAGCCGCCAGTTGGCTGATAATCTCCATTTTCTCCGATCGCTGCATCTCGGAGTTGTAAATTTCCAAGTCCCGCGAGTAGGTAATGATTAATTTATGCTGGTAGGAGATTCGGCGCCCGAGCAGCACGATGAGCGATAGCACGAAGGCGACCAGCCCCCATTTCCACCACGACAGGTCGTACGTCTTGGAAGATGCGTAGAATTTCAACAATTCCGCCACGCTGATCACTGCAAAGACAGCCAATCCGATAGAGAGGATAATCGAATCGATATTGCGATTCCACAGCTGCCTGACCAGAATGATGAGGATCAGGATAAATTGGGCCAGCATGATAATGCCGATACACGTAACAGATACGAAAAAGTAATATTGCTGTAATGCGTAGCCAGATGCCCAGTTGACAGTCAGCATAATGATTCCAAAGATGGAATAGCCGATCTGGAACCGGCGGAAATGCTTGACGATGCCGCGATAGCCGCTTCCGAACAACTGCTCGAAGAACATCATTAAAGACGGCAAGAACAGGTACAAGGAAAGATCGAACATGCCTTGATAAAGGAAACCGTACTCTCCGTAGAAGGTATACAAGAACGGCGAGTATCCGATCAATATCCCGCCTATCGGGAGAATGATAAAGCATAGCGCGAGCCAGCTCTTCAATTGATTCCGGTCGAGAAAAACCGAGCATACGAGCATTACGAAGGCGACGAAGACAAAGGCGCTGCCCAAGATGATGTCGAGCAAATCGAATTTCGCGTACAAACGCATGAGATCCTGGTAATCCGAGATGTTAATTCCGGGTCCGAGACCCAATCTGTCCGTTTGGCTTTCCAGATGCAGAACCAGCTCTTGACCGGAGTCGTGATTCTCGAGCGGAATCAAAACGCGGTTCAGATCGAACCAATACTTGCGTTCCGAATGAAAGACCTCTTCCCCGCCCAGAAAGGCGGTGATGTTCTGCGCATAAATCGAACGAAAGAACACCCCCTGGTTCATTCCGATGACGGGAAGCTTGATCCGGATCCACGCGGACACCGCAGATTCCGGTTTGGATACTGCCGGCTCCGAAGCCCGTATGTCCTGCCACCCATCGGCTTTCAGCGCCTGATCGGGCGCCGCAAGCCGATCTGCTTCCGTCTCCCATTTGATCTGCCACGATGAAATCGCAGAATCGGCCGAAGCCGGTGATGCTCCCGCGAGATTCGGTACGATCGGCAAGATACTCGCTATGATCAAAAAAATTCGGATGAATATGTTTAGTCTCATTCCTGCCGACACCTCAATTCTTAGGTAAATTTTACTACTCCCATTTTCTATAATTCGACTAAATCCCAAGGTTTGCCTGCTTGATTTCGACAAAAAATTAAATATCTTTCATTTATATTCGCGTTTAGGTCCAATTTACTCAAAAAGGCTGCCGATGCCGGCAGCCTTGCTAATGATTATTGAGCTATCTAACCCGACAATAGTTTCATCTCATGTAGCGATCTTCTAAGAGATTTTTCAAATTCGAGATTTTCTGCAGCAGCTTCTCCCCGACATTGGTTTCTCTTACCAGCTTACGCTCCAGTTCCTTGTCCACCAGTCTTTTTACAGACAATACGTCCGTTCCGTTACACAACACATCTTCTTTTGATATAAATTTCTGATGGGCAACCAGCTGCATGCCAAAGGAATTATACAATAAGGTATATCCGGCGATGCCCGTTGTGGATTGATAGGCTTTGGAAAAACCGCCGTCAATGACAATCAGTTTCCCGTTTGCTTTAACGGGGTTCTCTCCACGAATTTCTTTAACCGGCGTGTGACCGTTAATGATATGTCCATGATCCGGATTCATATCAAACTCCAGCAGAATTTTCCGGCAGATCTCCTCATTTTCACGCAGATGGTAATAAGGGTTCTTTCTCTCCTTATAGGTTTCTTTATCTTGGATAAAGTACCGTTCAAAGGAGGTCATTTCTCTCTTTCCAAAAAGCGAGGAACACTCCCCTGTCCAGATGTACCACACCATATCCGTAGCCAGATCTTCCGTCTCTTCCGGATGCGCAAAGGCGTAACGTAAATAATATTCAAAAACATCGAGCAGCTGACGGCCCGAATATGTCTTGTCTTCAATCTGCATTTCTTCCATGTTGCCTTCTTCATCCAATGGAATACAACCGTGAAATAACAGATTCCCATTGTATTTTAAATAAAGGCTGCCCTTTTTCATAAGAAAATTCATATGTCTGGCCAGCTTTTCGGAATGCTGAACGGAGAACAGCAGCTTGTCCATCACCTGCTGTTCTTCCTCCAGCATTTGTTCAGGCTGCTGCGGATTTACGGTTGCGAAACAGGCGTTTTCGAGCGGGTAAGTTTTACCGCCGATCTTGATTTCGGTTTTGTCGTAATCGATCTGCTCAAGCAAAAGCCTATTAGTCATATTAAAGTATGGGCGTCTCTTGATTATCGGGATTTCAAGCTTGAACTGGATCACGGCAATGGCTTGATGCATTTTGGTAATCTGCAGAATTTCCTGCTCCGAACCGTTATGGTCGGACTGCAGCTTCGGTCTAAAGGCTGGATTGTCATCATAGTATTTCTCCGCCAAATTCAGCAGTGGGCGCAAATTGATTCCATATACGTCTTCGATGATGTCCAGATTGTCGTATCTGGCGCAGATCCGGATAATATTCGCAAGGCAGACTTGGGAACCCGCGTAGGCGCCTATCCACAGGACATCATGGTTCCCCCACTGAATGTCTACTGAATGGTAGTTGATTAGCGTGTCCATAATTTTATCGGGGTCCGGTCCCCGGTCATAGATATCTCCGACTACATGAAGATGGTCGACCACCAAGCGCTGGGTCGTATAAGCAAGGCCGATAATGAGCTTGTCCGCCTGGCCCAATGTAATAATTTGCCTATATATTTCCTCATAATAAGGGTCCTTGTTGTTGGTCGAATCCGTCTTATATAGAAGCTCTTCTACAATGTATACAAACTGCTCCGGCAGAGCTTTGCGCAATTTGGAGCGCGTATATTTGGAAGAGGCATAAGAAACGAGCTTAAGCATGTGTTCAATCGTTTGTCTGTACCATCGGTTCAAGGCTTGTTTATTCCACAATTCTGCTTTAACCAACTGTATTTTTTCTTCCGGATAATAAACTAACGCAATAAATTCGTTCATTTCGTGATCCGTCCAAACCTCTCGGAACAAAGCTTTGATTTTATCTTTCACGGTACCCGAACCGTTTCTAAGCACATGCTGAAAAGCCTGGAACTCCCCATGCAAATCACTGACAAAATGCTCCGTTCCCTTGGGAAGATTGGAGATCGCTTCTAGGTTGATGATTTCTGTTACAACTTTTTCTTCCGTATCATATTCCATGGCCAATAAATCTAGAAACTGCGCATCCAAAAAGAAACCTCCAATATCTTTTGGAGTAGTTTACCATGCTGCCGATTGATTTATACTGACCATAAGTTCAATGAATAAGCTCAAGGTCATATCTGACCGGTTGCGAGTCACTCATACAAGTCTTGTTAATTCACTGTTGATTACTCGATGTGAGGCAACAAAACGATCTTTCGGACTAATCCCAAACGATGCAAATTGCACCTTCGATTGATTGGTAATAAATTGGACTTCATACTGCTTCGCATTTCCCACAAAGAAACTATTGTATGTGGATGCGCTCGGTTTCACAGTAAACGCAACGTTATGAATCAATTTCTTTCTTCCGTTTAATGCATACACTTTGATTCTTACTCTAGCATTCTCATTTCGATTCTGGTTTAACGAGTTTACAACAATATCTTTGGATACAGTCCTATCTTTCTCCGTTAAATTATTCAAAGGTCCAGTCGTATATTTACGAACCATACATACTCCGCCCTTTCATAACAAGATATTGTAAAAGAATCAAGTCGCTTAAATATCTTATTTATTAAGGGGTTTAACTGATTGGACGAATCTGCCCGCTATTTCAAAAAAACAAGGAGCAGCTGCCGTAGGCAAACTGCTCCTTGCTCTTTGTTTATGGCTTTGCAAAATAGATCCCGAAAGTTCTATCATGTCGCCGGTCGATTGCCGTAGGGGCAATTAGGCTGTGATTTGAGCAGCGATGCCATTCAATTCAGCTACGTCTTTCGCGGAAAGCTCCACGTTGGATGCACCCGCGCAGTTAACGATGTTCACCGCTTTGCTTGCGCCGGGAATCGGCAGAATAACGGGCGACAATTGAAGCAGCCATGCAATCGCGATCTGCTGCGGCGATGCATCATGACTTCTGGCGATACGGGAAAGCGTCTCGTTGCTGCCGATACCTTGCGCGTTGCCCATGCCGTTTAGAGGGCTGTATGGTAGGAAAGCAATACCTAGCTCTTCGCAGCGCTTCAGCACGTCCATGGATGAATGGTCAAATAAATTCATACGGTTTTGAACAGACGCGACCGTTACAATGTTGCGGGCTTCTTCCAACTGTGCAACGGAAACGTTCGACAGTCCCACGTGAACGACCTTCCCTTCCCGCTGCAATTCAGCGACTGTTCCCACGGATTCCGCAAACGGAACCTTAGGATCCGGACGGTGGAATTGATAGAGCGTGATTGCTTCCACGCCGAGCGCACACAAACTGTCCTCGCACGCTTGACGCAAGTGTTCAGGACGGCCATCGGTTTCCCAGCGTCCATCCGGACGAATGTGTCCGCCTTTTGTCGCGATGAGCACTTCGGGACGGTTATGTAAAGCTTTGGCGAGCAGACGTTCGTTATGACCGTTTTCGGTCGAATTCAAGCAGTACGAATCGGCTGTATCGAACAGTGTAATGCCTTGCTCCAATGCGGCATGCACTGCTCTGATGCCGTCTTCCTCAGAAGGGCGTCCGTTAACGGAGAGCGGCATTCCGCCCATCCCGATTTCCCCCACGATTATCCCCGTCGAACCAAGTTTACGTTGTGGCATTGTCATGGTACAACCTCCTTAGTGATAGTTATGAAGCTTCCAAGAGTAGTGACGAAAAATTCCATTTTTAAGTATACCAGTTCAGCATTTTCACTAATAGTACTGAAAAAAAGTTCATCTAGTTACTCTGATGTAAGGAATGCTTGGTTTTCGTGAACAGTTGCCGAAGGTGATAGCCGCAGCAAGACCATGATGGTTTAATCCGTCAAGGTAACCCCAGCCGTTTTCGGCGGAACCGATCATCCATCCTCCTTCAGGGAGCGGTCGATTGCGCCTGATCATTTTTGCTCTCTTCCTTACTCAGGCTGCCTATTTCCTCGTGGTGATTCAGCTAACGTCGCTGCGCAAGAAGTGGTATCCATAAAATAAAAAACCGCGTAGTTGAACGCGGCTTCTCATGCATATATTTTTTGTTTCGGTTTGGAACGCAATTTACTTTCGGCAGATGAAGATCAGTTCACGGTGGTCTGCTGTAGCTGGTTCATCGCTGAAATCTCCATAGATTTGTATGTCGCTGAAGCCAGCACGCTCAAGCATCAACACCAACTCGTTCTTCGTATAGTCATCCAACCTCTGCGTTTGAACTTCCTCCTTAATAAGGACACCATCGCGCCACAGCCGGAGTCGCATCTGTCGGGTGGCGACGTTCTCCAAAGGATCTGTATCGAGTGACCGGGCAGCCATTTCCAGCTCCGTTCCGTCGGCCAGAAGTTGGCGTTCACTGGATGCGGGCCATCCCTTGGGTTCAGCATGCCTGTACTCAGGCAACCTCGCCAGCCAAGCGGGCGGATCGTTCCATCGCACCGTATAGTTGAAAGCGAATGTGCCGCCTGAACGTAGATGCTCATGGCAGCGCTGCATGGCCTGCATAGTCAGACGATGCTGTCCACCAAGACCAATCACCCCGCAAGCAAATATCGTCCTATAACGCTGCGGCAAATCCAATTCGTGCATGGCCTGCGCATAGAGCCGGGGTGAAAGGCCTTGCTTTGCTGCTCGCTCCTGACAGACTGCGAGCATATCCTCAGAGTAGTCGCAGCCATCCACATCCAGACCATCCTGCAAAAAGAGGAGCAATAAGCGTCCACTGCCGCAGCCCAGATCAAGCGCCGGTAGTCCGGACGTCTCGATCAGCTTCTTGTAGTACTCCCCTTCCGGACCTGCTTCCGTGGCATTCGCCCACGATTGTGCGACAAGGCCATAGTGCCATATTTGGGGTCGTTGCATATTTTGATGACCTCCCTGATAGTAGGTGAAATCATTAGCCACAACAGAACTGCCAGTATAGGGTTGATGTAGTCACATCGATCACCCGCTCTCATAGGAATGATTTTACAATAACACGATTTCCTGATTCTTCCAATAGTTGATGTCAGGTAATAAATGATTGTAGTCATTCTGTACTGACGCTACTCGTCTTGCCTGTTATAGACGCAATCCGCATGCGCCTAGTACGCTTTGATAGCTACGATAATCGAACCGATCATCACGACAATGCCGCCGACCTTGCTCGTGAAATAATAGAAGTCGCTCGGCTCGGGGTTCTCGTACATGAGCCGCTGCGGAGATAGACGGAACATTAAATCCTGGAAGGCTTGGTACCGGAAGCTGCACCAGCCAAAGATCAACAGGCCGAGGGCAAGAAACAGAAACCCTGGCATGCCTCGTTTGACATGGTAATCGGGGTAAGCCGCGCTTACGAGCGCCGACGGCGGAAAATCTTCTTCCCCTTCCTGCTTGATCCGCTCGCCGTTTGCGAACGCCTGTATAACCATGACGATATTGCCTTTGTCATCGTAGCTCAAGAGAAAGCCGTTATTATCCTCGACGCTCACCCGGTAGCTCCGGAGAACTGCTTCAGGCGATCCCGTACCCGGCTTTCCCCCATGACGTGCATCATGTCGTACAGATCCGGCGTCATCGTCCGGCCCGACAGGGCAACACGTACGACCATCGCGACGTCGCCGACATGTCCCGGATATGCCTCCGGATTTTTCTTATATGTCTTGGCATCCTTGGCGAAGCCAAGCTGCTCGCCGATCGCCTTCACTTTGCCGAACCAAGCATCCCGGTCGTCTCCCAGATCAAGCGATTGCTCGTATTCGCGAATGATCTGCTGCGCCAGCTCTAGCGATACATCCGCCGGCAGTGCCTCGAAGCCAGCTTCGACCGAACGGTTGTAGAACTCGTCGTAGAAGTAAGCGTACAGGTCGTTCACTTCGGACCACTTTGAAATGTCCTTGCGCGGCTTCTCCGCCACTCGTCCGATATTGAAGATAGCGAATGCATAGTCGCGATTGGCACTCAGTGTCGCAGCCAGCTCCTCATCGAACGAAGCAGCCCATTCCGATGCTTGCGCATAGACTTCGTCCGCGCTGTACCGTGAAATGACGTCCTTGCTTATATCGTTAAGCTTGTTCATATCGAACAGCGCACCACTGACGTTCATTTTGTTCACGTCGATCGCAAAATCCGTATACGGAGCTTCCGGATGGCTCATCCGCCACTCCTCGTAGTTCGAATTGATAAGCGTCATGAAATACTCGGCGATGGCTTTGCTCGGATACCCTTCCGTCTGGTAAAAGATCGCGGTCGCGTCCCGGTCCTTCCGCTTGCTGAACTTACGCTTCGAGGCGCCGTCCATTTTCATGATCGGAGCCAGATGGCCGTATTCCGGCCTGCGGAAGCCCAAAATCTCGAACAGCTGAATATGCACGGGTACGGAAGCCAGCCAATCGTCGCCACGAATGACGTGAGTCGTGCCCATCAGAGTATCGTCCACCGCATGCGCAAAATGATAAGTTGGTATGCCGTCTGATTTCATGATGACGATGTCCTGATCGTTTTCCGGCATTTCAATTTCACCTTTGATCAAGTCGTCATACTTGATTCTACTCCCCGGCAAACCGGGCGACTTCAACCGAATGACGAACGGCCTGCCCTTCTCGAGCTTCAACAGAGCTTGCTCAGGCGTCCAATTTCGGTGAACAGCCCATTCTCCGTAGTAGCCCGGAGTCAAATGAGCTGCTTGCTGCTTGTCACGAATCGCCTGAACTTCATCCGCATCGCAGAAGCAGGGGTAAGCAAGTCCTCTGCGAATCAAATCCTTGATAAAAACATGATAGAGGCTTACTCGCTCACTTTGCCTGTAAGGTCCGTAGATGCCGACTTCTTCACCGGAAACAGTCGGCCCTTCATCCGTGTAAATGCCGCAGTAGCCGAGAGACCGAATGATGTCTTCCATGCTGCCTTCGACTTCTCGCTTCTTGTCGGTATCTTCGATCCGCAAGTAGAAGACGCCGCCGCTTTGATGCGCCATCCGTTCGGAGATTTGCGTTGCGTAGAGTCCCCCGATCGTCATAAAGCCCGTCGGGCTAGGAGCGAACCGAGTCACTTGAGCGCCCTCCGGCAAATCTCTTTTGGGATAGCTGTCCAGAACTTCTTGGGGGAGCCGCGTCACTCCCGGAAACAAACGATCTGCCAACTCAGCTTGATTCATCGTAGATTCATTCCTTCCCTATGGGCTTGTAAGCAATCAAAAAAGCCTTCCGTCCTCGGTTAAAGGACGAAAGGCTCAGCTTCCGTGGTACCACCTTAATTGGGGCAATCGCCCCTCTCAACGAAACCGCGCTTTAGCGGCTTCTCTTCTGTAACGGGAAGACCCGCCGGACCTACTCCCTCTTTCGGCCCGATGCTCCAAGGCTTCTTTCGCCAAGTTCGAATGCCCGTTTCCACCGCTCCGGGCTCTCTGCGATTCGAGTGCTTGCCTACTCATCCTTTTCATCGCTCGTATGAATATCCAATAATTATCATTAACGGTATCACAAGGGATTATACAGCGTCAAGGGATTCCAGCGGATCGAAAAAGGGCGGATACTAAGCTGAACAGTATTGACAGGAAAAAACCGGAATGATAGTATTTTCTACTAATCATACCTATTTAATATGAATTAATTCACTAGGAGGTCTTTTCTCATGTCCATTCGAACTTCCGTACGCAACAGGGTTCTCCTAACAGCTGCTCTATCAGCCACTTTGCTGGCATACGCCCAGTCTCCCGCCTTCGCATCCCCTGTAGCGACTGTGAATTCCACTACAGCCATCACAATCGATTCGGTCTCGGCGAAAGAGATTTCTTCCGCGGAATACGCTGCATTCCTGAAGGACAAATTCAGTCTAACGCTCTCCGAGAACGTGAGTCGCGGCGAGTTCTTCGCCGATGTGGTCCGTTTGCTGCAGCTATCCCCTGCGGACAAGCCAGTGACCTTTAATGACTTGAACACATCGAGTCCTTACTACAATGCTGCCGCGGCGCTGTATCAGAACGGGCTGCTGTCGTCGGATATTACGAATGCATCTGCGCCACTTAAAGCCGTCAACGCCGTGCAGCTCGCGCTTCGCTTGGCCGGGTTTAAGGAACTAGCATACACGTATTCCGAAGCGAAAGCGGAGAAAGTGATTGCTAAGCTTCCGATCAAGTTGTCCTCACTCAACAAGCAAACGAAGCAGGAACTAGCCGCGGCAATCGATACGGGCCTGTTGCCTGCCTCCTATTTCAACCAGCTCGCTCCTAACGCACCTGTCACTTCGGACTTGGCGAACCTGCTGATTGGCAAGACGCTCGTCTTCAAGGGACAATATAAGCATTACCTTGGCTATGTAGGCGACGCTGACATCTATACCAAGCTTTCGGATGCGTATAATGGATCGGTCATCATTAAAGACGACCAGCTGCAGAAAATCGTCGATGTTGCGCTGGAGCAGGGATTGGTTACGGGCTACAACCTGAAAGACAGCCATTACGAGTCCAATTTCATCGAATCTTTGACGTTGATCTATGGCCACTCTGATCTCCAACACGCTCTCCAGTTGATCGGGTTGCTGCGAAGCGAGGGCATCGAAGCCAAGGTACAATTCGAACCGAAAACCTCAGCCTTCGTCTATCTGAAAGAATGGGGCGAGCCCGGCGTTTCTGACCAATACGAAGTTCGTAAAATTTCGAACGGCAATTACATCGAATACGCAAAGGAATACGATATCGCCTTTGAATTCGAGAATGCCGCCGACAAGAAGCGCTTTAACGCAATCATCAGCGCCTATGCTAAGAAAAACGAAGAAAATCAACTTGGACTTCTTGTAAGCTCATGGTGGCAGCCGCTGTACTACTCGCTGACGCCATTGGCCGACTATAAGGAAATCACGAATAATAAAATTCAGCTTGGCCGGTATTACGCGCAGTCCTTCTCACTGAAGGAGCAGTCCAAGGCCATCGTCGACGGATTCAAGCACGTAGATCCATCTGTCGACGTTCAAAGTTACAATTTCTGGACCGATATTCCGTTCTACAATTATTTGAATGGCGAACCACTCTAATAGTCCAGAATGTCGTCGAAATCGACAGGCCACCGATTAATCATCGGTGGCCTGTTCTTCGTTTATCGTCCAAACGCCCACGCCACCATCAATGGGAACTCTTCTCGCCACATCACATCGTCATGTGACGCGATCCGCTCTCTCATTTCCACGTCTGCACCGGCCACGCGCAGAGCAGCCGCCCACCTTGTCGCATTATTAAGGAAAAACTGCTCTAGCGTGCCGGCGACAAGGTACACACGAGGAATCGAACCCGGCATTACGTCAGGTGGTTGGTAACCCCCGCCCGGCGAGGCGCAGAATATCGCACCGAAAATCTCGGGATGCCGAAGACCGATGGCGAGCGATAGCTCACCGCCTGCAGATACACCGAACACCGCGGTGCTTTCGGTGGTTAGCGTGACTCCGAAACGTGACTTGACCCATCGGTAGACATCCTCGACGAAGAACTTCTCGTGAGCTGAGAATCGTTCCGGGCTAAAGCCCGGAGAATATTCATGGAGCCGCAGCGTCTCATCGGTCAGTCGGTGCACGCCGATAATCATCGTGGACGGAGCGACGGACTCCTCGAGAATTCCGCCCCACTGCGAGATCAACTGACCGTCACCGGCAAAAACGAATGCCTGAGGAGGGTCCGGAGGGACATACACCGTAACTTGCCGACCACCGTCGTACTCGAACGTCTCGGTGACGAATTTTCCTGCGATGAGTGACATTGCCGCTAGCCTCCTCTCATTGATATCTCTAACTATCAATTCGCGAAGTACTTGAACTATCCTGTCTGTTCAGCTTCCCATCTTGCGATTTCTTCACGGACTCGCGGCGCTACTTCAGTTCCAAGCAGTTCAATTGCCCGCATCACTTCATCGTGCGGCATCGTGCCTACAGGCATGTGCAGCATAAAACGCGAGAAGCCTAATTTCTTATGCATGTAGATGATTTTGTTGGCTACGGTTTCGGGATCGCCTACGTAGAGACCGCCTTCCAACGTTCGTTCAGCGTCGAATTGCGAGCGGGTGTAATCGCCCCAACGGCGCTCTTTGCCAAATAGATTGAACGATGCTTGAGTCGGCGGGAAATATCGGTCTACCGCGAGCTGTGTGTTCTCAGCTACGAAGCCGAGGGAATGTACCGCTACGGGAAGCTTGGATGCGTCATGTCCGGCTTGAGCTGCTGCCTTCTTATAGAGCTGCACAATCGGTGCGAATCGCAGTGGACTGCCGCCAATAATCGCAAGCACGAGCGGCAATCCTAGCGTACCCGCGCGTATGGCCGATTCCGGATTGCCCCCGCTGCCGATCCAGATGGGCAGTTGATCCTGTACAGGTCGTGGATAAATACCGAGATCTTTGAACGCTGGCCGATGCCCTCCTCTCCAAGTCACCTTCTCCGATTCTCTAATTTTCAATAAGAGCTCGAGCTTCTCTTCGAATAGGGTCTCATAATCGTTCAAATCAAAGCCGAATAAAGGAAAAGCATCGACCATGGACCCTCTTCCTACGATAATTTCCGCACGACCATTGGATATGCCGTCTATCGTAGCAAACTCCTGAAATACACGCACGGGATCAGCGGCGGAGAGCACCGTAACCGAACTGGTCAGGCGGATGTTCTCCGTCTTGGAAGCGCCTGCCGCCAGTATGATGGCGGAAGCCGAATCTCCGAATTCCTTTCGATGATGTTCGCCAACTCCGAATATGTCCAGCCCGACCTTATCGGCCAAGACGATTTCTTCCACGACCTCACGCAACCGTTCCGCGTGCGTTATAGTCTTCCCTGTACGAACATCCGGTGTTGTTTCTACAAACGTATCCATGCCGATTTCAATTTTCATTTATATTGCCTCCTATTACATCTATAGTACTCTAATTTTATTTATCCTATAAATAGATAATATAATTATATGATATAAACTGTCAACGATCATATCTTCCTTCGCATCCACATCGTTCCAGACGATCTGTTCAAAATTCCACACAATAAATGAGCTAACAAAAAAAGCCCACGTTTAACGTGGACTTCATTCGGACAATGTTCTTGTCTTCCGACAACTGCTCCAATAAAGTGATTACATCGGTTGAATGGGATTGCCCTTCAAGATGTCTTCCACTTCTTGGTAGCCATCAAGGTAGGCAAAGTTATATCGCGCTGGGAGTGCGAACACGTATTTGTCATTGCGAGTTAGTTCGCTTGGTCCCATAGGCGCTGCGCCGATGAACAATTTCTCCTGCTGAAGCTCGTTCCATTGATCGATCGTAAAGACATAAATAGGGATGTCCTGTCTAGGCTTGTCAGCTGTCCATTCAGGATGGCGGATGGCTATGGATGCGCCGCTTGCTACGACCTTACCGTCTGATGCATCATGACCTTTCCAATTGTCCGTTACGATCGTGTATCCTTTCCAACTGTCCGGCAGCGTGAAACGGAATCCGTATTGGGTATTCTCATAGACGGTTTGTTCAACTTGATTCGTTTGTGCAACGACAGGTTTTACCTGTGATACGACCGGTGCTGCCTGCTCTGCATGATTCGCTCTGTTTGCGGACACTATAGCCGGTACGGATACTGCGACAACAGCCACCAGCAGTGCTGCGGCTACCTTGTTTTTCTTTTTCATGTTCATTTCCTCCTCAAAATCTTTCGTTTATTGTGAACTAAATTCACTACCGTGAGCAGTATGTAAGACGAAAACGCTCACGACTTTGTAAATCTTATAAGGTCTCGGTGTCGTCATAGGTTTAAACATGGGTACGTAATAATATATTTTTTGGATACTTGTACTCAAAGTGTCATCGCCTACATCCGGTTTGCCCCATTTGTAACGAATCGCGGAGGTCGGCGTTTTGCCTGCGAAGAGCTTTGCGGCTAATTTATACGAGTGTTTCGATTTGATCAAGACATAGATTTTCACCTCTTATTTTATTGGAGATAAGCGACGGTTGGCTTACAACCTCATATTACCCAGATCAGCCTCGAAAGGAATGACAGAACGGTAACGAAACAGTTACAAGTAGGTAAAGAACGATTTTACCTGTAGGAATGACAAAAGATGATGGTTTGGAAGGTTTGTCCGTATGCGATAGACTGGTCGCGCACCACACACTAACTAAATACTAAGCAAGTGTTGTGCTATCCAACTTATTGTCCTTGCTCTTGCCAGCTGCACGCCCAAATTGCACATAATAAAGTGCAGCCATCACAACGATCAGAACTGCCAGTACCAAGAAAATATTGCTGTATACGAATGTTGCGCTATTTTGAGGTATCGGATTAAAGCGAACGGCTGATGTGCCGAAATCCAGCACCTTGGCGATTGTAGCCGTCGATGCAGCCAATGAAATAAAAGTGACCATATTGTACAATCCCAGTCCTATTCCCATATGCTCATTTGGTAATGTTCGTGAAATGGTGTTCGACATCGCAATTTGCATAAACGATTGACCCAGAACACTGAATACAAGAAAAATCGCAATAAAGACTGGGGACATGCCAACTATGGATGACAAACAGATAAAACCGATTGTAAGAAGTGACGCTGCTGTATACACAAGAAACGGATTTCCCTTCTCATCCGCTAATTTACCTCCTCCTCGACCCAAAATCGCGGCAACTAAAGCTGACGGTAACATAACCATTCCGATGAATAGCGGTGACAAGTGGTTTACGGAAGAAAGCAACTGAGGTGTAATGAATTGAATGGCAAAGTTAATCCCGAGCATGACGAACGTAATAATTAGACCGAAAGTAAACGGTTTGTTTCGGAATAAAGCCGGGTTTATAAATGGCGCAGAAGCATAGCGAATACGCATTATGAATAAAACGAGAAAAACAGTACCCGCCAAAGCAAACCATATATTTCCGCCGGTTAAAGCAAGTAACAAAAGAGCTACTGTGCCTGCTAAAAGTGATCCGCCAATAAAGTCCATTTTGCCGGCGACTCCCTTTTCATCATCTAAATACTTCCGATACAGCGGCAACGTAAAGAGAGATAAAAGTGAAATAATAAATAAAATTCGCCAGTTCCACGCACTGCTCACTACCCCCGCAATGATCGGACCGAGCGCCGAACCGAGTGCGAACCCGATTGCAACGGTACCCAGCGCACGCCCTCGCCTTTCCGGTGAAAAGTAACGAACCGGAATGATCATGGCAATCGCGGGAATGACCGATGCACCAGCTGCCTGTACAATGCGTCCCACAATGACCATCCAATATTCAATAGCCACTAAGCCTACAACAGATCCAATTGCAAATAAAAATAAGCCAAATGTTAATAAACTCTTCAAGCTGTAGCTTTGTGACAATTTCCCGTAAGTTACCGAGCCGATTGCATATACAATCATATAGCCTGTAATAACCCAGCTCACTTGGGATGGAGTAAGATGAAACTCATTGCCAATAGTTGGAAGCGCAACGTTAAACATGTTTGCACTCATTACTGAAATAATAAGCGTAAAGACCATAACACGAAGTAAGAATTCTCCGACATTCTTTTTCATTATCATTTCTGAACCGGCACTTTGGATAAATACGTCGCGGCTCCCTCAGCCTCTTTATAGGCTTTCTCCAATATTTCATCCCGATTTAAAACAGCTGTCCCTTGAGCCCTGATGATCTGATAATCTTCAACCCCGAGAAATTGGAACATGGATTTGAGATATTTATGAGAAAATTCAACTTCCGTATACCAGTCATTATTTGTATACACGGCCCCGCTTCCTTGGATTACCAGAAGGCTTCGACCGTCTTTCAGCAGCCCTACCGAACCATTCTCCGTATATTTGAACGTTTCGCGAGGAATCAGGATGTTATCCATATAATCTTTGAGTTTGGATGGAATATTGAAGTTATGCAGCGGCAATGCAATGACATACTTATTGGCGCTTTTAAATTGTTGCAGTACCTCAGACATGCGCGAAGTCGCTTTCTGTTCTTCGGCGGTGATCGGCTCACCTTTCGCCAACTTGTCCCATGCGCTCAGTACCGTTTGATCGACTGCGGGTACTTCTTCGCTATATAGATTAATTTGTTCAATGCTCTCAGTTGGATTCAATTCCTTATAAGTTTTCATAAAATGATGAAGAACATTTGAACTGAAAGAAGATGTGGATTCTACTTTCGGGTGGGCATTAATGATAAGCATTTTGTTCATGACGTATCTCCCCCTTATGTCGGTTTCTTTATTGGCGACAAATTTAATCGTCGATTTGTTTTGTCCATAATATATGCTTTTGATGCGGATCTGTCAATTCCAATATCATTGGTAATTGCGGTGGAGTAAGGCTATGCCGTAAATAGAAATCCGCTTGGTAGAGCGGATTTCTTGCGTTTGATTTATTTCGGAGGGTTATTTGTCTTGCTTAAATTCTTGTTTAGCAACTTCGAAAATTCACGTCCTTCAAACAAAGAAAGCTCATTCAATTTATGAATGAGCTTTTACGATTACTATAAGTTGTCAGGCGTTGCTTTCTTCCAAGGACTTCTCAAAACATGAAATCGATGGCTATTCCGATCACTTTGTTCAGATCAAGAGGTCGATGCAAAACCAAGCTCCCCCACAAGATGCAACCGATTGTCGTAATCGTGACGAATACTATCTTTTCTTTGCGGCCAATATTCTGAGCTTTCATTATGATAAAACCGGAGACTAGAAACGCAATGTACAATAGAATCAGCCAGGTCATATCGCCGCCTCCTTACTCGTACTTCTGTCGCGTTTGCGCACCCAACTGGCCACTAGGAACAATAAGGGAAAACCGAATCCGAACGGAACGTAGTAGATGAACAAATAATCCTGGACCCATTCCGCATTCTCCACGATATTAGAGAAAAACAAAGCATAGGCTGAGATAACCCATACGAGCGGGTAAGCGACGACAGCCCTGCTCTCGATTGCGAACAGCTGGCAAATCGCTGAAACGGCGAAATAGAAGAGAATGCTTAACTTCAGGAACACGAGCAGAAGAGCGTTTACGGATATGATCGCTTCGAGATGCTCGATGAAATTAGAAAATTGCATTTCGCGGAAGATGATATAAATGGGGTACGTCAAATGTGACCCCCGGTAAACGCCGAGTAAACCGATGGTAAAGAAAATCCCCAGTGCAAGCTGGAAGCCCATGAATGCGATACCTCCCAAAAAGGCGGTATTGAGCCTCCTGCGTACCAACGGGAATGCCATCATGAATACGACGGTCTCCATGAACGGAAAGCCGAGCGCGTACTTCGTCTCCGCAAGGGTTGGCAACCATTCAAAAGTACCCGGATAGTTGAAATTTCTCCAGTCCCACTCTCTCAGCATGACGGTAAATGGCGTCCAGTACGCGATCATCAGTATGGGGAGAATGACTACGCTCACCATAGAGATCGTGTCGATTCCTTTGATCACCGCGTAGGCACATACAAGCAGCGCCAAGATGTTGAACACGCTAATCGGGGTTCTTGGCATCAAGTTAATCTGCATGTAGTCGCTCATGTTTCGAGTCACCCAAGCCGCCATTTGAACGAAGAACACGACATAACAGAGGGACACGAAGCCTCCGACGTACTTACCCAGCGCCTGTTGGGCGATTTGGACAAGAGACAGACCGGGAAATCGGCTTGCTACGTACAGCCAGAACGCTCCGGCGACAACGCCAAACAGCGTGCTCCACAGTTGGACGAGCCACCCGAACTGCCGAGCTGCGGAGATAATGCCGACTGGCAGCAAGATGAACGACGTCCCTGCGACGAACGCAGCAGTCATTGCGAATAGTTGCCACCCACCTAGTTGTAGTGGTTTTTCCAATGCCATCTCTCTCCTTATTGATACGGCGTTCTCGTGTTTCCGAACAAAGCTGCTTTGGAGCTCACCTCGAACGATACGTCGAAATCTCTCCACTTTCCGCGCCCTTGTTTCGTATCTCCGATTCCAAGCAGATCCCAGTTGTTGTCTTTCGCAAACCGGACAAATTGGTCCGACTGCTCCTCTAGGGTCTTATTAAAAGCCTGTTCGATTTCGTGAGTATTCTGAAGCGTAAGGGGTCTCATTTGTTGATTGTACAGCACCCGAAGGTTGACGTGGATTGTGATATGGAGTCGTTTCGGACCCCATTTTCGTTTAACTTGGATATTTCTCGTCTCTAAATCGACTTTGGCGCCGTTTACTCTGATGTTCTCCAAGCACCTGCGGGCATCACCGTTCAACACGTAATACATCTTTTTGGTGTGTTGATCGATCTTTCCCACCATTTTCGCTCGAATGAATACTGCGCCTTCGGAGATTTCAAACCCCGGCTCTGTCGCGTTTATGTGCTCCATTCGATCCGTTCGGGAGGCTGCACTACTGCTATTGTAATGAAGGAGCGGAATGATCGTCGGCCGGCTCAAAGGAATCCCCTTCACGATATCTTCCAATTGAGTCAGTTTTCTGGTCATTCCGAATGTCTTTGCTTGCCAGTCCATCAACAACCGAAGATTACGCCCAGGTACCCGGTCCAGAGGCGTGAAGCTTTCCATGACGTTCTGAATTGGCGCATCCGTTACGACGGCATATACATTGGTTCGTCTTTCTGTATTAAGTTCCAAATAATTTACTAATTCAAGCAGCCCATCTCTCGCGAACCTTTCGGTGAACACATAACATTGTAAGTGGGCGGTGAACAGCATCCGAGACATAGTCGTGCCTGATTTTTCGGTTAACAGGCCGAGGTTTTGTTCCGAGACTACATAAGTATATACGGACGCTTTCGCAGGCCCGGATTGCCGGGATGAGGTGCCGGTCGGGTTGAGGACTTGATAGTAAGCAGTTATACGCTTGGTTTTAGGATCCATATCCGCTGCGGTCATTTCCACCAAAGCCAGATGATTGATCTCTCGCATATCCCAGCAACCCGTGCACAATAACAGCAGAGCGACAATCTGTAACCATTTCATGAGATCACCTTCTGGACTTTCCCTGTTGAAACATTTTCGGTCGGTTCTTCAGAAACGGCCTTGGAACCCGTATGAACGTATCCTTCCAATCGGGCAGGTACATGGGAGCGAATGGCGCGAAATACCGGACTCCGAACGAACGGAGTGAAGCAAGATGAATCAGCAGGAAGAATACGCCGCACATGAGCCCGAACAATCCCATCACACCGGCAAGAGCCATGAAAAAAAACTGAATGATCCGCTGGGTAATACCAAAGCTGTACATGGGGGATACGAAATTGGATATCGCGGTGATCGAGACGACGATGACCATGGCTGCGGAGACGATCCCTGCTTCTACTGCTGCCTGCCCAAGCACAAGCGCTCCGACGATGGAGATTGCCTGCCCGGCGATCCGTGGCATCCGAAGCCCCGCCTCCCGTAATACTTCGAACGTAACCATCATCATGATCGCTTCAATGAAAGCCGGAAAAGGCACCCCTTCCCGCTGAGCGGCCAAGTTGACCAAGAGCGGGTCCGGAAGCAATTCCTGATGATAGCTGACGACCGAAATATAAAGCGCGGGTACGAAGATGGCGAGAAAAAAGGCAGCCATCCGAAGCCAGCGCAGCAGCGTGGCAATATCGGCACGTTGATAATAGTCTTCCGGTGCGGAAAACAGCTGAAAGAACGTCAAGGGTCCTGCTAGGACGATCGGCGTACCGTCGGTCAAGACGGCAACTTGTCCCTCCAGCAATTTCGCGGAGATAGCGTCCGGCCTTTCCGTTGCAATTAATTGCGGGAAAGGTGTTAGTGCCTTGTCTTGAATCCATTCCTCGATATAGGCGCTCTCCAAAATACTATCGGTATGAATGGCTTGCAGCCGCTTGCGGAACTCATCCACTAATTTATCCGAGGCTATCCCTCGCATATAGGCTAGGCACACCATCGTCCTCGTTTCCGAGCCAATAACCATGGATTCGAATACGAGCTTATCGCTCTTCAATCTCTTGCGGATAAGGGACAGGTTTCGGATTAGATCCTCCACGAACCCTTCTCGCGGCCCACGGATCGTGGATTCCGTGCTCGGTTCCTCTACGCTGCGTTGTTCCCGCTTGCAAACATCCATTGCAAGCGCTTGATCCTTCCCTGGGAGAAGAATGAGGCAATGGCCGCCAAGAAGCGCTTCAATAGAATCTTCCAGTCCGTCCGTTTCCTTCATTTGACCATGGGAAATCCTCATCTTTAACCAGGACAAAGGTTCAATCTCATCGGCATGTTCGCTTTCCGGCTCTTGAATTGCATGAAGAATCGGACGGATAATCGCTTCGTCCACCTGATCTTGATCAGCTAGAGATGTGAGAAAAAGGCAGGATACCTCGAACCCTGCCTTTGTCTGAAGATGGCGGCGCACAACATCCGGGGAAGCTCCCAGCCGTTCTGTTATCCGATCCGCGAGATCCTGATTGTGCTCCGTCATGGAAACGTTCCCCTCCTGCAATTACTCCAGTCAGGTTGTCCAGAATGCTGGACATTCATTCCTTTTCCTTACCATTTCTTGAGAAGTGCCTTTGCTTGATCCATGGTTTGTTCAACAATTGCTGCCGCGGAGTGATTGTTGGCTAATCGAAGTCCTTGACCCGCCCAGAGTGACATATACTCGGGGTTATTTGCTCTAGCCGCTGCCTGCCGAATGTCTCGAGTCAATACGTTTTGGATGGGGAAGGCGGGGATTGTTCCCGGATACTGATGCATATCGTTCATTAATTTTGTCCGAATGCCTCTTGCCGGTTTGCCCGAGTAGGCACGAGTAATGGCAGTGGAATCCTCATTGGCTGTTAGAATTTTTTGTTTATATACCTCGTGGGCACCACTCTCGGGGCATGCCAGAAATGCGGTTCCCATCTGTACAGCAGCTGCCCCTAATACGAGGCTTGCTACGAGTCCCCGTCCATCCATAATGCCACCTGATGCGATGACCGGTATCGACACGTGATCTACTATCTGCGGAATAAGCGCCATCGTACCGACCAAAGCATCCGAATCGCTCTTCAAGAATGTGCCCCGATGTCCTCCTGCTTCGCTTCCCTGGGCCGCAATGGCGTCTACGCCAGCCGCTTCCAAACGTATCGCTTCTTCAACAGTCGTTGCCGTACCGATAATCGCAATTCCACGCTGTTTCATAGCTTGGAGCATATCATGAGGTGGTATGCCAAATGTAAAGCTGAATATGGATACCTGCTCTTCCAGCAAGACTTGAACTTGCTCCTGAAAGGACTCTGAAGACTTCGGAATGAATGGATTCTGTTCAATGCCAAGCATGACGCGATATTTATTGAGATGGGTTGTCATTTCACCGACTTCGCCTTCCCGTTCTTCTGGTTGCTCTGGTACGAACAAGTTGACCCCGAAAGGCTTATCTGTTAATTCTCTGGTCCTTCGGATCGTACTTCGAAGCTGTTCAGGTGTTAAGTATGCGCCTCCCAGATTTCCCAGGCCTCCGGCATTTGAAACTGCCGCAACTAACTCAGGTGTCGCAGGGCCGCCTGCCATCGGCGCTAGGAATAGTGGATATTGAATATTGAGCATACGTGTTAATTCCGTTTCTAACATGATGGAACACCTCCTGTATTTGGACGCTACGCTAAGCGTTTCTTATGGATCTTTTATTATTGGTGAGGACTGCGCCAACCATCAATATGGTAACAGCAAGAACTAGCACCAAAGTGGCAAGAATGAGGGATAAGCTGTAACTGTGCGTCACTTCCAAAACAATACCGGCCCCAATCGGACCAAGGATTTGCCCGATACCAAAAAAGCCAGTCATTAGAGCGATAGCTTTATTGCCGCTGGAAGGTCTAGCTATTCGAGCAGCAGAAATTGCGAGCATGGCAATCCCCATAAACGTTCCGCCAAAAAGGATCGACCCTAATGTTACACCTATTATATTAGGCAGCCATACCGGCAGAATGACTCCGGCAGCTTGCAGGATCAGTGCGGTTATCAGAGGTTTGATATAACCGGCTTTACTCGTCCACCAAGACCAGAGAACGGTCGATGGTACAGCGGCAATCCCAACGATAATCCAACTATAGTCAGCGAAACTTGATATCTGTGGCATGTGTTTGACCATGGCTACCAGAAAAGTCGCACTAACAATATAACCAAGTCCCTCAAGGCCATACATAAATAGAAGCCAGCCAAAGATAGATGCGTTCTCGCCCGGTGAAGCCGAGGAACCAGCATGTTGATTTGTTGATACCGTCTTATCCTCTCGCACATAAGGCCAAACCAGAACTAACAGCACGAAGCCGATGATCGGAAGCCCAATCCATGTTCCCCTCCAAGTGAAATGGCTGAGGATGGGCGTCAATAATCCGGTTAAAGCAATACCCGTACCAACCCCGCCGTAGAACACGCCTACCCATTTCTCACGCTTCGCTGAAAGCAGCGCATTCAGTACTAAACTCGATGATAAAACGAAAATAAGTCCGCTGCTCATTCCACTTAAGAAGCGCAAAATCATCCATACATAAAATGAAGATGCTATTCCCATAAGTCCCGTTGTAAGGAGGCATAGGATCAATTGAATCCGAAGATGGTAAGCCTTCCTATTCCCCCACGTTATGAATCCTGCACCAAAGGCAGCGACAAGGTAACCCAAATTGTTGCTTCCCGCCAGGTACCCGGATTCCGAACCGGAAAGATGAGCTTGAGCTTGCATTAGTGGGAGTATGGAAGTGTAAGAGAATCGTCCAATGCCCATTGCTATGATGAGCATAACAAATCCACCAATAATGGTCTTGGTAGAATCAGATAAGTTCGTTCGATTATTTTCAACAAGCCTCATAAGACCTGCCTCCTTTCTGAGTGCATTGTAACCCATCACTTATATCGAGTAAAATGAACTTTAACGATGGTTAACATTAAAATAATCAATATCTCATATGGAGGTATGGTGATGGAAATCCGAGACCTGCAGATTTTTCTGGCCGTTGCGGACGAAGGAAGCATTACCAAGGCAGCTGAGAAATTAGAATACGTGCAGTCGAGTATCAGCATTCGTATCCAACAGCTCGAGAAGGAATTGAATACGACGCTATTCCGTCGTGGGCGGCAAGGCGTGAAACTCACAACATCCGGAGAGGCACTCAGGTCCTATGCGGAGAAAATTATATTTCTTACTCATGAGGCTGTACGCGTCGTAGCAGATAACACGATTCCACGAGGGCCGCTTCGCATCGGCTCGCTTGAAACCACTGCAGCGGTTCGGTTGCCATATATTCTCACCGATTACCTGAAAGCTTATCCTGAAGTCGATCTGACCTTGAAAACGGGAACAACGGAAGAACTTATCCATTTCGTATTGAAATATGAATTGGATGGAGCTTTTGTAGCTGCGCCTGTTGAGCATGCAGAGCTCGATATTATTGAGGTTGGAGTTGAGGAGCTTGTACTTGTCTCATCGGGACAATTCGCATCATTTGATCATCCTGAACAATTACGCAATCTGACTTTACTGGTGTTTCGTGCGGGTTGTTCTTACCGGCGAAAGCTCGAGGATGGGTTACATGCGAAAGGGATTATTCCTGCAAAAATCATGGAATTCGGTACATTGGAGGGAATACTGGGATGTATTCACGCCGGTCTCGGAGTCTCTGTTTTGCCTCGTTCAGTGGTTGAGCGAGCCAAGGTTCAATATCAATTGCGCTCCCAAAACATCGAGGATAAGTTCTACCTAACCCCGACCCTGTTCATACGCAGGAAAGATACCTATAGAACGGCAGCTGTGTCTGAATTTATCCGAGTTTCAAGAGAGCGATTCAACTAATTTTCCGTGAACCAGCCATTCGCGCTCTCATTCGTTCAGAAATGGATGGTTACTTGCAGAATAATTCTTACTACAATCAGAAATGAGTGAACTCTATCCGAGAGAGGTGTTACGATGAATAACTTGAATAAACCACTGGCCAGGCAGGCTCTGAGCAACATCAGTCCTTATTCGCCGGGTCAACCGATCTGGGAAGTCCAAGAGAAATTCGGGCTTTCCCGCGTAATCAAACTGGCATCTAATGAAAATCCATTAGGTCCTTCTCCAAAGGCAGTTGAAGCCATGCAAAGAATGCTCCCGGAGCTGCACCGATACCCGGATGCTAATACGTCACTACTGAGAACGGAGATCGCCGAGCAGAATCAGCTTCAGCCCGATCAAATTATCGTCACCAACGGCGGGGATGAATTAATCAAACTCGTGTCAGAAGCGTATCTTGAACCGGGGGATGAGGTCATTATCCCATCGCCCTCTTTCAGTGAATATGAATTCGGTGCCCATCTAATGGCTGCAGCCGTTGTTTCCGTCCCGCTCAATGCTGATTATGGCTATGATCGTAATGCCATTCTTGGTGCCGTGACGAATCGAACGAAGCTTGTCTACCTATGTTCGCCGAATAACCCGACCGGAACTTATCTGGCCAAACCGGATTTACGCGCACTGCTCGACTCGCTCCCGAAACATGTTTTGATCGTGTTGGATGCGGCGTATAGCGAATATGCTTCTGCATCGGATTACACGGACGGGCTTGAGTTTGTGCGTGAGGGTTACCCTATTCTCATTTTGCATACCTTCTCCAAGATTTACGGGCTTGCTGGAATCCGGATCGGCTACGGACTAGCCCCCGAGTACGTGATCTCTACTCTCATGAAGGTACGAGAACCATTTAACGTTAACGCATTGGCACAAGCAGGAGCGCGTGCAGCATTGTCCGATACCGAACATCTAATAGCCTCCAAGGCAGTAAATGTTCAGGGCTTAATGCAAATGTATAGCCTGCTCAAGGACTTAGGGATCACCTATGTGGAATCCATGAGTAACTTTCTGTTGATTGAAATCGGCATTGATGCAAAGACGGTAGCCAACGAGTTGCTTGCCAGAGGGATCATTGTTCGTTATGGAGGAATATGGGGCCTGCCCGGACATATCCGAGTTTCTATCGGCACCTTTGTTGAAAATGAAGCCTTTATCGAAGCCCTTCGCGAAATGAACCATCCGTTTTCTCCATGTTGAAAGGCTGTGTTACTATTAGGTCATAGAAGTTACTGATCAGAATTGACCTAAGTAGTAAGGGGAATCGTAAGATGTGGAAACCAGATCGCGGCAGTAAGAAAGCTCTATATCAACAAATTGCCGATCATCTCGAACAACGAATTTCATATGGGGAATTTCCTCCCGGCAGTCTGCTCCCTTCGGAGAGGAAGCTCGCAGATCAGCTTGGCGTCAATCGCAGCACCGTTATCATGGCCTTTGCTGAGCTTCGATCCATGGGTATTATCGACAGCCGTACCGGCAGCGGAACATCAGTGAGTACCACCAAATGGGAGGCGACACCGAAACACACCCCCAATTGGAGCCGCTATGCGGAAGGCGGAAACTTCCTGCCCAACTTGCCTTTTATGAGAAGGATTCGGGAAGCACTCATACAGCAGCCTTCCTTGATCGATTTTGCAAGCGGTGAGCTGGCAGCCGATTTGGCCCCGACGGAAGAAATAGCCAAGATCATGAGTGAATTCCAATATCCCTCTTACTTGGGCTATGACAATCCGCAAGGTTCGATTCCGCTTAGACAAGCTCTGGTTGATTATCTGGAGAAATACCGGGAAATTCGGACGACCGAATCATCTATTCTGATTACATCCGGCTCTCAGCAATCGTTATATCTAATTACGCAATGTCTTCTGTCCCCTGGGGATGCAGTGGCTATCGAAGATCCATCCTATTGTTACTCCCTTCCCATGTTCCAGTCTGCAGGGATTCGATTATTCCGGCTTCCGGTCGATTCGCAAGGGGCTCAGCCGGAGGAGATTCGTTCGTTGTTCAAAAAACATCGAATTAAGATGGTGTTTCTCAACCCTAATTTTCAGAACCCTACCGGTACGGTGCTCAGTGATGAACGTCGTCGGCAGCTGCTTGATATCGCAAGCGAGCTTGGGCTTCCGATTGTAGAGGATGATCCTTTCAGTCTGACCGCTTATGATGGCAAGCCGCCTTCTCCTTTGAAAGCATCGGATACTGTCGGGTCCATCATTTATATCGGCTCTTTCTCCAAAATAGCAGCGTCAGGCCTGCGAATCGGCTGGATGGTAGCTCCCCATTCCATTGTGAAACGTCTCGCCGATGCCAGGCAGCAGATGGACTTCGGTTTAAGCGTAATCCCACAGCAGGTAGCTGCACAGTTTCTACAATCTTCACTGTTCGTACCGCATTTGGATCGATTACGGATGGAATTGAGATTTAGGCGGGATTTGACAATCGAAGCGCTCAACAAGGAGCTTCCGGATGCACTTCTGCACTCGATTCCGGATGGAGGACTGCATTTATGGTGTAAGTTGAACAATACGATTCAAGACGGCAGGCTCTTGGAGGAAACCATTAGAAGGGGAGCTGTTTTTGTTCCGGGCAGCGTGTACGGATCGGACGCCGGATTTGTCAGGTTTACATTTGCGAGACCGAGATCGGAAGATATCGAACGGGGAATATCTCTATTTTGCGAGGCGTATCGGCAATTACAGGACTAGTTTCCTTATCAAAATTACCCACAGGGCCTCCTGTGGGTAATCTCATCTTTTACTTTATATCATGCTTAATCAGGTATACGGCTCCACCACCAAGTAAAATCGATCCCGCAACAAAAGCGAAAGACAATATCGTCATTGAAATAATATCATACATGTCTATGAGCCCTCCTTTTATATCCGTCCGTCATTCTCGTTGCTGCTGTCTTCCCATCTTCTCGAGTAGGCTTTATTCGTAACCCATATCGTAATCCAAGTCACAACGATTGCAATTGCTGCGGCAGCAATCCATACACCAACTGGTACCTGCATAATTAGATCCCCTCCACGTGGAAACTTGATATGAAGGTATCTTAAACCTGTTCATCGCGTTTGTAACCGTCCAATTAGAAGCCGCTCTGACCATCCAGTTGGATTAAAGGTCCAAATCCCCTCAAAAAAAAGCCGCACACCGGCGGCTTTTCGAAACACTTATGAAATTAAAGCTACGCTATGACTCATTCCACCCAAATAACGCCTTCTCAAACTTCTTCCTATTCAGTAAATAGACAATGGCAAAGAAGAACGGTACTGCGGCTACCGAAGGGCGAATAGTACCATCCGCCATCCATAAAAGGTCACACAGCATAAATATCAACAGATTCGCGATTATATACTTTCGAAGTAGTTCCATTATATCCCTCATACAATGTGATTTTTCACTATTGTATTCGGCATTAAAATTAATGGTGAACCTAACCTTATTTGGGGGCAACACGCTGGAGAATGCTCTCTTATCTTACTTTCAGGATTATGTCTTTTAGCTCAAACAGAGTCTTGATTCGATAGCTGGCCTGTGAGAAATCATGTGTTTTTGTGAAGTCGTTATGGACAATAGCACAGTCGATACCAGCCGCTACGGCTGAGTTTAACCCTCTGTTTGAATCCTCTACAACCAGGGTCTCTTCTTTGGTAGCTCCGAAACGCTTTAGTCCGGTCAAGTATGGCTCCGGGTGCGGCTTGGTGCGATCGTAGTCTTCGCGAACAAGGACAAATTCCATGAATTGTTTAATCCGGCGATTTTCATGAATAAGTTGAAAATCCGCACGTTTTGCAGTCGTCACGATGGCCATGCGGACGTACTTGGACAGTTCGGCTAGCGTTTCAACTACGCCTTCGATCTCTATGTCTTCTGTTCTTAGATAGTTCTGGTAATAGACGTTTCGGACCTCACGCTGCTTGCTGAGGGTCTGTTCATCAATACCTGCCTTCCTAGCTTGGGACCATGTGCCCAATGACTGGGTCATGTCGCGGAGGTATTGGTCTTTATCCAAGGTAAATCCAATGTCGGCCAGAGCGCGTTCTCCCGCTTTGTAATACCAGAATTCAGTATCCACCAGAACGCCATCATGATCGAAAAGTATGTACTTCTTCATCGTTTCGTGCTCCTTTGTCAGCTGAGACGGATTATTATCTATTCTACTTCAAAAATGGCAGCTGATCATCTGATCAGCTGCCATTATGTTGTTCTACCGTTATCTTATGATGCGTCCGATACGATTTCGGTTATACAGAATCGGAGCATTGCTTCTGCCTTTCGCTTGCTTGTGGACCTCTTGCATCCGCCCCATCAGCTCCGCGTACCATTCTTCGTCACGCGTGGCCAGCGCCAGCTCGATAAAGTCTAGGATCGGCTCCTCGTACTCCAGCACATCCACCGTAGGCTGCTCTTTGAGCCAGCTTCTGAGCACGGAGATCGTAGTGCCGACAGCAGCATCATGATCGGATTGAACAACATAAACGTTTGCAATGTTGTGTATTTCGTTCATCGCCGTAATAAATCCTTGAATAAGTTCCCCGTCCTTCGTTCTGCCTTGTACCCAATCACTGATCGCAAAGCTCATCGTCAGCACCACCTGTCATTAGAATGGATAACCAAACTGTATCTTAATTGATTACAGTTAGGTTGTGAAAAAAGGACGGTGCATAAGCAGTTTGCTCGGCTAGCCGCCCTCTTCTTACTTGTTACTGTAATTATATTTGTTACAGTTACGGATGTCAAGAAGTCATCCTGTTGACCATGAAGCTTCAATCTGCTCCAACCATGATTTGGCACTAGCTTTATACCCTTGGTAGGATTCTTCTCCCCAATGCAGATAGGACACCGAAATGAGCTCGACTGTTTCAAAGAGCTGATAATAGAGCAGCTTGATATCAAATAAAGGTGACAGCTTGCGCAGGGTTGAATAACCTGCCATGAATGCCTGCTGCATCTCCTTTGCATCCGTGAATACATCCTTGGCATGCAGCGCTTTGAAGTCGAACTCCGGATCTCCGGCAATCGACCACTCCATATCTAGAATAGCTGTGATCTCTCCATCAGCACACAGCAAGTTAGCAAAGTGATAATCGTTGTGAATCAACGATGCTTTTGCAATTCCACTGAACAAATGCTCCGCTCTCTTATATACGAAGACATAACGCTCGGCTTCCTCAGGATTGATAATTCCAAGCTTCAGGCAACGATTGGTTCTCTGCTTCATGCCCTCAACAAGATACTGTTGCCAGCTGTTATATTGATTATTCGACGAGAGAGCAAGCTCTCCAAACTTATCCCGCCCAATACCATGTATTTTCGCAAGTAACATGCCTGAGTTGTATGCCATCTTGATTTTTGATTCATCGGTAGCCGTCTCCAATGCTTGCCATACATCAATGCCCGGCATCTTGCTTGTAATCAATATTTCATAGGGCAAATGTTCATGGCTGTTATCAAATACATAGACATCCGGAACAGGTATGCCCTCTGATTTCATCATTCGAAGCGCTTGCTGCTCATTGTCAAATTTCGGCAGCTCCACGTCTCGGGCATTTACCCTAACTACATAATGATCGTTAATAAAAATACAAGGATTCACAATTCCACGATCCGAATATTCTATGCGATCAATGCGTCCGAGGCTATGCTTCTCGAAGATCGCTTGGATCGTTAAGATATCAAATCTCATAGATTTCATGGCATGTCCCCTCGCTATTTTCAGAGTAGATTATGTATGAATGCACTTTCAATAAACACATCATAACATTCGTCAGTAAGATAAGGAACGAACAACATTATTGTGGCCGATTCCGCCGCGAACCAGCTGCGGACAAACGTGCTTCCAGTCTGCATATTCCTTTATTGTTGTACTAAACTGATCATCTAATTCAATAATTTGAGCATAAAGTATGCACAATTGTCGAAAGCTTTAATGAATTTACTTTTCGACAGGAGGCTTGCTTATGTCAAAGATTCGCGAGGACTTAACTCTTGCAACGTCGAGCTTTAGTCACATCATCGACGTTCCTATAGAACAAGTTGACATTGGCCATTGGTTATTCTCTCTCTCAGAAGCCGAGTATCAACGTTGTTGTCCCCCGGATCATATTGCGATGGGCACAACCAAGACGGAAGACGGACGTCCAATGTCGATTAACGTGGAGAAAATCGGCAGCAGTCTCTCGATCCAGCATTATATCGGAGAGATTGTTGAGAAGCACAAATGCCGGATGGTCTCCACGACCGATATTTTTATTACAACCGAACAACGGACTCAGATGCAAGTTATTTGGGAGCTTAGCGTAAAGAGCGTCAACGCTGATCAAACCGAATTTACGAACGCCGTAGTAACCCACCCGTCAGAACATTTATTGAAAATCTTCGAAGATCAAGGACTCACGTTTGAACAAGCATCCGCGACCCGTCAACAAATATCTGAAGATCATAATAGACGGGAAGCACCTCTCTTTGCGGAAAGCATAGCGCGCGTCGCACGAGGAGAGCTACATTAATTAGTAGTTGAACATTCGAAAAGAGACAAGGGGATCCAACTCCTAAGTCTCTTTTCGAATGTTCTATTAACCTTATGATTAAGCTGCTTGTGGTTCCTTATTGCGCTTCGTAATACGTATAGCCATCAAGGCAGCGAACAAACAAATAAGACCTGCACTGAAAAACGTCGGTGAGTAGGTTCCTGTCCAATCTCTTATTGCTCCAGCCAGGAAAGCTGCGGCAGATGCACCGACTTGGTGAGCAACGACCACCCAGCCGAATACCATACCTATCTTCTCTTTACCGAACTCTTGCGCCGCTAGTTTAACCGTTGGCGGTACAGTCGCGATCCAATCAAGTCCGTAAAACACTGAGAATATGAACAACGTGGATTGTCCCCCATCTAGGGCATAAGGCAAGAACATTAAGGAGAGTCCGCGAAGGCCGTAATACCAGAAAAGCAGCTTGCGAGCGTCAAAACGATCCGTTAACCAACCTGATAATGTCGTACCGATCAAATCGAACATTCCCATCAAGGCTAGCAATCCGGCAGCCATCACTTCAGGAATACCATGATCGCCGCAAGCCGGGATCAGATGCGTGCCGATCAAACCGTTGGTCGAAAATCCACAAAAGAAGAACGTGCCTGCGAGCAACCAAAACGTTTTGTTCTTTATCGCCTGACGTAATGTCGACAGCGGTGTAAGAAATATATTGCCTTGAAACGGTTCTGGCTTCACAAGTTCATCAGAGCCATATGCGGCGAGCCCCTTCTCAAATGGATGATTTCTCATCCAGATCGCCACAATCACCAATACCAGGACAATAAACCCGACTGCGGTAAAGACAGCATAGCGCCAGCCATTCTCAACAGTGATATGTGCTAACAAAGGCAGGAATAGCAGTTGTCCTGTCGCTGCGCTGGCGGTTAGAATGCCAACAATGAGGCCTTTGCGTTTAACGAACCAACGATTAGCTACAGTCACTCCGAGGACGTTAGCCATCATCCCAGTTGCTAGCCCAGACACAATACCCCAGAGCAATTCATATTGCCATAGCTGCTTCATAAAAGGAGTCAGTGCCATGCTCGTGGCCAAGACAGCAAGTGAAATCACCATCGTACGACGAATACCGAACTTAGACAGGATAGCAGCAGAGAATGGCCCTACAAGGCCATAAAGGAAGATACCGACAGAGATAACACCCGATATGGAACTGCGGTCCCACCCGTACTCTTGTTCAAACGGGACCATCAATATGCTCGGCATCGAACGAATACCAGCAGAGACGAGAAGCGTAATAAACGCTATTAGGACAACTATCCAGCTGTAATGCCAGGAAGTTGATTTCACTTTGGCTTCCATTTCCTCACTCCAATTTCATTATTTATTGAGCTCAGAAGTAAAAATATCATTTCTGGAACGATCGGTCAATAATTATTTTGAACGATCGTTCTAGAATCAACTTTTCTGTTTAAGATAAAAAAAAGCCGTCGGCATTCCATTCCAACAGCTTCTACTCCGTTATTTCAACAATGACATATTCACTTTTATGATATTTCTGAGTTTTTCCCTGTCCGGATTGGTTTTCACCATTACGCGAAGTCCAATTAAGGCATTATTCAAACAAGATGCCAGTTGATCCGAGTCAAGCGTTTCAGGGAACTCTCCGGATTGCTGACCCTGCAAGATCAAATTACGAATGATCCCTTCTACATGCTCCCAATTCACACGTACACAATCCCTTGCCTCGGCATCATGACTGGATAGCTCTACCGCTGTATTTACAATGAAACAGCCTTGAGGTATATCTTCTCGTTCGCGGATAGCCATATCAAAAAATTGTTGTATGGTCTCTTTGGACGAAGGGGAAGCTTCTACTCGTTGTTTTAGAGAAGTTTCAAATTTTTCGATATAACGCTTTAATGCCTGATTATATAGCTGCTTCTTTTCCCCGAAAGTATCATATAAGCTTCCCTTGTGAATTCCCATATGTGTAACCAGCTGGTGCATAGATGTTTTCTCGTAGCCTTGCTCCCAAAACAGGTTCATTGCTTTATGCAAAACAATATCTTGATCAAATTCTTTAGGTCTAGCCATTGCGTGTCTCCCTCCTTCAAAAGTAAAGTAACATTTCTGGACTAATCGGTCAAATAATTATAAACCGATCGTTGTCAAGGCATACAACCAGGCAAAACTATTAAGCTAATAATAGATGAGAGTAAAAGTGAACACACAAAAAAGGATGAAGCGCATGAATTGCACGCCATCCGTTCTCACAGCTAGAATCCATAAACTCGGCAACTGCCAAACCGGATATTGTTCCACATTATGCCGATAATCGTAGCCAAGTGCCAACTGAATGGCGGCATTACCCGGCCGATCGAGGAAGAACTGATCCATTGTATACCCATCAGGACTGATCAAAAAAGGATGACAAGCTCCTGAAGTATATTGTTTCTTAGTGAATTCAAATTCGACAAGCTTGGAGAACGCTGCTTTGTTCTCGGGGCTCGGATCCGCCCAAAGAGCCTTGAATATATCAAAAGGTTGACCGAGTCCTACCTCATGAGCTACAGCATTCTGGATGACGAAACCCAGAACTCGCTCAGGATGCCGCATTGCAATTCGGAATCCGATTGGGCCCCCATAGTCCTGACAATACAAAATATATCGTGGGATGTTGAGCCGTTCAAGCAATTGTTCAATAACCAAGGATAGATGTTCGAAGGTATAAGAGAACTCATTCATTGGAGGCATACTGCTGTTCCCGAATCCAGGATAATCCGGAGCAATGACATAATAGCAATCAGCCAATAGCGGTATCAAATCCCGAAACATGTGGGAAGAACTAGGGAATCCATGAAGAAGAATAATTGCTGGATTTCTAGGATTCCCTGCTTGACGAAAGAAGACTTCAATCCCTTCTATGTTCATTTTTTTGTAAAGCACCGCCATCGATATCAGCTCTCCTCCAAGCAAGATTCATCCGTATTGCTCCGCATTCTTAGGGGCTAAAAATGTATTGAAATCTATTGTTTATGTTCTTTCATCTCCATTTTTCCTGCATTTGTCGCCTCAATTCGGCGTTCTCCAACCGAAGTTTCTCGAGCTCGTATCTTACCGCGCGCATCAAAGAATTCAGCCCGAATCCGATCATGAACAAAACTAGACCCAATATAGATATGCTTCCAGCAGCCGCAAATTCTAACAGAAAAAAGACGATACCAAGAGCGATAAGAATGATCGAAATGATTTTGACGCTTCTTAACGAGTCGTACATGATGATGCCACTCCATTTCAAATGACGCCATTTCTTTAAGCGAATTCGCTTATTAGATTATCAATATTCTATGTGCATAAATGCAATGTGTGTCCGCCTACCATTGGCAACATTTCCTATAACTCGTAACATAAGAAAATAGGCAGCCCCCGCGTACATCCTTGTAGGGTCTGCCTATTTGTGTTAGTATCGTGCACACTCGTGGAACACCTTGTACGGCAAGCCTATTTCTCTACCTCATAGCGGGTTGCGATAATGCCCGAATTGAACGTTCGGCTGGACAGCAGCCTGAGCTTGATTTTCTCGCCTTCGCCGTGGAATACCGATTTTCCGCCACCCAAGATGACCGGACAAATTGTCAACAGGAATTCGTCGATCAGGCCGAGCTCAAGCAATGTCTTCGCCGCCCCCGGACTACCGAAGATAACGAGATCTTTGCCGGATTGCTCCTTGAGCGCCTTGATTTCCTCCGCGATATTGTCCTTGATCAGCATCGTATTGTTCCATTCGACATGGTCCATCGAACCGGAAATGACGATTTTCTTAACATCCTGCAGCCATTTGGCATGCTCCAAATCGTGCTTCGACGCATCCGGATCATCCAGCAAAGAAGGCCAGTAGCTCTCCATCAGCCGATACGTCGTGCTTCCGTATACGGGAGAGCCGACTTCGGCTACGACTTCCTCAGCGTATTTCTCTAATTCCTCATTGTAAGGAATCCAACCTAATCCTCCCTTTGAATCCGTCGCATACCCATCCAGCGACACGTGCATGAACAATACGAGTTTTCTCATGTTTGCTTCTCCTCCAATTTCCTTCGCTCTCATATTCACTATAAATCATTCCGTTACGTAAGGGTCAACACTTTGGACAAACTTCATGTCAATCGACACTACCTCGGAAACTTGCAATTACGAATTCGTAGAACGCTAATGCTTCGTTCAGCGTCCCGAAAGCTGCCTGAGCCATGGTGCTGCTGCCTCCGCCTTTGCCGCCGTACGCCCCTAGATGTTGCTTGAATAACGCTCCGCAAGAATGTTCGATTCCC
The DNA here is from genome assembly GCF_056269305.1 of Paenibacillus sp. J22R3. Classification (NCBI taxonomy): domain Bacteria; kingdom Bacillati; phylum Bacillota; class Bacilli; order Caryophanales; family Paenibacillaceae; genus Paenibacillus; species Paenibacillus sp. J22R3. Next base: position 606,659 of record NZ_JBWDNS010000001.1, on the reverse strand, counting down.
CCGCTATGCGCCAGTACCACTTTGAAATCCGCAAGATCGGCAAGCAGCACGGGATCGTTGGTCAATGACGTGAGCTTTAATGCCAGGCTTTGCAAATCTTTCAACGGCTTATTCTCAAACTGATGCGCGATCAAGCCGTATTCCGCCCGATCCAAGAGATCGCGAGCGATAAAAGAATCGTTCTGCTCCTTAAGAGCAGCTAAATCGGTTTGAAGCTGTTTTTGCTCCTGTTCCCACTTCTCAACGCGAGCGACAATATCCTCTTTTCCGGTATTGAATTTGGATGATAGCGTCCCTAATATCCCCATGCAGTCGTTAAACTCCGTTAAGGCGCGGCTCCCGCATTTGAATGAAATTCGGGTATTTCCTTTCATCTTCTCCGTTCTTAGCAGCTTGATCATCCCGATTCCACCCGTAGACGATACATGTGTCCCACCGCACGCATTGTATTCCACGCTCTCAATCTCCACGATCCGCACGTTCCCCGATACTTTCGGCGGCTTTGCCAGCGGCAATCGGCTTGCTTCCTCCCCGGAAACCAAATAACTAATAATTCGGCGATTATCGTAGATGGTCTTGTTCACTTCCCGCTCCAGATGGGATAGCTGCTCTAAAGTTAGCTCGGGTTTATCCACGTCAATCGTCGCGGATTCGATGCCCAGGTGAAAGCTTAACGTCATTGCACCAAATAACTGAAGACAAACCGCCGACAGTAGATGCTGACCGCTATGCTGCTGCATATGATCGAATCTTCGCTGCCAATCGATCTTGCAAGACGCCGCCATTCCCTCCGGCAATTGCTCTACTTTATGAAGCACTTCATCTTCCTCACTGATAACATCCAATACAGGGATGCCGTTAATCGTTCCCGTATCGCAAGGCTGTCCCCCTCCATGAGGATAAAAGGCGCTTTCCTCCAACTGAACGTACCATCCGTCATCTCTCTTGAGCGAATTCGTAATCTTTGTCTCCCATTCGGTTAAATAGGAAGAATGATAATACAATCTAATTGTCATCTTTCAATCCCTTTCTTTATGTTCATGCAACAACGCATACAAAATCTTGATCGTCTCATTCACTCAGCGGTAGATAATAAACATATTTTCGGAGCTGTTGTTCAAGTGGAATCAGGAGACAGGCGACTGACTTGGGGCGGAGCGGCTATCCCTCTTTACTATAAGGACTCTCCCCTTCATATTCCGCTTGCTATGGCTTCCTTCGGGCCTGATGGGACATTCCGGATTATCCGGAGCCTTTGCCTATTATTCGCCTAAGCATGATCTATACCTGTGCGGTACAGGCAACCAAATATCCCCGCCGAGCTTGTCCTACAAGCTGATGCTTCGGATATTAAATACACTGTAAGCAACAGTTACATAGGGGTTGCTCCAACTATTGGGACAGGGAAGCGCTCGATTGAAGTTGCTCCAGAAGCTTTTGTGTCTCGATGTCCGGTTCCGGATAAGAGAGGTCCAGCTTCTCCAAGGAACTTATAATCGTCCGGAGCACTAAGTAGTCGCGGAACCATCGTTCATTGGCTGGGACGATATGCCACGGAGCGTGATTGGTTGCCGTGTATCGGAAAGCATCTTCGTATGCGTCAATGTATTTATCCCAGTAATGCCGCTCTTTGAGATCGCTTGGATCGAATTTCCATAGCTTCTCCGGGTTGCTGAGCCGTTCGCGGATTTTCTCAAGCTGAAATTCAGGTGAAATATGTAGGAAAATTTTGATCAGCAACACGCCATTGTTCGTTAGAAGCTTCTCAAAATGCCGAATATGCTTCATCCGAGTTGCTGCTTCCTTGTCCTCTATCAAGCCATGCACCCGGGTAATGAGCACATCCTCGTAATAAGAACGATTAAATGAGGTAATATAACCCTTGGCAGGGACGACCTTATGCGTTCTCCATAAGAAGTCATGTGCAGACTCTTCAATAGTCGGTTTCTTAAAACTCTCCGCTCGAAAGCCCTGCGGATTCAAGTTGGACAGTACCTTCTTGATGACGCCGTCCTTCCCGCTGCAATCCATCCCCTGGAACAAGACGAGCACACCATTCGTCTTCGAAGCAAACAACTTGTCCTGCAGATTGCGGAGCTTCCGTTCCATCTGTTGGAACTCATCTTGTATCTCTTCTTTGCTTCCGAAGCCGCCTGTATCATTCGGATCGAAGTGGCCCAGACCGTGCTTGACTGCTTTGGTCAGCCGATAGTTCTTCAACATAAGACCCCTCCTCAGACACTTATCAATTCTCAACGAATTCGATCGTAATGAACAAAATTTAACCATACCTACTAAAATTGAATCGAGAGGAGCATTTTTAGATAATTATCCCACATTTTGTACATAGGTATTCAGTATTTTGTTGCGATACGTTAATGAAAAAAGCAGCTGCCAATGGCAAACTGCTTAAGATGAGAGTAGCAAAGTTGTTCATAGAAAGTGAAAGTGCTTGGACTAATAGAATAATAGTTTAGCCGGTTATGAACACAGTTCTTGGTTTGACATTCAATTTAGCATAGTGCTACTGTATATTTGAGGTGATCGGGATGGCAGAAACAGCCAAAAGTATGTTTGTTAATCTTCCAGTAAAAGACCTGAAGAAAGCAATGGCATTTTTCTCCGAAGTAGGTTTTGAGTTCAACCCAAACTTCACTGACGACAATGCAACTTGCATGGTCATCGGAGAAAACATTTACGCCATGTTGTTGGTGGAATCGTATTTCAAGACCTTCACCAAGAAAGAGATTTCGGACTCATCCAAAACAACCGAAGTCTTGATTGCATTAATGGTCGAGAGCCGCGACAAAGTGGACAAGTTAGTTAACAGAGCGATTGCAGCAGGTGGCCATATTGCAAATGACACACAAGATCTCGGCTTCATGTATCAGAGAAGTTTCCTAGACCTAGACGGTCATCAATGGGAAATCGGCTTTTTGGATGAAAGTGCGATCCCGCAGGGGTAAACAATTCTGGAGATACCTTGATTGATCTCATAAAAAAGTAAGCACCAGAACGCCAAATGCCGAAACCCTTATGTTTCATAGGGTTCCGGCATTTATGGCATGAACGGCATTTTATTCAATTTCGCCTTGTCGTGTTGATCAAGATTGTTCAGCAGTTCTATTAAACATGCCTATGTACCTTGACTTCACATTCTGACGTTGTCGGAGTAGTGTACTCCAAATAATTCACCGAGCCGTTAAAATTCAAATAGCTTTCGTAGCGAATACGAATGAATGGCAGAGTCAGAAACGCCAAGACATGATCCTTTGGAACCCAACGAGAGTCGCTTGTTTCATCCGAGGTAGTTAACACGCCTCCCTCCGCTTTACACGCAAAATCAAACATGACCTTCGTAGGGACATCCGTCACGCCGTCATACCACTTATGTAAACCTGTATTAGAAACAATGTTAATCAAATGGCTTACGGTCGCATCGATTCCACTTTCCTCTTTGATTTCACGAATCACACCGTTAATCAGATTTTCACCGACTTCAATAATGCCACCTGGGAAAACCCAGCCATCATCATGAGCTTTGACCAATAGTATATTTCCGTTGCCATCCTCTACAATTCCGCCGGCAGATACGATATGTGTCGGGAATCCCATTTCAAACCTCCTCCATTTCAACATCAAAACTCTATAATTTTCGCGCCTTGATTACAAAGGTTACGGGAAGCATCTTTGCTTTATTTGCAAAATCGCGGTCACTCGACTGCATCATTAATTCTTCATCCGATTCTTCAATCATTTGCTCAATTACAAATCCCTCTCTTGCCAACGCATTCACAAAAGTCGATAGTTTACGGTCCGATAAGGTTAGCGTACTTTCACCAAGAGTTACCGAGTACCAAGATTCATCGAAATAACATTTCTTAAATACAAGACTATCGTTTTCTGTGGTAACACATTTATGTATCGGGTGAGACCAGCTGAAAATAAATACCCCGCCTTTTACCAAGTAAGACGCTATGCGGCGAAAAGTTCCCTCAAGGTCGGTTGTCCAGCCGATCGCATAAACCGAATAAACAAAATCAAAATAATTGTTAGGCAGACCGCATTCTTCTTCCATGGGCGAACAGATTAATGTGGCCGAAAGACCGCATGCCGTCAAATGCTGCTTTGTCTTCTCCAGTTGGTTTGCAGACAGATCCATCCCCCATAGCTCAGATGCTTGGCGTTCCCCTAGGTATTGCAAGGATTGCCCGCTTCCACAACCTATTTCCAGCATCTTCTTCCCCGAGACATCGCCAAACAGCCGGCAACTATCTTCCGAGACATATGCTCCATAGAACGGAAGTGCGGTTCCTCCTAACACGTCATTACCTTTGGTATTCCAAAATAAGCTATTCGTTTCATGAATGCTGCGTTTATCCATGTCAACCGAGATGGCACCAACTTCACTACCACCTATTATGTTTGTTCGAATTGCAGAATTATTGACCATGTCGTCCTCCCCAATCCATGTTAAATAAATTGCAGAACGCCTCTACATCGCCCAGTAGGAATTCCATTATTTGGTGCCATTCAAGCATAGCGCACGTACGTTCCCCTGTAAATCATTTATTATCAAAAAGAAGAGGACCACGAGGGTCCTCCTTTAAACGTCATTCGATAGGGATTACTTACTGTACGCCGAACGTAAATATCGCATCCGGGTCCGGAGATAAACGGTTGTAATCCCGGATCGAGTCGACCCCTTTGCTGGTACTCGAGATCGTTCCGATCTTGCCCGAAGCTAGCGACGGCACTTTCAATACGATTGTTTGCCCGTCCAGACGACCTTCCGTGGGCGTGATTTGTTTGCCATCTACTGCGATGTTGAAGAAATTAGTTTCATCCGAGTAGCCTTTGATAGGTTCGCTGAACGTAATCTTGATTTCCGTTCCTTGCGCGTTTACTTTCGCAATATAAGGAATGGCATTATTCGCACTTGATGCGGTAAAGACATAGACGCTGCTGTTGTCAGAGTCCTCCAGCTTATCCCTTTGATCGTCCACGATCAGTCCGTGATTCGAATCGTATTCCAAACGATAGCGCTGATTCGATTTCAGCGGATCCAGCTGGTCGGCGTTCAGGTAAACCGTGATGGACTTGAGGTCCGGGGACAGGACGTAGCTCGCGTTTCCGCTTGATTGAATGTCGATGTCGTTTCCTCCGGATACGGCGTACAGCGAGAAGCCCCCATCGTCATCAAGCCATATAGGCTCGCTGAATTGAAGCTCGAATGTGTAGCGGTCCGTCGAAACGATCTTCGTGACCGTAGGTGCCTGATTGGTAGTCGACGTTCCCGCGAACACAACTTGATAAGGCTTCGTGCCGTCCTGCGTGCGGATGGCGTTCCATCCCGCCGCGTCCTTGATACTGTCCTTGAAACGCAGGAAGTAAGTCTTGCCGGACCGCACATCTTCGTCTAGATATAGAGTCACTTCGGTCACGATTCTGTTCGTTTCGTTCAGGCTATCTCGGGCAATGTCGATCGCCGAATCGTCATCGCGCAGAAGATTGAATCCAGACGCGCTAACGTTACGAACGGGCTCACTGAAGGTGACCTTGATCGCCCTGTTGTTCAGCGCCGACACTTGGGTAACGTAAGGTTCGTCGTTCTTCTTCTCCGTGCCTGGGAATACCTTCTGATTCGCCCCGTCCGTGTTGACCAAACCAGGCAAATCAGAGATGCGGCCGGTGTAGACATGCCCCGCGACGAACAGGGAAGGATTGCCCGTTTGCTTCGTCTTTAGCTGGATGACAACCACGTTATTCGTGCCGGACTTGCGGACAACGTATTCGCTCCACCCGCTCACGTCGACATTACGGTTGTTATCCTTCAGAATCGTCAAGTCGAGAGAGCCGACTTCGGAGTCGGACAACGCACGGCTGAACGTTGCTTGAACCGTATTTTGATTGACAATTTCGAGCTTTTGAAACTCGATCGATCCGGACGTTTCGCGATCGCTGCCGACGAATTGGATGCGTGTATCCGCCGCGATTTCGTTGCCGCTTAGGTCATTCACATGATTGATGGTGACGGAATAAACGTCGCCCGGCGTCTGCGTATTGGTCGTGAGAGTGACAGACTTCTTCGCATCGTCGTACACCGCACTCTTGACTGCTCCTAGATCGCTGCCCAGCTTATAGTTGCTCACGCGGTTCGCCGTACTCGCTTCCAAACGCTCACTAAACGTTAAGACCACTTGGCGTGCTGCCGCTTGAATGCCGACAATGGTCGGAGAGCTGTAATCGACAAGGCCTCCGAAATACAGGTTCGTCGCTTTATCCATCGCGTTTCCTGCCAGATCGGAGATCCCTTGAATCGTCATCGTATACAGCACGGCATCCGTCTGTTTCGTCGTCGTAAGAATAACTGTGTCTCCGCCACTACCCAGAATGACATTCGTTACTCTGAGATTATTGTTAATCGTGTAATTCGAAACGTTCTTCGCCTGACCCTCGTTAACCTTCTCGCTGAATTGCACTTCGACGGTCGAATTGCTAAGTACTGACACCGATTGGACTTCAGGCTTATCGTGATCGTTCGTGCCTTTGAGAACAATATCGCGCCGCGCGTCCATGACGTTACCGGCTAGATCGGCAATATTGCGAATCGTCAGCTTGTATTCCCTGCCGTTCACTTGTTCGTTGGTGTACAGCGTTACCGTTTTGCCATCGCTCGCGATGGTCACGCGGGTGACGTACAAATCGTTATTGATGCTGTAGTTGTTCACATTGCGAGCGTCGCTTGCGTCGACCTTCTCGCTGAAGACAACCTGGATTGTCGAATTGTTCTGACCGGCGACACTAACGACAGTCGGCTTCGATCCATCGAGGTCGTAAATGCCGTAGAAGAACAAGTCGCTCCGGGAAGTCATCGTGTTGCCTGTTAGATCCTTCACGCCGGATACGGACAGCCGATACAGATAACCGTCTTCTTGCGTGCTCGTCGTGATCGTGACCATGCGTCGATCGTCGGATAACGCAAAACTATAGAGACTAAGGTTACCTGAAACGATGTCGTAATGGTCCGGATCCTCTGCCGTGGAGCGGCTTAGCTGCTCAGAGAACGTCAGCCGAATCGTCCGATCTCCCAGGTTCTCGACCTTGGTTACGGTAGGACGAGTGTCAGTCGTGCCGTCGTTGTTATCCCTAACGGCGGAATAACGCCAGCCCGTTCCGTCCACCGTGAGTGTGTAGATGACATTCCATTGTTGAGGCCCCGTCAAGATCGTAACGGTCATGCCATCCGATGACAGAGTCGCTGTTCTGATCGCGATAACCGTACCTTGATCGTCCTTTAACGAGAAGTCAGACAGATCAATCGAGGCGACTTTTTGCTTCAGGGTCACTAGAATGATACTGTTCGCGAGCGGTTGAATGCTGCTCACCTGAATCTTATGTTGGTTCTGCTGTTGATAAACGGCATAAGCGGCGTCGACGAGCTGCCCGCGGGTAGCGGCTGCTTTGTAATTGCTCTGGTAAGAGATAAAGCCGTGATCGAGCGCGGCACTGACCGAACTCCTTGCCCATGCAGATACGAGGCCTGCAACCGTAGAACTGCCATTTCCATAGCCATATGCTCGAACCAGTACAGCAGCCAGTTGCTCCACCGTTACATTAGCGGCGGGAGAGAACTTGCGCACGCCTGTTCCCGTCATGAGCCCAGCCTGATTCACAGCCTCCACTTCGTGATAAGACCATCTCGACTTCAACACGTCGTTAAAGCTCGACTTTACCGTGTTGATGTTGTCTGATAACCCCCAGAGTCGGAACAGCACGGCGGCGAATTGTTCGCGCGTCATCGATTGGTTAAGTCCTGCGCTTCCGTCCCCCATTCCGGTGAAGATTCCTTCTCCCTTTAGTACCTCGAACTTCGCTTGCGTGGAAAGCGAATCCGCATCTGCAATAAAAGCCGGAATCGCAAGAGCCAACAGCAGCCATGCGATCAGCACTTTACGTACTACATTCATACCCTAACCTCCTTTTCCGCGAGTCATGAAGACCCGCTGCGTCGAAAAGCTGTTTATTATAACGCATGGAGGTTACGAAATGTTGCGCTGACAAATTCAATTTGAAATCTGTCAAAACTCGCATTTATACGCATAAATACTAGGAAAACCAACATCAACCCCTTTTATACAAGGGCTTTAAATCTATGACCTCAATCATTGCGAGAGACATTTTGTATCATTTTGTTGAGAGTAAGAGATGATGAGAATTCTTTAATTTTATTTCAATATGGCATAAGTCCGGTTATACCAAGAGGTCAATGGTGATTCCTACAGACAGCAAGCATAACACGATCGACGGAATTGCTTTCGCAATTGGATCTTTGGCAACGACAAGAAGAACGAAGGCCGCTACAAGCATCGTTACGGCTAATAGAAGTCCGGCTATCACGGCTGTAACAGAGTACCAAATACCAACAATCATCCCAATCGAGCTAACGATCTCAATAAACCCCGTCATGAGATTGAACATCGGCGGCAGTCCGAAGCGTTTGAATTCATGCGCCATTTTGCCGCTTATAATTCTAATCCCCGTGAACATGAAAAACACACCGACAATTACTTGCAAAATCATCGTTATCATTTGAAGTAGCTCCTTTAACTCATGATTTATTTTTTAATATTACATGCTATAGCATGCATAAGGCGTTAATGATTATGCTGCTCATCTCCCCTTTACTCATCATTAACGGCTGCATACAGCTTCTCGAGGATTGCTTTCAATTCCTTGATTTCCACCTTACTCAAATATCTTGTCGCATAATGATGCGCTGCGATGACAACGGGAAGCACTTTCGATTTAAGCTCCATTCCTTTGTCGGTGAGGTATAGATTGTGGGAACGTTTATCCGTATCATGAACGAAGCGTTGAACAAACTCTTTCTTCTCCAAAGAATGAATCATTCGAACAACCGTGGTTTGATCCCGGTCAATGGCTTCCGCAAGCTCTTTCTGAGTCGTTGCCTTATCGCCGTCCAGTACACCAAGAATGCCCCATTGATCCGGCGTAATTGCGAATGGCTTTAATTGCTTCGTGAAATAATTGTTCATCTTCACATCTGTGCGATGAATCTGAAATCCCGTGAAATCATACAGTTCCATAATCGTCTCCTTTGACATCAAGCGCCTTATCGCCTATTTTATATGCTATAGCATTTAAAATCAAGCCTAGAAAAAGCCGCCTAAGCGGCAGCTTCACTTCGTGATTCCGGTCTCTTCAATATCCATCTTTACATTCACCAGTACGTTTAACGAGCCATATTCTCTATTCCACTTCTCTTCGTTCCAATTTCTCGTTTTGCTCCTAACGAAATCCCCCAAACCGAGCGGGTCGATTCCATCTTTCTGAAACCTTTTAATAAGTTCCGTTCCGGAATCGGTTAGATCTTTTTCGAAACTGGCTTCGATTTGCTCAATCATGGGTCGATTCAAGGTCACTGCCCTTGAATCGACGATTCGGGCAGGTAAATGAAGGTTTAACGACAAGTTCGAACGTTCTTTATCTTTGTCGATCCGATAACGCACCTTTGTTCCGATAACTTCGGCCGCAACGTGAGATCCGTTGTTCAGCTTCGTTTCAATTGCACCGCGCTTCACATTTTCTTTAAGCAGCTTCATGACCCTCATCTGCTTATCATTCAGCTTCATTACATATTTGTCATCCTTGAACAAAGCCAGGCCCGCAATGTAAATTTGATCTTCCTGTGCTTTAAGTATAGGTAATAGAGGATCCATTCCTTTACCCAGAAAGGCATAGCCGAACTCATGCAGATTTTGTTTGGGCACAAGATTCGCACGTTCGTTCATATCGAGCAAGTTAAACAAGTACAACCCTTTTTCCTGATCCGAGCTGAAATTCTTCCGCAGTACTTCTTTTGCACTTCCGTCAACAACAGCCAAATACATCCTTCGAGAAGCTTGCGCGTCACGTAAAACCATATCCAATTCGTTCCTAAGTCCCTTTGCTGCCAGCTCTGCTCCGATTAAAACCACGGAAAGCTTACCCGAATTGAGAGGTCTGTCCAATCGCGTGTCCAATAATTCCCTAATCCCTACGCTCGTATAGCCGACCTTCGAGAGTAATTGATTGGAGATCGAGCCGGGCTTCCCGCTCTGAAACCTGGTCGTCGCTATCGTAATTTCGATTTGATCGTTCTGAGCTTCATCGAAGGCGCAGACGATAAATAGGGTAACTCTGTCCAGAATTTGTTGTGTAGCGCACCCCGTTAACAGGAAGCAGATGGCCGCTAGCGACAGGAATAAACGGCTCATACCGTGCTCTTCACTTTCACTCTGACCCTATCGACCAGATACATAAACGGGATGTACGCAAATATCATATAGAAGCCGATTTGGGCTAACAGGGCTTGAAGTGCTTCGACTTGATTGCGGCCTGCAATCATACTTACGGCGGCAAACACAACAACCAGAAAAATCGGCAAGACCGTCCTTTGTTTAACGGAAAACATGACTTTAACCGCCCGGCTGGAAGCCCATATACAAAGGCAAATGATCGGAATAATCCAAAATATCTGCGCAGAAGCGCCAACGAATTCGAATCGCTCGATAAACGGGAACTTTACGAATTTATATTTGGTCAATTGCGGCCATAATTGATTGGATAATTGTTCGATCTTGAACAACAACAATGAAAACAGAACAACGACAAGATAGGATAATGTCGTAATAAAATTCGCTAATTGTGCCCATTTGTGCGACTTTTCAGGCGTCTTGATGAACGTATATACAAAGAATATCATCTCTACGCCTACGTAGGGGAATGTCAGCTCCTTAGTCGCCATGAGCAGCTCGCTCAACGAATGATCCATGATAGGCGACAAATTATTGAAATGAAAATACCCGGCCGAGAATAGCATGGACATGATTAATAGATGCCTAAATAAGCTGAAAAAGCAGATGCCTACGATCACCCGAAAACCGCCCGTAACGATATAATAAACAAGAAGAAGCAGCACCAACGCGAGCAGCCATGTCGCGAGTTCAGGAAACAGCCACACTTGTACGATTTCGATAAACAGTCTCATTAACAAACTTGCATGGAGCAAGAAGTAAACGATGAATATCATGTTTAGCCCGCTGCCCGCCCATTTGCCGAAGAATCGTTGGTGAATTTGGAGCAGATCCGTCTTGTTGCTGTTAAGTATGCCATAAATCATCCAGATGATGACGTGAAAACACAGCCCGCAAATAAGAACTGAAATCCATGTGTCATTGCCGGCGAACTGGATCGGTTTAATGGACATGTCGAGATATTCGGAGCCGAATTGCATGGCATGCACCAACGGAAATACCAGATAAGGCGATACTGTCAAGCGCGCAGGTTCCACTGCCTTCATCTTCGCATTCCTCCAGCCGCTCATTCGTCGATGTCTTTTTTCCTCTTTGGTTGTTCTTTATTGAATCTTACCGGTCTTTGCGATCTAAAGTAGCTGAAGCGATGATTAAACTTAGAATAGGAAGGACGTATCACGGTGTCATATGCATCCGTAGCGCGGAAGGGATAAAACGGAACGAGATAAGGCATTCCAAGTGACGTTAATCGAAGCAAATGCGCAAAAATAGCAATGGTGCAAATGAAAATGCCAAGCAGCCCTCCTAATTGAGCGGATATGATAAATGGAAACCGTAGAAGTCGTATGGTGGCGCTCATTCGAAAGATTGGGGTAGTAAAGGAGGCCAATGCTGATAACGCTACAATAATCAATAAAAAGTTACTTGTCAGCGCAGCCTCGACAGCCGCTGTGCCGAGCACGATACCTCCGACAATGCCGATGGTTTGACCGATTTTGGTAGGCAATCTGGCGCCTGCCTCCCGAAGCAGTTCAATGACAAGCTCCAGAATGAGCACTTCCACGAAAGGCGGAAAAGGTACATTCATCCTAGAAGAAACGATCGTGGGTAAAAAAACGTTCGAAATGCCCTGACCGTGATAAGTCATCACGGCAATATACAAGGAGGAGGAAAACACGGAAAACAGCACGGAAGACATGCGAATGACACGTAAAATCGAGCCAACGATCCATGGCAAATAATAGTCTTCGAAGGTGATAAAAAAATACCCCAGATTGACCGGTGCAAAAACCGCAATCGGGGAACCGTCCATCAACACGCAAATTTGCCCCGATGAAAGTGCCCAAGCCGCATAATCCGGCCTTTCGGTTCCGATCGTCAGCGGGAAGATGGAGTTGGAATTATCTTCAATCATTTGTTGAAGGACTGTGATATTCGTTATTTGATCGAATTGAACATCCGTAATGCGCTGGATACACGTATTCAAATATTGTTCGTTCGTTAATCCCTTTATGTAACATACCGCTACTCTGGCCTTTGATATTTCCCCTACTTCAAACTCCTTAACGCGCAGCTCGGGATAGGGCACTCGCTTACGAATCAAATTGAGATTCATGTTCAATGCTTCTACAAAAGCCTCTTTGGGCCCTTCCACCGTAAATTCGATCTCAGGCGCTGAAATGCTTCGTCCTTTGGCTGTCGCGGCATTGACCACCATGCATTGATCCGATTGCAGACCATATTGAATGACGACATATCCCCGCAGAAGCTTGCCTTGAATCGTATCCCAATCGTTACTTATTTCTTTCTCCCCAACCGGAATCGAACGGTACAATTCATTGAAAGTCTGATTCGATTCGTTGCTCAGTGGACCGAGGATATGATCGTGCAAAACGTTCGGTTCCAAGAGGGAATGAAAATAGCCGATGAAAAAAGACTCATCGTTCGTTGGATGTTCATAGCATACGAAATCCGATGACTCACGAAGCTCCTTCCATTGTCGAGGGACCGCAGTCATTTCTAATCACTCTTTTCCTACATTTCAATATCTCAAAGTTACACTATTGTCTCTCCGCAATACCTAAATTATGCAATAATCCCTGATTATTGCGATTGCGCAAACGTATTCAAAGCCAATGATATAGAAGAAACGGCAGCCTGTATGGCTGCCGTTAAGAACCGTCAAACGCAAGAGTCGCTCATTGTTGCATAGCTGATGATGTACTTCTGCAATGCCTCTTTACTGTGTTGTCCGACTAAAGTCTCCACTTTATAACCATCTTTGAACAACAATAAGGTTGGCACACTCGACACATCGTATTCTGCTGCAAGTTCTTGCTCCTGATCTATATTAACTTTGACTACGGCAGCTTGATATCTAACTTCCTGAGCCAGGCTATGATCAATGTTAAGCTGCTCTAGACAAGCGTTGTTTCCTGGCTTATAGAAGTCTACAAGTGTGATTCCATGACTTATTTGTCCCTGAAACGTTTCTTTGAATAATGCATGGACCTCCATCTTATAACCTCCTTATTTACATTGAAGTGCGTTCATAAGTCTTAACCGATTACGTTCGAGATGACTTCAATATTTCCTTTAGTCGCTTTGGCGTAAGGACAAACTTTATGTGCCTCATCTACGACTTCTTGCGCAATGCTGCGCTCTACGCCTTTAAGCGTAATGTCCAGCGTTACAGCAAGCGCATAGCCGTCATTCGCATCCTTGCCGAGCGTGACGCTAGAAGCAATGGAAATGCCATCCGATTTGATTTTTTTCAAACGAAGGACAGTGCCCATCGCGCCTTCAAAGCAAGCCGCGAATCCTGCAGCGAACAATTGCTCCGGATTCGTTCCCTCTCCGTTACCGCCTAACTCTTTCGGATATCGCAAATCTACATTTAGATTCTCATCGCTGGAAACTGCTTTCCCATCTCTTCCACCTTGTACGTTAACAGTAGCTGTATATAGTTTCTTTTCGATAATGTTCATGATTGTATTCGCTCCTATTCATGATCTAATTGTGTATTTGTGTATTTGTGTATTTGTGTTTATAAACGATAATAATATCCTTGTGTTCATTAGTATTCATCGCGTTTGAACTCGTTATCCGTGCTATCATTCGATCCATTTTCTGTCGTCTACGTTCTCATCCATCCTCCTTTGACGACTTAATAAGTAACCATCTATATTTATATTTGCTGGTTACATGAGTTATATTATCATGCCCTTTATTTGTAGTCAAGCGAATTAAATAATAAGTGCTCAAGTTTGGAGCACAACAAAAAAAGCCGCTATCATTAGCGGCTTCAAAGTAACAATATCAACTACAGAAGAAACATGATTTAATCGGACGGCAAATCAGACGACGAACGTGCGGATATGCGCAAGCATGGCGTCCAATACAGCTTCGAGCGGGCTCGTCTCCTTCCGAACCTGAGTAAGAAGAAGGCCTCCCTGAAGCGCAGTTAGCAGCGACAGCGCGAGATGGTTCGGGTCCGCGTCGGCTCTCAGCTCCCCACGGTCATACATAGCGCGTAGTCCTTTGCGAATAGCCAGTTCCCACTGCATAAAGCCGGCAACGAGTTCGCTGCGCGCTGCCGGATCTGTATCCGCAAGCGCACTGGCAAGCGAGCCAATTGAACAGCCGCCTTGGAATTGCCGTTCAATCTGAAGCTTCACGATGGCATCGCGCCACATGCGAAGCGACTCCATGCTATCCAAATGACTTAGCAGAGGCTCCTGGGCATCAAGCACTTGTTCGGTTTGATACACAATGACAGCTAATACGAGATCGCGTTTCTCCTTGAAATAGTGGTACAACTGGGAGGAGCTGACCTTGGCCTCCCGCTGCACATCTTCCACGCTTGTGCCGGCAACGCCGCGATCAAACATTAATTTGGCTGCGGCGGCGACGATACGCGCGCGTGTCTCTTTTCCCTTTTTTGTCAGCCGCTGCTTTGGCGTTTGGACATCCATTATATTTTCCATGCATGTAGTATACCAAAATTGGATGATGCAATCCATTAATAAACGTTAGGATGTGATGAGTTTCGAATCTTGCCTGGATCGGTTTTACTCTAATAAAAACGGTGAGATTGTTAATAATTAAACTGCAGTTTGTCCACCATCGACGGCTAGGTTTGCGCCATGAATGAAGCTGGCACGATCCGTCGCGAGGAAGACGACGGCCTCAGCGATTTCATCGGCTGATGCAGGACGCCCTGCCGGTGCTTGGGCAGCAAGCTGATCAAGTCCTTCACCCATTGCTTCGGTGCCTTCCGTACGCGTAGGACCGGGGCTGACGGTATTGACACGGATACCGCTTGGGCCGTATTCGGCTGCCCATGCTTTGGTAAGCAGGTTGATTGCTGCTTTGCTCGAACCGTAAAGACTCATACCGGACATTCCATAATCGGCGAGCATCGTCGATATGTTGACGATGGCCCCCTTGCCGCTTTCCGCCATCAGCGGCGCCAATTCTGCGACTAGAAAATAAGGTACTTTGACATTCAGTGCGTACACGAGATCAAAATCATCCTCCATTGTTTCATGCGTCGGTCCAAACGGGAAGACGCCTGCATTGTTGACAAGAATATCAACTCGCCCGCTGCCCAGTTCAATTGCGCGCTTCGCCAAGCTTCTTGCGCTTGACGCGTCGCGAAGATCCGTTTGCACGAAATCTGCTTTTCCTCCCGCTGCGCGGATTGCCGCAACGGTCTGTTCGCCACGGTCCACATTGCGCCCCGCAACCACGACGTGGATGCCTTGTGCAGCAAGCTGATTCGCAATTGCTCGCCCGATACCGCTTGTTCCTCCTGTAATAAGTGCTGTAGATTGAGTTGATTTCATATTATCCTATCCCCTTTCGATTTATGGAGTGTTCACTCCAAACTTCTGTGCTCATACTAACAATTTGATTTTGGATTGTCAACTCCAAAAAAAGCCTTCTTGTTAGGCTATGGAAACCAAACAAGCTCGAGACCTATTCGTCTCGAGCTTGTTATTACAGCAAATCCTACCCTCCATTCTCATGAATCGCTTCCAGCTCTGCGTTGACACTCTTCATCATATTGACCATATCCGTATAAGGCTGGTCCTGCTGGTTTACCAAACCGGTATTGAAATTCTCGCCGTCTTTGCGTCCGGTGACTGCCTGATCGAAATACCCAAACCACCCCGAGCCGACAAACAGCGGATGCGCTGCTTGCTTCTCGATGAAAGCTTTGAAAGCCGCACCTCTGTCCGCTATACCGGCCGTTGCTGTAGCCGCATTGACGGGCGTTAACCCGCGCTCACTCGTACTGAATGTAAACTCCAGATTCAACAGAGGTTTACCGAATGCCTCGTATCTGGCAAGCCAACTTGTATCCTTCGAATACATATCAACAGAGAAAGCATCTACGAATTCCATGGCTGCCGAATCCCAATCCAGACTGGTTCGCCAGGTAGAAACGATTGATGAGCCTAGGAACAAATGGTTCGTATCATATTTCTCGATTATCGAACGGATTGTCGAGAAATACGTTTTGGATGCCAGCTTGATATAGTCCGATACATCGACAGCCGGAACTTTCGCGATTGCGATCGATGTATTCATCAAGGTGTCCAATGATTCAGCGTCCGTACCCAGAAGCTGATTAAGGACAGCAATATCATTGTTGTATCGAGGTGCAAGAAAATCCACAAAAGCTCTCTTAGCCGCAGAAGTCGAGTCATAATTCAAAATCTCTCTGACGATATCGGTCGACCATCCCGCCTCATTATCGTAAGTGTAGCCAATCAACCACCGGTCGTTCTTCGCCTCTCTAAGCTGCGGTCTCAGAGCGTTGTCGATCATGGACTTCGCTTGCGGATCGAACACATCGTAGGTCCATTGAATTCTTTCTAAATTCATAGGATCTTGCAACACCTGTATATAAGGGAATGTAACATGGTTAGGTCGGGTCCACTTGCTAAAAGCATTAAAGCCCCAATCGATCATTCGCTTCTTAGTGATTTCTTCCCACTTCGACTCATAGTCGCTGCCGTATTTTCTCATGATGTTGGCGATGACAAAGCTGACTCTTTCTCCGTTTAAGTCACTTGCGTAAGCTGGCGCGTAAATGTTCGGATCCGGAAGCTCCTCGAAGACTTGGCGAGGCGTGCCGTCGATATGCTGATACGGTGTTCCGTAACCCCATTCCCATATGCTTGTCGCATCCACGCCTTTTAGAATGAACTTGTAGCCGGCAGGCGTAATAAACCACCATTTATGATCTAGTTGTTCAAGTCGGAAAAATCCGGTGGCTGCTTGCTGCCCTCCGCTTTTGATCCCGCCGAACGGATCATATTGTCGGCGGTCAAGCGACACCTTCGCCAGCGCTTTCGCCTCATTCGCATAATCCGCCTGTAATTGAGCGTCCGTTTCAACCTTTCCGGCCCATGTATCATAGATCCATTGTCCGTATTTATCTACCATCAAAGCGTCTTTCTTCAGTTCAGCCTGCATCTGCTCTACGGTAAAAGCAGGTGCAGCAATCTGTCCTTCATCGCCTGTACCTCTGACGATTTGCACTTCCGTAAGCGGGATATGCTGATAAGCGTTAGAGCGCTTAATATCGATGACTATAAATCTGGCCGTCTTGTTGTTCATCGGGATGCTAACCGAATCGTTCAAGGCGGTTCCTGATCTGACATGCTTGCCTGCAATATAATAATAGTCCGTCGTAGCCTCGGGTCGGTATTTCACCGTAAATTGTTTATAGCCCCAATAGCCATTTGGCGAATTCAATACAATATTAATGCTGTCCAGCGGGTAGTCCTTCAGCAGGTCAAACACCACTTGTACCGTTCCTTTGGCTGTGGCGCTTCCCATCCAACCGGCATAGGTCGTCATCAGGTCGTCAAGAAGTTTGCCCCCCTCTGAGGATACCAAGCCGGCTGCCCCGTAGTCGGGAGAATTGCCTGCATCCGGAGCAGGGCTGTAATAATAGTTTCCGGTTGTAAGCTTCAACCCTTCCGCGAGCGTACTTCTTCCGGCAGGGATGTACGGCACTAGTAGCAGGAATAAGAGAAATAGTTTATAAGCATCACCAAGATACCCTCTATACCATTTGCTCATAATTTACCTCCGACTTCGTAGTCATTGCCAGGGTTGAGTTGGTAAATTAATCCTGTAAAGCGTTTACACACAATGGATGCGCTCTAGCCTCTTACCTTATTTGCCGTAACCGAGCTCCTCCAGCTGTTTGGTCGATGCATCCAAGTACGTTTTGAAGTTCATGCTTGATTCAAGCGTTTGAAGAAAGCTGTCGTATTTCGTAAACGGATTGTTGCCATAGATGAATTTAACGAATTCTTCATCTATGAAACGACTGGTATCCGCCGGATTGTACCCTTCCGGATTCGTCAGGAACCCGTTCAGAATTTGTAATCTGGGCTGGCTGTTGGCGAATTGGATATAGGTGGACTGCGGCGCAAATTTCGTCTCTAAGTAGGTTAATTCGGGACGTCCGGTAAACTGATATAGCCAAGTAAATCCGGCTTCCTTGCCCATCAGCGCAGTCGGCGTGACCTTATCGCCTTCCAAATTGTAGTGCGTTCCGTTTATGCCGAACTGTACCAGCATTGAACCTTCCTTACCGGAAACGAAGTTCAACAGATCGAATACTTTCTGCAGTTTTTCCTTGTCGTTTTCCAGCGCTTTGGGGATCGCATAGATGCCGGTGGTGCCGCCTAGATCGTACGGTCCGTCGAACTGTCCGCCCGGCCCTTTAGGAGGTGCGAGCTGTATCCAATTCGCGTTTGGATTTACTTTCTTGATTTGCTCGGTGAACTGATCCTTGCTCAGGTTCGGCCAATCGATCCAGATGATGCCTGCTTGCCCTTTAATCGCCTTCTCCTGATGCTGAAGACCGGTATTGGCCATAATCTCCGGGTCTACAGCGCCGGTGTCAATCAGCTTCTTAATAAAACCGAGTGCCTCTATCATTGCCGGATCATACATCGAATTGTTCAGTTTCCCATCCTTGACGTAGAACGTGTTCGGGTCCCCTACGCCGAATGCGCCGAAGATCGGGGAGAACGTGGAAAGCTTGCTGCCGGTAAGTCCGAGCGTATCGTTCTTGCCGTTTCCATCCGGATCCTGCTCTGCGAACGACTTCACTACATTCAGAAACTCGTCAATTGTAGAAGGCGGCTGAAGGCCGAGCTTGTCGAGCCAATCTTTGCGTATCCAATAGGTGTTATACGGTATACTTGGCGCTTTCGGAACGGCGTACACCTTGCCGTTAATCGTTGTCTTCTTCAAGCTCTCACCGCCGATGAAATCCTTCACCGGCTGCAGTTTATCCGTGTAAGGGGTTAAATCGAGCACAAGCCCTTGATCCACGAATTGCTTCAGTGCGGCACGATCCGATACTTGGAATAAATCGGGGAAATTACCGGATGCCAACCGTACGTTCAGCTGGTTTTGATAATCATCGCCCGACGCATATACGGTTAAATTCACATCTGCTTGAATCGCTTTATCAATAGCGTGTTTAATGAAATCCTTGTCCGGAGTCGGTAAATTGTTTCCGGTCTCCATGATATCGAGCTTGATCTCGCCTTTCGTTTCACCGGAATTCGCGGTGCTTGCGCCAGATGCTTCGGAATTGTTCTTGTTCGAAGCATTCGAGGAATTGCCCGATGAACAGCCTGCAAGTAAGCTGCATACAAGCACAAGGCTGCTTAGCGTGACGGCAACAGCTTTCATTCGATTCATTGGTTAGATCCCCTTTCGTTTATACGCTTATATTGTTAAACCGGTCATTCCCGTTCCTGCAGTAACGGGTCGCCGAGCTTCAACCTTTGACAGAGCCTAGCAGCATGCCTTTAGTGAAATGCTTCTGCATAAACGGATATACCAGAATAATGGGCAAACTGGCCAGAATAACGGCAGCCATTTGCAGCGTCTCGCTCGGTGTCATGTTATCGGCATTTTCCAGCGGCTGCTGGGTTTGGATCAATATCTCGCGCACAACCACCTGAAGGGGGAACAGCGTCCGATCGGTTACGTACATAATCGCTTGAAAAAATTCGTTCCAGTGACCCACCATATAGAACAATCCGATAGTCAGCGTTACCGGTACGGATAGCGGGATGACGATCTGCAGTAAGATACGGAATTCCTTGGCCCCGTCGATTCTTGCGGATTCGAACAGCTCCTCAGGAAGCGACTCGTAGAAGCTTTTCATAATGAGCACGTTAAAGCTCCATACCAGGTTTGGCAAAATCATGGCCCAAATGGAATCCAAAAGCCCGATCGACTTGACGACCAGATAAGTCGGTATGATCCCGCCGCTGAACAGCAGAGTAAAGACTACCATCATCAGAAAGAAGTTGCGTCCCGGAAGCTGTTTGCGGCTTAGAGGAAACGCCATTAAAGCCGTAATCACCATATTGAGTATCGTACCGATGACGGTAATCAGTACTGTAACCCCGAAGGCGCGAGGAATATTCGATTCCGTGAGCAGCTTGTGGTAGGCGCCAAATGTGATTGATCTCGGCACAAGAATGAAGCCTCCATTCTTAAGTACTTCACTGAACGGTGTGAGCGAAACGGATAGAACGTACAGAAGAGGGAATACCGCGACAAGCCCGCACACGAGCAGAATGGCGAAAACTACGGTATCGGCGATGCGGTCATTCGTGCTTTTTACCATATGCCCTCTCCCCACCGCTTCGCGAGTTTGTTCGACCCCAGCACAAGAACCAATCCAATCGCAGCCTTGAATAATCCAACCGCCGAGGCCAAGCTGAAGTTAAGCTGCTGCAGGCCGGTACGGAACACCCAAGTATCGAGAATGTCAGCGACGGCATAGACTTGGATGTTGTACATGATATAAATTTGTTCGAAGCCCGCATCAAGGATATGGCCCAGCTTCAATATCAACAGCATGATGATAACGGTCCGAATACCGGGAAGCGTAATGTGCCAGATCATTCTCAATCTTCCCGCGCCGTCCACCCGAGCCGCCTCGTATAGCGTTGGATCGATGCCGGCAATTGCCGCCAAATAGATGATGGCTCCCCAGCCGAGATTTTGCCAAATCTCCGATCCGACCAGGATGGTACGGAAGGAAGACGTTGAGGTTAGGAAGGGAATTGCCGTTCCTCCCGCATCTTTCAACCATTGATTCAGCAAACCGGAGCTTTGGGACAGAAGCGCAAGCAGAATGCCATATATGATCACCCAAGACAGAAAATGAGGCATATACGTTAAGGTTTGGATGAGCGATCGAAACCAGCGTATCCGACATTCGTTAAGCAGCAGCGCCATGACTATGGGAGGTATCATCCCGAAGAGTAATTTATAGAAGCTGATCAGAAAGGTATTCGTTAGCAGCTGCGAGAAATACGGTGAATGAAAAAAGGTAATGAAATGCTTGTTCCATGGGCTAGCCCACGAGCTGGACCAGATCCCGTCCATGATGTTGAAGTCTTTGAAAGCGATAATGATGCCATACATCGGGATGTATTTGAAGACGATATAATAAATAAGTCCGGGTGAGAGCATCAAGTAATAAGCTCTGAAACGCCAAATGTTACTTCCAAAGGCGGCAACTCGCTGGTTCATAAGGTTCACCTCGCTTCTATGTGTAAGCGCATTCAATTACGCAAACCAAGTATAACAAGGCTTCGAAGCTTTCAACTATACAGTGATCTTGCGAAATGAAGTACAAAACCGACAATTTCGGTTCAAGCCGTTCCTAATTAATCATTGTTGCAGTGCGGGGAGCGTAATGCAGACGACCGTCCCCGCATTCGGCACGCTGCCGATCCTTAGCCCGTATGCAGCACCATAGTGAAGCCTCAGACGATGGTGGACATTCGCCATCCCAATGCCCGAGGAACGCTCTCTTCCATGTTCTTCCACCTGCTCGTCAAGTGCCTTTCGGAGCTTCGACTTCTCCATTCCAGCCCCATTATCGCGGATAAAAAACCGCAGTTTGCCTTTCCGCACGGATCCCCGGACGCTAATGAGACCTTTCCCGAAATGGCTTGGGACGACCCCGTGAAAAACAGCATTCTCCAATATGGGCTGCAGCGTGAGCTTCAGTATGGTGCAGGACAACACTTCCGGATCGATCTCCTGAACAAAGCTGAATTTATCTCCATATCTTATTTTCTGGATCTGCATATACATGTTTAGTCCTTGCAGCTCTTCCTTGACGGTAATAAATTCTGATGTTTTATCGAAGCTGAGCGATAATACGCCGACTAGTGCTCTGATCGTTTCCTTCACCTCTTGCGTCCGGTGCTGCTTGGCCAAACTTCCGATGCATGCCAGCGTGTTGTACAGAAAATGTGGAGCAATCTGACTCTGCAGCACCTTTAGCTCCAGCAATTTCTTCCGCTCTTCCATTTGCTTCGTTTCCTGCAGCAGATTGCGGATCCTCTCCATCATGGCGTTGAAACTTTGGGAAAGCCGTCCGATCTCGTCATCTCTCTTCACGACAAGACTTGGGATGACGCCCATATCATGTACCCGGTCCATCTTGATTGCGAGCATTCGAATCGATTTGGTCATATAGCGAGACATCGCAAACGCCATGAACAGAAGAACCACGAACCATATGCTGGCGGCCGCCTTGTAATTATCGAACAAACGGATTACGTTTTGATAGAAGTATCGGTCCTTGATCAGCACGAGCAGCGTCCAGCCAAGCCGATTCTGTCCGGATTTGACGACAACGAGCTTGCCGGTTGGCCCGCTCATTTCACTTGCCGTTATCGGGAGCTCCGCAAGTTTGCCGACGAAGGCACTGGGGAGGTCCTCGTGATAAGTGCCTGGCTTTTGCGGCAGTATGCCGTTATCGCGATCGAACGTTACAACGCTGTCTGTATCGGACATGATGACGAACGTCTGGTAGGAACCGGAGGTATATTCACTTATTTTCCGATTCAGATTATCCAGATTGAGCTCGATGACTGCGACACCAATACTTTCTCCGTTATCGCCGTTTACCGGCCTGGAGATGGACACCGTCTGACCGGAGAGCGGAGATACATAAGGCTGGCTGACAACCACCGCGCCGTAGCTCTTCAGAGACATGTCATAAATCGAGTCTAGCTGCGGATTGCCGATAATATCGTAATTGAGCTGGGAGCTGGCGAACACATTACCATCCTTGCGAACGAAATACAGCGTTTTCACTAGCGCGCTATTGTTCTCGACAATGAATCGGAGCGATTCGGATATATGGTGGCTGTCTCCTTCCCTCAGCAGTTTGGCATCCGTCGATAACAACAATAGAACATTCCGGCTATTGTCCAGATACGTATCCAGAAACTGGTTCGTGCGTGCAATCAACGTCACGGAATCCGATACCATTTGATTCTTAAACAAATCAGCTGCCTTGTAGTAGTTGTTCCAGGCCAGAAGTATAAAGAAAGCGAACGTTATGATAAATAAAAACAGAAATTGTCTGGTCGCGAGGCTCCAACCCCTATACCAGCGATAGATCCGTTTCATTCCTATCATCCTTTGCCATTATGGTCTGTCATTCTTAACTCGGTTGGAGCCACTCCGGTCCGTTCGCGAAATATAGCGGAGAAATAACGGTAGCTAGGAATGCCAACCTGCTGCGCAATCTCATAGACTCGAAGCGATGTATGCAGCAGTAGATCGGTCGCCTTGTCAATTCTTCTGCCGATTACGAAATCGTTGAACGGAACTCCCGTTTCTTCTCGAAACAGCCGGCTTAAGTAATGCGGGCTCAGACCGACCTCCCGGGATACCGTGTTGAGCGTAATCGGCTTGTCGAGGTTGGCTTCGATAAACGACTTTGCTTCCGTGATTTCTCTGCGACACTTCTTGATTCTGTCGGTCGACTCGATTTCATGGATGAAAGCATCCACCAATTCATCTAGGGTAGCAGCAACAATGATCTCGCCAAGCGCTTTCCTACTGTTGCGGTCTTGCCCCGCTTGTTCCCGATGCCAGCCGCGCAGCCAATCGGCAACGAATGACTTTAGCTCCTCCGGTACGATGGTTGTGTTCATCGCCCAATGATGAAACTCCCCCCGAATGAATGCCGCCAGCTGATCCCGGTCTCTTTGTGCTTTGTATAGCTTGACCGACATTTCTTTCGCCGATTGATCGTCAAGTGAAGCAGTCGTGGTAGATATAGTGGAAAATACCCGACTGGAGTTATCATAGAAAACCGCAACAGGCCTCTCGCAAACGCTGCGGTATATAGCCGCGAAATCCGAGCTTCTCACGATTGGTTCGCTTATGACCCCATACAGTTTGAATGTATCGCTAAGGTAAGGAAGCCTATTCTCGAGAGATTGATACAGCGTCTCCGTTATCTCCTCCAGTTCGCGGTGAATTTCCGGCGGATTGCCCTCCTCCGCTCGGAATACGAGCACATAAATACCGCTGCCACTGTCGGCCGGAACCCAGGTGAACGGCTTCTGGCGCTCTAATGTGGTCAGCGACTCTTCGCATGTTTGATGAACGAATAGACGCCCTGCCTTTCTCGTCTCCACATGAATCGCAGCAAGCTGTATCGGAAGCGCAGCCCGGAATGTAGAATGAAGCCAAGCTGTCAGCATGTCCTCACCGGCAGCCTGCAGGGTCATGTCCATCAGCTGTTCGGACGACTTCCGCCGTTGACGCTCCGCCTCGCTGTGCCGAAGCGACTTCTCACGATAAACGTTCTCCTTCGCCCGGTCAATCGCTAGCGCGAGATCGCAATCATCCATCGTGACTTTCACTAGGTACTCTACCGCACCGAGCTTGACAGCCTCCTGCGCATAGGCGAAATCGGAGTGACAGGTAAGTAAAATCACTTGGATTTCCGGAAACTCCGCCTTGAGGCTTCGAAACAGCTCGATGCCGTTCATGACCGGCATCGTGATGTCCGTTATAACGATATCCGGCGTGAGGCAGCGGCAGAACCGCAGCGCCTCCTCGCCGTTCTCCGCTTCTCCAATCCATTCGGTATGATGCTTCTCCCAGGAAAATAAACGAAGCTCCTGACGAATCGGCAGTTCGTCATCAACAATTAATACCGTTAATAAATCGCCATTCATTCGGCAGCCCTCCCGAAAGATAGATTCGTACAGCCTGACTTCGACAATCTAGCGATCTCATTAAATTTAAAAAAGCCGCAGTAGCGGCTTCTGATCTTACGAACGACCATGCACTTTGTTACAGTCGCGAAACCGGAATACTTGTTTGACGAAGCTTATAAAGTAAACATTCGCATAGGATGCGATGCGCTTATTTAGATCGCGGTACTCCGCCAGTTTGGACGAATGGCACTTATTTCGTTCATCGATCTGTCTATCAAGTCGATGAAGCTCATTCGCTAGCCGAATTCTGGCAGTATCCACTTCTTTCTTTAAGGACTCCCGCTCCGGATGGTATGCCTGTTTAATCGCATCAACCTTGTCCTGTGCTCCGGTTCTAAACGTTTGTTCTGCAACATTCAAGTTGGATTTCGGAACCTTATACCTTAACGCTATGGCAGAGATTTCACTGCGCGGAAGTGCTGCAGGGATTTTCGTTCGATACCTGCGCTCGATTTTTCTTTTCCAATCGATCAGCGCTTTCGCTTGGACTCGGCTCATGCCTACATGAACTGAACCGCCGTTTGCGAGAATCAAATACACCTTGTCGACATGTTTGCGGCCATAGGACTGATTGATCGTTATGTCCTTGAAATCAGCCGGCGTACGAATGTTGTTCGATCTTAAACGGCGTTTCATCTCATCGTCGATATCCGGTATTTTATCCTGGCTGATCTTGTGCTTGCTTAATTGCTCTTCCAGCCATGCTTTTTGGAATGAGGCCAGCGTGCCGGACAACTCCGTTTTCTCCTGCTGGTCGATGATTTGTCTTTCGCCAAACAACCCGCTTAGCTGAATATGAAGTTCCTTTTCCACCGCTTCCGCTTCATGCAACTCCCGATTCGCTGCTTCCTCGAGCCTTTGTACGCAATCCTGAATTAAATCTTCTTCGATCATAATAAAATTGTGCTTGATCTCCATCCATTCGTTCAGTTCGCTTCTCAGCTCGGATAGGTCAAGTTCCAATTTGGTTATTTTATTATTCATAGCTGACTTTTCGCGGACGGCAGGATACTTCCGGAAACGCCAGAACAAATAAGCAGTCTCCGTTCCAAAACCGATTAGCGAACTATAGAACAGCGCTGCGGCAGGCGCTCTACCGTATAGCACAGCGGCTGTTGACGCTGCTGCGAATAGGATCAAGCAGGAGACTAATCTCTCTGGAAAGAAACGATCCCTTGTTGACAGCATCTTACGTGGTTCAATGGTGATATGATCCAAGACCCACGACGCTCCACCGGAATACGAAGGTTCCGGCAGAGACCGGGCCTCTACGGACTTTAATAGGGCTATTCCCTCCCATTCAGGATCAGGGAGTCTTGGCACCAATGCCACTTCCACTTTCGCGAATGCGCGAAGGGAGTTTGCGGACGATCGTACTGCATTGTCTTCTATAAGCGCCAGCAGCTCGAACGCCCGTGATACGTCCGGATTCACAAAGTCATTCCGTCTTAAGAGGAGGCATTCCTCCTCCTCTCCCACTTCAAGCGAATGCCATATTGACGGATCGGCACAAACGGCTGCGATCGATAACCATATCACCCAACCTGAGAAGTGATCGATATAGAGCCCGAAATGTCCTTCATTCCTTCCCGGATGTTGATAGTTGCGATGACCGAGCTCGTTGCTCGGCATGCCGGTTAAAGCGGGGACATACATCCCATCGTAGTCGATCAGAATAATTTCGTCTTGGTTAATCAATATATTTCCATGTTGTAAGTCACCATGCCCAATATTGGCGGAGCGCAGCTCGCGGGTCATTACGATCCATTTATAGGAGAGTTCTTGCAGCACGTCGGCACGATGCAAATTGCGCTCTATGTAATCGTGCAGAGACTCTCCTTCCACCCACTGCATTTTCACGACCGGGAACCACTGGCCATTAATGTTGATGCCTTCGGAAAGATATTCGAAAGGAACGAGATAAGGAAGAGGATTGGAGCGTAAATGCAAGCTGATGGCATCGTAACGAATCTTCTGATCCTTTACATTGTTGGTAAAGCACCTGATCGCCCACTCTCGCTCACCGCACTTCAATTTGTATACGCTGGCGAAGCTCCCCGAAATCGGACGGGGCAGACCGAACTTATCCATTTCAGGGAGTCCCGACTGCAGCTCCGAATCCTTGAAGCAGACACGCGGATTCTGGATCGCTTCCCTATAATCTTGCGGAGTGGGCCAGAACATCGCCTCACTTCCCTTTAACCAGATTTAGTCGAATGAACGTAACGTCATCGTTCCTTAGATAGAATTGGCCTTCACGATGAAGCCGCCGTCGCTCTTCATGCACGAGGCGGTTGAAATCACGTTCTCCTTCCAGCTCAAGTAATCGCCTGATTACGTTGCGATCTTCCCTGTAATTGGTTAACAGCCAGCAGGCTAGGGCATCGGTCATCAGCCAGAACGCGTCTCCCACTTCGGCGGTACCGCTCCATTCGTGAACGGACGATTTAAGCTGGACGTTATTGGCTGCGTTACTGGAAATGAGTACAGGTCGACGCTCAAAATCATCGACGTTGCTCAGAGGAAATGACGCGATCAACGCATCCCCGCGAATATGAAAAATACAGCTGTCGCCGACCGCGAACGCATCAAATGCCGCGGACTCGGCATCCTTCGCAAACCGGAGCGTGATCCCAGCTAAAGCAGCAAACGCCCCGCTGCCGAGCTTCTCGTGCGCGTACCAGGGGAGGTTTTTGCCTTTGGTTTTTTTCAGCCAGGCTTTCGATAATGGCGATACCGATTTATGGATGTGCAACCCATCGATCCTGCCATAGCAATAACCGCTTGTGAGCAAATTCGCCCATAGGTCGGCAAATGAGGACTCGCTGGCTCCATCTGCTATAGCGAATCTGCTGATAGTCGTCTCCTTCTGAACATGTGTACTGATATGGGAGGCATCCTCATATTCATGGCTGTGATTTCCCGCCTTCGGCAATGAATAACAGTCGCTATCAATTCGCATATTTAGCAGCCCTTATCGCAAATTGGCCGGGCGAGTTCCGATATCAAGCGCCTGAATCACGAGCGTTAAATCCGCATTGAGCACGAAACCTCTCGCGCCATCCGAAAGATGCAAATCGTACTCCTGATCAGCGACTCGGATCATAAAAGGCGTCAGCGGACTTGAACCTTCGTAGAGCACCCTTGAATAAGCGTCAGGCAGCTCATCCGCGGTTTCCGGAAAGCGAAGCTCCACTGCGCTCGGATTATCGGAAATATGCAGATTGAATAGCAGTACATGGCCATCGTCCGTCGATAACGCTCTTAATTGTTCCATTTCAAGCGTCGGATCGCCGTCCGTCGATTCCCCGTCCGTGATATGAATGACAACCGGCGGAAAACAATGCGTGTACTCGCTGATCCATTGACTAAGAACGGTATGAGCCGTTCTCATCGCTTCGCACATCGGCGTGCCGCCGTTTGCTACAGGCTCGAACCAGACCGGAAATTTGACGAGTTGATCCACCAATCCGCCTGCCCCATCCGGTACTTTTTTGAGACGCTTATCCAGCTTGGACGGGTTATCGGCAATTTCGCTAATCGGCACCACTTCTTTTCCCGCCAACACGCCGCCAAACGCCGGACCGACACCGGCACCATAGCCAATGACGCCAACGTGATAGTAATCGCGTATTCCTTCCGACTTTGCGCACTTGATAACAAGATTCTGCAATAACCGGTTGATGGCGTCCGAGACGCTCTCGGCCTTGGTGCTTGCCCCGAACGGATCGGACATCGATCCGGATTGGTCGATAATAAACAAGAAACACGACGGATTCGTACGGCTGATTTCTGCTGAATACATGATTTTCACCCCTCAGAATAGGTACATGTTTAATCCTATTCGGGAGAGGACAAAGTATTGACAATAATACGCAGCACGCAAAAAAGATCGGTAGAATTAACCTACCGATCTTACATAAGGCGATCCATATATTCAGAATTTCATTTTGATCATGAATAATAAATAATAGATAACCGGTATTCCGACGATAGCAGGTAGCACCGTGATTACAGAAATCGCTTTCTTCTCGTCTCGCAGTAGGAATAGACAAGACTTATACGCTAAAATACCCATCCATCCACCTAAACCATTGAGAAAGATATCATCGATATCTGCTGATCCAATCCCCAGAAGTCCTTGAATGATTTCAACCATTACACTCACAATCAATATAAACATTAGATTGTTTATTATTCTTTTGTTGGTCTTAAATAATGCCAAGTAGACACCAAGGGGAATAAAAATAAGGATATTGCCAACCACATTGCCCAAAGCGAATTGTTGTATATTAGCCGTCCTGCCGGAAATGAACTCACCTATACTATGAAATGGAATGAGATTGATGGACCTAACTACACTTCTTTGGCCACTAAACAGCTCTGAGATCGAAACTCTCGATAAGAACAATATTTGAATTAACAAAACTATGTAACCGATGAAAACTCCATATAATAAGACTTTTTTAAATCCTTCTCGTATGCTCATGCTATCTCCTCTTGTGATATTATCGTCCCCAACTATTATAACTAGTTAGAGGGAATAAAGGATAGACATAATTCGCTTCTGCTGCGGGAAGTAGCGTATAGTAGGAGTAGTTGGAACTATATTCTAGGAGGCCACAGCCATGTCACAGGAGATTTGGATTAACCTGCCGGTCAAAGATGTCGAGAAGTCAACTGCCTTTTACAATGAGATTGGATATCAGGCGACGAATTATGGTAATGAGAGAGCCAAGCTTGCCATTGGACAAACAACGATACTGCTGTTCCCCGATGCGACGTTTGAGAAATTTACCGGTTCCACAATCGCGGATACATCCCATAGCGCAGAAGTCATATTCTCTCTCGGCGCTGCCAGCAGGGAAGAAGTCGATGCCCGTATTCAAAAAGTAGAGTTTGCCGGAGGCAGCATCTTTGGCAAGCCGAGTGAAACTGACGGCTGGATGTACGGCGCAGGATTCGCAGACCTGGACGGTCATCGCTGGAACCTGCTCTACATGGACGAAAGCAAAATGCCGAAACGCTAAGGAATAGAACGGGCCAAGGAGATTAACTCCTTGGCCCGTTTATTATTTACTGGTACGTAATCGACAGCTTCGGCCGGTTTGCCGTTGTTGCGTCTTCTGCGGAGTATATATCCAGCGCAATGTTAGTTGGATTATCTATATACAGCAGAACGCCCTGATTGGTGGACGGTGTGGTCAGCCAGCCCTGTACGATTGTCGGATCGAGGGTAATATCGATCACCTGATCGCCGGTTGCGGTGAAGCTGGATATCGTAAATGATTTGCCGGATACATAATCGGTCCCGCTGCCTTTTGCTCCTGCCGTCGCCCATTGCGCTCCAGACTTGCGGTTCTGCCATCCGATGAGCGAATAGGTCGGATCGTAATCCGTCTGCATGTAACGACCTTCCATCGTAAAGCCGGTCGCCCATGTGTTCATCTTGAGTGTCAGCTTTGCCGATGCGACCGTTTTACCGGCCGGAATCGAGATATTATCAAAGCGCAGCAGCGAATCGATCTCATACGGCATTGTCTGGCTGGTTTGATCGAATACTTTCAACGTGCCGCTGATAATATTGCCGCCGTTGCCGCTGTATTGCGATGTGAGCGACACATCCTTCGCGCCGGTGTAACTGTTCACTCCTTGCTGGAAAGTGACCGTTCCCGTGGCGCTATTCGATATGGTAACAGGCACCGCGGACGATATCGTCGTATTACCTGCAGCATCGCGCGCTACCGCCGTAATCGAATGGGAACCGTTTGTAAGCGATGTCGTGTTGTACGAAATCGAATACGGCGAAGTCGTGTCTTCCGTGCCCACATTGGTGCCATCGACTTTAAACTGGACGCCTGCGACGCCAACATTATCCGAGGCATTTGCCGAAACCGTAATCGTGCCGGATACCGTTTGGCCGCTTGTTGGCGCTGTAATCGACACCGTAGGCGCCGTCGTATCGGCAGGCGCGCTTATCGTCACAGACACTGCGGACGATGTCGTCGTATTGCCCGCAGCATCACGTGCTGCCGCCGTAATGGAATGCGATCCAGCCGCTAAGCCCGACGTGCTGTACGAGATCGAATATGGCGAAGACGTGTCTTCCGTGCCGACATTAGTGCCATCGACCTTGAATTGCACGCCTGCCACGCCAACATTATCCGAGGCGTTTGCCGACAACGTAATCGTGCCGGATACCGTTTGACCGCTTGTCGGCGCCGTGATCGACACTGTTGGCGCCGTCGTATCGCCGGGTGCGGAACCGGACAGCAGTTGAGACGCCAGCCACGTGAAGCTGCCGGTTGTGCGGAACTCCCAGCCCCATTTGCGGTTTGGCGTAATCCGGTAAGCGGTTTTCCCCGCTGAAGGACCGGTCGGACGAATCCAGAAGTTAACGCCGATATCGTAGCCGTTGTATAGATCGGATACAGCCGATTCCCAAGTCGTATTCGGCGAACCGCCGAGCAACTGACCGAAGTAGTCGGCCCACATTATCGCGTTCCCCACCTCGAGATCATGTTCGATCGTTGTACCTCCGGTCGGATCGCTTGAGCTTCCGCGTCCGCCGTCCAGCGCATCCGTAGTCCCGTCGTATTTCACCATATAATCTGGATAACGAAGTGCGCCGACATAAGTATCGAAGCTATGGTAAGCATCCGAACGCGAAGCGTTATTCAGAAAAGTACCCATACGCTTCACAAAATTAGCGATATTCGTATCTTCCGTAAACGCATAAGCGCGGACCATGGCATCTTGTGTCAGCACGCTCATCCAGGTCGAACCGATCAAATCGCCGGGCACGCCGTCGCCATGCTGGCTGCCATAATGATAGAGTCCGCCGTCGACTCGGGTTGCCGGAATTAGCCCGCCTGCACCGTTCTGATGCCAGATGAAATCAGCCGTTTGATTGAGCACATTCGTCTTATAAGTCGTGTTGCCCGTTACTTCGTAAGCAATCAGGTTGGCTAGCAACCGGAAAGCCGTATGCCGTTCGGTCCAAGTCCCGAGGCTCGGATCCCACCGTGTCGGCTCGTCATTCGTTTCATGCGCCTGAACGATCAGCGGAATGTAGGTCAGCATATCGTTGTCACCGGTCAGCCAGTACGTATAGGCCATCGACTCGTCGTAGCTGTACATCGCGCCGTTTCCGCCTGGCCAACCGTTCGGATCAGGATTTTTGATTGTGAAAAGTCCGACGGCTCTGGAAGGCGTCGTTGTCGCCGGGTAAATTTTCGTTTTGTAATAGTCGGTATGCCGCACTGCCTCTCGCAGCGATTTCAGCGAGCCGCTCCGCATGTATAGCGTGTACATCGTTGCCGCGCGGTCATAGAGCCATGGATCGTAATTGGTTTTGTAGTCGCTCCTGTATCCGGAGCCGGAATCGCCGGTTATAACGGCAGGATCATCCTCGTTCACGAGCATGTAGAAGTTGTTCTTGAACGCATGCTCCATCTCCGTGTATCCCGGCCAATGCTCGGTTGCATCCATCGTGGTCGGATTATCTCTTGTCTCGGTTATGCTGCTGTCGAACGTGTTCATCCGCGTTCCTTTCAGCACACCTTTGGCAAGAAAGTCTTTCGGCAGCACCGCATAAACGTCAGGTTCGTATACGTTGTCTGACGCTGCGAACGTGCCCGTCGTTACTTGATGCCATGCCGACCTCGGATTCGTAAGTGTCGAAATGTTCTGGACCCGGTTGTTAAGGCCCCATTCCACCGTAATCGTCTCCGAATTCGGATAAACGGAAGTAAACGTGTTCTGAATCTGGATGCGCGCAATTCGAACGGAAGCCCCATCCAGAGAAGAATTTGTTATGCTGCGCCATGGCGTTTGCATTTCAACGAAGGCGGGAATTTCAGTACCGCCCTTCAACACGCGAATTTTCGATACATTCGCAGGCGTTATGGAGCCTCTTGGGAATGGCACGCCGAACGTAACAAGCTTCGTTTGACCTGAGGTGACATTTTCCATCGGATACAGTTTGACGGAGATGCTGCCGGATGTTTCAGATGGAGCAAAGAACGATTGGGTCGCGCCGAACGAGACGGCAGGAAATAAACCAGTAAGTAGAGCGATCAAACACATGATGGAAACTAATTTAGTAGAAAACCTTCGCATAAATCCACACCTTTCAATAGGAGTTAGTTGGATCTTCGAGTAGCAGCACGCTGTTGTCTCGGATGGGAAAGCGAGCTAATACACCATGAAAAAGTCTCTTTTAACTCCTCCTCCTCATCGATCGTTCTGTGCTCCACGATCCGATTCTTCTCAAATTATTCCAGTTGATGAAGAGTATGAGGGATGTCTTCCGTCTTTGATATATCGATTTTTTTAAAAAGTACCGATTTTTTTGAGAAGTAGTAAATAAGTGAAGAAGTGAAAAAAGAGGCAAGACACCTGACTAATTCCCAGCTGGCAACGCAAAAAAACCATCGCAAAATGTTTGCAATGGTCTTGCTTCAACTCGATTGACATTCAGCATTTACGTAGCATTTATAACCGTCAATATCATCTTCACGAATTGATCTCCTTTAACGTTATTGATAATTTAAGATCTTTCTTACTCCACGAAACATCTGCGCCTAGTTGCTCGCTGATAAATCTCAGAGGTATGTAGGACGTTCCATTCAGCAGGAAGGCTTTTGTTTGTGAACCAATCGACTTTTCATTTAAGAGGATCGCTCCGGATTTCCAATAAATTGATAAGCGTATTGGAGGGGAAGTTCCTTCTTTACTTTCAATAACGATCTTGCTTTTACTTTCATAACTGATGTTTGCATTAAGCATTACGAGTAGAGTTCGAAGCGGGATAAAGGATTGGTTGTTCCGCATGATAACCCCACTGGTCAATAATACGTCCTCACCGTTAACCTCTAACGATATTGGAACACCAACAGGTACCGGCGTTATTGCAACAGAACGATTATCACCTGCTCCAAGTTCAGCATTGGTATTTGTTCCCCATCCCCATAAGCTACCGTCATTCTTTTGCATGATGATATGACTTCCAGCTGCTTTCATATTCAGTACGTTAGTTGATAGTCGTTTAAATGTAGGAGCTTTCGACATTTTGCTTTGGGTAATAGGAGTTTCGTATAAATCTCCGCTGTGTGTCAAAACAATTAAAGAGTCACTAATGGTTACAGCGTCCTTCACTTCACCAATGGATGTAATCATTACTGGTGTTTGCTGTTTTGTAAGTTCCTCATTGGAGCTATTTATATAAGATCCACCGTACCAAAGTCTTGATTGATCGTCGAGAAACATGCTGGAGAAGAAATCCGGTAAAATTGACTTGATTTTGACTAAACCTTGTACTTGTGTAGCAGATTCATTAGGTTCACCAGTCCAATACCAAACAGTTCCGTCACTCTTTAACGCATGATTACGGTAAATATCTATAATGTCATCCAATCCTTTAACAGCAGAAACTGGGCGTGGCATAAAACCACTATACGCCCACACAGTTCCATTATCCTTCAGAAATACCCAATCCCTTCCAGGCATATAGGGTGCGCTCTTATCAAAACTCGTAAGATCCGTAATATGATCGACGTCTATCTTCTTTACAATCCGAAAATCGTAGCCAAAAATGTCGTTATCAACCCATGGAATAAAGAAGACACTACCTTGTAAATCACGAATGGCCATTCCACCAGAACCCTCTAATTGTGCATAACCGCCGTCCAATTCTTTAACTTGAACTAAATCAGCACTATTATAATTCATTGTTGGTTGTTTCCAATACCAAACGGTATAATCATTCTTCACAAAAAAATTGCCATAGCTATATTTAACGTCAGTAATGCCTTGCACATGAGTTGGAACTAGTTGGTCCCTGCCCCAAATCCAGTATGAACCGTCACTCTTAATGAATGAATTAGTATCATAATATTGAATATTTGTGGAATTAGACTCGGCCATAACCGTTGGCACACAAGAAAATGATAGAAGGAATACTAGAGATAATAGCATTAGTCGTGTTCGCAAATGAATAAACTCCCTTTCGGCTTCTAGCCGCGATTTATGCGGCTTTCAATACTTCGCCAATCCATAGGACACGTCTCAGTCTTCGATTGCCTGATAGACTGTGGTCCAGAAGTCGTGAATAAGGCGCGATGAATCCGGAGTGGACGCCCCGACCTGAGTGAGCAGGATTCCGATGAGCTGATTGTCCGGGTCGGCGTACGTCGCAGTGCCGCTTCCGCCATCCCAGCCGAACTGGCCAATTGGCGCATAGTCTCCTTGGTAGGTGCGCACCGCCATCCCGAAGCCCCAGCTGCCATGCTGCCCTTGGCCGAATGATATATGGACATTGTTTCTGGCCATGGCATCTCTGGCGGCTTGTTGATCTGAAGTCAGGCGGTTGGTCGTCATCAGCTGGACGGCGGGCCGAGACAGGATCCGTTCAGTTCCGTGCATCCCTTGATGCAGCAGCATCTGGAAGTAAACGTGGTAGTCATCGGCGGTCGAGGTAAGTCCGCCGCCGCCGCCCTGGAACACCGGTGGCTGGCTGTAGCGTCCTTCCTTGGCCTCGTCCCACACGAGGAATTCACCGGTCTGCGGGTTTGGTGCATAGAGGGTTGGCAGTCGGTCGATCTTGCCCGCGGGTACGTGAAAACCAGTGTCTTTCATGCCCAGGGGATCTAAGATACGTTCGCGCAGAAAAGTCTCAAACGACTGGCCCGTGACTCTGGAGACAAGCACGCCGAGTAGATCGTTGCTGATGTGGTACTGCCAGCGCTCTCCGGGCTGGTGCATCAGCGGAAGCGTGCCAAGACGGCGCATCCACTCATCCGGCTCGGGCATTGGCACTGGTAGATTAGGCGTAAGCCCCAGCTCGAAAATCGCGTTCATGATCGGTGTCCCCATCGTCGTCAGATCCATGCCAAGCCCGAACGTGGAGGTTAGGAGGTCTCTTACGGTGATCGGCCGCCGCGCCGGCACAGTTTCGTCGAGCGGACTGTCGATCCGCTTTAGCACTTGCCGATCGGCGAGTTCCGGCAGCCACTGCTCTACCAAGTCATCCAGCCGCAGCCTGCACTCATCGATCAGGACCATCGTTGCCGCAATCGTAACCGGCTTAGACGTCGAGGCCATTCGGAAGATCGTGTCCCTGCGCATCGGCGCGCCACCGTCATGGCGCATCGTCCCAATCGCTTCGACATGTGTCTCACCATACCGGCTGACCAGTGCAACGAGTCCAGGAATCTTCCCGGACTCCACATGCCGCTCCAGCACGTCGCGCATTCTGCGCAGCCCCGTTTCGGAGAAGCCGCTGTTACTTTGTCCTGTTACACTCTTTTTCATTTGATTTGATTTCCCTCTCTTTACTTTAATATCAGTCCGATTGTTCTACCACTCTCAGCGGCAATAATGATTATGCTAGTATGTTGGTTTTCTGTATTTGGTTAATTTACCACAATCAAACAAATGAAGTAACCTGAATGATGTCGGATCTGTTAAAGTTCTATTAAAGAAAAAGCGATTAGATAGACCAAAAGAATTAATGCTATTAAATAAAAAAATCCGCAAAATTTCGCGGATTTAATGAAACATTATTCTAGTAATTTCATTTTATCATGAACAAGCTCCTGCTAGGCGTCCCGCTATTCGTTGACCAAGACCATCTTGATCGCGGACCCGCGATCATCATGCAGCAGCTTCATCGCGTCCGGAAATTCGTCCAACGAGAACGTATGTGTAATCAAAGCATCGCCATCGATGACGCCTGACTTCAGCAGCTCGATGCATTGCGGGAAGAATAGCGCCGGCGTCGCATGTGACGCCCTCAACTGCAATTTCTTGAAATGAAACTCATTCGCATCAAAACTGATGTTTGCGCCTTCGCCGTATTCGATGCCTATGTAACCGATCACGCCGCCGGTCCTTGCCACTTTGATTGCCGATGGAATCGTCGACGGCGGCGCCGAAACGAGCACCTTGTCCACCCCGCCGCGTTCGAAGGCGAATGTCTCTAGCGGTGTCTTGTCCGTATAAATGATTTCGTCGGCTCCGAATGCGAGCGCCGTCTCGATACGTTTAACAGAATGAGATCGTGCCGCAGCATAGATTTTTCGCGCACCTCGAAGTTTCGCAAGACGAAGCGCCATCAGGCCGATTGGACCGAGACCTAATACCAGTACGTCATCACCCATGCGGATATCGATCGTCTCAATGAGATCCATTGCTACACCTAACGGTTCCACGAGCGACGCGACAGCGAAGGATATTCCCTCGAACGGTACGACAACCTCCTTGGGAGCGACGATATAATCAGCGAACCCCATTGAGAAATTCCGTCCCCAGAAACTTGGCCCCTTATTGCACAGATCATAGCGGCCATTCCGACACCATTCACACATCCGGCAAAACGTACTTGTCTCGAGCGTCACCGAAGCCCCTTCCTCAAGATGGCTGACATGCGCGCCTTTGCTAACGATGACACCCGCGATTTCATGACCGATAGCTTCCCAATCGGCCGCGGCCGATTTCACGCTAGTCATGTCCGTCCCGCATATGCCGCAGGCTTTGACTCGAATCAGGACATCGTTCTCGCCGATCTCCCCCAACTCGCCCTCGCGCAGCTCAAATTGAAATGGTGCTTTTGCGTACCACGCCTTTGTTCTCATCCCACTTATCCTCCCACCAGGTCAATCCGTATTTTTACCATTCGTCAGAACTATTATAAGACTTCACGCGAAAACGCTGCAAAGGATTATTAATAAATTTTTTTATAATGAATTCATGATTTTATTATGAGTGATAAGTGAAATCAAAGTTAACAATATGTTTTAGGCATGCAGTACTTGCTACTTACTCTCCTCATAATGTTTGGTTATTGCCTTCTAACGAAGTGGAAGTACAATCCTCAGCGGAGGAATGTTAAAGTTTAACCCACGGCCGATATGAATACATGAGTTCATGAGGAGGTAAGGTTATTTTAATGACAAAACAAATTTTAATGGTTCTTACCAATGCGGAGAAATTAAGTGAAGATGAACGAACCGGCATGTGGCTGTCAGAGTTCGGTGAGCCTTATGCTGCTTTCTCTAAACGTAACTATAAGATCACAATTGCAAGCCCGCTCGGAGGTAAAGCACCAATCGATCATCGAAGCTTGGTCGACGCTCCTCAAGAAATGCTGGACATGATCCCGCTCGTTGACAACACGCTCC
The DNA here is from genome assembly GCF_056269305.1 of Paenibacillus sp. J22R3. Lineage (NCBI taxonomy): Bacteria > Bacillati > Bacillota > Bacilli > Caryophanales > Paenibacillaceae > Paenibacillus > Paenibacillus sp. J22R3. The sequence continues at coordinate 568,556 of NZ_JBWDNS010000001.1, read as the reverse complement.
CTCTTGATCAAGTAAAGGATATTGCGTCCTATGATGCGATCTTTCTTCCCGGCGGCCACGGAACGATGTTCGACCTGCCTGACAACCAATTGCTTCAGTCGATGATTATTGCTTTATATGAAGCAGGCAAACCGGTTGTTGCCGTCTGCCACGGTCCTGCAGGACTCGTTAAGGTGAAGCTGCCGGATGGCACTTCCCTGATAGCCGGAAAAACGGTAGCTGTATTCACCGATGCAGAAGAAAGAGAAACGCAGTTAGACAAATACATGCCTTTCCTCTTAGAATCTAAGTTTCGCGAATTAGGAGCTAATGTGATAGCAACACCTAATTGGACCGATAACGTCCAGATCGATGGCAATCTTATTACAGGGCAAAATCCACAATCGGCCGAAAGCGCGGCTAAGGCACTCATTGAGGTATTTGAGCGTTAGTAAGGAAGGAGTGTCACCATGAGCACCATTGCCATTGTTGCAATTCTGAAAGCTCGACAAGGCTATGAACAACAACTTCGTGAGGTTCTGCTCGCGGTTGTCCCCCCTTCTCGTGCTGAAGATGGCTGCTTAAGCTATGTATTGCATGAAAGTCCCGATAATCCCAGTCAGTATGCATTTTATGAGATATGGAAAGATGAAGCGGCCATTCAAGACCATCTGGCATCTTCTCATTATATGAATTACCGTTTGTCGGCTGAAGCATTGTTAGAGCAACGAGTATTGTATCGCCTTCATCCATTAGCTATCTAAACTTTAGGAGGAATTTATAATGACAACAATAACTACAACTTCTGCATCCCAAAAAATCATGAAAGGCTGGAAAATGCATCATAACAGCCTGGTTGAACTAGTCGCACAACTTCCCGATTCCAGCGGCAGCTGGACTCCTTGGCAAGGCGGATGGACAACGCTTGAGCTTATCCATCATCTTGCTTGGACGCCGGAGTTCTTCTTCGCTCAAATCGATAAACGCGACATGAATATTCCACCTGTTCCTGCGACAATTGTGGAAGCGCGCGAGCTCGTTAAACAATTGACTGAGGTGACAGCGCACAAACTAGCCTCCTATACCGAAGAGGATCTTCAACAAATCGCCACGATCAACATTAACGGAGTAGATATTACGGAGCCGGTCGAAGAAATGTTCCATCGCCTGGTCGCACACGAGGCTCATCATAAAGGCCAACTATTCATCTATGCCCGCGAGCTCGGCGTGACCAATGTGCCGTTCTATGTTGACCTCAGCGTGAAGTAATAACAAGTCTAAGCAAATTCCCAGGGCATGGCCCTAATACATTCATAGAGGAGAATTATGATGAGCGAAGGTATTGAGAACAAGGTAGTACTAATCACAGGTGGAGGCACGGGTCTGGGAGCGGAAACTGCACGACTTCTTGCATCCAAAGGAGCGATCGTGGCCGTGGCAGCGCGCCGGAAAGACAAGCTCGACGAGGTCGTTGCACAGATTACGGAGGCTGACGGGAAAGCCGGCGCCTATCCGCTCGATGTGACCGACAAGGTGCAGTTCAAGGCTGTTGTCGATGCGGTCATCGCTGATTACGGCAAATTGGACGTGCTTGTCAACAACGCCGGCCTTATGCCGATTCGTCCTATGGCCGAAGTGAACACCGATGAGTGGGATGCGATGATTGACATCAACCTCAAGGGGGTTTTGTACGGCATCGCCTCTACTCTCCCGGGATTCCTTGCCCAGAATGACGGTCACATCATTAATATCAGCTCAGTTGCTGGGATTAAGGTCTTCTCGCCGGGCGGCACCGTCTACTCGGGTACGAAATTCGCGGTACGTGCGATATCCGAAGGGCTGCGTCACGAAGTCGGAGATAAGGTCCGAGTGACGTCCATCGAACCGGGGGCGGTAGACAGCGACCTGAAGTTTAACACCACAGGCACGGCACAATCCACTGTATTGGATTTCTACAAAACCGCGATTCCGGCAAGCGCCGTGGCGCGGGCCATCGCCTTTGCCATCGAACAGCCGAAGGAAGTCGATATCAACGAGATCGTTCTGCGTCCTACCTCCCAGGACTTCTGATACCTCCAAACTCATATGGAAACGCCGGTCACCTGCTTAAGGTCACCGGCGTTTTTTCTCACATACGAGAATTTATTTCGCATCTCTTACAAACACGATTTCGTTCGTCAGGTATTCATAAGGTGCTACCCACTCGTTCGAGATTAAGATTTCACTTAACGACACGTCGCTTATGAACCCATTCCGATTCATGTTAATTAATTGGTGCAAAGCTAACTTATCCCATCCGATACAATCCCTTGTCACGATACCAATCCGGTTGCACCGAATCTTCTTCATTTCCTCTTCTTCGGGAGCGTTTGTCGCATGGACGTCTTGGTGACTGAGAAAATGCATGAATAACTCATCCAGGAGATCCATGCTGCTCTCGCTTAAGGGTCGATCCTTCAATTCTAGGATTTTAGCCGATATATCCAAAACAGCCTTATCGTGTTCGCTTAACCTGCTGGGGATAAAAGGTTTTACCGAGGAAGCGGGAATCCCCCACCTGCTTCTTCTTCCCTTGGTCCTGCGCTTTCCTTGCAAAGTGCCCGTTGCCAACCACTGGTAAATGATGCGATTATCTTTATTTAGCATAATAGCGACTTCTTCCACCGTAAACACAGGCTCATGGGTCACTTCAACCGCCTCCTAATACTACGAAACTACCAATTGTTTCATAGATATGTTTCCATAGTCGAATGTATGACTACTAGGTAGGAAGGGTCGTTGAACTTGAGTGGTTAGACAGACGGCTGTTCAAGCTGGAATACCTGCTTCACACGTACTAACGCCGCAACATTGCGTGTCGTGATGGAATGTACGCCCCACTCCGCGTATTGTCGCATTTGCATTTCATCCTCCACGGTCCACGCATATACGGGCAATCCAAGACCTGAGGCATATTCCACGAATTCTTGCCTCAGGAGTCCATGATAAATATTCACGCCAAAGCATGCGGCTTCACGGGCATCCGCACATGTTTGAATCATTGCCTCCCGATAAGGCAAGGTCTTGAACAGCTCGACGTTGGTGTTAAGGAGTTTATGCATTTCCGGCTGTAGAATCTTCGCCATCAGTGCCCGTTGGAACTCGCAGCCCGAGAAGAAAGCATGCTGTGACAGGTCGAATTTGCGGACCAGCGCCGCTGCAGGCTCAATTGCCGCATCAACCTTCAAGTCCAAATTCACGATTTTGCCGGAAGCTTTCACGAGCGGCAAAATCTCTTCCAGCTTAAGGAGCCTTGGTGCACTTCCATGCTCAGACTCTAATTGCATTTCGTTTAATTCCGCATAAGTCATTCCCGCTATATTCACATTCAACCGTTGGCCGGTAAGCCATTCATCGTCATGTGCCAGCACAGGAATTCCGTCCTTGGTCACCCGAATATCCTCTTCCACCACATCGGCACCAAGCTCGAGTCCGGTTTGAACCGAATGAAGTGTATGTGCCTCTGTATTCATACTGCCTGCGTGAGCCGTAATCAGCGGAAAGTTACGTTTCATTCTTGTCACACTCCTCACTACCGTCTTGAAATCATCCTAACATTCATCACGAACGCGCTGCCTCTTCTTTTACCATGCTGCGAATGTAGAAGTAGCCCATGAACGAGCATAACAAGAAGGTGAAGAATGCGAGCGCAGAAGCCTTCTCCTTCTCTTGAAAGACACCGAATATTTGCTCCATCGAGACGCCAAGCATTTGCGGTGCATTCGGACCAAGCAGGAACGGCGCGGTGAACGAGCCGATAACGCCCATGAAGACGAAGGTGACCGCCACAAGCAGCGTTTTGTAGGTGAGTGGTACGATAAAGCGAGTGAACAGACGTAGTCTCCCCGCTCCTACATCCTTTGCGCTTTCCATCACCGAATCCGGGATACCTGCCAAGGCTGAACCAAGCAGCATGGTAGTAAATGGAATGTTGAACCATAGATTCGCGATAATAATGCCTTTCATATCGAAAATAATACGTGGAAAACCGCTGCCGCCAAGCAGAAGCACAAAGCGCGATACCCAGCCATGGTTACCTAACAGCTGAATCAAACCGTACGTCGCGATGACCGTAGGAATAAACATCGGGATCATATACATATTCCGAATCCACCCGACTAATTTGCCTTTGTTGAATCGCATATAAGCAGCCAGCGCATAACTGACGATCAGTACGATCACAACCGATATAACCGTCACTTCCAGCGAAAAAATAATATTGGAGCGCATCAGCTTGTCGGTGAACAAAAACTTGTAATTCGACAGGTCGATGCCGCCCTCCTTATTGGTCAGGCTCTCCTTAAACGAAACCGCGATTGGGATGACGACCGTGACGAACAGCAACAGAAAAGAGGGGATGACCAGAAGCAATCCCAGTATCCCCATTTTCACTTGTTTCTTCATCATTGCGCCGCTACATCGCTTTGCCAGCGTTTGTTGATTTCACTGCCCAGATCGCCGATGTTGAATGTACGGAAGCCTTCAGCCACGCCTTTGAAGGAATCTTGGATATCCTGGGGCATGTTCGACAGCTGGATACCCGGGAAACCGTGCATGGTGGTCACGACAACCGCTTGCGCTTCCGGCGACAGCACGAAGTTCAGGAATTCATTAACCGCATCCTTCTTCTCGGACAGCTTCGGCACCATTAGGTACGTCGGACCGCCGTTGAAGCCCGGAGTGATTTGCGAAATTTTGGTTGTAGCCGGCAGTTGACCGTTACCGATTTGTTCGAGCGCCATGTCCGACCAAGCCGGGATCATGTCCACCTCGCCGCTGATGAGCAGATCCAGCGTGCCTTGGTTTTTCTTCGGATAAATGCCTTTACCGTACACAAATTTGCCGAGATCCTTCAGCGTATCGAAACCAGTGTTCCACTGCGTCTGAATGGCCGGATCGGAGTTATGAATGGCATCTTCAGGGAGCTTGTCGTACAACGTCGTTGTGACAAACGAGCTGCCGGCACCACCCGTAGACGGGTCATTGTAAGCAAAACGTTCCGGATTCGCTTTAATCCATGTGAACAGCTCATCCAGTGATTTCGGAGGCGTCTGCACCTTCTCGCTGTTGTAAGCAAGTACGACGGCGGATGAACGATACGGCACTGCCAGGTTGGATACGTCCGTCATCGTACTGGCGTCAACGGAAGCGAGGTTGCCGATTTTGGCCGAATCAAGCGTTTCCCACAGATCGTCCTTCTGCCCTTGCGTTACGTTGCTCAGCCCATCCTCATACAGATCGATGTCGCCGGAGCCTTTGCCTGCTTGCTTCGCTGCCAGAATGCGGTCGTAAGTAGGCTGTGCGCCGGTACCGGACGGAATATAGACCTCTTTAACCTTAATATCCGGATGGTCTTTCTCAAACATAGGCACAAGCGTGTCCCAAAGATTCTTAACGTTCTCGGAGCCCGTGAAGTAGAAGCTGAATTCAACGGGTTCAGCCGAAGTATCCGTCGAAGCAGAAGTACTGTTCGCATTCGTCGGCTTCGTATTTGCTGCACCTGCGTTGGCATTCTCCGAGTTATTCGTATTTCCACATCCGGCGAGAAGACCTGCGGTAACGGTTGTTAAAGTCAGTAAAGCAAGGGCGGATTTCTTGTTTAACATGATTATTTGCCTCCTTGGCATTGGGTTTTTGGGGTCTAGCTTGAGACTCGCTTGAAACTCGATTCGATTAGACTTCCGGATACGTAATGACTTTCTTGAAGCCGACGGAAATCCAGTCACCGGAATGTAGCTCCTTCACGGCATCCCGCGGTTGAAAGGCCCGAATAACACCATATTCCTGTAATTGAATCGATACTTCGGCATAGTGGCCTAGAACCATAATCTGTTTAACGATGCCGGGTAAACCCTCTTGTTCTTGACTCGACATGATGACATCTTCAGGCCGGATTGCCAGCCATCCCCCGCCGGACAACGATTTCGAATTTGGAAATCTCAACTTCCCTACCATGACTTGGCCTTCCGAAATCACCCCTTTCAAAAAGTTCATCTTGCCGATAAATTGGGCGACATACAGCGAGCTAGGCTGATCGTATATCTCTTGCGGGGAAGCGATTTGTTCGATCTTGCCGTGATTCATGACGACGATGCGGTCGGATATCGACAACGCTTCTTCCTGGTCATGCGTGACGAATACCATCGTGAGGCCGGTCTCTGCCTGAATCTCACGCAGTTCCTCCCGCATCTCATGCCGAAGCTTAGCATCCAGCGCAGAGAACGGCTCATCTAGTAGAAGAACGGCTGGCTTCAAGAGCAAGGACCTGGCAAGCGCGATTCGCTGCTGCTGTCCCCCCGATAGCTGACCGGGATATTTGTTCTCGGCGTCCGGCAAGCGAACAAGGTTCAGAACGTCTTGGACCGCCTTACGGATGTCGGCCTTCTTCATCTTGCGTATTTTAAGACCGAATGCCAGGTTATCGAACACCGTCATATGCGGCCATAGATTGTAGCTCTGAAACACCATCGAAGTCGGACGTTTCTCCGGCGGGGACTTGAGCACGCTCACGCCTTCGATGAGAATATCGCCGGAGTCCGGTTCGAGAAACCCTCCGATGCTGCGCAGCACCGTTGTTTTACCGCAGCCGGAAGGACCAAGCAGCGTTACGAGCTCCCCCTTACGCACATCAAGCGAGATTGAAGTTACACCTTCTCCGGTGCGGTAACGTTTCGACAACTGTTGAACGGAGAGCTGGATTTCTCGGTTTTCCGGAGCTTGCTTAACGTCTTGAATGCTCTGAACCATACTCATAACGGCCTCCTAAGTCACGCGATACTTGATTTGTTATTTCAACGTAAACCCGCTGGACATGACGTCCGCGCTTACGAATCGTTTGGCGGCGAGCAGCAGAATAATCGTCGGTGCGGTCAGTATGATGGAAAACACCGCGCCGGCGTATGCCGGATAATCGCTGATAATGGAATACATGACAATCGGCATCGTTTTGTAATTCGGAATACCAACCAGGAACGTTCCCTGTGCTTCATCGAGCGAGTTTAGGAATGTGAAGATCGAGGCGACGATGATGCCGGGCAATGCCATTGGCAAGGTGATTTTGACAAATACCCGAATCGGTCCGGCTCCCACGTCTCTCGCTGATTCTTCCTGCGCTTGATGTACATTCCGGAAGGCGGCGGTCGGAATCCAAGTCATGAACATGAGCACGTTAATCATATGGATCAGGACAACGCCAAGCAGCGTATTCATCAAGCCGAGCTTGTAGAAAAGCACCGCGATTGAGACGTACAGCCCCATCTTCGGAAATGCATGGGTCAGCAGAAACGAGAATAAGAAGAACCGACTGAACGGGAACCGAATGCGTGCGAATGCATAAGCTGCCGGGATACATAGCACGATGGACAGTCCGGTTACAATTGACGCGATCAGGAAGGATAAGCCGATGGATTGCGGGATGTCCTCTTGTTTGAAGACGAAAGCCCACCATTTCATGGACCATTGATGCGGAATAACGTCCGGATAGTTCCATTTTCCGGTGAAGGCGAGAATTGCCAAGTTCAGCAGCGGTCCAAGAAAGAAGATAACGAAGATGACAAGCACAATGAATTCAATGATTTTTCGTGTTCCAAGTGCCTTGAAATACCAACGCATGAAGGGTTATCGCTCCTTTCAGAATGGATAGCTGGTTATTTGGTTGACTGTCTGATAATCAGCCGCGGGGTCAACTGCTTGGGTTGTTCAATGTGTAGTTCTTGCCGAATCAGTTGGTCTAAGAGCCGGACAGCCTGGGTGCCCATCTCCCCCGTATCTACCTTGACTGTCGTCAAGGATGGCGAGAACATTGTCGCGAAATCCACGTCATCGAACCCAATCACAGACACTTGCTCCGGAATTCGCACTGACTGCTCCAGCAGAAATTTCATCGCGCCCATAGCGAGCATGTCATTAGTGGCGAAGAGCGCCGTATATCCGTCTTCCCGAAATTGACCCCATTGTCGGCTCATGATCTCGTATCCTTCTCCGAATGTCGAAGTTGCCGCGGATTGAATCGCCGCATCTGTTTCTTGAATACCGGACTGCCTAATAGAAGTCATGAACCCCTTCAAGCGTAAATGATGACTTCGATGACTCTGAGGACCGGCAATTACGAATATTCGTTCATGACCGGTTTGCGTCAAGTGCTCGGCGACCATCCTGCCGCCTTCTTCGTCTTGATTCACGATATGGATGACACCATCAACATCTGTCGAGCCGTTCACCATGACAAATGGGATGCCGAAGTTCGTGATATGATCAATGACATTCTGCTGCAGCCGGCTTATCAGAATGAGCCCATCCACCCGTTTCTCGATCATGAAGTCGGCCGAACGATACGACATATCGTGGTCCGTTGTAACGAAGATCGAATAGTTCAACCGTGCTGATTCCAATAAGACGGCATCGACGATTTTGCCATAGAAGGGATGCGAAGCAATCGGATGATCTCGTCTATACAAGAGTAACCCAATGTTATGCGTCCTTTGCGACACCATAGCCCGTGCGACTGCATTCGGTTTATATTGCAATTCCTCGATCAGCCCAAGCACCTTATCTCGCGCTTCCGGACTGGAATATCCCTTCCCGGAAATAATCCTCGAAACGGTAGATTTGGACACCCCGGCTCGCCGGGCGATTTCTTTGATGGTCGGATTATCCACGATGCACTCCCCTTCACAGCTGTGAGACCGTTCCCACATGGGAACGTTCCCATGTGTATAGATTAATGAGCAGATGTTTCTACTGCGTTAAATCAAGCCTAAGGATTTGTAAACCTACGGCTATAAATGTCTAAGAAAATGTAAAAACCACCGAAATCTATCCTGATTTCGGTGGTTTTGTGTAAAATGTAAATTTACTGACTACTAATTTCTGCACTCCTCTTATAACGATGCTTGTATAAACGCCTGCATCCTCGAACGAACGGTCATCGTCTGATACAAATACGTAATCGTTCTCGATGAAGTGATATCCCCGTTATAGTTGATGACGGATGACGTCAATTGCGCATCCATAAGCTTAGATTCTTTCAGAGTACGAATAAATGTAACATCTGCCGGTGCATGCTCGCTGTCGAAAATAATGCACCACTCCGCCTTTGCTTTCCCAAGTGCCTTGTGCAAGGCGTAGTTAATCGAATGATTGACATAATAAAAGATTCGAATGCGAGAATCATCAAACAACTCTATGATTTCTTCAATTTCTCTTTGTGTCGTTAGACTGACGATGATCAGCTCGAAGTTAGTTTCGTACTGGTCGATGATGTTTCCAAGCGCCGAATGCGCACGAGCTACTTCGCCAGGTTTCACTATGAACAATGCGCTAAACAATAGCGGTTTGCTTCGTCTCTGGCGCGTTTCATAATGGGCCTTGTGAACCTCGTTCCAGCATAAGCGGTGCTTTGAAATATCGTTTGCGATGTGGGTAGACAAGCTGAACGGAGAATTAATCCGATAATCCATCAGCTCTATAGGTACGTACTTAATCTCGCAGTAATCAGTCATTCGCAGCCAATAATCGTAGTCTTGAATATATTTAAACCGATATCCGTCTACGAGTCGGCAATACTCCGCACGGTGAATAAACGAAGGCCCGATAATACAGCCATCGAGCAGTGCCTCCTTGGGACGATTCTGCCAGCTGCGCAGCGTACGGAGAAAATCCGGGGTATGAGCGGGGTCGCCGTTTTCGAAAATTTGATTGAAGCTGCTGTACACGATGCCCACATTGGGATCCGCCCGATCTAATTCGTTTACTAATGTACCTAAGAATTGCCGGTAATAGATGTTATCCGTCGATACCCAAGTCAAGTAATCGTAACCTTGGTCCATTAAGATTTCAAAGCCGTAATTCAGTGCAAATGCGACGCCTTGATTGAACGGATAGGAAACGATTGTTACCCGGGGATCCCCCACGGTGCATTCTTGAATAAGCGGCAGCAGCTCTGGCGCCCCATCGATAACAATCAGGAAGGTAAAGCTTCGGTATTGTTGATTACGTATGGTTTGAATCGCCTTTCGGATGTGAGCTTCGTTCTGATAATAAACCGGCATCACAACGCCGACTTTCGGCATGCTCATGCACCTCTTCCCTTTATAGTAATCTATGAAAGAATCACCATGTCCGAGATAGTCAGAGCGCACATTTATTCGAAAAACCTTCTAAGCTTAAATCGAGATACAAAGAAAAAGCAATGAACCGCGGCTCACTGCTTCCTTAAACGCTATTGTTCTGCTGCCGGTTGTTGCTTCAACTCGGCTAGTGATGATTCGATCTCCGCCGTTAACGTCGGATCGAGATACTGAGGCGCGGACCGTTTAGCCGGCGTGTTGAAATGATTCATGGCCGCAAGCTCCGCCTCGATCATCAGCACCTTCTCCTCCGCCCGGGCGAATCCTCTGCCAATGCCGTCCGTCTGAAACGATACAACACTTTGGTTCAGCTCCTTCAGGGAGCTTGCCACATTAACCCGGGATTCGAGCAGTAGGCGGCGATGATTGTACTCCTCCGATTGCACCAGCAGCTGGGCAATACGCTCTTCCAGCACTTTGGTCTGATCCTGGATCGTTGCGTACTGCTCGCGGTAGACGGCCAGCTTCTTCTCCTGCAGCAGCTTCTCCTGCAGCGCCAGCTTCGCGATCTGATCCTCGCCTTGGTCCACCGCAAGTCTCGCTTGGCGGCTCCGTTTCTCAACTGCCGTCTCGGCATTCGCAATCAGCACCGCTTGCCGCTTCTCAATAAACAGCTGGTGAGCAAGTGCTCGCTGCCCCTTCTCAAGCTCGACACTAAATTCCCGCATATATTGATTCACCATATGGAGCGGCTTCTCGCACTTATCGATCAGACCGTTCGTTTCGGCTAGAAACACATCTTTAATACGTTTGAAGATCCCCATCTTATTTCGACTCCTTTGTTTGGTTTTGCTGCATTTCCCATTGGTCCAGGAAGTCCGATGCCGTCGGTATGTTTGCAAGCACATTCGCCCCATCTGCGACTCTGGGCTTCTTGCCTCTCCTGCTCATCCAGAACAATAAAAGTCCGACGATCAGAATGATTCCGCCTACCGCTACGCCGGGGCTAATACCATTCTCATGATCCCGATCGATGTGTATGCCGCCCTCTCGGAACACCGGCACCGGCGGCGCTGGCACAGTCATAGCTTCACCGCGTAATGCCGGCATAGCCCCGACCTCGCCACCTCTTATCTCAACCTTCATGTCGTCTCCAGGTCTGCCATGAAACTCCTGACTCACCCTTACAACTTTCAATGCATCACGCCCGTGTTCACCGGCCACTACACTTAAACCGGCTCCGACAGCTACGATGATGACGGATACCAACAGCGCTTTCTTCACCCAAGGTCTCACGCGTCTCACGCTTAATCATCCTTTCCCTACAGTGATCTTGTCTCTACAGTACCAACTATATAGGGCAATGGTAAAAGTACGGTAAAAAAATAATTCCCTTCCTCTTCATCGTCCTAAGAGAAAGGGATGCTCGCCTTCATCGTATGCTAGACAGGAAACTCTACCGAGAATGTGCTTCCTTTTCCCGGCGAACTCTCGAGAACAACCGAACCACGGTGGGCAATAACGATTTGCTTCGCAATCGCGAGGCCAAGCCCCGCGCTGCCTTCTTCACGAGAGCGATGCTTCTCGACCCGGTAAAACCGGTCGAAGATGCGAGGCTGATCCGCTGCGGCAATGCCGATACCGCTGTCCCGGACAATGATCCGCCACTGCCTTGGGTTGGGGTCAAGACCAACGTCGACCTTCCCATCTTCAGGCGTGTATTTGATCGCATTATCCAGCAAGATATAGACCAGCTGCTTCAATCGCTCCGGATCGCCCTTCACGGTCAGCGTTTCCGGCAGCATCGTCCGCAGTTTAATCCTTTTCTTCTGAGCAACACCTTCGAAAGCAAGCACCCATTGGCGGAGCTTAGGCACAATGTCGAAAGCGCTCATTTCGAACTCTACTGAGCCGACATCGGACCTTGCGAGCATCAGCAAATGCTGCACCATACGGCTCATTCGGCCAATCTCTTCCTTCATATCCGAAACGACTTCCTTCGAATACGGCGTAATGGTATCTTCGTTCTCCAGTTCAATCACATCGAGTGACGTGTTCATAATGCTAAGCGGAGTCCGGAGTTCATGAGAAGCATCCGCCAGAAACTGCTGCTGCTGCTTGAACGTTTGCTGAATCGGAATCATAGCTTTACTGGACATGGATGAACTGAGTTTGACGGCTGCAATGATGAAAATAATTAGAATAACGATGAACACGATGAGCAGATTCCGGAGGATATCCCAATAAAAGGTGACATCCTTCGCTGCAAAGATCGTCGCCGGTCCATTCGTCGTCATAATCGGATGCGCGCCAACGAAGAGCAGCCGATCATCCGTTCGAATCAGAAGATCCCCGTAGCGTCGCTGCAGTTCGGGCAGCCAGCGTAACCGGAACGTATCCCCTTCGGGCTGCCACTCTTCAATTTCCGCCAAATTGCGGTCCTTAAGCTCCGGAATAGCATCGCTCTGAGCAAGCACTTGACCACGATTATCCAGCACATAGAAGAAAAACAAATCATCGCCGCGGCTGTTCTCCAAATCCGGAACGACAACGCGGCCGTCCTCGGTCGCAAACATGGTCTTGCGAAGCGAATTGCTCTGCTCTTGGTAAGCCATGATCATGAAGAAGAGCGATACGATGATCGAGAATAACACCAGAAACAGAATAATGAGCCACGTATAAGTAACCGTGAGCTTCCTTTGTGTGTATTGGAATAAGTCTCGCTTCTTTCCCTTCTTAAGCGTCCATTTCAAACCGGTAGCCTACCCCCCTGATGCTGTGAATGACCGGCTCCTTACCGGAATCGTCCAGTTTGTCCCGGAGCATCTTCACGGTAACATCGACATTTTTGTAGGAAACATCACTGCCGAGCCCCCAGATGCGATTGAGAATCGCCTCTCTCGTCAGCACATTGCCGGTGTTCTGCAAGAAGAAATCAAGCAGCTGATACTCCCTCGGGCTAAGCAGAATCTCCTCGCCGTCTCGCGATAGCTGATGTGAGGTACGATTAAGCGTAAAATGCCTGAACGTCACAATATCCAGCTTCCTCGGGGCAAAATTCCGCCTTGCCAGCACACGGAGACGAGCGAGCAGCTCATCCATCTCGAAAGGCTTCGTCAGATAGTCATCGGCTCCTGCATCGAGGCCGAAGATTTTATCTTGCAGTGAATCCTTAGCCGTCAGGAGGACGATGGCTTGTCCGTAATTGTCGCCTCGCAGTCGTTTGCATACGTCCACACCATCCATGAGCGGCATCATCCAGTCCAGGATGAGCACATCATAAGCCGATCCACGGGCATAATCGAGCGCATCCTCCCCGTTCTCCACCCAATCAACGTGATAGCCGCCTTTCTTCTCTAACATATATTTGACAAGCTTGCCGAGCTTCTTATCATCTTCCGCCAATAGAATATTCACATTTACGCTCCCCGCCGCTACATCCGAGATAATAGGTTAGTATACCAAACAAACGGTTAAAATACGGTAAAAAAATAACCCTATCCGCTAGATTGGCGAATAGGGTCGTGAATTACCGTTCAAGAAGCTCCAAAGCATTCAGCAGCCCTTGCATATAGCCGACGGCATGCGCACGCGCGCGATGTCCCCATGCTGAATCATTAATGACATGTGGCACGTGATCATCCATTATGAATCCAGTGAATCCCGATTGTTTCAGTTCCCGCAAAACTTCAGCCGGATGATAATTTCCTTCTCCCAGGAAGCACTCCTGAAACTTCGGCATAGTGCCCTGTACGTCGCGAAAATGCACGTAAAAGATTCTATTTCTCGGGCCGAAATACCGTATCATCTCCATGACATTAGCGGCTCCGTAGACCATCTCCGAACAGCAGCCAAGGCATAAATTAAGCCCCCATGCGTCGCTATTAGCGATTGACTCGGCTTTCTTGAAATTCTCCACTTTATAGAAAATTCTAGCCGTTCCGTCAAGCATGGCAACCGGCGGATCGTCAGGGTGTAACGCAAGCCGCACACCTGATTGTTCGGCTACAGGAAGCACAGCCTTCAAGAAATAAGCATAATGCTCCCACATGACCGATTCGTCCGGGATTCTCACTTCACGGTTGGAAGCATATTTCACCTGGTTGACGCCGTTTGCTGCAACCGCGAGATCGAAAGCCGTACACATGGCTCCGCCCCTGCCCGGCTCCGAGGATGTCCGCCAAACAAAGTTCGGCATAAAGTGGTGGCCCAGTATCGGGATGCCGGCATGCCCCATATGACGGATAATGCTGCAATAATTCTCAATTTGCTCATCCCTGCCAGGCAAACCAAGCATGATTTTATCGTAGAAGCGGATGGGGACATTCTCGATGGATTCCAGAAACAATCCATTATCATCGCAAGTTTTCTTTAATGCAACCAAATCCTCCAAATCCCAGCTGCGTTCACCAGGAAGATTCGGTGTGTTGAGCTGAACGCTCGTTACACCTAATTGCTTGGCAAACGTCATGGTTTCTTGCGTCAGCTCTTGCATTTGGCCTAAGGCAATCCGCATATTCATCGTTATCCCTCCGCGGCGATTTATCATCGAACAAGCTCAATAGTACAGTGTACGAGCAGGTGAGAGAGTTCATGTCTATCGACATTATCTAATCTATTATCACAAGAAGCTTTTTCGGCAATTCATATATCAATCTCATACTCTCCCATGGAAATGATAGGGGACTGATACTTTATTTTCTCCATTTCTTACTTTTAATTGTTCGGGTAAGTAAGTCATGAATTTATTTGCAGATTCAAGATCCAACCACTTAACTTCTATTACTTCGTCATCCGGGTCTGAGATTTTCATTTCGCCACCCACGATTTTTGCCAAAAATGTAAATAGTAATGCATGGTGCCCCCTTTCTGTAAATAACGCTTCCCTGACTGAGTAAAGTCCGGTAATTTCTATTTCATAACCCGACTCTTCTTTAGTTTCGCGTTTTACAGCTTGTTCCAATGTTTCATCTGCTTCAACGGCACCCCCTGGAAAACTCCAGTACGAAGAGTCCTCTTTTTTATTCAAAACCAATAATATTTGTTTATTTGAATCATCGTAAATTAATGCGGAAGCTACATTCACTCTTATCAAAAGAAAACACTCCTCAAATCCATAATAGTTGGGATCAATAGCAAGTAAGATTGACTGATCAAGACGCTCCGATCTGTGAACATCTCTCAATGGAATAAAGATTGTATTCCTCCGTCTTATGAAAACCCAGTTTCTCAGCAAGTCTCCCGGAAGCTTCGTTTCCAGACGAACAGTCCCAATACGGAGACAGCTTCCTGTTTCTTAGTTCCCGAATGCATGCTTGTGCAGTCCAGTAAGCCAGCCCCTGCTGCCGGAAAGGCTCCAATGTTTTAACGCCGAGTGTATGCGTTTGTCCGGCCACAAATCCAGAGTAGCAAAGGCTTGCAATCCTGTTCTCCTGCAGTGCACAATAGGCAACGCCATGCTCTATGAACTGATCAAGACTCCCCCAGAAACCGAGCAGTTCCGACTTCACGAAATCAAGGTTATTCATCCGGCTAGAACCTAGCCAATCGCTAGTCAAACGTTCCACTTGAACGAACGGCTGCGGAAATTCAATGAGGGTTTTTCGATTCTCGCTCTGCTCATGCCATTTATAGATCAGTTGGGTTGATTTCTTTAAGTTCCTGCGGGCAAATTGCCGCTCAATTACGCCATTCCATCCGTCATGCATGCCTGCCACTTCAAATCTGCTGTCCACAAGCTGGAAATCAATATAGTGGTCCAACGCATGTAGAAATGGCACATTGGTTTCATCGCCAAGCAGAAAAAACCCTCCAAGCCCTTCCGCCCATAGCAAAGCTGAAGCCGGATGATTCGGATCGTCAGTCACGATCCATCCACTATTGATGGTATCAACAACCGCTTCAACTTCCGGAAATTGAAATCCAGCTGCGAGCATAGGCCGTAAGCGGGAGTAGTCCTTTTTCTCCAATACGTGCAGCATTTAATAATCACCTCGTCATCTTTTAACTATCATTCCCCGTCGTGACTGCTCAGGAAATGAATAAACAGTGCAGCCTTATAAACGAAGTCTAAAATGACTGTATGCACCTAATATACAACAACAACTAACGTCGTTGTACTAGTGTTCTCCGTTACAACCATCTTGTTGTAGCTGTCTTGTCCTGTATGGTATGATCAAATAAAAATGGAAGAAGGGATTATCTATGAACGCCAAAACACACCTTCGCCACGAACGTTTCAATACGGCTCATAACAACCATAATCAACGAGTTGCAGAGTTTCATAAACGACACGCTGCTCAAATTGCAAGCGGCGATAATGGTACCGGCTTACTAGCCAGATGGGAAAGATTCGTTTATAACAAAGCACTGGAAATAATAAAAACAATCAAAAAGTAACGATTTAGAGACTGCTCACTTGGGCAGTCTCTTATTAATCAATTTGCTGGTTAAATTACGCTGCAAATTATACTCCCATTAACACAGCAAGGCTGCCAGTCATTAATCCTGGCAGCCTCGCTGTCGTTTATCGTCAATAATTCTTCCTCAGCCGCGACCCAGCGTAACGGTGATCGTTCTCTCGCCGGCAGCGACCGGCTGCCGTTCCTCCAGCAAGATGCGATACATGTGGTCGCCCCAGTTTCTTCTCAGTCGGCTATCCATGTAATCGATTTTCTCGATTCGCACACGAAGATGCTCGGCGTCGTAACGGATGACCGCCTGCTTGCCGGGCGCGTAAGTCAGCAGAATCCTGTCGTTGCCCTCGCCCCCGATTATAGGCTCGCTCGGAGTAATCAACGAATGGAACATTTCCGACGGAGCGCCGTCCTTCATGGTAAATACATCACCGACTGTCACAGCGGGGACGCCGTCTCGATCCAGTCGAACCGTACGCTCCCAAGCCGCAATGCCTGCTTCCTCCGGATACGCGCCTGCGATGTCCATTCGAAGCTCGGAGCGGCCGCCTTGCTGCGAATATTCCGCATAGTGGGCCTTGTACCGCCCGCCGTCTTGCTGCAGAACCCCGCGCACCGTTGGCAGGTTATGGTACTGCGATTGCAGATACCATAGTTCATAGCGCCGATCGCTGAACGTCTGCGCCTTGTATTCCTCAGTGCCTAGATCTACGAGCAGCGGATAGCCATCGGCGAACACGAGGAAACCGCCGACGTCATTATGGTTATGCGCTTCCACATTGTTGCCGCCTTTGGCCGCGACGTACAAGCCTTGCTCGGTGCCTTCATGCTCCCTTGCGGTCATTACTTGGGTAACGCTGAACCAGGCGTCCCGCAAATAAGGCGCCTTCGATTCTTGCGCGAGCCTCTCTTTCTCGATGAACAAATCCCGTGCATAGCCGTATAAGTTAAACCAAATTCGCGTGCTTGCATCGCCGCTCGGCGGCAAGCTGGCGCCCAGACGGACGAGCGACTCATCCCCCGCGCTAACGCCGTAGCGATATACACCACCGCCTGCCGGATTCGCCTTTGCATCGCAATCGGCGAAAGCGACGTAATATTCGCCATGAATGTGTACTTTGGGCATATAAGCGCCAATATCCTTCACGATCTGTTCCCCGAATATATCGAAACGTCCTTGTGACGCCAGAGACAGCATTTCCAAACATTCATATAAACCGCCCCCCGACGCACTCCAATAAGACGGTCCTTCGTCACAGCAGCCGTCTGCCGGATAAGTCGCAATGAACGCGTCGAGGCTTCTCATCACTTTGGCAATTCCCGCGCTTCTGACCTTCGGGTCTTCCTCGATGAGCAGGAATCCAGCCAGCACCGGGCCGTTGCACCACGGATTCCAGTTGTTGATCCGCTCGCCGGGAGTGAACCCCTGCCACCAGTAATCGTCGTGCTCAAGGTAAGGAATCAGCACACGCTCCTTCGTCTCCCGGACGATGCGCTCGTTAATTCGCGGGCTGATTGCGTCGAACTTGCTTCCAAGCAAATAGCGGGTCCATAGGAGCAGCCGTGCCGTTTCCGCAGATGACAGCTCGACTCCGTATTCTTTACTGCCAGGGATGCTCTCTTGCTTATCGAATTCCTTCCAGTGGCTGCGATGGCCCGGGGGCACCCAAGTCGTCTCCTCGCAGATGGCGAAGATCCCGTTTAAAATTTGATCAACGTATTTGCCTTCACCTTCCATGCATTCAGCGATGACGAGAATGCCGAGCACGCTTCTCCGTTCAAAATAGGCGAGACTTAGGCGCGACAAGTCGCCGCTCGTCCAATAGGCGCGATAGTCCGATACCTTAAGTGCCGGCCACCCATAATCCGCATAACGGTCCGCATGCCGCAGCCAACTCTCTCTTTTCTCAGCAGAGATCGATCCCCAGGATTCGCGGTCCTCCGCCTTCGGGAACGGCGCGTAAGGCCCTTCTCCGAAGCCAAGCTCCTCAAGCCGCGCCGAACCATATCGTTCATATAACATCGTTTGATCTCCTCCCAGTTCTAATAAGAATCAAAGAAAACCGCCCTACTCCGAAGAAAAGGACGGCTTAGCGGGCAATGCCTTACTCCTTGACGCTTCCAAGCGTGATGCCGCTCATGAAGTACCGCTGCAGGAACGGATAGACGCACAGTACCGGCACCATGCCGAGAAAAATTTGGGCCGCGCGCACCGAGCGATCGTTCAACTGCGATAATAATAGAATCATCGAGGGGTCAGATATGGAGGACATATCCATCCGGACGACAATGGTCTGTAAGTAGCTGGCAAGTGGATAGTGGATCGGATCGTTCATATAGATGAGCCCATTGAACCATTCGTTCCAGTGCATGACGATCGCGAACAATGTTACCGTTGCAATAGACGGCATCGAGAGCGGCACGATAATGCGCCAGAGCGTCTGCCAATGTCCGGCGCCGTCGATGTACGCAGACTCCGACAGCTCCTTCGGTAAACCTCTGAAGAAGTTGAGCATTAGAATGACATTGAATACCGGAAGCGCCCCAGGGAGCACAAGTGCCCAGACACTGTCCAGCAGATGCAGATTACGGACAACCATATAAGATGGAATTAATCCGCCGGAGAATAACATCGTGAAGACGAAGAACCAGGCGTATCCCGTCCGAAACTTCAAGTTCGCCGCTTCCTTGGACAGCGGATAGGCCGTAAGCAACGTTAACAGCATGTTAATGGAGACGCCAAGTGCCACGCGCTTTGTCGATATCCCCATCGAGATCAGAAACTCATGCTTCTTCGCAACAAACTCGTACGCCTTCGTAGTGAAATCGACCGGCCATAAGGTAACTTTGCCCGCTTCGATCGCTGCGGCCGAGCTTAAGGAAACGGAGAAGACGTTAATCAAAGGCAGAAGACATATTAGAGACAAAACCGCAAGCATCGTATAGTTGAAACCTACGAACACCTTGCGACTCCATGAGTAGGGTTGAATCATAACAATCCTCCTTGCGACTTATCAGAAGATACGATAATTTGCGAAACGGTAGGCCGCGAGATAAGACAACGAAATGAGGATGAGCGAGATTACCGACTTGAACAGTCCGATGGCGGTCGCCACTCCATATTGGGCACTGGCCAGTCCGATCCGGTAAACGTAAGTGTCGAGAATGTCGCCGGTTGAATAGACGGATGGGCTGTACAGGTTGAAGACTTGGTCAAAGCCGGCGTTCAGAACGTTGCCGAGCGCGAGTGTTGTAAGCAATATCGTGATCGGAATGATCGCGGGAATCGTTACGTTAAGCGTTTGTTTCCAGCGGTTAGCCCCATCCAGGACGGCGGCTTCGTACAGCGACGGATTTACTGCGGTAATGGCAGCCAAGTAGACAATCGTTCCGAAACCGAATTCCTTCAATACGTCGGTTCCCGCCAGCACGTAAGGGAACCATTTATCGTTACCGAGGAAGAACACTTTATCGAATCCCAGCCACGAAATGAATTGATTCACGATCCCGGATGTCGGGGAGAGCACATCCAGCAAGATGCCCGCCATAATGACCCAAGATAGGAAGTGCGGCATGTAGACGATCGTTTGGACGGTGCGCTTGAAGTACTTGATCCTGATTTCGTTCAGTAGAAGCGCGGTGATGAGCGGCGCGAACAAGCCTCCGACGATTTTCATGAATGCGATGAATACCGTATTCCTTAGAACATCCCTTGTTTCGGACAAGTGATAGATATACTTGAAATGTTCGAATCCGACCCACTCAGAGTGAAAAATCCCTTTAACCGGTATAAAATTCTCGAATGCGATGACGAGGCCGACCATCGGGCCATAGCTGAATATCAGCGCAATAATCAGACCCGGAACCAGCATCAGATGCAGCGGCCATTCCAATCCCCAATTTCTGCGGCTCAATCGATTCCCCTCCTGCCATGATACAAAGAAGGGATAGCGGCTAGCGGTTAGCCCCTACCCCCCTCATAAGTCTTATCGAACCTGACCGCTTGCGTTGACTTCGTCGAGAATCTCCTGACCGCCTGATTTCAGCCAGTTTGCCGCCCACTCGTCGAAGTAATCAAGCGGCTTGGAGCCCATGATGATTGAGGTGATCATCTTAACTTCTTCGTCGCGAAGCGAAGGACCTTTGGCGATCATCGTCGTTGTCGGATTGCCTACATACGCCGATTGGAAGACCAGGTTATTGTCGCTATACTTGCCCAGGAGGCTGAAAACCCCGTCAGTTGTCCAAAGTTTATTCGCAGCCCACATGTCCTTGTCGCCGGCTTCGAATTTGGCCACCTGATCGTAATATTGCTTCTGTTCGTCGTTCAATGCCGACGTGTCGCCGGATTGCTTAGCAGCTTGAACCGCGATAGCTGCCTTCGGATTGTTGCCCGGTGAGCCTCCGCGGACCGGTGAAAGACCGAAGACGCCATAGTTTTTGTCGCCTACCGTAACCGTGTGGTAATTTTTGTCGAAATGTCCGTAGAGCTTTTCAATATACGTATTCAACATCAAGATCGGAGCTTCCGGATGCTCGGCCTTCTTGCTTACGACATAGAAGTGCGAAGGTAATCCGGTCATGCTCTGCGAGAGCGCAGGCTTATCGTCGGACGATACGAGCGGATAGATGCCCCAATCCGCGCCAAGATCTTTGTACATATTATTGATCGGCCATGTCGGCACCCAGAACGCGCCGAACGACATGCCGACTTTGCCGGATGTGACGAGTTCTGCGGACTTCATGCCGTCGATGACGCTAAATTCCGGATAGATCGCTCCTTGCTTGAAGAGGTCGGCCAGCTTACCGAGAGCGGTCTTCACTTCCGGTTGCGTGTCGGCCCACTGTGCCTTGCCGTCCGCGCCTACCATAAAGTTCAGATTCGTAGCCGATCCCTTGGTCGGATTAAACGGATACGCATGGTAACCGTTGAAGAAGCCGTCAAGACCGGACCAACCATTGAATAAGTTTAAGTCGAGGCTTAATCCGTACGTATCGTTCTTGCCGTTCTTGTCCGGATCGTTCTTCGTGAACGCCAAGGCGATATTAATGACATCTTCCATCGTCTTCGGCGCTTCAAGCCCCACATTGGCCAGCCAGTCTTTGCGAATATAGATGAGTTGGGTATCCGTGATATCTCCGCCGTCAGACGGAATACCCATGAGTTTGCCGTCCTTCGTTGTTGCCGCCTTGAGCCTCACGCTGTTGTTTGCTTCCATCGAGCCCTTCGTCAGATCGGAAGCGTATGTGTTAAAGGCATCGGTCAAATCTGCAATAGTGCCGGCTTCTACGAGAATCTGGAACTGCTGTGCGTCGACTTCCATAAAGTCCGGCATATCGCCGGATGCCATCGTTACGGCAATCTTGTTCTGATACTGCGCATCATTTACTTTCCAGACGTTCTTCAGATTAATGCCAAGATCTTCTTGGAACGTCTTGATCCAAATGTTGGAGTCGAGCGAATCGCCTGGCGGCAATTCCGCGGCCGAATTGACTGCGCGGACCGTCGTGACTTCGATCGGCGGATTGTATTTGCCGGTCGGGCCGTCCGGTGTGGTTGCTGCTTGGCTTGCGTCTGCATTTCCACTTGCATTCTCGCTTGCATTTTTACTTGCATTAGTACTTGTACTTGTGTTAGTCGAACTGTTGGCATTAGAAGCTGTGTTGTCTTTGTTGTTGTCGCTACATGCTGTTACGGCAGTCATGATAAGCAGTAATGAAATTATTGCCGAGCCTTTTACTTTCGCTTTCGTATTTGTCGACATCAGCTGCTTTCCTCCCCTATATCCTGCATCAATATGTGGTACGCTTTTATTATGCAGTCAGCAAGACGCCAAGAATATAATAAAGCGATTACATTCCTTATCCTTTTATATCTACTTCAGCGAATCGCGGTATTCCTGAGGGGTCAGCAACGTTGCTTTTTTGAAAAAACGGGTGAAATAGGATGCCGAATCGTACCCGATCCGCATGCCGACCTCATGAATCTTAAGCGTGCTCTCGCCGAGCAGCCGCTTCGCTTTATCGATTCTCGTCCTCGCGGTGTAGTCGCTGATGTTATGGCCAGTCTTCTGTTTATACAATCTGGAGAGGTAAAAGGGCGTCAAGAAGACGTGCTCGGCCAGACGGTTCAGCGTCAGATCCCCTTCGATGTTCTTCTCCACGTACCGATGAATCTGCTCAACGACCTCGCTCGTCTCTTGCTCGTTTCCGCCATCCATGCGTTCAAACAACAAATCTGCCAGCTCGCGGAAAAAGTCGGAAGCTTCTCCCCATGATCGATGCTCTCGGATCGAGAACAACTTGCCCGAGATAGCCTGTCCTTCGACTGCGCCCAGCGCCTCGAACCGATTCAAATGCGGGATGAAGATCGCCGCGAGCTCGTAGAAAACCTCGAGCGGCAAACCTGACTCCAGCGTCTCCGACTCGCTTACGGCTTCCGAAATCCCGTCGAACAGCTGCTCGAATTTCGCCCGTTCCTTCTGCATCAAGTATTGGTCCAGCAGCCGGATTCGCTTGACCTTGCTTCGCGCTTCCTCATCTCCGCTTGACTTCGCCCGGTCGTCCGACAGCAACATCTGGCTGCCGAGTCCTAGCCCGCGGCCGAACAATTGCGACAGCCGCTCGTATTTGGAGGCGAGCGCGTCCCATTCGAACGGTTCGCTGGAGACAACGAACGAGCAAGCGAGCTTCAAGTAATTACTGCAAGCCGTTTGCACGGATTCGAGCATCCCAAGCAAGTAAGCGTGTAGGGCAGCTTCCGGATTGGAATCCGCGACGGAGCCTGCGTGCAGCTGGGGTTCACCGACAATCGCCTGACGATACCCCGACTCCGCCTTCGGCTGCAACAGCCAGATCAGTCGTTCGTGATCGCCTCTAAAGTACGTCAATTCGAATTCATGCGCGAAAAATTCATCGAAGATGTTATTGATCGAATAGGCGAACAGCACTTTATCGCCCCCCGTCGCATCCTCGCGCCATCGGTCGATCCGGCCAACGGCCATGACGACCGGTAATTCCGGGTCGAGCGGCACTTCGAACTGCGCGAAACGCTCTTTCCGTACGCCGAACGACGAGGCTTCCCCTTCAAGCAAACCGGTCAAATACTCCTTGCGCAGCGCCGGCAGGGCCAGCTTAAGCGACGAACGAGCGCTCTCGATCAGCCCTTCGTAGGTTACTTCCTCGGCAATGACGCGAATGGCCTTCTCGACCGAGGAGATGATTGGATCGTCTCCTTCCGTCTTCAGGACGTAATCGATCGCTCCCCCGCGAATCGATGACTGGATGTAGTCGAACTCGTTATAGCCGGTCAGAAAAATCGACTTGCAGCGCGGCCAGAGACGCAGCACCTCCTTCTGCAGCTCGATGCCGTTCATCTCCGGCATTTCGATATCCGTCAGAAGAATGTCGATGCGCAGCTTCCTCGCGATTGCAATCGCTTCCATGCCATCGAAAGCCTGATAGACCTCCAAAGGATACTCAGACTGCAAGATTAACTCACTTAAACCTTCGACGATGATCGGTTCATCGTCTACGATCAACAGACGGTACATGCTGTCACTCTCCTCTCTCGTCATTGGTTTCTAAGGGTTCCGTGGCTTTGCCCAAGGATTGGGGCATCGGCAGCCTCAGCGTCGCTTTCATGCCGCCCATTTCGCCGCGGGCGACGGAAACGCCGTACTCGCTGCCGAACCGTATGATCAAGCGTCGGTGAACGTTCAGCATGCCGGTGTACTCCATATCCGTTCCCTGATTTACTAGATTCGCTTCGATCGACTGTAGGTCGGCGTTCGTCAGCTTCTCTCCGTTATCCTCGACCGACATGAGTAATTTACCATCTTGTTCGATCATCGTCACGGCGATTCTGCCGTCCCTGCGCTTGGTTTCGAGCCCGTATTGGTACGCATTCTCGATGAATGGCTGCAGGATGAGCCGCGGTACGCGCATGTCGCCGCAACCTGCGGGCAGTTCACCGAATTCAACGGCAATGCGGCTCTTGGCGAAGCGAATATTCTGTATTTCCACATAGGTGCGAGAGTGTTTAATTTCCGCTTCGAGCGGCACATCATCGGAGCCGTTGCGAGTAATATACTGAAAGTATTCGCCGAGGTGCTGGCTGAACTGGATGACGCTGTCATTATCGTTCATCTTCGCCAAACGGTATAGAATAAAATAAGTGTTGTACAAGAAGTGCGGATTGATCTGCGACTGCAATTGCTTCAGCTCCGAAGTCTGGGCGCGCAGCTTCTGCTCGTACACTTCATGTATCAGCACCTTCAAGTTGTCCGTCATCATATTGAACCTTTGGAACAAGTAGAGGAACTCATCGCGTGTCTTCGGCAGCGGGATCGGCTCCAACATCCCCGCCTCCACCTTACGGAATCCGGTGATCATTCGATGCAGAGGCTTGCGAATGAGCTGATACAACCAGTAAGAGTAAGCGACGATAAAGACTAATGAGACGAACGACAGCAGCAATAGCAGCATTCGGTATTTGTCGATCGGTCCGAGCATTTCGGCCGACGGCACGTAGGCGATCAAGTAGTAGCCGAACGTAGTCGAACGCTTATAGGCGACAAAATAAGAACTGTTTCCCGCCGAGATTTGCTTATAGTCTTCTTCGACGCTGCCCTCGGGACGGTTTTTCAAATAATCCGAAAGTTCTTTCGTAAGCCCTTCGTCAGTTTGGTTGCCCAGGATCCAACCGTTCTCTGGATTGACCAGCATCGCTCCCGCATTCTTGTAGTCGGAGAAGTTCTGCAGTGACTGCTTCATCATCTCCTGGTTAATCTCGATCGAGAGCGCGAATGTTTCTTTCATATTCGGCAGATCGGAGCCGGGATAGGCGATCGCCATGAACAGCCTGTCTTTCCAGAAGTAATTCCCGACGCCTCGGAGTTTGGATACGGTAGCGACAGCCTCATATTCGGGATTAATCGTGTCGCTGATCGTTTCGTCGCTCGATATCGTTCGCTTCAGCGTCAGAATGTGAGCGCTCACGTTCTTGATATGAGGGCTTGAGTTCTTGATCAGCTGCAGCTTCTCCTGGATGCGCTGCACCGTTTCCGTCCATACTCCGATCGTCATCGTATTGCTGATAAATGTGGCGTGCTGGATATCTTTGTCAATCGCGTATTGCTGCAGCAGCCCCTTCATCAGTTCATTCTCGACCTCGAGCGAGTTAAGGTAGAAATCGACCTTCGACTTGAGCGATTTCGACAGTTCCTCGCGGACGCTCTTCTCGCCCAGCTGGTTCATTCCAAGACCGATGCCGTAGATCGGAGCGACCACTAGCAGGAAAGCAATGATCAACTTGGGAAATATCGTCATTCTTAATTGTCGTTTCCTGAA
This sequence comes from Paenibacillus sp. J22R3, assembly GCF_056269305.1. Lineage (NCBI taxonomy): Bacteria > Bacillati > Bacillota > Bacilli > Caryophanales > Paenibacillaceae > Paenibacillus > Paenibacillus sp. J22R3. The sequence goes on along the minus strand of NZ_JBWDNS010000001.1, from coordinate 542,704 downwards.
AATCTTCATTTCGAGCCGACCTTTGCGAATGTCAGCTTGTCCTCGCCGCACGAAGCGTCCTTATCCGACCAACTCCATTTGGCTTGCCACTTGCGATTCTCATCCATCACCGGTTTCTCCTCTCCGAAGTCGAGCAATCGTAATCCTACCTCCTAATTATAAAGCGCTTTCGACAGGAATACGACCCATAAATCTCCATTTTCTTACATGACAAAGGGGCTGCCCATTGGTCAGCCCCTACCGTTTATGACATTTATTTTCTTGTTAACAGAAATCCGATGATCTCATTCAGGTCATCATCGCTTATGCATAGAATCACTTTTCCGATAGGATCGGAAGTCAAAACCTTTGTCGTTTCTCCCTCATCGCCCTTATCGGTATGACGAAATTCAATAACAGCTTCAAAAGGTCCCTCAATGGTAAGCGTACCAGGCGCAAATGGGATACAGGCCAGCTTAGAGCCATGCAAGATATCCTCATCGTCTTGAGCGATAAGCGCCCAGTCTCCCGTGAATCGGATTCCAGACACTTGCGGAAAAGTCTTGTCGTCTCCTGACTGATGTTGCAACGCGAGAGCAGTTATCCTATCTTGCCCCGTATGCGACTCCACCCGTCCCCATGACCTGATGACCGGCTCGCGGCTCACATCTCCGAAATCGGCGTCTAGCCATAATGGCGTCCATCCGCTTCCGCGCCTGCGCCACTTGTCGAGCGCACGCCAGCGAAGCCGCTGCGAGGCGGTCATCGCCTTGCCGGTACGATCGGTAGCTCCGAGCGTCAAACCGTTAGTGCCGACTACGGCTGTGTTGAGCAAAATCCCCTCCAACGTGTCCCAATAATAGCCTGTCGACGTATTAATCAACATACCGCGGCGCGCCGCAAGTGCCGACCACATGCAGCGCTGATTGTGCCCGAGAGCCTCGTATTCAGCGCTGTCTCCGGCATCTCCCAGATCATCGATATTGATCACGTCGAAATAATCGTGAAGCAGCGGATGCAGTCCATAATAAATAATCGTGATATCCGGCTTTGCTTCCTTAGCCGCGTCCGTGATGATCTTGAGCAGTTCCGTGCAAAGTCGTTCTCCCCGGAATTCCGGTCGACGCGGTACGCTTACGTCCGGTCCCGGCAAGCCATAGCCGAAGTCCAACTTCAACGCTACGGGATTCAACCGGCTCACGATCGACCTGGTCCGTTCCGTTAGAAACGACCTGGTCCGCTCCGAACTGGGATCCAAGCAATAATGATAAGACTGGCCGTATATCGGATCGCCCGACCAGCGCCAGAGCCTCGGCTTCCCGTCCGCTCCGCAGAGCAAATCCCTATCGGTCAGACCGAATGCCTCAGGCTGGTCAATCCAGCCGATAGACTGCCATACCGCAATTTCGAAGCCTTCTTCCTGCATGTACGCTATATCTCGGTCAAACTCCGGAAACCGGGTATAGTCCGGAATTCCGCTGCTGTCGCAAGTCTCCCAAAATTCGTCGAGTACGATCATATCGGCAGGAGCCGACCCAGAAATTCGTTCTGTAATGGCCCTCAGATTAAACTGCCCTTCCTTAAAATCTCCCCATGTACATACAAACGATTTGGCATGAACAGGCGATTTAGGACCGTTGACCGGAAAGGTTTGATATAGCCGGTCGTAGGCATCGAATCCATTCACACCCCAGGTAAGTCTGAGCGGTTCGCTCCATTTTCGATTGTGCAGGTCAGGCGTTTCCCACAAATCCTCTCTGTATAAATACTGCATACATGCGGTGGCGGACTTTAACTGTAACGATAGCGCCGCATCAGGGATCTCTCCGGGTCCGAACGACATCCACCCGTCACCGCCTCCCATTGCCGCGGCATATAGCGGCCTCGGGTAAGCAGCCGCATAAGACGTACCCATCGCATCGCCAAAGCTGCCCAGAGGCAGCAGGGCATCGCCCATATCAAAAAAACGCCAATAGCTCCGCGTCGGATTCGTACCTGCGCAAGGCAGACAGTACCCTTCCGCCTTCCAGTTCGGCCAGAATGGCTTAGTCAACGATGGCGCGGCCCTGCGTTGCAAGTCCGTCATTCGTTTAGTTCCAAAATAGAGTGCTACGATAGAGGTCGGCTGATGCCATGCCACTTCAAGACCGGCAAAACGGAATCCCCATGCTTCGGCAATGACCTGAAGGGAGCCTCTTCCGAACTCTCCGAATTCAAGTGCGATCTCAAAGCGAGAATCCGAAAGCGCAGACACATTCGAGGCAATCGCATCCGTATAAGAGGTTAGCCCGTTTGCATCCGTCAACTCAAAAGAAGGAAGCAGACTTCCTTGCCACACAATGCGACCGTCCCGTTCAAGTACGGCCTGGTCCTTATCGGTTTTCCAACAAAACAACATCTGCTCTGCAGCGATTTGAACATCCGGTAATGGTTTCACCTTATCCTCCCATTTCATATCGCGTATTGGAGAAAGGCACCCGAGTGGGTGCCTCTCTCCTTGCTATGCGGTTCTCGGCATGCACGCAGTCTAATCTGGTTTGACGCAAGGCAACGTCCAGCTCGCGGCAGAGAGCCCCGGCGCCGATGCCTCAATGACAATCGCTCCCGGATCCCGCCCCGCCTGCACGACGGCGGCGGCGATTCCGCGGTAGGCAAGGCAGCTCGCGGAACGGTAGCTCTCGCTGCTCGTCGCGTCCGCCGAGTAAATGCCGAGCAGGCTGCCGCTGCCTTGTACCGTGACGGAAATCGAATGCGCGGCGTCAGGCACTAGGTGCCCTTCCTTATCGACGACTTGGATACGCAGCTCCGCGAAGTCCTTTCCGTCCGCGGTCATTCGTTCGGCGTCGCAACTCAGTTCCAGTGATACCGCGCCTCCTGCGGTGACCAGTTGGTCCTCGCATACGCGCTTCCCATCGCTTAGGCCGACTGCAACGAGCGTTCCGGGAACATAATCGACGTCCAGCTCAATCGCGCGGTAACTTTCCTTATCCTTCGCCAATACCCCGAGCGAGCGTCCGTTCAGGAACAGTTCCGCCTCGTCGCAGGTGGTGAAGACATATACCGTCTTGCGCTCGCCTTCGTGCCAGTTCCAATGGAACTGCGCATTCATGTAGGCTAACGCTTCACCGGCTGCGGGAACGGGTTGCTTGACGGCAAGCCGAACGAACGGCTCATCGCTCCAAATGCTTCGGCGGTAATGGTACTCTCCTCGCGCCGTGCCAACCGAATCGATGAGCCCGAACGCCCAGCCGCGGCGACCTCCTGCGAGTGCCGAGATATCGAACGTATTGCCCAAAGCGGAGTCTTCGCCGAGCACGTCGGCGCCTTCTCCCAAATAATCGATGCCGACCCACAAGAACTGACCGATGACGTAGCGATGCTGCATAATGCGCTTCCAGTGCTCCGGCTCGAATTCAGTCTCTGAACCGAGCAGCGCCAGGTCCGGACGCTCGGCGTGAAGGCGTTCGTAGTAAGCATCTCCTTCACGGCTGGCGACATAGTTATATCCCGGTACGTCCACCAAATCCATGATCCCTTCTCGCAAGCTCAGCAGATGATTGCCTTCCGCGCATACGGTAACGGGCCGGGTGTCGTCCTCCTCCTTGCAAATCTCGACCAATCTGCGCAAGATGGGGATTCCTTCGTCGAAATAGAGATCCGGAATCTCGTTGCCCACGCTCCACATGATGACGCTCGGATGGTTGCGGTCTCGCTTAACCATCGCCCGAAGGTCGGTCTCGTACCATTGTTCGAAGTAGAGTGAATACCCGTACGTGTTCTTGCCGTACGGCGAGTCCGAATAGCCGCGGTCCCAGCCTAACCGCCATTCGTCGAACGCTTCATCCATGACCATCATTCCGAGGAAATCGCATGTATGATAAAATTCCGCCGGGAACGGGTGATGCGACGTACGGACTGCGTTACATCCGGATTCCTTCAGCATGGACAGCCTGCTCGCCCAAGTACGCGTCTGAACCGCGCCGCCGAAAATCGCTGCATCCTGGTGCAAGCAGACGCCTTTGATTATCGTCTCCATTCCGTTCAGTTCGAAGCCCTCGGCGGAAAACGATAACGTACGAATGCCGAGCGGGGTTATCACGTCGTCCGCCGGCTCGTCCTCGACGAACAGCACGGAGCGGACCCGGTACAGGTTCGGCTGGTCCGGACTCCAAAGTTCGGGTTTGGGCACGCGCAGCCGCTGCTCGAACCGATGTTTGCCGAACTGCGGCACGTTCGTCTCCGCCTCGGCTACGGCCACCTCGCGACCTTCCGGATCAAGGATCGCCGTTCGCAGTCGGCCGTTTTTGCTGATTTCGTTATTGTCCTTCATTCCCTTCCCTTGCCAGACGAACGCGTTCCACTTCGTCTCGGGATAACGCCCTACGGAGATGTTCGTTGCGACTGAGATTGAGGCGCCTTCTGAGTCGATGGATTCCGTTCTAGCGACCACGCCCCATACGTCAATGTGCAAAGGCGCAGTGACGATTAACTGCACGCGGCGGAACAGCCCGTTTCCTAGATAGGATCTGCCGAACGGCTGCAGAGAAGCATCCAGTTTGACCGCAAGGACATTCTGCTCCCCCGCGGGACGAAGATAAGGCGTAAGATCATGCCAGAATGGCGTAAATGCATAGGGATGGGTTCCGAGGCAGTGACCGTTCACCCACACCTCGGCGTTCATCGCAGCTCCGTCGAACATCAGGTAACGTTTTCCGCCGGCATGCTGTTGCGGAGAAGCAAACGGCAATCGGTACCACAAGACGCCCGAGCGAACGTACCCGTTCGCCGGATAAGCGGCGTCGAAATCCGATTCCGCCGAATCATCGTGCGGAAGCTGCACCATTCGCCAAGCCGAGTCGTCATAGCCGGCTGCTTGCGCGCCCGGAACGTCTCCCGCGTGGAAGCGCCAATTTTCATCCAAAGATGCAATGCTGCGGTAATCGGTGCCTTCAAGCATCCGCTCCACATACGAGATGGTAGATTCGATTCTTCTATTTGCCATGTTCCAATGACTCCTTCGCACGGTCTCTCAAGCCTATTCTCGATACGCCAGGAAGCGATCTGCGCCATCCGCCAGCCAAACGTCCCCCGCCTGCCGGCCTGTTCCCGTATCGCGGATAAGATTATCCTTCAGTTCATTGTCGACGGAACCGGCATTCACGAGAAATCCGAATCCGTCGTTGTCCTCGATCACGTTGCGGAGCCACTTGTTGCGGTTCGCCCCGTTGGACGCGTTCTCCGGGCGAAAATAGACGCCGCCATTCCCGTTGCCGCGAATGACGTTGTCGGCGAACCGGTTGTCGGAGTCCTTATGTCCGATAGAGATGCCCGACACGGCGTTATGTTCCAGCACGTTGCGCTCGAACTCGCCGAACTGGACGCGCCAGCAGATGAACAGCCCCGCCGTGCCGTTGTCCATGCAAGTATTATCCTTGACGCGCGAGGAATGCGAGCCGGCGCCGGGATGCAGCCCCGATCCTGTGCAGCCGCGTACGTCGCAGTGCAGCACCGAGATATTCTCGGTAATCTGCCAACTAATGCCATCGCCATTGAAATCGCTCACGAAGACGCGCTCGATCATGCAGTCGCGCGCCTTCTTCAGATAGATCCCGCCTGCTCGGCAGCCACCGATCGGCTCGTTGGCCGTCTTGTTGCCATCGATCGCAAGGTCACGCACGCGGACCTGCTCGACGTCCACCGCTTCGATGATCGAGCAGGCGTTTGTCGCCATGCCACCGTCGTCCGCACGGTAATCGCGCTCAAGATGCCGATCGAAGCGCAGCACATTACCTTCCACTGCTGTAATGATTGCCGTGCTCTCGTCCCAGCCCCATTTCTGCGACTCGTCGAAAATTTGTAGTCCCATTCCGGCGCGGAAGCCGCTGGCGTCCGACACTTCCACGCGCAACTCCCCATAGTCGGCGTCGACGACGAAAGGGCTCTTGAAACCGTCCGTCTTACGCAGAATCGTCTCTGGACCGGCCCCGGCCAGCGTGACCCGATCCGTCAGGCGAATAGGTCCGTACACGTCATAAACGCCTTGATCCAACCGCACGATGCCTCCGCCCTGGCTGGTCGCTTCATCTACAGCCAACTGAATGGCCATCGACGTAAAGCCAGGATAGTCGCTTAGTGAACCTCCCGCACTCACTTCGATCGTGCAATTACGCAGCATTGGATCTCTCAGCCCCATCTCTCTCATCCTCTCGGTTTCTTCCTTGCGCACTCTCCCATATCGTCGCTTACCAGAATAACTCCTTATGTCCCCGCAGCTTCGCAAGCGCTTCTACGAAGAAATAATCGCCATAGATTAGAGATTCATCGACATAAACACCTCGCGAGTAGTAACCGGTTGCATGCCTCAGTAGGCCTTCATGCTCGTCGCCCCATTCCGCATAGCGGTTGCACAGCGACTGGACGATCCGCTCGGCTGATGTCTGGCACCAATCGGCGTCTTCGATTCCCATTCCTCCGTCCGCTTTCAGCAGCTCGGCCAGTTCCAACAGACCGGACGCCGCGATCGCCGCCGCGGATGAATCTCTCGGCATCGACTCCTGACCTGCTTCCGGCAGGAAGAAGTCCCAGTACGGGACGGCGTCTTCCGGCAACCGTGAGACAAAGAACCGAGCAACCCGCAGCGCGGCCTCACGATACCGGGCTTCGCCCGTGTACCGATAGCTGAGCGCGAAGCCGTATAGCGCCCAGGAAGCTCCGCGCGCCCAAGCGGAATCCGCCGCGTAGCCTTGCCCGGCCAGCGACTCGATCGGCGCCCCGGTCTCCGGATCGTAGCGGACAATATGGCAGACCGAATCGTCTGAACGAATAAAGTCGCGCAGAACGGAATCGGCATGCCGGATCGCGATGTGCTTGTACCGCGGATCCTTGATCTCGCCTCCGGCCCAGTGCAGCAGCGGCAAATTCATCAGACAATCAATGATCGCCCAGCCGGTATGATCCTCTTCGTCCCAATTCGGCCAGGCGCGGATGAACTCGCCCTGCGGATTGTACCGTCCGGCAAGAAGGTTAGCCGCGATGAGCGCATGCCGCTTGGCGTCCTCATCTCCCCCGCGTCCTGACGCTTCGGCCATTTTATGCTGGGCAACGCTGCTCAAGCTGAACATGAAGCCGACGTCATGATGCAGCAAGTCGTAGGTCTGCAGCGTCTCCGCGAGCTGCCGCTCGCACAGTTCGGCGACGCGTCGCAGCTCCTCATCTCCGTTCTCGCGGTACATAAGCCACAGCAACCCCGGCCAGAAGCCGGCGACCCAGTCGTGCACCGGCCCCCTGACGTAACGTCCGTGTGTCGTCCCGTTCGGAAAGGCGGCTCCAATCGTTCGGGCACTCCGGCCGATTTTTGCTTCCGCCTGGCTCCAAGCCTCATCCGCCCAACTTAAATCTCGCTCCAAGCCGTGGTGCAACTGATGCTCCATCTTGCTTCTACCTCCCGGCTAACCTATTGTTTCAATAACATGGCATTCCAGCCTTCCTTCCCTAACTGCAAGTTACACTGGCTTTGCCGTATGTAACTATTATAAAACCACTGAACAACCGAACCTTATAGTAATATTTATAGAATCGCTGTCTTTTCATAACCTCTTTACGGGTACTAGATGGTTCGACATCGAGAATGAACGCGATGCAACCGAATGAAACGTAACACGGGCTTGCGTATTCGCGGGACGAAACCTCCCGATGAACGCAAGCCCGCATTATTTATTCAGGTGAATGTTAACCTTTACGGTCTTGTCTGACTTGAAGTTTCGCCTTAGTAGAACACGATGTTGTCAAAGTACCCTTTGCCGCCGGCGGCAGTCGCGCCGACCTTTAACATCAGCTGTACACTTCCGGTAACATACGCATCGCAGAGACCGGAAGCTACAGAGACGTTGTCCAGATAGAGCGTAAAGTTCCATTTCGTGCCGTTGTGGGTAAACTCCACTTTGAAATGATGCCACGCATCTTTGGTATAGTACTTATTGCCCCAAGTGTTCCACGAACGCAGATTCAAATCACTGCCCTGCGCCGGGCCGTCGCTGTCATAGAACCTCGCGCTCCAACCGAGATAGAGAGCGTTTCCGGTGGTTACGCCGCTGCCCATAAAGTCATATTCCAGGGTGTAGCTAACATTCGGTTCCAGCGTAATCGCGGGGAATTGATACATACTATTGGCGTCAGTTTGAGTAATCTCAAGCGCTTTGCCGCCCACTCCGCCCGGAGCAGGGACAATCGCGCTGCCGGTGCCGGCCCATCCGGCAACCTCGCCAGGAGCGCTGTACGCGTCAAAATTTTCCACAAGCAGAGCAGTGTTAGCACTCTCAAAAGCAGCTGTTACGGTTACATTTCCGGCTGGCATTAATAATGTGAATTTGTTGCTGCCTGCAGGCGGTAACGCGACTTCCATGCCATATCCGCCTTGCGTGGCTGTAAGTGTTTTAAGTCTGAAGCCAGCCTCCGGCGCTATGGTCAGCGTGACGGTATCGCCCTCGGCCGAGGTTTCCTTGTCCGCAGTGACCGAGCCTCCGGTAATCACACCGGGTACCGTGACCGTGTACTCGACACCCGACTTATGACCTTGGTAGAGCTCGACGTTGTCAAAGTAGTTTTTACCGCCGGCCCCGCCGACTTTCAACATCAGCTGCTGATTGAGAGAAACCGCGCCGTTTACCTCGTTATCGTCTACGAGCACGCCATCCAGGAAGAGTTTTACTCTCCACTTCGCGCCGTTGTGCTTGAACTCCGCTTTGAAATGGTGCCACGCGTCTTTCGTATACGACTTTGCGATCCAGCTCTGCCACATGCGCAGTTGCAACTTGCTTAAATCGCTGCCGCCGTCGCTGTCATAGAATCTCTCGCTCCATCCGAGATAGAGAGCGTTCCCGGTGCTCGTGCCGCTGCCCATAAAGTCATATTCCAAGGTGTAATCGATCCCGGGCTCAAACGTGATCGCGGGAAATTGATACAAGCTGTTGCCGTCGGTTTGAGTGATCTCTAGCGCCTTGCCCCCCGCCCCGCCCGGAGCGGCGACAATCGCGCTGCCTGTGCCGGCCCATCCGACAACCTCACCAGGGGCGTTACGCGAATCATAGTTTTCTTCATACAGGATTGCGTATTGAACTTCAAGCTCCTCGAACGCGGCCGTTACGACGACGTCTTCATCGGGCATGAGGAGTACGTGGCTGCCGCTGGCTATCGTCTGCTCCACGCCGTTAATCTTGAGCCAAGACAGCGTATAGCCGTCGTCCGGGGCGATGGTCATGGTGAACGTTTCGCCTTCGGTAGCCGTTGCCTTGCCCGCGGTGACCGAACCTCCGGCGATCTCACCTGGTACCGTGATGCTGTGCGGCGTCTTCACGACCTCTTCTTGACCCCGGTAGAGGAAGAAGTTGTCATAGTACGCTTTACCGCCTTCATCGCTAAGGTAGCCGTTCTTCAATTTCACCGTTTGGCTCCCGGTAGCGGTAGCACTAGCGACGGGTCCGTTAGCCATAAGGATATTGTCGATGTAGAGCGTGAACGACCATTTCACGCCGTCATGTCTGAACTGCAATTTGAAATGGTGCCACTCGTTCTGGGTATAAGTCTTCGCGCTCCAGGTGCTAGCCGAACGTACATTCATCATGCCGTCCACCGGGGCATCGCCGTCGAATAGCCTTTGGCTGTCGTTCAAATAAAAACTGGTTCCGTCGATTCCGCCGTCACCTCTAAAGTCATACTCAAGGGTATAGTTGACGCCAGATTCAAAAGAGATCCCGGGGAGTTGATACAGGTTATTGCCGGCGCCCTGCGTAATTTCAACCGCCTTGTCGCCTTCGTCACCTAGTGGACGGACGACAATCGCTGCTCTGTCGCCGGCCCATGCTCCTCCGCCGACATTGACTCTGGCGTCGAAGTTCTCGTCATACAAGACAGCGTATTCATCGTTGGCCTCTATCTCGACGAACGAAACCGTCACGGTGACGTCCTCGCCTGGCATGGCGAACAGGTAATTATTATTGCCGAGACTGGTCAGGCCAGCTGCACTGCCGTTGACCTTGAGCGAGCCAAGCTGCAGCTGGTATTCGGGGTTCGGAGCAACAGTGAGGGTGACCAGCTCGCCCTCTATCGCCTGAGCTTTGTTAGATGTGATGTTTCCGTTTGCCATCTGACCGATCGAAACGTTGTGCGCCGAAGGCTCCGGATTATCACCCGTGTTCACCATGACGAACACCGGCTTTTCGGTGACTCTTACGGTCAACTTTCCGTCAGATAGCTGAGACTTGATGGAAGTAGTGGAACCAGTCTCACTATTGCGCACCAGCTCGACCAGCGTAACGTCCTCGATATCCGCTAGAGGTATTTCGGACAGATCAAGCTCATAATCGACATAGTTGCCGTCAACATCCCCCTTGGAAGTGCCCAGCCAGAGCGCGTAGCCCTTGCTGTTATTCATGTCTTCCTCGTCTTTCCCGGCGTTCTCGTCCTCGAAGCCGAACTGAAGGACGTTCAACGCGTTTTCGGGCGTCGTATTGTTATTGGTGAAGGCATTGCCCGCTGTATCCCACGCTTCTACTTTCTTTGTATAGGCGGGGGTCTCCACTTCCTTCTCGAAGCGCATATCACCTAACCAGTTACGCATGGCCGTTACATAGTACCATGCGGGTTTCTTGGCGTTCGGACCCTCGCCCAGCACGTCTTGAGTATCCAGATACCCGCTGGTATTGAATTTACCGGCGGTACCCGTTCCTGAACCGCGCAGCATGAACTGCTGGGCACGATCCACGCCCCAAGACGACAGGAGCAGGAATTCCCTAACCATCCAGCGGCCTTGAATCTCAAAACCGCCGACTACGTTTTGCAAGGTTTCCGGATTGTTCCTGCCTGGGAAGCTCGGATAAAGATCCGGATTCAATTCGAGTTCGGCATTGACGCCGGGATAATAAGATTGATTCGCTTTGGCGGTGGTCGCCGTTCCTTGAGCGCTGTCCCAGCCCAGCTCGGAAAGCCACACCTCGGCGTTAGGATAATACAAAGCACGAAGATTCATGACCCATTTCATGCCGTACTCAAGAGGAACGTCTTGGTTCCACGTCTGGTTGGTCCACTGGTCTTCCTCCGGCGCCACACCGCCGATCGCCCTGCCGTTCGCGACGTCTTTGGAGTCAGGGGTGTAGTGGTGGACGTTTAGTACGTCTACCGGGAACTGCTCGAACCTGTATAGGAAGTTTGCCGGTTCCTCGGGATTTTCCTCTCCCAACAGGGCTTGCTCTCTGGTGTAGGCTTTATTCTTCTCGGTATCGTGTTTCCTGAAGTACGAACTCCCCTCGGAGAAATAGTTGATATCCAGGTAATCGTCCGCGGTTCTGTAGGTCAGGAACCACTCTGTCATCTCTTCCAAGAACTTGAGGTCGAGGCCGCCTACGCCTGCTATGGACAGCTTGGCGTTCGGGTCGGCATTCTTGATGCCCACGCCGGAGTAAGGCTTGCCGGTGGCTTCCTCAGTGTAGATGTAATTCCCGCTCCGGGATTTAACATCAATATCCGTATCGTGTATCCACGCCTTCATAGAGTTCATGTGGCCGTCGTAGTCCGCGCTGGTCATGGCCGCGAACTCATAGCCGCTCACGCCCTTAAGGTTTAATTCATTGCCGTTCTCATAAGTCTCGATCAGGTTTAACCCGATTTCCTTGGAGGTGCCGGGGGCGACGTGCACCAGATCCGGATCGATGGTGCCACCTTCCTCCGTGCTCTTAGCACTTCCATATCTAGCCACATGCTGCCATAAGCTCATGGCGTGGCCCAGATAGGAATTGGGATTTTCTACGTCCCCATCGCCCTGATAATTGGGCATGTTGTACGCGGGATCCGTTCTATCGGCGTCTCCCACATGCAGATTCTGCAGGCACAGATATACCAAAGCGCCGGCGGCCTTCATGTTTCTGTAGAAAGCGTCAAAAGCTCCCCAGGTGTTGACAAACGCCACCAGCGGCTTCTCCGGATCGTCGATCAAACGCGGATCGTTGTCGCCGGCGCCTAAGTCGTTTCCGACCATGTATTCCGTCCAAGCCCAAGTGTGGTATTCTCTTGTCGTTCCGCTGACCGGGACGACGTTGCCACCAAGGTCGGGGTCATTAAAGAAGCTGTTGGTGCCGACAGACGTACCGAAGTCAATATTAAAATCGGGCACTGTCTGAGGTTCTTTTTCCCAGTCTACTGGGACTATTTCCCTCTTCCCGGTATCCGCGATCAGCGGCTCAAGCGGCAGGCCGAGAATAACGAACTCGGAAAGGTTGACGTCGCGGTCGACCGTAATGATAACGTCCGCGAAGTTAACGTATTTGTACGTACCGCCGCTCAGCTTTTCGATTTTGAGTTTCGTGGCGTTCTTTATCTCATTGTAGTTGTAGCCGCCGCCGAAGCTGGCGGGGTTGGCGAGGTCCATTCGGACCCAGCTGTCGTCGTTGTTCATCGCGTAGGTGAATAGCTCCACATAATGGTCATCCACATAGGCGGACACCTTGACAGAACCCCCGGCGACCTGCCACTCGCTCGGCTGGTCCGCTATGGCGTCTGATGTGGCGCCGTACTCCGCGCCGTCAAAGAACCACATCTCCTGAAGCGTATGCTTCTGATTGAGTGTGATCTCTAGCTTGTTGCTGCCGCCCTCGCCCGTTCTCCATACGCTGTCGTTAGTTGGAAGCGCTTTCTCTTCGTCGCTGAGCACGGGCTTGTAGCCAGCTGGACTCGCTGCGCTGATCTGCTCAAATGTCGTGAAGTCCTTGTATTTCTCGTATCCGTCGAACAGCAGGTAAGGTGATCCGTCGCCCTCAGCCTTGCCGTCGTTGCCCAGCCAAGACCTCTGCACCGCCGCCACCTTGCTGCGGGTGATTGGCTTGCCGACCATGACAAAGCTCGAAAGATTCACGTCGGTGTCGAAGTTTCTGTATACGTCAGCGCCTTCCCACCAGTGGTATTTATCCTCGCTCACCTTTTCGATTTTGATTTTCGAGACTCTCTTAATTTCCTCGTAGGTTAGGTTGGTATGGTTGGCGAAATTGCTGAGATCGCTGAGGTCTACCTGCACCCAGCTGTCATCGTTGTTCATATCATAGGAGAACAGGAGCTCGTACCTCTCCGCGTCTTCCAGATAACCGTACACATTGATAGACCCGCCGATGACCTCCCACTTGCTGCCCACGCCTTGAGGATCGTTCGGGACGTCGGGAACAGGGTTGTCCGGATCCGTAAAGTTCCAATAAGCCGAGGGGCGGTACTCTCCGCCGTCAAAGAACCATATCTCCTCGAGATCATGTCGCTGTTTAAGCTCAATCTCAAGGACTCTGTTCGTGTCCCATGCTCCTCCTGCTCCCGATCTCCAGACCTTGTCGGTATTGCCGTTCGGGATCAGCTTGTCCGCTTGGCTAAGTATGGGCCAGAAACCGGACGGACTCGCTGCGCTGATCTGCTCAAACGTCGTGAAGTCCTTATAAGAGTCGTAACCGCGGAACAGCAGATACGGGTTGCCGGGTGTTGTATCCTCACCTTTTGTGCCCAGCCAGGATTTTTCCACGCCGACGACCTCCGTGTCGCCTATGGTGATCCATCCGTCGTCAGTGACTGCATTCGCCACTATAATGGTCAGTGGTCCGGACTGGGAGATCAGGCCGCCTTTTTTGTCCTTCGCTTTGCCTATAAGCGTGTATTCTCCCGGCTCGTTATAGGTGGCAATAAAAGTAAAGGTTTGATACTTGTCTTTCTTGATCTGTTTGATGTCCCAGGTATGCTCTCCCGCGACAATGCTTATATTGTTGTAGGTACCTTTGCTGCCGTTATTGGAGGCGGTGACCGTATAGGTTACCGTATCGCCCGGTTCCACGGTTGATTTATCCGCAGTCACGGACACGTCGATCCCTGCCGCAGTGCCCGCATTAGCCGAGATTGGGATGCTCGTCAACAGCATGATTGCAATAATCATAATTGCCACTAGCCTTCGTTTCATCAATTTTCCCCCTTATACAAATGGTGGTCCCAAGTGTTGTCGGGCAAAGCGCCCTTCTTTCGTTGACTCTGCGTAAATAGACCGGGCTAACTATTCTGGGATAAGTGGTTACATACTCAGCGATCTTGAAAACAACGTACTTGTTCCAAGTTCATGTACTGTAGATCCCGGCCGGAAATCTTCGAATATCCCTCCTTCCTGTTTGTAATGGGGCTTACTGCGATAATTAATGCTGGCCACGCTCACTTTCGCTGACGAGCCCGGTGCGTATAAGGTAACACATTCTATTGGTGGTATATATTGTATTTCACTGCCTTTCGTTTACTTTTAATAGCTTTACGAGAATTAGAGATACACATCTGCGGTCTGATTTTATATAAAGGCTATATTATTTCCTAATGTTGATCATTGAATATTCCAAGCAAATTCGGTTATCCAGATCCAGTGGTGTATATAGAAGTTTTAATCAACTTCCTCCTTGAGTTGTACAAACTACACGACAAACCGAAGCCTTACGAGAAAAAGATAGATTTACGTGTATAAAATGCATTTGAAATACGGATAACCTGCTATATTCACTCTAAAGAAACGTATGAATTGTACGAAGTACACGTCATATGCCATTTGAGACTAGAAAGTAGCGAATGTGTTGTACTCCTTACACGTCATTATTTGGGCAGATAGAGAGCAATGTCTCAAAAACAAAAAAATCGAATCGCTAAGATCGCTTGAAAACCTAAGTTCTTCAGTCGCCACTTTTACTAAGGTGGTTTTCTTTTGGTTCATTATCAACATTAGAATTTAACATAGTCATAAAAAAAAGAAGCCGGCGTTTGCCGACTTCTCCATGATAATGCCATTACAGTTCTGAAATTCCTATCTGATCTTTGCCCTTGAATCACGCTTCGCTCGGATACTTAAGTCCCCATGGCTCACGGATCCGGTCAAGCGTCTCCATAATGCGCACAGTCTCGTCGACAGTCAAGGCTTCGCTCTCCTTGCGGCCCTCGCGCAGGCACTCCATCGCCTCGATCGCTTGATAGAAGTGGCCGGACGGTTCGAGCTCTTGCTTGAAGACGACCGGCTCCTCGCCGTTCACATGCAGCGTCGCGGCCTTGGCAAATAGGAATCTCGGAATTTCAATCCGCCCCTTCGTGCCATAGATGACAGCCTCGTTGGTCATGGAGAGTCGTACCGAGCTGTGCAGGCTGGCGGTGCGGCCGCCGCCGTATTCGAACAGCAGCGAGAACTGCTCATCCACGCCTGTCTCGCCAATCAGGACGGAGCTCGAGATCTTGGAAGGTTGCTCTCCGCCGTACACCATCGACGCGAACGAAACCGGATAAATTCCGGCGTCGAGCAGTGTGCCGCCGCCCTTTTCCTTGTTCAGCAGCCGCCCTTCGGGATTCCAGCCTGCGTCAAAGCCGAACTCGGCCTTCACGATGCGCACGTCGCCGATTGCGCCGCTGTCCAGCCACTCCCGCACCTTGACGATCGTAGGTAGATACCGCGTCCACATCGCTTCCATTAGGAATAGACCCTTCTGCTGCGCCAGGTTCGCAATCTCCCTAGCCTCGGCAGCGTTGATCGTGAACGGCTTCTCGCAGAGCACGGACTTGCCTCCGCGCAGCAGCGTCAGTGCATTCTCTTTGTGGATCGGATGAAGCGTGCCAACGTAGACGATCTCGACGTCTGGATCAGCCGCGAGCTCCTCGCAGCTGCCATAAGCGCGCTGGATGCCGAATTTCTCGGCGAATGCTTGCGCCTTGTCGAGCGAGCGTCCCGCGACGGCGACGAGCTCTGCGCCTGGTGCGTGCGGTAACTCCGTAGCGAAGTTGTCCGAGATGCCTCCCGGACCCATAATGCCCCATTTCACAATCCGTTGTTCTGCCATGAGTAAAGTCCCCTTTTCCTCTCAGATAACTCCACCTTAACCGATTCGATGACGATTGCAAAGCGTTTCGGTCAAGTTAACGCACATATTCATTGTTGATATCCTTGAACAGTTGTGTCCCGATAGTTGAACTCAGCTATATGCTATTATATAAATAATCAGATTTAGACGAATTCGAAACGAGGTGAATCCCTTGCCGAAGAAGCAAACCCGCTCATCGGAACAGCACCACCATATTCGCATACCCCGTTCCGCTTCTTCCGTGGCGGTGGTTATCATCGGGCTACTGCTTAGTCTCATCTCCGAGAAATTAAACGTAATCCCGAGTTGGATCGTGATTCTTATCCTCTCTATGCTGCTTGTACCGATGACCGTCAGTGTCCTGAGAGGTCATCATGCGTGGACACGGATACTTGGGCTAGGTTTAGCTGGCATGATTACATTGGGACTGGTTACCAGTTTGGTGTTTCTGCTATATGCTTTGTTTAATCATAGTACTACCGCGGCTGATCTGATCGGCAGCGCCGCTTTGCTATGGATATGCAACATTGGCGTATTCGCCGTCTGGTATTGGGAAATCGACCGTGGCGGTCCGGTGAAGAGGCACAGTGGAAATAGCGAACGTCCTGATTTTTTATTCCCGCAGATGACCTTTGAAATCACAGGATGGACGGCATGGATCCCCATGTTTCTGGACTACTTATATCTCGCTTTTAACACGAACACCGCATTCAGTCCGACGGATACGATGGTTTTGTCGAGTAGAGCCAAACTCCTAATGATGGTCCAATCCTGCATTTCATTAGTAATTGTCGCTGTATTGGCAGCGCGGGCGATTAACATCGCATAAGCCGTGCAGATTGATGCACAACGGTCCGTAAAAGTAACGAAGCCGCCTTCGTGCTGGCAGCTTCGTCATAGGTCATATTCTGTTCGCTTGTTGCAAAAAAAGTTTGTAGGATTTCAAAAAAAACAACTCGTTTTGGCGAGTTCACATGGTTGCTAAATTATCACCGACAAATTCTTCATTAAGCTCTGTTCAAAAACAAATGAATATGTTCGGCAAATAAATCTGCGTATTGGAACAAAAACCCATGACCTGAATCCGGATAAATAATCAATTGTGCATTCGGGATGCGTTGGGAAACAAGATAAGAATTGATAGTCGGAATCATGATGTCATGACTTCCATTAGCTACAAGCACGGGCTGCTTAATCTCCCCGAGTCTGTCAAAAGTCGAATCCTTCCCCCATGCCACAGATGATTTTATCTGCGCTTGAACCGACTCAGCCTTAACTAGTGGCGCACGGTCGTCTTGTCTTCGATTAGCGAGCCGGTCTAGGTACTGTAATCCTGACGCTCTGCTTGTTTCCGTAGGTTCGAAGAACAAGTAAAGGAAATCTTCCGGCTCGTTCACCGGCTTAAAAGCAACTTTGAATACTTCAGGCTTGCCAGATTGCGTACCTTCCCCGGTCCCGCCGCCTGTACCTGCCAAGATTAAACGACGGATCAAATCAGGGTGAGCCACTGTCACTACCTGCGCAATGTAACCCCCCATAGAGAAACCGATGAGATCCACTTGTTTAAGACCCAGCGCTTCAATAAAAGTGATTGCATATTCCCCTGTTTCAAAGAATGATTCTGCAACTTCTCCCGATGTCAATCCGATCCCCGCACTATCAAAGAGGATGACCGTACGTTCTTCCGCCAAAGCATTTACGAGGGCCGGGTCCCAGTCATCCATCGTACCTCTAAAACGTTGGCAGAACACGAGCGGCACTTCGGATGGTTTGCCGAATGTCCGGTATGCGAATCGAATTCCTTTCGCATCAATAAACGATGTTTCCACTGTTTCTGCTGATACTTCTATGGCATTCATGGTATCTTCTCCACTCTAGGTTTTGATCAAATGATGCCCTCTTAACCTATTACCTATACGAATGTTGTTTCAGGTATTTCAAAAATACAACCCAAAATGGCAGCCGCTATATACCGGCTGCCATTTTGGGCTGCATTAACTTTATACTGCCGTTAAAAAGTATTGTATATATTCTCACACTCTTGCCCGGTCGGTTCATAAAAACAGTGCTTCTTCCATCGTCCTGCGAACGGCTGATTATACCAAGTTGGCGGACAGGGTCCTGGATTGTCGAACGAACCTGGACGGAAATACCACAGTGAGAATTTGCCCGGCCAATTTCGTTCCCCATTCACAGCCCGTTGTGCCAGACGACGTTCCCTCTCTCTTGCGCCTTGATAGTACAAACCATGCTGCAGCGCCTCGAAGGCATGCGCTTGGTTGATCATTTGGGGAATTGTTCGGAGATCTTTAAAATCGGAGCAATTCGCTCGTATACGGTTAATGCCAACATTTCCAACAAGGAGCATGCCCATCTCGCCTTCGGTCTCAGCTTCAGCTCGAAGCAACCTTGCCAGCATATCAATGTCCTGCTTCCTGGCTTTTACGACTCCCATCGGCTCACCTCTTTAGATTTCTAGACTCATCATATTGTAGGTGAAGCGGATGTGTTACAGTCTACAAGAAAGGACCATCCTGAACGGGATGGCCCTTTCTATCCATACGTGCTGCCGTACGGAGTTTAATTAACAGGTATGATGAACGAACCTAACCTCCGGTTTCCTTCGTCCTCGATCCGATCAAATAACCGATAATCGTCGATTCGACCGGAAGTACCACTAGCGTCCACATTTCCTTCAAGCCGAAGTCGGGCGAACGATATTGGTCAGGGATTAGCGTATAAACCAGGGCGATGAGAAGTACACCGAGCGTGATCGTACCGACGATATACAGGCGCACATTTTCGCCTGAACCGAAGAATTTCCCAAGGAATCCAAGCTCCGCCTTGCGCTTATCATTCTCCGCGTTCGCCGCGATGATCTTACTGGCTACCCGCGGATCTTGAATTTCGAGTTTGTTCATGCCGGCCCAACCCCCTCGCCCGAGAAGAACGTGAAGGCCAGTGCCCAGGACGTCGTATCGTAATTAATGGTCACTTCGTAACGCAACGATAGCTTCCGGTTGTTCAACACGCCGAGCTGGATCATATCTTGATTGCCGATCGGCTTCCCCCTCGGAAAATTCACGCAGGCAATGCGAACTTCATTGTAACGGACCAGCCTGATATCCGTCATGAAGTCATCTCGTTCCGATTCCGTTTCAATGCAGAACACGAAGGTCAGCGGATCATTCTCTTCCGACAACACAATTTCGATCGGATTCATATCGTAAGCGAGTACTCGGCCATAATACACGGCTTCGAATCCGCCGGACGTTATTCTCATCGTTATCCCTCCGCAGCGATTAGTCATCGTACAAGCTTATTATTACAGTGTACGAGCATGCGCGAGAGTTCATGACTATCCATCCATGATCAATTCCCCTCCATGCCAAAAAAGCTTGATTTCTCAAGCTTTAATCGATGAATGGAAGTTCTACTCTTCCCATCTGGAATGTAGGACACTATGGCAGAAATTAGGTCGCTTATATCCCGGAAGAAGCATTTCGCAAACGTCGGCATTAATGGTGCCATACGTCGTTTCCGGCTTGTGTTTGAAGCCCTCAATAAAGGCATGCAATATCTGGTGCTTGAAATTGTTCCGTGGAAAAGCATCAACGACTTGCTGCCGCATTTCGGTTGAAATTAGATCGAAGTTCTTCCCCACCACATCATATCCGACGCCAAAATTCATAAGGGCCGCTTCCGCTTCCTTATATTCCACGATTCCAATGGTAGTATGAAGAGCAACCGCATCCCACACCAGTCGAATGTAATCTTCCGGCAAACCGCGACTTCTAAGGAAATCACGGGCTGCATTTGCCCCATCAACCTCAAACCGCTTGTCATCGCTTCGAAATGCGGGGGTGAGACCAATATCATGGAATAGTGAACTGATATATAACAATTCAGGATCGTATTTAATCTGTTTCTGGTTCCCATTCATCGCTGCAAACAGAAATACTCGGTTCGAATGATTCCACAGGAGATCATCGCCATGCTCACGCAATAATTCTGCTGCTTCAACGGCCAGCTTACTATCGGGTATCTTAATGTCTGCGATATAATTCGACATCTGCAATTACTCCTTTAATTCTATTTCGCGTCGTATCGGAATTGCTCCCATGAACCATACGAATAATTGCAAGGCTACGTAGCCAAGCAAGCCGCCGCTTGCATTTAGAATGAGATCATCGACATCAAACCGTCCGATTGCGAACAAGATCTGTGCGCTCTCCAAGCATAAGCTTAAACCGAATGATTTCAAGATAGCGCCGGAGACTGTTGAGCCTTTGCTTAGGGACATCAAACCGATAAAAAACCCGAATGGAATGAAGATCACGATATTCCCATACAAGTTCATAAGACTATGACTCGATTGTACATGAATTGCTGTGGCGATTTCCTTAAAGGGAATCAAATTCCCGCTCTTCAAACGATCGCTTAAATGGGCAGGGTTTGTTAAACTCTCTTTCAGCTGCGTCCCAAGCCATGTCACGTCGATTGAGCCGAACTTAAACAAAATGATTTTGATTAAAGCATACATATATAAAACAAACAGCCCGTGAATGATCAAATTAGTCCCGATCTTTTTATCCATTTCCCATCCTCCTTATCATTCACTAATGATAAGGAAAAGTTATTAAATAGGAGCGAGGGTAATCATAAAATTATTCTTAAAACACCTTTATAGCGTACTAAGGCGGAGTTCATAAAAATATTGCACGCTTGGATGCTTTAACTTTATTGTCTCGCTCATGTTTAGTATCCGCTTCTTTCCGACTCGTCTATCCACCAGAGCCAGAATATTTAATAAGATATCATTGCTCTCCATGCTTTCCTCTATAGATCGGGCTAGGAACTTAGTAGCTTCTACGGTAAAGTTTGATTTGCTTAAAGTTGACTGAGCTGACAGAAGCTCTTTGGCAAGCTCGGATATTCTTCTGCCTCTTGCAATTACTTGCAGACGCTCTTCCGGTACCAGACCCTTGGTATCGTTCCTGACCGCTTCAATTTCTTCTTTATGAATCGGAATTTGAATAGCGGAATCATTCTTAATTTCCTGCTCTGTCTGATACCACTTAATTAATGTAGTTAAATCATTCATGTTGAGCACATTCTTCTTATCTACCGCAATATAACAATGACCTGCTTTATCAGGTGTATAACGGTAGCTTGTTGCACGGTATTCGACCCTGCCTATTAATGCAGGACAAAGAAAACTCTCCAGTTGTTGTTTCAATTTACTCCAAGACATAGTATCCTCCGATGTTCTGTGAGACAGCAGTACAAGTCTATGCTACAGTCACGATGATGGGCTGGTTTCATTTTACCACAGGTTCAAGAAGAATCTTAAGCACAAAAAACCGCCTCGTATGGAGGCGGTTCATCGATCGTTGTTCGGACCTCATTAACGTTTAAGCAGGTTAATGTGATCGAGATTCGTGCCGGAATTGAATATAAACGCCAGTTTATAGGGTCCGCGGTTGTAAGTGATCTTCTGTTGCACCAAGGAGCCATTGCGAATCTTGACCGATGCGGAAGGTGCACCCCAAGCTGCGAAGAGCATACGTTTCGTTATCCCGCCGATATTTGTCTCTCGTTCGACATTGGTCCCGAAGTACCGGATTTCTCGAACTTTATTCAGTTTATAAGCGACGGCATATCCGGGGTGCCCCATCTCGGCAGAATACATGTCGAACCCGTCCGCATCCGTTCGCGTTTTGTCTGGCTGGCCGATGATGCCAAGCACGTTCTTTCTGGTACTTACCCCGACTTTCACCCCGTTCACCGAGCCGGGAAACCTGCCATTCAGCGCAGGCTTATAGAAGCTGTTCAGTACCTTCTTCGCCATTGCCGCGTCTGACGCGCTCATTTGGCGCATCGGCTTTGCAGCTTCATTGGCGTTGGCCTGAGCAGCTTCGGTAAGTCCGGTCATCAGTAATAGGCTGGCTAGCAATACGGCTTGCGTATTTCGTAATATTCGATTCATGATTAAGTAACCTCCTGCGTAGCGTGGTCGAGCCGGAAATGCAGCTCCTCCCTGATAAGTTACCCCTGCGCAGAAATGATTATAACGGACAACTATAACATGCAGAGAATGGCACCTTTGTGGGTGCCATTCTCAATGTTTCACCAGTTCGCTAACCTTAAACCTTAAACATTTTCATAATCGGCATAATGGATTTGATCATCCCGTAGCCCATCTTCATCATTGGGAATGTTTTGCCCATATTCCCCATCAAGCCCATCATACTTTCAAAGCTTCCAAAGTTACCAAAGCCTCCGCCTAATCCGCTTGCAATGCTTCCTCCGCCGAAGCCCCCTGCACCGGAAAAGATACCCCCGCCAAACATCGAACCGCCCCCAACTAAGGATCCCATCAGTCCGGGAATAAAACTGGAAACCGTTGCTTTACTTCCACGTTTGGTCGTGATCAGCTTTGTTTTCCGAGGACTTCTCTGGCCGGACAAAATCAGTTGTCCACTCTTTGCATCTGTGACCATACCCCAATAAGAGCTGCCGTCCACTAATTCGATATACACCGGTTGACCTATCCATTGCTTAGCGCTGTTCTTGGTCATCTTTGATTTTACAGCCATCAATCATCACCTCTTTTCTATAGGTATTACAATCTATTCAAGCACTTGCAAGCCGTCTGTACACTTATTACCAAAATTATAGCATTGAGAAAATGGCGAAAGTTTCTTATTTTTAAGAGGCTATCGTTTTTTTAAGGCTGCTAGAATTGACAACTAGATTAGAGGTGTAAGATGAAAAGATCGATTATTGCATTGTTTTCGCTTTTGTTACCGCTCTCTTTTACTCCTATGGCTTCTCATGCGGCACCTGCAACGATTAAATTGTTTCTTGAAGGACACCAGCTAAGTTCGGCCGTTGCTCCACGTATGGTCAATCAGACCACGATGGTACCGATTCGCGTCATTGCGGATGGTTTAGGTGTAAACGTTACATGGAATAAGAAGAGCCAGATTGCAACTCTTGAAGGCGATAAGACGACAATCGTACTACCGATTAACGGTACCTATGCGATTCAGGATGGAAAAATGCTGCGTCTGGAGCAGCCGCCAATTGTCATTAATGGCGTAACGCTGCTTCCGATTCGTTTCGTCGCCGAGAACCTGGGTCTTCTCGTGAAGTGGGACGCGTCAGCTTACGCTGTTCGTTTATGGAGAACGAATAGCGATGTATCCGGCAGCGATCCTGCCACCGATCCGAACGTACCTGCAATCCCTCCGGATCAATATCCTTCACTTGAATCCATTCAATTTGCCAATCATCGTTTAACGATCGGAACTAGCGGGAACTTCTCTCCTATCGTCTCCACGTCAACTGACCCGGATCGTATGGTCATCGATCTGCCGGGTGTAACGTTTAATGGGACAATAAGCGAGCCAGCCGAGAATGCGTGGGGTGAAGTGTCGAACATTTCTCCGAGCGACCCTTATGTTTCAGCTATTCATTATCGAATGAAGGAAGCGGATACATCGACCATTCAAGTCGTAGCGGATTTAAAACAACATGCGAACGTTCAAATTGAAAACTCAGGCGACCCGTCTAAGCTGGTCATTCGTTATGAAGCGAAGACAACGACAAACCCGGGGTTGAAGTCGGCCATTTATATTTATCAATCGCATAATCGGGAATCGTGGATCCCTGAATTGCCCGGCGTAACGAACCCCGATTTCGCATACAATGCGACAACCAATGTCGCTATGTTAGGGGCACGACTGACCGGCGTGCTGCAAGCGCTTGGCGCTGAGGTTTATCATACTTCATATGACTACGCATCGATCTATGGAAGCCAATTTAATTACGGAAAATCCTATGTTTACTCGGAGAAATCGATCATGAATCAATTATCTCTGCATCCGCAAATCAAATATTTATTTGATATTCATCGTGATACGAGTCCCAGAAGCGAGACGACAGTCCATATTCGCGGATCGAATTACGCCAAATTATATTTCGTTATCGGGCTGGAGAATCCGAATTGGAAGCAGAATGATGCCTTCGCCAAGAAAATACAAGCGTTGATCACGGCTAATTACCCTGGTCTATCCAGAGGAATCTACTATAAAGATAATAGCGTCGGCAACGGGTGGTATAATCAGAACTACTCTCCTACCAGCGCATTAATCGAAGTCGGCGGCACGGCTAATACATTGGCGGAATCGAATAGAACGATGGATATCCTGGCACAAGCCATCAATCAAATTCGTTTGAGCGGTCAATGATTGGCTCTCGGTGCTCAAGTCCTCGAACTCATAGAAACGGCAGCCATTCCCGGCTGCCGTTCTTTCATTATCCATCTACCGTACCTGATTATTGTACAGAGTTTGAAAATATCCTGTCGACGTTTCCCCATGTATCCTAGCTAATTCTTTCAATCCGTATGCCCCATATTGTTGAAACAAGCCATTCAAATTTTTCTGGAAATCTTCTTCTCGATCCCCAAGAGACATCCGCTGTGCCAAGGCCGCATGGTAGACCCATGATGACGGCAAGCACTTTGGCCGCCAGTTAGATAAAGTACCCATATAGTAGGCATATCCAATAAGCAAGCTATCGTCCTCATAGCCCTGCTTGCCTGGTAGAAACCGATGATCGTATCCGCCAATATGACGCAGTGCACTTGATTTATGTATGACGGGGTGTACGAATCCTTCTTGCGGTTCCGTCGAATGTAATTGATCGCTGATCTCCTTCAAAATCATGAGCACGTTCTCCAGATTAAATCCCTCAGCCAGCAGCACCGGATGTTTCTGGTTGTGATAAGGATGTAAATGTCCACTTTCCGTTAATATGCATGGAGAAATCATCGGATCGTTTGAGTTTTCCAAATAGCTCAACAATGGTTCATGCCAGTTCGGCGGGAAAATCATGTCGGGATGAATTTCCGAGATGAATGGAACTTCAGGGAAGTTCGCCCAAATATATTCAAAACAACTTTGTCTGGCTTTGGGGATTCCTACATTCTTGCCTTCTCCCAGAATGATAACTTTCAAGGAATAGGATGCCAGCAGCTTCTCAATCTCTTGCTCCACTAAGCAGCCTTGATTATAGATGACAACACGAACGTTCTTCGAATAACTCAGGCTTTCAAAACAAGTTTCCATCAACTTCAAGTCATAATCCTTATCATCCGTTCGGATGAAAAAAGGCATCGTATGTATGATTTCCATGCGCTTCACCCCCTTCATTATTGCATCATGATCCAACTCATATACTGGATATATATTAGTATGGCGTAAGTCTTAGTCTTTCGTTGTATACCAGGTTCTGAGCAGTTCTAATGGAATAGGACGAGTTTGAACGAAATAAAATGTGTCAAACGTATGTAAAAGGCGGAGGTCAAATGACAAATTTTAATTTCCAAGTGACAACCGGAATTCTGCCGAAATTTGAGCCAAGCATCGCGGTTAATCTTCTCATTCCCGGCATCGTGCTGGCTACTGCAACTGATCATACGGACGGGGAGTCTCCTAAAGTAGGCCTCTATCGTTCGTTGAACGGAGGTGATACCTGGACCACCTCCTTGCTTCCGCTTCCGCCTGGAATATTTACCGGAGCGGAATGCGCGTCGGTGGCTTACAAATTTCCAAGCACCTTTATCGTCAGTGCTCATGTCTTCCCCGGCCATCAATTCGGATCGACATATGTCTATATTTCTAACGATAATGGCACAACCTTCAGCAATCCGATCCTAGTCGCTCCTGGCTACGGAACGTACATAAATAATGACGAAACCTTTCTAATCGCCGATAACGGACAATCGAGCCCCTACTTGGGCAATGTTTATGTAGTCAGGGCGAATCAGTTCAATGTAGCTAACGGAGGCAATATTACGGCTTTCTTAGACCGTTCGAGAGATGGCGGCTTGACCTGGGATACTCCTATTCTGCTCTCCAGCGTCACAGATAAAGTGCGGAGACCTGCTGTAACGGTAGATGTAACGGGGATTGTTTATGCGTCTTGGATTACGGTAAATGCGCCAAATGATCGCTATTACGTTCGGCGTTCGCTAGACGGAGGTACGACCTTCGGTCCGCCTATCATCGTCTCTGTCGTCGACCCGGTTCCGTTGGTGCTTCCGGTACCCGGCTATGGTTTTAGGGTACTGACATATCCAAGCATTTCCTGTGATCGATCCCTCGGTCCTAATACCGGTGCGGTGTATGCGGTGTGGCAGGATAACCGTGAAGGCTACGCGGACATCTTCCTCGCGAAATCAACCAATGAAGGGATGACGTGGTCGGCACCGGTCAGCATTACCGGAGCTCCGGCTGGTTCGCAGAACTTCTTCCCTTTCATCGACGTGGACCCATTAACCGGCGTAGTCAATATCGTGTATTACAGCAATCAGGTAGATGGCTTCAATCTCGACGTGTTTGTGGCGCGCTCCATTAATGGAGCGCAAACGTTTACGAATACAAGAATCACGAACGTCTCCTTCAACCCGAATGCGGGGCAGATCGGCCCTACCCCGGTTTCCACAATCGGCGATTATATCACGATCACGAGCGTCCCTCCCGGCGGCTATATTGCAACTTGGATGAGCACGGCGCCTGGATCTCAAACCATATTTGCCGGATACTCCGACATCGTCATTCCTTAGCCATAGCGTTTAAATAAGAAATGACTACCTAAGGAGGGGCACCTAAAAACAAAAAAGGCGTCACAGGTTTCATAACTGTGGCGCCATTTCTCGTCTTCTGTTACCAGACAGTCGAATACTGATCATCACTGACTTCCTCTAACCAATCGACCGCTTTACCGTCCAATCGTTCTTGAATCGCGATATGAGTCATCGCCGTCATTGGTGAAGCGCCGTGCCAATGTTTCTCCCCAGGCGGAAACCAAACCACGTCACCGGGACAAATCTCCTCGATTTGGCCTCCCCATCGTTGTACCCTTCCTTTGCCTGCTGTAATAATCAACGTTTGTCCCAGCGGATGCGTATGCCATGCTGTCCGAGCTCCCGGCTCAAACGTAACGCTGGCTGCAACTACACGCGCCGGATCAGCTGCCTCAATCAAGGGATCGATGCGAACCGTACCGGTAAAATAATCGGACGAGCCTTTGCCTGAAGGTTGTGAGCCAATTCTTCTGATTTCCATATTGTCATTACCTCCGTTTGAGTGATGTATAGGGGATATGTTAATCGAATTGATGCGGTTAATCAACTTTTGTCTAACCTATTCAAGTTGTTTGTCCAATCCTATGTAATCCATGCTGCATATGTATTAATAAAGTAATCGCGGTAGGTGAGAGCGTTGTGACAAGATCGGTCCATCACCTTCTAGTACCAACATTCTGGTAACGGTGATTAGAGGTTTAACAACCTCGGGAATATCAGTTTTTTCGGCTTTACAAAATTTAAATACGAATGTACTGGGGCCGCAAATCATATCCTTCTCAGGATCGGACTTCAATGCCCCGAATACTGCAAATGTCGCGTACACTGTATTTATCCAAGCAACTCTTGTAGGTGTTACAAGGGTCGGTCCGGAAAGCGTTAATTTTACAGCAGTATCGGAAGATTGATCGTCGACAAATGTCCACGCAACAAAAACGGCAGCACCTACATAGGCTGCCGTTTCTTTGTTGCTAACGAGACTCCACAATATGTTCGAAAGATGTCGCCTTCGTTCCGCGGATCTCATTGTGTGCGTTAAGGATTGCTTGCTTCAATTTGTCCAAATCCAATTTACCGTCAGCAGAAACGTAATTTGCTTGGCCTACCAGCCTTGTATATTGATCATCAATCACATCTAGATAGCCTGTTTCTTTCAAACGTAAATCCCCCATAAGCTGAAGGCAGCCGTCGGCTAGCAGGCGGTATGCCGGGTTTGTGCTTGCAAAGTAGCCACGTACTTTCAATACGTCTGCAGCGGTTGGGCCTAACTCGATGTTGACATCCTTCAATTTCTGCTCCAGCTGACCGACTACTTCTTTCTCGTCATCCGTTGAAGTCTCATAGGTCTGAGCAGATGAATTTACAGACCTCATCTCGGTTGAGGGAGAGACAGGCTTCACATCGCTTGAGAAGACACCAGCCTGGGTTAGCGCGATGACCAATCCAGTTACAGCCGTAATAATTCCCGCCACTGCTGTCATGATCCCCGGCAGCGTCTGCCACCAAGATTGTGGTTTGCGTGGTTCTTCATTCATGCGATCGTCTCCCTTCTTATTCTTTAGTTCATGCTATTAATCTCAAAATGGATCCTAGTAGCATCATATTCAAATGCTAGAATATCGTGCTCCTCGACGATCTATTATCACGAGAAATAAGCCCGCATTATCGCGGGCTTCATACGGATTATATCGTTATCCTCTGAAATTTGATCGTATACGTCTACTTATCTACTTATAGCCGTCAGCTGACGGGTTCGGAACGAAAGCTCCGCCTCGGCATCGTTTTAAGTAATGCAAGGCATGGACTTGTCCGGTCATCTCCAGTTCATCCTTATAAACGGGGTCATGCCAGCCCTCGATATCGATCGTTCCTTTGTAGCTCGCCTGCATAAGAAT
This sequence comes from Paenibacillus sp. J22R3, assembly GCF_056269305.1. Classification (NCBI taxonomy): domain Bacteria; kingdom Bacillati; phylum Bacillota; class Bacilli; order Caryophanales; family Paenibacillaceae; genus Paenibacillus; species Paenibacillus sp. J22R3. Next base: position 514,283 of record NZ_JBWDNS010000001.1, on the reverse strand, counting down.
GGTAATAATATCCGACCAATTCGTATCGCCGAAACCCGGCGTTCGATCCCAAACAAATCGCTTTGGCCCGCGAAGGCCATACTCTCTAACGATATCCCAAGCTATTGTAGCGTCTTTGCCGTGAACATGAAACACTTTGTCCACCCATTTGCGAAGCTGCGGAATCGGGTCGACTAAAGAATCCATTTGATGTGCGGGCTCCCATTGCAGGCCGATGTTATCCGATGGAATCGCATTAAACATCAACTCCCATGCACTCGGATTCAGTGCGATGTTCCAATCGCCTGAATTCCATGTACCGCCCATTGCGCAATTCTCAAACGCAATCCGAACACCTTTCCCGTCCGCTCTGCGAGAAAGCTCACCGAATACCTCCGCATATTTGGGAATCGAAGCCTCGATGGATAATCCGGTCAGCCTCCCTGTAAAGCCGGCAACGATGTCCGTTCCGAATAGATGTGCGTGATCAATCAATCGTTCCCAGCTGGCTAGCGTGTCTGCATTGTCGCCTTCACCTGTCAGTGGATTTCCGTATACACCAACTGATGAGATAACGAAGTTGTGCTGTGCCGCGAGATCTTCGATTTGCTTTGCTGTTTCTTTAAGCTCTATGCCGCTTGTAGATTGCCCAAACGAAAGGCTGTAAGATTCGAAACCATGCTGCGCGATTTGGGGAATCACCCGTACAGCGTCTCTGCCGCCGACGATCGTACCGATTCGAATTTGCTCTACTGCCACGATAAGCACCACGCTTTGGATGAAGTATTTTCTATGGTCAGTATAGCATTATTTAGCCTAATTAATCTTTTAGAACTTTCACTTTACCCAGTGAATTTGTTCACAGATCCGATTATAATCTTCCAAGCTGTCCAGAAGTGTGAAATTGCTGGTCGGAATGTTTATGGACGAATATTCGTAAAGCAGGATTTCACCATGCTGCAGCTGCCAGGCTGTATGAATGCGGATCACCTTTCTCCCCTCCGTCAGCACCTCATCGACAATGCTCCTGACGATCTGGTTAGAAAACATCAGAATCTCATCTTCCATAACGCTGCAGCTCACAATAATTCCCCCTATGAAGATGTAGTTGACCAATTGACTAACCTTTGCGGATATTCTAACCCATATTAACCCATACACCAATATCGATAGTCGACGTATTGACTAACCAAAACTGATATACTAGGGACGTGGGAGGCGGTTTTATGAATGTTGAAGAATTGGATCGCATGTTAGTTGAATTAACGGATTTGGAGATGCATCTAAGGGACCAGGATCTCTCCGATGAAACGATTAGAAATCGGATTCTTTCACGCGGTACGACCACTCCGTCCATGTCCATGACCCACCCATCCGCGTATCACTACACCTTAGAGGGTGATGTGCTCCGATTACATGTCACAGGGGAAATCTTCTCCATCTCCAGGCACACCAGGTTTGTCCAAATGGTCAAGCACACCCATAACCTCTTTGAAATGAATTACGTTTACAGCGGCACCTTCTACCAAGAGATTCAAGGAGAACGGTTTGAATTCAATGAAGGGGACTTGATTATCCTCAATAAAAATGTGGAGCATTCCATCGACAAAGTAGGCGAGAATGATATCCTAATCAACTTCTTGGCGAAGAATGAGTTTTTTGACGATTCGTTCATTTACAACATTCTTGGCGACAACATCCTCGGCAAGACCATTGCTTCGATCATTAGCGATACTTCCAGAGAGAAGAACTTTCTGTTATTCCATACATCAGACAATTGGCAGATCAAACAAACGATTCAGAACCTATTATGCGAATCATTCGAAAGCAAACAAGCAAACCCCGAGATTGTCAAAGCCTATCTGACGATTCTGTTTACCAGACTAATAGAGAGTGATCGTTACGAATTATTCTTGAACAAAGAAGTCAGACGATCGAATATATCCATTACTGACTTACTGGCCTACCTCAATCAAAACTATCTAAACCTAACATTAGACCAAGCAGCCGAGCACTTTGGATATTCAGCAGAGCATTTAGGCCGGATCATCAAGAGTGTGACCGGGAAAACCTTCTCTTCCTTCGTACAAGAGCACAAATTCAAACATGCGGCGTTGCAGTTAAAATTAACGGATCTAACCGTTGAGGAGATTTCCAAAGCAATCGGATATAACAATTTAACCTTTTTCTATCGAAAGTTCTTTTCCTTCTATGGCGTTACGCCAATGAAATACCGCAAATTGGTAAAAGGTGACGAAGGTAACGCAATATTGTCATGATCGCACAAAAGGAGTTGTTTGCCATTAAGCAAACAACTCCTTACTTGTGACTCCGCAGAAACTTTCCTACCTTGCATTCTCCCGAGCGGACTCTCTCATCAACCGTATACGCGCCATTGATGGTGCGGGGAGCGCACAAATCCTTACGATGTAGCGATCAAACTTCTCGCCCAGCACCTCGTGTTGGAACTCCGACTTGGCTCTGTTGTAGCCGTCACGCACCAAACGTTCACGAAGCTTGGTATCCTTCGCCAGACGAACGACGCGCTCGGCGATTTCATCCGTTGATTGCGGATCGACGAGCAGCCCGGTCACACCGTCCAGCACCGCCTCCGACGCGCCGCCGGAACGACCGGCGATGACCGGCAGGCCCGCCGAAGCCGCCTCCAAATATACGATTCCGAAGCCTTCCGCATCACCCTTCTCCAGCTCTCGGCTAACCATAATGAATTGGTGCGACAGATTGTAATACGCATTTAGACGCTCGCTTCCACTCACGCTGCCCGCGAACAGTACTTCGTCCGCAACCCCATACGACTGAGCAAGCTGTTCCAGCCGTTGACGATCCGGACCGTCGCCGACGATCAGGTACACCGCGTTTGGCATACGTTCCAGTATGGACGGCATGGCTTGAATCACTCGATCATGGCCTTTGCGAGTAACCAAACGTCCGACCGATAACAGCACGTATTTCCCTTCAAGTCCATGCTCGCTCACGAGATCATGATCGATGGGCTGTTTCTCGAACACGCGCTCGACTCCGGGGTTAACGATGCCAATTCGCCGCGGGTCGACGCCATAGTCTTCCACCAGCTTCTTCGTAAACTGACTGTTCGTCAATACGCCGTCAGCGTTGCGCAAGATCAGCTTCACGATCGCGTTCAATCCCACAAATCGCCGAAACATGAGCATATCCATCCCATGTGTGGAAATAACGTAGCGACGTCCGCCGAATACCCGGAACAGCAGACCGATAAATCCGATTAGCACGTACCCGTACAACGTCACGTCCGGTTCTTCGCTGCGCAGCGTCCTGCGTACCTGGCGGAACAAACGCCCCCAGCTGGTTAGGTTGACTCGCTCCTCTTGCAAGAACGAACCGCGATGAATTCGGAAAGGAAGCTCTTGATCGAACGTGTCGCTCCCCGGATATTCAGGTGCGACAACGGTCATCTTGTGCTTGCTATGCATGGACAAGTTATAGTAATAGTTCTGCATGCCGCCAATGCCCGGCGGAAACACGCCCGTTACGAGAACGATTTTTCTACGCTTCGTCATAGGTCCTCACCTTTCTCGTCAAATAGCCGATCGCTCTCACTACCGCCCAGAACAGCACCTCCGCCATGATGTTCCATAAGCGGGCGATCACGGATATATATAACGCCGTTTCGGCGCCAAGCTTGAGCGATAAGAAATACACCAGGAAACCTTCGCGTACCCCAAGCCCGCCAGGCAGAGGACTAAACAAGCCGAGCAGCCAAGATGTCGCAAAGGTACCAGCGGCGTACCACAAGCCGATATGCCCTCGCTCGAAGCTGTTTGTCAGCATCCAAAATGCTATACCCATAATGAAATGACTACCGAGGAAACACGCTAAGCAGCCAAAAAAACGGTTCCTCGACAACCCCGCTTCTTCAGTTCCCGCGATTGATTCCGTTCCACGTAGTCGCGACAGCCGAGCAAAGATTCGCCTCAGAAGCTTCCACCGTGATACTTGAACGAACAGCGTACGAATCGCCGCCGATCCTTTGTCGTAATAGACGTATGCCAACGCAAACAGCAATAGCACGCCGAATATGCATACAGCCGGAGCAATGTCTAAGCTAACCAGCAGAATCAGTGCGTAGCATAGCGCCGCGGATACGAGAAGCACGTTCTCATAGATAATGGCAGCGAGCTGCGCGTTCATCGGTACACCTGCACGCGAAGCAAGTACGACACGTCCCGCATAATTCCAGAAACCGCCGGGGAGGTATTTACCGAACTGCGAGTCGATGAAGATCCGCAATCCGTCCAGCAGCGGCAATTTGACGCCGTTCCTTTGCTTGCCGGATTTCTCGCCTGCCGCGTTCACGATCAACACCCAGATACCTGCTTGCAGCATGAGGAAGAATGCAAATACGGCCATGGACGAATAAAATCGCAAGCTTGCATGCGCCAAGAACGACTCGATGTCAGCGAGCTTCAGCGGCACGTTCCGCAAGACGAAGAAGACGATGATTCCCGCAAGCGCGAGCTTGAGTGCCGTCGGCGCAAGCCTTCGAAGCACCGCCATCTCTCAACCACCTCCCGGCCAGGGTAGAAACCATCCTTCAATGGTAGAACAGAACTGTTTGCGCAGTGTCAACCGCATTTGAGATTAGCATGAATTTTATGGAAAGATGGTACAACGCAAAATGGCTGAGCCTACGTGGCTCAACCATTTTGTAAGGAAGTTCATTTCAAATCTGCCTGCTGTTCTATACTAATGGAGAATGTGAGGTATGAAGCACATGCGTATAATCCATTAACGCTTCCTTGGCCCGCTGGACATCATCCTTATGGACCTGCAATTTCATGGCTGGAACATGCCCTCTTGTGTGCATCGTGCCGGCGACTATGCCGGTAGAAGCCGACGAACCTTCCAGCTCGCGGATGCGGGAGCGGATACCGCGTCCGTGTAAATAGGCATGCTTATCTTGTATTTCCTCCGCTTGATTGCCCGGTGCGGTCAGAACGGTTTTCCAGCGGTTCATGCGAATGATTAGGACGGCTACAAGCAAGAATACCGTGACACCAACGATAATCATGATAACATTCATCGTCATTCACCTCTTCGTTCTGGGGGTTGAATCCCCCCGTTTCCTTTACCTTAACCATCGCCTTTCGGACTTGAACCAAGTGGTCAAGCCTAATTATTTCTCCCAAAGCTCAATCAGTCGGCCCTCAGGATCTGCAATCCATACGAACTTTCCATATTCGCTGCTCTCTGGTTTCTTGGCAAGAGGTACACCAAGATGTGCAAGATGCGCAAGAGTCTCGTCTAGACTATGTACTTGGAAATTCAACATCACTTGTTGTTCGGTCGGAAAATAATGGTCTTCTGCGGTAAAGAAAGACAAGATCGTTTCATTGGCTGATTCAGGCTTTATCATCGTCCCATTCCATTCCGATATGTCAAGCTTCAGCACATCGCCGTACCATTTTTTCACAGCCTCAAGATTGTTGGTTCTCCAAAATATGCCTCCGACACCTTTAATCATCGTATCTGACTCCTGTCTGTTCTTATTCGTAACTAGCCGATTACACCTTCGTCAATTATTCTACCGGCAGGCTACGCGTTTATTTTTTCATAACAGCTCTAAACAAGAAAAATAACAAGACAAGGCATCCTACCGCAACTACAACCGTCACGGTTTTGTTCTTGTTGCTCTGATCATTGGCAGCTGCTTGTATACCTTCTTCAGGTAAAGCATTCTCTGCGGTTTGCGTGGCAGCATTCGACGAATTGACACTCTCTGACGTGTTTGTAGTTTCAGATGATTCATTTGGTTCCGTTTGCGTATTCACTTGCGAGTTCGTGGTTCCTGCGGTACCTGAATCAGGCGCAATCTCAGGTGTCGCCGTATTGCCTTGAACCGGAGCAGATTCTGCCGGCAATGCGACCGTGAACGAATATTCGCCTTTAATATTGTGTCCGTCTTCCCCAATAATTCGCCAATTGACCTTGTAGGTTCCGTCCGTCAGAGGGGCATCGAATACACCTGTTACATTATTCTTCCCGGCTTCAGCCTTGAGAGGAATTTCATTATTCGAAGCATCCGTAACCTGAAGGACGACTACAGGTTCAATCTCAGTTGCAAAAGATAATGTGATCTCACTAAGTAGAGCGGCTACTGTCTCTCCGCTTGCCGGGGTTGAATCTTTCAAATCCGTATGGGCTGATACGGTTTGCGGGAGTATAAGAACCGCGAACAGTATGAAGCATAATGCCAAATATTTATTCATCTATGTATCTCCTTCTTGAGAATGAGGTCCTAACAATTGTACCATGTCAGCATTCTCTTGAGATGACTCTTTCGGGCTATAGAATGAATCTTGATTCTCCCATAATGAGCAAACGGCAGCCGGATATGTTAGCCGGCTGCCGTAAAGTTTGTATAAAGGTATCAGACTAAGAAGCTTGAGCGGTTACTTTAACATCATCAAAGTAAAGGGTAGTCAATCCTTCGAATCCTGAATCCGCTCCGATAAGAATATAAATTTCGCCCTTGGCGTTAGCCGTCACCTTGGCGCTGTAATCAAACTCAACGCGTTGATAGCCATCCTTCCCAGCATCAGGCTTAGCAGCATTGCCAATTACTTTAACATCTTTGCCACCGGCTCCTTGGCTGCCGATGTCCACGTTCATTCGGTAATATTCCGACCCCGGAGAAGAGGTTTGAACCGATAAAGGTTCGTTCGCCAGAATACCGGCCTTCAGAAATACAGATTCAGCAGGAGAGCCGCCAATACCGCTCATTCCTCCGCCCGCCTCCGTGTACATGGCAAACTTCAAATTAACTTGATACGAAGTATTGGCTTTGAAGCCGCTGATTCCTTTGGATAGATACATAAACAAATCATCGCTGCGATTATGTCCCGAGAGCTTCAAGCCATAATTAGCCGTATTCTTGTCGATGGGAAGCAATTTATGGGCATAATCCAGTTCATAAATCTCTTTATCATAATCAACCGGCATATCGGCAAAGCCCCCCTTCCATCCTTCCATATCCTTAGTAAATTGATAATTGAAGTCTATACGGATTGGGGTTTGCTTCTGGTTGGTTAGCGTAATCTTGTGTGCTGCGGGTTCCCATTGTAGACGGACGCCCATAAGTGCAGCGAGCGAACGCGCAGGAACGAACACAGTGCCTTTTGTCTGGCGGACTTGCTCAGGAAGCTTGATTTTCTCTCCCTTCGCATTCACCGCATAGGTAGAATTCATTGTGAATGTAATCGCGCCAAAGCCTTCTCCTGACAATGTGATCATCTGATTCTTGTCATTCCAGCCGATTGATGCACCAAGAGAATCAGCAGCTGCTCTAACCGGAACCATCGTACTTCCATTTGCAATGAAAGGTGCTGCCGGAAGACTATGCTTACCTGTGTTATTGCTATAATTAACATCATTAATTTTGAAGGTTACAGCAGAAGAAGCAGCAGCATTAGTCGGCTTACTTTCTGCTCCGTGTGCGAATGGCGCAATGCCTGTCGAAATGACAGTTGCGAAAACAAGACTAGACAACATGATAGATTTTCTATTCATCAATTATATTCTTCCTTTCTACCGGGATGTACGTTCTAGACGCAATGATTATTCAAAAGGTTTCAGCATAACTACCGTAACTATTTAACAATAATTTCTAGACATTTCCCTGCCAAATAGAAAAAAGCTTGATTTCTCAAGCTTTTGCTCTAGTTCACGATATCGAATACGGTCACGATAACGCCGTCTGTATTGTTGCCTGATATTTCGTAGTTGCCGATCACGGGCACGTGAAGCGTCGTGTTCGAAGCTACCGGAAAATAATAAACGATATATGTTTTTCCCTCTACGACGGTTGTTATCGATTTGCGTTCTTTCAAGTGTTCCAGATATTCTTCGAACGCCCAATGATTTTCTTGCATGATTGCGCTGTGCGGAAGCCCGACGTACCGAATATGCCAAGGCTCATGAATGACGCCTGTAATTTCCGTTTTATCTTCCGGATACCGAACGATGAACCCGTATTTCCACGCATTCTGCTTCAGCCATATCCCTTCAGGAGCGTCTTTCATCTGCGCTGTAGTCGAACCGATGTCTAACGCAAGTCCCAAGCTATGCTCGCTATGTCCCGGAACCGCTGCAATTTCCGGACCCAGCTGATCGTAAAGCGCTTGCTGCTCCTCGTCACTGCGGTAACCGCTGCTAATCAGAAAGTTTTTGACTTTGTCAGAGGCGGCGTGCTTGATCATCGTAGTGAACTTTTTAGTCAGCTCAGGTGATAACCTAATCGTGTTGTCCAGTAAACCAAATCCATCCAACAACTCCTTATGCTTAAATAAGTTAACCGCTTTGGCGTCTGCACGGTTAGGGGGTACAGCAATTTCCTCATTCACGAGAAGCAGGTTTCCCTTATGTACCTGGTCAAGCTCGACTTGGAACGTCAATTCGTTGATCGGCAGGCTATTATCCGAGGTATGCGAGATTGGTGTTTCATTCGAGTCCCCCCCTTGCGCAGTTTGTTCAACCGGTAGTTTGGTCTCTCCATCGGATTGGAATCGCACGTAGATTGTCCCCAGCAACACTAACACTGCAAGCATAAAAAGCCAGTTTCTCATTTCTTGTTTCCTCCTCCTAATCTCTCTTTCACTAGGTTAAAGAAAACATTTAAAGATTAAGTAAGTGAAATACTTAAATATTCATAAAAAAAGAGGCTTCTCCCCGATTGTCGTCGACACTGAAAGGATTTAGCACCTCCCGTGTCTAAACCATTACAAATCTCAGAGCAAGAGCTGTTCTCGATGACATTCGAAAACGCTCCTATCGGCATGGCCTTGGTGTCGAACGGTCATTGAAATTATTGAGCCTCTATACAATTAACGCCAGTAGGCAGCCGAACACTTCGTCGGCTGCCTACCTATTGTTCTACAGCATTTAGTTAAATACCGAGGCCGCCGGCAATGGAGAGCTCCGTTCCGGTTACCTGATTGGATTCGTCCGATAGCAGATAAACCACGCCATAGGCCATATCCTCCGTCGTCTGCATGCGCCCGCTGGGTACGCGGGTTGCCGCCCATTCGTTGAGCTGATCGACCGAATAGCCCATTTTCGCATGCAGCTCCACTTCCCCTTCGGATGCGACCCAGCCAACGGTCACCCAGTTCGAGCGAATGCCATCCCTGGCATAATGGACCCCGATATTGCGGTTAAGCGTCCGCAGTGCGCCTTTTGAGCATGCATACGCGACAAGATCCTGCGAGCCACGAAATCCGTTCGTGGAACCGATTTGAACGATTGAACCGCCGCCTGTCTTCTGCATCTCCGATATGGCATATTTCGAGCAGAAGAAAGCTCCTTTCACGTTGACAGCGAAGATCGAATCGAATAGCTCCTCCGTCGTTTCCAGTATCGTACTTCTCGGGAAAATTCCCGCATTATTGACCAGGCCATCGATGCGTCCGAAATATGCGACGGTTTCCTCGATCAATTCGCGGCAAGCCGCCTCGCTGCTAATATCCTTCCGGATAAACAGCGCTTTCGTGCCGAATTCCTCAACCATCTGGGAGACAACCTGACTTCCATCCTGCTCGTTCCTCCCGGTAATCACCACTGAAGCACCTTCAGCCGCGCACATGCGAGCGATTCCTTTGCCGATTCCTCTCGTTCCGCCTGTTACTACGATCACTTTGCCTTCCAGACGAGGTTTACCCATGAATATTCAGCCTCCGGTCTATTGCTTAGCTCTGGTTAATCGCAATGCTTCCATTCCCGCTTGCAATGTTTCGACAATTCGATCCACATCATAAATGCTTCCCCTCCAGGTACCTCCGCTTGCAGCCTGAAGCGCCGCCCATAGCCGGGTATCGTCCGGCAATGATGGGTTTGGAGCAAGGTTTGGATGAAGAGGGCGAGCAGCCAATACGACAGCACCGGCCTCCGGGCTGAAACGCTCTTCGCCCTGACCTATGAAATGAATGCTGCCTTCCAACTTATTGCGATCAATGTAAACATCAATCCAATCGCCGTTTCGCACTTTGCCCAGCGGCCCTCCGGCCAATGCTTCGGGACTAATGTGTCCGATGCAAGCCCCGGTTGAAACACCGGAGAAACGAGCATCCGTGAGTAATGTCACACGTTTGCCGAACGGAAGATGCTTTAATGCGGATGTTAATTGGTAGGTCTCCTCCATCCCCGTTCCGGATGGACCACCGCCCATTAGCACGATTACATCGCCTGCATGAATCTGACCGAGCTTGATCGCCTTTACGGCTTCTTTCTCGGATGTAAACACCTTTGCCTGACCGACATGGCGGTACACGCCGTCTTCGCCGACAACGTCGGGATCGATAGAAGTGGACTTAATGACGGATCCTTCAGGAGCAAGATTGCCGATTGGAAAAGTTACCGTCGATGTCAGTCCCCTGCTTGAAGCTCGTTGCGGGTTCATAATCACCTGATCCGGGTCAATGCCGTCGATTTCTTGCAGCCGTTTGCGTACGTTATGGCGCCGCTCGGAATCCTCCCACCAATCCAAGAGAGCATCAAGGGACTCGCCTGAGACGGTCTTTACTTTCAATTGGAGCAGACCGAGTTTACGAAGATGCAGCATGACCTCCGGGACACCTCCGGCCATAAACACACGAATAGTAGGATGATATTCAGGTCCGTTCGGCAGCACGCTCACAAGACGCGGAACTGCCTTGTTCACGCGTGTCCAATCCGCAACATCGGGCATACGGCATGAAGCCGCATAGGCGATAGCCGGAATATGCAGCAGCAAATTCGTGGATCCGCCGAAGGCCGCATGAACAGCCATAGCATTCTCAAAGGCAGCATCCGTCAATATATCACGCATGGTCATTCCGTTCGCATGCATCCATTGAACGGCCCTCGCGGATTGACGGGCCATATCGCTCCATATCGGCTGGCCGGAAGGCGCGAGTGCCGAATGCATGAGTGACATGCCAAGCGCTTCGGCGACAACTTGAGCTGAGGCGGCGGTGCCGAGAAACTGGCAGCCGCCTCCCGGCGTAGCGCATACCCGGCAGCCGAGATCGGCCGCTTCGTCGAGCGAAATTTGTCCATGCGCGAAACGTGTCCCCATGGTTTGGATTTTAGCCGCATCTTCACCGGCTGTCGGAGGCAGCGTGACGCCGCCCGGAACTATGATCGCGGGTAGATCGTGCATTGCGGCTAAGGCAATCATCATGGCGGGCAGTCCTTTGTCACAGGTTCCTATCCCAATTACGCCGCTCCTAGTCGGAAGCGACCGGATCAACCGCCGGTACACCATAGCCGCATCGTTACGGTAAGGCAGCGAGTCGAACATTCCGGTAGTCCCTTGCGAACGTCCGTCGCAGGGATCGCTGACATACGCGGCAAAAGGAACTCCGCCGAGTGCGGACACTTCAAGTGCCGCTTCTTTGACGAGAAGACCGACTTCCCAATGACCGGTATGATAGCCAAGAGCGATAGGTGTGCCGTCTTCGCCCCGGACGCCACCCTGCGTGCTAAGAATAAGAACTTGCTTGCCGAGAAGCCGCTCCGGTTTCCAACCCATGCCGACATTTTGGCTCATGCCGAATAGATCCCCGCTCGGAAGATTCATCAGCATCTCGGAAGTGAGCGGCAGCTTGCCCTCCGGACCGGCTGCGTGCGTAAAGATGTTGTAGTTGCTCGGCTTCTCTGACCCCATGATAAAACGGATTGCTTCGGTCATCGTTCAATTTCACCCTCAGCTTCATTATTTCCAGCATACGATCGTTTCGCCGGACAAGGCATCCGATGCAGAACCACATAGAAACAGGACAATATTAGACATATCCTCGGGCTGAGCGATGCGCTGTAAGCGCGATCTCCCTTCTTCGCTATGTACAGTCCGCGTTGCAAGGAATCTGCCGGTATAGGTTGGAGCGGGAGAAATGCAGTTCACATTCACATCGTACGGACGCAATTGCTCCGCCAAGCTTCTCGTATAAGAAGATATACCCGTTTTGGCTGCTGCATAAATAATTCCGTTCGTTACCGGAACATGCCCTGCAATGGAGCCCACATTCACGATTTTGCCGGATCTTCTGTTCCGCATATAAGTACCTGCAAACTTACAGGTATACATCGTGGATAACAGATTGCGTTCAACAACCGAACGAATATCGTCGATGGATATATCCAGCGCATCATTCGGATCCGGGCGAGGATTGTTTAAGCCGATATCGCCACCTGCGTTATTCACGAGAATATCCAAAGAGCCCAGCTCGTTAATTGTGCTTGCAATCAGTCGTTCCGCTTGCTGCGGGTCCGCCAGATCAGCCGCAAAGAATGCCGACTTGACACCCAGCTGTCTGATTTCTTCGGCAACCGCATGGCCTGACGCCGCTTCATTGAATTCAGCCGCTGAGCTGTCCCGAATGTCATGGATGATCACATTAGCGCCGGCACGGGCTAAGTCGAGCGCGTATTGCTTGCCAAGTCCTCGGCTGGAACCGGTAACCAACGCATTTCTCCCTTGAAATCCTGTCGCATGCATAGGGATCCCTCCTATTTGATTGCAGATTCAGAGCGTTTCTCATGCTCGCGGATATGTTTGGAGAGGTATGCCATCGCGACGTCCATCTCTTCCAACTCGTACTTGGCAATATCATCCGGCGACTGAGCCTGCTCGAATGGCGTTCTCCAATCGCCCTTCTGTCTGGCCCGATCTTCAACGAAACGCAGCAGCCTGGATAGCTGCCTCGCCGTGCGGGGCGGGTACTCGGTCCAATAATCCTCCCGAAGCACTCGCACAAGCCGGGCTTCCAGCGCACCGTGTTCCACGGACATCGTTACGTCCGGGTTCCGTTCGCTCAACAGCGCAAAGAGGTCCGGAAAATCAATGACGCCTTGTCCGATCGGACAGCGCACGAGCCTGTATCCCTCATCCGACCCGTAAATCTTATAATCCTTCAAGTGTGCGTTCTTGACATACGGCGCCACGCTTCGGAAGAAGTCTGCGGGATGCTCGGCTGTCGCAAGCGGATTGCCGGTGTCCAGCGTAATGCCGAAACGCTCGGAGTCAATCGTGTCACAGAGCCATAGTAATTCCTCGGATGCCAAATCCTGATGGTTCTCCACCGTCAGGTTGACGCCGATCGTTTCGGCGACTTCCACGGCTTCTTGAAACGCACTTAAGACCTGCTTCAGAAAAGGCTGCCAGCTTCCTGCCATATGACGGCGATCACCGCCGATCTTAGCCCCGCCTACAACGGTACGAAGCGTAAGCGCGCCCGCCATCTTCGATAGGTGAAGCGCTTTCATGAGTGACGTGGGTTCGAAGCCCCCAGTGGCGACATTCACGAACATACCTTTCTTACCGGCATAAGTTGCAACTTCTCCTGGGTCGCTCTGTGAAAGCACGTCTAACGGAATTTCAACGCCTTGAAGGCCATACGCTTCAGCCATGTCGATTTGGTCTCGAGCCGTAATACGGACCCGATTAGACCCGGCATGCAGCCCCATATGAAATACCGTGCCATACGCGGTAAGTCCGAATCTCATCTCGTTTCCCTCCTTATTCCGCTGTCACACCGCGGATTAGCAGTCATTAATAGGCAACTACTGAACAGGTGCAGCATCATTAATGCTTTTCCAATATTTCACTTTACAACTGAAAAGTCTGTCGATATAACACGAGTGCCTATAATTTTCTGTTCGCTTGTTTAGCAAGAATCGCCTTCGATTATATACATGATCATTTCACAGATTCTCATCATCAGAGTGTATACCTTTTCAGATTTGAAACTCGTACAATGGTACCAACAAGGAGGTGGTCCCGGTGTTGAATTTGCAAGTGTTCATTGGCAGCGTGTTTGTCGCCGGAATATTATCCTTCTTCTCTCCCTGCATACTGCCTATGCTGCCCGTGTATTTAGCCAATCTCGGCGGTACTGCACCGGGAAGTGCAACGAAAGTTGTCCGGATCGGAAGGCTGCGTTTCCATCCATCCCTAATTGGGAATACCTTATTTTTCACGCTCGGGATATCCTTCGTGTTCGTGCTGCTTGGTTTCGGAGCGGGAAGTCTTGGGCATGTCATTAATACCAGTTGGTTCACACATGTATGCGGGATCATCGTGATTGTATTCGGAGTATTCCAGACGGGGATCATTACGTTACTCTTCTTGCAGCGTGAGAAGAAGCTCGCTGTAGCATGGAGAGGACAAATGGGCTTCGCTTCCGCTTTCCTGCTTGGCTTCACATTCAGCTTTGGCTGGACGCCATGTATTGGCCCTATTCTCGCGGCGGTGCTCAGTTTATCGGCCAGCGAAGGGTCCGCCCTTCAAGGCGGAGGTTACATGCTCGTGTACGCACTTGGTTTATCGATTCCGTTTATTATCCTTTCCCTGTTCTCGGATCTGTTAATCGGACGATTACGTGCCTTCAATAAGCATCTGCCGAAGCTGAAAGTCGTATCCGGCCTGCTGCTTATCGTCATGGGAATTCTGCTTATGACGAATAAGCTGAATATGATTACGGCGTGGTTTAGTTAATCGTCGCTCAAGAGTTGCTATACAAGGAGGTTTATCATAATGAAACCAACAACCAGGTCGCTGCATGTCATTCCCCTGTTCATCCTGCTGTTTCTGCTGGCAGCTTGCGGCAATACGAATGCTGACCAATCAGCATCGACCGCGATAAACAAAGGCTCAGCCGCACCGAAATTTGATCTGAAAGATCTCGATGGGAATCAAGTCACGCTAGCCGGTCTAGCCGGCCAGAAGGTCTATGTGAAATATTGGGCTTCTTGGTGCCCGATCTGTCTCGCAGGCATGGACGAATTGAACACATTAGCGGGTCAAACGAATGACTTCAAGGTGATTACGATCGTTAGTCCGGATTACAACGGCGAGCAATCCGCGAGTGATTTTACAGAGTGGTTCAAGGGCTTGCAAGCGGAAAACACGGCTAACCATGTAACCGTCCTGTTGGATGAAGGCGGCAAATGGGCCAAGGAATTCGGAGTACGCGGCTACCCGACCTCCCTTTACATTGGATCAGACGGAATTCTGGTCAAGAAGGCACCGGGACAAAACTCGAATGATGTGATCACCAGCACGTTCAAATTAATTTCTTAGTCGCAAACTGTATTCTTAGCCGGGAGGGATTGTTTTGAAAAGATTAATAAGCGCAGTATCCTTGCTCTTATTGTTAGTTGTAACGGCTTGCGGAAGCCAAATACCCACCAATACAACAGGCGAATCTCTAGGCGCCATCACAGACGCCTCTACAGAACCAACTACGACGCGTTCGCCGAACCCGAACGATAAGGTTGACTATTCGCAAAGCAAGCTGCAAACGATTTATTTGGCCGGCGGCTGTTTCTGGGGAATTGAAGCTTATATATCGCGTATTTACGGTGTTCAAGATGTAACCGTCGGGTATGCCAATGGGACAGGGAACAATCCGACTTATGAAGATGTTGTTCAAGGTGACCGTGGTTACGCGGAAACAGCCGAGGTGAAGTATGATCCGGATCGCCTTCCGCTATCCGATCTGCTGACCGATTTCTTTAAGGTCATTAATCCGACCAGCGTGAATAAACAAGGGAACGATGTGGGCATCAATTACAGAACGGGGATTTATTATAGCCACGATAGCGATCTGTCCGTCATTAACGCGGTTGTAGCGAAGGAACAGAAGAAATACACGAAGAAGATCGTAACCGAGGTAAAGCCTTTAACTAATTACTATTTGGCGGAAGACTATCATCAAGATTATTTGGAGAAAAATCCGGATGGTTACTGCCATGTCGATCTTACGATTCTAGATGAGCCGGTCAAAGTCGATCCATCCTTATACTCCCGGCCCAGCAACGAGCAACTCAAACAGACATTAACGGATATTCAGTACAAAGTAGCCGTTCTAGACGAAACGGAGGCAGCTTACTCCAATGAATATTGGAATACCTTTGACGCGGGCATCTATGTTGATGTGACTACGGGAGAACCCTTATTCTCGAGCCGCGACAAATATGATGCAGGCTGCGGATGGCCTAGCTTCACGAAGCCGCTCGATCCGGATGTAGTGACCTACCACGAAGACAAGAGTTATAATATGGTACGTACAGAAGTGAGGAGCCGGGTCGGCAATATCCATCTGGGGCATGTATTCGACGACGGTCCTAAGGCATCTACCGGGAAACGATATTGCATCGACAGTGCTTCCATCCGATTTGTTCCGCTAGACGATATGGAGAAGGATGGCTACGGCTACCTCCGTTCCACAGTCGAATAACAAGTTCAAGGGGATTGAATCGATGTATAAGCTGCTAATCGTCGAAGACGAAGAATTAGTAAGGAACGGAATCAAACGACTGCTGCCTTTTGAGGAGTTCAATATTACGGAAATCATAGAAGCGGATAATGGCGAAGAAGGGCTTAAGCTCTTCCTCGCCCATCGTCCCGATCTTGTACTGCTGGATATTAATATTCCGAAGATGAATGGCTTAGAGTTCGCACGCAAAGCGAAGGAAATCAAGCCTGCAGCGAAGATCGCCGTCATTACAGGCTATGATTATTACGAATATGCGGTTACCGCGCTCAAAATCGGCGTAGACGATTACGTGCTCAAGCCGGTCTCCAGAACCGACGTGTATGAAGTGCTGCGCAAATTAGTCGAGAAGCTTCAACAAGAACAGCAGTTGTCCGAACTTCAGCAGGTTGTCAGCGAGTACAAATCGACACTTCAATTGCCGGACGATTCGGGGCATAAGGCATCAATTACTCAAATCATTGAAGATAATGTGGCAAACCCGGATTTCTCGCTTGCTGCTTTGGCGAATCAGGTCGGGTTTAGCGCTGGTTATATGAGTGTTTTATTTAAGCGACTGTTTAATGTATCCTTCCAGGATTACTTATTGGGTATTCGCTTAGAGCGCTCCAAGCTGCAGCTTCTCACTTCGGACATGAAGATTTATGAGATCTCCACCTCATTAGGCTTCGATAACCCGAACTATTATAGCGCCGCATTCAAGAAGAAATTCGGGCTCTCCCCCATTCAATATCGGGAAAGGATCAAACACTCGTGAAACTGATTCCCCGTTCTCTGCAATTCCGAATTTCGTGGATTTATATGCTGATCAGCGTGTTCACGATCGGAATAATCGGCACTGTGCTATATGTCGGAATATCCCGCGCGGTCATGAACGAGTCGATCCAATCTGCCAATTCGGCGATTTCTAAGAGCGGCAGTTTAGTGGAGATGTATATCGACCGGTTGAAAGTGTTGACAACCATGCTGGCTCAGAATCCTCAAACGATTCAAACGCTCTCTTCCCCGACCAAGGAAGGTGAACAGGTCGAGCTCCAGCTCATCCATCTTGCCCTCTTATCCGATCCTAACATCAAATCCGTCGTTGTCATCGGCAAGGATGGTTATGTGCTGTCCAATGAGACCAAATTAAACATGATTCGTTCTTCCAATATGATGAATGAACCCTGGTATGTTGCCGCGATCAACAGCACGAACCCGGTACTTACTTCCGCGCGCATGCAGAAGTTTTCGATGGACAAGAATAACTGGGTCATCTCCATGAGTCAAGAAATCAGGGATGCAAATCATCGTAATCTCGGTGTCGTGCTGCTTGATATTGAGTACAAAGGCATCGAAAATTATATGAACGACTTGGATCTGGGCCGTACAGGGTTTGCTTTTATCATTAACAGCAATGGCGGCATCGTGTATCACAATGATCCCTCTTACTTCACGGACACTGCCAAGCAGGATCAATTACGGATGATCAGCATGTCCAAGCAGGGCTATCAACCGTCGGACAACCGCTGGGTCAATCAAACGAAGCTGCGAAATTCCGATTGGACACTCGTTGGCGTCAGCTCTCTAGACGGTCTTCAGCAAGTGCGGAATCAACTGCTCCGCTCGTTCTTCTTAGTGGGACTGGGCTTGCTGCTGCTCATCATACTTGTATCCCCTTTCTTAGCCAAAAGCATCACCAGACCGATTCGTCGTCTCGAGCAGGCGATGCAAAAGGTAAAGTCGGGAACGCTGGAAGTCAGTGTGTCAGAAACAGGTGCAACGGAGGTACAGGGGCTTGCGCAGCATTTCAATTCGATGGTAACGGAGATGCGCCGGCTGATGCAAGACATCGAAACGAAGGAAAAGACACTGCACAGGTACGAATTGAGCGTGCTGCATAGTCAGATTAATCCACATTTTCTATACAATACATTGGATACAATCGTATGGATGGCAGAATTTAATGAGAGTGAGCGCGTCATCTCAACGACAAAGGCGCTGGCCAGATTCTTTCAGCTTTCCTTAAGCGGTGGCAGCGAATTCACGACGGTGGAGAATGAAATGAACCACGTCGCCCAATATTTATTCATTCAGAAGGAACGTTATGGAGATAAACTGAATTATCAACTTCATTTCGATCCGGATTTGTCTGCCAAAGTCATTCCGAAGATTATTTTGCAGCCTCTTGTAGAGAACGCCATCTATCATGGCATCCGGGAAAAAGAAGGTCCAGGACTTTTGCTTGTTACATGCCTGCCGAGCGACGATGGGAACGTGCAATTCGTCGTAAAAGATGATGGCGTTGGTTTCGATCCCGACATCCGCGCGAAGGCCATCAAGGAGGAGTCCACTCTGTCCTTGCCCAAATTAGGCGGTGTCGGCATCAATAACGTGGACGAGCGTTTGAAGCTTTATTACGGCCAACAATACGGGATCACACTGCACTCCCGCCCTGGCGAAGGTACAACAGTCAGGATCTTTATTCCTTAGTACATTCGAAGTTCTTACGGGGGTGACACGCTTGATTGTATCCGAACATTTATCTCTAATAATTTCATTATTCCCAAGCTTAGCAGAGATCACTGAACAGGATTGGAATCAGGATGGCATCACAGTGCTGCAAATGGAGCCTAATTATATTATTGAAGAAGGACAAATCCTAGAGTATGCAATGATGATTCTAGAGGGTACAGTCAGAATGTATAAAATAAGCGCCGGGGGTCGGGAAATCACTTTATATAGAATTCATAGCGGAGAATGCTGTCCATTAATGACCACAAGCATTCTAGGCGAAGGTGAATATGAAGCTTCCGCTTGCGTAGAAACAACAGGTTTAGTGCTGGCGATTCCTGCTGAGATTTTTCGAGACTGGACAGATCGATATAAGTCATTCCGTCGTTTTATCTTTAAATCCTTCGCCAATCGAATAGTCATCATGTCCAATCTTCTGGACAGCATCCATTTCAAATCCATCCGTGGTAGAATTGCCGAATTTCTTATTCAAATGGCGGAGAAAGCCGGTAATTCCGATACTCTGCATATTACGCATGACATCATATCTGTTGAGCTGGGATCGGCCCGCGAAGTAATCAGCAGGTCGTTAAAGTTACTTGAGAAGGAAGAAATCATTAAACTCTCGAGAGGGAAAATCATCATTACCAATCGAAGCGCCCTCGAAAGCTATATCGAATTGTAGCGACTTCAACTCTAACGGTTGCCACAGTCGTTATTTGGCATAAATGTGCCCAGGATACCGACCATAAGCCTCGGACCCCGTGCGGTTTTCAGCATGTCCGATAACTAAATAACCACCTCTTAGAGGTGGTTTTTTGAGTTGTTTATCGTTATGTGACAAAGTTACGGATCGTTTCATGCAGCCCTGTTATTATCATAACTATCAACCAAACAACTTCATTAAACGAAAGGGGCAATCATACATGAACAACGTTGCTATGCAGGCCAATTCAAAACAAACGAAGAAACCGGTTATTCTATTTATTCACGGTGCTTTTATGACACCGGATAGCTGGTCACCAATGCGTAACTACTTTATCGAGCAAGGATATGAGACGATCGCTCCCGCATGGCCGCACCATGAACGGAGTATCGATGAACTTCGGAATAATCCTTCCAAAGCGCTTAACAAGCTTGGCCTGAAGGAAGTCGTTGACCATTATGTGCGAATTATTCAGGCATTGCCGGAGAAACCTATCCTTATTGGACATTCCTTCGGTGGTTTAATCACTCAGATTCTTATGGACCGCAACTTAGGAGCTGCCGGCATCGCAATTGACCCTGCTGCTACTAAAGGAATCAACCCTGGCGCTTATAAGACGGCATCCAAGTCAGTAGCGTCCATCCTTCTCAAGCCTTGGCGAAAAACCGTGAAGTTATCGTTCGAGCAATTCCAATTTGCTTTCGTAAATACATTGTCTTTAAAAGAGCAAAAAGAAGCATTCAACTATGCCGTCCCCGAAACAAGCAGGATCTTTTTCCAAAGCGCATTTGCTTCCTTCAATTCCGGGAGCCCGCTAACGGTAAACTTCAAGAACGGCAAGCGAGGGCCGCTCCTGATCATTGCAGGTGAGGAAGATCATATCGTGCCTGCTGCCATGGTACAGAAGAACTTTCAGCTCTATAATCAACAATCCGGAGCCACTACACATTTTGTAGAGTTCCCCAAACGGTCTCATTGGATTATTGCCGAGAAGGGCTATAAAGAAGTTGCCGATTATATTATGAACTGGGAACCGGCTCAATTGCGTTAAAGGATGACAAAGGGAGCAATGCCGAACTCGGCTAATTGCTCCCTTTACTCTTCTTGTATCGCCTATAACCTATTCGTACACCCTGACTTCGACAATTTCGGCACGCCGGCTTCCGTTAGTTGAATAAGCCACGATACGGATCCTATCTGCGGTTACAGCCTCATCCAGTGTATGAATACGCTTGCGTTGATGATTGTTTTGTCCTTCAGCCACAGCCGTCCATTTGCCGTTCGCGTAGACCTCAACGGCATAATTTTGAATCAGCTCCGGCATGATTGCAAACGGGGTACGGTGATGGTGGAGGTTGATCAAGTCCTCGTTAACGTCGTCATTGAACGTAACGTGGACCGAACGAACATTCACGTGCTTCTCCCAACTCAGCTCCAACCACTCTGACGAGTTTTCCCCCATGGCGACGGACGACCACAGATGAGGACCTGCAAACGGACGAGCGAAACCATCGACAGCTCTCTCAGGGGAGAATGCATTTGTCCCGGATAACAGACGGAAACAGAGTGGTTTGCGCACAAACGGATTCATGCTCCATTGCATGACTGGCTGCGATCGCTGATGGTTCTCGAGATCTGTGGAGACAGCTGGCTTCGCTCCATTGATAAATGTAAGCAATCCCGTTTGTAGCTGATTGGACAAGTGCACCGAAATAGGCTCGACGGCTTTAATGATGAGAAAGGCATTTTGTGGTGCAGCCGGTTTCCATTGCAAATTCAGCTTTACCCATTGCCTATCACCTTTGCTAACTTGCGCAGATGTAGAAGTCTGCAGCGTATGCGGGACGTAATTCTCGCCACGACCCGTATTCCAAAGCTCGACTGTAAGCGTCGCTGCTTCTGCAGCATCTACCAACACCTCAATGCCGTCAATGTCCGGGTCTGCTGGCAGCAGTAAGCCGATATCTGACTTAAGGGGATAAGCTTCTACCGGCGTTTCCACCGCAAGTCTCGTCAACGTACTCGATGCTTTGACGGTCGCTCGAAGCGCCAGATCGTTCGGATCTTCGTTGCGCAAGCCGATGATCGAGGCATCCTGCTTGAGCATCGTTTGCTGCAATTCGCGCAGATGGCTATTATGCAGTTCGCGTGGTGAAATTCCCTTCTCTACGCATAATGCGGCCCCGGTACCCGCGGCTTCACCGATGACAGCACAAGTTGCCATTACGCGCGTCGTCCCGAACGCGACATGCGAGGCACTGATATCGCGGCCGGCCATGAGGAGGTTATTGACGTTCACGGAATACAGCGAGCGAAACGGAATATGATAGATGCCGTCCGTATGAAGGTGCTTAGATCCGCTTTCCGTCGAATACATCCCTTGCGGCGGATGCAGATCGATGGACCAGCCTCCAAAAGCAATGCGGTCTTCGAATTCACGCTGCGCCACGATATCGTTCTGATTGAGTACATGATCGCCGACAAATCGGCGATACTCCCGTTTTCCTGGGATAGAGCCGACCCATTCCAGCGTCATGTTATCGGCATCAAACTGGCCTGAGTTCTTGATATAGTCCCAAATGCCATAAATAGCTGCCCACAGCTCGTCACGAATCAGTTCGTTATCATGAACGGTGTCGGACTCTCCGCCCCATTCAATCCACCAATAGGCACAACCGTTATCGCCGCTGCGAATGACGCGTTTCATCGGAATCGTCGTTTGCGTAATGTCTTTGGCAAAAGTAGGCGGGATGTACTTCACGGGATGGCCCGCATCCTTGGTATAGAACAGAAGCGTGCTGCCGAGTGTAATGTCGTCTGCCACTTCAGGCGCCCAATCCTCGTTGTATTCTTCCTTCGACTCACGGCCGACGCGATACTTAGCTCCAGCCAGAAAGCCAACCAGTCCGTCACCCGAGCAATCCAGAAACACATCGCTTTCAAAGCGAATCTTTCGTTCTGATCCCATCATCCAGCCCGTTACGGAATGAATCTTCCTGTCGTCCTCGTCACCGCTGGCCTCTACTTCATGCACATCCGTGTTGAGAAATAAGCGGATATTGGGCTCGGCCCGTACCTTCTCCATGACGACCAAATCCCAAAAATACGGGTTTCCATCCATGTTACGGTACTGGTTCTCAATGAACAGCTCGCCCATAATACCGGTCTCCCTTGCATAGCGATGGTTTCCGTGCGCAGTTGCGCCACAAACCCATACCCTCACCTCGCTGCTGGAATTACCGCCAAGCACGGGCCTGTTTTGAACCAGCGAAACCGTTCTTCCCTGCCGAGCTGCGGCGATAGCCGCACATACCCCCGCCAGTCCGCCGCCGATAACCGTTATCTCCGTCGCCACGACCTCATTTCTCATATCCCATGCACTCCTTATTCGAAAATGAATATCTTTAGTTTCATCTTAAAAGATCCTCATTTTAAATAACATGCATTGTATTACGAGAATTGATATACTTTATTTCACTAGCATTTCAAAGGTGGAAGCGCGGATGAAATTCGATTATTATGCAAAGTTAGTTTCACATGTATATTGGGAACGCAAAGAACGTTTTGCACTCGACCGTGATATTTATCCATACTGGACGTTGTTCGCCGCTCAAGAAGGCAAATTTTTATTCTCGATCAATGATCATGAGGGGGAAGCCGGTTTTGGTGACTTGGTGATCTGTCCGCCGAATACTTGGTTTCATCGACGGACGATCAGCACACTTAACTTTCACTTTCTCCATTTCAGTTGGGAAGAAGAACCCGAGACCAATTCGGACATGGATATGGATATGGACATGGATACAGACACCGCTTCTAATACGGATACAGTAAGGATTCCAGAGTCCGAGTTCGGGGAGGAGCTCCAGTTAAGAGGGAAAATCAGCATAGCAGATGAAGTGCGTTTGCTGTCCGATTTGCTTTATTTAAAAAAACTAGCTCCGGAACGGAACCAGATCGCACAAGCGAATAAGCAGCATTTATTGAACGACCTGCTGCGACTGGTGGCGTTGGAGCGTGGAAATGATCTGAATCCTGACCATACTGACATTCCCCCGGAGCTTCAGCAGGCACATCAGCTCATGACGGCCCATGCTTACGCACCACTAAACATGCGGAACCTGGCGCATTCACTGAAGCTTTCACCGGTTCAGCTGACCCGTCGCTTCCGCACCGCTTATGGAGTTACGCCATCTGAGTTCGTAACGGAACTACGGCTCTCCCGAGCTTGTCGGCTGCTTGAGGAAACTGAACTCAGCATCGACAAAATCGCTTCCCGGTGCGGGTACGAAAACGGCTTTTATTTAAGTCGTGTATTCCGGCAAAAGCGCGGCATGACCCCCTCCTTTTACCGGAAAACACATCGGGTGTAGCTTAAAACGTTCCGCGAGTGCCTTTTCCCGCGAATAATGGTAAAATGTCAGCTTAGAACGATTATTTTCCAAGACATGGAGGTTTGCTTGACTATGGCATCGACATTTGCTTTTATCGGCTCTTATGCAAACGCGAACGAACCCGGCATTTACGCTTGCACATATGACAAAGAAACTGGCGCTCTAACGTTGATTGGTCAAGCGGATGGCCTGCAAAATCCGACATTCCTCGTACCTAACGGTACGAATCGTATGCTCTATACGATCATGGAAGGCAAGGATTCGGATGGCCGAAAATGCGGATCAGCTGCCGCATACCGGTTCGACCCTACCGATGGGAGCATGCTTCGCGTCAACGAAGAAATTACGCTTCCAGCTACAACATGCCATATTTCACTTGATGCGACGCGTCGATTTGCTATGACAGCGAGCTATCATGGCGGCATGATCAGCCTCTCGCCCATTCTCGAGGATGGCCGAATCGGTCAGACAATCGACATGCACCAGCATGAAGGTTCCAGCGTTCATCCGGCACAAACACAGGCCAGAGCCCATTCGGTTATCGTCGACAACGCAGGCCGTTATGCCGTCGTATCCGATCTCGGCCTTGATACTTTGTTTGTCTATGAATTGGATTTGCCAAACACGCGCATGCTCCTTCGCAGTCAGCAATCCATCACGCCCGGATCGGGGCCGCGTCATTTCGTCTTTCATCCGGAGCTGCCATTTGGTTACGGGATCAATGAATTAAACAGCACGATCACGGTCTATTCGTACGATGCCGCTATAGGACGACTCAGCGTCGTTCAGACCATTTCCACGCTGCCAGAATCGTTCACAGGCGACAATGCTTGTGCGGACATTCACCTGTCGCCGGATGGAAAGTTCTTATACGGCTCCAATCGCGGGCATGACAGCCTGGCCGTCTTCCGCGTCAACCCGGCCGACGGCCGGATTGAACCGATTGAATATGCACCTACGCTTGGCGGACACCCGCGAAATTTCGCGCTGTCGCCGGACGGACGGTTCGCACTTGTGGCGAATCGGGATGGCAACCATATCGTGACGTTCAGCCGCGATGCCGAATCGGGCAAGCTGCTACCAACCGGCAGCGAGCTTCACGTATCCAAGCCTGTATGCATACGTTTTGCTGAAATCGACTAGCGTTTGGTTAAACAATAAAAGTTCTTGTCATTGGTTTCTGACAAGAACTTTTTTATTTAAACAATAAAGCTATAAATCATAGTTCATTCACCGATCCATCGTTGTATCCAACGATCACTTTCGTTGCAAGCTTTATAAACAGGCCATTATCTACAACACCGGGTATCATATTAATCGTGGTATGCAGCTCGTGGGGTTGGACGATAGTCTCAAATTGACAATCCACAATATAATTCCCGTTATCGGTAATAAAAGGTTTATCTTCGCTCATCCGCAGCTGTGGAACGCAACCAAGCTTACCCAATCGTTTCCGGGTTAGCTCATATCCGAATTGAACGATCTCAACCGGCAAAGGAAATTTACCCAGCTGGCTTACTTGTTTACTTTCATCAACAATAATGATTAGTTCCTTACTGGCTGAAGCTATAATCTTTTCGCGCAGCAGCGCACCGCCACCACCTTTAATAAGATTCCAGCCATCGTCGACCTCGTCAGCTCCATCAATTGTCAGATCAATGGAATCGACTTCGGCAATAGAAAGAATCGGAATTCCTAATTCCTTTGCTAAATTCTCCGATTCAATGGAAGTCGCAACCGCTTGAATGCTTAGTCCATCTTTGACTTCCTTGCCGATCTTCTGAATCGCCCAATAGGCAGTGGACCCCGTGCCTAATCCAACAATCATACCGGCTTGTATGTACGCCGCCGCTCGTTCTGCAGCTACTCTCTTTGACTCTCGGATCGTAATATCCATGTTATCCCACCTCGGATAATTGTTTATCAGAGATCATACCACTTATTAACGTAAAAGTGAAAGCTTAACCAGGAGGAGTAAGGTTTGCGCCTTATTATTCTGCCAGAAGAACAACTGCCCGAAGTCAGGCTTCGGGCAGTTGCTTTTCATACCCTATTAAGTGAGTGAGTAATCGTCAAAATAAAACGTGCCCCGCATGTCTTTGAAATACGTGTATACTCGAACTTTCCATGTGCCTGCAGGCGCAGTATATGTCCCATGCACATGAACAAAACCGGAGGTCGTCGCCGTTCCCGTATACGCAGCAGCAACGTTATCTGCTAGTACCGTTCCGCTTGCATCAATGAATTGCACCTTAATTTGAAGCGTACTGTTGTTATTGGAAGCCACATTGACGTAGCCGTCGAACGTATAGGCTGTTCCGGCTATCGCATTCACATCCTGATACCAACCAAACCACGGCCCCGTAGTACCGTCAATCCTCAGAGACGATGAGCCGGATCTCTTGACCGATGTATTCAGCGAAGCGTAGTAATCCTGCTCGATCGTCCATGTTGCCGGTTTGCCTGAGCCGTTGTCGGTTTCGAAGCCGGCGTTCACAAGCAGATTCGTTCCACTTGTGGCATTCGTCGTTACATTCAATGAGCTGCTTGCGGAGGATACATTGCCTGCTGCATCCTTCGCTTTCACCGTGTAGCTGTACGACGTGTTCGCTGTCAGACCGCTATCCGTGAACGTTGTCGCTCCGGTTGTCGAACCTGCCAAGGTGCTGCCTCGATAAACATCATAACCCGTGACACCGACATTGTCCGTTGATGCCGTCCATGATAGCGAGACACTCGAGCTGGTCTTCGACGGCGACGTTAAGCCCGCCGGTGCCGTTGGCGCTTGCGTATCCGGCGCGGCATTCGTCGTTACATTCAGCGCACTGCTTGCGGCGGATACATTGCCTGCTGCATCCTTCGCTTTCACCGTGTAGCTGTACGACGTGTTCGCTGACAGAGCGCTGTCCGTGAACGTTGTCGCCCCGGTTGTCGAGCCTGCCAAGGCGCTGCCGCGATAAACATCATAACCCGCGACACCGACATTGTCCGTTGATGCCGTCCATGATAACGAGACACTCGAGCTGGTCTTCGACGGCGACGTTAAGCCCGCAGGTGCCGTTGGCGCTTGTGTGTCCGTTCCTCCGCCACCGCTGCCACCGGTCAAGTTGAAGTCGTCAAAATAAATCGTTCCTCGCATGTCTTTCATATACGTGTACACGCGAACTTTAACTGTGCCTGAAGGTGCAGTATACGAACCATGTATATTAACGAAACCGGAGGTAGTCGCCCCGCTTGCATACGATGCCACGGTTGACTCGGAGATCAGGGCATTGGAGCTGTTCAAGAATTGCAGCTTAACGTCTAGGCTTGTTGTCGTATTGGATGCCATATTGACGTATCCGTCGAACGTATAGGCTGTACCTGCCAGCGCGTTCACATCTTGATAGATGCCGAACCATGGGCCGGACGTACCGGTTACTTTCATCGATGCAGAGCCGCTTCGTTTCACGCTCGTATCTCGGAAAACGTAGTAGTTTTGCTCCATGGTCCACAAGTTCGGCTTTCCGTTACCATCGTCCTGTTCAAAACCCGGATTAAGCAGCATATTAGTCGGGATCGGAGCAAGCGTCGTCACATTGACCAAGCTGCTTGCGGCCGAAATATTCCCTGCCGCATCCCGAGCCTTCACTGTGTAGGTGTAAGCTGTCGAAGCAGTTAAACCTGTATCGGTAAAACTGGTTGCCGTACCGCTTGTTGAACCTGCAAGCGTGTTGCCACGATAGACATCATAGGCGGTGACGCCTACGTTGTCGGTCGATGCCGTCCACTGCAAGCTGACAGTAACATCCGACTTTGATGGCGAAGACAAACCTGTAGGAGTGGTTGGCGCTTGTGTATCCGGTGCGTTCGTGGTGACATTCAGAGCATTGCTGGCCGAGGAGATATTGCCGGCAGCATCCTTCGCTTTTACCGTGAAACTGTATGCCGTATTGGCTGTCAGACCCGTCGCCGTGAAGGATGTAGCACCTGCACCGACTGTTGATCCGATGAGCGTACTACCGCGATAGACATCATAACCTGTAACGCCAACGTTATCGGTTGAAGCACTCCAAGACAAGGAAACGGTCGTACTCGTCTTCGAAGGCGAAGTCACACCCGTCGGTGAAGTCGGTGCCTGCGTATCCGGAGTTCCGCTGCCTTGACGTACTGCTTTCACTGCGATATCACGAGTAAAGGACGGGATTGACGAGAATGTCAGGCTGCCGCCGGTAGCCGTCGCTGTCGTTGTCGACACATTCGTACCTGTGACGGTGTTAAAGTAAGTGACATCATACGTCCCATTGTTCATACCCGAGAGTGAAAACGACATACTGCTCACCGTTCTCGGACTGCTCACAGTATAGTTGGCCGTCGTATCATTGATCCAGAGCAGTGCACGATCGGCATTTTTGTACCCGCCAACTTTAGTTTGGTTGGATTGTGCGCCGTAATCCGTGAAAGGCATCGTGACGAGATATGCTTCCTCGGGCTGCACGAAGTTCGCAAGTGCCGTGTGTAATGCTTTGATATTGGCCGGAACATTAAAGCCTGCCGCCCCTGCGAATTCCCAGAATAAATTTCCGCCCGCAGCTCCGGCTCGGAAGATCGGTGCCCACAGGCCATCATGCACATAACGCTGAACCGAAGCGTCATTCGGATCTTCACCGCCGCCGCTGATGCCATACTCCCCAACAAATGCAGGGCGATTCCCGAAGTCAGCAAGGAAATGCTTCAATTCGGTTTCCCATTTATCGATTACAGCCGGGGTGCTTTCGTATAAGTGGAAGTTCGTTGTATCCATGGTCGTCAACGTTTCCCAGGTCGATTGATTGAATTCTTGATGATCCTTCCAAGCAAAGCTTGTCGTCGTCGGACGATCGTAGAAATCGAGGCTTTTCCAGTAATTATCCACGGAAGCATGCCACGATGCTCGTGTTGTTGCATTCGTATCGACGCGATTGTCCGATTCATTCCAGTACTCCATCATGCCAAGCCCGCGACTGTAGCCCCATCTGGCAAAAACATAGCGCAGCAATTTCTTCTGATAGGCAATGGCAGTTGCATTCGTCCAGAAATCCGTGTTGTTTTCCGACCAAGAGGACGGTCCGTGGCCGTATTATAAGCGTTCTGCTGCCAATCGTAGTAGAAATCACCGAAGCTGTTCATCGTAAGCATCACATAAATGCCATTGGCTGATGCCGTATCCATCAATGTATCCAGCCGCGCTTGATTCTCCAATTGATATTTGCCAACGCCGTCATAGCTCATTGTAATTCCATTTTGCGTTGTTACGGTCGGTCCCCATTCTGGCGCATAGTTCCCCCACCAGACGCTGTACCATACACGCATCAGATTCATCTTAGCAGCACTATACTGAGGCATAGCGGCCAAAATCTCACTCGGAGCTCCCCATGCGTAATTCGTACCAATCAATGTCAGCTGTTTGCCCGCACTGTCGATGAAACGATTCCCGCTAATCCCCATGAAACCTCTGTTATTCCCCGGACCTCCGGCTGTAAACGTATAGTTTGATGACTGCCCTGTGCCGTTGCCATCCGCCACCTTCAAGTAGACAGAGTGCGTCCCTGTTTGACGTGGTGCATAACGAATTGCCCATTTGGGAGAAGAATTAGATAGATAGAATGCAGGTACCATCTCCGTCTGACCCGAAGGTGTAGTCACATAAGCTCTGGCATCAACCTCATCAGGGTTAAATGGATTCGAATATGTCGCGCTAAGATCAAATTTGATCTCAAATTTGTCATACATGGCTGGTGTCGTCGTATTCAGCGTAATATTGGAAATCGTTGTCGCCGCAGACACGCTGACCGGCAGTGCTAACAAACCGCCAAATGCCAGAATCAAACTTAATAATACCGATAAACCGGTTCTCGTTGTTCTCGTTGCTTTACCTGTCCTCATTCAATCTCCTCCTAAATTCGAATGACTGGGCTGCAAACATGAAAACGTTCTTAGAAAAGGTATCAATATTCCCTCCTTCCTAATTTTCGCAGGTTGTGCTTCCAACTGCTCTATTTCATTTTTCTTCCAGATGCCTTGTTCGGTCAACCCTTCAAAGTGCACCTTTTAACCTGTGGAACGGTACAATGACCGTAATAAACGTAAGAACAACTTTCCATTTCCTAACAATCATAAAAACAAACCGATTCTGAAACACTATAGGAGGCTTTAGAGGGCTGAAGCACGTAATTTAACTTTCTTGAGCCAAATCCACGAATTCTAGGAGGACAACACTTTAATGAACCAATTCGGACTGCAGGGCTATAACGGAAACATGTCTGGGATTAGTCAACAATCGAACTCGTACCAACCCTCGGGTTATGTGCAATCTCACTACCAAGACAATGCAAGACAACCAGGCTCGATTTCCGCGCAATCCAACGTTGGTCCGGTGATTTCCCAGCTCGGATACTCGGCACAAAACAACGGATATGGCCAGTCTTCCTCGATGAATTCGTTCTCTGCTAACAACTACTCGCAGCCGGTGCTTTCGCATTTTGGCGGCAGCTCTAACTACTCGGAATCACAACAACCGGTCATTTCGCATTTCGGCGGCTATCAAGCGCAACATACACACCAATCGCAGCCTTACCAAGCTTCGACAAACTATAACTACATGAACCAATCGCAGCCGGTGCTTTCTCATGTTGGCGGCAGCTCTAACTACTCGGAATCACAACAACCGGTCATCTCGCATTTTGGCGGCTACCAAGCCCATAACACTCCACAACCGCAGCCATACCAAGCATCGACGAACTACATGAATCAATCGCAACCCGTGATTGCTCACTTTGGCGGCTATCAAGCACAAAACATGCAAAACCAAGGCGGCTACGGCGCGAACGCTAACAATGGTTATGGCGCAACACAGTATGTAAGCCATGCAAGTAATACGCCTGTGCTGGATAATGCCGGTTTCTCAAACCAAGGACCGGTTATTAATCGTCACGGATTTTCGTCGAGTCCGCAATCCACGATGGGATACGGCAGCAATCAACAGCAATTCTAGGATGTAAGACGTAAAGCACAAAGCGGCGGACCATAGAGGCCCGCCGCTTTCTGTTCTTATAAGCTAAAGTCAGCCAATCACATGCGAGATAACTTCGATATTGCCTTGCGTAGCTCTGGCATAAGGGCAAACCTTATGAGCCTCATCGACGATTTCCTGAGCCACACTAATATCTATGCCTTTTACCGTAATGTCGAAATGAACGGCAAGTACATAGCCGTCGTTTGCATCCTTACCGAGCGTAACATTTGAAACGATGGAGATCCCTTCCGTTTTAACGCCTTTTTTGCGAATGATCGTCCCCATCGCGCCTTCGAAGCAAGCGGCGAATCCTGCAGCGAACAGCTGCTCTGGATTGACTCCGTCACCGGGGCCTCCTAATTCCTTTGGATATCTCAAGTCCAAATTAAGATTGCCATCGCTGGAAACCGCTTTGCCTTCTCTTCCACCTTCAACATTTACTGTAGCCGTGTACAATTTCTTTTCCAATGTAACCATATTAACACCTCCTTTTGACTGGGTTATTTTATACATTTTGTGCGAAGCTTATCCATTTATAATAATGACTGTGCGTTCAAGCAAATAAGCCCTTCCCCACGAAAAAAGAGACTGTCCCCTTTCACTCGGACAATCTCTTCCCGTTAGAATAATCCTTCTCTGAAAGGTGTAACGAGCGATTGATAAGCAGTCTTGCGTCCCCGCTCAAGCTTGCTGATATAGCCGTCTCGCCAAGCTGCTGCAGCCTGGACTTTTTCCGTCAGTTTATCCGCTAGTTGCACATCATCCGTAGGAATAATCCATTCGGCTAAGTCTAGGCCATGCATCAGATCGAAGCTCTTGAATCGGTAACCGATACACACGAACGGGACGTTCGCTGCCGCCGATAACAGATTGGCATGCAGCTTGAGGTTAATCGTCGCTTCGAATCCGCTAAGCAACTGCACGTAATCCCCTGCAGCATATACCTTGGGATCATACGTAACGCGCTCATCTTGACCAAGCTTGCTGTACAGCCTTGCCAATGCTTCTTGGTCTGGCCCCCAAACCGAATACAGATGAAGGTTGTATCCGAGTGCCAGCAAGGAGCGGCATGCTTGTGCAAGCGCGTCCTCCACTTGTACCTCGTCGCCGCCGTAAATCCGGTTATAGGAGGTGCCCCAATTGATGCCGATCGTGCGATGCTGTTGTTGTACGCTTCCGACTGGTTCCGGCACCGTCACCGGATTCAGCGCATTCATCAGCATTGCGGAGTCCCCGCTGATCGTAATATTATGCGATAACGCACCTAGCGATTCGATATATTCTCTAGTCCATGGTCCTCGAATCCCGCAATAGACACTTTGCTCCATAACGGCCTTCAGCCTCTGGCGATACTGTTTCGTTTCATCGATTGGCTCCGGCTTCAGCTCTGTATCCTGCGAGGGTACCCATTTATGAAGCCGGTCATGGCCGCTGCCCCAGATTACGGTAGTCTTTCCGAGCTCGAGGCCCTCATACACCAGATCGATGTACCCTGGGATGACCAGCGATCCGCCGCCGAGAACGATCGTATCGTACTGGCTTACTTTCTTCCATTCCACATGTGGGAGAGAAGGTATAACAACGTGCTCTTCCGCCCTAAGATGAGACGCCGCCATATCTCGGAACATTTCCCACATCCACTCATCTCCAATGTTGTTGAAGCCAATCCACCCTAAATACAACACTTTCCTCATTCGTCATGTTCACTCCATCCCCATAAGTCACAGAAGCAAGGAATTGTACAGCTGCGTCATCTGATGCGCCTTGTCGCGGATTTGAAAGTTCGACCTCGCCCATGCCTGCCCTTGTCGCCCCATTTCCTCCATCTTGTCAGCGGAGGCGAATATCTCGCTGATCGCTTCTCCGATTCGCTGTTCGGAGGGACGCTCCTTGGAGTCATGATCGCCGAAGTAATAGTGCCACGCTTCGGCAAACACAGGCTCTTCCACGAAGCCAAAATATCCATGATTGCCAATAGCCAGCACAGGCTTGCCACAAGCCATAGCCTCAAGAGCAACGCGTCCGGTTCCGACGACAAGATCGCCTAAATTGTAGTAATCACGCATTTGCATTTGGCTACCTACCAGCTGGACGAAAGGCGCGTTGCATTCGAGGTTCACCATTTCGGCCAGTTCAGCTATGGCAGCCGCTTGATTACCTGAACCCGCTATAACGACATGCAGGGGCATAGCCTCGGCTAAGCGCAGTGTCCGTGCAGCACGTACAAGCATGCCGCATACCGTTGCCTTGTCCCACGCCAGACGAGATGCGTAAACCACAATTTTCTCGCCTTCCGGAATGCTAAGACTGGCGCGCAGTGCGGCTGAAGATTCAGAGCGATACTGGTCAAAATCAATTCCGTTCGCTATCAGCTGTGACGAAATACCCTGACGCTCCAGATAAGCTTGTACCGGAAGACTCACACAAACGAAGGTGCATCCCGCAGCCTTCATCAGCTGAAGCTGATCCGGTGGATAATAAGCGCCGTGTACCGTGAACACGACCGGGATACCCAGTTTTCTTGCCGCTTCCGCTGCAAACAAGCCTGACGGCGTTTGGTGAATATGCACCACTTCAATCTTTCGGCTCCGCATAATTTGCGTGAGTGCATGCTTTGCCTGCTCCTGCCGCTCCGGATCCAACAGTTGCTCCGCCTTAAGCTCTACGCGATGAATTGGGCACCCTGCACGTGCAAAGGTTTCATACATCACGCCGGTTCCGCCGGCATATACAGGTATGACGCCGAGCGATGGAAAAGCCTTCACCAGGCTAAGCACATAGGTTTCCGTGCCGCCAACTGCTAGACTGTCCATCACCATTAACAATCGAATCCGACGACGATTATGCCTCATAGTCGCCATGCTCCGACTGCGATTTGCCGAAATACTTGCGTGAACGCTGCAAGGAATGCTTGCGGTAGTAATACAGCACCTCCCGCATATTGTCCACGTTCCTTGCTCCCGGCTTGATTATTTTCGCTATAAACTCATAGTCCTCGGCGCCTTCAATACGCCTTGTATGTCCGCCTAATTCATCGAACACGGATCCACGTAACATCGCTGTTCCATGGCAGATGCAATGGCCGCCTTTCGCATAGACCTTCCCGATTTGCTCGCCATATTTCAGCCAATACACCGGCATACGGCGCTCTGGCTGACCATCCTGGAATACCTCGTAGTTCGTTCCGAGCAGATCGATTTGCGGATTGTTTTTCATATAACGGACTTGCTTTGCAAGACGGTCCGGATGGGATAGATCATCTGCATCCTGGATGGCGATAAACTCACCTTTGGCCAAATACATACCAACCGTTACAGCGCCTGCATAGCCAATATTACGCGGGAGCCGCAGCGTACAAATCCCCTTGCCATCCCGTAATGATGGCTCATTGTTGTTAAGCCAATTCATCACAAATTCATAAGACCCGTCAGCGGATGCATCATCAATAAGAATGAGCTCCCAATTCGAATAGGTCTGATTCAGCAGGCTCGTCAAGCAATCCGTCAAATACGGAACTTTGTTATAAACGGTAGTGACAATACTTACGAGTCCCGGCACACGTTGAAAAGACACTTGCCTCTCCTCCCTCATTCTCCACAATGGTTATAACAGCCGAATATAAGAAATGAAGCGCAGCTGTATGATCGCATAGCTGCCGCTCTCATAACCGAAAAGCTCCGATGTGCGGAGCATCACTGATACGGCATCAACGGACACAAGCGTCCCGCTGATCGTCTCCAACACACTGGCGACCTGTACCTCTTTGTTCACGAGCGATTGCAGCTCTTCCATCATCATCGTTCCACCTGCTTTCCAACTAGTTGAAAGGTGACCAGCTGTTCCAGCGGAACGATTACACTTGTCCCTCCATGTTCTCGTACGACTAGAAATTCGTCGCCAACCTTCATGATTGTCCCTTCGACTGTACCGGCTGGCGTTAACAGTTCAGCCGATTTGCCAATGAATGGTTCAATCACTCGTCCAAGCTTGTTAAAGCCGGTAGAGCCGACATTACCGCGCTCTTCAAGCAGGGCAGAAGCCAATTCCTCTCGAACGGCCTGACGGATTTCAGCTATGAACGTATTTGAAGCATCGAATACGCCAGATTCCACTGCAGGCGGCCGTGCTGCGTTTGGTATCAGCAGACGAGCAAGTCCATCGAAAAATTCCTTTATCTCTCTAACGTTTACGATAATTTTCATCGCTCCTCCATCCTCCTATACCATGGAAACTTCTAATTTCCATCCTTACTAGGGTATACAGTTAAGAGGAAGAACGATTGAGTCATTTCACTAGTAAAGCTTGAAATGTTCGATTGCCATTGCAAGACAAGAAGAACACCCGTCCAATTGGAGGGTGTCCCTGTAAGATCATATGGGCAATGCCGAATATCGCTTCTTGAAAGTCGTTTAACTATAAGTCAATTCGCATGACAACACGGCGCTTGCTTGGTCTAGTCAGCTCTTTGAAACCTGCAGCCTCGAAGACATTCCGACTGCCGACATGGAGTTCACCCCAAGTAATTTCTTTATCCGGTGTGGTAATCATTGCGTAACCTTCTACAGCATGAGCGCCTCTCTGCTTTGCGAATTGTACGGCTGCTCGTGTCAGCTCATAAGTGATCCCCCGCTTGCGATAGCCTGTGCGAACAATGAAGCAAGTAATAGCCCAAACCCCTTCATTGTTCTTATCCTCGTTTCGTCCCGTCCAAGGCATTCGGCTGTTTAACAGGTTCGGAAATGCCATTCGCGGCTCGATCGCACACCATCCTACAGGCTCCTTGTCGAAGTAAGCAACAAGCCCACTGGTTGTACCGGATTTCGGGTTCTCACACTCCGACTGGATTCGCAGCAGATAAGCGCGTTCATCATCGTCTATCAGGTTCCACTGGGATGAAGGAATCTTGAATCGTTGGCAATAGCAGCGCACAGAGTGACATTTGACTGGGCCAAGTACAAGCTCTAAGTCTTCCCATGACGCTTCATTCGCCGGCAATATGGTTAACATGATCAGCCACCACCTTCACACTAGTAAACAAATCCTACTATGAAGACAATAGCATGTATGATTTCGTCGATCTATAGAATGAGCTAATGAATTGCAATCAGTTCATAAAATTGTTGAGGGGCTGGGCATACTTCCCCCAGTCCCCTTTAATATCCGAAACGTCCTTACAATAGATCGCCTGTAAATATCGGGTCAAATTCGTTACTGCCCCTTCCACAAGGACCTCCCGGATCTCGGAAGGCTTGATCGGAACATCGTGTGCACGAAATCCCTCGAATTGGTCTGCCGGCAGAAACATTCGCAAACTTTTCTTATAGGAGCAGCGGTTAGGATACCGAGGCGAGCTCCCTGAATCGTACTTCGACAGCTTAACGGCATCGTAGAAGTCATGAAGGAGCAGATAAGCATCCAATTGTAAGACGGCAAAAGCTTCTTCCGGTTCTCTTCTGGCATACATCTCCAGCATTTTCAGGCAATCCCTATGCGTCGGCCATAGGAAAACATGCCGATCCAGATGGTGGTAAAATTGATGC
Source organism: Paenibacillus sp. J22R3 (assembly GCF_056269305.1). Taxonomy (NCBI): domain Bacteria; kingdom Bacillati; phylum Bacillota; class Bacilli; order Caryophanales; family Paenibacillaceae; genus Paenibacillus; species Paenibacillus sp. J22R3. Next base: position 477,831 of record NZ_JBWDNS010000001.1, on the reverse strand, counting down.
AGCGTTGTTCCGGGATCCATCATTTGCTCCGAAATTCGAAGATGAGCATTGGCTACCAACGTATGCCCGTGATATTGAATTTCTCTTCTCGCGATCCGTCGTCCGTCTGATAGGGTGGGATCAACTTCATTCGGCGAATACAAAGCATTCAAATGCGCAATCGATGGCAAATTTCGGACTCTCGTGAAATGATATAACGATTTTCGTTTGGAACTTTTCGTTATTTTACGAACAATGGAGTCGTTCATCGCTTGATACCTCTAGTCCGATCTTCTTCTGAGTTGCCGATAGGCTGCAGAAATACACATCAATGTACCCGTTGTGACAAAGACACCAACCGGGAACCACCATGAACCCCAAGCCGGTACGATAAGCGGCATCAACGAGACTCCAAACGCTACAGGTACAGGAGCTTTGAAAAGTTTACAAAGAATGAAAGTAATCAACACATTAATGACCCCAACCCAGATGATCGAGCCATCCAACAAGTGATAGAGGACAACAGCAAGCGCAGCCGTAATCGTTAGTACCGCTAAACGCTGTGGAATCAATTTCCAAGAAAAATCCTTCGCATGGAACTGCTCGAAAATAAGAGCAAAAACTGGCGGAACCACTAAAACTTCAAGATTTGTAGCAAATGCCATGCCAATCCAAATGGCTAATATCAAGGTTATTAGTATCGTATCTGTCTTCTTACGAAACTTGATCGGCACGCTGGACTGCTTGTCCGGTTTGCTCATTCTCCAAGCAGCTAGCATGATGACAAACGTGAAGACAGCAGTTGAAATCGCAAATGTATAATCAGTAAGACCCAGATAAATCGGTAGCAATGCAGCAGGTATAGTGGGTCCGAAATTGATGCGAAATACATGCATGAGTATGACAATTAGGACAAGTCCTAACCAAATTTTCATAAGAGGGGACATTGATAAATGATTCATCGAAGTTCCAATAAAGGCACCCAGTGTCGGGGACAACCACAAATGGACAGGCTTCTTGATCCAATGCGGCACCGGTAATACCATGACACCCATGGCCATCCCGGCAATTTCCGGGAACAGAATATCCCTTTGCTGAAGACATACAGATCCTACCAGCATAACAATGATTAATAAATAAGCCGATACAAATCCTATGGATTTCATTATATTCCAAGACATGGTTCTTCTCCTCTCCGAAGCCGGCCTATCGCTTATTTATTAAGATTCCTGTGCAAAATCAATTTGCATCTCAGGAGGAGGCATCTGAATGAACGTAGCTTGCGTTCGAGAATACGACTTGCCATTTATCCGGACGTTATTCTCATCATACCCTTCTAATAATCCCCCACCTGAGGTTTTCTTATCGCTTACGACCATCACATATTGACCGAAGAGCATCGCATTATCAAATTCGACATCAAATTGAAGTGTAGTCCACAGCATCGTTATCCATCCTTTCTTGTTGTAGTGAAACTATCCCTTAAGCAGATTCCCATTAAATAACAGGTTGATCGTTCGGATAAACAGAACAATCAATACTATGCTTAGAAACGCCAATACAACTGCAGAGATGCCAATTAACAGCCAGGAATCTACAAATAAGGCATATTTCAAAGCCGCATTGCTCAGAGCAGCTATCGGGAAACTAATTGCCCACCAAGAAGCGCTAAAAGGGTTCGACTTTCGAAACACTTTGAAGAATAAGACAATGAATAAGAACAGACCAAAGTAAAACAATATAGAGGCAAACGGATCAATCTTCTGTTGGATGTTTGTATAGCCCAGAAATCCGACCTCAAACGGCGCAATCATGATAATCATGGAAGGCACTAACCCTGCTGGCAGTGGAGCATGATGAATTAATCTGGATAAGATCAAAGTCAGGAATATCAAAGCGACAAATCCGCCAATTGCAAGTGACAACAGATTAATTTCATATGCCCATGGGAAAGGCATCGTCCCGCCGGCAACTGCAATATCAATCGTTCCTACCCCCGGAATCAACCAAGGCGGAACAACATGACCATGCTCGTGATTCCCATTCAATAAACGCGCAACGATGACAACGCAAAGTGCTAACGTCAATATCGTGCCGATAATCCAAATGACCTGCCCGCCTGCTTGACTAAAATTGCCAATAACAGTGGACAGCAACAACAAGGATATTGTGATCGTTCCGAAGAAATTCCCGGATACCGGATGCATGAATTCAGCTTTAACCTTATGCGGATACAAGATCCATTTCGAGAGATATCCTGTACTTAATGCGACAAATAGTAGAATAGCAACAATGCCAATGCTATCCGCAATAACCAGAGAGCTGCCAAAGAGCTTACTTGCTTGTCTCCAAGCCAATGACAGACCTGAAATGCCCATAACTGACGCGAATAAACTAACAGGTAAAAATTGAACTGAACCGATGCCTTTTTGCTGCGGTACGTCAGTCATGGTTTGCATGAGTGATCATCACTTCCTTCGTTTCATGTGACTAACTATCCTGTTGCCTCATTGTATGAAATTCGAAATGATAGATCAATATCGTTGTTTCTATGATAATGATAGATTGTAACTATGATGATTCCTCACTGTCACAGCCCTCCATTAGCTTGTCTTGCTTCAGACTCTTTATATGTGAAGTCAACAGTTCAATAAATCCACGCGCAGCTTTCCCCATATATTTATCGCGGAGATACACGACTCCTACCTCTCTGCACAAGGTAGGTTTCTGAACCGGAATAGCTAGTAAATCATCGTAATTGTACATTTCAAGCAACGTCTTCGATAATACCGTGCCGCCTGCACCCGAACGAACGAGTCCGAATAACGATTCAATGGTTGTCGTTTCGATCAAGGGATTCAGCTTTAATCCAGCGATGGTGCATGTCATATCAACGAGCTGGCGGCATCGATGGGTTTCCGGAAACATCACAATCGGCACATTCAGAATTTCGTCAAAATCAATTGCTGTACGGCCCGCATAAGGATGCTGCGCTGTTGCAACAAAATAAAATTTCTCGCTGTACAGGGGGATTGCTTGCACGCGTTCGTCCTCGACCGGCAGAATCGTAATTGCCAAATCCAATTCGTTCTGCAAGATGCGGTGTACCACATCCTCGACACCGAAGATTTTGAGTCGAACCTTGGGATATTCGTGATGGAAATCAAGCAATAAGTTCGAGACTAATTGGTTTAGCTCGCCTGGAAGTGCACCGATTGATAAAGTGCCTCGCTCAATTTGCTGCAGCTCTTGAATTTGTTCTTTGGCATTGGCTAGATTGCCGAATGCTAGCTTGCTCTGCTTATACAGAATCATCCCGGCATCGGTGATCGCAATTTTCTTGCCGATTCGGTCGAATAACGGGACGCCAATCTCGTCTTCGAGTGCTTTGATTTGATGACTTAAAGAAGGCTGGGTGATCCCCAGCTTGACGGAAGCTTTGGTAAAGTGTAATTCCTCACAGGTTGCAATGAAGTACTCCAACTGTCTTAACTCCATATTTACGGCCTTCTTTCTACATTTTCATGCTTACTATTCCGCATATTCTCATTGGTTATGAATCACTTTGAACCCACTATAACGGAATGCTTCCTCATAGATCAATGTAGTCTTAACTATGACTATGATAGTTTATATCTATGATAGATCATCCTGGGTGAATATAAAAAAGCTCCCCAGACAGCAACAGGTTGTTCATCTTTCACCTGTTTACTTCTAAGGGAGCTCCAACTGGCAGCCATCATGGTTTGAACTTTGGGACGCTGTCAGCTAGCTTACCAAGCGGACGCGCCGCCGTCGACCGCGTAATTGGCACCTGTTATGTAAGCCGCTCGGTCAGACGCGAGAAAGGCAGCGAGCTCGACGATCTCCTCAGGTTGACCGAAGCGCTTCAGGAGCGTTTTGCTAGTAATTGCGTCGCGAGCTGCTTGATTGTCTCCAAGGTCGCGATCACTCGCTGGGGTCAAGACAGGCCCGGAGCTAATGGTTACTGCGCGGATTCCATGCTTTGCGCCTTCGAGAGCTAACTGTCGTGTCAAACCGATGACGCCTGCTTTCGCTGCACAATGCGCGACCATCGGAGGAGTCTCACCGGCGATCATACCGGCAACGGACCCCACATTAATGATGACGCCGCCACCACGCCGGACCAAGTGTGGCCATGCAAACTTGGATACGAAGAAAGGGATGTCAAGCTCGCCGGTTATGGTCGTTCGCCAATCTTCGATTGAGAACTCAGGCATTGGCCCGAAACGCTGCATGGCCGCGTTGTTGTATACCACGTCGAGCCCGCCATATGCGGCCACGGCATCCTCGACGAGGCGTTGCACTTGTTCAGGTTCAGTAAGATTGATCGGTGCGATGCCCGTCATCTCTCCGCCGGCTTGACGTACCATCTCGACCGTCTCGTTATTGGCTTCGGTCTGGATATCGCATCCGACCACCTTTGCGCCTTCTCGCGCAAAAACCATTGAAGCGACGCGCCCCATGCCTCCCCCGGTACCTGTGATAAGCACAACCTTCTTGTCAAGAATACCCTTTGATGCTTGGTAATTAATTTCATTCCCCTCCTGTAGTCGTTCTTTCCTGCAATCTATAATATTGTTATGAACTTCCTCGATTATTCATTGGATCTCCATTATCCCTTGGTGGCCTGCAGTGAGAACGTGAGAGGAATATGGTTGTCGGAGTCGTTCCATCGCCACCCCCCGTCTCCGCCCTGCGACATGAACGGGAATCGTTTGTTCGAACTGTGAGAGAACTCATGCAGATAATCCAAACGCAGTCCAGCGGCGATTAATGCGTTTAGAATATCACTGAAACTGAAGCTCCAGACAAATTCGACGCTCCTCTGGTTTACCGCTGGGTCAGAGTATGGCATGAGACCCTCGATCTGAATAGGTTGCTCCGTATGAAAGTAAGGGTAAACGGTGCGTAAATCCGTCACACCGGGAGAGTCATCATAGACATTGAGAAACGGATGCTCCTCCTGCAGGTAAAAGACGCCGCCAGGTTTAAGAAACTGAGCTACGATCTTCGCCCACCTATCCAGATCAGATAGCCAAAACAATACGCCTCCAGTTGTATATACGATATCAAATTGTTCGTTGAGTATTTGAGGCAACTCGTAGATGTCCGTGCAGAGAAACCGTGCATCAAGCCCTGTTTCCTCAGTTAAACGCTCTGCGAGTGATATCGCATCCTCGGAGAAGTCCACCCCGGTAACCTGCGCACCAAGACGTGCCCAGGACAGCGTATCCAAACCAAAGTGACATTGGAGATGCAGCAACGACTTCCCCGACACGTCGCCTAGCTCCTCGAGTTCAATTGGACCTAAGGAGGTTTTGCCTGCTTTGAATCCCTCTACATCGTTTCTAATGGCATTGACTGCAGTACGTGCGTTCCAATGTGCGCGGTTACTTTCTGTATAATCAGTCATGGATAAATTGCCCCTCTCTATCAATTAATCAGACAACGCAGGTGAAGCATTCGCATGCGTATTCGTTAGCAGCGGACTACCCGGTAATACTAAGCCTAGCGAAAGTAAGATCCATTCCTTGAGTACAGCCACATCCCGACTAATTTTCTATTTTCTTACATATATTTGACGGAAATTCCCATAGAAAGTTGCGGATGAGCGTAGGTTAAACACTTACACAAATAACCGGAGAACTCTCATACCTTGAGAGTCCTCCGGTTATTATGAATTACAGCATCAGCATCATCGAATCCAGTCCATATACGGATCAAGCCATTCCTTCTCTTCTGCGGATGCTGAGATTTCCTCCGGCAGATGTCCGAAAGACATGCCGGGCACGCTGCGCGGTTTGAACTCGATGACATCGGAGGAATAGACGGCCACGAATAATTTGCCCGGAACCGCCTGAGCACGAATAAGGATCGGCTGGTTATAGCGATTCTGGAAAGCAAAATCAGGGCCGTCCCAGCTGACCGTCGCATCGCGCCCCGGCCTTACATACGGTACGTTTCGGCTGTGAGAGTAGCGCTGGACGATATGCAGTCCGGCGCGGTCAGTTGCATTAAACAGCGTGGATGAGACCTGGCAAATCCCGCCGCCGATGCCTTCCGATAATTCGCCTCTGACGATGACCGGTGCTTCCAGATATCCCTTTTCTCTCGTTCGCCTGCCAACGACTTTGTTGAAAGAAAACGTCTCCCCTGGGAAAATGACTGTATTGTTTATCGCTTTTGCCGCCAGTACGATGTTATGCGAACGGTTCTTGTTACGGCTGTTGTAATAAGTAGCATACTGGCCGATTGGCTTTTGCTTAATATCCGCGAGCAGCTCGCGGTCAACTCGCGGATAGACGGTGGCAAGCGGTGCATCGAATGCGAATGTACCGGTACCATAGAAGAACGCATAAAATTTCTCGGTAAACAGCTTCTGATCGAGGCGATGTCCATACTGTTCGGGCGTAATTCCCCCTCGATCATTAATCGCTGCGTTTCGAGGTGACTCATAGCTTTGACGATCCAGCTTCTTAATTAGTTGGTCCAACTTGTCCAAATCCACCATCGTGAAACCTGGTGATGCATAATCATCGCGGTAGATGACGACGGAAGACTGCCCCCGAAGTGACACGGATAAATGCTCCGTGCTTGTGCTTCCGCTCGGCTGGAGCATGCACACTATACTTGTCATTAAGAGCCACTTCATAAGGCGTTCTCCACATAATCGATTTTCCAAGCTTGCCAGACCGTTGTTCTGCGCATTTGAAATACAAACGATTTCTCCGTTTTACGAAATCCATCCCGGTAAATCACCGCTCTGACCGGTAAATCGATCGCGAGCAGATCAGAAGTTTCGATATTCGCGTAATCAGACTCTCTACGGATGGCAATAATGCCGGCTGCCGCCTGCTTCAAGCGCTCCAATTGCTCATGGTTGCGGTACGGGAAAAGCATCGTCATGACTTCGGGATCCCGCTGATTGATCGCGATAAAGTACAGCTCCACAACGTCCTTTGGCGAAGTTTGCTGCAAATATTGTTGGAGCTTGCCGGCTGCTTTATGAACCATCGTCTGGTGATCGGGATCGACGCTCCCGGTTTTGTGCGTGCTGCTCCCCAGGAAATGAATGCAGAAATGCCCGTTAAAGTCGTTATCCGGGATACCATCTCCCCCATGCGGCATGCCGTGCATGGAAGCGGCAATCGCTTGGTCGTCTTTCAATACAAGAATGGCCCTTCTTCTCCAGCTCCATTTTCCTTGATAAATCTGCTTCATCATGGCTGTGTCATGCTTCGTTAACGGCTGAACGTCAGCATGCGTACTTCCCGCTCTTCGCTGAACCTCAAACCGCAGCCCGGTTTCCAGATCAACGACGGTGAATATCGCTTTCATCGTGATGATTTGCTTGGCTTCGGGCCACGATAACAATTGACCATAATGCTTTAATTTCAGTTCCATGATTTGGGCTTTAAGCAATCGTTGCATATCTCCTCGAAGTTGAATTGTCCTCGAGTTCTCTACGTCGTACAAGTGGTAGGACTGGTCAATACTGTAGCTTTTATCATCAACCATTAAGTATGTATCTGAAATCGGGACATATGCAGCTTGTAGGGTTATGCCTTCTGTAATCGCGTCGACCCACTTCTCAGAATCAATTAACATCGTGGATACCAAGGCTGCATCCGGCGATGATTTGACGACTAGCTGAACAGAAGATAGCTCTCCTGTTCGTGCACAAGCCTGCTCGGTATCGCTAAACAACATCAATAAGGCGATACCAATCAGGAACAATCGATGAATTCCCTTACCTTTCAGCATGTCTTCTTCCTCCTAATTAACACTATCTCTTAAAGGAAGAGAAACGATGCATGGAAAAATTAGGGTTGAATTTGAATAAAATAAGTCCGGCAATCAGTGCAGTAATGCCGATTGCTTGTTGCCAAGTGAAAGGTACTTCCTCTAGTCCGAACCATCCCGCAGAGTCCCACCATACCGCGCAAACCATTTGTGAAGCCATTACGATCGCAGTCGCAGCGCTTGGGCCAATAAGGTTAACGCCCTTGACGACGCAAGTGACAACGCCGATTCCGATTAACCCGCTGAACCAGAACCAGCTCGGCATCGCGTGCCAGTGCAGAAATTCCGCGCCTTCAACCGCCAAACCCATGCCAACCGATGCCATAAATCCCATCCCCAGCACAAGCGCAGTAGTCGTATGAGAGTAAACAGCAGCACTCACTTTGTTATTGAACAAGGTTTGCACGCTGACAAGCATCCCCGCTATTAATGCTAATAAAATGCCTACAAACAAAATCATTCCCTCCGATCACCATTCTCGTATATATTTCGTCCGGCCGCGGCTTCGAGTCCTAATCGATCTCTAATCACCAGCTTCCCGCGACTTCGCTCCAGCAGCTGCAGGCGACAGAAGTTCAGAATGACCCGATTCAGATGACGATAGCTGGTTCCGATCAGGTTCGCCATATCTCTTAAATTCGCCGTACTGACCTTAGGATTTAACGGTGTCGACACCGAGAGCAAGTAACTGGCAAGCCGAATTTCGACCGGATAGAGCAGATTAAAACTCAGCGCTTCCGATTTGGTATAAAATTTCTCCGAAATCATTTTCAACATGAACTGCAGGAACGCTACTTCTTCCCGGTAGAGTGGAAGCCAGCGTTTATGAAAGCCGATCGCCTCCACCGTCGTTACAGCCGTTACCGTATTGAGAATGTTCTTCCCGCTCAGACATTCAATTTCTCCAAGGACATCAAGCGGTGTAGTAAAGCCAAGCAGCAATGTATTCCCTTCCGTTGACGTCGTATACACCTTTACTTTTCCGTGAACGAGCATAAATATATGTTCCGGTACCTCGCCCTGTTTACAAAGGGCTTCCTCTGGATCAAACCGGTACAACACCAAATGCTGTCTCAACGCATTCGGGAAAACCCTGTCGAGCGCATAGTGAGTAAGGTAGTTTTCGATATGATCAGCATCCAATTCCTTCATTCCCGCACCTCTTCCTATTAGCTAGTCTGGCCGCTTAGAAGGATAAACATAAGATGCCTGTTATCATGAGCATAATGCCGATCCATTGAGGTGTTCGCAGGCGAAGCTCCAGATTTCCGAACCATCCGGCCTTCTCCATCCCGAGCGTCGCGAGAATCTGAGCAATTAACATCGCCGACACCGTGACCGCAGCTCCATTGTGGTGGAATGCTGTAATATTGCTGTATATAATGAAGGCTGCAAGCGCTCCGCCGAAACGATAATGCAGCTTCACTCGTTTTAGATTCCTCCACGATCGATCTCCTGTTAGCCATACAATGAGCATAGCCGCCGCAAACCCTGTTCCTTGCGTAAGAGCTGCAGCCTGCCATGTTCCAATCTGATCCCCGATCACTGCATTTGCTGTACTTTGCAGGGTTATAAATATGCCGCCTAATACAGCGAGTAGTATTCCTTTCATCCCTTACCTTCCTCCTCAACCATCATGCTCTCCTTATTTAACGCCGAGCGGATGATTCTGAAAAGGACATATGTCCCAAATGTGTAGATCGGTTAATTTACTACCAGACGCCAAAAAGGCGTCCAACAGTCATTATGAATGACTGGGACACCTTCTCGTAACGATATGTGAATATTTATTAATACCCTTTGTTTACTCCGCCAACAACTGGGTATGAAGGACCGCCACCATATCCTCCTAAGCCACTTCCCATGCAACCACAGATTACAATGACTAGAAGGATAAATAGCACCAGAATAACTCCCGCGCTAGTAAAAGCTCCACCTACATGACCGGACAATGAAATGCACCTCCTGGGTTTAACGTACCTTGTATGTTATGTCCCGGCTCGTGCATTGGATTGGGTGTTTGGAGGGGATCAAATGTTTCGGGTACAGACGCCTACACTTCGAGAATATAGACTAATTGCACAACCCCGGATGAGAACGTCCTTGTACGCACTAATTTTAGGTTCAACCTTTGCTTAATCTCATTAAACATCGGAGTACCTGCTCCCAATACAACAGGGTGAACGGATAATCTAAACTCATCGACAAGACCAGAATGGATAAAAGTCGTAATTAGATTAGCTCCTCCATACAGCCAGATGTCTTTGCCGGGCTGATTCTTTAATTTGTTAACCTCTTCAAGAATATTGCTGTTAATGTAAGTTGCTTTGTTGTCAGTACGAGACTGTGTCTTAGAAAACACATATTTCTCTTTGCTATGGACAAGCTCCCACATCGCTTTATCAGCTTCACTTTGTTCATTCTCCGGCGCATACTGGCCCCATAAATCGTAACTTTTTCTACCATAAAAAATCGTATCGATTTGATTTAAGAAATCCGTAAAGCCCATCTCAGGGTCCATTATGCACCAATCAACTTCCCCATTTGCCCCTTCTATAAATCCATCTAAAGTAACTGCTAGGTCCAAAATAATTTTACGTTTCAAAGCTGGTTACTCCTTCTGTAGTTAGCGGTTTACTTGGACCACCCGGAACGTTTAACAAGGCTAGACACAAGTTCATCGTCGAAGACGATTCCAAAACCTGATGAAGCCGGAATATGCATCTCTCCATTGTCAACACGATACCCGGATACATCCATTCCCTCAATTGTAATGTCGTCGTATTCGACAAATTCAAAGTTGCGCACCCCGGCTGATAAATGTCCGGACACGTAGATGCCATAGGCATTGCCGTAACAATGTGGCGCAGACCGCAATCCGTGTGCATCTAACTTCTGGCCTAATTCCAGCCAATGCGTGAAGCCGGGCCAGATAATATCGTATTGCAGCACATCGAGACGGCCACGAATCGCCCAATCAACAAGATGAGGTGAAGCGAACCCTTCTCCGTCTGCGATCAGTACTTGCTGTCCACGTTTACGGAGCCAGTCCTTCAGATCTTCATACAACGCATCATCTTCATGAAACGCTTCTTCCAGCCAATATAGATTCACGTCGGAGAGCGCTGCCAATACCTCTTTGGTTAAGTTCAAGTTATAGGCATTATTCGCATCGATCATGATCTTACCCGTAGGACCTGCCACTTCCGAGATCCCTTGCACAATCGCGATATCTCGTTTCGTCCCTTCCCAGAGTGGCATATGACGCCCGCCTCGGCCGACTTTTATTTTGAAGTGACGGTGACCTTTGTCATACCCTTGTTTCGCTTGTTCTTGCATCAACGCAACTGCGGAGCTCTCATCGGGCAAATGCAAGTCATCGAAATAAAGCGAAGTATCGTAGCAAGGAACGATCAGGGGAACTCCCCTCTCGAAATGTGTGCCAGCTACCAAGTCATATACCGGCTTTCCGAGTCTATGCCCCAACCAATCCAGAAGGGGATATTCCAATTGAAGCCGATATTCTTCCCTCAGTCTTCCCCGATCGTCGAATAAGTCAACCAATCGGCGTCCTATTATGGTTTCTGCCCATTCCGGTGTGATATGAATCGAACTACCATAGCCTGTTTGTCCATCAATGGTAATTCTGGCGATGTCCACCGAGCACGTTTTGCCATGAATGCCGATTCTGCCATTGGCCCCCGCACTTCTCGCTCGTTCTCCCGTTAACTTGGTGAATTCGATTCGTTCCACTTTCCAATCCGATTGAATACCCGAAATATTCATAGAATCCTCCAGTGCCGACTCGGCGGCTTCTCGTTACGATTTGATAAGCAAGCTCAGTTCCAATAACTCCCAACTTGGCTATCATCCTGTAGGTATTCATCACGTTGATCCCACAATCCTCCCCATTTCCTTTAATCAGGGAAAACAAAAAACTGATCCTGAGGGGATCAGTTCGATAAGGACCAAGCATCATAGGTATCGAATCTTGCTGTAGTTTAGGGAACTAGATGAAATGCGAGACCTTGCCAGCTGCTATCGCCACTATCAAAGAGTCTACGATTACTTCTGGCAATTACACCGAAGAGCTGCAATGCAGCGCGATCATCTAGCCCGGACACGTCTTGATCAAGATGTTCATGAAGTAATCGATCCAGCAGATTGCGCGTCGCCTTGCTGTCCCAGAAACCGGCGTTCATTTCACAATTGCCAAACAGTGAATATTGATGCAAGTTGCATGAGCCAACAGTGCCCCACTCTCCGTCGACAAGCATTAGCTTCGAATGAACCCAAACGGGGTTGCGCTTACCGTTGTCACCTAATCCGGCGATGCCTGCCAATGTGAAATGATCGAATGCAGCTAGATTGGCCAAATATTCCGGAATCTTGTCATCTTCCGCCGGCACAACGACAACAATCTCCACGCCGCGCAGCAGAGCCTGATGCAGGCAATCGATAATCTCCTGTACGGACACAGACTGATTCTCTATATAGATCGAGCTGCGTGCCGCATTGATTGCCGCACAATACTGCTCGAAATTCGATCGTTCGCCTGCTTCAATCGGATAGTCGGAACCAAGAGGAGTCGCATGCCCATCCACATATCGGCCGTTATGTATCGTTCGTTGGATTTGGACAAGGGTATTTCCTCTATGCTGAGGTACTTTATTGGGAAACGGGAGATCATATTCGCTGCCTGCACCCCATCGCCCATCCGGCAAGTCCCGATCACTTGCTTCGTTCCACCGCTGCACGAAATTATGATGGACATCGACCACTGAAGGACCCGTAAGCTCGATATATACATCATGGTTCTGACCTGTGACACCACGATGGCCCGGTGCGACCACAGAGTTGGGATTAAGATTGATCCCTCCGAGAAACGCGGTCTCCGTTTCCGTGCCCGCATCGATAAGCCAACTCTTCTGATGCTGACAAAATCCCGGTTCTGCTTGATCCCAGCGGATGCTAACAGACGAATTCCGCTCCCTTAACCGATCCACATGTTCGGACGCTCCCCAGAAAGCATTCGTTTTCAAATGTTCCGTTCGGGAATCGGGACGCCAGAAGATGATGCGTACGTCGATCCCTCGCTCAGCCGCACGATTAAGGACGTCGAGAGGCGTGCCTCTTCCATCCGGCATGTTACATGTCGCCCACATGAACGTTACCGTTACCCAAACGCTGTGTTTGGCCTGCTCCATTGCTTCGCAAACCCGGCGGAATGCAGGTTCCCCATCGATTAGCGGGCGAAGCACATTTCCGGCACGGACGGGGTATGATGCTCTGACCGTATAAGGAATTGCTAGTGTGCCTATATTCGAGTCATCGAACATATGAAGCGGCTCCTCTCAACAGCTTGTTTACTCTCTCAGCGCTTATCATCATGATAACAAGAAAAGCCAGCACAATAACAGGAAATAAAACGATGCTCGTCTGCGTAGCAATGATGCCAAACAGAGGTGGGAGTAGCGTTGTTCCCGTATACGCGACTGCCATCTGATATCCGATCAGCTTCGCGGAATGTACCCGTCCAAACCGCGCAGGCGTTTCATGAAGCAAGCCGGGATAAATAGGAGCGAGGCCGAGCCCAATTAGAATAAGTCCAACCAAGAAGAATGGTGACGGAAGCAGCAGCATGAGCCCGCCAGCAACGGCCATGATCTGACCGCTCCGGATTAACACCTTATTGCTCACCTTCATCGTAATAAACCCGGTTATCAGCCTTCCCAAGGTTATGCCGCCATAGTACAAAGAAACCCAACCGGCCGCGGTCTCGGCTGTCATATCCCTTGCCCCTACCAGATAGCTGGCTCCCCATAAGCCTATCGTAGCTTCAACCCCACAGTAGAACAAGAAAGCGATCAGCGTCTGTTTAACGCCTCTGATCTGCAGAATTTTCGTCTTGGAATTGGCGGTATTGTCGAAAGGCTCCGTTCCGACCCGCTCTTCTTGAATCGTACACGATTGAGCCTCTTTATCTATACTTGCAGCGACACGCTTCCATAGGGGGAGCGTAACGAACAATACGATTGCGAGGGTGAACTGTATGATCGACACCGCAGTGTAACCATCTCTCCAGGAATCGTGTTCGGCAATATAATAAGACATCATAATAGGTCCGATAGTTGCCCCTAGCCCCCAGAAACAGTGCAGCCAGTTCATATGATGAGCCTTATAATTCTCTGCTACATAATGATTAAGGGCCGCATCAATGGCACCTCCGCCTAATCCAAGCGGAATGGCTAGCAAGACAAGCCAGATCAACGAAGGTGCCGCAGCGAAACCAAGCAGTGCTCCTGCAGTCAGGCAGCAGCTGATTAGTGTGATTCTCCCCGTCCCTACTCGCTGAACCAAGCTCCCGCTTACAAGACTGGATAGGATGGTTCCCCCGGCTACAACCATGGACAAGATCCCCGCGAATCCGAAGGATGCCCCCATATCCGGTCCGATTACAGGCCACGCAGATCCAAGCAGGGAATCCGGTATGCCCAGACTAATAAATGCCAGATAGATAATGATTATAAAAATAGAAGCCATATCGTCATCCTCTCTAGCAGCAATCCGTAATCATCACATTTAACGCCAATTGCTGCAAGCCTGCTAAATAATCCTGATTTCTATCGCTTATCACAAGCGTTGGCAAATGTTTCTGCGGAATATAGGTCGAGCTGAGCTTACCGAGCTTTGCCAGGAATGCTTCGTCTACCTCATCATTGCAAAATACGACTGCCCGAGGGTTCAGAATGGCCGTGAATGTCGCAATTAAACGAGCTAAGGCATCGATCTGTTTGTCTGCAGCCAAAACAACCTCTTCATTGCTCTCTTCGAGCCTCAGCGACTGACCGAAGGATTGACGATCATAGAGAGGAACGAAAGAAATCTCGCCCGAGAAGAACGTGCTGCCTCGTACGACATCACCATTGATCATGATGCCCGAGCCCGGCCCGTACTGACCGAAATACAGATAAACAAGCGATTCGTTCTCGATCTCGAAGTTCGACGCATACCCAAGCACCGATGCATTCATATCGTTCTCCACGACGACCGGGATTTGGAAGCGGGATTCGAATTCCTCTTTCAGATCATAATCAAGGAATTGCTCATAAGGCGGGATAAAGATGATTTTCCCCAGGTTGTCAACGGCCCCGGGGACTCCGATTGCGATGGAACGCAGCTTCGGATATTTCTCAATCAGTCCCTCAATAAGATCACCAAGCTGCAGCGCATCTTGTTGTAAAACGCTTGGCTTAATCCCCTGCTCCTTGATCTCCCCGACACAATTGAATATGGAATAATTCGTCTCGTTCTTCTCGATAAAGATAGCTAGCCCGAGCATGTATTCCGGATCGTAAGTGTACCGCTTCGCCGGTCTGCCACCACTGGAATCATCATTGCCTGTAAACAGGACTTCTCCATCGTTCTCCATCTGGACCAGAAACTTGCTGATTGTCGGAAAGCTGATTCCTAATCGCTGACTGAGCTCCGCTTTCGTCGCGCTTCCCATCATGATAAGTCCAGCTCGGATGCGAGAAATTAATGGTTCTTTGATTTCGCTTGGCGTCTTAAACATATTCGTCATCCATGATCAAGCCTCTCATCTCTATAGTTGGAACAACTTATTAAATCAATTTAATATGTTTAGTCATCTTAGCAGAAGTTCAGGTGTCCTGGCAATATGATCAAGCAAAATAGGACCAAGCACCTGTCACCTCTAAGTGACAGAGCTTGATCCCAAGGTTTCGTCCAAACACGCTTCTCCTTACATGGCAGTCGGCCTCACCATAATTTCGCTGATTAATGTGTCATCCGGTTCGTTAATGGCAAATGCGATCGCTCTGGCAATACGGTCAGGAGAAATCCCTTTGTCGCTGATTTGATTGGCAAGCATCTGCACTTCCGGACTCGTAATCGTGTCAAAAAGCTCGGTGTTGGTCAGACCCGGAGCAATCACTGTTGATCGAATACGCGAAGTCGCTGACTCTTCAAGCCGCAATCCTTCGGAAATAGCTCTGACTGCGAACTTAGTAGCCGCATAGACGGCAGATGTCGGGGACACCTGATACCCGGATGTAGAAGATAAGTTAATGATATGACCGGCCTGCTGCTCCCGCATAGTAGGAAGAACCGCTGCAATTCCGTACAATACACCTTTAATATTCACATCGATCATTTGATCCCATTCGTCGACTCTCAGTTCATACAGCCTGGAACTCGGCATGACACCTGCATTATTCACCAACACGTCAATACGGCCATATTCACTTATAGTAAATGCAGCCAACTTCTGCATATCTTCAGAAGAAACGACATCAGCTCGTACGGAAACCGCTACGCCGCCACTTTGTTTAATGTCATTAACAATAGCTTGAAGACGTTCCTCTCGTCTGGCAGCAAGAACGACCTTTGCGCCATTTTGCGCCAACAATTTTGCTGTTGCTTCGCCTATTCCGCTTGAAGCTCCCGTTATGATGATCACTTTATTGTGTATGTTTTCCATTTGTATATGCTCCTTCATATGACGCGTTATTGAACGCGTGTTGAATATTTAACGGCCGTTGATTACTATTATAGACAGTAACCCTGTTTACTCAATGGTTGATTGATTCGCAATTGTTTCATATTCAACAGTGCGCTCAGCATTGTTGATTATCTCAAGGAGGTAACGGAAGTAGTGGATAATGAAGTAAAAACCGACCGCCGCATTCTCCGAACCAAGCAATCCATAATGAAGTCGTTTCTGGAGCTTTATGCGGAGAAAGAATTTGAACAAATCACCATCAATGAGATCGCGGAGCGGGCTAATGTGAACCGCGGTACTGTATATCTGCACTACACGGACAAGTACGATCTTCTGGATACATGCATGGAGGATCATATCAACGAATTGATCTCGCGCTGCAAGAATCGGGAAGTCAGTACGTCTAGCCACGGAATGGTTCAAGAGCCCAAACCGGTTTTTGATTATTTACAAGACCATTTCTCGTTTTTCTTTACTACGTTTTCCAATGAACGAGTTTTCCTCTTCCGCGACCGGTTGCTTCGTTTTATCGCTGTCAGTCTGATGGATAAGATGGAGCAGCCGGACAATTTACCCGTGATCGACAAGGAATTGAAAGCGCAGTTCTTGGCCTCTGCTTTCATAGGCATTGTAGAGTGGTGGATACGTCAGCGAATGCCGCATTCCTCGCAATTTATGGCTGATCAGGTCAAACACTTATTTGAGAAGAATCAAGTATACGCCGAATAAAAGCCCTTGGCCCCTAAGCCTTTGGGCTTTTATTCTTACTCGTTGTCCTGTCATTCAATGGGAATAGCAAACCTGACCGAGGCTCATAATAAGGAGGAATGTTATCGGAAAGGCGTGATCCTATATCCCAGAGAGCGTAAACGAGGTGCTCAAAGCCACCATCAAATCGAATGATTTTGTGCAATCTGTACATAGCGTCCATGATAAACGGATTCATTTTACCTACTTGCAGGCCATTGTAGACCTAGAACTTATTAACCATGAGATCTTACACCGGATTCAAATCTCGGAAACTTGCATTACCGGTCTTGATACGCTGCAACAAATGATTCCGCTGGAAAATATCAAGTTATCGTCTAATTTAGACGAGATTACCCAACATTTGATTAAAGGCTTTATTTTCGTTCAACTGGAACCTGATCTTAATCAAGGCCTCTTAATTAACATCCTGGATCAGAAACGCGGATATCGGGGAAACAATGAGGCGGATAACGAATACAGCGTAATCGGACCGAAAGTCGGCTTTGTTGAAGATATCGACACAAACCTCAATTTGCTTCGCAAAGAGCTTATTACAGATAAACTGCGGTTTGAGGAACAAATCTTAGGTTCGATTTCACAATCAAGAGTAACGATTGTTTATTTAGAAGGAATCTGCAATCCTCAGCATGTTGATACGGTTAGACAAAGAATTAAGGAACTTGATGTTGATGTCTTATTTGACAGCTCGATTCTGGATCAAATCATTGCAGATAACCCCAATTCACCTTTCCCATTGTTTATGTCTTCGGAACGTGTTGATCGTGCCAAATTTAATGTCCTTAACGGCCAAGTGGCCATATTAAGCAGTGGATCTCCCTATGTCATATCTGGACCAAGCACGGTGTTTGATTTTTTCGCTTCACCTGAAGATTATTACCTGCCATGGATATTAGCTTCTTTCTTCCGGTGTTTAAGGTATTTGGGAGTTGCTTTCTCCATTCTTGCCTCGCCCCTCTATGTTGCCTTGCTTACCTATCATTATTCTGTTATCCCGCAATCTTTATTAGGCCCGATTATTGAATCTAGAACGAACGTCCCGTTTGCACCGATTATTGAAGTGCTGCTTTTGGAATTCACTGTGGATATGCTGCGTGAAGCCGGGGTTAGATTGCCTACCAAAGTCGGACAAACGCTTGGCATTGTCGGCGGTATTGTACTTGGTACGGCAGCCGTTCAAGCCGCGCTCACCAGCAACATCTTGATCATCATCGTTGCTCTCTCTGCCCTTCCTTCATTTGCAACACCCATATTCAAAATGGCAAACACGATCCGATTTCTGCGATTTCCATTGATGTTCTTGGCTGCGGCTTGGGGTGGTTTCGGCATTGCAATTGGAATCGTCTTACTCTTAGGTCACTTGCTGCGATTAAAATCTTTGGGTATGCCTTACTTAGCTCCTGCATTCCCGTTTCGATACCGAGATTTTGCCGACAGTTTTATTCGGTCATCGTTAAGCGTGGTCAAGTATCGACCAAGTTATTTGCGGCCTCTCCAGCGCCAAAGATTTACGGTGCCAACGCCTAAACCTAAACGCAATGACTACAATAACGAATAAATAACGAAGTAAGGGAAATAGCAGCTATGAGAAAATATGTCCTTCTCCTTGTCTTGTGCTTCGTACTTACCGGATGCGCAAAAGAGCAGATTATTGATCGGATTAAGCTCATTGAAAGTATCGGTTACGATTTACAAGGAGAGGTATACAAAATTAGCGGTACGTATTGTGCGTATGATAAGAAAGTGAAATTGTTTCTACTCGAAGGGGAGGTTCATTCCTTTAATGAGGTGCTCACATCCTTCACTTCACAATCGGATCACCCCATTGCAATCGGTCAATTGCGAACAATCGTAATTAGTGATCAAATCGCAAGAAGAGGCATTACAGAGATTGCCAACACCCTTGTGCGAGATCCCCATATCAGTAACCGATCTACACTTGTTATAACAACGAATCAAGCCAGCGAGATCTTAGATGAAACGTTACGATTTCCACCTGTCTACCTATCCAATCTGCTCAAACAGAACATGGATACCGGAAGCTTGCCTTTCACCAATGGTCATATCTTTCTGGATCAATACTTTGGGGAGGGACAAGATGTTTTCTTGCCTATTGTGGTTAAAGGTCCCAGAGGCATTCTCCAATTGACGGGTGTAGGTGTTTTCCAGGGGGATAAATTAAAGCTTATACAGCCAATTAAAGCAGGCTTGTTCATTAAACTTCTCAAAGACGATGATGTCGGCCTCCAATCTAGTACCTATGACTTCAAAAACGATCAAAACAAACAAATTACCTTTAAGATCATTAGTTCCAAACACAAAATAAACGTAAAGAATGAAAGAGCTGTTATATCGCTTAAACTCGATCTAGACCTCGGAGATTATCCCGTTCCCTTAAACGTTTTTGAAAACAGCAATGACATGAAGGCTTTAACGCAACAAATCGAACATCACCTATCTGCCGAAATCAGGGCTTTGCTAGAATATTTCCAGAAGAATCATGTTGATCCCATCGGGATAGGCACTCTTCAACGATCTCGCGAGCGGAATTGGAATGAGCCTACATTCGCGGCCCAAGTTTACCCTAACCTCAAATTCGATGTACAGACTGAAGTTAAAATATTATCTTTGGGAGTTGGACATTAGTGCGGCACTTGGTAAAGGAAAACGATATGGTTTCCGGCTTTTTTTTATTTTTCCTTTTCCATGCTTCCTTGCTCGGGGCTGGTGTCTTAGGGTTTCAACATTTAATTGTAGATGTAGCCGGTAACGATGCTTGGATCTCGGTGCTCATCATGGGATTAACTCTACATGTCATCATTTGGATGATCTTTAAGATGCTTGGCAGTCCGGCCAAGGATCTCATCGACTTGCATCGTATCCTTTTTGGCAAGCTCCTAGGGAATGCGGTTTCCTTAGTCATGGTGGGCTACTATTTTCTATTGGCGTTAATTGTCTTTCGAGGTTATATCGAAATCATTCACATTTGGATGTTTCCTGATGTTAAAACGTGGATTCTGGCTCTCATCCTCATCGTGGCTATTTATTATGCCGTTTCCGGCGGGTTTCGCGTCATTGCCGGCTACTGCCTCTTTGGGGTATTCTTCTCGACGCTGCTGCCTTTGTTATTGTACTTCAATATCAAATACGGTCATTTGTACAATGTAATGCCTATCTTTAATCACTCCATTAAAGAACTGATCTCCTCTTCCAAATTCTCAGGCATCATGTTTATGGGCTTTGAAACGATACTGTTATACTTTCCATTTATTAAAGCTCCCGAGAAAAACGTCAAATGGGCGCATCTTGGTTTGTTATATTGCACTATCAAGTACTCCATTCTGATGTTTGTAACCCTTATGTATTTCAGTCAAGGATTATTAAAGCATACGTACTGGCCAACCTTAGTGATGGTTAAAGTAATTGAGTTCTCGCTTCTCGCCAGGGTTGAATTTATATTTATCTGTATCTGGCTGATGTTGATTATCCCGATGCTAAGTCTCTGCGTTTGGAGCTGTACGCGCATTATCAAACGGGTAATGAATCTTAAACCGAGTTGGACCATATACGTGATCCTAATCGCGATTTTCTCGGCCTCTCTTCCATTCAACGATCGTGTTAGGATCGAATGGCTAGGCAGACATGTGGTTGAGCTCGGATTTTATTTCATCTATGCGTATGTGCCGCTGCTCTTTATTCTGTATTTGATTCGCAGCCTCTTCTCGCAGCGCAAACCACTGAGTTCCGTACAGCCCGATCAATAAATCCCGTTAGAAGATCCATCTTCCGACCTCTAACGGTTGTGACAGTGGTTATATGGCCTAAAAAGCCCGTTTTTATTTTCTAACGGTTGCCACAGAGCTTATTTGGACAATTTCCGAAAGAAATCGACCAATTTGCACCAAATAACGATGCTCACAACCGTTAGATTATTAAATGGCATCTATTTCTTGAAATAGCCACTCTGACAACCGTTAGAGCTAATCGAATGTGGTGGGTAGAAGTCAAACAGCACATTCTACTGGGCTGGACACAAAAAGACTGCCTCGCGGCAGTCTTCTTCATAATTACCAGATCAGCAATCGGTTAGGAACCGGTCGCGACACGCTTGCTTTTGCTTCCGCGTCTAGTTGCCACGACATGCTGCAGTGCTCCGAGAACGACGAATATGGCCATAACAACTGCGGAGTATCCGTACATCACCGAGTAGTTGCTTACCGACGAGATCGCGCCAAGCAGAATCGAACCGAACGCGACGCCGAAATCCGTTGAATTGTAGAACATGCTGTTCGCCATGCCGTACTGCTCCGGCTTCGAGGTGCGCAGCATCCAGGCTTGAATTGTTGGCTGAATGGCGCCGAATCCGACACCGTAGAGCAGCGCGGACACGATTAGCATCGGCATAGTATGTGTATTCGCCAGCACAGCCATACTTGCCGTAACGAACAATCCCGCAGGAATGAGCACGGATGTATGTCCGAATCGGTCGAAGATTCGCCCCGAGAATGGTCGAACGAGAATGATGGTAATGACATTAAACATGAAGAATAATCCAACTTGTTCGATATGAACATAATCACCGAACAAGGCGAGAAAACTAAGCAGACCGCTGTACGTTATGGCGAGAAAAACATTCAACATCGCTGGGAATAACAGTTTTCGATTGAATTTAACCTTGCCGGCCACTTTCGGCAGAGCTGTTTTCTGAGCCGGTACCGCTTGATCCACAGGAACTTGTTGTTCCCGATTCGAACGCGACAGCCACAAGACCGGGAAAATCACTACAGATGTAACCAATCCGATCAACGTCAATGACGTGAATCCGGCTTGTTTCATCACATTCAGCCCGATTGCCGGTCCGATTGACAAAGCCAGACTCGTTGACAGGCCGAAATAACCGATGCCCTCACCCATTCGGCGAAGTGGGATAATACGGGAAACAAGCGTCGGCAGGATTGTGCTTGCCATCCCGAAGCCGATCCCGTAACCGATGCGCAGCGTCAATAAAGCAGCGAAAGTTCCGGCTGCCGAATAGAGTGCTGTCGTTACCGCGGCGATACTAAGTCCCACGAGCAGCAGCTTCATCCGCGAAATGCGCTGCATAAGTGAAGCTGTAGCGAAACGGGATACGATAGCTGCCAGCGCGAATACGGATGTCACAAGGCTGGTCTGGACGTTGCCGGCGTGAAATTCAGCTTTTACATAGGCCGGAAAGGAGGACAGGAGCATCTGCAAACTTAGAAATAACAGAAAGAAACATAGGGTCAAAGCGATAAATGGTCGTGTCCATAATGGCGTTTTCGATGGTTCTTCTTGCTCATGCTGCAATTTTGTTTCATCTCCGATCTTATACATAACGATATCATTCGTATCTACACTCTACATTTATCAGTCTGTATGTCTAAGCTTCCCTTCGATGTGCAGCTGTACCCGCTGCAGGAGCTCAATCATGTTGTCATGCTCTTCTTCCGAAAGGCACGCTTTGACCTCTGCCGTAATACTTTCTTCAATTGGTGTAGTCACGCGAATAATCTCACGTCCGAGCTCCGTGCTGTATACGAGAAACGAGCGACGGTCCCGATCGCCGGCCTTCTTATAAATGAGTCCCTTCTTCTCCAAGTGATCCAAAATCCGCGTCATCGAAGGTTTGTCCTTGCCTATACGCTGGGCAATTTCTCGTTGGATAAGTCCTTGCGCGCAATCAATTTGATTCAGTGCAGACCATTGCTCAGGCGTAATCCCATAAGCGCTTAGTCGTTGTTGAAATAATGCGGCTAACTTCCGATACGTTAAGCCCATCATGAATTCAAAAGGCATCTTGCGTGATTCGGTTGACATACTGAAGTCCTCTTCTCCATTATAGTTGTTTAGACAACTATAAGTCAGACAACATATTCTGTCAATGTAGCTACGCTGGCTTTGTACTCGCACAAAGAAGCCGCGAGAGTCTCACCTTAGACTCTCGCGGCTGACTCAGCAGCTAATACACTTCAACCTCAGATATCGCCATCTGCCCCCCCGTCTGACCCGGACCATTCGGTGTGATCGCGACAACGCGAACATACCTTGCGGTTGTGGCCGTTATGGTGTTGTCACTTGCCCCTCCACCGAATCCCGTTACGGATTTGACGGTTGTATAGGAGGTTCCATCCGTCGAAGTCTGAATATCGAATGCAGTCGCATATGCTGTAACCGGCATTATGACCTTGATGCGATTGATGCTGGTAGACGCGCCAAGATCCAAGCGCAGCATCCACCGCCATTGATTCGTAGCTTGTGTCTTCGTAGACGTATTGCCGTCCGTCGCATAAACCACAGAGTCGCCCGGTTGAAGCGCTGCGGTGCTGCCATCAATATAGTAGGCGTTAACTGTTTTGTTCAATGCCTTGTTCGTGCTCGCAGGTCCTTCTACCGTAACATCGTCGAAGGAAGCCGTGGAACCTCCGGTATTCGTACTGCCTCCGTTCAGGGAAGGATACCCCGTTCTGCCGCTCCAAGACTGCGTATACATCCAGCTCGCCGGCTCGCTTGTACCGTCCTGCCATACTTTTCCGTACAACGTCCCATTGGAGGCGCTCATTTTAAACCAATACCAGGTATTGTTGCTCCAAGTGAAGGGGTAGCTTGTGCCCCATGCGATTTCGTCATTCAGCCACTGGATCGTGCTATGATTCTGATGGAATACGAGATTATACCCTTTGCCGTCAGAAGATCCTGTGAAAAGTCCCACTCCAGCGCGTGCATAATCGCCGTCCGTCCAGTTGTCGACCCGAACCTTAGCGGTAATCGTATAATCAGTAGAAGTGGCGAGACCACCATTGCTCACGATCGCTTTGCGCGGATCGCCGTTTGCCGTTGAGGTTTGCTTCAGCGTCTGCGATGTTTCGCTCCATGCTCCGCCATATGTCGTCCATGAAGCCCCAATTGTATTATCGTTAAAGTTATCACTGAATACGACTGGACCTGGAGGCGGTGCTGTAGGAGGTGTCGGTTTCTGGGCTGATCCTCCCGGGCCAACCGCGTTCATGATGTCTATTGCACCTTGCGGCCAGCTTTGATTACTGACAGTCGTATTGCTCTGGAACACGTTGCTGCCGCTCCAATTTCCCCACGGCGAGTTGCTGTAATTGTTCTGTATCAAATTATCATGATTAGGCGGGTTGCTGGCAAATATCGTTTGCGGTGCGTTGTTGATGACGTTTCTCTCCGCTGTTTTGTACGCACTTCCGTTGTCGAAATAGATTGCCGAAATCGGATATCCACCGTTATAGGCCGAACCGGATAGATCATGGATGTAGTTGGCATCAAATCGGGTGAACCCGACCATTTTGCCCAGTGTATAGATCCCGCCGCCGTCATCGAGAAGCCGAACCACATGATGGATGTTATTGCCGAAAACGATATTATCCGTCATGCCATGCTCATAATCCTGCCAGTTCCACCCGATCGTAATCCCCGTATAAGGCAGATTCTTGACTTCATTACGACCAATGGTCATGTTATTCGGGACCATCGCACCGATCCCGACCATATCCGCATAATCAAGTCCGACAGAATCAATGGTATTATCCAGGATCGAATCGTAGGCGCTCTGACCGTCCATAGCCGTCTGTTCATCCCACTGATCGCCGGCGACACCAAGTGCTATGCCTCCACCGGCATTCTTATAGAACGAATTGCTCTTAATCAGCGTATGATCGGTTCCCTCGTTCCCCATGATGCCCCATCCGCCGGCGAATTGAAAAGCGTTAGATTCCAGCGTGATCGTGCTCGCATATTTCAGCTGCACCATGCCCAAAGCCGAGGAATATCTAGCTGTATTCCGAATTTCTGAATTGGAACCGCCGCCAATCGTTTGATACCGGAACCCGGCTTGCGAATCTACGTAGCCATAGGAGCTGGGCGCCAACCAGTTGCTATATTTGAATGTAATGCCCACAAATTGAATATCGTGCACTTTACTTGTTCCGCTGCTGCCTTGAAATTGAACCAACGTCTCTACTTTCGGTGCAAAGACCGTCGTCGTATTCATAGTCTCGCCGCTGCGAGGCTTATAGTAGAGCGTCGAGGCAGCCGTATCCAAGAACCACTCGCCTGCCGCGTCCAGCAGCTCATAAGCATTCTCGAAGAAATAAGGCGACGAGCCTTGGTTATGGTGATTATAAGCAAAGCCGCTCTCTGGAGATTTGAACGAGACGGTGTTCCCGGCATAACTTGCGATTCTTCCGCGATGCTGGCTCCAATGGCCTACAACGACCATTTCGGCCGTACCGCCGTTTGCCCAAGAACCGATATCTGCCGCATTTACTGTATACGGATAAGAGCTGTTAGTAGCGTTTAAGTAAGGCCCGCCCGTTGCATCGTCCGTCAAATTTGGTTTTCGCGCCTTGACACCTCGCGAGTCATTCACATAAAGCTGCCTGAAGTTCCAATTGACCCCTGTTTTCTTGTAAATGTTCTGGCCTGCATCATGAAGTGTCCATCCGGTTGTCAGATCAACGCCGCCGCTTACAATAGGGGTTGCACCTGTATAGTTCTTGTAGATGATTTGGTAACCGTTAGTCCCGGAATCGGAAGTACCGAACGTTAATGTACTGCTGAGCGGATATGTGCCGTTCATCAGATAAACATAAATATCCCCCGTCATGCTGCCGTTAATCGACCGAATGACATCCCTTGCCTTCGTAATCGTTGCGAACGCCGTTCCTGTCGTCAACCCATTATTGCTGTCGCTGCCACCTGACGGATTGACGTAATATGTAGCCTGCGTCGCGGCGTAACTCCTTTCTGTCGGAACGATAGTCACGGTTAACGTAACCACCATTGCCACAATAATAAGCCAAATCACTCTGACACGCTCACCCTTTTTCATCCTCGTTAATTCACCTCTCCTATCCATTTTGACAACGCTTCCATTACCCAAATAATAGCTTATGGAGGTGGAACGATTTTATGAGAAGGAAGCGTAAATTTCGATTCGAGCATGGTCTGGAACTATGAAATTCACCCTATTACAAATGTCTCTTGAATTCACCAATACAGGATGTTTTGACTAATTATTGGCAGGAAACTATATTAAGATTTCTTAAAATTGTTTATTATGACCTATTGCATAGGCAATACGGCATTAAGGTCCGTAGACCCACAGCGTCTCGGAGAGTGATAACAATACGTATTGACTTTAAATGCTATTCCTAATCGCCTTAAAAGTTAACATGATCAACGAACGGTTTTCTATAATTTGACAATTAAATTAGGTCTATTAAACGTGATCCACTCCTGTACCCATAAGCACATAGCCCTATTTGCATCTCCGGAGTAGGCTGTGACGCTCATTGTGAACCAAATTCGACACGGGATATAATTGCGCTGAAAAAAATCCCATTCTATTTCCGGGATTTGGATATTTCTCATCTGTCGAGAAATGTCATTCAACGAGCCCATGAGGCGCAATAAGAGGAGGAATTGGTGGAATGAGTTCTTTTGCAAGAAAGGTTCGTAGGAAGATGCCCCTGACAACCAAGTCAGTGCTCACCCTCTCCTTGCTTCTCGGTTCCTGGAACGGATCCATCGTTGCAGCAGCCAGTGCTAAGGGAGCTGAGGCTTCGCACCTTCTTACCTATGGAGGAGCGGCATATGCTTCTTCAACTGAAGGCGGCTTAACGCCTGAGAAAGCAGTTGACGGCAGCTTGGATTCTCGTTGGGGCAGTGCGTTCAGCGCGGATCCACAGTGGATCTATGTAGACCTTGGTGCCCATGCCGAGATCGACAAGGCCGTCATCCGTTGGGAGAATGCCTACTCCAAGTCGTACAAGATTCAAGTGTCCGACGACGAAACAGAGTGGAAAGACATCTATGCGGATGCCAAAGGCGACGGCGGAACCGATACCATCGGCCTATCCGGTCAGGGACGATATGTCCGTATGCTATCGCTCGAGCGCAGCGGCGGTTATGGCGTATCGCTTTTTGAATTTGAGGTTTATGGCACAGGTGGAACGAATCCGATTCCTGTCGTACTCAGTGAGGATGTGGCGAAGAATAAACCAGTCACGGCTTCCTCTTATGAGAAAGCAGACAAAGATAAACCGGCTATGCCGCCGGAGAATGCCAACGATGGTGATGTGACGACCAGATGGTCCTCCGCTCATACGAGCAATGAGTGGATTTATGTCGACCTTGGCCGTGTACATGATATTGGCCGCATCCGCCTTAACTGGGAAAATGCAGCGGGACGCATCTACGATCTCCAGGTGTCCGATGATGCTGCCAATTGGACAACCATCTACCGTGAAATGAACGGGCAAGATGGCTGGATGGATACGCCGGTCTATGCAAGCGGCCGTTATGTAAGAATGAAAGGGATTAGCCGCACGACCAGCTATGGCTACTCCTTATTCAATTTCAGCGTTTACGACTACGTGAACGGAGATCCGAAGCCGGCATATACGATTCCCGCTCTTCCTACTTCTTCGACGGTTAATGTCGGTAAAGGCAGTTATCTAACAAGCGATATCGATATGCCGCAGCCCCGTCCGCCGATGAACAAGTCGGATGAACTGAATGCCCCAATTCCATCGAATGATTGGTGGCAATCGGTTTTAATCAAGAATTTCAGTGACAGTTTGATTACGCTTCCTCTGAAATCCAAGTACTCCACGCTCGGTCTCGGAATCTTGAATCCAGGCGCGGGTTGGGTGAATGATACAGGCAACTCGCAAGCGGCTGATGGCGGACCGGACTTTTACCTGCATGCCGGCAACATCAGCACCACCAACGTCAAGAACAAGATTACAGGTTATGGGGATTGGTCCGCGACTGTAGCATTGAGCGACAATGATACACCGAAAATGACAACGACATTCGTCAAAGGCTCGCCATATTTGTATTCGGAATTCAGCGACCCGACGACATCGGAGTTGTATTTCCCAGTGTCCACCCGCTTCTATGATGACAATGGCAATGCGGTTCTCGCAGCTGAAGGTGCTGCGTTGACAGCGGATCATATCGGTTTCGCTGTGACGAATGTCGACGGCTCTCCGCAAGCGAATAAAGTAACCCGTAACTATGGTGTATTCGCGCCGGTAGGCTCTGTCTTCATGAAAGTCGGCAACAAAGTGAAGATTCGTCTGGGAAGCGGACAAAACTACTTGTCCGTAGCATCGATGCCTGCCGCAAGCGACTTGAACTACTTCTATAAGCATGGTTACGCGTTCGTTACGAATACGATCGTAACGCCAAGCTTCGAGGAGAATACCTCAGAAGTAGTTACAACCTTCAATGTGGAGATCGATCAGAAACGTTCGGATATGGAACCAACGACCTTGATGGCCTTGCTCCCGCACCAATGGAAGCAAACCACTTCGGCCCTGACTCCTCTCTCTTATCCATCCATTCGCGGAACGCTGAAGCTTCATGAAGGCAATTCGTTCACGACAAAGGATCAGTTTAACGGAATTGTTCCGCAATTCACGGAGCCGGGAGATGCTTCGTATTCCCGGGAGGCGCTGCTGGAGCAGTTAAGCTACCTGGATGAATCGACTTCCAAGAACATCATGTCCGGTGATGCTTACTGGCAAGGCAAAGTACTTCATCCGCTGGCAATGGGCGTACTTATCGCCAATCAAATCGGAGACCAAGCGTACAAAGAAGTATTCCTCTCCCGACTGAGAACGATCTTAACGGATTGGTACACGTATACCAAAGGCGAGCCGGATTACTTCATGTATTACGATCCGACTTGGGGCACAATGTATTACAAGAACAGTGAATTCGGCGCCAATACAGGCCTGACGGACCATCATTTTACCTATGGTTACTACGTCTTCGCTTCTGCCGTGCTCGCGACTTACGATCAAGACTTCAAGGACAATTATGGCGGCATGGTTGAGCACCTTATTCGGGATTATGCCAATCCGTCCAAGGAAGATCCACTCTATCCGTTCCTCCGCAACTTTGATCCTTACGAAGGCCATTCATGGGCCGGCGGTTATGGAGACAACAACAACGGGAACAATCAGGAGGCTGCCGGCGAGTCCCTGTTCGGCTGGGTAGGCGAATATATGTGGAGCTTACTGTCCGGAGACAAAGCTACTCGCGATATCTCCATCTATGGCTTCACAACGGAGCTGAAGGCTGTCGAGCAATACTGGTACAACTATGATAACGACAATTGGCTGCCGGAGTTCGCTCACAAATCAGTAGGTCAAGTATACGGAAGTGCCTATAACTTCGGTACCTTCTTCAGCGGAAATCCGGTCAATGTTTACGGTATCCACTGGTTGCCAACCGGCGAATATTTAACGAGCTATGGTTTTGATCCAGCCAAAGCAGCGGACTTGTACAACGGTATGGTAAAGGATAACAAAGGTCCTGAAGATGCATGGCAGCATATCGTATGGCCGATCGAAGCATTGAGCAATCCGCAAGCGGTGCTCGATAAGTTTACGGTAGAGAACACGCAGAAGAACGAAATCTTCAACACCTATTGGTTCGTTCACAACATGGCAACGCTCGGTACTCGCACGGAGGACATTTGGGCGAGCGGCTGGACGGGCGCCTCCGTTTATAAGAAAGGGACCACTTACACGGCTGAGGTATGGAACCCAACCAACAAAGCCATTACGGTAACCTTCCATAATACTGCAGGTGTAACGGGTTCGGCGAAAGTCGGTCCGAAATCCCTCGTTAAAGTCGATCCGACGAAAGTGACGGATTTGGACGCGAACGCAGCTCCTGTGCTTGCATCCGACAAGACGAGCAATATGATCAAGCAGCCGATTGAGCTGACTTTTGCCGATCATCTCAAGTGGCGCGAATCCATTAACTCCGTTCAAGTGAATGGTGCAGCGCTAGACCCATCGGATTACATCGTACAAGCCGGCAAAATCACCCTGGACAGCACTTTGTTCCCGATTGAAGGCAGCTATTCGATCGTGGTGAAGGCAACCGATTATCCAGACACTGGCGTACAGCAAGTTGTCATCACGAACTCGACTGTTAACCTGGCCCTGAACAAGCCTACGTTCACGTCGGACAAACCGAATAACCCGGGCTCTTACGCGGTTGACGGCAAATTGGATACGCGCTGGGAATCCGCATTCAGCGATCCGCAGTTTGTTGCCGTGAACCTGAAGTCCGAATATCGCATCAGCCATGTTCGCATAAACTGGGAAAATGCGGCTGGTAAGAGCTACAAGGTGCTCGTATCAACAGACGGTAAACAGTGGACACCTGTCTACACGACTACCCGCGGTCATGAAGGTATCGATGATATCACGTTCCCTGCCGTAAATGCGCGGTTCGTCAAAGTTGAAGGTACAGAGCGTACGACGAACTACGGTTACTCCCTATGGGAACTGGAAGTATTCGGAACCCCTGCCGGCAGCTTGGATGCTCCGGATCTGATTGCCGATTCGACGCTGAACCGTGCGGGTCAGCCGATTGAGATTGGTTTCGAAGATGTTGCAGATTGGAGAACAGCGATTCAGACCGTGAAGGTTAACGGAAAGCCTATTTCCGCCGCACAATACGAAGTTGCGCCTGGCAAGCTTACGCTGGACGGCTCCCTATTCCCTGCTGCCGGCAACTACAACATTGCGGTCGAATCGAATGGTTTCGTCATGACCAGCATTCAGCAGCCGATTGTAACCAGCTCGAACGTTAACCTTGCCCTGCGCAAACCGACGTTTACCTCGTCCACGCCGAATCAAGCGAGCAGCTATGCGGTGGATGGAAACAAAGCAACGAGATGGGAGTCCGACTCAAGCGACCCGCAATCCATCACGGTCGATCTCGGAGAGGAAGACATCATCAGCCGCGTTCTTCTGAACTGGGAGAATGCAGCCGGTAAGAGCTACACGGTGGAAGTCTCCACGGATAACAAGGTTTGGCAAACGGTATATACCACAACTACCGGAAAGCCCGGCGTCAACGATATCGGCTTCTCCCCTATCTCTGCGCGTTACGTTAAAGTAAACGGCACAGAACGGACAACCAATTATGGTTACTCGTTGTGGGAGCTTGAAGTGTACGGTAGCGGTAACGGTCTGCCGAGTGCACCGGAGCTGTCGGCCGATACAACCAACACTGTAGTTGGACAGCCAATCGAAGTTACTTTTGGTGACGATGCAGCATGGAGAAACGCGATCGAAACCGTCAAGATCGACGGCACAACGATTAATGCTTCTTCTTATCAAGTGAATGCGGGTCAAATTTCTTTTGACGCTTCCTTGTTTAAGTCAGCCAAGTCATATTTGATCTCGGTTCAAGCGAAAGATTACACAGAAGCATCTGTTCAACAAAATGTCACTGCCAAAGATCAGCCTGGAAATCCAGATACGAACCCCAATCCGGACCCAGGTTCGAATCCAAACCCGCTGAACCTCGCGTTCGGTAAAGAAACAGCTTCTTCACCGGAGTATCACCGCTCAAGCGCTGATGCCGTTGACGGTCGCTTGGATCGCCGCTGGGAATCGGCATTTGCCGACAATCAATGGATGAGCATCAACCTCGGATCAGCGAAAACGATTAATCGTGTCGTACTGAACTGGGAGAATGCTTTCGGTAAAGCATACACCATTGATGTCTCCTTAGATGGAGAAACATGGACGACTGTATACGACACGGACAATGGCAATGGCGGTATCGATGATATCTCATTTGCTCCTGTCCAAGCCAAATTCGTGAAGATGAACGGAATCAAACGTGGTTCTCCATATGGCTTCTCATTATGGGAATTCGAGGTTTATGCCGGTGACAAGGCTCCGCTTGCGGGTCCTGCTTTGACGGCAGACACGACAGATAACACACTCGGTAAACCGATCGACATCACGTTTACGGATGATGCAGCTTGGAGAACCGCAATGAACACAGTTGAGCTGAACGGCGCTGCTCTTCGTGAGGATCAGTACACGGTAACTGCCGGCCAAATCACACTTCATGCGGAATTGTTCACGGAAGCAAATCCTTATGTAGTAACGGTTCAATCACTGGGATACGCGTCAGTTTCCGTGGTACAGCCCCTTACAACGGGGTTGAACCTTGCGCTTAACAAGAACACCGCTACTTCAGAAGGTGCACTTCAAGGCGGCGAGCGTGCTGTTGATGGAAACAAAGGCACTCGCTGGGAATCGGCATTCAGCGATCCACAATGGATCAGCGTCGACCTTGGCGCAACGAATACGATCAGCCGCGTACTCTTGAATTGGGAGAATGCCTCCGCGAAAGCTTACACCATCGAAGTATCGCAAGACGGTGAGAGCTGGACCACTGTTTATACTACGGCTAAAGGTGACGGCGGTATCGACAACATCTTCATCGCTCCTGCCGAGGCTCGTTTTGTCAA
Organism: Paenibacillus sp. J22R3; assembly: GCF_056269305.1. Classification (NCBI taxonomy): domain Bacteria; kingdom Bacillati; phylum Bacillota; class Bacilli; order Caryophanales; family Paenibacillaceae; genus Paenibacillus; species Paenibacillus sp. J22R3. The sequence continues at coordinate 445,390 of NZ_JBWDNS010000001.1, read as the reverse complement.
AGTTCACGGTACTGAGCGCAATACGCAGTATGGGTACTCCTTGTTCGAACTGGAAGTTTACTAATCGTATAGGTAAAGAAAACAAGCTGACATCGGGATCAACCGATGTCAGCTTGTTTGTTTCCTTCAATGTTTACCTGCTTGTATCGCTTCATACGCGGTAGCCGCTTCAATAACGTCTCCCTCATCCAGAGGGAAAGCGGAAGCGCTGCGCAGTTTGATGATGATTTTGCGAATGCTATCTCCGGACAGGTGATACTGTCGTTCAAGTTCTTGTACGGTACTACCGTTCGAGTAGCGCTGGTAGATCTCCTCGTTACGCTGTCCGATGATGACGCGTGATCCACTCTTCTCACCCCAAGCGGCGCGCTCGTTCTGCTGCTTCGGAATGTAGATCAGCTCGCCTTGAATATAGCTCTGGAGCTCCTCCAACAGTCTAGGGGGAAGCACATCTCTTCCGTTCTTGTAATTCAACGTAAACCTCCTTAATCGGTTCGGCCATTGCAACGCCATCTGAATGCGATTTGTTCACGTTTCCTTCCCCCTCTCATTAATATGGAAAAAACACGATCGTTCATGATAATCGTGCTTTCATACTCATTATAAGTGAAGACGTCTCAATCCGTCTTCTTCTTCTTGTAAGAAAAGGGAGGCCGGAAGGCCTCCCTCTTTATGGTGACCTTCGCTTTAGGCGAAAGCCACCTCCGTGTGCTTGTTCAACTGAATCAGCTCCTTTCATGAAGATTTTGTCGGGCCCGACATCTATATTAACGCATATCCGGAAGCGTGCAGACAAGTGAAAGAACGGGTATAGTTGTTTTTTCGCGTGAATGGGGTCAATCTCAATCGAGAATCGCTCGATTACTGCAAGTATTTGCCCGTAATGGACGGCTCCGCATGCGTAATCTGAGTAGGTGTTCCCTCGAACACCAGCTGACCGCCTCTGCTGCCTCCGTCCGGCCCCATATCGATGATCCAATCGGCTTGGCTGATCACTTCAAGGTTATGCTCGATCACGATCACCGTATTACCGGCATCCACGAGGCGATTCATGATCGCCAGAAGATGAGCGATATCGGACATATGCAGTCCGGTCGTCGGCTCGTCCATCACGTAGATACTGCCCTTCTTATGCAGTTCGCTTGCCAGCTTGATGCGCTGGCATTCCCCGCCGGATAGCGTACTCATCGGTTGTCCCAGAGTAATGTAGGTAAGCCCTACATCACTCATTGCCTGCAGTTTGCGGACGACTTCTTTGAGTTCGAAAAATTCCAGCGCCTGCTCCACGGTCATCTCCAGCACATCTGCAATCGATTTGCCGTTATACTTATATTCAAGCACCTCTTCCTTGAACCGTCTGCCTCCGCAAACCTCGCAAGGCAGATCCACGCTGTCCAGGAAAGAAAGGTCGATTGACACAACGCCCTGCCCTTGGCAGTTCTCGCAAGCACCTTTGGAATTAAAGCTAAACAAGCCCTGATTGACTTTATTCGCGGAAGCAAATGCCTTACGCACATCATCCATTATGCCTGTGTAGGTCGCTGGATTCGATCGTGACGAAACACCGATCGCCGACTGATCGATAACGATCGCATCGGAATGCTGACTTAGGAAAACGTCGTTAATCAGTGTACTCTTGCCCGAGCCGGCGACACCTGTAACAACAGTCAGAATACCGGTTGGAATATCTACGCTTACGTTATTCAAGTTATGCAGCGTCGCGTTCTGAACGGACAGCTTGCCGGAAGGTTGTCTGCAACTCTGCTTCAATTGGAGCGGCCGCTTCATATGGTTACCTGTCAGCGTACCAGACTCCAGCAAGCCCACATAGCTGCCCTCGAACACGATGTTCCCGCCGCGACTGCCTGCATTAGGCCCAACGTCGACGATGTGATCTGCCACCTTGATGACATCGGGATCATGTTCGACGACAATGACGGTATTTCCTTTGTCGCGCAGCTTCTGAAGCAATTCATTTAACCGATGAACGTCGCGGGGGTGCAGACCAACGCTTGGCTCATCGAAGATATAGGTGACATCGACAAGGCTGCCGCTCAGATGCTTGACCATTTTGACGCGCTGCGATTCGCCTCCGGACAATGTATCCGTCTCGCGGTCCAGCGTCAAGTAATCAAGTCCGATATCGACGAGATGTTGAAGCCGTTCGGTCAGTGATTTGATTACCGGAGCGGCTACAGGATCCTCAATTTCCCGAACGACTCGGATAAGCTGCCCGACTTCCATGGCGGACAACTCTGCAATATTATAGGAGTTAATTCTGCAGCTAAGCGCGGCTTGACTAAGTCTCGCACCGTGGCAGCCGGAGCAGGTGCCTTCGATGATGTACGGTGCAACGGTTTTCTGCGTACGCTCGGACTTTGTCTTCACATCTTGCTTAATGTACTTATTCGTAAATTTCTCGATGACGCCTTCCACCGTAATATTCATCGCTTTCCCGGCGAAATCCATTTCGACTTTACGCGCCTTCGCGTAAAGGAGCAGTTCCAATTCCTCATCCGAATACTCGCTCAGCTTCTTGTCGACATCAAATGACCCCGACTGTTGAATCATGTTTATTTCCCAGCCATCCACTTTGTAATCCGGAAGCATAATCGCTCCTTCGTTTAGCGATTTAGACATATCCAACGCTTTGCTCATGTTCACGATCATGCTGCGGCCGATCCCGTTACACTCGGGACACATGCCTTGCGGATCATTAAACGAGAACATATTCGCAGGCCCAACATAAGGCTGTCCCGCCCGCGAGAAGAGAAGTCGGAGAATGGGCGAAATGTCGGTTATCGTGCCCATAGTGGAATGAGAGCCGCCGCCCAGCCGCTTCTGGTCTACAATTACAGCCATGCTCAGGTTCTCGATGGCGTCAGCTTCAGGCTGCGGAACCTTAGGCAGGAAGGTCCGCACGAACATGCTGAAATTCTCATTCAGCAGACGCGTCGATTCTGCAGCGATCGTATCGAAGACGATCGATGATTTACCAGATCCGGATACCCCTGTGAAGATCGTGATTTTACGCTTCGGAATTCGCAAGGAGACGTTCTTGAGATTGTTCTCCCTGGCGCCTGAGATGACGATATACTCTTGATTTGATTCGTTCATGTTCATACTCCTCCCGGTCATGTTCATTGACCGAAGCAGACATAAACCGGCTTCATGCAATATGCAGCCGGTTTATGTCGTTTCGGGTTTACGAAGGGTTCTCTGTACGATTTACTGTTCAAACAGCTTAACTAGCTGACCGAGCATTGCACCCCAGCCGTACTTAGCGCCATTGTAGGCTTGTTCATTGGAGATTCCTGTTTGTTCAAGATGAAGGTTAACCTTGCCCTCCCCCAGGTCCTGCAGCGTCCAAGTAACCGTGTGTTTCTCCGACCCGGTTCCCCAAGTATAGGACAACGTGCTTGGCTCATCTACGATAAGCACTTCGCCTTCCACGATTCCATCCCAATATTCAGTCGGTTTCTGACGAAATTGGAAACGATGACCCACAACGGGCTGGAAATCATTCTCCATGACCCACTTTGCAAGTTTAGTTGGATCGGTTAGAGCGCTCCATACCTTCTCGATGGTTGCTGTATATTGATAGTCTAGATTTAATGTGAAACTCATTCTTCTTCCTCCTCTAATAGATGCTGCAAACGAATTAGATTCGTGTTCCAAAATTTACTGTAGAAAGAAACCCAGTTCTGAATTTCCCGGAGTGGCTCGGCGTTTAATCGAAAGCGCGTTTCTCTGCCGACTTTCCGGTCAAGTACGAGTCCGGCTTCTTTAAGAATGGTCAAATGCTTGGATACCGCTGTTCGTCCCATTTGGAACTGCGCCGTCAATTCGTAGAGCGGCAATTCCTCTGCCTCTGCCAACAGTCGAATCAATTGGCGGCGGGTTGGATCAGCAATCGCGTCAAACGTATCCCGCAACTGGTTGTTCTCGCTCACAACACCCTCTCCTAATTTGTTGACTGTCGTATTGGACACCATTTGGTGACGTGTTTATTATAGGATATCATTTGGTATCAAGTCAACAGAGTGCCCTGCGACTACTATGTACGTCCATCACTCATTAAGCAAGGTGGTATGATTTCATGCAGTAAAGGAGCAGATCGATTTGATCTGCTCCTTACTGACGTTGAAATCTTTAGTTAGTTGTTTGGCCAACCGTGTCTGTGCGCTTCTCGCCCGGCTTGGCGATTTCCAGCGTTCCAGTCTCGGTATCCACCTCACCAAACCCATAATGCTTGTAGCCCGTCTGCGTGAACGCTCCTTCGGCATTCACCACCCCGTATTCGGTCCATCCTGTTTCACCGAATATGCCGCTGTTATAATAGATGAAATCGCCGCTCGGTTTCGGTGCTGTGCCGACGCTGTTCGTCCATTTTCCCTTCATAAAGAGACGAAGCTGATCCTCGATCGGCCCGGCTAATCTACCGGCCCAAGTGACAACAGCTTGGTCGTCTTTGATTTCCATCTGTTGTGCAAGATTCCCATCGATGCGGATGAATCGCAATGCTTCCCCTTCCCGAAACAGCATCGTTGAACCGTCCGCCTCGCCGACGTTCTCGGCAATCAAAGGTTTGGACGCATACTGCGGACTGTAGCTGAGCCCTACCGCAACCTGACGAGCTTCGGCCAAGGTGCCATGATTCAGCGTATCGTGTTTCTTCTTGCCGATATACGATGAAATGAACACGGTCCGGTCATGCCAATCGGAGGAATATCCGAATTGGGCAGCCAAGTAACGAAGCGGTACATAGGCACGATTGCCATGCAGCTTCATAGGTGCATCAATCCGTTCCGTCACTTTGTTCACACCGCCGGGCTGATTTCGTTCGACCACTGCAACATTGCTAAACGTCGTGAAACGGACCGTTACGCCCCATTTACGAACGACAGCTGTATTCGTCTTGGCATTCCATTCTACAATTGCGCCAAATGCTTCACTAACCGCGCGCAGCGGTACGAGCACTCGACCTTTGTCGACAATTGGTGCTGCATCCGACGAGGCGGCCTTCCCCAATACTTCAATTTGAATGGCTGCAGCGGCTGCATTCGCATGAGCCTGCTCTGTGCCCGGCAGCGCGAATAATGTGCCGGCCATAACCGTAGTCGCTACTAACGCAGCTGCAAGTTGTTGTTTCATACCTTACCACTCCTTACCATCGTAATGGATCGGCATGTAATCCGATCCGGGATTACATAGTTAGACGAGTGAAAGGCGGAAATGGTTGCTTGTCCCATTTTATTAAGAGATTGGGACATGGAGGAATGTCATACATATTCCGGCACGATCTCCCTCGCAGAACGTGGATTTAGCTTATAAGGCACGACATCCCCTGTCGCCAAGTACCAATCTGCGATTCGTTCTGTCATTTGCAACCTAATGTTCGTGAAGTCCTTGTCGTCAATGACATTGTGCAGCTCATCAGGATCTGCTGCTAGATGATATAGCTCATCTCTCTCATACAACCGGCGGACAAGCTTCCACGACTTGGAGCGAATCATGACTGCTTTGCCATGCTGTTCGATATAGTCGGACTGCACACTTACTCGCGGCCAATACACATGTGACGGAGCAGGTTTGGGTTCATGCGTATGCGGCTCCTCTATCAATGCGCCCCCCTCACAGAAGACATGCTCCCGGTGCTCGGCTGTTGTACCTGTGCTAATAGGAATCAGTGATTTTCCGAAATGAGTGTGCCGCTTCGGAAGCTTAGCGAGCTCCGCCACCGTTGCATAGAAGTCGATCAGTTCCACGAGTGCATCCACCGGCACCGTTCTGCTCGGAACCGGTATCGAAGCAGGATACTTGATGACAAGCGGTACGCGAGTCAGGTCATCCTCGAACGTCACTTGCGTTTTTTCAACCATCCGGTAATCCCCTGCGTATTCTCCGTGGTCGCTAAACACAAAAACTGCCGTGTCATCCCAGTTCTCGGTTTGCTTAAGTGCATCCGTCAGCCTGCCAAGTGCTGCGTCCGTTTTGGTAATCATGCCGTAATAAACGGCGAGGATTTCCTTGAAGTCTGCTTCGCATAGACCGTCCAAATTCATGCGAGTTCGAATTTCATCCAGATGTCTCGTCTTGGTCCCCTCTGGCGGCAATGGAATCAGCGGCGGTAGCTGCTCGCGATCATACATCGAATAATAAGGCTCCTCTACTTGAAAAGGCACGTGAGGATCATGCAAAGTAAGACAAATGCAGAACGGTTCCTGAGGGCCGCTTTGCAGAAAATCGATGGCAGCCTGAACGAGCGCATCATCGTTGCTAACAATCTCATGTTCCGCCACTTTACCCCGATAATGCGTGTAATACAGCGGATCGTCCTGTTCCATAGGGGAAGGAGCGACGCGGTCATAACTAACATCTTCCGGCTTCACACGAACATCGCAAACTTCCGATTGATGCTCCACTCGAACGACGTCATTTTTGCCGCCCCACCACACCGTGTACCCGGCATCCTTGAGCTCTTGAAGCAGAAAAGGCTCCTCCGGCGACAGCATATGATGCATGGTACGATGCCCCCTTACATGGGGATACCAGCCGGTCATGAATGAACAACGGCTCGGCGTGCATACCGTGTTCTGGACAAAACATTGGGAGAATGCAACTCCCTCCTCGGCAAGCGCATCGGTATGCGGCGTTCGAACAACCGGATTGCCAAGGCAGCCTACGTCCTTGCCCCGCCATTGGTCCGGATTGAAAATAATGATGTTGGGTCTTCGTTCATTCATCGTCTACCCGCTCCTTCTCCATCCTTTGCTTCAATAGAAACTATTCGTGAGTAAATTCAATCTTCCTTTTACATACTAATGCTTCTTAAACTATAGTTAGGCTAGGAGGGATACCAGAATATGTATGGATTATTTAATCGCATTAAGAGATTGGCTGCCAAAAAGCCTCCTGTAGTTCGCCTTACAGTCGAAGAGCAACTATTACGTCTAAGGGAATTAGGCATTTCGCTGAAACCAAATGTTGACTATAAGAAACGATTGGATTTCAACGAAATCACAAAATATGAAGAACACCCCTATATCCACCTCTTAGTGTTTATGGGAGAGGAAGAAGACGGCATGACTGACTCCTACCTGAGTAATGACGTATGGTGCTTCGATCGTGAATGTATTGAGGATCATGGGGATTATGTACTGAAAATGATGCGTATTGCTGAAATGGTTGCACCGTACATAAGGGTTACTGATCTTCAGGATTACGTGGATTTTGAAACCGGAGAGTGCTGGATCGCCTTTAACGTTAATGGAACAAAACATCGTTATTCGCTTACCTTGCAAGACGACTGGATGAGTATCGAGATTTTTAAGATCTTTTCGGATTTGCTCGCAACGTATGGCTGCGGGAAAAGATTCTTCTTCTCGGATATAGGTAATGAGCTTTTAGTTGTGCTAATAGAATGGGACCATTTCCGGCTGTTAACCAAGCTTATCAATATCTTTATACCTGCTAACCTAAGACGGACTCCCTGAGCTAGATGGAGTCCGCCTATAAACATATACATGACTGATTTGTAATAGATTTTAGTAATTAATGTGATTAAATATTAAACTTTCTCCGTACCGGATACAGCATCGTGAAGTTGAACGTTTCAATTTCCGAGTAAGGTACTGTGAGAGCATTAAACGGTTCAAAAGGAACAGTCTCCATGCCGAGTACGCCTTCGCTTGAATCGAGTTCATAGTCAGGAGACTGTTCCAGCCAAGCAAAAACCGCATCATATACGCTCCACATATGTGTCTCATTCCCGCTCACGCGAGCACTGACGCAGAGGCCTCCGGAAACTTCTAAAGCCTCTATGCTATCAGGAACATCACCGAATTCATCCACCGACAAACCAACCCAGAGCGTGTCGACTTGCTGGTTCCATTGCTCCTGTGGAATGAATACGTACGCTTTAGGCCCAATAGAGAGCCTCGCATCATGTAGAGAAACCTGCTCTGTTAACGCGCTCCATGCTGTCCGAGTTCCGCTCTTGTCTTCCGTCATCCCCGTCCGGACTGCCAAAGCCTTAAAAGGAGCTACTTCAACCAATTCAACAGCTATCGTATTCTGCAAAAACTACCTCTCCTCTCAAACTCCAATCATGTTTGAATAAATTAACCTTAGAGAAATGTTTATCGAACAGAGCGTTGGATCAACTGAATGGTCTTACGAGCGCCTTCGATTTCATTACCGTCTGCAGGTACGCTCTCAACCCCCCAAGTACCCTTAAACCCATTGTCTTGCAGTAATTTACAGAAAGAAGGTACGTTCTGAGTCAGCTCCTGCCCGTCTTCTGTGAAATGGAAGGATTTGATATGCGTAACCGTTGCGTATTTCGCGCACTTCAACCAGCCTTCAGCCTGCTTCCCATGTGCCCAATTCCATGAATCCAGCAGCAATCCCAATCCGGGAACCGCTTCCAATAGTTTGACCGTATTATCCGGATCTACGGTTGGCCCCCAGTGATTCTCCACAATGACCTGGATACCGGCTTTCTGGGCACGTTCAATGATATCCTGATAACCTTCAACAACAATGTCAAATACTTCGTCCGTCCATTGCTGCGGTCCGCCGGAGTCGATACGAATGTGGGAAGCACCAAGCTTCTCGGCAATTTCGATCCACCGATAAGCCCGATGACGATTGCTGGCCCGAGCTTCCTCGGACTCTTCATAAATATGAGCTCCGTCAACGGCGATACACCCAAACGGCAACCCGGCTTCTTCGGCTGCATGCTTTACGCGTTCCAGAAATTCATCGTCCACAGCCGTCAGATGCTGAGATTGGTCTGGGTTGGCACCGGCATGCAGCGCATCCTCACCTTGATTCAACTCAGCCAGATGAGCATTCCAAGGATCAAGCTGCGTACACCCGAGTTCTTTGCAATCTTTAATATATTGGAAAATATCCTGTTTCCCCGCCGCGAGCAATCTGTGAAAACTGAACGAACAAATACTGATTTTCATACATAATCCTCCTTAGTTTGCGATAATACGTTCTTACTGGAACATATTCCATTTTCATTTCCATTTTCCTCCTATCCCATCACAAGTTGACGATTCTAGATGCTGGATTTAGGCATATTGCAGTCGGTAGAGCTGTGCATACCGCCGCGAATGGACCAGTAAATGTGCATGTTTCCCTTCTTCGACCACTTCCCCGTTCTCCATGACAATGATTCGATCAGCATCTCGAATGGTTGATAGCCGATGTGCGATCACAATTGCCGTTCGCCCTTTCATGAGTCGATCCAACGCTTGTTGAATGAGCTCTTCTGACTCGCCATCCAACGCGGATGTAGCTTCGTCCAGTACCAATAACGGGGCATTCTTGAGCATTGCACGCGCAATTGCGATTCGCTGGCGCTGTCCGCCGGATAATTGCGAGCCGTGTTCACCTACACCCGTATTCAGCCCTTCGGGCAACCGATCAATGAGTTCCCGTAATCCCGCTTGACTTACTGCTTTCCATACTTCTTCGTCTGAAGCAGTGGGAATACCCCAAGCAATATTGTCTCGAATTGTGCCGGCGAATAGATAACTGTTCTGCGGGACATAGGCAACCAGCGCTCTTACGGTTTCTTGTGAATACCGCTCTCGCGGATGACCATATATTCGAATGGAACCGACATCGGCTTCCACAAGCTCCATGATGTACTTAATCAATGTCGTCTTCCCTCCGCCGCTGCCGCCAACAATGGCAAGCTTCTCTCCGTTTCGTACTTGCAAAGTCAATTGCTTAATAACGGGCAGCTCGCTTTCGTAGGTTACGGACACGCCTTGCATTTCGATTGCATTCGCCGCCAATAGATCCGGGTCTACGGATTGTTCACGCATTCGCTCATCCGGAAGATCAATAACCTCCTTAACGCGTGCCGCGGAGATCGTTGCATATTGAAGCTGACGGTAAGAGTTGGTCATTAACAGCACATCATTGTTGATTTGTGACTGTAATAACACGATGAACACAATAGTACCTAAGTCTGTCACTCCTTTGTAAACAAATAGACTACCCGCGACGAGAGTGACGATAATCGCGCCCCACTGTATGGCAGAACTTGATGATGATCGCAAGGCATTATATCGAGCTCCGCGCAAGGCATGGGAATAGACGGTTGAGGAATCTTCCTCATACTTCGCCTGCAAAAGCGCTGTAAGACCAAACATACGTACAACAACTAATCCCGAAATCAGATCCAGCATTCGCTGCGAGAGCGTAGACAAGATCCCCATTTTTTGGGTAAGCCACTTATACTCTCTGCGGATGCAAGCAAGGTTCGCGTAGATGCTAATCAGTCCAAATACGAGGTTAAGGATACCTATAATGGGTTGCGAAACGATACAGATGACGGTTGAAATGAGGATACTGACCGGAATGGCGGCTAAACTGCGATCTCCCGTCATCATCGAACCGAAGAAATCGGCTGTACGCTCCGCATCCATGCTTAAGCGAGTAGACATGTCGCCGGATAACTGCGAATCCGCTTTTGCTGCCGGTATAGCGGTCAACTTCGCGAATAATGCCTTACGAATCTGCGCAAGGCCAAGGACTTTAATGGCAGCGGCTTTATAATTTACTGCCGTCATGACGATAATGCCCAGCATTACGCTTGCTGCGACTACTCCAATCGTTTGTACCATAGCAGCAAAATTGCCTGTTGCGGCGTGTGCCGTCGTTTGACCGATTAAATAGGCAGAGGTAATCGACATCCATGCGTTCTGCAACACACTGATCAAAGAACATCCGATATAGCTCCTTTGCCACGTTTTTATGAATTGCCACGACCAGATCATCATTCGAACGGTATGCCGGATACTGTCAATCGCAGTATTCATGATTATCCGCCTCCTGGGACTTGTAGAATCGATGATAAACGCCTTGCAACGCCATCAGTTGTTCATGTGTACCACTTTCCATGATCTGACCGTCATGTAGGCATAGAACTCGGTCAATATGGCGAAGGGCAGACAATCTGTGCGCAATGATGATCGTGGTACGTCCATGCATAAGCCGACGAAGTCCTTCCGACACCAAAGCTTCACTATGCGTATCCAGCGCTGAGGTGGGTTCGTCAAGCAAGAGCAGCGGAGCATCTTTCAACATCGCACGAGCGATCGATACCCGCTGCCGTTGTCCTCCGGATAGACGCATCCCGCGTTCGCCGATTTCTCGCTTCAAATCGATATCTTGAAGCAGCGCGGCGTCAATCGCCGCTTGTATCTGTGCATCGCTTGCGCTCGGATTGCCCAATGCAACGTTATCCCATAGCGTCCCGGCAAACAAATACGTATCCTGACCTACATAGGAGATGTGCTCGCGGAGTGCATCCGTTGCCCATTCTTCCACAGCATGACCGAATATATCGATCTCTCCCTCATCCTTGCGGTACAACGCCATGAGCAGTTTGAGCGCGGTTGATTTTCCCGAGCCGCTTGTGCCGACGAGCGCGATATGCTCACCCCGTTTTACGTTGAATGAAACACCTCTTAGAACGGGCGACGACTGACCCTCATACGAGAACCAAACATCGGAGAATCGAATCACTTGGTTAACCGGAACCTTTGCCGTCCCCCCTGCTGGCTCTCTTGTCAGATCCCATAATTCGAAAACGCGAGTTGCGCAGCCCCTCGCGGTTTTGAAGGCGGACAAAACGGATGACAAATCACCGATTGGATTTCCTATGAAGACACTTAAGATAATGACAGACATGACACTGCCGGAAGTAATTTGATGGGCGCTTGCCAGGTATACACCGAAGCCGCAGATGATGATTTGGGGGAGAAATAATAAGACCTGACTTAACGGAGAGAGCAAGATTGTCGCGCGATTGGCTTGAATTCCGCTGTCGGCGGCTCGGTCTACCGCTTCTTCATAACGTTGACGCAGTAAGTCACCAAGTTTATACATCTTCGCTATTTCGTAGCCGCCCATCAAGTGATTCGCAACGGAGAGTGCTTCACCGGCTGCTTGCTGCCGCTGCTGGACGAAACGAATTAGCGGTGCCGAGATTCGGACTTGTAAGAACGCGATGACCGGTACGACAGCAAGCGAGAATAATGTTAGTTGCCAGCTGATGTACAGTGAGGCCGCAAGCGCTACAATACCGATGATCTGCTGCGGCAGTTTCACCGAGAAATAGTTCTGCAGCGATTCGTTGATTTGGATGAGATCGCTGTTGGCACGTGATAGAATATCCCCGCTATTAAGACCATCCAGCAGCTGCTTGTCGATTCCGGATACGATGGCAAAATTGGTATTGCGAAGATTGCGGTCGCACTGCTCGCTGTATTTCATACCTAGATATTGCTGCAGATATTGCGAGGGTATAAACACAACAAGTGCGAGCAGCAGGACAGCAGTTTGCATGTTTACGATCGTACCCGTTGTACCGAATTGATCAATAATGGCGTGGAAGCTTTGCGTCATCAGACTTAGCACTGCCGATGTGAGAAGAGAGAAAAGGATCGTGGATACGAGAATAGGCGTGTATTTCTTGTTGACTGTGAAGTAGCGGAGCATGACTTGCAATGAGCCCGGAGGTGTCTCCTGTTGATGGGTTTCTTGCTTTGACTTTACATACCTTACATTCATTTCTCCATCTCCATTTCTCCGTGAATGAATGGTTCATTCATTTTTATTCATTTAATAAAGCACGCCGAAGCGTGCCGATTGAAATGCTGCCCGTTCATTTGTTTGGAGTGGAGTAGGCTCGTGCCACGAGGTCAACCGCGATTTCCCGGGCTGCAGCGCGCGGTACCGAAATTTCAGGCATGGCAATATTCGCGTTCATAGCCCACCATGTCAAAATATCGTTGATGCTTTGCACGTGGACGCGCGGGTAATCCAACTTCCGAATCTCTCCTGCTTCCATAAAGGTCATGAGGTTAGTTTCGAATACGCGGAAGAACTGATCCCTTGCAGGAAAAAAAGAGTTCGCCAGCTCGCGAAGAATACTCGCGTTCGTCTCGATATTACCGGTTGCTAGAAGAATATCCGCACTCATATCGAAGATGTCGGCTACCATCTGCGTGAAGCTCTTGATGATTGTCCCATCAACGTTGGTAATTCGCAAAACTTCGCCGAATACCCTGTCATTTAATTTCTCGCAAAGGCTATACAGATGTTTCATGTCAGCCTCTTCGACGGGCAATGCGATTTCGCTATCGAGATAATCTTTCTCCAATGACGCGCGTATGACAAAAGTAAGAATGGCCTTCTTGCTTGTAAACAGGTTGTAGATCGTACCCGTTGCGACACCGGCCGCTTCTGCAATCTCCGATACCTTCGTATTCGCATAACGCTTGGTATTAAATAGTCGTCCCGCATGAAAATAAATGCTGCGCAGTCGTTCGTCTGCCATGGCTCACCTCTAAGAATGAATCGTTCATTCATATTGTATGTGCCGTTTTCTCTATTGTCAATCCTATCCAGAATGATCCGCACTATCCGATCGTGTGGCGGTAGCCGCTTCTATTCATCCTTATCGCTGCTATCAGGTAAAGGATTAGTACCCCAACAAATAGGTTCCAAACACTCGGTATGGACGCGAAACACATATAAAGCCCAAATTTTGGATTATTCCGAATTATTCTTGTCCTTCTCCTTTTGAGTATTAATTAAGATGTCGAGTCTTTCTATTATGCGTTCATCATTCAGTAATTGTTTCTTCACATTCGCATCAATATTGATTAAGAAGAGAATTAGAATCACGGGCAAAATAAAAATTAAAACGATTACCATCCGTTCACCTCTATTAGGTTATTTTCACTTCTATAATCCATCCACTATGGTTTTCTCTAAAGCCTTAATCTCGATTGAAATGATAAGTCGCTTAAGCTCTGACATGTTCATTGTATTCCGCTGCTCCTCCTCCGAAGATTAGCTTCCACTTCCTTAACCATAGGCTCAATGCGATCCCAACGATTCATGCAGTGATAGAGAATCATCTCCAGATCATTCTCGTTCTGAGCGTCTTCGGTGTTTCGATATAGAATATTCATGAACCAATTGGTTAAATTCCGAAGATGGTGACGGTAGGAGTAAAATCGCAATAAATCCGGATTTATGGCCACAGATTTGCCTACATGCTTCTCATAAGCGGGGAAGAAAACATCGAACTCCTCCCCGATATAACCAATCAAATCGAATTCTATCGGCGCCATAATTGCGGATTCCCAATCTATCACATACAACGCTTGGCCATGACGAATGAGATTGCCACCCCAAACATCGCCGTGACATAACTTGAACTCATGGGTTTCCGACATTGCCGCCAAACGAAGTTTACGAACGAGATTCAATAGGACAAGAATTTGCTCTTTCTTCGGTAAAACATGCTCACGCAGCACTTGTTTACTGGGATTGTCAAAAGTCAGTGTGCTTTCGAACAACGAAATACACTTTTCAAGATCACGGTCAAAAGAAATATCATAGGTCTCTGCCGCAACCGTAGTCTTGTCTATAGATGGAGTAATCGAATGAATGGCAGCTACGGATGCGGCAATGCGTTCAAGAATCTCTCCGGAGAAAGGGTATGCCTCTGCCAAGGATTCCCCTTGAATATAATTAAATAATACGAGCGTGATCTCATTACTTATTGTTGAAAATTCGCCGCTCCGATTCTTAATGGGATAGGTGATATTTTGAAAAAGCCCTTGATGAAACAAGTTCCACGTTAATGGTAAGTAACTGTGAAAACGTTCCATACTCATTCTTTGTCTGTCATTGTTAAGATCAAATAATTTCAGATAATAACGATCATCATTGCTGCAATTCACCCGGTAAGAGTAAGCGGAATCCCCCATAGGAATGAAGTGAATGCTTTCGACTTGTATCCCGTATTCTCTATCAAGCGTCGCTGCGAGCACACGATCTTCGATGTGATAGTTGACTTCCAAACAAATCGCTCCCAACGTTAATATACAATTACATTTCCTTAAATTTAATGACGTTAACCTTCGATTCTCGCTAATTAAAATGGTATAATTAGGAACTCACACTCTGGTAGGAGGAGAATTCATGAAAATCTCAGGCGTTATCCCGCAGCTGCGAACGATGAATCTTGAAAGCTCCATACAGTTTTACACGACGCAATTAGGCTTGGAACTCGCATTTCGCTACGAAGACTTCTACGCCGGCATTCGTGCAGGTAACCAAATCTTTCACCTCAAGTTTGTCTGTGAACAGGACCCTTCTATCCCTTATACACGCGATGGTGACCATTTCACGCTCTACCTGCAAACGGAAGATGCCGCTGCCTTGGCCGAGGAACTGAAGGCTCGAGGGATCCTATTGACTAAGGATGTGCATGTAACGGATTGGAGTACTAAGGAGTTCATCATCGAGGACGATCAGGGACACACGATTTACTTTGGCGAGGCGCTCTAAACATCAGATCGTTAAAGAATTTTCACTGCATCGCTGCAATCATAATGAATGCACCGAAGATCACGCCCCATACACCCAACAGCGAACTTATCAAAATTGGTAACCATTTAACTCGTCTGAGAGCGAAATACATCATCATAAACAGCGGATAGAATACAATCCATTTTATCATCAAGAAGATGATCGACATAATAACATCATTTTTCAGAAACATGGATAAAAGACCCATAGTAATTAACCCCGTTAATCCTACCGTATAGCCAATGTACTTTTCTAAATAAGTATTGAAATTGTCGTTAAAATCAAACAGAATCGCGGCTACCGCAGGGGGAACAAACACAATTAAATACTGTACGATCAAATAGTGATAGAAATCCCTTTTCAATCGAGTTTCCTCCTTATGGCAACAACTATAAACGGCAGCCAATCGCAATGATTGCTGCCGTTTTGTTTATTAACACCGGACATACTTACGTTTGAAACCAATCTGCCCTCGATCAATGGCCTTCTGAATATTATCCAATGCGGATATTAACTTGCTCTTCGCCTTGTGTTTGTTGACTTCTACCGGACCAACGGCTTTTGCAATCTCGACAGCCTTATCGTGGAGAGGGATATAAGACACCGCTACGGTGGTTATGAAATTATTCATCGCGAATTTCGTGCGTTCGGGAGCATCGTGGATCGTATCGGCTACTAGATCAAGCATATTGGCAAGCTTACTTTCGGAAAACTCACTGTCTTTTCGATTGCCGAGCAGCCAGCAGTAACAGCTCCAGCCGCCAGACATACGCAGCTCTTCCCCGCTGGCAATCCAGTTATCGGCTACTTCCTGCGCTATATCCGATTCCGCCAAAGTTACGGCTACCACGTAATCGGACAACATAAAGAAATAAGCCGAATCCATCCATCGGTCATAATCGGCTGCAGTCATCCCTTTAGGATCCGCAATTACGCCGGCAAAGTACATAGCATCATAATTCCCCGTTGCGTACAGCTGCTCCGCCAGAGGTTGATTAATTTTGATCTTCTTGGCAATAGGCTTCATTTCGCCTGTAGTCGCTCCGAACAACGGTTCTTGCGCTCCATTGGACATGTACATTTTCTTGCTGCGTTCCTTGCCGATTGCTTCAAGCTCAAGCATGACGGAGTCCACATTCATTCCATAGCACGTCCTTATATTGGTATAGTAGTCGTACAGGCTGCCTAAACATCTTTATCCTTTATTATAATTAAAAATCCGCCATAAGTTAAGACCTACCCGGCCTTGGCAATCGCTCTCTTAAGTTTGTCATAATCCGCGAAGTCTACATATTTAATCCCATTAATAAATAGCGTCGGCGTAGCCGAAATCAGCTCCTCAGCCTTCGCATTATGGGCAATCACCTCGTCGGCATATGCCTCGGTGTCAATATCTTGCCTTAACTTCTCGTAATCGACTTGAAGCTGTGCGTTCTTCGCCAGTTCAACGAGAACATCCGGAGTTGCCCAAGCAACCTGTTCATCCCCTTGGTTCTTATAGATCGCATCGTAGTATTTCCAAAATTCATTAGCATTTTGATGATAAATGGATTGACCCGCCATAGCGGCTGCAAATGAATCCGGTCCGATAATCGTATGATTCATGAAATATAGCGCGACTGTTCCTTTATCAATGTAGTCCTGTACCAGCCTTGGCTTCATTTCTTGACTGAAAAAGCGGCAGGCCGGGCACTTAAAGTCACCGAACTCGACGATTTTGATCGGCGCATCGGCCGAACCAAGCCTGGGAAGCTGCTGATAATCGAATGCAACCGGTTTTGGCTTAGGCGCGAATATAACCGCTATAACGATTGCTGCAATAGCTGCGAAACAGATGCAGAAGAAGATCCAACGTTTGCGTTCCTTCTGCTTCTTTTTCTCCATGGCCCTTAATCGCTTAGTTCCTCCCGGAATTCTCTTGTTATCAACCAACGCATCCATGGTCGGTTCCGCCCTTCTACATCAGAATAAATAGAAAGACTGCCAAGGCAGCCTTTCATTCCGGACTATTTAATAGCATCATCTTACCTTGGCCAGCGCATTTCGACAGGCTGAAGTGCCGGGAACGCAGCATGCGGCTCCGCTTGATACCAGTAAGCTACCGATGACACATCATCCGTTCTCTCGAACAAAGCGCGACTGTTATGTCCCATTTGTTGAATCGTCACCTTCAGCTCGTTCTCGAAGCGGATCGGGTCCATCAGATGCCAACGGTATAAGCCATGCATCGGCACGCTGTCTTCCCCGAAGATGTCGCTGCGCGTCGTATCCGTCTTCGAATAATAGGGATAACCGAGATAAGGCGTATTATAGGGAACTTCAACAATTGTCCCCTCTCGTTTCTCGTAGAAGCACCAAGCGCCTCCGAAATAATCTTCTGTCCCCGTGCCACATATAGTCGGCCACTCTTCATCGCCGTCCATATAAAACTTGATCTCGCCTTCTCCCCACCAGTACCGCTCCAGAGCTGCCCAAGCCAAGTATGTACCGACGTAATGTCCCTTCCCTTTCACGTTATCCAAGATCGTGAAATCCTGCGCCGCGGTCGTAATATTCTCCCGTCTCCACTGTGCATGGAAATACCCGGCTTCCTCCGGAATCTCATCGACTAAGGTATAACTAAATTGATAGAAAAACCCGCCGATTTCGCGCGCATGCTGGTTCTCTATCGTAATCTTGGCTTTGCTGCGGAATGGCATCGGAAAATAACAGTTCATGCCTCCTGTCGGATTTACGACAATCGGCAGCGAATTCACGATACTCCGCGCACCGAAACCGTTGCAGAAGAAGTCCCCTAGCGGCACTTCGACCGAAGGCTCCGCCTCGTCATCCCAGTACATCCGGATAACCAAGTCTCGCAGCACGAAGTAGCCTTTATCCGTCCGGTCCGTAACCGTGATCCAGAAATGCTGGATCACGCCCGGCCCGTCCACTTCCATCAACGTGACCGTTTCCCCCTGCTGGAGCGTAATACACGGTCTGCCCTTCCGTCCAACGCCTAAATTACTGGCTTCCTTTCCGCCTGCACCGACTTCCCCCCTCGGATTCTCAGCGCTGATTGAACGCGTCTTCGCATTGCTCATAAGCGGTGCCGTGGATAAACCGAATCCTAATCCTTGATTTTGCAGCATGTGAACGACCTCCCTATCAAATTTACAAACTAAGATCCGAATTATGGCTTGCAGCTGCGTGAACGCCTATTCTTGCTTCCGCTGCCGCGATCTGATAACCGCTGTGCTTGAAACAAAGCACTTGATGATTCGCAGTCAATTGAAGCATGCCCGGTTTGGTTGAACGGCAAATTTCTTGGGCATACACGCATCGTGCGGCGAACTTGCAACCATGAAGGCCATATTCTTTGCTTTCCAGATCAGGAAGCTTCATGTCTTCATTCCATTTCTTCCCGACCCGCGGGATGGACTCCAGCAGCAGCTCCGTATAGGGATGTGCAGGATGGTTTAGTATTTCTTTGGCTTTGCCATATTCGATTAAATTCCCTCGGTACATCGTCGCAATATAATCGCTGACATAATAAGCCGTGGATAGATCATGCGTAATGTAGATAAAGTTGACGTTATATTCATCCTTCAGCTTCATGAAGAGGTTCACCACGTTCATCCGCAGGGATGCATCTATCATAGCAACCGGTTCGTCCGCAACGATAAGTCTGGGCTTCGGAATAAGCGCCCGCGCGATCGATATCCGCTGCAGCTCTCCGCCGGAGAACTGATTCGGATATTTGCCGGCCACATTGGCCAAATCAAGTCCAACGGATTTCAGAACCTCCGTAATAATGCCCTTGGCTTCCTGTTTAGTTGCGGCCACATCCAGGTTAAGCGCCGTTTCGTAGAGATAGGTATCCACCGTCTTCCGGCTGCTGAACGTAGAGAACGGGTTTTGAAAGATAGGTTGTACCGTCTTCAGAAAAGCCTTCTTGTTCTTTCGTTTGGCATAGAAAGACAGCGGCGTGCCATCAATGACAACCTCGCCGAAAGACGGCTCTAGCAGGCGCAAGATCATCTTCGCGAGTGTCGTCTTCCCACAACCGGATTCACCGACGATACTCATGATTTGCGGTTTATCCCCCGGCAGGGTTAAATCGATGTGATCTACCGCTGTAATTTTGGTCCCAAGCAGCATACCGCCGATTTTGTAATGCATAGAGAGACCATGGATTTCCAGAATGTTTGCAGCCAATCCAACACCTCCTTCTTAGCAGTTGCTCCGCATGAGCATGAACAAACTTCGATATGACTCCGCCTAGTTGAGCAAATGGCAGCTCGCATAATGACCCTCGCCAACATTCACCCGCTCTGGTTCTACTACTCGGCAGGCCTCCATCACATGCGGACACCTCGCGGCAAAGCGGCAGCCGGCAGGCGGATTCTTCAAGCTTGGCGGCGTTCCCGGTATGCCTTCCTTCTGGCTGTTATCTCCGATTCGCGGAAGTGCATTTATTAACATTTTGGTGTAGGGATGTTTAGGCTCATTAAATATCCGGTCCGTCGGACCGATTTCAATCATCTGGCCGGCATACATAATGCCCATTCGATTGGTAATCTGATAATGCACACCCATGTCATGAGACACAATGACCATGGAGTTCATCAGCTTCTTCTGTACCTGTGAAAGCATGGTGAGTATTCCTCTTTGCACGACAACATCCAGCGCCGTCGTTGGCTCATCTGCTAGGACAATACTTGGATGCAGGAATGTCGCAAGTGCAATCAACACCCGCTGCCTCATACCGCCGCTTAGTTGATGGGGATACGCTTTGAGCACTTCCGGCGGCAGCTCCAGTTCCTTCAAATACGCCGTTATTTCATGCTCCAGCGTTCTCTTATTCTTCACGCCATGGAACTTGCTGATGGTGTCGAAGAATTGATTTTTCACTCTGGTGACCGGATTCATGACATGCATCGCGCCTTGCGGCACGTAAGAGATGTCTTTCCACCAGCTCTTATGGATCTCGCCGTTGCGATAGATAACAGGCACACCTTTCCTGTCCGAAGTGTGCACTTCTACTGAACCTGATGCGATTTCAAGCGGATATTGGATTAAATCGTACATCACCTTAAGAAGCGTCGATTTTCCGCAGCCGGATTCGCCCGCTATGCCGAATATCTCATTTCTGCGAACCTCGAAATCGACTTTATCGACAGCTTTCACATAACCGTTCAACATGTTATATTGCGCACTAACCTGATTTAGCTTCAGCATCTTACTTCCCTCTCCTTAGCGCAGAATATTGCTGATAGCCCGTCATAACCAAGAATAGCGCAATGAAGATTAAGGCGATGGCAACAACCGGAGAACCGATCCACCACCAGCGCTCAGCCAGCATGGCCTGATGCTGGTTCGCCCAATAAATCATCGTGCCGAGCGTAGCCTTCTCATTGCTGGACATTCCGATCACCGCCAAGCCGGATTCTGAGCCGATGGCCACGAGGATCGTATTGACAAAATTAGCAACGGACCATCCTGCAACAAAAGGAAAGATTTCTTTGACGATGATCTTAAGCGTGTTCTGTCCGGAGAAGATGGCCGTACTGATAAAGTCGCGTTCACTAAGCGATAACGCCATGGAGCGGAGCTGCCGCGCCGGCCAGGGCCAGTTAAAGATGATGAGCACGAACGAAATCATAAAGAGCGATGCTTTGCCCTGCATGAGACTTCCGAGCAGGATCAGAATGGGGAGCGAAGGAATGACGATGAAGGAGTCAGTCATGATGGTAATCAGCCGATCGATAAATCCACCTTTAAATCCGGCCCAAAGCCCGAGCAGAACGCCGATCAGCGTAGCGAAGAAGGCAACGATGATACCGATAATGAACGAGTTTTGGATGGATTTGGCCAGCAGCCAGAACGTGTCTTGACCCAGGTTCGTCGTGCCGAAGAGATGGTCCTTACTCGGCTTGAGATTCTTCAGATACGTTCCCCATTCGATCGGATTACCCTGGTAGAAGAAAGGAACGATGAAGCCGAGAATAATGAAGATACCCAGCATCGAAACACCCAGCTTTAAACGAAAATTCCAATGCTTCACCTGTCACTCACCTCCGAAGCACACTTATTTATAACGAACCCGGGGATCCAGGAACGGATATAAGAAATCCACGATAAAGGTAGCCGCTGCCACCGCGATGATCGAAAGCGTAATCGTCCCCATGATCAGGTTATAGTCAGCCTGTAGAATACCGGTATAAATGAGGGTCCCGATCCCCGGATAACCGAACAGGATTTCCGTAATTAACGCCCCATTGAAGATCGTTCCGATCTGCAATGCCAGCATCGTAACCTGCGGAAGCGCTGCA
Organism: Paenibacillus sp. J22R3; assembly: GCF_056269305.1. Classification (NCBI taxonomy): domain Bacteria; kingdom Bacillati; phylum Bacillota; class Bacilli; order Caryophanales; family Paenibacillaceae; genus Paenibacillus; species Paenibacillus sp. J22R3. Next base: position 423,659 of record NZ_JBWDNS010000001.1, on the reverse strand, counting down.
TTCGGCAGCACGTATTTGGTCATAATCTTGCGTTCGCTTAAGCCCTTAAGTCTGGCAAATTGAACATAATCTTCTTCGGCGATCCCGGCAGACAAGGTCTTCATACTAATCACCCACCAGCCTGTTCCTACAAGAATCATGGAGAACGCGGGCAAGATGGAATTATAAACGATGCTCTTGATATGCGCCCATGAGAACCCATCTCCTTGAAAGGTGGCCGATAGCGGAAAAATCGGATAAATATACGACAGCAGCATGATCAGAATCAGCGCCAATATATAGTAGGGAATCGGATAGATCATGATGGAGATGGCCTCCATCGCTTTGGAGTACGATTTATCTTTGAGGAAGCCGGCAAGTAAGCCGACAATATTGCCGATCAGCCATGCAATGATCGTCGAGATTAACAGCAATCCCATCGTCCAAGGCAGAGCTTTCGCGATTAATTCATTGACCGGATTCGGGTAACTGGCCAGTGACGGGCCGAAATCCTGCGTAATGATAACCCGCTTCACAAACCCCAAATATTGATCCCACATCGAGCCTTCGAGTCCGAAGGATTCGTTCAAGGTTTCGCGCAAGGTAATGATCGCATCCGGTTCCATGAACGCCTGGTTCGCCGTCATCTTGCCGATCATCGCTTCCACCGGATCCGATGGCATGAACCGGGGCACGAAGAATACGGTCGTGATGCCGATGAATACGACGAGCACAAAGGAAATCACTTTGGACAGCAGAAACTTGTAAAATCCCATAAAGCAGCATCTCCCCGCCTGCATGACTAGTTTGAAAAATACATACCGGACCTCTGCAGCCCGGTATGTATTCGAATTAGGATTCAGCGTTATCTGCCTGTCGGCTTCAAGTGAGGGGTGTAGAACTTAAACTGCGACCACCACCACCATGGACCCTCGAACGCATTCTCCGAAGTTTGGAATCCATCCCAATAATACGTATCCACCGGAACGAATTTGGAGGTACCGAACATCGGAATGAACGGCATGCCTTTAACGAATTCTTTGTTGATTTCCGTAATGTTCTGGATTACCTTCGGATCATCGCTAGGCAAGCTGTCGAGCTCATCCAACAAGGTGCTCACACGGTCATTTGCCCACCGGTTGCGGTTACCTGGTGCTTGCTCACCGATCGGCACAATGTACTGCTTATGCCAGCCGGTCATATTAGCCGTCGTATCCGGCAGCAATCCGCATGCCGGCCAGTATGAGCCGATTTGGAACGCACCTGTCGATTCACTGTCCCAGAAGGAAGCGCCTTCCATTTGCTGCACATTCACGTCAATGCCCTGTTTACGCCAAGAATCCGCCACCGCAAAGGCCAATCGCATCGACTGGACTTCAAAGTTCGCCGGTGCATTGATGGTCATTGTCCAAGGTTTACCGTTTGGCATGAGCCATTTGTCGCCGTCTTTCTTAAATCCACTCTTCTCCAGCAGCTTCGCCGCTTCAGCCGGATCGAACTTCCACCAGCCAACGCCGAAAGTATCATTGATCGCGCTATTATCCGTAGGCAAACCTTCAACGCCTTGCTGCTTCAACATATCGACAATGCCTGACGCATAGCTGTCGTCGAATGGTTTGTAGCCGTCTTCTAACGCAAAATCCTTCAGCCATCCGAGCATCGGCTTATGATAAGTATCCTGAAGCACCTTGATCGGCGGCAGTTGAATCGGAGAAACCCGCAGCATGCCTCCGAAGGTTGCCATCGAGACGTTCTTGATATCCGTCATCAGAGTAAGTGCCCATCGAACATCCGGATTGTTGTATGGCTCCTTTGCCGTGTTAAAGGACATCCCCCGCTCGCACGGATCATCCATCGTTGCATACGGGAAGTCTTCATACCAAGCTTTGGCATATTCGTTCTTCTGCCTTAGCACATCCCAGCTTTCCGGCGTAATATCCTGCAGGATATCCATATCATGCTGGATCATCGCGATAATCCGTTTCTCCTCCGGTCCGAAGAACTTGAACAAGATGAATTTCGGGCCGGGCTCGCCGACGAGCTTGCCGATATCGCTCTTCTGCCAGTCCTCGCGCTTCTCCCATAGGAACCAGTTTCCTTGAGGATCGCGATCCTTCAGCTTGTACGGACCAACGCCGATCGGATTCGAGAACTTGAACGTTGCCGGGTCCTCTTTCTCCCAAATATGCTTTGGCATGACTCTGAAGCTGTTGCCCCAAATAACGACGCCGAGCTTCTGTGCCAATCTGGTTTCCGGATTAACGGTTTCGACCTCAATCGTGTAATCATCTGTCGCCTTCATGCTCTTGATTAGATTCGTGAAGTAGCCGTTGTAACCGAGCTCCTTCGCGCCGGCAATCATCGTTGCTGTAAATTCCACATCATGCGCAGTGAATGGTTTGCCGTCAGACCAGGTCAAGCCTTCTTGGATTTTAAACGAAAACTTCGTATTGGTTCCGTCCAGCGGCTCTGGGAACGTGGCAGCCAAATCCGGGATCTGCGTCCCCTTCTGCGTATCGATTTCCCATAAGTTCGAGAACATGAGCTGATGCACGCCGGCATCCATGGCAACGGCTCCCGGTACATATGGATTATACCGATCCGGATCGGGGCTGCGACCGCCTAAGATATCGACGATTAACGTTTCGCTTCTCGGCGTACCGACATCCGTCATCTTGCCGTCTGATTTGGAATCCCCCGAATCTTTGTTGCCGTCCGTTCCTACAGCCGTATTATTCTTGTTCGTGCCTGAAGTAGAGTTGCTCTTGTCATTGTCGTTATTACAAGCCGTGATGATCAGTGCCGTGAGAACGAACAGCACTGTAAGCCTTTTCATGATTCGCAATGAACACTCCTCCTTCTATTGGGATAATCAGAGTATAGCGAGTAGAAGGAATCATTAATTTGAAAAACCTTGGATTTCGTTAAGAATCATTGGACATTAGGAAAGATTGTTGGAATTCTTTCGGACTCATATGTTCGATTCCCTTAAACACGGTGCTGAAGTAAGCTGCATCTTGAAAGCCGACCATCTCCGCCACCTGATAGACCTTCAAGTCCTTCTGCCTGAGAAACTCCTTGGCGATTCGAATGCGGATGAGATTGATATATTCGCTGAACGTGACACGGGTATACTTCTTAAATTGGGAGCTGAAATACCAGGCATTCAGATAGACGGCATCAGCCACCTCTTTCAACGTTAAATCTTTCATATAATTCATCTCGATATAACGGATGGCGGTCTGAATGTAGTGCGGATTGTGATTCTCGTCATTCATGCACATGATCGCAGACATCAAATAGCTCTTTAACCAACCAAGCAGCTCTTTGAGATTGCGGATTCCCTTCATTTCCTGTACATAATCGATTTGGTGACCGAAGAATGGTTCCACCCCATGCTCTTTAAGCACATGCTCCAAATAAATCAGCTCACTCAGCAATTCTCGCTTCAACCGAACCGGCTCAAATCTACTGTGAACATGATGCAGCTGCTGCAGGATCGTTTCGATATAGTGACGCAGTTTCTTGGCATCCGCCAAGGCATAATATTTGCCAAACTTATTACCGGAGAAGTAATCACTGACAGCAAATGGTACCAGCTCCTTCAACTGTTGATTGTACATCTCGTCATCCATAACGGCAGAGTACTCATTAAACGCCAGAAACTCGCAATATCTCAAGCAAGTTTCATAGGCCTGCTCAATCGATCCCGAATCACCATTTACGCGTTGAACGGCGGCAACAGCAGTTCGGTTCTGTTTGCGCATAGCCAGCCGGCACTCATTGAGCAGCTGCTTGAAGATTGCTCGATCTACGGCGCCCCTGTAAAGAACAACGCATTTCCCCTCATAGATTACCGTTTCCAAGGCATCTCGCTCGAGGTTCCCATGCAGCAATTGATAGGTGATATGCTCCTCCATTCTAGCGTCGATCGGTTCATGTCCGGAGAAGACGGCCAGCAGCAATTCATGTTGTACGGTCCAGGTTTCAGGAAGCTCAACGATTCCTCTGATTACGTTCTCGAGCAGCTGCTTATGCGAGGATATCGCATTCTGCATTTCTTTCTCTGCCGCTTTGTCTTTAATCTTATCCAAGAGGTCAATGACCGTCTGATAATGGCAGGGCTTCAATAGGTAATCGATTGCACCACATCGCATCGCTTCCCGAACATATTCGAATTCCGCGTGACCGCTCAATATAACGATGTATACATAGGGATACAGCTTGCTGAGCTCACGTGTAAGCTCAATCCCGTTCTTCCCCGGCATCATAACATCCGTAATGACAATATCGGCCTCCGTAACCTGTAGAACATGCAGCGCTTCCTCCGCACTTTGCGCCGTACCGACGATTTCATGCCCTGTACAGTGTTTGGCGAAAATATGCTGCAATCCTTTGAGAACCGACTTTTCATCATCGACGAGTACGATTTTCAAAGCAGACCTCCCCTTTCTGCATATGAGTTAGGCATGCATGGCTTCATCCTTCCATAGCTCCTCTTGAGGAATTCCAGCATCTATACACAGCTTTAGTGTGATCGCTGTTCCGCGGCCGGTTTCGCTCCGAATGGACAATCCAAACTCTTCCCCGTAGATATAAGTAATTCGCTGCCTGACTAATTGAATGCCGAGACCGCCGCTTAAGCTCTTCTTCTCGAATGACGTAAGCAAAGCTTCGACTTTCTCTGCAGGCATGCCGATCCCGTTGTCCTCCACGACAAGATACAAGTCATCGCCCTGGACATAACCTCGAATGATAATAATGCCGCCAAGCATCATTTGCTGGAAAGCATATTTAATCGCGTTCTCCACTAACGGTTGAACGAGCAGCTTCGGAATCTTAATATCCGCTATCGCAGGATCTATATGAAACACATAAGACAGCTTGTCTTCGAAGCGCATCCGCTGAATTTTCAAGTAATTTTCCAGCTGCTCCATATCTTCCGAGACAGTGACAAACTCATTCTGATGTGAGATCGAGTATCGCAGAATAGTGGACAACGAAATAATCGCTTCGCCGATTTCTTCCTCATCCTTGACCACCGTCATCCAATAAATCATGTCCAGCGTGTTATATAGAAAATGGGGATTCAACTTCGACTGCAGATTGATCACTTCGGCTTTACGATAGGTTAGCTGCTGGTAGTACACGGTCTTGATTAACCGGTTTACCCGTTCGGCCATATGGTTGAAATGCCTGATAATGACGCTGAATTCGTCATTTCCTTCCCTGCTGACTATGACATCCAGCTTCCCTTGCTCAATGCTCTCCATCCCTCTCATGATCTGTTTCAGCGGTCTTAGAATCATGCGAAGAATGACCAGCGCAAATAAGAAGATGAATGCAAAAACGATCAATTCCATAAGCAGTAACACTTTATTCACCTGGTTGACTTGGTTAAGGATTTCTTTGTTTGGCACGACCCCAATCAGTTTCCACCCCTGGTAATTCAATGTCGAGGTGACTTGGGTACCTGAATCGAGCTGCTGCGCTAAACTGGATTCCGATTGATGAACGAGCCTCCTGTCTGTGGCGAACATGATGGTCTTATCCTTAATCAGGAACACACTTCCCTCTTCTCCCAATCGCACATCGTCCAATTGATCGTGAAATTTCTCATTTAAATCCACTCGGAGCAGACCGAGCAGCTCTTCCCCGTCATATATGAGCATCATCATTGTAATGAGATGCGTCTGCGGCTGCACCGTCCAGATGACATCCTCCGAGCTGCTCGGGCGATCTGTTGTCATTAATTGTTCGGTAAGCTTGTCCGCTTCGAATATCGCATCGGAATAAAATAAGTTCATTGGCGCGTAGCCAACCGGGAAGATGTAGATGTTCTCGATCATCTCCAAATTAGGCAGTCTAACAATTTGCCTTGCAATTTGGTATTTCGCGATTTGATAGTTGATCGTGTGCCGGTTCAAATCCTTCAGATAGTTCTTTAACACTTGGTTGTTGCGAATAACACGGGCATTGGCATCGATTTGCTTATATTGCAGATCAACCTGCTTTCCGATTTGCCGGACCGTTTCTTGTAAATTGGCTTCTGACTGCCGCAGAATAATCCCGCTAATCCAATGCTGGAAGAAACCTGCCTGTAGGATGACCAATAGGAACGAGATGATGATAAACACAAGTATGACTTTGTATTTGAGTGAGCGAACTTTAATCCATTTCATCATCGGCATCCCTCCTAAAGGGTAGTAACACAGCTGTTTGATTAATAAATTGGGTTTTAATGGTTGCGCTTTCACAAATCGGTAATGACATTATAAGGATAATAATTCCATTTAACAATGAGACAAAAGTCTGCGTGCTTTTATGTCGACAATCAAAGAAAATCGATGAAATAGAGCGATTCATGTAAAAAAACCACGTCAGAATGATTTCCGACGTGGCTGAATTTATAATTAATGCAGTTAACTATCGAACATCCAACTAGAACTCAGCTTCTATCTATCCACGGACACGTAATAGTTTCCTTCAACAAATGGGAACCGTTCCAACGCATCTTCAGCCAGTTCAACGCCGAGTCCCGGCTTGTCCGGCAGCTCAAGCCATCCGTCCTTAATGACGGGGCTTTCCTGAACAAGTCCCCATTGCAACGGTCCCTGAATGCGGCACAATTCCACTAGAATCGGATTCGGAAGTGCAGCAACCAGATGCGCATTCGCCATCGTCATGACGCCGTTATGCCAGTTATGTGGAATTGTCGGAACACCGTACTGCATGCCGAACTGAGCAATCGACATAGCTGCGGTAATCCCGCATATCCCTGCATCCTGCTGAATAATCGAATACGCTTGACGCTCCATATAGGGAATGAACTGCTCTATCGTCGTGTACTGTTCTCCTCCGGTTACCGGTACACTCAAGGCTGCGTTCAGCCTCGCATACCCTTCAACGTCCTTCTGCGGAATTGGTTCCTCGAACCATCGGAATCCACCTATCCGATCAAGTCCTTTGCCAAGAGCGAGCGCAAGCTCTTCCGTTAGACGCTGATTACCGTCAATCGCAAGCTCCATCCGGCCGTTCACTTCCTGGGACAACTCCTGAATAAGACCGAGCATCCGATCTACGGTTACGCCATCCCAAGCCCAGTGTGTGCCCACTCTGAATTTGAAGACCTCGTAGCCCTCGGCGATATAAGATAATGCTTCCTCTATGAGCTGCTCCGGCCGCTCTCTCCAATCGTAGCTGCAGCCGCCGGATGCATACAACTGCACGTTGCTAAGCGGATTAGGCGACAACAGCTGCGAAACCGCTTTGCCGGCTAGTTTCCCGCGAATGTCCCACAGCGCACAATCCATGCCTGAAATCGCGCAATCATAAGCCCAGGATTGCCCATTCGGGCGCAGCACGATGGATGGATCCCTTGGGTCGCGGCCTACTAGCAGAGGGCCGACTCTTCTAACCATATCGCTGATCTTTCCGGGCACACCATATGCGCAGGCTTCGCCGATTCCCGTAATACCAGCATCGGTTCGAATGACCACGATTGCGGCTTCTGCTTTAATTGTCCGGAATGTCGAAGTCATCCATTGCCTATCAGGTTCATGCATTCTGGATAACAATATCGTTTCGACATGCGTTATTTTAATATCGGACATCGCAACTACTCCCCCATCGTAATGAATAGAAATCATAGTCTCCCATATTGTAGGAATTGAATAAAAGTATAGTCATCTGACGCACGCACACCAATGGACAATCCTACGTTTTTTGGACTTATTCATAGTCTGCCTGCAGCTCCGAAGAAAGAGACCGATCACAAGGATCGGTCTCCGTATTCATATGCCTTATTCACCGGTTGGATAGAGGATGCGTGCATCTCCCCAATCCGCATGATCCCAATCGCTGCCGTTGCCGCCATTGGTGACGACTAGCTTCAGCTCATTTATGCCTTCGATAGCCAGATCAATATTTTGCGTCGCTGCTGTTGCGTTCATGAATCCACTGTCGAATGCCAGTATGCCATCCAGCCAAACTTGGAAGCTTACACCGCCATTACCATAAGTCTCGTCGTCGACGCCAACACTCGCTTGGAATTTGGCATATTCGCCTCCGAGCGTGTACACGATCGTCGATTCGGCATGCGTACCCAAACCTTTCGCATAGACGACATCGTTTAGGGTAATTGGTTTGCCATCCGATGATTTATCACGCTGGATATTGCCCCAACCTGCGACGCCGTAATCCCATGAATAGTCGCTGAGGAATACAGTCGGCGAAGTAGGCGGTGCCAATACGGCATTGATTTCGTTACTTGCACCCGAGCTATTTCCCGCTGCGTCTTTTGCTTTTACAGTGAAAGTGCTTGCGGTACCCGGAATAAGGCCTGACGCCGTAAACGAAGTTGCCGTTGCCCCTGTAGTCGTACCGACCAGGTTGCCGTTCCTGTAAACCTCGTAACCTGTAACCGCCTTGTTATCCGTTGACGCCGTCCAAGTTAAGCTTGCGCTGGTGCCGGTTACGGATGCAGCTGTTAGCGCAGCCGGCGCGGTTGGCGGCTGCGAATCCGGAAGTTCAGTCGTCACGCTGAGCGCAGCGCTGACATCTGAAACATTGCCTGCAGCATCACGTGCTCGCAGCGTTATACTATACGTCGTGATTGGCGACAGCCCCGTAAGCGTGAAGGCTAATTCACCCGGTGCAGTAGTGCCCACAAGTGCCCCATCGCGATAGACTTCGTATCCGACGACGCCTACATTGTCAGATGCAGGGTTCCAAATCAAATCAATTGTCTCATCGGTCTGCGAGGGTGAAACCAAATTCGTAGGCATGTTTGGTTTCTTCGTGTCAGGCAGCCCCGGACTAACCAGAATGATCTTCTCCTTCACGTTCGAACGCCCTTCATTATCCCATACGACAAGAGTCACGCGGTAAATACCGGGTTTGTCATAGACATACGTCGGCTTAGCTGATGCGCTTGGCAGCCCTGCCCCGAAATCCCATAGATAGGTAGCGATCGCCCCATTATCTGTCGAGGTGCTGACGAACGTAACCGGCGCACCTGCACGTACCAGTACAGGATTCGTAAAGTTTGCCACCGGCTTCGTATTCGTAAACCCGCGCGACTTCGGCTGTGCATTGCTGCCGTTAAGGAAGACAAGATTGCCCGACCATTCCAAGTGCTGCGCAGCTGTCGGATAGGGATCCATCGTCACGCCTTTATTGCCGGAAATAATGTTATTCGTAAAGCTTAGCCGATCCACGCCTGCTGCTCCCGTAATCTCAATCGCCTTGCGACCGTTGTTTGCGATAAGGTTGCTGTCGAACGATAGGTTTTGAGAATTGCCGTGAATCCGAACGCCATTTCCCTCATAGCCGGGATAAGCAGCTTTCGGATTGCCGAGCTGCGTATTGATAAAGCTGTTCTTATAGAAATATTGATATTGCTCGGTCTCTCCTGAGCCTGCACCTTGCAGCTGCATGCCCCACATGACCATGTTTTTCACCACATTGTAGCTCCACAATTGATGTCCTGTTCCCGGAGATTGCTGAATCCCTACTTGCTGGCCGCCGTCTACCAGATTGTCCGTCGTTACGGCGTTCTCCGCCATGATTTCCAGTCCGATTGAACCGACTCTGCCGTCGGTTGGCTGCACCACATTCCGGCGCACGGCGATATTCTTCGAGCGTACGGCACTGATCCAGAAATCCACATGATTATCCTCAATGATGGCATTGTCCGAATTCGTATGAAGCTCAATGGATAGGCCATGTTCCTTCAAGCCTGATCCGGTGATTGTATTGGATCTAACAATCGCGCCGGAGCTTCCGTCATTAATGAGGATACCTCCTCGTCCGGTATTCGCGATGACGTTATTTTCAACGATCACGTTCTTGGAATCCCAGCCTGCGCGAACGGCAGCCCCCCAGATCGAGCCTACGCCGATGTTCGTGACATTGTTGTTCGTGATGCGAACGTTCTGAGATCCGACGACGTAAAGCGCATGAGGACCGAAGCCATCTACAGCGGCGAAATCCTTGACTATTAGTCCGCTCATCTCGTTTCCGCCGCCGCCCTCGGATACGGCCGCTGACATCGCTACTGTGCTGTTGTTTCCATCAAGCGTCATATTCTTGATCGATGCTCCGGATACGTTCAGCATATAAAACATATACGTTTCGGGGTTGTCCGTATATTTCACGATCGTGCTGTTGCGATCCTCTCCACGGATCGCGACGCCTGATTTCCCTTTAACTGTACCCGCCAAATAATACGTGCCTTTCGGAAGCAGTACCGTATCCCCCGGTGCTGCTGCATCAATAGCCGATTGAATCGCAGCTTTATCATCGAGATTATCTGCCCCGTTTGCCCCGAAATCGTTGGCGGACAGAGTCGTTGATGCGACAGGACCTGCAGCGACATTGCTCAAAGGAATAGCAGACGTTACCATAATGGCAGACAAGAACAAGCGAATGACAGCTTTCTTGGACGGCTTCACTTTCATTCTTCACTTCTCTCCTTCATTGGGTTAGTTACGGTGATTTCAGCTACAGCTACAGATTCTCAAGTCATTTATTGGATGAACACCTGACCTCCTTTTTGCCCGATATTGTGGAAGCGAATTCCAATCTATCCATCTAACATGCTACAGCACGGATCAAATCAGTAGATAGTGTACAATAACTGAAAATGACCCCTCCTCCCGAAACGGGAGCTTATACATTATTCGAAATCATGTACAATCCTGATTGCTGATACCAAATAAACGCCAAAAAGCCCCCGCCAAACTAATGGCGAGAGCTGACAATGCAAAATCCGGCAGGACTATTCCAAGCGATCCTTAAGGTACATGGTTAACGAATACAGCATCAAATGCAATTCCTCATTGGTCTCTGCAAATGGCGTTTCTTGAACACCGTGCGCATCACGACGGAGCAATTCGCGATTTAACTTCGTGATATTGGTCACTAAAGTGTGGTTGTCCCAAGCCTCGATAATGGCATTCATCTGCGGCTGCTTCTCATGCGCAATATTGTTAAATTCAGCGAATTTGGGATCCAGCATGAAACTGGAAAAGGAGATTTTCTCTTGCTCTGCTTGTGACATCGATTAAGCACCAACTTCTTCTTATTTTGTTTGGTTAGGCGGGCAAATCGCAAAAAGTTCAACTAAAGTCGTAATCGTATAAGTACTTTGGATATCTGCGGGGCTGCTTTGTGATCTACGGTTGATCCAACACGTATCAATTCCGGAGAGAATGCCGCCTTTAATGTCGGTACTTAATGAATCCCCGATAATCAATGCTTCTCTTTTATTGAAATCCTTAATATGATTCATCACGTATTCGAAGAAGGCGATAGACGGCTTGGAGTAGCCGATGCTTTGCGAATCGAAAACAGCTTCAAAGAAATCATACAATCCCGAAATCTTCAATCGCTTAATCTGCGTTTGGGTAATGCCATTCGTAACAACGAACAGTCGATGGGATCCAGATAGACTTTGAATGACTTCCAGTGCACCTTCGATATGCAGCTGATTTCCGGTACCAAGCAGCTCTCTATACATCTTCTCCCATTCAGGGCCATCCACAACTTCGCCAAGCTTCAACATCGTTTCGGAGAATCTCGAGTTAAGCACCGCATCTAAACCGATCGTTCCATGCTCATAATCCGCCCATAATTGTTTGTTGACGGAATTATACACGCCAAATAACTCATCTGAGAACGTGTATCCGTGGTGCCCAAACAATTGGGTTAACGATTCGGTTTCATTGGCGCCGAAGTCTAACAACGTGTCGTCTAAATCAAATAGCAGTATGTTGTAGCTCATGTACCCACCTCTTATAAGTGTATAATAAACAACAGTCTATCGCCATACATCCACGATGTACAGTGATAGACTGCGTAAAAATACTATTTGCGTACGGCCGGTTGATATTCGCCGGGTATCATCCCCGTTGAGATCGCCATTCGATTCCAACAGTTAATGGCATTAATCGCCATAATCAAATCGACGAATTGGCCCTCATCGAAATAATTGCGGACTTGCTCATACAATTCCTGTGATACGCCGCCCTCTGAAATTTGGGTCACCGCTTCAGTTAACGCCAGTGCGGCCCGCTCTTCATCCGTATAGAACGGTGCTTCCTTCCATGCATTCAGCAGATACAATCGCTGCTCCGTTTCCCCCATAGCACGTGCATCCTTCGTATGCATGTCCAAACAGTATGCACAGCCGTTAATTTGAGAGGCGCGAATTTTGATCAATTCCCACAAGTGGTGATCAAGGCCGCTGTTCTTCACATATCCTTCCAATTTCAACAACGCCTGTAACGACTCGGGGCGAGCCTTCATGTAGTTTAATCTCAATTCCATATCTATACACCTCTTCTGTTAGTTTGTATTCATGATTCGTTCAAAGGCTGCCTGAAATGCCGCTCATTAATTAGTCCCTGACCTATAATATTTCCATGACTATTAGCGGAATATCCCCCTTTGAGTCCACTTTTCTCGCCGCATTAATTGTAGATAATTTATATCGACGATTAATGTTGTCTTTAATATAATTCATCATTAGCTCCATGTCAACCGTCTCCTTCTGTCCTATAAAAAAAATGCTGAGAGTTCGAAAATCGAACTCTCAGCATTCAAACTACCTTAAACTGTACTCGACGAACCTGATCCATCCGGCCCATCTGCCAGATCGATGACGCCTACGGCAAGCACCGTAATTGCGGCTGCTTTTCCAAGCTTCTTGACGCCGTCTTTGATTAATTCCTTATCGTTTTCTTTGATGCCGGCCACCACTTCGATCCCGCTTTCGACCACGTATTGGATGCCTTGTCCCGCACCTCTCACCGTTGTTGTTGCCGCATCTCCAAGATCGTTAAGTCCTGTTTGCGCCCGTTGCTTATCGGCTGTTACCAAGCCTGCGCCTACATCCCATACGCCGCTTGCTGCTTGACCCGCCAGTTCACCTGTTTTGGAAGTTACTCGCTCCACATCATTGCCGATTTCTTTAATATAGTCGCTATGGACAAGTTCTCCGGCGACCCGTACCGTTCCTCCGATTACTCTGCCTGTCACATCGCCCGCCAGTTTCCCGATCCCTTTCAGAAAATCCATCTGAAGCACCTCCGTATTATTATTTATATTATAACGGATGACCGCGTGCTTCGTTTCATTTTCAATTAAACCCGCCGTTCACGCGAATCGTCTGCCCCGTAATCCAACGCGCTTTATCGCTGACTAGCAGATCAACCGCATTCGCGATGTCCTCAGGTTCGCCAAGACGGCCAAAGGCAATCATACGGCTGAATGAATCAATCAGTTCCGGTGATTTGCCGTTCAAGAACAACTCGGTCGCAATCTGTCCCGGTGCAATGCAATTGATAACGATATCCTTCGGCGCAAATTCCTTCGCCAATTGGCGAGTGATTTGCTCAACCGCCCCTTTGGTTGCGGCATAAACGCTATAAGTGGGGAGCATAGCACCGATGACGGAAGTAGAGAAATTGATGATTGTCCCGCCTTTCGACATATGCTTCATCGCTTGTTGGCAAGCGAAGTAAGTCCCTTTCACATTAATGGCGAATTGCCGATCAAACATCTCTTCTGTAACATCTGCGATAGCTGTGCATTCCATGATTCCAGCATTATTGACCAGAATGTCTACGCGCCCGAAACGAGCAATCGTAGCTGAGAATAACGCTTCGACTTCGCTCACTTTGCTCACATCGGCGCGAATTGCAGTCGCTTCGCCGCCGAACTGTTCGATCGTCGTTACAACCTCGTCCGCTTTCCCTTGATTCGAGGAATAATTGACGACCACCTTCGCTCCTGCTTGTGCCAGTTGGATCGCCAATTGACGTCCAATCCCCCGTGAAGCTCCTGTGACGATCGCTACTTTGCCATTCAAACTCATATCTGATCTCTCCTTATCCTTTGGAATTAACCTATAACTATTCTGCAGTGTTCGGCTTGTAAGTTTATTATAGTCATGGTTAGTTAGATGCCGTTAGATCATACCTGTACAATTCTTGCCTAATTCTCTTCAAGTTCGCTATGATAAGGAGTACATTACTTCGTCTCCGGGAAGGAACGCAAACGCATGGATCCACTAAATGAAGCCCTCCGCTTAGAGCAAGCTTTGCAGCAATTGGCACGATTGATACACCAACATGCTCCGCTCAGCGGTACCCATCCGACGGCAGTGCCTTCTTTGCAGCTCATGCATGCGACTCATTTGTCTGAACCGCTGGAAGCGGTCTATAAACCATCCATTTGCGTCGTAGCACAAGGGGCAAAGACTGGCACACTGGCTGACGAAACCTACCGGTACGATTCATCGAATTACCTGATCACTTCCGTTGAATTGCCGATTGTAGGGAGAATTATTGAAGCTTCGTCCGACACCCCCTATTTAAGCTTAAAGTTAAGCTTCGACACCGATATGATCCTGGAAATCGTAAAAGAAATGCATCGCCCCGTGCAAGTTCCCGCCGAACTCAGTCGCGGGATCACTGTAGGCCGAACCTCTCCCGCATTACTCGAATCCATTGTGCGACTCATGCGGCTGCTTAATGAGCCTGAAGATATTTCGATTCTTGCTCCACTCGTCATCCGCGAAATCTTGTATCGTGTCCTTCAAGGCGAGCAAGGTGCACGCCTCTACCAATTTGCCGTTACCGGCGGCCATGCGAACAACATCGCACGTGCGATCCAAATCATTAACCGGCAATTCGATCAGATGATTGTGGTCGAGCAGCTTGCCAAGTCTGTGAACATGAGCACATCGGCGTTTCATAAACATTTTAAAAGGATTACGGCGATGAGTCCCCTGCAATATCAGAAAACGGTTCGTTTGCAGGAAGCACGGCGGCTCATGCTGACAGAATCCATGCAGGCTGCTGATGCGGCATTCCGCGTCGGTTACGAGAGTCCTTCCCAATTCAGCCGGGAATACGCCAGGATGTATGGAAGACCGCCCAAGCAGGATGTTCACAATCACCGCTCTATATGACAAAAATGTCACTTTAGATGTTGTTAATTCGATGGTTGAAGGGCAAATTAGTCGGTATAGTGGTGTGGTGAAGGAGGATGACATCCATGGGGAACATTATACAAACCAAGAACTTATCGAAGTCGTATGGAAATGTACAAGTCTTAAAAAGTATTGATCTGACGATTGAACAAGGAGAATTCACTGCCATTATGGGGCCATCCGGCTCTGGCAAAACGACATTATTAAACACGCTCTCCACGATTGACAGCTTTAATGGCGGGGATGTTTGGATCGAGGGAAGCTGGCTGCTCGATATGAAGAAGAAAGCGTTACGCGATTTCCGGCAGAAACGAATGGGTTTTATCTTCCAAGATTACAACCTGCTGGACACGTTAACGGTGAAAGAAAATATTCTGCTTCCGCTCTCTCTGCAGAAAACACCGGTCGCGGAAATGGAGCAGCGATTAGCGAGAATAATAGCTGCCTTAAACTTAGAATCGATCTTGCAGCAATACCCTTCTGAAATCTCCGGCGGTCAGAAGCAGCGCACCGCAGCTGCACGGGCAATCATTACGAATCCTGCGATTGTATTCGCGGACGAGCCGACCGGCTCCCTTGACTCTCGATCCGCTACTCAGCTGCTCGAACAAATTCAACTGCTTAATCACTCTTTTAGAACAACGGTACTTTTGATTACCCACGACGCTTATGCGGCTAGTTATTGCCAGCGCGTCATCTTTATCCGAGATGGGAAAATTGTCAATGAAATGTTTAAAGGCGAACAATCCGAGAAACAGTTCTTCGATCGCATCCTGACCGTTCAAAGCGCCATAGGAGGCGAACGACGATGAGCTTGCTCGATCTATCTTGGCGCAATATGAAACGAAGCTTTCGACTCTATTCGATTTACTTCATTTCCATGCTCATCGGGGTCATCATCTATTTCACATTCTCGTCTCTTATGTATAACGATGATATTCTGACCGCTATCGCAAATAAAGATAATTTTCAACTTGGCGTCTCCATCGCATCGGTAGTCGTATTCTTCTTCATTATTTTCTTCATCCTCTATGCGAACTCGTTCTTTATGAAGCAGCGCAAGAAGGAATTTGGGATGTATTTGCTGTATGGCATGAGTGAGCGGCATATTGTAGGGATGGTGTTTCTCGAGACTGTCATTCTCAGCGCGATCTCTACCGTCAGCGGGATTTTGGTCGGCGGATTGCTTTCCAAGTTCTTTGGCATGTTATTGATGAATTTGATGCATTACGACGAAGTAATCTCCTTTGCCTTCCCGATTGAGGCGATAAGGTCAACGATTCTGCTCTTCGCGGTCATCATTCTCATTATTTGTGTACAAAGCTACCTTACTGTTCGCCGAGTCCAATTGGTGGAGTTATTCCATGCCAAAGCCAAGAAGGACAAGCCCGTTCCATTCTCCGCATCGCTTGCAATAAGTTCCGTACTCTTGTTAGGAATAGCTTTCTTTCTCATCAGTCGCGACGGAAGCTCGGTTGTTTGGCAAGACTACACCATGGTGAGTATGTTTGCGGTAACGGTCGGAATAATCGGCGGGACCTATTTATTTTTCCGACAGTTTTTCGGTTGGATCTTGGATAAGATGAGCAAGCGGAATAACTACTTGGATGGTAACAAAATGTTATGGATTTCCTCGCTGCGATTCTCCATTCGCGGAAATACCTTGATGCTAACGTTCATTTCCTTGTTTAGTGCGTTAATCATTTTCTTGGTTGGTTTCGTTTCGATAAACTATACCGTGCAAATCTTATCAGCTGGGAAAGAGTTTCCGAACCACATCGCGTTTACGTCACAAGATGCAGACAAACAAAAGCAAATTGAACAATTAATGGAGAACGAACATCCCATTACACACCATGAAAGAATTAATGGACTATCTGCTGTGCCGGTTTCTGACAGCACCATTGCCTTTGGAAATCGAGATGCAGCTGAGGAAGGAATTCTGCTGTTCGCGGAATCGCAATTCAATGACATCGTCAGCATGCGCGGGGATAAACAACAGGTGAATTTGCAAGGTCAAGAAGCAGTAGTCCTTCTGCCTGTCGGAGCGCAACCCATCACGTTTACCGTAGGCAAGCAGCCTGAATTCACAGTAAAACTTAAGGAAGAGATGACATTGCGGCTCGCTGAGAAGAAGAACTATACGTTTCTCAGCAAGGCTACCGACTCCAAAGGGGACGTTGGCTCATTTCCTTCCATCCTGGTCATTTCCGATGAAACATTCGAAGGGTTAAAACCGGGAGCAGCCGTTAGCTCGTTCGACATCTATCAAATCAAGGACGCCCGAAATTCCACTGCGTTATCTCATCAAGTCCATGATCTGGTTACGGCAACACCTGGATCGTATTACGCTGCATTTGTCGATCTCTATACGATTGATACTGAAACTTCATCTCTCCTGCTATTCTCTGCCGCATTCCTTGCGGTCATCGCGTTATTTGCACTGGGAAGCATCATCTACTTTAAGCAATTGCGGGAAGCCACGGAAGAACTGAGGCAATATTCGATCTTACGTAAGCTCGGCGTCGATGACCATGAAATGAAGAAGGTTATTCGTAAACAGCTGCTGTTTGTATTCCTGCCTCCAATTCTGCTTGGTTTGCTGCACAGTTGGTTTCTGTTGATTTATCCGACGATGGAGGAAGTCAAGGATTACCCGCAGATCACTTCGATTATCACCGCGGTTCTGTTTCTGTATGTGGCCATCTATGCCCTGTTTTATTTATCCTCTGCGAGTGTTTACTACAAAATAGTGAATCCAACAAACGCAATGAACTAATCAAATGCAGGCTCCCAGAGTCGTCCATCATGACGACTTCGGGAGCCTGGATTACTGACCGTTCATTGCGTTTGTTGTTGCCGGATCAACAGATAGGGATCTTCATCCTTCGGGAAATGGATGATAAATTGGGTGGATACCCCGACCTCAGAGCTGCACGTGATATAATGGCCAAGTTTATTGGATAATTGCTGCGCCAAATATAAGCCCATGCCTGTAGATTTCGTGTACCTGCGTCCTGTTTCTCCGGTAAAACCACGATTAAAGATGCGTGGAAGGTCTTGCGGGCTGATGCCAATCCCGCTGTCCCGAATGAGCAATTGCCGCTCCAGCGGAGTTTCCACGGAAGTAATCGTAATCTGTCCGCCATGCCCCGTGTACTTCAAGCTGTTTGTCAGGATCTGATTGACGATGAACTGCAGCCATTTGGGATCACTTTGAACGTCTATCGATTCTGCCTGCATGTCCATACGGATTTTCTTAGAAATAAAGGTTTTCGAATGCGTTTTTACGATATCCTTCGCAATTTGCAGCAAGTCACAGTTCTGAATATCGTAATCCTGATTAAAACTATCCAGCTTGGCGTAATAAAGCGCTTGATCAATGTAATGCTCAATCTTCGCAAGTTCTTCTCTTAGACTATTGGCATCCATTTCCGTTTGCTGAAGTAAACGCAGAACGGCAATTGGCGTTTTTATCTCATGAAACCAAGAGACGATGAAATCATAATGCTCATTTTGCCGATCATGCAGCCGATTCATTTCGCGGATATGTTGGATCTTCAGCTCATGCAAGTACTGCCTTGTGACCTCGCCCTCCAAAGATAAGCTGTCAGCATCGCCGCTGCTCATTTGACGCATCACGCGCAAGTTTTGTTGGTAGCGAACCATTAAGAATCCAAGTAATACAAGCGAAGTTAAGGTGAACGCATAGAAGAATGTCCCCCATGCCACGCTCCCGCCACTGTTATCGGTCAAGATAACCGCGGCCGTAATCATGGAACCAGCTATGTACAGATAAATGTAAGGTTTCTCGTAGGATAGAAAACGCAGGAAGCTCATTCGATCAAGTACCCCATTCCCTTGCGGGTGGCGATAAACGATTCCAATTCCAGCTCCGCGATTTTCTTGCGCAGTCTGTTCACGTTGACCGTTAAGGTGTTATCATCGACGAACTGTTCTTCATTCCACAGTGCTTGCATCAAGTCCTCGCGGGAAACGATTTTGCCGATATGTCGCATCATGAACTGTAGAAGGATGAATTCATTCCGGCTTAACTCCGTGATGTTTCCTCGAAATTCTATCGTTGAATTCGTAACATTTAATTTCAATCCCCGATGGATGAATGTAGGACTTTCATCTTCCTGATACGTATATTTCCTTCGAATAAGCGCGCCGATCTTGGCAACCAGAATATCCAATTCGAATGGCTTCTGGATAAAATCATCCCCGCCCATATTGATCGCCATGACAACATCCATATTCTGATTGCGAGATGACAGAAACATAATCGGCACCTTGGAAACCGAGCGTATCTGCTGACACCAATAGTAACCATCCAAGACGGGCAAATTAATATCTAACAGCACAAGATGAGGTTCTGACCGCTTAAACTCGGCTAACACCTGCTCAAATTCGGTCACTTCGACCACTTGATATTGCCACTTTACCAACGTATCCCCGACAATCCGTCTAATTTTCTCATCGTCTTCAACCAGCATAATGCTATACATGTTACCCCTCATTATCACAAAAGTTTCTACTAGTAGTTTAGCACAATCATACCGTAGATTACCTCTGTAAGAAGAGGATCAACCCAGCTCAATCTGTTCGTACATGGAGGCTTCGCGGTCCCGTATGATGCGGCGCAGTTCGGATACCAATCCACGATCGATTTTCCCCTGCTCATATAGATTCTGCACCTCGTACCTCTCCGCCTGAACCGCAATCCAGTGAAGCTCCTTTCGTGTTTCATCGAAGGCTTCTTTCTTGCGTTTACTGTGAAGCTGAAACGATCGAAGCCGATTGACGAGCTGCTTATAATAGGCAACAACGCATTCTGTCGGATCATTCGCACTCTCCGGTGCGCATAACGGCCCCATCTGATTGATTACCACTTGTCCGCACTCGATACGGAGTCCCCGCAGCGATTCAAGGTCTTGCTCCGTTAATGCCCTTCGCCCTGAATGCGGTGCGCCGGTGATCAGCTCTTTCAATCGGCCGAGCAGCCTTTTGAACACCAACAACCACAAGTGCAGCCGATTCGCCAAAATAATTTCTACTTGATCAAGCATTTTGTTATAGAATTCCGCATGGCTTTTCGTTATTGTGCCCTTCTCGAGGCGCTCCTGGATATAGTCCCGTTCGATCTCCAATGCTTCGATCCGCAGTGCAATTTCGTCTTGATTTAAACGAGATATCCGTTTATATTGGCTGTCTTTCGATCCAAGCTGCCCAATCATTTGGTTGTACTCCTCAATGACGGCATCCACCGCTTCCTCGTTCCCTTCATTACTCTCCTGCTGCAGTTGGCGCACAGCGGCTTGCAGGATGTGAACATGCCATTCGTTCTCCTCTAAGGCCAACGCTGTTTCGTCCGACAAGACACGTTTCTTCGCAATTAGTGGCAGCAAGATACTGGCTGTTAGGAGGGACAACAGAATGACACAGGCGGCGAGAAAAATCATGAGGTTTCGTTCCGGAAACAGCTCCCCGCTGCTCAGAAACAGCGGAATGGAGAAGGCGCCGGCTAGCGTAACGGCACCGCGCACGCCAGAGATGGTTGTCATGATGAGTGCTTTGAAGCTCGATGCTTCTTTACTGTAGGAGCCGAATATCCGCCAGCCCTGCGTAAAGAGCAGCGTCCACACAAATCGGAGCGCGAGCAGCAGCACAAAGATAGCCACGGCATAACCGATAACGACAATGTTATTAAAGCCCGGATCTTTGAAGATGACTGAGGTCACGTCAGGAATTTGCGTCCCCAGAATGACAAATACGAGGCCGTTCAGGATAAACAAATAAACGGACCATGTACTGGTGGAAACGGATTTCAGTTTCCCGATGTCGCACTCCACTTTATCTTTCTCAATGGCATGCACAATCCCGCCGGCGACCGCTGCTAAGATGCCCGAAACACCGACTTCCTCGGCACATAAATAAAGGACAAAAGGCGTCAGCAGCTGCAGCAGCATGTGCATCGTTTCATCATCCAGCCCATTGCGTCGCAGTAATTGCCGTATACCTGCAATAATTACAGCGAGCATGGCCCCCACTAGAAGTCCGCCGATCGAGATAAGAAGAAAGCTGAAAGCGGCTTTCTGCAGCGAGAAAATGCCGGTTACCGCTGCCGCGATCGCAAATTTGAACGCAACTAAGCCGGAAGCGTCGTTCATTAACGCTTCGCCTTCGAGGAGTCGCATAAGACTCTTCGGCAGGTGGATTCGCCCAGCGAGTGCGCTCACCGCAATCGCATCCGTCGGTGACAGAATGGCTGCCAGAGCAAAGGCTGCGACCAGCGGAATTGTCGGTATCATCCAGTGAATCGTATAGCCGACTACGAATACGGTAGCGAATACCAGCCCTACGGAAAGCAGCAGTATCGGAGCACGCAGTCGCCAGAGCTCTTCTCGCGGTGTATGTCTGCCATCATTGTACAGCAGCGGGGCGATGAACAAGATAAAGAACAGCTCCGGCTCCAGCTGTAGATGAATGCCGATCGGGAGCACAGTAATGAAGCCGCCGAGCACGATCTGGATGAGCGGTACCGGCACGAATGGCACGAACCGGTAAATCACATTCGACACACCAATAAGGACGAGTAACACAAGTACGACGATAAACACTTCCAAGCTGGCTTCCCCCCTATCCGAGCATATATTTCGTTATATTTTCCATGATTGCAAACCGATATTCTCCCAATCCCGCTGACTTAATAAAGAGAGCCCTTCGGACTCTAGGTCGCAAAGGGCTCAGATTAACTTGTCGGTTATTCTCAGGCTGGCTCGAATGTTCGAACCACTTCATACATCCCGGGCTCAAACTTAGCTATCGTTAATGCTTCTTGCAGATACGGAAGTGGTTTAGGATCACTTCGCATCGCGTTATATTCCTCTTCGCTTCTCCACTGCGCATACATCGTCACTTTAGTCCCATCCAAGCTGCGATGAAGACTCGAAGAGATGAACCCTTTCGCGTAACGAACGGAGACATCTGTTGCGCTTGTAAGCAGCTCAACCAGACGATCCTGATTCGCGGGGTCCACTGTGAATACATTGATGAAAGTAAGAATCGGATTATTCATCGTAATTTGAGTCATACTGCTGCCTCCTTGAGTGTAATGAATGAATTAATGTATTAATCACCAATTTCCTCGTACATGCGAGTAACTTCTCGGCTCAATTCCCTGGCTTCAAAATCTGTCGAGCGACTTAGCTTCTCCCAGCGTTTTGTTTCGGCTAATTTCCCTTCATCCACTGCATTTGCGATCTCGACTGCATCGCTGCCAAGCAGCAAACGAAGAGGCGGATTCTCTTCATTGACGATTGTGATGATGGCTTGCGCAGCTTTATCCGGATCGCCATTCTCTTGGCCGGTTGTGTTGCGCAGGTGCTTGAGCAGACCACCGACGGTGTCCCGGTACTCAACACGCGGTTCGATGTGCTGCATGGATGAACCGGCCCAGTCGGTACGGAAACCGCCGGGTTCGATTAAAGTGACCTTCAAGCCTAGCGATTCCGTTTCTTTGGCAAGGACCTCAGAGAAACCTTCAACTGCCCATTTGGCCAATTGGTACGGTGCAAGACCGGGTGCACCTGTGCGACCGCCGATGGACGAGAACTGAACAATGTGACCGTGACCTTGCTCGCGCAGCAGTGGCAGCGCAGCTTTCGTTACATTAATTGTGCCCCAAAGGTTCGTTTCTACTTGAGCGCGGAAGTCATCCATCGAAGTTTCTTCAATGGAGGAGACATTGCCGTATCCTGCATTATTGACAAGTACGTCTAACCGTCCGAATGTATCGAAAGCGGCCTTCACCGCGGCTTCTGCCTGATCAAACCGAGTGACATCCAGTTGAACCGTACGAATCTGACTGCCATAACGTTCAGCAAGATCAGTGAGCTGTTCGGGATTTCGAGCCGTTGCAATGAGTTGATCTCCACTAGCCAAAACCGCTTCTGCGAGACTGCGGCCGAAACCTCTTGAGCTTCCTGTAATAAGCCAAACTTTAGACATATGATTGTGCCTCCCCAATGATGTGAGTGATTTGGAATGTTCGTTCCAATGCGATCAGTATAGTCTCATCTCTAACTCAAGTCAACACGTTTTGGAATGTATATTCCAACCAATATTTTCTTGTTATCGGAATGATTATTCCATGACCACAAATAAAAAAGCCCCTTGAGACCATAATGGCCCAAAAGACTTTTACACAAGGATGGCTTTCCATGACGCCTCAAGAATTTGCTGCACCTGTTGTTCATTCAGCGGATATTTCTGTACATAGTACCCTTTCAAGATGGACGAAATGATCCCGTGGATGAGCTGATGGCACAGGTGTGAATCCATCTCTCTGATAATCCCCTGCTTCTGCCCTTCCACAATTAAGGAATGAACGACTTCTCGGGAATGATGAGCATCGTCCATATTACGCAGCTCCGGTGAGATATACGGTGAGTAAGAGAAGCTGTCGATAAACAAAAATTCCTTGGGGAAATCAACGCCGAATTGGAGTCGATTAAACTGAAGGCATTTAAACCGTTCATACAGGCTTGCTCCAGGATTATAGCCATGGAGCAAATATTCCCCCATATGCATGCGTGCCTCTTTATACACGGCGTTCACGAGCTCTTCTTTATTCGCAAAATAGTTATAGATCGTGCCGGAACCGACGTTTGCACGCTTGAAAATCTTGGAGAAGGTGAATGATTGCAGTCCCTCTTCATGAATTAATTCGAGCGTAGCCGTCATGATATCCTGTTTCTTACTCATTCATTCCACCTCTGACAACACTGACAATTTAGTCACATTATTGCCTCTTCCGGACATAAAGTCAATGATAATCAAAAAGGAACCCCATAAGAGATGTTGTTGATTCGGTTGGTCCGAATGGGCAGATGCTTGAATAAAGTATAAGGATTCATTTTCATCCACGTAGACTTACCCCCTGCGTTCATTTAAGCCTTTTCTAAAGGAGAACATACCATGGCACAAGGAAACGTAAGCCAACAACATGCAGCACAAATGGCAGATAAGAAAGCCATCCGAGGGCCGTTTCAGATTCATTTTCCGGAATCAGAGCTTACTGAATTGCGTAATCGCATTATCGCTACAAGATGGCCGGAGAAGGAAACGGTATCGAACCAATCGCAAGGTGTTCCGCTTGCAACCATGCAGAAAGTCGCGGAATATTGGGCAACCGAATATGATTGGCGCAAGTGCGAGGCTACGCTCAACAATATCCCTCAGTTCTTGACAGAGATCGATGGGCTGGACATCCATTTCATGCATATTCGATCTAAGCACGAAGATGCTTTGCCGATGATTATCACGCATGGTTGGTCGGGCTCCATCATCGAGCTGCTCAAAGTAATCGATCCGTTAACCAATCCTACCGCGTATGGAGCGAAAGCTTCGGATGCCTTCCATTTGGTCGTTCCATCTATGCCCGGCTATGGCTTCTCAGATAAACCGACTACTACCGGTTGGGGTCCTGAACGCATTGCAAGTGCATGGACCGAACTCATGAATCGACTCGGGTATTCGAAGTATGTGGCGCAAGGCGGCGATTGGGGAGCGATCATTACAGATTTCATGGCCGTTATGAAACCGCCGGGACTAATCGGTATTCATTCCAATATGCCGGGCACGGTTCCACCTCACATTGATACCGCACTCATGAAAGGCAATCCGCTTCCCCCCAATCTAACGCCGGAAGAGATGCGTGCCTGCGAGCAGTTGGCTTTCGTTTACAGACATCTCGGCTACGCTTCAATGATGGGTACACGCCCGCAGACGCTGACCGGACTGGTGGATTCGCCCATAGGCTTGGCAGCTTTCTTAATGGACCACGATGCTTGCAGCCTGGAGCTGATGATTAAGGCATTCGATGGACATCCGGAAGGTCTTACCAGAGATAATATTCTCGATAACGCTACGCTCTATTGGTTGACGAAAACAGCCATTTCAGCAGCCCGGCTCTATTGGGAGAACACGTTCTCCTTCTTTGTCGTAAAGGGAGTCCAAATCCCCGCAGCCGTGACAGTCTTTCCGTTTGAGCTGTATGAAGCGCCTAAGAGCTGGACCCGGCAGGCTTACCCTGAACTTATCTACTATAACAGAGTTGACCGCGGCGGACATTTCGCTGCTTGGGAAGTGCCGCTGCTGTTCTCCGAAGAGGTTCGCGCGGGGCTTAGGTCTCTTCGTTAACCCAAACAAAGAGGCCGCCTCAAAAGTCGTCTTGCACACTTTTGAGAGCGGCCTCTTCTTATTGAGATATCGTGTTTGCTCGAAGTTCCTGCAACCGGCTTGATATGGCGCTGCTTTCAGGAGCTATGGCTGTGCCGCAGGATAAGATACGAATCATAGCATCTTGTTCTTGATTATTGCGAGCTAACGCTTCGGTAATGCCTACAAATTCATAATCGGCTAAATAGTAGCTTTCCGATTCCGCAATCATGATACGATGATACTCTTCCATTGCTGCCTCCACACCATCAGATACAGCCAGAGAGGCAACTTTATGAGCAAGAGATCGATTAATATGGGGCATGTCTCTTAACCCCAGCAATTGATCCAGTATGGAGAAGGACACGTTGTCCAGCCAGACATAATCGCTGTTGGCCATAACGGCTATAGCGATATGATCATCCGGAAGAATGAACAAATGGGTTAGGAACCCCGTATCCCAACCGGAATGGGAGAGAATACGTGAGCCCTTGTAATCTCCCATAAACCAGCCCAGACCGATATGCGATTTCTTAGGATCATAGCCCGTTTCAGCATGAGGCTTCCACATTTCAGCATGGCTTCCGGACTGCAACGCGGAATATCCATTGCCTGCAGCTCCTTGGTTTAAGTGCATCTGCAGATAGCGGCACATATCTTCTGCGCTGGTATACAACGTGGAGCTTGGTGCATGTGCCCTGTTGTATGGAAACACATGGCTGACATAACCACCGTAACCAGGGGAAGATCCGAGCACATGCGGCGCGGCCAGCTGCGTTTCTACTTCCTGCTTCAGAAAGGAACTGGAACGCATTCCGATCGGTTCCAGAATGGCTGCATTCATATAGTGCTCGAAGCTCAACCCGCTGACTTTTGCGATAAGGTCGCCCAGTATCTCATAGCCAATATTACTGTAAGCGAACTTATCGCCTGGATCGCTTTGCAGCTTAAGATGACTACTACTTCTTACATATCTTTCGAGGCTTTGCTCATCGTATTCCGGCCGGTCCCACGCGTAATCAAACTCATCCGGCATCCCGGAGGTGTGGTTCATCAGCTGCCTGACTGTAACCGTCCTGTATCGCTCGTCATCCAGTTTAAAGTAGGGTAGATACGCCAAGATCGGCGAATCCAAATCTATTTTCCCTTGTTCAACAAGCTGCATGATGCCTGTAGCTACGAAGGTTTTGGATACAGAAGCTTGATGAAATAAGGTATCATGAAGCACGGGGGCACCCGTCCCTTTATTAGCCGTTCCATATTCACCGGCAAAGCTTAGGTTGTGGTCATACACGATTCCGACAGATAGACCCGGGAACTGTTCATGTTCAACATATTCGGTCAGCATTTCATGCAGCCGGCTAATTTTAACTGAATTTGTATTCATAGCTACCTCCTATTTATCCAGCTTATTTCCTATTACTAGCCATAACTATATCGATAGGAAATGGATATGCATAGATAAGAAACGAATAGAAAGTATTCATTGCACACCTAATCAGGCTTGATTCACCAGATTATCCGCAGTGCGGAAGGCAAGCGCAAGTATGGTCAGCACCGGATTGACGCCGCCGTTAGTCACATGCACGGAACCGTCGCTCACCCACAGATTATCATACCCATGTACTCTGCCCATCGGATCGGTGACGGATGTTGCAGGGTCATTCCCCATACGCAGCGTTCCGGACTGATGCTGTCCGCCGCTTAGCCCGTTTCCGGCACGTGTTCGCCACACTTGGCGCGCACCCGCAGCCCAAAGCCACTTCTCTGCTTGCTCGGCCAGCATAGCCGATGCGCGAAGAGACTCCGGATGAACACCTCCGGATAGCTGAACAACGGGAAGACCGAAGCGATCTTTCACCGTAGGCGATAAGCGAACTCTTGAATCAGCTGTCGGAATTTCTTGGATCGGGCCTTGAATTTGACTGGTGCGCAGAAACGTCTCGCGCATCGTTTCCTTGCCCGCACTCCCCCAACGAGCTGCATCCGGAGCAAGCGCGCGATTCCAGTGAATGAGGGGCAGACGTATGAACTCGTTGGCTAGCAGCCCTCCTCCGATGACACCTGCTTCATCGCTATGTTCGAATCGGAAGGTCGCGATGCTCACGCCCGGACCATTGCCGTCCTGAATTTGCTCATCAAATATACCGTAAGCTCCGGCATAAACATGCCCCTGCAGGTGTCTGCCTACTTGACCGAACCGATTGCCAATCCCATTCGGTTCGGCCTCATTTGCGGATTGAAGCAGAAGTCTAGCGCTCTCGATTGCTCCGGCAGCGACCACTACATGCCCGGCGCGAATAGATCGGCGCAGAATCGAACCATCCGCACGCTCGTGGATGAGATGAACGCCAGTCGCTCGTTTTCCACCTTCTGTTTCAATTCGCTCCACAATCGTATCGCAGATGAGGTCGCACTTATTCCCAGGTAAAGTGGCTCTCACCATCATCGTATTATGCCCGCCGTTCTTGCTGTTCGTTGGACATGCGAAACCTACACACTGACCACATTGCCCGCAAGCCGGTCGTCCATCGCGTTCAACCGAATTGATAAGCAGCGGCACGGGACCTGCATCCCATCCCAGCTTCACGGCCGCTTGGGCTAAACGGTCGCCTTCTATCGTTCTAGGCATCGCCGACATCGGGTAGGAACGCTCTCGTTTCCCTCGACCCGGGAAGGCATTGCCATCACCGGAGACACCCACTTCCCATTCGGCGCGTTCATAATACGGTTCGAGGTCTTGATAGGTGATCGGCCAGTCGCTTAACGAGCTTCCGTCCGGAATGCCATAACGTGTCGCCATGCGGAAGTCTTCCGGATGAAACCGCCACGCTTGTGCGCCATAGACCCTAGTTCCGCCGCCTACAGTCATCGCGTTATTGTGGTATTCCCCTTCGTGCGGAACCGTAATTCGCTGCTGTCCGTTAGGCAACAGAATCGTCCGCGGGTTGCCAACAAGCGCCGGACCGGTATTATGTCCGTATTTGCTCAAACGGTGATTTCGCAAGTGATCGCGCCCCACCTGATCATAACGCAGCCAGCTTCCACGCTCGATGACGAGTACGTGAAGTCCGGATTCGGCCAGCACGCCTGCAGCTACGGATCCGCCGGCTCCGGCTCCTATCACGATGACATCATATTGATCTCGCAGCTCGTCAATGGAACGTTGTGGCAAATCAGTTTCCTGGGCTGGTACTTGAGCGCCTGAAACAGGACCCGGACGAAATCCAATCATGTCCCATGACTTGCCGGCGCGATTCCCGCCTGCTTCGGGACTTCCATAATACCCCTCAATGACTAACGTTAATAACGTATCGAATAATCGCTTCGATGAAACCGGCCAATCCTGAACTAGTCCCAGCTGGACTGCAGTCAACAGAAGGTCACTTTCTGCTGCCGACAGCTCAGCAAACGAACGACTAAAGCGGGCTAATGCTTCTGCTTGCAGTGCCAGAATGCCCGGCTCCACCAGTTTCAGCCATGTATCAGGATCCTCGTTATAATGTCGCTCTAAGGATGTAAGTACACCTGCTTGGGTTGCTGATGGCCATGCATCTTCCGGAACCATGCGGTCCGCAACCGCTTTCAACACTATTTCTAATTCCGCAGACAAAGACTTCTGTTCGACGGGATTCATATTCAAGCGCCACCTCATGCTCTTCATTTAGTAGGTACACCTCTTTTTTCCACCTCTATTGTAACATCAATTAGCTGCTTATAAACCCATATGAGGATACAAAAAAATCCGCTTTCGCGGATTAATTATTTCGATTTTCCGGAATTAACCAGTTCCACTTTTACTTTTACTTTAATCGGCATCTTGGAGTAAATCATTTTCCAGTTCATCGCGTGCCATCTTTCATAGGATAAATGATTACGTACCACCTTTCCTATTCCTATGGGGTCTGTTTGATATTTTTGTAATTTGGCGATCAACTTTTCCGAATTGGTTACTAAGTATTGTTCAATTTGTGTTTCCAATTGTTTAT
The DNA here is from genome assembly GCF_056269305.1 of Paenibacillus sp. J22R3. Taxonomy (NCBI): domain Bacteria; kingdom Bacillati; phylum Bacillota; class Bacilli; order Caryophanales; family Paenibacillaceae; genus Paenibacillus; species Paenibacillus sp. J22R3. Next base: position 394,469 of record NZ_JBWDNS010000001.1, on the reverse strand, counting down.
GGTACTTTTCTTTGCTTATATCCATCGTACCTGTGTATTCGAGGACGCTTCCTTTTAAATTCAACATGACTTCGGCCTGCATATTTTTTGTGTTTATTTTTTTATCATTCTCAGCATTAATGTTACTTATTGAAAGCTGAACATTGTCTCCTGGCGATGCATTAGTCAAATTGATCATCAATCTGCCATTATGGATGTCTCCGATTAAATAATTAAGGAGTTGTGTTTCAGTTGAAGTAAGGAGTGCAACATATCGATCTTCTTTAAAAGCACCCAATCCTTTTAATCCAATGGTCTCGCCTTCATAGGTAAACACGGGAAGCACCGGATCTATCCCATCGTCGTAATAATCCCTTAAGAAGTGATATTGATTCGTTACAAGAACTTTGTCTTGTTTGCTTGCTCTCTCCAAGAACATATAAATAAATTCTGCATTATCCTCGATGGAGGGGAAATCAGTTTCAAGAAGTTTTCCTGCTTTTCCCTCTACAAGGGCGAATTTAACGCGAGTTCCGATTTCCGGATCCCTTTTCAATGATTTGACAACATGTATTAGTCCTTTTTTAGCTAGTTCCTCCCCAAATAGAATCGTCCCTTGCCCTCCAACGATCTTGAGATTGGTTAGATTTTGAACTTTTACGAAGGTGTCATGAATGGATTTACCATTAGCGGTAAGAGTCAGGGTATCAAACTTTCCTTCTCTCGTAACGGTGGGGAACAGAACGGTTGTTGCAATGGGGTTCTCCTTGCTTTCCGTCAAATCGTAAGCACCGGCTTCGAGCACTGCTAACTTTTCAATCACATTGCTTTCTTCACAACCCGTTAAGAAACAACATATTACGAAGAATAGTATCATTTTATTGGGCATATTCGGTCTCTCTTTTCATCTGGTTTTTAAGCATTTGTATGAAAAGGATGCCTAACACGAATAGTGGGATTACCCACGCAATAATAATCGCGCAATTGCTCAACCAATTTAACCACTTGTCTACATGGCCGATCGAATCCGGAATTAGCGCGAGAATGAATCCCGTTGTCAATATGCCGATTATCCACAAATTAGGTTTTACCTTTTTAGCTATATTTCTAAGGGTTTGCTGCGCCCCCCAGTAATAAATAACCGATGTTGCCAGTACCTTGAAAGCAAAAACACAAAAGCAAAGATTCTCGGCCCGTGAAAGGAAAGAAACTTCTGTATATTCAAACAATGTCATAATGGGATAGAGATCGTTTAAGATTTGATCGAAGCTAAAGAAGCCAAAGCTCATAAAGGTGACAATCAAATAAACGAACATCGAAAGGAAATTCCCAATAAAAAGCGACTTCGTCCATTTTTTATCTACCATAGGGAAGAAGAGCATGGAAACTTCAACACCTAGATAAATGGAATAAACATGAAGTGCCCCCTTGAAAAAGTCTGTTCCTCCTTTAAAGTAAAAAGGGGTGAAACGGGCAAATTCAAATTCCGGGATCAAGTAAAGAAGTAAAAAAATCATCGGAATGACGAAGCAAGTGAGAACAACTAATGCCTTCGTAATATGGTGAATTCCACCTGTTAACAATTGAAAACTCAGCAGCGTAAAGAAAATGACAAAATAAACGGCTGGTAGTGCCGGATAAAAAAATATCTTGATAATGAAGATATATTCCCTCATAATCATGCTCGCCAATCCGACCCAAACACAAATCATAACCAAATAAATGGGCATCATTACCCATTTGGGTACTGTCGCCTCAATGATTTGGAAAATGGATTGTCCTTTTCCCAGCTTATAAATGATAGCGATCATTAACAGATTCACATTCACGAGAAAGAATATGAATATGATACTTAACCATCCGTTTGTTCCAAAATATTGGGCCGCTATTTGAGGCAAGGTATACAAGGCAAGTCCATTTTGTACCGTATAGATTAAGATAGACAGTTGAAATGGCTGGAGTCGTTCTTTCACAGTTATCACCATTTTCCTCGTATTTTCCCCTGCTTGCATCCAAGAATGTAGGTTGTTACCCCTCATTTGTTTCTATAAAACGGCCTTATGATGACATCTTCCATCCATTGTTTGAAATAGGTAGGAGAAATCGCCTTAATATAAGGTGAGGAGAAGTTTGATAATCCAATTAAGTGGATCGTTATTATCCCTAACGCAAAGAAGATTCCAATATTGCCCAGCAACCCTGCCATGATGATAAAGAAAAATCGAACGAGTCGAATGGAGGCACTCATCCCATAACTTGGTACGATAAAAGAAGCAATTGCCGATACGGCTACAACAATAATTAAGATATTGCTGGTAATCCCCGCTTCAACAGCTGCTTGGCCGATTACGATACCACCGACGATTCCAATGGTTTGACCAATCTTTGTAGGCAGTCTCGCACCCGCCTCCCTTAGCAGTTCAATGACTACTTCTAAGAAGAGAGCTTCAATAAAAGGCGGAAATGGCACCCTGCTTCTAGACTGCATAAGGCTTTGTAGTAGGGATTGAGGAATCATTTCGTAATGATACGTACATATCGAGACATAAAAAGCTGTAAGTATGATTGTAATAAATAAAGCTAAGTATCGCAGCAGCTTAACTGCTGTCCCTATCGTCCAATGCTGATAATTGTCATCCGGTGAATCAAAAAAATCAAAAAAACTGGAAGGCATACAAATAATATTGGGACTGTCATCGACAAGTCCAATAATCTTACCGCCATATAGTTTGGTCACAGCGATATCTGGCCTCTCCGTCGTATAAAATTGAGGAAATGGCGAGTTTTGATGATGATCTAACTTCTGAATCAAACAATTGGAATCCGTTATGGAGTCCACTTTTATGGCTTGAATCCTTTCTTTCAGATGATCCACCATGTCCATTTTGGCAATACCCTCAAGATAAATGATAAGAACTTTCGTTTTTGAAATTTCCCCGACAGATAATGTAATCATTTTTAAACGAGGACTTCTGATTCTTCTTCTAATTAAGGATACATTCGTTTTTAATACTTCATTAAAGGAGTCATGCGGCCCATTTATTACGGCTTCTCTTTCAGATTGTGAGATAGCACGCTCCTCGTATCCAGGCACATTGATTAAATAAGTTTGCCCCTCGGCGAACAAAGTCACATTACCGTCTAATAATCCTTGTATGACTGCCTCTTGATCAACTACTCGTTGAAACAGTGACTGCTTTGTCGACTGTTCATAAATATTGAACGACACTTCTCTTAAGGGAGACAGGATTTCCCACTCTAACGACTGGGAATCAACTAATGAATTTAAATAAATAATACGAATTCGATCCTGATGAAAAGAACGATGAACAAGGTCAAAACTATCCCCGAATTCCGCAAGTGTCTTTTCATAATTAGCTTCTGTCATTGTCTTCTTCCTTTTGATAAAACTGATTTCTTTCGTTCGAGAGCGTCTCATTCTAGAACTTTCCGGTAGTATGAGCTTCGTTCTTCCATTTTATGAACGATCATGAAAAAACGCTGCCAAGTTGGCAGCGTCCTTCATTTCATCCTATTCATTTACCTTCCGGCTATAAAAAGCAAGAAGCGGCATATAGGTACCGGAATCCAAAGGCAGGAAGCTCGACGGATTCATTTCATGAGCGGCATGTACGACGGTTTCACCCTCTGCTGCTCTGTCTAGATTCAGTGTAATCTCATTACGAGCCGTTATTTCCCAACTGCTCACATGAATCTGGCCATTCACATCCTCCACCGTGAAAACCTGTGAAACCGGCCCAATCGCAAGCAAGTAACCGGCTACGTTGGCGAATTGCAACCGAATACGAGGCTTGTCCTGCTTATCGATAAAGGTTGCAGAAGTAAGACACGGTGCTTTCGCATTTAACGATGTAGTCTCGTAAACATGAGCCAAGGCCTGCTTGCCCATTCGTTCCCCAATGATCATATTCCCTGCAGGGCTGTTATGAATGCCGTCGGATAACGGACAATCCAGCGCAGGAATGACATACACTTGAGGGATATCCAGTGCAGCTTGACGCTGTGCTTCACGAACGCGCCCCCAGGAACGATCGCCTTCTTCCGTTGCAGCATCCGTACAACGATTAAGCTGAACCGTCAGAACCGGTAGGCTGGCATTATTTAATTCACGGCGCCACTGCTGAACGGTATGTTCAAACCGCTCCAGATAGGTAACCGAATCCGCAGGCGAGCAATCGGAGCACCCTTGATACCAGAGTATACCGCGTACTTTGCCGCCGACCGATTGAATGATGTTCATCATATTGCGATGAAGAACGCCATCCTCGTCCGGGTTCCAGGCTTTGAGCGGAGAGCCGCCCAGAGCGGTTTGGACCAATCCTATAGGAATGCGCAGCTCCTTCTGCAGCAGCTTGCCAAATGCCAGAAACGGAGAATGACCGGGATTAGCCCCTTCTCGATTCTCCATATGTATCGATGCTGTCGATTCATTAAACGGATGCGAGGCCAAATCCCAATGTCCATTATTGCGGAGCAAATGGATGCCAAGCTGCGGTGGATCTTGGAACGGCCCTTTGCCGTAACCGGCTGCGTTACTCTGTCCTGCTATAACCCAGAGATCGCCGACGCCGATATGATGGATCATATCGCCACGAGTTGCCCATTCTAAAGCAGGATTATCATCAAGCTGTAAGCTGGTTTCGATACGATAAAGCCCTCCCTGAGCAATGGAGTGTAACGTGATTTCCCATCCTTGCTCCGCGGAAAACATCGTAGCCGGCTGCCATGCAATAACTTCTCTTGCATCCTCCTCGCTAACTACCCGAGCAAGCACTTGCGCAGTCTTGAATGGTACACCTTCGGGAGCAGCCCACACCCCGGTTAATGTAATGCTGCCTACCCCATTCTCCTGTTGAATGATCGCCCAAGGCTGAGGACCTTGCTGAATGATTGTACCAACTTGATGCATGCGGATATCACAATCCTTTACATGTGAATTTGTATGATTATCCGGTACTACTTCTCTATTGTCGCGCATACTCCTGCCGCAATGTCCGGAAACAGTAAAAAGCCGCATCAGAATAGATCTGACGCGGCTTGATTCATCGAATTTGACTTCGAAATCGACTTTGAAATCGACTTAACGCAATGTTTTCAACGCGCCGCTCCAAGCGATTACTTGGTCAAGCATCGTGTTAACCGCAGGCTCTTGATGAGCACCTGGTTTGAATACACTATAGTTCTCAAAATCAGTAATGAGGGAAAGTCCAACCTGAGCACGTACGTCAGCTATGTGAAGCTCGCCAACGATCAAGCGGAGATTCTCGATTGCACGGGCGCCGCCGCTGCCGCCGTAACCTACGAAGCCTGCTGCTTTATCTTTCCACTCGTGGAAGAGAAAATCAATGGCATTCTTGAGAGCGCCGGAAGTAGCGTGATTATACTCAGGTGTAACGAATACATAGCCGTCAAAGGAAGAAATTTTCTCTGACCAAGCAATTGTATGCGGCTTGCTGTATTGTCCCATGGATGCAGGAATCGGTTCATCCAATAGCGGCAAATTGAAATCCGCAAGATCGACAAGCTCGAATGATGCATCCGTGCGTTTGTTTGCGATGTCTGTTACCCATCGTGCTACTGCTTCACCATTGCGGCCGGGACGTGTGCTTCCAAGAATAATCGCGATTTTCAACATAATAAGTACCTCCGTATTGTTTATGATTTAGGGTTCGTTTCGTTGTCTTGCCTATCTTTAATGCCAAAGCCAATTTTCTTAAACAGTTCGATCAGCTGCTGCTTCTCCTCATCCGTTACAAAGGACAAATTGTCAGTAATCGTCTGCACATGCTTAGGGAAAATCGTATCAAAATAACTGCGTCCTTCATTCGTCAATGCAGCATTCGTTTTACGTCGATCACCGGGAATCGGAAGCCGCTCCACGTATCCCTTCTTCTCCAATTTATCAACCACATAAGTGATACTTCCGCTTGGAATGGAGAAGGTATCGCTTATCTTCTGAATCGGATGTGGACCCTTATTGTATAGAAACTCGAGAATTTGGAAGGTTTCTATATTGAGACCATAGCTGGTGATGTCGCGCTCTAAACTCCCAAACAGCGTGTTCACCATGTTTCTCATGACGCGTATCAGCCTTAAATCCAGAGTCGTTCCATCAGCATTAGGTTCAACCATTGCGTAACCACCTTATCTTGCTTTCTTATACAAAGGATATTCGACTTCGGTCGGAACTTCAATCAGAAATATGCGAAGTTTCTCTCCATCCGTGCGAATGCTGACTTCTCCCTCTTGTTCACTTTGGACAATAACAAAGTCTTTGTTCTCAAATGTCGCGGTATCTTGCCCAGCTGACAAGATTGAACCACCTGCACCTCGAATCGCCAATGCTCCAAGCGTCCTATTCGGTACGATAGGGTGAATATAGTTCGCTCCAGGCTCAATCTCAACGTCAAACATCCGCGCATCTGCCACCAGCTGGTGGATCGGCGAACCATTTCCCAGTATCGTCTTTATATTTACGCCATCTTGATTCGACTGCGGAAACCGTTCGTGTTTAAACAGCTCGTACGTAGGCTTGCGTTTTACTGCATCATTCAGATAAGGCTCAAGCCAAATTTGAAAGCTCTCGAATCCGGCATCAACGCTTTCGGCATGCTGAAGACCTGAACCGGCTTGCATGAGCTGAATATCTCCGGCTTCCAAGTAGCTTTCAGTACCGAGTGTATCTCTGTGTAGACCTTTGCCTCGAATTCCATAAGAAAGGATCTCAAAGCCCTGGTGAGGATGGAACCCGATGCCTCCGGCTTTCTCCGCATGTCCCCAAGCCCAGTAGAATAGAGGACCCAATCTGACGGTAACAGCACCTTGACCTGAGAAACCAAGCGGCTTCTGAGCATGAATTGCACCGCCGTCAAACTCCTCTTTCCCTTGAAATTGAGGACCTAATACTTGGATGTTCACATGAATTGCTCCTTTCTTATAGTGTGTTCTTGTTCTGCAGCCTAAACTAGTTGTCCTATACTTAATTATCCTAACACAATTTATTATAATATTAGGATATCTAACTGTCAACATGCCACTGACTGGATATTGCACGCAAATAACCTGCCGTCTCTAGTCCGGGCAGGTCTCTGATCCAACTATGCAATGCCAATCTAGCATCAACTGTTAACGCGCGATTTCAATAATTAGACATAGCTAATAAGGTCTCCAGTTAGGATCACAGATATCGGCTTGTGTGGGCTTACTGACAAATTGTTTGTACCGTTCTTCGCATGCGCCGAATTCCAAGTAATTCTTCTGCGCTTGCTTTAATGAAACCTCATTTGCGCCGCCTTCATAATCGGGGTCGTAATACTGAACGCTGTCATCTTCCCAGAAACAAATGTGACAAATTTCAAATGTACCTGTCGGCGGTTCGTCCAAAGTTTGATACCCGCAGCAAGGACATGTATATTTTGGGGTCATTTGCATCGCTCCATCACAGGTACTAGCAGCTTTAGTATTACCTTTGATTCGAAAATAATAAACAAAAAAAGCCGTCCAAGATCACACCTGCGGTGACCTCGAACGGCTCCTTCCATCTTTATAGGCGAAACGACGATGCATGAACAGAGCGTCTCGCTGATTACAAAATTAGTGGCTTCCTTGCTCCTGCATCAACAGGTAAACGCGGTAGATCATCTGCGCGGTTTCAGCCCTTGTCGCTTTGCCCGTTGGGTTTAGCGCGTCATCGTTACCTTTAACAATGCCTGCATTAACCATGGCCGCCGCAGCGTCCTTCGCGTACTTAGCCAGCTTCGACGTATCCTTGAAACCTTCAAGATCCGCATCAGAGCCGCTCAACTTTAGCTTACCGGTCACTTGCAGCGCACGCTGCAGAAGCAACATCATTTCTTGTCTCGAGATGTTCGCCTTCGGATTAAACTTATTGTCGCCTACGCCAGTGGCAATGCCAAGCTTTTTCATAATGGCGAGCGATTCATAATAGTAATCCGTCGCTTTAACATCGGTGAAATTGTTGCTGTTGCTGCCTGTTGATTTGAGATCCAGCAGTTTGACCAGCATGACCATAAAGTCGGCTCTCGTCATGTTCTTGGCTGGCTCAAATGTCGTCGCGGAGGTACCGTTTATGATCCCTTCGCCAACCAATGTACCGATTGCATCCTTAGCCCAGTCGTAATGCTTGTCCACGTCCTTGAACGGTATTGTAGCAGGAGGAGCTGGCTTGCCTGGCTCTGTCGGTTTCCCTGGAGGCGTTCCTGTGTCGCCATTACCGCCATTACCGCCATTGCCGCCATTACCGCCGTTGCCACCATCGCCGCCGTTACCGCTGTTTCCGCTACTAGTTGTCGTGAATCCCCAAATATCGGAACGCGTAAATCCGCTATTCGCATCCTCGGCTACTACATACCATTGATAGTAGTTGCCAACCTGAAGACCGCTCCATTTGACAGCCGTTGTTGTATCGCTGACAACGTCGTTGTTCTTTCCGATCAATTTATCCGTATACACCTTTACGCCGAAATAGTCTGTCGCAACCTGTTTGTGCATCGGCTGCAAGTCGACATCCAGATCGAACTCATCTTTGCCTGGATAAGTCCCCGGATCGTAATAGTTGTAATCATCCAAATATGGCGAGTACGTCTTCACATGAATCTTGTTGCTCTTCACGTCGAACTGGAGCAGGCGGATGTAACCAAGGCCGCCTTTCTCCGCACCTTGATAATCGGCTAGCAATTGGTAAACGGTGCGATCTGTAATGCCATCGCCGTCATCGTCAATTTCCGTATTCAGTTGCTGAGCATCATGATAATGCCCGCAAAGTACGGCAATAACGTTCTTGTTCGGCACGACCACGCGCTCATGGATTTTCTCCGCAATCGGCGCACGTGTGTCGGACACGAGCAGATACTCATGGAAATCCAGAATCGCCTTACGGTCCGGGTACGCTTTAACGACATCGTCCATCCACTGAATGTCTTCGTCGCGGATATCCCAGCCCATATAAATAATGATGAAGTCGTTACCGCCTGCCGAAATCAAGTCATAGTGACCACGGTTGTTCTGATGCGAACCGCCATAAGTCGGCTGCTTCTTGAAGCGCTCCTCGCCGAAATACTTGTAGAACGTCGAATAGTCGGCATATTGGTGCGACACGTCATGATTCCCTGCAAGTACGCCGTAAGGTACGTTACCATCCTCAAGGACCTTCATATCCTTGCTCGCTTCATCCCACTGGTATTTCTTATCCGCTTCATCGACGATATCGCCGGTGTGGATGACGTACTTAATCTTCATCTTATCCTTGTTATCGACGATCCACTTCACGTTGCCTTCATAAATTTCCGGATAGCTCTCGGAGTAGTACTGCGTATCCGACATCCAGACAAAGCTGAAGTCATAATCGTCCACTTTGGCCGGCAGCTCATCCTGCACGATCACGTGAATGGTTTTATTGACAGAGAAGTCTCCTGCCAGTACTTCAGCCTTCAAGCTGAAATCTTCATTACCTGCAAGCTTCTCGTCAAGCTTCTTCCAGTTCGCTTCAATTGGGCTCCACGCATACATGCTAACTTTGCGGCCTTCAAGCGACTTGCCCTGCCAATCGATTTCCACTTTATCCGTATCTTTCACAGTCGGATCCAGCTTCACTTCGAATCGATGGTACGGGAATTTCTCGTCGGAATCATTGCTTAAATATTGTCCGTCCGCTTTGCCGATCAAGTCATATTCACCTTGATTAAGCGCCGTTTCCCCTTCAGGTTTAAGCATCTTAGGCGGTTCAACTTCGGATGCGTTCTTGTACGCAGAGAACCCGCTTTTGTGCAGGCTGTCGAACAGATAGCCCTGATAGAAGCTTACGTTCATCTTATCTTCCGTCGGATCTTGAACCTTAACGGACAGGTTTGGTGCGCCTGTTTGGTCCATGCCAGGCGTTACAAGCTGTGGCTTGGCCGGGTTCTCGTTGGGCACTTCAAAAGACAAATTCTCTTCGGTAATGTTGCCGACGTTGTCTTCTGCTTTAATCGAAAATACATGCTTGCCCGGGCTAAGCTTCGAGGACGAAGTAGCTAATGGCAGCGTGATTGTTGTGCCATCAAGTTTAGCCTCAGTCGTTTTCACCCCTGCAATGGCATCCGTAATTTCGGCACCAAGCGTAAATGCACCGCGGTATGTCTTCCCGTTCTCGACCGTCGGCACGATAACAGGCGCTGTGTTGTCGACCTTGATGTCCGCTTTCACTTGGCCGAATTCCGCGCTGCTGACCTCTACACGATGGGGGCCATCGGATAGCTCTGACGTATTGAACTCATACGCTTTTGATCTTAAATCCGAAGCGTTAAGCGTAAAGGTGAAATCGTACACAGGCTTCTTATCTGCACTGTCGCCCACTTTAAGTTCTGTCGATGGATTGGTGTAGTTTGGATCTTTGACGAGTGTTCCATCTGTAAATACCAATCTGACATTCTTCACCGTGAAGTCATCCTTGTTTTCCGTCGGACGATCGTCATACGGGGAAGACTTCGTTCCTGCACGAATGGAGATCACATTCTTGCCTAGTTTCAGGCGCTCCGTTGGAATCGGAACACTCAAGGTTTGATAGGAGTTGATGGGATCCATGAAGATGCTCAGGATGTCGTTCCCCATCGTAACGCCATTCTTGAAGTAATAGTTGACCGAATTAGCATCGAACGCAAAGTAAGCGTCTTTCTCCAGTGCACTGTAAGTGCCCGCAGTCAGTTCCTTGTCATCGATACTCAGCTTCAGCGTATCCGGCCCTGCCTGCTCCGCCGTACCTTTCACGACCTTCGTTCCGCCGATGATATCGCCGTCCTTCAGGTTCAAACGTAACGGCGTATGTTCTTCGCCGCCAGTGATAGCTACCGTATACGTATCCGAGGTCACTTCATGCTGACCATCAGAGACGACATAGTAATATTGAATCGAAGTTTTGCCAATTAGATCAGGTGAGTAGAGTGTAAAATGATACATGAAATCGTTATAATCTCGATACAAATAACGGCTTGCGAATTTCGAATCTGTGTTTGATTTGTAATAGAGCTTAACCGACTTGATGCCCTGATCGTCCAGAGCATCGCCTTTGATAGCCAAGTTCTTGGATTGATCGATTGTCGTAATGCCATTGATGTCTGTAATGGTTGGAGGGACCGTGTCATCTTTAGTGATTACAGGCACATCCGGCAGAAGATCTGCAGGCACGCTGCCCGGCGTAGGCGCAGCAATTCCGGAACTTACCTTAATCATCGTTGTGCTTCCGTTAACCGGATATTTATACACGATGGCCTTGCCCTCTTTAGTTTCATCATTTGGCGGATTGCCTGCAGGTGCTGCTGTACCGTCATAATACGCAGCGGATAAGTCAACATGCGTGTTGGTCCCGATGACAGCGCCTCGTTTACCCGAGTTGGACATGCCGTCAGAATACATTTTGAATATGGTTTCATTCTCAATCAGGTTCGTCTTATAGGTGTTATTAAAGTCGGATACTGTCAAATTCTTAGCGGCGCTGTTAATAATCCAGAAAACAATCGTCTTGCCGGCTCCAATTGTCATGTTCTCATTATCCGTCGGCCAAACGAGATCGGCATCCGGACCGGAATCGGTGTAGCGGTAATATAGCTTGTAATCTTTTAAGTTCATATCTTTATCCGTGTTGTTATATAGCTCGATATATTCGTATTGGTCGCCGCCGGTGCCAACACTGTTCGGCATCAGCTCCGTTACGAGCAGTGGCGGTACCTTGGATGGTTCAAATGCCGGTACATTGACCTTCACTGTGTTCGTATCCGTCGTCACCGTGTTCACGGTGTCTTTCACTACAATATAGTATTGCAGCGACGCTTCGATCAGATCTTGGCGCGGAATGTCAGCCAAATATGTATGTCCTGTCGTTACGGACATCTTAGCTGCCGTGAATTTAGCTTGTGAGGAGGTTTTGTAATATACCGTTGCCGTCACAGGATCGACCTTGCCGTCATCGCTTTCCTTATTCGTGATTTGAGCGATAATTTTCAGGTTCACATTCGTCTCGGCGGAAGTGACCGGCGTATGGGTAATCACCGGTTTCTCGTTCTCGCCTTCTTCCGGAACCGAAGCCGGCATCTTAGGCACTTGATTCGCAGCGACTGCGCCGGGTGTTGCGGCCTGCGTACCTGCGGAATCCAGTAGCATCGCAAGCGTGCCATCATCGGGATATTTGTAGAAGAGCGGCTTGTCCTCGATCGCGCTTACTTGCCCTTCATAATGTGCGGACACAATGTCCTTGTTTAAGGCATTGCGGAAAACAAGACTGCGAGCGCCGTCGTTTTCCATGCCTGCGCTGTCGATTTTGAACAAATCCTTGTTCAGCGTCAGGTTCGAGCCAAAATGCGCGTTAAACTCGGCAGCAGACAAATTGTCGTTGGAGCCGTTGGCAATCCATAAAACCACGGATTTCTGGGACGGGATTGAGATATCGCCTGTCGGCCACTGCGTTTCCTTGGTTTGATTCGTGTACACATACATAAGCTTATAATTTTTTAAATTAATCGTACGATCGGCGTTGTTGTACACTTCGATGAACTCGTATCCATCGAACGCTGATCCACTCACTGTTACATTGGTTGAATTAGGGTTCAATTCTGTGATAAGAATCGAAGGAACGTAGTTGTAGTTCAGACTCGAACGAACATCCACTGTATAGACGTCCGTGTCTTTCTTCGTCGTACCGTCCGTTGCTTCAATATAGTATTGGAGCTTCTTCTGCGTCAGTCTAGCCTTCGGAATTGCGCCTTCGAATGCAGAATGATCCGTTGTAGATCTGCCCGGGTTCAGCGTCATCGGAACTGCCGTGTAGGTCGTCTCCGAATCCAGCTTGTAGTAGATGCTTGCCGCAGCCTTGGCCAGGTCTGCGCCGTTCGCCGCGGACACCGAAGCGATCATCTCCATATCGCTGTCGTCGATGCCGTCCTTCACAGGCGTATGTTCGATGACAATGGCAGGCTGCGGCACGTTGAGGTGAACGTTCACCGTATACGGCACCGTGTCTTTGGTCGTCGTGCCGTCGGTTGCCTCAATATAATATTCCAGCTTGCTCTTCAGCAGCTGCTCCTTCGGAATGGAACCTTCGAAAACGGAAAGCTCCGATGTGGAGTTACCCGCATTCAGCGTCATAGGAACGGAAGTAAACGTACTCTCCGAATCCAATTTATAGAAGAGCTTCGCCGTAGCCTTGGTTAGTTCTGCACCGTTCGTCGCGGTTACCGATGCGCTTAGGGCTATATCAGTGCCTTCGTAGGCATCAGTAACCGGTGTGTGACCGATCCCAATCGCAGGCTGCGGGGCAGTTGGCTGTTCATCCGAAGCCTGCGTCGGCATGAACATGCTTTCGACTGTGCCCGGCGTAGCCGCATGGACGCCAGCAGCATAGGATCCGTCTTTAACCATAGACATGATTGAACTACCATCCGTAGGATAAGAGTAGAAAATCCCTTTGTCCCTCACGGTTTGATCATCATTTTGGTAGGAAGCCGTAACAATGGAGTTCCCACTATTATTTCTAATGATTAGATCTCGCGGTGCAGTGTTGATCATCCCCCCATCCGTAGTCAAACGAAACAAACTTGTTCCTTCTACGAGATCGGTTTTATAAATCCCATTGAATTGTGCAGCTGTTAGATTCTGATTGTCTTTAGTCGTAACCCAGAAAACGATTGATCCTTTTGCTGGGATAACAGGCTTGTCCGCTGCGTTGAGTAGCCCCCAGTTCGTATCTACAATCTCGTTTTTACTATTTAAGTAATGATAATTAATGGTGTAGTTGTCGAAAAAAGTGACAGGTAAATTGGAATTGTTATAGATCTCAATAAATTCATAGCCATCCACGGAATCTCCAGACACGGTTCCAGTTACGTTCGAGCTATCTGGCACAAGCTCCGTAATCAACAGTTTCGGCACCTTCGTAAAATCAAATCCGGCTCCGGCCCCTTCAGCACGAACAATTCCTGACCCATACGGTGTCATGAGCCCCAACAATAAACTTGCCGTCGTCAGTGCGCCGATGATCGGCTTGACGAGCTTCTTCTTACCCACTTTGAATTACACTCCCCGTTCCATGATTAGTCAATTTGATGTTAGGTTATCGAACAGTGAGCTGTAGACTGTCGCTAGTAACATGTGTGACTTATCTTAGACCCGTTATGTAAAAATAAAGTTATCGGGATATGTAGTAATCGTAAAATGGCTCTTTTTTCAAAAATAGATATTGACAAAATAAGGAACGTTTGCTAATAAGAATAATATTTTTAGTAATAAGGATTATCAATAATCATTCATAATGAATTAAATTATGATTCTTTCGGATCGGGTCATATGGACTAATTTCTTAGAACCTGATTGGCAAGTTGTCCGGTCTTTCAATTTTGAACAAGTTACTTCTCATGACAAGGTTATATCGAACTATAGATCAGACTTCATCACATGGGGTTCTCTTGTCTGAATAGTTTACTTATTCTTAATGTGAAAATAAGCTGCCAATTAAAGCTTCAATTTCATTATTTTCCAGTATTTGTAACCAATAATGTCGATTTTCATAGAATAGAGCATGTCTTATTAAAAAAGGAGTGAACTATTATGCCTTCATATTCTACGGGAATAGTAACGAATACAAGAGATTTTGGTACAGCCGCTTCTAATATCGTCGTAAGTACAAGAAATTTAAATCTACAAAGCCCCGTTACAGTGATGATTGAAATTTACGCTTCCGTCGATTCCAGCGTATTCTATACCGGTTATCTTACTTCGTATGTCGTACCTGCAGATTCTTTTGATGTCCGCGAGTTTTTTATTGCAGGTAATGTTGCTTATGAAGTTCAGGTCAGTCTATCCTTGACCGATGCCTTGCTGACAGTTACCGGAATTAATGAATTCGGCAACTTAGTTGAAGATCAGAGCTTTAGTCTCCCGGAACTTAACATTATTTCAGGTCTTAGTCCTACGGTTATCTAAAATCGCAAAAAAAAGGCTACCGCTAGGTAGCCTTTTTATACAAGCCATCACATATTAAGTTCGGTCACGCTCTCCTGAACGACTGCGTAAGCCGGCTAGACCGAGCAGCCCAAGCAACCCAAGCCATCCCCAATCGAAATCATTATCATTCGTGTTTGCTGCGGTGGCCCGAAAGTTATTAGCGTTAGTCAGCCCAGCGCCACCGGAGATGGTTTTGTTCGTCATTGTTCGGTATGGAGTCGTAATGCCATTGTTGTTGCCATAGCTGCTGCCATAGTTACCGCTATAGCTCCTCGATCTGTTCGTATTGTTCATATTCATGTCCATAGATGATCTTGGCGTACCCGGAATACCATATACATCCGGAGTGCCGGTAGCACCTGGTGTCCCGTTAAAATTACCGTTTCCATACATACTTGAATGGCTTCGGTTCGTATCCACAGTGCTCATTGATGAAGTATTGGCCATGGCAGGAAAAGCAAGCATGGCAGACAAAGTGACACACACGGCTGTACTTGCGATTGCTTTTTTCACGGATTCACAACCTCCAGAAGTTTATTGAACTTCAAGAAAAGAAGCTACATCTATGGTTTCTCCTTGATCAAGACACTCCATCCTTGCTTTCTGCTGGTAACCCGTTTATTGGATGAGGAATCGTCCGTATGTAAACGCAGCAAACCCAGTGCTTGCTCGGCACCGGGTTTGCAATTCGGAACGTTTATGATGAATTACTTCTTCTTGTCAGCCAGCTGCTGACGGTACTCTAGAGCAGGTAGTCCACCCCAGCCCCAATTGTCGGTGTCAACCTCTTCAATGACAACGAAGGTCGCTTCGAAAGGCTTATGAAGCACGTTCAGCATTAGCTCACTTGCCCCTTTTATCAGAGCTGCTTTCTCCTCAGCCGTAATGGACTGCCGATCTGGCGTTGTACCTTCTTTAGTTACTTGGATCGTTACGATTGGCATGATCATGCACCCCCTTAAGAGATTGTTTGTTTAATGACATCAATAAATTCATCAGGAGACTTCAGTCCGGAGAGACTAATCTTCTCGTTAATGATAAAGTAAGGAACTCCTCTAACGCCTAGTTTCTGAGCATTACGTTGTCCGGCTTCAACCTTCTCGATGCCTTCGCCGCTCACCAGTCGTTTCTTTAACTCGTCGGCATCATCTGTTACCTTCGAGGCGAGTGCGATGCGAACAAGCTCATCCACATTCCCAATGTCTATGCCTTCTTCGAAATAAGCCGTATACAGCGCTTCAATCAGTTGCACTTGCAGATGCTCAGGCGTAATCGCAACTAACTGATGGGATTTAACAGTGTTCGGTGTATATTTCACAAGATCCATATTATAGTTAAGGCCAAACAGCGCACCTGTTGTGTTGTAATGCTTCATTCTTGCTTCGAATTGTGCAGTTCCGCCTAATCGCCCCATCATCACTTTGCGATAATCTTCACCTTCAGGTCGGATATCCGGGTTAAGCTGAAACGCATGCCAGCGAACAGTTGCTTTCGTGTCTTCAGGCAATTGCTCTATTGCTGTCAGCAGACTCGTTGTTCCCATGCGGCACCATGGGCATATCGTATCGAAATATACATCTATGATTACATTGTTCACTTTGCTGCCACCGCTTGTTTAACGGGTTGAACCGTTTTGATATGTTGAATGTAATCGACCGTGCTTTGCGCTAATCGTTCATCGGATAGATTGGACACATCACTTAGTGCAAAGTGTGGCAAATACGTCGCGCCGATAAAGCCTGCAAGTGCATCGACTGGGCGTAAGATTTCTTCAAGTGTGTAGCGATTGGAGCCGTCATGTTGATACGATGCTTCAGAACCATAGGTTGAGATGGCAACGCCAATTTCTTTCCCTGCTGTTTTGGTGCCATCCGGTCCAAATGCCCAGCCATATTGCAAGACAGTATCAAACCATCTTTTCAATAGCGTAGGTGTGCTGTACCAGAACAACGGATATTGGAAAATAATGCGGTCATGTGCTTCGATCAGCGCTTGTTCCTTCGCAACATCGATATTCTCGTCTGGGTAAGCCTTATACAATTCATGAATTGTGATTTCGCTGTGCTTTTGCAATTCTTCACGCCATGTACGGTTCACTCGGGATTGTTCCATAGTTGGATGTGTAATAATAACTAGTGTTTTCATGTTTATAATCTCCATTCGTATTGGTTTTTGTTTTTGTTTTGGTTTTGTTTAATAAAGCCACATCATAATTCCTGATTACTTGACTTCCATTCAATCAACGGCCTGCATTCTGCCCGCCATCCACGTGTAGGATTTCCCCGGTTACGAATTGTGCGGAATCCAAGTAAAGGATCGCATCCACGATGTCGCTTGATTCCCCCATATGGCCCATTGGATGCAGCTTATTCAAGAAATCATGCGTTTCTTCTGGATGCATTGGCGTTTTGATAATGCCTGGTGCTACTGCATTCACACGAATTCCCTTATCCGCGTATTCAATTGCGAGTGACTTCGTAGCAGAGTTTAAGCCGCCTTTGGTAAGTGAAGCTAAGATCGAAGGTACGCCGGCGATCGGTTGATCTACAAGGCTCGTCGTAATGCTCACGATATGGCCACTACGTGTCTTCAACATTTCAGCTGCTACACGCCGTGTAATTTGGAAGAATCCGCCCATATTGATCGACACCACATTTGCAAAATCCTCATCCGTGTATTCCGTAAATGGTTTTGCAAGGAAGATCCCTGCGTTGTTGACCAATGTATCCACACGTCCGAATTTATTCAGTGCCGCTGCGACCAAACGATCAGCGACTAGAGGATCAGAGATATCGCCGGCTACTGCCGCAACCTGTGTGCCCGTAGGATCAATTTCTTGCGCAGCCGTAACTAGTGTGTCCTCTCGGCGTCCGTTAATGACTACATTCGCCCCACGTTTCACATATTCCATCGCTACTGCCTTACCAATCCCGCTGCTTCCACCTGTGATGATGACTGTTTTACCTTGCATGTTCATTTGTTAATCTCCTTTGACCTATTAAAAGGTAGTTTTTTTGATTGCTTGAACCTTCTTCATTACGTTGTACTAACTCTTCAGCAATGCGTGTTGTTTTTCTTCATGTGCTCATTCTACCTTTTAGTAGATAGAAAATCAATGGAAATATCAAGCATTTCGTTGCTTTATTTATTCTCGAAATAAGCGACATTCTTCATATATATACTTTCTTGCTTCTCTACCAACGCACCGTCCGCCTCTGTAACACGTCTCAGTTCAAGCCAATCGGGGTCATTACGAAACTGCTCATAATTAATATTCCGCTGCTCCATATTCTCATGCTCCACAATATAATACAGCTGGTTGTTATCTGCATCGGCATCTTCCCAGAAATGCGTAATTTTCATGCCATGTTTACTGAATAGCTCAATCACGTGATCTCTGAAACGAGCTTGAATCGCTTGCATTTTGCCCGGCATGATGTGATAAACACGCAATTCGTACAACATATTGGTGATTCCTCCTCTTGAAATTTATATTGCCCTATCGAGGTCTATATTATCTACGACCTATTAATAGGTAGATCATACTCTAAAGAAAATCCGCTCTAATTTTTACTTCAAAGCGGATATTATTCCTTCAGCAACCGTATCGTATCTCTGCATATCCTTGAAGCTTCTAGCCAATAATTGTGCTCCTTGTAATGCGGCGAAAAGTTTATGAGCTTCCATTACAGCGCCGGTTTCGAATCGAAGACTTCCGTCTTGGCGTCCATTCTCCAATACCTGCGATAACCAATCCAAGTTGATTGCAAAAAATTCCGCAACCCCATCTCGTGCTCGATCAGATAACGAGGTTAGATCAGTTGATAACATCACGCCTAGACAGGTACGAAAATTGTCAGCCGGACCACTGCGATACAGTTCAATGAACTTGACCAGCTTGTCATAACTGTTCAGCGATTCTACATCGACCTTTGCGATGAAAGCATTGAAGTTTTCTCGATATCGCTTAATTAGCGCTTCTCCCAGGTCCTCCTTACTTGGATAATGGTAATGAATACTTGCGGTACGTATTCCAACTTTCTCGGCGATGTGTGCGTAACTGAATCCGTTAAAGCCGGATTCCATCACCATGGATTCAGCGGCATCCAAAATGGCTTCTGCTGTGTTTGTGTTTTTGCTCATGCGCTTATTCTACCTTCTAGTAGATAATAAATCAAGTCGGAAATTTCAGGTGCTATTACTTATCGTTCTCCATTCGCATTGTTACTATGACTTGTATATCTCATTCTTTCCTTGTAAATACTTGGAACAACTATCGTCAGTAAGGAGAAGATGAGCATATGACCGTGCAAACAAGAGAACAAATCACAGCAACCCAGCTCGGCTTTTTACTGATCACATTTGTCATTTCTACGATCATCTTGACGGTCCCCGGAATCATGGACATGTTCGGCAAACAAAATTCATGGATGTCCTTCTTCCCTGCCAGCTTAACCGGATTACTTTCTGTTTGGGTAATGATCACGCTTGGAAAACGTTATCCAGGATTAACGATTACCCAGTATAGTTCCAAAATCGTTGGCAAATGGTTTGGCGCTTTGCTCGGAATCAATTACATCTACTATTGGTTTATATCGATAACAACGATTACAATGCAGCACGTAGGTTTTGTAAGTACGCTGTTATTACCGCAAAGCCCGCATATCGTCGGAAGTCTGACCTTCTTGATCCTATGTGCGATAGCTGTCATTACCGGTATTGAAGTGATCGCCAGATGCAATGAGCTCATCAGTATTATCATCTTGGCTTCTTTGCTGCCTCTATTGATCTTGGCTGCGAGCATAGGCGATTTCAACCAATTAAAGCCAATATTAGGCGACGGCATCATCCCTGTATTGCAAGGAGCTGTTAGTCCGGCTGGCGGGTTTATGAATCAGCTATTCATATTAGGTTGGCTCTATCCTTATTTGAATCAACCTCATAAAGCACGCAAAGTTTCTTTAATCGCGTTTAGCACCATTTTTCTTATTATAGTAGCCATCGTATTACTTACAATTACGGTACTGGGACCCCTGACAGGCAAACTTACCTATTCCTTCTTGAGTGTCATTCAATATATCGGCATCACGGGATCTCTTGAACGTCTGGAGGCAGTTGCTGTATCCATTTGGGTGATGGGATGTTTCGTTAAAGTAGCCATTTGTTTATTTATCTTGTGCCTTTGTGTGTGTCATCTTTTCGGAATTCGAAATTATCGCGAAATCGTCTTACCGGTATCCTTGATGGCTCTAGTTGGCTCTGTGTGGATCTTCAAGAACGGGTCAGAGCTGATGAACTATCTCGCCTTCACGTTCCCGCTGTTGGCCTTCTTCAACCACAGCTTCTTGCCATTGTTATTACTAACAATTGACTCCATCCGAAGAAGTAATCGGCAATCACTGCTGTAGCAGTATTTTCGTGATCGGTTCGAAGATCATTCTGGCCGGTTCCGTGAAGCTCGGCAGATTAATCCGTGCCAGTAAGAGGGAACCCACTATAGCGGAAATGCCGAGTATACTGCCGTATATCACGGCTTCTTTGACTTTATGTTGACTTCGCAGAACTTTCACCTTCACAATAGCCCATACTGACACTAGAAGAACATATCCCGCTATTTGCACGATCATTTAATGACCTCCTTTTCTTTCAATTGCAGAGGAGCGCCTGCCATCCCGGCTCCGTTAATGCTCAGGCTAGCACCAATAGAAACTTCTACCTCGGGGTATTTGCGATCCCATTGATTCTTCAGCTGTTTCCATGCCTTTGGATCGTTTCGGTAGATGTCTTGTCCGATGCCAATACTGTCAACCTTATACTTCGTTTGGACTTTATCCAGTACTTTACGGATTTCCAATTCAATCGATTTCTCCATGGCTTTCTGAATTAGCATAAGGTTGTTCGGTCTGCTTACATCCAAGTGAGTATTATTCTCGACTAAACTCGCTTGTCCATGGACCTGAATCTTGACTTTAATTGTATCCCCGTTGACTTGCGAAGTGATTTTCCGCTTCGAATGGTCAATAATAACCCCTACCGACCCTCCATATTGAGGAAGATAAGCAGTGACTCTTCCTTTCTTCATTCGATCGGTAGCCCACAATAATCCGTTGGTTTCTTCTTGGTCCAGAAAACCGACTACTTTTAAATCCTTAAATACGGCTGAGCCCATCAGGCTGAATAGTTTGTTTGTGCTTCCTTTGAGAGAGGTGGAATGCACATCTTCCTCTATCACCCCCGTAACAGGGTTGATTCCTTCACTTGTGGCTTCTATGAAGAAATCTCGAAGCGTTGCCGATAAATTCCCTCCCAAAGCTTCCATTTCCTTGACTGCTTCTGTCGGCACTTGTTCAAAGGGGTATTTCGTACGCAGAACTTCTTGTCCTTCTCCCCCTCGTACTACCATGATGTAAGTTTTCAATCGTTGGCGTGGATCGTGCGTGAAAACATCGAGCACATCGTTAATTCCCTGTTTGCCGAATGCTTCGCTTATAAAGATAACGCTGCGATGAGATGTGAATAATCTGCGAGAGCTCTGATTTTGAAGCTTCTGGAATGCTTCATTCGCGTTCTTCCCTGTCGCAGACAGAACAAAAAACTTTTCTTGCTGACCGCTTCCCCCCATACCGGAAGAGGGGATTGCGATCTGTAAGGAAAGTAACGTCTCGCCATCCTCAGTTACGTCAAACGCCGTACCCAAGATGAATGCAAGGTCATTGATTTCCGTCCGGTCCCAACAGCCGCTTGTGGTTAATACGATGATTAACAGACCGATGCATAGGATAGGTTTCATTGTCAAGTTCATGTCCCTTTCTCCGTTACTTCAAGTCGGTTCATTACTTTCGGGTGGCTGTGTCCCTCGGGACGGGCTTGGTTGCTGATCCTCGGGCTGACGAACCGGATTGCTCTTTCCTGTTGCAAGTGGACGCTGGGTCCTCGCCCAGATTGGCGCCCGGATAAGAACATCCTTCAGATTACTGAAGGTAAGCGGTGCAATCGGTGCAAAATACGGAACGCCAAACGATCGAAGTGATGTAACATGCAATAAGATACCGAGAAATCCCAGTACTATTCCGTAAAGCCCAAGAGTACCCGCCAAGAACAAAATTGGAAATCGGAGCAATCGGATTCCGTTTGCAAAGCTGTATCGTGGAATCGTAAAAGCCGCAATGCCGGTTATCGATACGATAATAACGACCGGGGCCGAAATAATACCCGCCTGTACGGCAGATTGACCGATGACGAGTGCACCTACAATGCTTACGGCTTGTCCGATCTGTTTCGGCAAACGAATTCCTGCCTCGCGCAATGCCTCGAATATGACTTCCATCAAGAACGCTTCGATCAGAGCCGGGAATGGAACAGATTCTCTTGAGGCAGCTATGCTCAGGACGAGATTCGTCGGAATCATTTCTTGATGGAAGGTTGTTACCGCGACATAAAGCGGAGGCGCAAATATGGCGATGAAGATAAAAATTAATCGTATCCAACGCACAAAGGTCGCAATCGGCCAACGAACATAATAATCCTCGCTCGCTTGCATCCCGGTCCAGAATGTCATGGGAACGATTAATACAAACGGACTCGTGTCCACAAGGATGGCAATTTTCCCTTCCAGCAACTCAGCCGCAACCACATCCGGACGTTCTGTACTATGTACGAGAGGGAACAGAGAATAGGGTGAATCCTCGATATACTCTTCAATGTACGCAGAATCGAGGACCCCGTCGATCTTGATTCGCGATATCCGATTTCGAACTTCCTCTACAACAGATTTATCCGCAATACCATCGATATAACTCATAACTACTGTAGTTTGCGTTAGCTCTCCGATCGAAAGAGACTCCATTTTGAGCCGTGAAGTTTTCAACCTGCTTCGCAGTAATCCGATGTTCGTGGATATACTCTCGATGAATCCATCTCTCGGCCCTCGAATAACCGGCTCAGAAGAAGGCTCCTCCAGACTGCGCTGTTTGGCGCCTTTCACCTTAATCATCACTGCATGATTATCCGCTCTGGTAAGTACGATCGCATGGCTGTCCAATAAGTGATTTACAATTTCAGTAACGCTGGAGGTTACATACGTTTTCGCTGCAGTTATAAAGAGATCATCCAAAGCTTCTGCTTGGACATGACTCTGTCCGTGTTGATTATTTCTGGCGATCAATGGCTGCAGAATATGCTTATCGATCATTTCTTCCTCTACTGAACAGGCGAAGAAAATGACAATCCATTGTTTCTGGCCTGCTGAATGGACAGTACGAAATACGATATCGGAATCTCTGTCGAAGATACGTTTGAAGATCAATTCATTTTGCTCTAAATCCGAAGTTAGACTGGCGCACTCTTCAGCTACTGAGTAATCCTCCGGAATAGTAGGATACGCGGGCTGACTTGGTACCCCCTTCCTAAACCTCTTCACTGAATAAGCCTCCTCAATGAATAATTAGATATATCTATCTTCCCATTATTCGGCAAAAATATGCTGTTTCTGCGGAGGATACGGCCATAAACAGGTAATAAAAAAGCAACTGAACCTGAGAATTACAGGTCAGCTGCTTTGGACATGATCCAATCCATATTTATTCATTTCCGGTGTTCATTTCGGTTATCGTAGTTCTCTTCTTGTACCAACGGTATACCATTGCACTGGCAATGGAAAGCATCGCAACAACAACCATACCCCAGATCAGATTATCGAACGCTCTTACTTGAGGTATATCATGCTGCCAAGCAAGCGCACTTGCCGAAAGTGCGACACTGAATCCACCGCTTATAAATTGCATTAATTGAAATAGTCCCATGCCGGAGCCGACTAGCTCTTTAGGCAGCAATCGTGACATCTCGTTAGAAACAGAACTGGAAATCGCTGTGAAGCTTATGCTTGTTAATAAGAAGATCGCACCTAGGGCGTAATAAGAATGGGTAGCAAATAACGCAAGTAATACAACAGAAAGGAGAAGCATCCAAGGAATGTAGCGTATTAACGCCGCATTGCCATAGCGGTCAATGATGCGACCTACTCGGTTCGAAACAAGCATAGCCAGCAGCGCACCAGGGAACAATACTAATCCGGATGCTCCGGGTGTCAAACCGTACAGGTGAGACAGCATTTGCGGCGCAAGGAACAGGAAGCTGAAGCTGACCATATAAGCTGCTATAGCAACAGACGCTAATGCCAAATAAGATTTATTACTGAACAATACCGGCAGAACGAATGGATTCTTGGCCGTGCGAATTCGCAATACAAACAACAAGATTGCAAGTATGCCGACGCCGAGTGCTAACAAGCTCTTCGATGTTAGGAATAACAACAGTGATGTCGTGCCAATCCCGATGAGTAATGCACCGAGCACGTCAAATGTTCCACCTGCAGCTTTCTCAGTAGGCAGCATACGCAGAAAAATCGGAATAAGCAGCAGCGTAATGCCTGTAATGACGAAAAGGAAATGCCAGCCCAAATATTGCACGACAGACCCGCCGATTACAGGACCAAGTCCCAGACCAAGAGAAGTAGCAGCCAGCATGATCGACATCGCTCTGCCGCGGCGGGACAATGGAATGTATCTGGTTAAAAGCACGATGCCGAGCGAAGGTATTGCACCGGCTCCCGATGCTTGAATGAGTCTGGCCACAAGCAACATACCGAATCCATCGCTAAACAGACCTAATAGGGAACCACCCCCAATGGAAAGCAATGCCACAATAAACAAAGCGCGGATCGGTAAAATGTCGGACAGCCTGCTGTAGGTAATCGAAGATATGGCAAATACGATCGAATAGCCCGTAACGATCCATGACGCAGTTGAAGTCGCGAGTGAAAATTGTTCAGCGACCTTAGGAAGTGCCAGGTTGAACATCATCGTGTTCATGATGACCAATACGACTGTAAAACCAAGCATGAACGTAACGAAATGCTCGTTGGTCAGTGTTTTCTTCTCGGTTGTTGCCGACAGCTGTTCGAGCGGTGCATAGCTTGTAATTGATTTACTCATTTATATAACCTCCCGATTAGCTGTTTTTTTTGGGAACGGTCATTCCCGAATCATCAGAATGAAATTTGATCATCTCGCCTTTGCTCCATGTGATCTTATCATTTCGAGAACGATCAGTAAAGAATAAGTTTTTCCAGGCAGCCGATTATCCGGACAACACAAAAGCCGCATCAGATGAAATATCCAATGCAGCCCGTTCGCAACCTATTTTTTTGAATAAATGATTTTCTTAATGCTATCAAAGGAAAGACAATAGAGATCGGATAATTGCTCAATCGACAGACCATTGGTGAACTTATGACGGATCTCATCGTTCCGATGGCTGAGCTGCCTTCTAATCCCTGAATTCTCGCCCCATTTCTTACGAAATCCGTCTGGGGTCGGGACATAGACCATGCCTCCATGGACATACTTTTGTATTTCTTTGAGTAATGCTTCAGGAAAAACAATATCCGCGTTTACATATTTCATGATCGCTCTGCTCCTTAAATGTAGTGAAAGTTTAAGGGAGCAAAGTCTAAACTATAAACGTTTCTTATTCTAGAAATCATGGCGGAAATCTATTGCTGGCTCCATACAAACAACCGCCGTTGTTTATAGTTCAAACTTTGCAGGGAGCTAATCGTACATTTCATCATGCTGAGGTTCCTCCTTTGAAAAGGGTCAGGCTTTTCCACCTAAAAATTACCTTACCATATTTTTCAATTCATGTGCAATTTTATGTTCGTTTCTTACGTGTTCGCACTGCTTGCCGCCCGTTGTTTCTTCTGAATCGCATGCATGCCCATAATTACGGCTACAAGTTCATAGGAGTCCAGATATTCGCTTTGGTTGGTCAGTTGGAAAGCACCTGAAGAGAACCATCCGTTAACTTGCTCAAAACGGGCGATCAAAGCGCCGGATTCATCGTTAATATCATATTCCTTGGAGAATGCCGGAGAAATGATCTCGTAGCTGCCTCGCCCTTATGTTTCGTAGGTGAATTTCTTAGAAAAGAAAGTAAATCGGCTTCTGAGTACACCTAACTGCTCCCCGTTTGCTTCACTAACCTCCCATTTGCCGGAGAAGAAAGGAAAGCTTCCGGCACACAGCAGCTGATCATTCTGCCCGTACACTTCGATCGCAGAGCCAAAAGCGCTCTTCAAATCCAGATGACCTACGTTCTCTTCCTGTTCATTCAGAATTTCCGTTACACCGGAATTGAAGAAATTATCCCTGAAATATAAATGCAATGAACTCGCCTCCTCCTGTTAGTTAAAGCGAACTTCGATAACAATACCTGATATCTGATACGGACAGATCGACATGCAGTTCCTATATTTTAGTATATAATTTGAAATCCGCCCAGTTATTTGAAAATGTTTATCAAAAAAGGCCACCGTAAGTCGGCAGCCTTACTCGTCAATTCGGACAAATGAACTGAAGATAAAACAGGGCTGCCTCCGTGTTGAGGCAGCCCATGTTATTATTTTACCGATTCAGCGATCTTCATCGCTTCTTCGCCTGACAACGGACCGGTAATGGAGTACTGAATATCGTCGACAAGCCAATACAGCTCAACGAGCTCTGGTTGTTCAAATACAAACCCGTCACTTCCGCTTACTTGCGTCGCTTTGAACAGATCTACAGGAAATACGGCTTTCATGCGGCTCACAGCGTACGTAATGCTCTTCTTGCCTGACGAATACGTGAAGATCACATCTCTCACCGGTTCATCCTTCATCCCTACCGTTATGATCTCTGTAAGTGAATAACCATCCGGTACGTCATTCGGCACTCGCAGATTTGGTCCGAAGGATGCTATAGCTTCTTCTACTGTGCTTACTGGTGTTGTGATCAATTGAGACAGCTGCGAGCCACTGGCTCCTTGGTTGGTTGACGGCGTATCCTCGGCCGTATTCGTGCCCGGATTCTGCTGTTGAAGGATCAAGAACACAGCGATGATCATAATTGCCGCTGTGAATCCCAACGTCCATGCTTTCGGGAGCAAGAACCTACGCTTCGTCTTCTGAGCAGCTGCTTCCTGCCGGATCTTCTGTTTCATTCGATTGCTCAATTCCATGTCATTGAAGAGTATTTCATCTGCTTCTTCCCGTAAGTGTTGGCGTAATCGATTATCTGTTTCTGTCATCTGTCAGTTCCTCCTTATCGATCAAGCTAGCTAACGCTTCACGTGCCCGGTGAAGTCTGTTTCGTATCGTTCCTTCCGGCGAAGAAGTCGCATCCGCGATCTCCTTCGTACTGAGGTCCAGATAATAGTACAAATACAGAGCCTCCTGATAAGGGATTGGCAAACGAAGCAAATATTGGAGTACTTCGCTTTTCTTTAGTCGTTCAAGAGCCTCATCCTGGGCACTGATTGTATGACCTCGCTCCATCTGGCTCGGGTCGGTGGGCTGCTCTGTAAACATTCGAACCCCCATTTTGTCTCTACAAACATTAATGGTAATTGTCGTCAACCAGGTCTTCATGCTGCTGTCACCACGAAACGATGTCCATTTGCGAAAGCTGCGCAGAAACACTTCTTGACTGATATCCTCTGCAAGATGGCGATCACCTGTATAGAAATACGCGGTGCGCATTACGATTGCACCGTAACGATCCATTAGCTGCTCAAGCGCTTCTGCAGGGTCTTTCGAGAATTGTTCTTTGTTCTGTTTGCCGGCCGGCTTCACTGAATAACCACCTCCACCCTATTAGACGGTCTTCGTTTGCGATTCGCTGCATGGTTTTCGATTTTTTTTAGTCGTCCTTAGTCTAGTAAATGGGCATACAACTATAACAATTGATAGATTCAATACATATATTATTAACATCCCATGATGAAGGAGTTGATAGATATGGCATGTGGTTGTAACGGTTCTCGTAATGGTAACCAAGGTTCGCGTAACTGCAACTGCAATCGCGGTAACCAAGGTACGCAAGGCGCTCAAGATTCGCGTCGTAACCAAGGTTCTAGTGGCTGCAACTGTAAACGCGGCAGCCAAGGTACGCAAGGTACGCAAGGTACCCAAGGTTCTCGTGGCTGCAATGGATCTCGCGGCAATAACGGTTGGCAGAATAACAGTAACGGCTGGTGGGTTTGGCGCGGTCAATAATAACCTCTCTCGTCGGCTAGATGAATGAAGTAATCGCCAAAAGGCCTGTTTTAAATAGGTCTTTTGGATTTTATATAACCGCCTCTAAGAGATATGATCGCCTAAATTATAAGTACATATAAATTTTAGGTAAAATTTGGATTTATCGACACTAACCGCCACTTCTCGCTACGCCTCATGCGTTAAACTGGAACTGGCACTTAGTCTTGTCTTGGAGGGGAATCGTCATTGAACAAGTATGATGTCATCATGATTGGCAGTGGCCATAACGCACTGATTGCGGCCGCATATTTGACGCGCGCGGGAAGAAGCGTCCTATTATTGGAGAAGAACGATCGCCCGGGCGGATTTTTGCGTACGGAAGAACTGACATTGCCGGGGTTTAAGCATGATGTATATTCCGCTGCTCACCCACTTTTCTTGACCGGCCCTGCTTATGCGGATTTCAGAAAAGAACTCGAAGCGCGGGGCTTGCATTACGTGAATACGGATCTGCCCACCGGTGTTTCTATGGAGAGCGGGGAAACGGCAGTCTTCGCACGGTCAGCCGAAGAGCTTGTGCTCGAAGCCGATCGTCTGGCTCCCGGCGATGGGGCCGTGCTTGGCCGTATGTTCGAAGCGTTTACACCTTATGCCGGAGATGTATTCGAGTTATTCAACTTAGACTTATCCAGCCAGCAGGCTACCGAGATTATACATAAGCTGCTTTATGACAAACGAGTCGGGGGCAAAAGCTTAACTACATTCGCTCCTTCCCTCTTCTCGACAGCCCGGAATGTCGTTAGCGAATTCAAGTCGCCGGTCATGCGTTCCATGTTGGCTTCTTGGGTCACACATTTAGGACGAACACCTGACGAAATCGGCAGCGGAATCTGGGTGCCACTCACCTCGATGGCGCTAATGGGCGGCGGAATGCCAATACCTGCAGGAGGAAGCGAGCAGCTTGCACGGGCATTATCTCGTTTAGTGCAGGATCAAGGCGGCAAGATCATGACAGGAACGATGGTCAAGAAGATTATCGTTAAGCATGGTAAAGCTGTCGGCGTTCGCACAGCCAATGGCGAAGAGTTTCACGCGAAGCATGCGGTTGTCGCCTCTACCGGACCGGACCAGCTGTTCATGTCGCTATTGTCGGATACTGAAGTCAACCCTGAGATCCGCGCTGAAGCACAGCGATTCCGCTATGGAAGAGGCTGCGTTCAGATCCATCTCGCCCTCAGCGAAGCGCCGAAGTGGCCGGATGGGCGATTTGATCGCGTAGGCCAGCCTCACTTAACTGATGGACTCGACGGCTTCACCCAAGCCATTGCACAAGGGATGGCTGATCTGCTCCCGGCCAAACCGACTTTCACGGTAGATTGCTCAACGAACCTTGATCCTTCCCGCGCTCCGGCCGGCAAAGCCATTATGCGGCTTCAAGTTCTGGAAGTTCCTTGTCGACCCCGCGGCGATGCTGCCGGACTGATAGACATTGGTGACGGATCGTGGACGAATGAGCTTACCGAACGATTCACGGAACGCGTAATAGGCGTCGTCGGCAAGCATATTCCGAACATTCCGGACGCCATTATCGGCAAATCCGTCGTAACGCCGGATACGATCGCTCGCTTTAATCCGAATTCCGGACCCGGCGACCCTTACGGCGGTTCCCATGATTTCGCACAAAGCTACTTGTTCCGCCCGCTCCCATCCCAACCCAGCCATCAAACAGCGATTCCGAATCTGTACATGCTTGGCGCAGCCACATGGCCGGGACATGGCATAAACGGCGGATCGGGCTATATTGTGGCGCAGCAATTATTAGCTCATGATGTGCATGTATAGGAGTTTAACGAAAGTGCGCTTATGACTTAGCTCCTAAATTTGGCCGAGTACATTGCTGCAGAGAATGCAACATTTTCCGTTCCAATTGATCGATTCTGTCTTAATGTTGCGCAAAAGTCGAATAACCCTACTCTTAAACATTAAATCACTGACCCGCGCGTGAGGGAGAGAGGGAGAATACGATAGTCGAACTCTCACCGCCGAAAGCGCGCAGAAATGAAGCTGAGAATTCAGTAAACGAACTCTCAGAGGCTGAACTAACCAATCTACTCGCGCGACGAGAAGGGGCTATCCCATGCGTCATCGATGATGACGCAGGATAGCCCCTTTCTCTATGCTTCTGACTTCCCTTTCAAGCTCAACGAACGCAGTGCTCTTCCCTATTGGGACGGTTTCTTTGTTTGGAAATGAACATGAACCTACTCAATCTCTATCTCTCGGACCACCATGTTTGTCGTGTCCCTTCGGGGGGCGCTCCTCGTCTTTCTTACCGTGGTCTTTCTTTGGACCTTTATCTGGACCTTTATGTCCCGGACCCTTATCTCCCTTATCACCTGGCTTATTTCCCTTGTCTCCCTTGTCAGCTTTCGGGGGTTTACCGGGCTTCTTCACTGCGCCACCCGGCGCTTTCGGAAAGGCAAGGACCGGTTCGCCTTTCAGTGCCTCGCTCATCAGCTCCCGGAATACAGCCGCGGCGGCCTTTGAAGTGGTTGTTAGATAATGCTGCGCATCCGTATGATCGTATCCAAGCCATACGGCACCGACCAGCTGCGGGGTATAGCCGACAAACCAGTTGTCTTTGATCCCTTCGCCCCCGGTTCCCGGCATTTCCGTTGTGCCTGATTTACCGGCGATGGGGCGACCAGCAAGTGCCGCTGCCTCCCCCGTTCCTTCCTGTACGACACCTTCAAGCATTGCCGTCATCGTACGTGCAACGGAAGAATCCGTTGTCTGTACACCGGAATCCTCAGCTGCTTCCGCCAGCACTTCTCCGTCTGCGGATTCAATGCTAATAATCGAGTGCGCAGGCATGCGAACTCCGTCGTTGGCGAATACTCCGAAAGCTTCAGCCATCGTTAGCGGCGAAACGCCTTCTTGTAATCCACCTAGTGCGAGGCCAAGAGTTCTGTCCTCTTCCTTAAGCTCGATCCCGAAGCGCTCCGCTGCTTCCATCCCGGCGTCAATTCCCATCTCATTCAATAACCGCACAGCTGGAATATTGTAGGAATTTACGATCGCTTCGTAAATTGATACTTCTCCGTGGTAGCCTCCTCCGGCATTCTTCGGTTCATATCCACCGAAAGCGACCGGCTCGTCAAGCAGCGTATCTTCAGGACGATAGCCTTGTTCGAAAGCCGGCGTATAAACGGAAATCGGCTTCATCGTGGAACCGGGCTGTCGCTTCAGCTGCACGGCACGGTTAAATCCACGGAAGGGCTGCTGCCCTCTTCCGCCAACGAGTGCCCTAATTCCGCCATCACGCGGATCGACCAATACCGTACCACTTTGAATAAGCTGGTCAGCAACGCTATTCGGAAACACTGAGTTCTTGGAATAAACCTGTTCTGCAGCCTGCTGCATTTTCGTATCTAACGCCGTATGTATCCGTAGACCTCCGTGCAGGATTTCATTCTCGGTTAACCCGTACAAGGCGGACGCTTCTCGAATGATTTGATCCACATAATACGGGTACTTGATACCTTCACCTCGGTTTGGCTTGGAGCTTCCGAGTTTGATTGGCTCACGGACAGTCTTATCAAACGTAGTTTGACTAATCTTCCCTTGATCCTTCATGAGCTGAAGTGCAGTGTTACGGCGTTCTATAGCCTTATCGAGATGCTTGAACGGCGAAAGCGCCGAAGGCGCTCTGATGATGCCCGCAAGAAGCGCCGACTCTGAAAGCGTCAGGTTCTCAACCTTCTTGCTGAAGTAAGTCTCTGCCGCGCGTTTAATTCCCCAAGCCCCTTCGCCAAAATAGATTTGGTTGAGGTACATCTCTATAATGTGCTGCTTATCGTATTGTCCTTCGATTTTCTTGGATAAGAGTACTTCGTTCCATTTCCTTCCCCACGTTCGATCATGAGTCAGAAAGACATTCTTAGCCAGCTGCTGTGTGATCGTACTCGCTCCCTGTACCGTCTGTCCACTCGTTAGGTTGGTCATCAGAGCACGACCTATCCCCCACAGGTCAGTCCCGTCATGCTCGAAGAAGCGCTTATCTTCAACCGCAACTACCGCGTCAACGAGATGTTTCGGCAATTGCTCGAATTTGACCGGTTCAATGGTATTGAGCGATATTCGGCTCGCTTCTTTGTCATCCTGATCATAAATAATCGTCGCTGCCGGAAGCGGCTTTGCCAGCAAAGTAATATCTTGTTTGTTAACCAACACGCCGAAGGTGGCCCAGCCTAAAGCAACAACCACGATAGCTGTCAGTATTATTGCGAATCCTATCTTTCTCCACGACAGTTGTACTGTCGATCTCTCTTTGCTTCTCGGTTTCATATCCTTCTCCCAACCTCTTCCTATCCTGCCCTGCCTCAGATAGTAGTTCGCAGAGAGAATCGAATTTCAGGTGGTTCAACCGATATTCATTCGTTTGTAATTACTGGAGATTGTGCAAGCAACAAAAAATCCGCGATTTCGCGCGGATTTCTAAGCCTATTTACAAGCTATTCCTATTCCATTGCTTTCTTCTTGATCGGGCAATAAATCGCGATTTCATTTCGTTCATCATCTGTTTCACGCATTGTCTTCTCATCGTATCGCTCCAAATAATACGATACATCGTCATACTCATATCCATTCTCGGCAAGCCATTGCGATGTGAAATCGTAGGCAGTAACGAGCTTGCTGGCAGCCCCTCGATAGTAGGTAACCGAATACAACCGTGGTAAGAGGTGAAGATGAACCATGCCGTGAGGTACATTAGCCAGAGGTTCCACTTCATAACAACAGTAGACATCAAGAAGACCGTCGTTCCCTTTATAATTCGGAGGCGTGATTCCATAAGTCACTTCACGATTTCTGATATTCGAAATTTCGTTGCTTCTCTCTACGACCTCTTGCAGCGCCCGACTAACAGCATCCCCTAAATTCGTCATGAGACTGCTTGCCCTTACTCCAACATAAGATGCAATTGCATTTGTTTGAGCGATTTCTATCTTCATCTAAACACCTCTATTTGCGTTATATTACAACATTTCTAGAGCCCGTAAACGATTCCTGCCCTAATGAAAACAATATTTTTCCATATTCCCTGTAACGATTCCAAGCCTTAACGGATATTCTATATAGTCAAATGACTATTCCAACATCACGGAGGTTACCTAATGAATCGTGGATTTTTCCCTGGAGGCGGATTTGGTGGTGGATTCGGCCGTCGCCCGTTCTTCCGCCCGTTTCCCCATCCGTTCTTCCCAGGACGTTTCTTGTTTCCATTTTTCTCCTTCTCGCCATTTTTCTTCCCGTTCTTTCGAGACGGTCAATCGGATGACATGGTTTTCGCACAGCACCAAGTTCAAGCGGGGGACACATTCGCCTCTATCGGCCACAAATATAACATCCCGATGCCAATCTTAGAGGAAGCGAACCCTCAGCATACGAATCCGAACCAATTGAAAGTAGGCGAAACGATCGTCATCCCACGTATATCCAATATGGTTTGTCATAAAACCTATTCCGAGATGGCGCATCAACCGTCTGAAGTTCAGAAATAAAGACATTTCATTACGCCGATGAAAAACAATAAGCCCTCGGATACGCAACGACTGCGTGTCGGAAGGCTTTTTCTGTGTCTGAAAGTATACCAAGTGACCCTAATAATTCGCGCATGAATCATGATTCCAGGTTCAATTCCACCACTTTCCTCGCATAGGCGGCAAAGGATTCGATATGCTCCGGACTTCGATCTATTGCCCACCTGAGCTTATCGAATGCTCTAAGCAGCATCAACTGCTTCAGATTAGCGAGGTCTTCTACCCTTTGCCCATACCCTTCAAGAAAAGCATCAAATTCTTCGGCATTCGGACCGTCGCCTATCATTATCCCTTGCATAACTTGAATAATGTCTCCATCAGGTACGACATGAACCTCTGCGCCGCCCCAATCCAGCAATCGAACTTGTCCTTCTGAATTGATTATCATATTCTTCAACGAAAGATCACCGTGGTTTAAGCCGAATCGATATGCGGTTCGCTTCACTAACTCGAATATCTCTCTTACTCTCACCGATTCTGCCTGCGAGATGACGCCAAGATCAATTAACCGGTCATTCTCTGTCAAACTGTTAATATTATATTGCACATACCCCTGCCAGCTGCCATCAGACCCTGGGTGAGGAGGTGATTTGAATTCACCGGCAATGGGGTCAAACAGCTCTTCTCCGAAGCCCTTCACATCAATTGCATGGATACGTTTGACATATGTTCCTAGCTGCCGCCAAACTTCCGGTTTATGAGCCAAGCTGTCTAACCCATTGTCGCCTTCGACGAAAGATAGAATCATATATGCGTATTCTCCGGCAATTCCGATGGCCAACACGTCCGGACCGGGAACGCCAACCGAAGCAGCTTGCTCCATGCACCATTGTTCTTTGAGGTAGATGGGATAAAGGGACGACTCATTCATGCGGACTACGACTTTATGAGTTGCTGTCTCGACTACACAGACTTGGTTTATGAACCCTTTGCCTAAGATCTGGTAAGAAGATATCACTTGTTCTTGCAAATATTCGACTGCTAATCGTTCCGCTTGTTGTACGATAATGTTCTCCATGGCAGCTTACAGCGAATCCTCCTTTGATCTTCCTCTGTCCCCCATCTCGGTGGATGTTTATTTAACGCATTGAAGTGGAAAAAGTTGCAATAAAAAAAAGACCACCGGGCAATCGTCCGGCAGTCAGTGTAGATTGAATTTTATTTCGCAGAAGTATCCGGACGAGCTTTCAAGTAAGCAACGGCATTATTGATCGCTTCAGTTGCTTCTCCGTATGTAATTTCGCTCTTCGGATTAAAGCTGCCATCGCTGCTCAGTTTCACAATGCCATAGCTGAGTGAGCGCTGAATTGCACCGGAATTGATAACGTCGATTTGATCCGCATCCTTAATATCAGTAACCACAACATTAATCATGGGCAGCTTGCCTGCTTCTTCTACCGCTTTGACGAGCTGCGTAATAAATGCTTCTCGCGTAAATGCTGCGCTGGAGTCGGCATCCTCACTCAGGGATGGTGTTACTCCGATTGCATCACCGATCATTTCGTTACCTTGCTTGATGGATACTTTGCTGTTTGCATCGATCGGCGCTGCGTGAGCCTTCATGTAAGCCAGTGCATTGTAGATTTCGACGGCTGCTTCCGAACGCGTAATGATAACCTTCGGATTCACCTTGCCGTCTTCGCCAAGTTTAATGACGCCGTAGTTAAGTGCCCGCGTGATTGATCCGGAGAAGTCGATGTTAATTTGATCTTGGTCAGCGATATCTACGACAACCGGTTTGATCATTGGCAATTTGCCTGTTACTTCAATCGCGTGGATCAGCTCATGAGTGAATTCCTCACGCGTTAAATGTTTGTTCGGATTCAGATCCTTCGGCAGATCAAGGCCGTTGACTGCAGCAATGATCAGCGCGTCTGCGTACCAAGCTTTATCGTTTGCATTCACGAAATAATCAGTCGCTTTCGGTTCTTTAAAGAATCGAACCAGATCCAGGTTCAAATTCAGTGCATTCACGATGAGCTGAACGCCTTGAGCCGCTGTCATTGTACCATGCGGTGCAAATTGATCGGCCGAAATCCCTTTGATCAGGCCGCGCTGCTGCAAGGAAATAATCTCATTCTTCGCTGTGCTATTGCCTAAATCCGTGAAACCGGAAGTTGCTGCGAAGCTTTGGCTTGCAAAAGTAAATACCATAGTCGCTGCTGCAGCAGTTAATGTGATCATTTTGAATGTTTTTTTCATTTTCGTTCACCTCATGGAGTATATTGGCTTTCAGATAAGGTAGACGAGCATGAATTGAAAAAGGTTACAGGAAGTAACCTTGAAAATTGTTAAGGTATTGTAAATTCGTCAATCACCGCAATCTCTACCTCCCTATACAATGGCCCGTTTGCATTAGAATAATGCCGGTTTCAATGTCCACGTCTGAAGCTGAGCTAAGCGAATGAGATTTGGCACTTTCAGATCAGGAGGAAACGGACTCCACTGCGGCCCCCAATTCTCATCTGTTCCGGCATGCTCCTTCGACTTCAACACTCCGGAAACGATCGCAATGCGATCTTCATCCCGATAACCATTAGCGATAACGCTTGCCAACGTACAGGTAAGGTCAACGGGATTAATGCGGTACCCGGCTACTGTGAAATAATCCGGCATCTGCTTGTATTCCAATAGTTTGGGATATTCCTCGGCGATCACTTTCTTAATGTCCGCAACGGGAACAGCTTCGGATAGATCACTCTGAGCTTCATTTTCCGGGCCGTAGATAAGCTCAGGGATTAATTCTTGTCCAAGCAGATACCGACAAAATAAAGCGTGTAATTCAGAAGCAGACAAAGAGTAATCCCGATAAACGGTATAGTTCAACTCATTCGAGAGTCCCGCCGCAATGGCCCGGACATCATAAGGATGCATAGGATTCCGATTGGACTTCTCCATATCGAGCGCTTCTGTCGAAGTGATATAGTTCACATTGGATTTTGTACGCGTATAATCGATAAATTCACCCAACATCTCGATATAGCGCTCCATCTCTCCTGCAAGTCTGAGTGGAGCCGGCTGCCACTGATCAGGCGGCGTGTTGTGGCCTTTATTGAAATTTACGCCATCCCAGAAACCCGTACACGCAAATTCACATGGATGATAATAAATGCTAATGAAGGTTTCTTGATCTTTTATAGAGAGCTCATCATACAGCCGGTCGAATAATGCCTTGCCCTCCTCCAGACCATCCGCCTTTAAGTCCATTCGCATAATGCCCTTCATATCGGTGAGATTGAGCAATCCGCCGTACCAAAACGGGTTATGATCCAGCGTAATTTGATCATGTACGTCCAAATAAATCGGAATTCCCCACTTTCGTAGTACGGGGAACGTTTGTGGTGCCCATGAATAACCCGCTTGGCCATAACACTTGCTTGTTTGTCCCGTAATTCGCGTCACATCCTCTAGCCCCGACCGTTCTCGCAAGTCAAATTCCTCTGCACCATCTGCAAATCCGAAACTCTCCAAATATTCGCTGACCGTAGGATGAACGCTATGCCAATCTGTATGATAGCCGATTTCATGTTGTGCGAGCTGCTCAATAATATCAAGCCGGTTGTTTCGCTCCAATTTACGTGCTTTCTCACCGACAATCTTGAATATTCCCTTCGTGCTGCGCTTATTTAACATGTGCACTACCGCTAATAATGCATCTTCGGACTCTTTGGTAATATAGTCTTCCGTATCAAACCAAAGCATGACATGAACCTTAGCCATCCCATATCCCTCCCTATCCAATCACTGCCTAAGTAACAAATGACTTTACGACACGTTTCGGAGCAACCAGGCTCCACGCCTTGAAGATCAAACGCTTCAGTTCATTCGGATCCACGAGTTCCAGTTGAATGATGACATAATTCAGTGTCGCGTATTTCGGAGGAACCTGATAAACGGCAGGATCCATTGTCGTGTAGGCTGCTCGATCGTCTGCCGTTATTTTCACAAGCAATGACACTCCATCAGGCTGAATGACGGCAAATATTTTATTTTTCACGCGAAAAGACGGCTTGCCCCAATGGTCGACTTCGTCCGTTTCAGGTAAGGATAGCGCATAACTTCTAATTTGATTCTCGGTTACCAAGGTGATCCCCTCCTGTTGTCTATTTTCGCCATATGACTAAATTCCCCTCTTGCTCACAACAAAAAAAGACCCGCGAGCTTCGCGGATCTTCCATATTCCTCACAATCTTCTATGCTTCTTGCAGGACTCCACTCTCTTCAATAGGCAGGATCAAATCAACCGTTGTTCCTTCATTAAGCCGGCTTGCAATATGGAGAGTTCCTCCATGTGCTTCAATGATTTTATGACATACCATGAGTCCGAGTCCTGTCCCTTTCTCCTTCGTCGTGTAGAAAGGTTCGCCTAACATCAACAATCGCTCTTCCGAGATACCGCAGCCGTTATCTATGAAGCGGACCATAATTTGATGATCCACGACTTTCATCTGAATGAGGATGCTGCCTCCGCTTGTCATGGACTCAATCGCATTTTTGAGAATGTTGATAAAAACCTGTTTTAATTGATTTTGCTGACAGCTGATCATTGGAATGTCATCGGCGATTTCAGCATGAATTTGTACATTGCTGAGGGTTGCTTGCGTTTCGAGAAGCGAGATCACCTCGTAGTAAATTTGCCGTACATCTCTAACTTCAAAGCTCAGAGCTTGAGGTTTGGCGATGACGAGAAATTCGCTGACGATATCATTGATGCGATCCAATTCCGATAACATAATTTGTAAATACTCTTGATTCATATCTTCTTTAGCTTGGAACAATTGAACAAATCCGCGAAGCGATGTTAATGGATTTCGAATCTCATGCGCTACTCCTGCGGCAAGCTGACCGACTACGGACAGCTTTTCGGATTTGATCAATAATTCTTCCGTCCGTTTCCTTTTGGTAATGTCTTTAGCAATGCCGTACACACCTTCAATTTTATCATGAATGATAATCGGAACCATTTTCAAATTCAAATCGATTGGATGACCGGATTTATGGCGAATCGCGATTTCAATGCTAGTGGATTCACCGCGTAAAGCTTCCTTAAATAAAACACATGTCTTCTCCCGGTCATCTTCTATAATGAACTGCTTGAAATCTTGGTGGAGAAGCTCTTCAAGCGGATAACCTGTAATCTTGATGGTAGCCGGATTTACATTCGACAAACAGCCCTCAAGATTTACGGTAAAGATCGCATCCGGATTATGATCAACAAGCGACTTATAGGCTTGCTCTTTCTCTTCCAGCTTACGTTCGGCTAGCTTGCGCTCGGTAATATCTTTACATAGAAGCTGCACAGCCGATTTGCCTTGGTACTTGATGGGCACTGATCTTACTTCTACATCAATAACTTGTCCATCAAGGCGTATAATTTTCTGCTCAACGGGCTCCGTCGATCTTCCCTCGACCATCACTTGTCGAACACGTTCATGAACCCTATCAATGAAGTCGGGATGGATAAAATTAACGATAGGATGACCAATGACGTCTTCCGGACTTGCAGCGCCTACTACTTTGGCTCCTGCAGGATTAATAAACACGATCTTACCGTCTCGGTGAACGGCAACCGGCTCCGGAGAATGTTCGACGATAGCGCCATAACGTTCTTCGCTCTCGGTTAGTGCCTTCTTCACTCCTTTTACCCAGAAGTAAAGAATCAAGGCAGTGCTTAACACGTAGAAGATACCCTTCGTTAAATTGACCGAGATGGCATCTGACCAATGCAGCATATCTATTATTTTATCGGACAGGATAATCCAGAGACTGCCGATTAACACATAAATAATCGAAATCTTAACAGCCGAATCTGATTTTCGCACCGGTGACCGGGTTTTCATATCCATTCATCCTTAACTATATAAATTAAATTGAAACGATTCTACTGCTCGTTGATTATATCATTTATTTCTTCAAATAATTATAGATCTTTTTTCCAAGAAAAAACCAACGCTGCCTGCGTTGGTTTACCAGAATCTGCATAGCTGCAACCTGCTTTGCTCATAATATTCACCGAGTATACTTTATCTACTGGGGGATCATCTATGGTTGCCATTAGCAGCAGCGTTGAAGCGAATGAAGCTTACCTGAGAGATCAATTCGATCTTTGTTCGGATATTGTTTTTCGTCGATTCACATTGAAAGATGATATTTTGCTTTTACTCGCTTATTTGGATGGCATGGCTAATGTGCAAAGCATCGAAAATAATGTGCTGAAGCCGCTTATCTTCAGCGGTTTGCCGCATGGCATAGAACGAATCCAATCACTGGCAGCTATGCTCGAACGAGAATGGCTTCCTTTGGCGAACATCAAGACGGATGAATCCATGGAAGATCTCGTTCAACATATTTTGCATGGCAGTCTAGCAATTCTGGTAGATGGCGAAGCATCAGCACTCCTTGCTCAGGTTCAAGAATATGAGATGCGAAGCATTCAAGAACCACAGAAGGAGTCCACCTTGCGTGGTTCCAAGGAAGGTTTTGTTGAGAATATCCGTACGAATACTTCATTAATTCGGCGCAGGATCATTCACCCGCAGTTGAAGATGGAATCGTTCACGATCGGGAAGTACACCCAAACCGAAGTCGTCCTCACTTACGTGCAAGGCTTAGCGTCCGAGAAGGTTTTGGCAGAAGTGAGAGCAAAGCTTGCGAAGATCGAGATTAACGGCGTCATCGATTCTGCCTATATCGAAGAATGGATCGAGAATAATTCCTTCTCCCTCTTCCCGCAAGTTCAGAATACTGAACGCCCGGATATCGTAACCGCAAGTTTATTAGATGGGAAGGTCGCGCTTCTCACGAACGGAACTCCCTTCGCTCTTATCCTTCCCATCACGTTCTGGTCAGGTCTCCAATCCGCGGATGACTATTTCGAGCGATTCGTCTTTATCATCCTAACCCGAATGGTTAGATATATCATGACCTTCATCTCATTTGCTTTACCTGCCATCTATGTCTCACTCTCGACTTTCCATCCGGAGATGATTCCAAGCAATCTTATGATCGGAATTGCGACTGCCCGGGAAACCTCTCCTTTTCCAACCGTAATCGAAGTCTTCATTATGATGTTTATTTTCGATGGCTTGCAAGAAGCCGGCGTACATCTTCCCAATCAGCTCGGCCCTGTAGTCAGTATCATCGGAGCACTGGTTGTTGGACAAGCTGCCGTTGAAGCCGGCATCATCTCTACGCCGATCATCATTGTCATTTCCTTAACGGGGATCGCCGCTTATACGATTCCCAGATATAGCGCTACCCTTCCTTTTCGTATCATTCGCTACATGATGCTGTTTATTTCCGGCGCACTTGGCTTCGTAGGTTTCGCTTTCGGCATTATTTTCTTGTTGATCCATATGGTCATGCTAGAATCCTTCGGAACGCCATACTTAAGTCCGGTCGCCCCTTTCGATCGCAAACGAATAAGAGATCTGATCATTCGATACCCATTCTGGATGAAAAATGGACGAAATAAGAAAGGGACTCCATGATGGTTCGGTTTACACTGCTCTTGTGTGTCGCTGCCATCCTGCTGCTGTCGCTTTCCGGCTGTACAGATTTTATCGAACCTAATCAGTTAGCCATTATCTTGGGGACGGCGGTTGATCATGCCGAAGGGGATAATATTGAGATCAGTGATCAGATCGTTATCCCCTCTCAGCTAAACGGATCCAATAAAGGCGGCGGCGGATCTGGCGGAGAGGATAACTATATCGTCGTATCGGCTACAGGCAGAAATGTATTCGACGCCAGTCAGAAGATCCAAGGTAAAATATCTCGCAGATTGATGACAAGTCACCGAATCTTAATTGCTGTAGGTGAAGAGTTCTTCGCGAAACACGAATTAAACAAGCTATTCGATAAGCTGGGCAGAGATCCGGCAAACAATTTAAGGGATACCATTGTTATCGTACGAGGGAGCAGCGCGAAGGAATTTCTAAAGCTCAAGCATCCCATGGAATATAATTCGAGCGTTGCTGCCGGGAAGGAAATGCAGATCAACGGGTTAGACGAGTTTACGTCGAGACAGATCGTAATCGAGAGTCTGGCAGAGGGTACTCGTCCGATTATCCCCTACCTCCAGATCCAAGAAGTAGAATTAAACAGCAAGAAGAAGACGCCAATAGCTGCCGTTGCGGGCTTCGCCGTTATGGACAAGAAGCTGAAGATTAAAGGATTTCTGAACGCGGGTGAAGGCACTCTGGCAATCTGGATGATTGGGAAAGGCAGTAACGGCGGTATTACAATTCCGTCGAAGAATGGTAAAGGCGTCTTATCCTTTCGATTAACCCATCAGAAACGACGAATTCACTCCGGTAATGATCCCACGCACGTTGTGCTAACGGTCAAGGCGCAAGCGTATCTACTCGAAAATTCAACGTCTCTCGATATGTCGAGGTCAGAGAATATGGTCGCCCTTCAGCGCTATCTGAATGAGCAAATACAGATGGAACTGCAGCAAACGATGGGGAAAATCCAACACTTTGGACCTGATGTAATCGGAATTGGAGAGTATCTGCATCGCAAACACCCCTACTGGTGGAAAACACAGAGAGCGGATTGGGATCATAACTTCAAGAAAATCGACGTTAACATTCAAGCGAATATTCAGCTTCGGTCAACAGGCGTGACTGGTGCACCGCTCGATTAACGGAGGAAAGGTGGGGCAATAAGGAATGAAAGTAAGCAGCTATCAGATGTTCTGGTTGATCAGTATTTCATCCATTATTATGTTCTCCTACCTTCCTATCCGTTTAGCTGCAGAGGAATCACTTCAGGATAGTTGGATATCCATTCTATTAGGCACCATGATCATGATGACCGAAACCTGGGTGATTCTCCGTGTATGTAAACAGCATAAAGACAAATCGGTAGTTCATTTCGTTAAAGATCTGTTTGGTACCGTGTTAGGTAAAATAATCGTCACCGTTTACTTTTCCCTTTGGTTCATGCAGATGTCTTCTGTCGTAGAAGGTACGGTTGAATTTCAAAACTTAGTCATGCTCCATAACACACCGATGATCGTCATATTAATTTGTCTATTGTTTCTCATTGCTTGTGTCGTTTGCAAAGGCGGGCTTACCGCGATTAGCCGTTGTACAGAGATCATTGGTCCGATCTTTGTCTTTATTTATTTCGCCATCCTGTTTCTGAATCCTCAGGAAATGAATATAAAACGTATTCTCCCCATCTATGCCGACTCCGGGTGGCATCACATTCTGAATGGCGCACTGCTATCGTGCAATTACATGGTCGATCCCTCTATTATCCTGATGCTGTTCTACTTCGCAGAGAACAAACGAACCGCACCACGGGCCATTCTCTGGGGCACAGCTGTCTCCATGTTCTGGGGGTTGCTATCTACACTTGTCGTACTATCCGTAACAGGACCCTTCTTAGCCGCGCAGCTCGTGGTTCCTGTATATTCCCTCACAAAGTTTGTCTACATCCTCAATTTCGTGCAAAATATCGACGCTTTCTTTATTCCTTTATGGTTGTTTGGCGCCTTTATTAAATTATCGATTGCGATGTTCATCCTTAGTTATGGATTATCGGAATGGACCGGTTTCAAGAATTGGAAGCTAATTTCATGTGTGTTGACCTTCATTCTACTGGGAAGTGTTATTTATAGCACGCACCACATTCAATTTGCGAATACAACCAGGAATGCATTTCTGATCCGGTACTTCTACCCCTCTGCCTTCCTAGGCATTCCGTTGATATTCTGGATGATCGGCAGCATAAGACAGAACCATAGAACGTAAAAACAGGACGTAACGATGTGATTCGATACGTCCTGCTTCATTGTTACTTCTACACGGCTAAATGCTGAAGCTTGTCGGGATTCCTCAGTACATATAAATTTCGGATGACATCCCCTTCAATATGGAGCATCACCACGGTATGGATTCCTTCATCTGAACGAAGAATAATCGCTGGCTGACCGTTTAGCCCAGCCACCTCAACAATCGATCCTTCAAACGCTTTATGAAGCGGTTTACTGAGAAACTTAGCCACAATTTCTCTTGATGCAACCGGTTTGACGACCGCAGAAACCTTCCCTCCTCCGTCAGAGACAAGCACAACATTCTGATCGAGCATGGATAGGATTTCATTGAGGTTCCCTTGTTTAAGCGCTGCTATGAAGCCATGTGCCCATTTATCATTAGCTGCCTCGGGTTGAACGAGCTCTTCGGAGGAAATCCCCATCTTCGCCCTTGCGCGGCTAAGAACTTTGCGGCAATTCACTTCGCTCTTCTCCACCAACTCCGCAATTTCGGGAAACTCAAACCCAAGTGCCTCGCGTAATACGAACACAATGCGTTCCGTGGGAGCTAACCGTTCAAGCATAACAATCATGGCATAGGATAAGAGCTCATCTCGGGCAACCGATTCCATTCCATCATCATAAGAACTGACTAACGGCTCCGGCAGCCATTCTCCAAAATATTGTTCTCGCTTCTTGCGAGCGGATTTCTGTAAATCCCTACAGCGATTCGTAACCATTTTGCATAAATAAGCTTTGGGCTGTGTCAGCTTCTCCGGTGGAATTTCATATACCTTCATAAATACATCCTGCACAGCA
Source organism: Paenibacillus sp. J22R3 (assembly GCF_056269305.1). Lineage (NCBI taxonomy): Bacteria > Bacillati > Bacillota > Bacilli > Caryophanales > Paenibacillaceae > Paenibacillus > Paenibacillus sp. J22R3. The sequence goes on along the minus strand of NZ_JBWDNS010000001.1, from coordinate 350,224 downwards.
TCCTCAGCATCGGAAACGGAGCCGGTCAGCTGATAGGCGAGTTTAAACAGCAATCCCTTGTACTGCTCATACAATTCCTGCATCCTAACACTTCCATTCATAATCCTTACCTTCTTAAAGCACAGAAAAAGGCCATTACATATAACGAGATACAGATGCAAATTGTGACAAGCGATTTGGGCAGGTTTTCAAATTCTATAGCATTCATTTGGTACTTAGCTTTTCCTTCATGCATGTTAATATGTATGTCGAATTTCAATTCCGATCCTTGTCACAGAAAATAATGCAGCCTCGTTATATGTTCGAAGAGCGGTTGAGACATACTAAACCGAACTTACAAAACCAGTAAAGCGAGGAATTAACGACTATGAGTCAACGTATAAATTACATGCAACAATCGCCGGAATTTTTCAAGCAATTGATGAATCTAAGCAATGCCGAGAAAACAAGCGCCATCGAAGAGTCAATTCTCGATCTCGTTCATATCCGTGCATCCCAAATGAATGGTTGCGGCTTCTGCCTTGACATGCACGCCAAGCAAGCAAAGATCAATGGTGAAAGAGAGCTTCGTCTGTATCACTTGTCCATTTGGAGAGAATCCACGTTGTTCTCGCCGCGTGAACGCGCAGCGCTGGCATGGACTGAAATTCTGACTAAGCTTCCTGAGCATGGTGTTTCTGACGAGGTGTATAATCGCGTTCGCGAGCAATTTTCGGAGAAAGAGCTTTCTGATCTGACCTACTCAGTTATGGCTATCAATGCCTGGAATCGCATCAACATCGCATTTAAATATGTGCCTGGCTCGGCTGATACTGCATTTGGTTTGACTAAAGCCGGCTTGAACTAATTTAGAGCTTATATCGTTCAAATAGTCAGCTGAACCCACAAAGAAGCTCCCGAATGAATGCCATTCAGGAGCTTCTTTTATTGCTGCTAAAAAACTCATTCCACGAGATGCAAACTAGTGATTGCCGCTCTTTCACTCCACTTATCTTGAAAGCTAGTCTCTGACGCACGGGCATAATAAACTCGTTTGATACCGCTCCACCGGATGGCACTCATACACATCGGACAAGGTTCATCACTGGCATACAATTCGCAATCTATCAGCTCAGTGACGTTCATTGCAAGGCAGGCGGTTCGGATGGCTTGTATTTCGGCGTGTGCTGTCGGATCGCATTTCCAGGTAACTTCATTCGTTCCGGTCGCGATAATGTTGCCGTTCTTCACCACAACAGCTCCGTAACGGTCGCCATGGCCGGTATGCCAATTCTCATCGGCTAATTTCACAGCTAACCTAAGCGTATCTTCGATGTACATGAGTATCCGCCCTTCCTCCGATGTCTGGATTAGAACCGCCTAGTCTCTACGAACATCTCGGCTTTCTTCACTCCATTCTTCCAAACGCCTAAGCGTGGAGGGCGATCGATGATGACATCCTCTACCCGCTCGGCCTGCACCATGACAAGATCGGCTTTAGTGCCAACAGCAATCCCATATTGCGTTAAACCCAGTGCACGCGCAGCATGGCTTGTCGCCATCTGCATCATTTTCTCGAGTTCAAGCACCGTCCCGAACTGCGCGGTATTAGCCAATAACAACGCAATATCTAGCGGATCTCCTGTTCCAAATGGTGTAAAAGCATTGCGAATATTGTTCGTACCTATCGTCACGTTAACGCCTGCTTCTTGCAGCAGCTTTACCGGGGTCAACCCGCGGCGTGCGGCTTGATTATCTTGCCTACCTCCGAGATAGAGGTCTGTCGCCGGTAGACACATGATTTGCAAATCCGCCTTAGCCAGCCGCCTAGCATATTCAAGCGCATTCTCGCGTATGACAGAGCCAAGCGATGTAACATGACCTACTGCTACTCGCCCTTGATAACCACGATTAATGGTTTCTGTCGCAACCGTAAGCACGTTCAGTTCACTCGGATTATCGGAGAAATCGATATGCAAATCTACAGGTTTTCCGTATTTCTCCGCAAGATCAAATACGAATGTTATATGATCACTCGCGGAGTAATCGTTATAAGGTATACCACCGACCACATCGGCCCCCATCCGCAGTGATTCCTCCATCAGCTCCGCGGTACCCGGCTGCTGCATGATCCCCTCTTGCGGAAAAACAACAAGCTGCATATCAATCGTATCTCGCCACTTCTCCTTTAGTGCGAGTGTAACCTCCATCGCCTGAAGTCCAATGATTGGGTCCACCTCAACCTGGCAGCGCATTGCTGTCACGCCGAATCTCGCACTTCGTTCGAGAACCCGTGTTGCCCGGTTATATATATCTTCGTACGTATAATTGCTTTTCAACGCTCGAGTTGCAGCAATCGCCTCAGCCAGTCCGCCTGCAGCGACCTGCGACTTTTCGGTTAGAAATGCTTTATCGAGGTGAATATGTGTTTCAACCAAACCAGGCAGCAGGATATTGCCTTCCCCTTCAATTGTTTCTTGTGCATTCGGTAATTCAACGCCTGCAGGCTCGCAGAGGACAATCGACCCGTTCTTAACCCCGACATGATAGCGACCCTTGCCGGTGGAAATCCCAATGTTATGAAATAATAGATCTAACATAGACACCTGCCTTCTCTCCGGTAACGACTATCCTCTCAGAAACAATGCTCCTAATGCCAATGAACCTAAGATGCCCCAGACCGGATTCCAATGTAAATACTGCACCATAATAAAGAACATGCATGCAATCATAAACGGTAGAAAGTTTAAGCCAAGCGTGCTTGTGCCGGGCTGGAAAGCATATTTCGCAAAATCATAAGCAAGAAGTGCCATCATCGTGAAGATAACTGGCTGAACGCCTTTGATCATGCCTTTGATGACCGGAACATGCTCCAGCTTCACCAATATGCCGGAGAGCACGACCATCAATAATGCGGTGGGCAGAACTACCGCACTTAGGGCTACAACAGCGCCGCCCCAGCCGGCGACTTTAAACCCTATATACGCGGCAAGCTTAGTTGCAATCGGCCCCGGCAACGCGTTCCCGAACGCAAGCGCGCTGCCGAACTCCGACGTATCCATCCAACCGTTGCGGTTGACAACTTGATCTTGATAGAGCGGAATGATCGAAGGTCCTCCACCATAACCCAGCATCGTCGCTGAGCCGAAAGCAATGAATAATTTCCATAATAGGCTCATCTGCACAATTCCTTCCCACTACGAGCTGATCGCCATACCGTCTCCACGCGGATCGACAGCACCGCTTCGAAGTCCGTTCGCATCGATGACGATGCCTTGCGCCTGCCCCATAATCCGATCCCAACTTCCATATAATTGTACTTGATGTCCCCATGCCGCCAATTCGCAAGCCGCTTCTTCCGACTCCGGATCACGATTCTCCATTCGAAGTACGTCACTGTCTGTTCCCCATGTTCGGCCGTATACCCATCTCGGCAGCTCAATCGCCTCGGCAATGGTAAGTCCATAATCCAACAACCCTGTTATTAGCGAGAGCTGTGTTTGCGGCTGACCTTCCCCGCCTTGTGTGCCGAGCAACGCGTAGAGCGTGCCATCCTTGCCTATCATTGCAGGCATTAACGTATGGAAGCTTCTTTTCATCGGCTCTAGCGTATTCACATGATTTGCATCAAGGGAGAAGTAAGAACCTCTGTTTTGCAAAATAATGCCTGTATCTCCCGCCATATAACAAGAGCCGAAATCGAAATAGAGGCTTTGAATAAACGAAACTCCATTTCCTTCACCATCGACGATTGCAGCGTAAGCAGTGTCCTGCCCTAATACAGGCGACAGGTGTGGTTTGACATGAATAGGCGTACCTTCAACTCTATATACGTTCTCGAATAATTCCTTCGCATAAGCTTTGGACAACAGCTTCTCCATCGGGATATCCGCTGTGAATCTCGGATCGGTTACATAACGATCTCTCTCCATGAAAACAAGCTTGATGGACTCCACTGCCAAATGGTAGAACTCCGCTGAAAGCCGAGGGATCTTATCCAGGTTCACATTTTCCAGCATGTTCAACATCATGAGTGTGGAAAAGCCTTGCGAGTTAGGCGGCATCTCATAAATATCGTAACCTCGATAATTAATCGACAATGGTTCCACCCATTCCCCATGATGACTGCGAAAATCCTGTTCTCGAAGCAATCCGCCATCCCGCTCAATTGACTCGGTGATCCCCCTCATTAATGAGCCTTCATAGAAGGCAGCCCTTCCTTCCAACTGAAGTGCTTTTAAACTAGCCGCTAAAGCTGGCTGAACAAGACGATCTCCAAGTCCCAGCAGCTTCCCATCCTTCAGGAACACCTCTGACATGGGTTCACTTGCTCGAATGAGCTGTTCATCTGTTACCATCCAATGATGCAAATCCCTTGATATAGGGAAGCCATCTTCCGCATACTCAATAGCAGGCTGGATTAATTCCGCCCACGGCAGCCGTCCGTAACGCGACCATACTTCCCACCATGTATCGACCATACCCGGAACCGTAATTGCACTCTCGACTCCCCGACTGGGAATCGTATTCAAGCCCTTATTCAAGTAATATTCTCTGGTGGCCAGTCCACCTGATCTGCCGCTGCCGTTAAATCCCATGACGGTCCCATTGTGATGAATCATGAAGAAAGCATCGCCGCCAATTCCCGTCATATGGGGATAAACGACGCCAAGAGCGGCGCTGACCGCAACCGATGCATCCATGGCAGTGCCGCCGCGACATAAGATCTGATTTCCCACCTGCGAGGCCAAGTAATGCGGTGTTGCAATCATATTCTTGTAGGACATCGGCATGATGTTTGTCACCGCGTTACCTCCTTTGTTTGATATAAAGGGACCCCCTAGGGGATCCCTGACCTACACAATCCTTCTATTTCTCCGGAAGAAAATCATTCGTATACAGCTCGCTCGTTGGGATATCTTTCTTGATCATGCCGGCTTCCTTCATCTCATCCACAAGCGTCTTCCAACGCTCCTCCGACATGTAGCCAAGTCCGTGCGAAGCCGCGTCTCCGCCGAAAACAAAGTCCTTCGTAATTTCTTGTGAGCTCTTAAGATGATCGAGGGAATAATCCTTGTTGGTTTCGTTAATCAGTTTATTAACTTCATCGCCATGCGCGTAATAATAATCCCAACCTTCTATGGTTGCTTTTAAGTATTTTTTGACGGTATCGGGATGATTTTTAATCATGTCTTCCGTTGTGATTACGACATTTCCGTACGGGTTGTAGCCCAGATCCGCATTCAAGAACCAATCCACATCTATGCCTTCTCCTTTGAGCACGTATGGTTCGTTGGTTGCAAAACCTTGCGTGACCGAATCCTTATCCGCGGAGAAGCCCGCCAATGAACCCGTGTAATTCTGAACCTGCACGTTATCCAATTTATATTTGTAGCTAAGGTACTGCCAGAAAGGGAATCCGGTCGCTGTGTACACCTTACGTCCGTTCAAATCTTCAATCTTCGTAATCCCGGAGTCTTTGTGAAAAATCAGGTTTTGCGGATTGGTTTGGAGGTTAGCGAAAATGGTCACGATTGGGATACCTTCATTGCGAGCAAGCACGACCTCATCCGCATTAGCCATGGCGAATTGCACTTTGCCGGAAGCAAGCAGCTGCACGTTGGACACTTGCGGTCCGCCTTGCTGTAACGTAACGTCCAGTCCGGCATCCTCGTAAATCTTGCCAGCTACCGCGCCATAGTGTCCACCCATTTCGGGTTGAGCGAACCAGCTCATCGTTTGCGTGATTTTCACAGGCTCGTCAGATGATCCCGAATTGGATCCGCAACCTGCCAATACCGCAGCCAAAATCGTTGTACATGCAGCCAATTTCGTTTTCTCCATCATCTTCATCCTCAATCTCCCCATCCATCATCTATATTTGGTGAAGCGTTGAAACCACCAGTATCGGTCAGTTCTCCGTTTGAGAAGCTGATTCATGCCAATTTCTGAGGACGTAATAGGATAAAATAGAGATTCCCGCGAAGAAGATCATGCCGAGCAAGGAGGCGGTTATCGCGCAAGCAAACAAGTAAGGGGTCTGCATTTGCACGGCTGCCGAAGTAATTGCAATTCCAAGCCCTCCTTTTGCTCCACCAATACCGGCTACAAATTCACCAATAATGGCACCGATGACGGCGAGGCCGCATGAGATCTTCATCCCGCCTAATATGTAGGGCATCGCATAAGGAATACGCAGTTTCCACATCATTTTCCAGCCGGTTCCGTTATACATGCGCATGAGGTTCACTAGGTTGTGGTCCGTCGCATTTAAGCCGAGATTGCTGTTAGAGATAATCGGAAATACCGCTACGATAAAGGAAATGATGATGATCGAATTCATGCCGGTCCCAAACCAGATGACGATTAGAGGCGCAACAGCTACTACGGGAATCGTCTGAAGGACGATGGCGTAAGGGGACAAGCTTCGCTGTACCCATTTGGATGCCGTCATTAGCAGCGCTGTTAGATTCCCAATCACGATACTGAGCAGGAAACCGAAGAATGCGGATAACGAAGTATTAAATGCGGAGCGAAGCAGGTCACCGCCCCTCTCCGATGCTGCTTTCGCAATTGCCGTCGGCGAAGGAAGAATGTATCTTGGAAGATCAAATATTACGGTAATGAGCTGCCATATCGCCAGAACGGCCAGCATGAGAATGATCGGCGGTGCAGCGATTGGAATAATACGCTTCGCGTTACTAGGCTTGTGAGTGGCAGATTGATCCTTCACAGGTTTCGCCGGCGCTGCGCTTACTTCGATGTTCAAAATATCATTCATCTCTAGCCCCCCTTTAAAGCTTTCGATACTTGATCCACCAACTGTCCGAAGGTTGCTGAAGCTTGAAACTCATCGTCCCTCGGGTAAGGGGCAGAGATATCAATCGTGCTGCTAATTTGACCCGGATAAGACTTCATAATGACGACCTTGCTGGAAAGGTAGACTGCCTCAAATACGTTATGAGTTACGAATACAACTGTAAGCTTCGATTGGCGCCAAATTTCAAGCAGTTCCTGGTGTAGATGATGCCGAGTCATCTCGTCCAGTGCGCCGAAAGGTTCATCCATGAATAGGATTTTGGGATTCGAGACGAGTGAGCGAGCAATTGACACCCGCATCTTCATGCCGCCTGACAGTGCCTTGGGATATGAATCTCTGAAGCTCTCTAATCTCACGAGTCGCAATACGCGATCTACCTCTTCGCGCCGCTCCTTCTTCCCTACTCCACGAAGCTCTAACGGTAATTCAACATTTTCGACTACCGTGCGCCAAGGCATTAGGTTGGCTTCTTGAAAAACAAAGCCCAGCTGACCGCTCGTTTTCATCAATTGCTGTGAAGGCTGACCGAGGACGGACACATCGCCTTCGGTTGCTTCGCCCAGTCCGGCCATGATCCGCAGCAGTGTTGATTTGCCGCAACCCGACGGACCCACCAGAGAAACAAACTCACCTTCTCCGATATCCAAGTCGACTTCCCGCAGCGCCAGCGTACCTGTTCCATATCGCTTCGAGACATTGCTAATGTGTATAGCCTTCTCTGCAATCATCGCCATTCCCCTCTCGTTTCTCGTCATCTCAGCTTTTTATTGCCATGCACGGTCGATTTGCCTACCGGCGACAGCCTTACCCTGGACAGCAACGATTTCCCTTTGAGGCGCTGCAGCGATCGCATGCTCAGCATTTAGCGCTTGAACTAAAATGAAATCTGCTTGATCTCCGATATGAACTTCCAGCGGATCCGAAGTCAGATAAGGATATACAGCACGAAGCCGCTCATCATCATTCCACATGTATTTCTCAGCAAGCCTTCTGCCTCGTGCTAACAAATCCGGGCTTCCGAAAGGGGTCCATGCATCCAGTCCTGTATGGTCTGTGCCTAGCTTGACGTTAACGCCGAGCGCTGTAAGCTGATCCACTCTTGGCATCGCGGAATCGATAGGCGCACTCGTGATGATCATGACATTCTGCTCCGCAAGGCGATACGCGATTTCTTCAGAAGCTCGCTCATCGATTTCTCCTAAGCAATAGGCGTGGCTGACGGCTACTTTTCCTTGCTTACTTGTTTGTTGTGTGTAGTCTGTAATGCGTTCAATGGTATAAAGGCCGAGATGACCCGGATCATGCAAATGAATGTCAACGCCTGCGCCATATTCCACACTCATCTCAAACACGGCATCCAAGCAAGCTTCGATCTGACGATCAACGCCGGCTGGATCGACACAACCGACTATGGTCGCTCCTTCACGGAGGGCTTGCTTCAGAAGCGGTACTGACGAGGAGCGAAGCAGACCTTGCTGCGGGAAAGCAGCGATTTCAATATCTACCAAACCTCTGTACAGCTCTTGTACTTGAACAATCGTTTCCAACTGACGTAATCCGATTTCGGGATCGATATCGACATGAACTCTGGCGCGAGTCGTACCGCACGCCAGCATGTGATCCAGCGTTTGCTTAGCACGATCTATTAAGCCTGCTCTGTGCGGTGCAAGCAGCTCCTTCTCCAGTTGAAACTGATCGAGTATGGTGGCAGCTCTTCTTCGAGATAACCATCGGTCTGCAGGAAACTGCTTATCCAGATGTACGTGATAATCTTCCAGCGTCGGAAGCAAGAGCAAGTTCTCGGCATTCCAACTCTTCGCGTAATGTGGAATCAAGTCTTGCTTCGATAAGATGTCAGCTATTCTTCCTTGATCGATGTAAATGTGGTGTATCCCCTCATTCACGATTACATTGCGTAGCCATTGCCCCACTGTTATCCCCTCCAGCCAATATTGATCTCTTGTTATAGGACAACATAAAAAGCCCGAAAAATATCTGCTAAGATATCTCCCGGGCTTTTATCCCTCCGTGTGCACGGCAACTTTGCCATGTGACAACTCTCGGACCGAACCAATGAAGTAATTATCGACATTGTGGAACCCTAGATGTCATTCTTATTCAATTGTTTGGTGGTGATTTCTCGTTTATGTTATGTTTATTAACATGCATATAACATAACAAACAAATTTCGTTTGTGCAACAACAATATTTTCATTACGATATGAAAATATCAATTGAAAATTCTATTGGTTAGTATATGATGAATTTATACTTACGTTTCGTAAAATAAATTGGGTTTTTATCGCTGTTTGTATATTTAATTCAGGAGGACGAGCATGGAAAATTACGAAAAGAATGAATGTGCAGAATACCCTTTAGATGAGATTGATCGTAAAATCATTCAGTTTCTTCATGACAATGCGAGGATATCTTACACGGATATCGGCAAGGAGATTGGTTTATCGCGTGTAGCCGTGCAATCGAGGATAAGCGCTTTGCTGGAGAACGGAGTCATTGAACGTTTCACTGCCGTTATAAATCCCGCTAAGATCGGCATCCACGTGTCCGCTTTCTTTAATGTGGATGTTGAGCCTTCACACCTGCAGGAAATATCAGAAAAACTCGCAACCGTTGACGAGGTCACGAGCTTATATCACATGACAGGACCGAGCAAGCTGCATATGCATGCGATCTTCCCGAACATTCAATTCATGGAATCATTTCTGGTGGAGAAGCTGTACGCCATGAAAGGTGTCGTAAGCGTAGATTGCCAATTGCTCATGAAGCGGTATAAGAGTCGATTTGGGATGAAATTATAGCAAGGGGGTTGGAGCGTGGAGAGGCAGTCTCTCACTGTTAGCAAGTTTCTCGCGGGAAACGCTAACGAATCCTAGAGGTCTTATTTCGCCAAAATAACGAGTTTTGAAATTCTAACGAATCGTAGAAGCCTTATTCCGCCGAAACAGGCAGTTTGACACGGAATTTGGTCTAGATAAGACCGTTAGAATTTCAAATTCCCCCATTCCGGGCAAATAAGACTTCCTTGATTCGTTAGAAAAATAACCGCAAGATCGTCGTTTGCTACTTTATGATTCGTCACCTTCAACTAAAGCTACGACGGACCTTCAACTAAAGCTTCGATTATTTTAATGCCCTTGTGCAACCAAGCACTAAATCGTGACAAGATCAGCAGCTACCCAGCTCTTGCTTTCCGTATCTGTAATCCGTTCCACATAATCATTCGCTTGCGCTAACGCCTCATCCTTTTGCGACGAATCGCCGAGTACCGAGTAAGCCCGCGCAGCCGCTTCATAACCATAGGCCATATAGAAAGCGTTCAGCTCAGCATCGGCGCTGACTTTCAGGCATTTGTTAGCGTAATCCAGCGCCTGACTACCCTGTCCGATAACCGCGTAAACGCGAGCCAGCTGCCAGTAGCCGACAGATAGATTCGTTGGTGTATGCTCCTCAACCTGCGTCCAATGCCAGAATGAGCTGTGGCACAGATGCACCATCTCTTCGCTCTCCCGCTCCGTTCGTTCTTCCTTACTAAGCAGATCCCAAACTTTGTTGAAGCATGATGAAGCTAACTGTTTATGAGTCAGAACGTCCCTCTCCCTCTCCCGTTTACCGATATTCCGGCGGCGTTCGTCTTGCGACATTCGTCAGAATGGCCGCTTCGATGACCGCTTTGCGAACCTGGATCACGACCTGCTCGTTGAAAATACTCGGAATTATGTAGTGCTCATTGAGCTCGCTGCTCGAAACGACCGATGCGATCGCTCTTGCCGCCGCCAGCTTCATCGGTTCATTGATTCTTCTTGCCCTGCAATCGAGCGCTCCGCGGAACAATCCGGGGAATACGAGCACATTGTTGATTTGATTCGGATAATCACTTCGGCCCGTTGCAAATACCGCCACATGCGGAAGCGCCTCTTCCGGCGTGATCTCCGGCTCCGGATTAGCCATCGCGAACACGATGCTCCCCGGCGCCATTCGTTTCACATCTTCCTCACCAAGCACGCGCGCACGTGATACCCCGATGAATACGTCGGCACCAGCGATGACTTCCTTCAACGGGCCGCTATTGGTTTCCACCTGCGGCTGCTCCGAGAGCCATTGCCACATCGGGTGATGCTCGTATGATCCGCCGCGAATAATGGCACCGTCACGGTCAACCGGGACGAGCCGCTTCACACCGGCTTGCAGCAGCATTTTGCAGATCGAAACGCCTGCCGCGCCAATGCCGTTCACGACAACGCGAATATTCTCGATCCGTTTGCCTACTACCTTAAGCGCGTTCAGCAATCCTGCAATGACGACAACGGCTGTACCGTGCTGATCGTCATGGAAGACCGGAATATCCAGCTCATCGGCGAGCCTGTTTTCGATTTCGAAGCAGCGCGGAGAACTGATATCCTCCAGATTGATGCCCCCGAAGATGGGACTCATCACTTTAATTGTCCGAATGAGCTCCTCCGTATCCTTCGTATCCAGACAGATCGGGAACGCATCAACGCCTGCGAGCTGCTTGAACAGCATCGCTTTCCCTTCCATTACAGGTGCCGCGGCATAGGGGCCGATATCACCAAGACCTAGTACGGCAGTTCCGTCCGTGACGACAGCTACCGTATTTCGTTTGATCGTAAGCGAATAGGCTTTCTGCGGATTCTCGGCAATTGCCGTACAAACACGCGCCACTCCCGGCGTATATACCTTCGATAGATCATCGCGATTCTTGATGGGCAGCGTCGGTTGAATGGTGATTTTCCCGCCCAAGTGAACTAAGAACGTACGGTCCGACACGTTGATAACGGTGATGCCGTCCAGTCCACGCAGCGCATCCACCATAACCGATTCATTTTTATCCGAGAGATCGACCGTAATATCGCGCGTTGACGTGTCATGACCCGGGCGGATAACGTCAATCGACGTAATATCCCCGCCCGCCTTGCTGATGGTTGCGGCTACATCGCCGAAGGTAACTTTCTTATGATCGAGCTCCAACCTGAAAATAATGCTAGTTTGTGCCATCTTAGACCCAACCTCTCCATCTTACGGCTTCAGCTACTCGCTTTAATCCTACCATATAGGCGGACAGCCTCATATCTGTCTTCTTCTCTTGGGAAGTGCGGTACACATTGTTGAACGCATCCACAAGAATCTTCTTCAGACGATCGTTAACTTCTTCCTCTGTCCAATAGTATCCCTGATTATTTTGTACCCATTCGAAATACGATACAACCACGCCGCCTGCGCTTGCCAATACGTCAGGAACAATCATGATGCCGCGTTCGGTTAAAATCTGAGTAGCCATATGGGTCGTTGGCCCATTTGCCGCTTCTACAAGCAGTTTCGCTTTAATGAGATGTGCATTGTCTTCCGTAATTTGATTCTCGATTGCCGCCGGAATTAGGATATCGCAATCTTGAATCAATAATTCCTGATTCGTAATGCGATTCGGGAATAGATTGGTGACACAGCCGAATGAATCGCGGCGGTCCATCAGATGGTCGATATCAAGGCCCTCCGGATTGTAGAGCGCACCGGCCGCATCCGAGATACCGACGATCGTTGCCCCGGCATCATGCAGAAATTTCGCCAAATAGCTTCCGGCATTTCCGAAGCCTTGGATGATGACGCGAGCCTTCCGGATCTCGATTCCAAGCACTTTAGCCGCTTCATACATGACGATGCTCACGCCAAGCGCTGTGGACGACTCACGGCCGATCGAGCCGCCAAGGACAAGCGGTTTCCCGGTAATGAATCCCGGGGAATCAAACTCACGGATGCGGCTGTACTCGTCCATCATCCACGCCATAATCTGCGAATTCGTAAATACATCCGGCGCAGGGATATCCTTCGTCGGTCCAACAACCTGACTGATCGCTCTAACATAACCCCGACTAAGTCGTTCCAATTCACCGAAGGACATCGTACGCGGATCACATTGAATGCCGCCTTTGCCGCCGCCATACGGCAAATTCGTAATGCCGCACTTGATGCTCATCCACATCGACAGCGCTTTCACTTCCTCCTGCGTAACATCCGGGTGGAAACGAACACCGCCCTTAGTCGGACCAACCGCATCATTATGCTGCGCCCGGTAGCCAGTAAACACTTTCACCTTGCCATCATCCATCTTCACCGGGATGCGAACGGTTAGCTGACGCAGCGGCTCCTTAAGCAGTTCGTAGAAAGCGCTCTCATATCCAAGCTTAGTTAAAGCCGTTTCAATGACTTGCTGCGTTCTTGCAAGTACGTCTACATTTTCTTTGACCTTATTCATTTGTATAGGGCCCCCTCAGGTGGATGTGAAGATAGATGGAATGATGGCTTGGCGTTGGCGCGAATAAATAGAGAACGGCCCTCCAAGCCATTCGCAATAGAGGGCCGCAAAGTTCATTAGATTTTGCGGGAAGTCAGTTTAGCTTGTGTGAAGAGCAGCAGATAATCATAGCCGCCTGCTTTGGAATCCGTACCGGACATATTGAAACCGCCGAATGGATGAACACCTACAAGCGCGCCCGTGCACTTGCGGTTAATATAGAGGTTACCGCAATGTACCGTTTCCAGAGCTTCAGCAATTCGATCTTCGTCTGTCGAGAAGTAAGAACCTGTCAAACCAAACTCCGTATCGTTGTACATCGCGATCGCTTGCTGCCAGTCTTTCGCTTTAGCAAGCGCAAGTACCGGTCCGAAGATCTCTTCTTGCATGATCCGCGCTTTGCCGCCTACATCGCCGAACACAGTTGGTTGGATGTAGTAGCCGTTGCCTTCTGCTTTATCGCCGCCAACAAGCAGCGTGCCTTCTTGTTTACCCACTTCGATATAATCAAGAATGCGGTCGTAGGACGTTTGATCAATGACCGGACCTGCTGCAAAATCATGCTCTTGCAGACCCCACTTCAGCTTCTTCGTCAATTCAACAACTCGTTCAGCGACTTGATCGTAAACCGATTCCACGATAACCGCACGCGAGCCGGCCGAACACTTCTGTCCTTGGAAACCAAATGCAGACGCAACGATTGCTGCTGCCGCTGCTTCCAGATCTGCAGTTTCGTCGACCACGATACCGTCTTTGCCGCCCATTTCAGCGATGACGCGTTTGATCCAGATTTGACCCGGAACGGTATCAGCTGCCAGCTTATTGATCCGAAGACCGACTTCTTTGGAGCCTGTGAAGCTGATGAAACGCGTTTTCGGATGCGTCGTCAAGTAGTCGCCCACTTCAGCGCCGCTGCCCGGAATGAAGTTGATTACGCCTGCCGGCAATCCTACTTCTTCCATAAGAGCAAAGAATTTATGCGCGATAACCGGAGTTGTGGATGCCGGTTTAAGCAGCACTGTGTTACCAGAAACAACAGCTGCTGTCGTCATACCCGCGCAAATCGCAAGCGGGAAGTTCCATGGTGGAATAACAACACCAACGCCAAGCGGAATGTATGTGATTTGGTTATCTTCGCCCGGAATCTTCGTAAGCGGCTGCGTTTCGTTCGTGTTGCTCAAGCGAATCATCTCGCGTCCGTAGAACTCCAGGAAGTCGATTGCTTCTGCTGTATCCACATCAGCTTCTACATAGTTTTTGCCGGACTCAAGAATCATCGTTGCAGAGAATTCATGCTTGCGCTCACGCATCAGATGCGCTGCTTTGAATAAGTACTCGGCGCGTTCGCGGGCAGGTACTTTCTTCCATGTTTCGAATGTAGTCAATGCGGCTTGCATCGCTTGTTCAGCAAGCTTCTGATTCGCTTTGCTCACATAACCGATTACTTCGTCTATATTACCGGGGTTGATCGACGTGATTTTAGCTTCCGTCTCGATCTTCTCGCCGCCGATCGTAAGCGGATAATGACGACCCAATTCAGATTTCACCTTGGCAATTGCCGTTTGCATGGCTTGCTTATTCTCTTCAAGTGCAAAGTTCGTAAACGGCTCGTTCGCATATGGTTTCACTTCTGTAAATGTCTTCATCATGGTCAGGCTCCTCTCCCGGATACGGGTCTAATGTAGTCGTAAGGCTATTATTTACTTAAACATGTTCTTGAGAACGAACCAAACATTGGCCGGACGCTCAGCCAGGCGGCGCATGAAATAACCGAACCAATCGACGCCATAAGGCACATACACACGAACACGGTAGCCTTCTTGCACGAGCTGCTTCTGAAGATCCTCGCAGATCCCATACAGCATCTGGAACTCGAAGCGCTCCTTCGAGATGCCTTCCACTTGAACGAATGCTTTCGTAAAATCAATAATGGCCGGATCATGGCTGGCAACTGCGGTGTAATTGCCGTTCTTCATATGCTGCTGGATAATCCGTTTCAGGTTATCATCCACATCTTTCTTCTCTGGGAACGCCACATCAGGCGATTCCTTGTATGCACCCTTCACGAGACGCAAATTCGCGCCAAGCGCATTCAGATTCTGAATATCTTGCTCGGTCCGGTACAAATACGCTTGAATAACAATGCCGACATTGTCGAATTCCTTGCGAAGCTCCTCATAAATATCGAGCGAAACTTGGCAATGCGCGTAATCTTCCATGTCAATGCGGACAAAATTATTATGCATCCGAGCACGAGTCAAAATCCGTCTCATGTTGCTCGTGCAAAGCTCGCGGCTGATATCCAGACCTAGCGAGGTCATCTTCAGCGACAGATTGGAAGTAACACCGGAGCTTGCGATCGCATCAAGTGTCTGAATACACATATCAGCGGACTCACGTGCCTCTTCTTCGCTAAACACAAATTCACCCAAATGATCCAGCGTCGCAATACGACCATCATCATTGAGTTTACGTACGGCATCGATCGACTGTTTAATCGTCTCGCCTGCAACGAAACGGGCTGCGCCAAAGCGAAGACCATATTTCTTAGCTAAACGGTTGGCAGATCGGCTCTTGCCCAATGCTTGAAACATATTTCGAAGCATCATTTCCATGCGATCAAGTCCCCCCTGTTGAGTTGCACAAAGTTGTTCATTTCACTACAGAGAATTATACACTCGAATTTATGTTTTGAACAGTATTTGTTCAATAAAAGTGTTCATCCAATGTTTTGAACAACTGTACAACCTTCTCTGAGGGCAAATCGGTTGAATAAGTTCGACAAAGTATGGTAAATTTGAGTCATCTTACGCCATAGCGAGGGCTGTTATGTTCAAAATTGAACAACTACCATTGAACAATCAAGTGATGTTTCTGTCTGGCGCAGCGACAGTGGAACAACTGCTGCAACCCCTAAGAGAAAACAAAGCCGTCATTCTTGCTATTAAGGAAGACATTAAACAAGCTGTCCTGGTCATTCCCGAAGACCTGGCTCTCTTGGAGAGTGGACTTCTCAGCAATCACGCTTCAGCACCGGAGCTGTTCGGCGAAAACCCGTGGTTCCGTTCTGCCCTCTGCGACGTAGCGAATGACAACTTTAACTTATTCCCCTTGTCGACGAATCGTCCGGTTCTTCTACGTGAAACAAACGGTACAATTCTGGGCTATATTCATTTGCCTGATTTAATCCGTCATCTCCACTCCGAGCAGCAGCGCTGGGAAGCTTATTTCAATACGCTCTCAGAGACGGTTACGGAAGCCGTTACGGTCGTCGATCGAAGCGGCGAGGTCATCTGCTGGAACCCGGTCGCCGAAGAAATCTATAACTTACCCAAAGCCGACATTCTCGGAAGGCGCATCGGCGAACATTTCGAAACCGAAACCCTTATGGTATTGAAAATACTCGACGAAGGCAGAATGATTCGCAACACCTATCATCGGCCGCGCGAAGATACACATGTTCTAATTAATGCCGCTCCCATTCGCGATTCTCAAGGCGTGATTATTGGCGGCATCGCAGCCGAGCAGGAAATTACGCAGCTCGTTAGACTTAATGAACAATTGAGCTCCGCGCATACCTTCTCGCATCTGCAGAAATCAGCGGATACGGAACTGTACTCCCTCATGAAAGGCAAAGGGCCTGCCATCGGCAAAGTCATGCAGTGGGCGAATAAGGTCGCAGCTACTGACACCCCTGTTCTGTTGATCGGTGAAAGCGGCGTAGGTAAGGAACAGCTTGCTCAAATTATTCATAATTCCGGGCCGCGTGCCGATCACGCGTTTCTGTCCGTGAATTGCGGCATCGTCCCGATGGGCCTGCTCGAAACCGAGCTCTTCGGTTTCCAAGGCGGGGCTTTCAGCGGTGCGGAAGCCGGGGAAGCCGGCAAACTGGAGCAAGCTAAGGACGGAACCTTATTCATTAATGAAATCGACCGTCTATCCCTAGAGCTGCAAGCAAAGCTGTACCATTACATTTCGCAGCAAACGATTACCCGCACCGGAGGCAGCAAACCGATTGCCCTGCGAACGCGAATTATTGCGGCATCGACGACTGATTTGGCGGCTAAAGTAGCGGAGCAGCTTTTCCGGTCCGATTTGTATTATGCGCTGAATGTCGTCTCTCTCTCCATCCCGCCGCTGCGGGAGCGGCCGGAAGATATTCCGGCGATGCTGCAGATGTACTTGAAGCAGTTCTCCCTGCATTATCAGAAGCCGCTGCCTACGCTGTCACCGGAAGTGATGCTCGCTTTTGCTAACTATGACTGGCCGGGCAACATCCTTGAGCTGCGCAATGTCATTGAACGCTGCATCATACTAAGCGATGAAGACACCCTTACATTAGAGCACTTGCCCGCAGCACTCCAAGCAAGACAGCCAAGTTTGGCTCATACCCGCAAGGAAACCGACTCCGTTACTACCGATGGCGAGAAACGATTAAAGGCGGGCAGCACCAACGAAGAAGAACAGCTGCTCATTCACGATGCGCTGGCCAAGACCGCCGGCAATAAGAGCGCCGCGGCTAAGCTGCTCGGCGTATCCCGCGGGACGCTGTACAACAAGATGAAGGAATTCGGTCTGGAATAATGAGAAAAGCCGTTGCGAGCGATCCGGGGATCGTTGTCGTAACGGCTTTTCTTCGCTTGCATCAAATAATTCGTTTACCGAGTAAGGAAGCGATAAGTCCAATAGCAAGGCGAGCTGTGCGGCGGCTTTCATCCATCATGCCGTTCACTTCAACGACGTCAATGGAGATAATGCGATTCGATTCTGCAAGCAGCTCACAGGCAAAATGAGCTTCACGATAAGTCAATCCACCCGGAACTTGCATGCCGACTCCAGGTGCTTCCATCGGATCGAGGCAGTCTGCGGAGAAGCTTACATGGATGCCGTCCGTGCCTTGTCCCGCAATTTCAACTGCCTTAGCAATCACCTTCTCAATGCCCATCCGATCAATCTCATGCATCGTGAACACTGTGATCCCTTCGGACAGAATGAGTGCGCGCTCTTCCGGTTCTACTTCACGGACTCCGATGAGGACTACATTTTGTTTCTTAATCGCAGTCGCGGATACGCCGCTCGTAATGTCGGCAAGTGTAAGCTTAGCTTTGCCAAGCGCGACGGCAAGTGACATCCCGCCCATCTTGCCTGTCGGCGTGTTCTCTTCCGTGTTGAGTCCTGCATGCGCATCGAAGTAGATGACACCAACGCTTGCGATTTCCTTCGCAAGACCTGCCAATGCTCCAATCGTTACGCTGTGGTCTCCGCCAAGCACGAGCGGAATGCTGCCTTTGCTCACTTCCTGAGCGACGATATCTGCTACTTGCCTGCTCATTTCCTTCACTTCATGCAGATGCTTGAGGCTTGAGTCCTTGGCTGACGCCGCTGTCGGCTTCTGTGGACACTTCACTTTGTAATCGCCCGTGATTTCGTAGGCTGTTTTGCGAAGCTGACGCAATAATCCGACCTGCATCATGCTTTCCGGTCCTTCTTCAGTACCCGGACGTCCCGCTCCGAGTCCGAAAGGCACCGCAATCAGACTCAGTTTCTTCTTGTTCCCTGCTTGGTTCAGTTCTGCCATCGTGGCCACCATCCTACTCGTCGTTTACGTGCTAATTGCCGGCATCCGCCGGTTTAGAAAAGCTGTTTGATGCGCGTGATCGCCCAATCCAGCTGATCTTTCGTAATCGTAAGCGGAGGCGCGAAGCGAATGGTCGTTTCATGCGTTTCTTTGCACAATAGACCCAGCTCCTTCAGCTTCTCGCAATAAGGCCGAGCTTCACCGTGCAGCTCCAGACCGATAAACAGACCGCGTCCGCGTACTTCTTTAATAACCGGATTCGCAATCTGACGAAGCTGCTCCAGGAAATAAGCACCCAGCTCATTCGAGCGTTTCACCAGCTCTTCATCCTGGAGCACGTCCAGCGCAGCGATCGCTACCGCGCAGCCGAGCGGGTTTCCGCCGAAGGTCGAGCCGTGAGAACCTGGGCTGAATACTCCGAGAATTTCTTCGTTTGCTGCAACCGCCGAGATCGGGAACACTCCACCGCCAAGCGCTTTACCCATAATGTACATATCAGGGATAACGGATTCCCAGTCGCATGCAAACAACTCGCCGGTACGGCCAAATCCCGTCTGGATTTCGTCCGCCACGAGGAGCACATTGTTCTCCTTGCAAAGATCTGCAGCAGCCTTTAGGAAACCTTCCGAAGGTATTATAATACCGGCCTCACCTTGAATCGGCTCAACCAGAAACGCTGCCGTATTCGGTGTAATTGCTGCTCGCAGTGCATCGAGATCGCCGTAAGGAATGATTGTAAAGCCCGGTGTAAAAGGTCCGAACCCTTCCTTATATTCCTCCGAGGAAGAGAATGACGTGACCGTAATGGTCCGTCCGTGGAAATTGCCTTCACACACGATAATTTCCGCTTGATCTGCAGGTACCTTTTTCACGCTGTACGCCCAGCGCCGAACCGCTTTAAGCGCTGTCTCAACTGCTTCCGCGCCTGTATTCATCGGCAGAATCATGCTCTTGCCGGTTAGCGCAGTCAGCTTCTCGTAGAACTCGCCAAGCTGGTCATTATGGAACGCGCGCGAAGTAAGCGTCACTTTGTCTGCTTGTTCCTTGAGCGCCGCAATGATGCGGGGATGACGGTGTCCATGATTCAGTGCCGAATACGCGCTCAGCATATCCATAAACTTATTGCCTTCCGGATCTTCCACCCATACGCCCTCTGCCTTCGAAATCACAATCGGCAGCGGATGATAGTTCGGGGCGCCGAAGCGCTCCGTTTGTTCGATAATGCGATTAGTCACGGTACCCATACTGGCACTCTCCCTTACGATGTCTCTTACAGCATATGCGGTTATAGAATACGTTCGCCAAACACCGATCCGATCAATTCCACTGCAGCCATTGCCGTCTTATTATGCTGATCCAGCATCGGATTCACTTCAACGAATTCCGCAGACACCAGAATATTCCGTTCGAAGAGCAGCTCCATCGCAAAATGGCTCTCTCTATACGACATCCCGCCTGACACCGGCGTACCAACGCCAGGAGCTTCAAACGGATCCATGCCGTCAAGGTCCAAACTTAGGTGGACGCCGTCTGTGCCGTTCGTCACGATCTCCATAGCCTCTTCCATGACCTGCTTCATCCCATTGCGGTCAATGTCGTGCATCGTGAAGACGCGAATTCCTTTCTCCTTCAGAAAAGCACGCTCACCCGGATCGATCGACCGCGCACCGATAATGACAACGTTCTCCGGACGGAGCTTCGTCTCGATACCGCCAATGCTTACAAGATCAGGATGCCCGTAACCGAGTACGGCTGCCAAGGACATGCCATGGATATTACCGGAACTCGTCGTTTCTTGTGTATTCACGTCCGTATGGGCATCAAACCAAATGACGCCTAGCCGTTTCACATGCTGCAGGACGCCTTTAATGGTTCCAATTGCGATGCTATGATCACCGCCAAGAACGAGCGGGAATTGGCCTTTCCCCATTTCAGCGGTAACTTGCTCGCACAGCTCCGTGTTGACGCGTACGATTTCGCTCAAGTGCTTCAATTTCTCCCCTTGTTTAGGTGCTTCAAGCTTGCGTTGTACGCTAAGATCGCCGAGATCCTCAATGTTAAAGCCCAGCGCTTTCAACCGTTCATGAAGATTCGCGCCTCGAATCGCATCCGGGCCCAAGTCGACGCCTTTGCGATCTGCACCATATTGCAGCGGCACACCGATAATGGAAATGTTGTTGTTTTTCACCGCGTTCATCTGCTGCACTCCTTCCATATCTTCAAGTATGTCCATTGTAGCATAGCGATTTTTATTGAAAAAATTGAAATCCTTAATGATTACAATTGAGAAAACCTATGTATTATTATGCACGGGGTTGCTTCGGCGCGTTGGAGGGGACTTGGCGTGGGGGGTTCCGACCGTTTCTTGTACTCGAATTAATTTGAACCATACCCTGCGGATATTATTCGAGTACAAATACGGACGCTGGCGCTTCTCCACTCCCCCACACCCATCCCCTCTTCTGTGCGACTTCGTCTCGTCCGTGCAACTTTTTGAAGCGAAAAACCTTCAATCCATTTATGACTTTGGATTGAAGGTTTTGGGGTAAGATCTATTAGTCCCACTCTTTCCAGATTCGCTGAACGATTTCGGAGAAGGATTGGATGTTTTGTTCGGTGATCCGTTTCTTGAGGATGACCATGGAGGTTTCGATTTTGCCGGGAAAGCGGTGGATTTCGGCTAGCGTGCCTTTGCGCAGTTCGTCTTCGACGAGTGCAGAGCCGAGTAATGCGGTACCGGTATGATAAAGCACGGTGCGTTTGATCGTTTCGTCGGTGACGCATTCGATATATTTATCAGGGGTGAAGCCGTACTCCTGCAAGCATTCGTTCACGAGCCGCTGAATATTAGATCCGGATTTGTATGTAATAAACGGATACGTTTCGAGCAGTGTGCGCGTATCGTGTTTCTCGAACAGTTCTTTGGTCGTGACGAGTACGAGATCTTCTTTACCCAGCGGCATAAGCTCCATCTGCTGGGAATCGCAGGGACCGGCGATAATGGCAAGATCCGCTTCGTTCGTGGCAACCTTCTTCATGGCATCATTGCTGTCGCACGAGAACAGCTGCAGCTTCACCTTCGGATTTTGCGAAATATAGGAATGGATGATAAGCGATAGATACTGCGTACAATAAAATTCAGGCGCTGCTACGGTTAGTAAGCCGTGCGGGTTATCCAGTTTGCGAAGCTCCGCTTCCATCTCGTCCATCAGCGCGAACGTCTGATCGACGTAATGCTTAACAAGCTTACCTGAAGGGGTAAGATACGTCTTCTTCCCGACACGATTCAGCAGAGTTACGCCAAGCTCGCTCTCGAGCGATTGCAGCTGCAACGTAATGGTCGGCTGTGTGTAGCCGAGCAGCTGGGCTGCTTTTGTAAGATTAAGGGTATCCGCAACTACTTGGAAGGTCTTATATTTCTTAAAATCCATGCGATAATCCGCCTTTGTCAAGCCATAATGACTCATTATAGAGGGGAACGCAAAGAAGGGCAAGCACGGAGGCAAGCCCTTCTACTCTACGGTATTGTTCAACTATTACACGAGGTCCATCCAGATGTCATCCTCTTGCTCGTTAAACCGAATCTGCAACTCACGATCCTCCAGATACCACAAATTATCCGATTCCATAAAGAACGTAATGCCTTCCACAACCTGATGAAGCCCCGGTTCTCTTGGTTCATCCTTCATAATGCCGAGTGAATAGCCTGGTTGAACACTGCCGCTGCCACCTAAACGAACGAAAATACGCAATTGATCGCCATCCGACAATTCCATTTCTCTGATATACCAGCGTGCGGCCGATTGTTCTACCATTATCCTCATCGCTTCCATCTCCTCATTTTGGATACGGTTACATGTTATATATACGCCGTCCGGCCCGCTTTTACCTCTTTGTTCAATAAGAATCAATTCATGCCTATTTCTACCTACAACCCTCTTGATCGCTCCTGTTTCTGACGTTTAAGCCGCAGATAGGCAAGCACCGCCAGGTACACAAGCAATGACAGCCATATGACAAGAATCGTCAGCTTCGTACTTCCGGGTGGCTCGCCGCTTTGTACGTCTGCCGCTATCTTCACATCTTCTTCCGGGCTAGGCGTAACAGAAGCAACGGACACTGGAAGTTCAGGCTTGACTGGTTCCATTGTACCAGCATCTACCGTCCCAATCGAGCTTTGTACCAAAACATTTCCTTGGGAGGTTACGGTAATTGCAGGTGTTTCTCCTTTGGGGAGAACTGCCCACATCGGTTCAGCAGCTACGAATTCGGCGGGTGAGCTGCTTGTGAACGGATAGGATTCATTGGCTGTAATCAGCTGCCTCAGTTCAAAATGCGCAAAGCCATAATCGAGCAAACTGGTCATATCTTTATAGACGGCTGTTTTGGAAGGGGATTTCAGAATAACGCCGATCAGCTCCATACCGTTACGTTTCGCCGAAGTGACAAGCGTGAAGCCGGATGCTTCGGTATACCCGTTCTTGATTCCCGTCGTACCTTCATAATCTTTGAGCATTTGGTTGTGGTTAATGAGCGATGAGGTCCACTCTTTACCTGCCCAAGGCATTCGTTTTGTCGCGACGATTGTGCGGAACATCTCGTTCTGCATCGCATATCTGCTGATTCGAGCCATATCAAGGGCTGTTGTAACCTGCGCTTCGTCCGGCAGGCCGCTCGGATTGACGAAATTGGTGTGCTCCGCGCCGGCTTTTTCTTTGACAAATGCATTCATGCGTTCTGCGAATTTGGCCTTGGACCCATCTATATATTCAGCAATCGCCGTAGCCGCATCATTGCCGGAATTCATGAGCATGCCATAGAGCAGCCTTTCCAGAGATACCTGCTCGCCTTCGGCCAGATAAATGCGCGTTCCCTCTTCGCCCCGAGCTTCCTTCGACACGGTCACCAAGTTTGATAAAACGCTTTCATACTCTAAAGCGACAATGCCTGTTACGATCTTCGTAATACTTGCCGGAAACTGCTGTTTCTCGGCGTTCTTGCTAAACAACACGGTTCCGGTTTGAGCGTCCATAAGAATAGCCGATTCAGAGGCTAAGTTGGGCTCAGCCTGTACAGCCTCTTCTGCATAGACTGGAACAGCAAAACAGAAAACTTGTATGAGAAGAAGCAATGCGCTAATGCGCTTAATGCTGTTGTGTGCCATGTCAGCAAATGACCTCCCGTTACGCTCGAAGCCTACATCTGCTACTAACGTACCATCTGGAAAGGCTCCACTTCAATTATTATTTTGTGGGATCTGACAAAAGCTACGGATGATCGGTTTGACAGCCCGTCAGGTTCAACCTATTCTAAAGGCAAGATCCCATAAATCGACGGTGCAGAGAGGGTTGACTCCATGAATGAATATCGTGTAAAAGGACTCTCATGTGTTAGTTGTACATTAGAGCTCGAACGACAGATTCGTAAGCTTGAGCATGGTAATGAAGCCTCTCTGAGCTATACATCGGGCAAACTCAAACTCCCTCCTCTCGTTTCTCTTCAAGCTGTGGAGAAGCTGCTTAAGGAAGAGCGAGCTTTTATCGTGCAAGAGGTTGGCGAGAAGCATGCGGAGCATAGGCATGAGCATGAGCACGAGCATAAGCACGAGCATAAGCACAGGCACGAACATGGGCATGAGCACGAGCACGAACATGGGCATGAACCTGCAGCTGGCCATGAGCACCATCCTGATCATGATCGCGGCGAATCACAAGAGCACAAAGGTCATCATCACGCCCATAGTCACGGACCTGATAGTCACCACAATCACGATCACGACCACGACCACGATCACTCTCACGCTCATGGTGGCAGTTTACTTGAAAACAAAGGCCTCCTTGCAGCGGCGGTGCTGTATGGCGTAGCATTTTTTGCACAGGAGCATTGGATTTCCGGACTCATCGTTGCGATTTATCTCATATCGATTGTTTTGAGCGGCTACACCACGTTCATGCGAGGTCTCCGTAACTTACTCAAACTTAGGTTCAATATTGACACGTTAATGACCATAGCGCTGATTGGCGCGATTGGCATCCAAGAATGGAAAGAAGCTGCCTTCGTTTCACTGTTATTTGGTATCAATGAATGGCTGGAAGGGATCGGCATGGAGAAGGCGCGCCGGTCGATGTCCGCATTGCTTGATTCGGCTCCTAAGGAAGCTTTGATGCTGGTCAATGGCACCGAGAAGCTTGTACCTATCGCTTCCCTTCGTCCGGGTGATCTCGTCATTGTGAAACCGGGCTCTCAAATCCCATCCGACGGTAAAGTTGCCAGCGGCCGAAGCTCTGTCAGTGAGGCGGCCATTACCGGTGAATCCCTTCCTGTAGATAAAACAATCGGGGATCAGGTTTTCGGCGGCAGCCTAAATAACGAAGGTGTGCTTCATATCGAAATCGAGAAAGCATACAATGACTCGTCGCTTGCGAAGATTTTGCATTTGGTCGCCGAAGCGCAAGAAACCAAAACACCGACGGAGCTGTTCATCAACCGCTTCTCTCGCATCTATACGCCGATCATTATGATCATTGCTGCTATTGTCATATTGCTGCCGCCCCTCTTCTTGGATGGCTCCTGGAGCAAATGGCTATATCAAGGTTTGGCCGTACTAATCGTCGGTTGTCCGTGCGCGCTGATACTCTCCTCGCCCATTGCGATCATCTCGGGTATAACCAGAAATGCTCGTAACGGGATACTCGTAAAAGGAGGCGTATACCTAGAGCAGCTCGGCAAAATCACCATCCTAGCGTTCGATAAGACCGGTACACTCACCAAAGGATTTCCTGTCGTTGAGGAAACAATCGTCTATGACGAGGAACGTTTCTTAACGATTGCCGGAACGATTGAACGCAGCTCATCACATCCGTTAGCCAAAGCAATTATGAAAGCTGTCACCGATCTTGAAGCTGAACTGTTAAGCGCTGAAGAGATCGAGACATTACCTGGTCGTGGGGTAAAAGCTGTTATCGCGGGCCAAACCTACTGGCTCGGCAATGAACATACGCTCGCACATCTGTTTATCCAACAGGAAGTACGTGAACAATTAACAGAGCTCAAAGATCGCGGACTGACGGTCGTGCTCGTTGCAGATGCTTCGAGCGTGCTCGGTATATTCGGGATTGCCGATGAGATACGCGAAGAGAGCGCCGCAGTCATTAATGCGCTGCATCGCCTTGGGATTAAACGCACCGTGATGCTGACCGGCGATCACGCCATCTCCGCTAAGAAAGTAGCACAGCACATCGGAGTAACGGAGTACCGCGCAGAACTGCTGCCAGAGGATAAAGTAACCCAAATCAAAGAGCTCGCTGGAGATGGCCATGTCGCGATGATTGGAGATGGCATTAATGATGCACCTGCATTAGCCTTCGCTACTCTAGGCATCGCGATGGGCAAAGGGACGGACAGCGCCGTTGAGACCGCAGACATTGTACTGATGCAGGATCACCTTGGAAAACTGCCTGATGCGATAAGAGTTGCCAAACGAATGAACCGTGTCATTTACTTCAACATTTCATTCGCGCTTGGCCTGAAGTTAATCGCGTTGCTGCTAACCATTCCGGGTTGGCTGACCTTATGGATCGCCATCTTATCCGATATGGGCGCTACAATCTTCGTTACGCTTGTCAGCTTAACGATCCTGATTGGCGCTGATAAGCCAATAGAACCATCAAAAAAGCTGAGACACGGTTAGCCGTATCTCAGCTTTTTTGATGGTTGTGAGCTTAGTGCATAGCCTGAAGCGCATCGTCGACTTTTGAAGATATCTGTACAGCTTCATAGGCGGTTAATTGATTATTGTCGATGACGCATCGATGCTCGAAGCATGTTGCTTCAGTCAAGACTGCTGGTAAGTATTTAGGTATGATGACGCCTACGCCGGGATTACCTTTGTTCAGCACCCACGACTTTTCCTTCCACTCCAACAAACCTTCATCAATTCGAAGCGGAGTGCTAAGTTTGATATGCTCCGGTACCGATACACGGAACACATACATTCCACCGAAATCTACGTGATCCACGTGCCATGTCACGATTCCGCAATACCGGAAGTTCGTGAGATGCAATCCCGTCTCTTCAATAACTTCCCGTTCCACACCTGCAAGCGGCGCCTCCCCCGCTTCAAGCTTCCCGCCTACGCCGTTCCACAGCCCCATCGCAGGAGGTCGATCCCGATTCAACAGAAGCAGCTTATCTCCTTGTTCGATAAAACAAATCGTATACTTGTACATCCCAAGCCTCCATATGATTGAGCTAATCGTTATGACTAGTTTAGCATGGGAAAGCAATACTGTGGCAGAGTTTTCAGCACTCTAACCATCCTGATTCCGCAGCAGCATCCTACCACCATCAGCTGGCATTCTCGGCTATCCGCTTATCACTCCTAACTAGCCACTTCTTGACCGCTTAAGCGGATATGTGGCTTAAATCACGCAAAATTCGTACAATCCGCGCCAAACTAGCACTTTCCTCTGACTTTAATCGGATATACCGCTCAAACCTCCTAAACCAGCCACTTCCAACCGCCGTAAGCGAAAATGCCGCTTATCGCACTTAAACTAACCATTTCATTCCTACGACATTGCACGCTTAAATGTATAAAAGATCCTTTAGGCCGCTGAGAGGCGGATTTTCCGACTCTCAGCATCATTTTTCAGTGATTTTACGACCGAGAGTCGGGTTTTCCGACTCTCGAGGCTTGGCAGTGGTTATGGTTGCGATCAGAGCGAGGCGAGGCCACCACTGAGAGTTCATTTTCGGAACGCTCAGCGCCGATATGAACTGTTTTTCTTGCCGAGAGTCCGAACTTCGAACTCTCAGACGCCCTCTTGCTAAACAGCGATCACGCTGCCGGCTTTCCAGCCCCACGCAAAAAAAGGCTGAACAGGAACCCCTTGTTCAGCCCCTGTTCAGCCCTAACGCTACAAACTCTACACCCGTACATCCTGCGGATGGCCGGACTCCAACAGCGCGACGACGCTTGCGTTGGAATCGACCTGCGCCGGGCTCTTGCAGCCTGGAATTACGGCAGTCACTGCCGGGTTCTTCAGGCACCATGCGAGCGCCCATGCCGCCATATCGACGCCTGCCGGCACTTCTTCAGTCGCAATGCGCTGCACTTCCTGCAGCTTCTGCACCGTACTCTCGCGGTCGTGGCGATGACGCACATCCGTGACATCGAAGACGGCATCCGGCTTGTACTTGCCGCTGAGATATCCGCTCGCAAGTGGTACGCGTGCCAGAACGCCGAGGTCCTGTCTCAAGCAGGATGGGAATACTTCCTCTTCCGGCGCTTGGTCAAGGCGATTATAAACCACTTGTATTACCTTAGAGCCGACCTGAGTGGACGCATCTACCTGATGCACGTTACGGTTGCTGCCGATCGACGTGCCGAGGTGTCTGATTTTGCCGGCTTGCACCTGCTTGTCCAACACGGTCCACAGCTCGTCATTATCGAAGACGACATCCGGACCGGAATGGAATTGGTACAAATCTACGTAATCTGTCTGCAATGCGGACAGTGATGCATCAAGCTGTCTAATGACGTCTGCCGCCGAGAAATCATCTGTACGCGTGAAACGTTCATGGAAATGATGACCGAATTTCGTCGCAACAATCCAATCTTCCCGTTTGCGGCGGGATAAATAATCACCGATAAGGGATTCGGACAAATGATCGCCATAACATTCCGCTGTATCGATGAGGTTGATCCCAAGCTCTGCGCCGCGATCCAGAATCGCGTCCGCTTCAGCTTGTGTAAACGACTGTCCCCATTCACCGCCAAATTGCCACGTGCCGATTCCGATAACCGATACGTTCAAATCGGTTTTACCAAGTCTGCGATATTGCATGCTCATGTTACGTTTCGCCTCCAGTTTCCTTTTCTACTCCAACATTACTGTTCTAACATACGGAGCGGCATGAATCAAATCGCGCCACTCCCATTCAAGTTACACCGTTTGTTTATTCGATTGTGCAATAAGCTCCGCGACCAGCCCTGCAGCCGCTTCAGCGGAATATGGCTTGCTCGCTTTCTTCGCCTGCATCCTCATCGTAGCTAAACGAGCCGGTGATTTCAGCAGCATACGCATGGTAGCCAGTAGATCTGCCTCATCCTCGATGTGTATCGCCGCGCCGCAGCTGCGCAAGAAGTTCGCATTATCGATCTCTTGCCCGGGAAGCGGCTTAAAGATCAGCATGGGCAAGCCGACTGCGAGCGCCTCAGAAGATGTAAGTCCCCCGGATTTGGTAAGAAGCAGATCAGAGGCTGCCATCAGCTCCGGTACCCGGTCCGTAAAGCCCGTAACGACGATCGGCAGCTTATGCGCGAATTTCAGCCTTGTCAGCTGAAGTCTGAGTTTGTCATTATGCCCGCAAACAAAGATCATTTGAGCGTTGAGTTCATTGCGAGCCAGAGACAAGCATAACGCTTCCCCAATCTCCTGCCCCATCAAACCATTGCCGCCGCCCATAACAAGGACCGTCGGGCGCGCTGGTTCAAGCCCGATTTCCGCCAAAATAGCTGTTTTATCATAAGCCCCGTTATACTCAGGACGAATCGGAATGCCCGTCACTGAAATTCGCTCCGGTTCAACGCCAACTTTGGACAAGCTATGCGCAACCTCAATGGAGCCCACGACGTAATAGTCCGTCTCCGGATATAACCAATAGCTGTGATCTGTAAAATCCGTAATTACCGTGACCGTCGGAACAGCGTAAAGCCCGTTATCTTTCATAAAAGACATCGCGCCGGCAGCAAGCGGAAAGGTAGATACCACGACTGAAGGCTTGACCGTTTGCAGCATCGTCAGAAATTTCCCAAGTCCCAGTGCCTGCATGAACTTCAAGCTGCTCGTCAACCGATTATGATGACGTGTTTTGCCATAGAAGTAACCGTAGGTCTTGGGAAACGTTTGCACACCATTCAAATAAACATATTTGCTGATCGGATGAACCCTAGGATGAGCCTCCGCCATGTAATCCATAATCTCTACTTTAATTTCAGGATGAAGTGCAGCCAGTGCTCTGCGGAGCGCATGTGCTGCCTGAATATGCCCGGAACCATAATCGCCGGTCAGAATCAGAATCGGTCCTTTCTCCATCAACGTCTCCCCCTCAAGTCGTTTCGAAGGCAAATGGATGCTTTGCACCGAATGAACAAACTACCCCAAATTAATTTGGCTAGTACCACCAATATACGTTATAACTAGCAGGCTGATGCTCTTTTTGACCCAATCTTTACTTTGGTATTTTTGTAAACCTATCTGTCCTCTTCATTCGGTATTCGGCTTCCGATTTCCTTCACGACTTGTAAACGGATTCATCCCGAACTGAAGCTGTTAAAAGAATCGCGTTTCCCCCGGCTGAAACAGCTGAAACTTCTGCCCGCGATACTTACCGAGCAGCGCATCCACAAAACCCGCAATGCCTTCGCTATTATTGGGATAGAGGTCGTAGTGGAGCGGGATAACGACGTTCATCCGCAATTCTGCTGCGAAAGCCGCTGCCTCAAACGCATTCATATTGCCGACAACGCCTAACCGATTACGGAACATATCCCGACCGTTAATTGGCAGCATGCCAATGTCGATCCGATACGGATGCAGCATCTCGATCAACTCTTCTTGCACCACTGTGTCTCCGGCGTGATAGATGGTCAAATCACCCCATTGCAGAATGTATCCTAAATAACGGTCCCAACCGTCCGCATCCACTTCTCGCTCTTCATGCCAAGCGGCAATTGGATGAATGTTAAGCTCTGGTTCAGCTTGCAAAGGTGTACCGTATTTCATAGCGACAAGTCGATCCGGAGCAATTCCGATATCGGCTAATAGGGTCTGGCAAGCAAGCGGTCCTGCAAACTTGCAAGTAGGCGAAGCATCTGCAATGATCGCCAATGTTTCCGGATCAAGATGGTCCTGATGCTCATGAGTGAGGAGAACAAGATCGAGATCGTTCAGGTCAGAAGGATGCACAGGCGGTGCATAGCTGCGTGTCCAATAGCCTGCCGGAAAGTCGGTTAAACGGTCGACAGAGTCCGTTAAATACGGATCAATAGCCACATGAAACCCGTTGCGACGAATGATGACACCGACTTGTCCAATGTACTGGATGGAAGCAGATGCGCTACCTTGTGCTATGTCCTTTGCGGTCGATGGATGA
The DNA here is from genome assembly GCF_056269305.1 of Paenibacillus sp. J22R3. Lineage (NCBI taxonomy): Bacteria > Bacillati > Bacillota > Bacilli > Caryophanales > Paenibacillaceae > Paenibacillus > Paenibacillus sp. J22R3. The sequence goes on along the minus strand of NZ_JBWDNS010000001.1, from coordinate 319,360 downwards.
TGGATCAATTTGGATAGACCCCCTTTCCAATTTAGCGTATCAGAAAAAGCGCTTTCTCGGAAGCGGGTACGCCGACATGGATGAAACAAAAAAGTGACTGCACCGGTTTTCGCCGGTTCAGCCACTCTTGATGTACAAATTCAGTCAGACTCAACAAAACGCTGAAGGGCTGACATTTTATTCTCCCAGAAGCGTTCATAATAATTGAGCCAATTCTTGAGTTCCTGCAGCGGCTGCATTTCCAGTCGGTAACGCGTTTCACGTCCGACTTTACGCTCCTTAACAAGGCCGGCCTCTGCAAGAATTCGGAGATGCTTCGATACCGCAGTACGTGTCATCGGAAAATGTCCCGTAATCGCAGTCACCGGCATTTCCCGATCGACCAGCAGCTTCAATACCTCACGCCTTGTTGGATCGGCAATGGCCTGAAACACATCATGCTTCGCTGATGGAAGTGCCATATTAAGCCTCTACATACTTGCCGAGAGCTTGATGGATACCCACCCAGCCACCTTGCATCTGCGTGCGTACGACCGCGTGAGGCATTCCCAATTCGTTGACATAATCGGCTTTCCAACCGGAGTGAATAAGTGTACACTCGGTTTGATTGTCGCCTACAGTTTGAAGTGTGATCGTAAGAACCCAATCCTTGCCCCATGCAAAAGAAATACGGTTCGGCTCGTCCACTTCCTTCACAACGCAAGGCTGCATCCCGAACGGACCGGCATCGATCGTGAATTCTTGCCCGACAACCGCTTGCAAATTGTTTGGCATGAACCAAACCGAAAGACCTTCAGCTGTTGAAATTGCCGCCCACACCTTCTCGATTGGCGCTTTGAAAATCCCTGTTTGAACAATATCCGGCAATGCTTCGTGTGTCTCCATCTACTCATTCTCCTCTTGAAGTAAGATCATTATCCGAATGGCGGAACCGATTCGATACAAGTTCATCTGCTTCCATGCTTTCGCACCTGTTAGCATCAAAAAAGCGAAACCAAATGGTTTCGCTTTAATTATAGAATGGTCATTGTTCTCATGTCAAATCTTGTTGTTTTTCTTCCCTTGTTCATTCTCTACATTGTGATCTTCCCAGCGTCTGGAGTAGGCTTTATTGGTCACCCATATTGTCATCCACGTCACAATGATCGCGATAATTGCAGCTGAAATCCATACTCCTGTCGGAACACCCATTTCCAGTCTCCCCTTTATGTTCTATCCTATACTGCCGATTCTTATCCAAATCATATCATCTACACATGCCTTGCGACGCTCGGATAAATGAACACATTTTGACGAATTCCGAATACGCTGTTGTTCCTTACGATGTCCAGGCAGCACCCGATATACAGATGCCAAATAGTCTCTTTCCCTTGCGAGGACAAGCCTTTGTGTGCATAATGAGAATGGTCGCTTCGCGCATAATTACGGAGCCGGAAAGAAGGAAACCGCACTGTGAAAATTTCGCTATCCTCCAAAATGTCTATTTCTCCCGTGTTCCCCCTGATTGTCGGAATGCTGGCCATCTCGTTTGCACCTATCTTCGTGAGGTACTCCAATGCGCCTGTTTCCGTTCAAGGCATGTACCGGATGCTCTTCACGTTTATCCTTATGCTGCCGTTCGGGATGAAGCAGCTTCCCGGCATGAAGGCGATCTCGCGAAGAGATTGGCTATTGCTCTTGGCAGCGGGCTTCTTCCTCGCCCTCCACTTCCTGCTCTGGATGGCATCGCTGACGTATACCTCTATTGCAAGCTCCACCATTATATTGGCACTCGAGCCTGTGTTCGTCATGGTCGGCGCCTTTCTATTGTTCAAGGATAGACCGCGTAAGTTCGCGGTAATCGGCATGATGGTCGCTTTGATTGGGGCGATTAGCATCGGTTCAGGCGATATCACACTATCTCAACGCGCGTTCTTCGGGGACAGCTTGTCTTTCTTCGGGGCACTAGCCGTTGCCGTAAACATGCTGATCGCCAAACAAATTTTGAAACGTGTCTCTTCGTTCCTCTATAGCTTCATCGTATTTGGCGTCACAACGGCGTGCTTCGCCATCTATAATGTGGCAACCAGCACGCCGATGTCAGGTTACGCAGACCGAGAATGGATTGTATTCCTGCTGCTTGCGATCGTCCCGACCGTCTTTGGTCACATGATCTTTAACTGGCTGCTGAAATACGTGAAGCCGACCACGATTTCCATGTCCGTGCTCGCAGAGCCGGTTGGTGCCAGCTTGCTCGGCATGCTGCTCTTCCGTGAGATGGTCACCGGTTTCCAGCTCATCGGAGGCGCCTTTGTCATCGCCGGACTCATCCTATATATGCGAGCCGAGAAACAAACCCACGCAGTCGACGAAGTCAAGAACGAAGCGCTCAGCGCTTAAATAAGGCCTGCTTTGCCGTCATCCATGTTGACGGAAAGGCAGGCCTTATTTATTGATGTCATCCAAAGCATACCAACTATCTCAAACCCAAACAAAAAGCTGCCTCAACAGCGCATAAATGCACGATTGAGACAGCCTTGTGATTACAATCAACAACTACTCCAAGCCGTGTTCTTCGCGAATACGGTACAAGCCTTGGATAATCGGTTCAGCCGGATCACGATTCAGCAAGTGATGCGCAATCAGCATGTGCAGCGGCAATGCACAAACGTTGTTGCCATCGGAGATGGACGTAAAGCCTGCTTCAAGCACCGCACCATGCTGTTCGTTCAAGTCCAGATCCACGTGAACCTGCTCGTCCGGGAATTCTTCGCGAATGGCCTTCGCGCAGTAAGGCACGATAATGTTGTCGATCAGCGCTTTCGCCTCATCCTCGGATTGCGGAGGCATTGGAAGCAATCGCTCGCCGCCCGCATCCATCAGGTCCAGGAAGAACGACGACATCCAGAGCGCCGGATCTTCATTGTTCTGGAACGTGTGCAGCAGCTCGCGCATGAAGAAGCCGCATGCATACTTGTCTCCGTCTTTCACTTCGATTTTGTATGTGAAGATCGGCCCATACACTTCATGGTTCAATACTTGTCCGTCAACCTGATCTTCTTCGAACTTAAACCGAAGCGCTCTAAGCGCGTTCTCGTGAAGCGCTTGAATCAAACGTTGAACCTCTTCTTCAGGAATACCTGCAGCTTGCTCTTGCGTATCGTTTTGATTGGATACATCATTCGTTGTCATTGTCAATTCACCCATCATTCATCATATAATGTTCGTTTCCGAATTGTCTACTCGTAATTTTTCCTATTGCATCCTCTAATTATGAGCGAGGCTCCAATAAATAAGCTAACAGCAGTGCCGCAGTGTTCAGTACTGCATCGCTATGCGTTCGTTCCATACTATGTGAGGCATGTACGCCTGGCCCGATTAAAGCTGCTTTAATATTGCTTCCGCCGCGCAGCGCAGCCGAAGCATCGGAGCCATAATGCGGATAAATATCGATTGCATATGGGATGTTCTCACGACTGGCAAGCTCGATGAGCTTCGAAGTCATGAGATAATCATACGGTCCGGAAGAATCCTTCGCGCAGATGGACACATCGCGCTCTGTCGTCGAGAGATCATCGCCGATCGCACCCATATCAACGGCGATCATTTCCGTAATGTCCGCCGGAATATTCGAGCTGCCGTGACCTACTTCTTCATAAGTCGAAATGATGATCTTGACCGTGCGAAGCGGCGATTTGCCTTCGCACTTCAGCCATTCCAGCAGACCGAATACGGCGGCTACGCTCGCTTTGTCATCCAAGTGTCGTGACTTAATCAGACCGTTAGGGAAGAATCGCGTGCGCGCATCCCAGCTAATGAAATCACCGGGGGCGATGCCCAGCTTCTGTACATCTTCCTTATTCTTCACAAGTTCGTCGATTCGAATTTCCATGTTGGCTTCATCGCGTTTCAAATCACGAACATCGGAAAACACGTGAACAGATGGTTTCGTCGTCAGCACCGTGCCATCGTACGTGCGGCCATCCCGCGTGTGAATGAGACAGTATTCGCTCTCTACCGTATGCATGGAATAGCCGCCGATTGGTGTAAATCGGAGCGTACCGGACGGTTTAATGGACCTTACCATTGCACCTAATGTATCGACATGGGCTGTAATGGCGATAACCTCGTTATCTTGCGGGTCGGAACCTGGTATCGTAATAATGCCGTTGCCTTTAGGGGTCAGCTCTAGCGCGTAACCCAATTTGGCTGCTTCTTCTTGAATAATGCGCATGATCGTCATGCAAAATCCGCTAGGGCTCGGTGTTGTCAGCAGTAGCTCTAGCAGGCGGTGAATGTAAGCTCGATCGAGCTGAGGATGAAGCGGTTCAGTCATAGCTTGCCAGACACTCCTTTCAAAAGTTAACACTTGTTCTATCATAGCCGATTCGGAGCCAAATGCCTATTGCCACATCCAGAAAATGACCAGAATGGCGGCACCTGCCGCTGCCAGAACCGTGTCACGACCCTTCCAGTGCTCGGTTATGAGCAGCGTCGGCTGCCGCTCTTTGCCAACGCCTCTGCTCTCGAGCGCATCGGAAACCTGTTCACCCAGTCGGAACAAAGCCAGCATGAAAGGGATCGACGTTTCCTTCAGCCGCTTAAGCGATCCCCGCGCAGCGCGTTCCGTTTGTTTCCCTCTTGCCGTTGCGATACGCGCGAAACGCTCCCATTCTGATAATAGAACCGGTATGAATCGAAGGAGCAGCGTAATCGTTAAGATCAGCTTCGTCCCCCAAAGCGGTACTTTCCCGATTGCTGAGAATAGTTGTTCCAATGATCTGCGAAGCCGCAGCGGGGTAACCGCTAGCGGCAACCCGAAACCAAGCAGCATCGCAAGCAGCGGCCGAAGAAGGGATTGCAGCGATACGAGCGCTGCGTCCGTGCTCCAGAAGCCGCCTCCTTCCTGCGGTCCGAGTCCGGCGATGAGCGCGACTGAGAACGTGAAGACAGTTAATGCCATAATCGCGCTTCGCCAGCGTCGCAGAGGAATTTTACCGAGATGTATGGCGGCAGCAACGACAAGTGCCATGGCCCCTAGACCAGACCAGGTAGATTGGAATAGGATCGCGGCAGAAATAAGAATATAAGTAAGCCAAACCGATCTGGGATCGAATAAGGATAATGGCGATGGATGTCGGTCCGAATCTCGCAACAAGAACGGCGCTCGGTTGTCACGCACAGTCAACGGCTTGCTTGGCCGAAGTATCTTGACGTTCGACTTCACGATTTGAGCTGCTTCTTGCGCCAATGCGGCAGGCTGCCAAACTTGCTTATGCGGCACACCTAAGCATGCTAATTGATGGGCTACACGCAGCCACGCCGGAATTTCCATGCCGGCATGCTCCAGCCAATGGGGATTGACGAGCAGCTCATCCCTGCTGCAATGCTGCACACTCCCATTCGTGTGCATAATGATTACTGCAGTAGCGAGCTGCAGCGCCCAGTCACTTTCATGTGAGATGAGGAGCACGCCTTTGCCCTCTGCTGCTTGCTGTTTGAGCTGCTCACCTAGCTGCTCATGTCCGGCAGCATCCAGCCCGGCGGTCGGTTCATCAAGCAGCAGCCACGAAGACGGAGGCGCGAATAAACAGGCTAATGCCGTCCGCCTCCGCTCGCCTCCGCTCATAAAGTATGGATCACGATCCAGCCACGTCTCATCCCATCCTACAGCCGTAAGCGCCTCACTCGCTCTGCGTTTGCGCTCTTCGTCATCGAGGTGATAAGGACGCATCACATAGTGCAACTCTTCGCGGACCGTTCTTGCAAACAATTGTTCTTCCGGCGATTGGCAAGAATAACTATAACAGAGCATCGCTTGAGGATTGCGTACCGCGCTCTTCCGTCCTAAGCGCGAACGCCGCTCCGTCCACAACGAATTCATGCCATATGAAACCGTGACGCCCTCCGACTTCGTAAGTCCGGCGATCGTTTCCATGAATCTGGTTTTGCCGACGCCATTGGCGCCAATGAGGATCGTGATCGATCCTTGTTCCAGTCGCAATTCCTGCTCTTGAACGACGGCCATCTCATTATGTACCCCTGAAGACACCTGCTTCAAACCGACAATATGTAAGGTCATCGTGGCACCGCCCCGATTCGTGCAAGCGCCTGATTCCATTCTTCCATCGTTTCCGGATAGGGAGGCGCAAGCTTCCCGAGTCTTCCGAGCTCAAGCGCTAAAGCAGATAAGTAGGGTAAACGAAGTCCGCAGATTTGGCATGGCGTCGGACCGAACTCGACATGGTCAGCTGCCCCATACAAGAACTCCCCGCCCTTTCCGTCAAAAACAATGCTGCCATCCATCATAGCCACGATTCGCGCAGCGGATTCAATCTCCTGCAAACGCTGAGTAACCCAGACAATAGCAGTGCCGCGCTGATGAAGCTTCTTCGCTAAATCATGGACCAGTACCATGGATTGCTCATCCAGCATAGATGTCGCTTCATCGAATACGAGTAGCGACGTCTCGCCGGCTGAAGCGGCGGCAACGGCAGCCAGCTGTCTCTGACCGCCGGACAGACGGCTCCAAGGAGCATCCCCTACTGCTGAAAGTCCGGTAAAGGTGAGTATTTCTTCTGTTTGCCGCATAATTTCATGGGGAGGCATGCCGCGCCATTCCAGCGCAAATCGAATTTCCTCACGCGGAGTTTCGGCGAATAGCTGTGCATCCGGCTGCTGCATCACATAAGGCGAAGGCTTATTTCCGGCGAATCCACGGCTCCATGACCCTTGCACGCCTTCAATTGTTAACCCTGCCAGCAACCTTGCCAGCGAGGATTTCCCGCTCCCATTCACTCCGGCTACATTCAACCATTCTCCGGGAGAGAGCGCCAGATTAATTTGGTGTAAACGCGGGCTGCTATCCCCATTATCGAGCAGCCGATCTATAGAAACATCCTTCAAGATCAAACGATCATCGTTAATAGAATGACTCATGAAAATCCCTCTTCCCAAACGGATTAACCCATGTTATGATTTCAATTGTTAACCATTACTCGATAACAAGGTTAACATTAGAGAGGAGCATTTTCAATGGAAACGACTTCAAGTTCCAATTCAAACGCAAACAACTCATCTTCTGCTGTACTCGCTCCTATTTCGGACAGCGGGCAATCCGGAGCGACCTATTGGATTCGAGGTATCGTATTTACGGCCCTATTCGCCGCACTCTTCATCGCTTTTGGTTACGTAAGCATTCCGCTCGGCTTTACAACGGTTCCGATCACACTGCAAACCTTCGCCATCATGTTAGCCGGCGGTCTGCTTGGAGCCCGATTCGGTTTTTGGAGTATCGCCATCGTCGTCATCCTTACCGCGTGCGGTCTACCGCTTCTCCACGGAAACGGCGGCTTAGGCGTAGTATTCGGTGCAACAGGCGGATACATATGGATGTTCCCGCTATCGGCCTTATTAATTGGTCTGGCAAGCGACCGTATCTTCGCACGAACGAAGAAACTTAATCGCAGCCAATATGTGATGCTGTTCATCAGCCTAGTGCTGTTTAGCGTAGTGCTTGCTTATGTCGGCGGCGTGCCTTGGCTTGCCTATAAGGCCAATTACTCGTTCGCCAAAGCGATGGTAAACGGCTGCTATCCATTCTTATTCGGCGACATGGTCAAAGCCATTGCCGCAACTTTCTTGATCGCCATCCTACGTCCGCTTCTTCCGAAACTCCGCTAATGCCGCACGAATAAGCTCTTCCATCAGCCGGCCTGCCGCTTCACCTTCTGTTCAATCAGAACGCGAAGCTCGCGCAGCGTCGGCTTTCTTATGCTCACGACCACATTTCCCTTGTCGATCGCAATGCCTTTAATGTGCAGGAGCTCCGGCAGCTCTGACCCTAGCGGAATGACGATATCGTCAAAATACCCCGTAGACAACGTAATCCCGCGCAGCTTCGCTTCATCAACCTTCGCAACCAGATTCGGATTGTTCCACTCCAGCTTGTAGTAGATCACGATCCCAACCGGCAATCGATCCTTCAGCTTCAGGTTTAAATGCGCAACCAAACGCTCCCCCTCCAAAGTAAATCTGGCCCCGGTAATAAGGACACCGGGCTGGTACTCCGGTTTCAGCCGAATCGCCGCTTTACCGATATTATCAATGTCCGCCTCCGAAAGCACGAACGACGTCCTCAGATTCTTAATCATCGTTAACGCCCGTTCCATGAGCGGTACTTCATTGAATTTCAGATCCAATTTCTCTGATGGCTTCACATACATAACCGCACCGACTCCGGAAGCAATAACGAGTACAAGCAGTACGATTAGTGTAATTCCTATTTTCTTAAACACATGTCTTCACTCCGATCTCATTCCTCCTATTATACTCCCCCTTCTGATTACCCTTCTACTGCCGCTTTGAGCATCAAGACAAAAAAATACAAGCCGGTCCCCTTATCAGGAAAACTCGGCTTGTATAAGGAGCAGTTATCGTGGGGATCGGGGCAGACTGCTATTGCAGCACGGCGTTGCGCCATGAGCCATACGCAGTAATATCTTCTGCGCCTAGCTCTGCATAGGCTTCGCAAATAAACCCGGGTACTTCGGTTCCATCGCTCAGCTCAACCTTGCCGATGCCAAGCGGTGCTGGAATAGACGCTGTGAAGCCTCCGAAGGAAGCTACCGGCATCTCCCAGATTTCGAGCGAAACGGATGAACCGCCGTGCTTCTGCTTAATCATTCCCGGCTTCGCGGGAGTAGTCGGCAGTTTCACAAGGCGATATTTCGACGCACTTTCGGCCTCTCGAACAAATGTGGCGCCGCAAGCAATCATCTGCTTCTCTAGCGGGAATCCTCGCATATGCAGACCACATACCGCGACCAGTGTCGTTGCCGGAGCTTCAACCGGTACTTGTGGAGCAGATGGTTGAGCATCAACTGCAGGCTCTTCGCCGCTAAACGCGGAGATAAACCGTTTTGCTGTACTGCATATCAGCGATTCATTCTCCGCAGTGGCGAACAAGGTCACGCCGAACGGCAAATACGTATCCGCTTCTCCGGCCTGAACCGCAACGGCGCACAGATCAAGTAAATTGCAATGATTCGTATAACGTCCCATATCGCTGTTCGTGCTGATCGGATTCGCTCGCACCTCATCGCGCGTCCATGTCCCGCCGCATGTCGGCAAGAACAGAACCGCGTCCTTCAACAGCTGCTTCGCTTCCAGCTTGAAAGCTTGCAGCTTATGCGCAGCTTGGAAAACCGCTGCCGCGGTATAATCCGTCGATGCGCCGGTACGAAGCACCTGCTCCGTTACAGGAAACGCTGTTCCGGGATGGCTTTCGATGAATGGACCCAGATCCGCCCATCGCTCCGCTACCCAAGGTCCGCCGTATAGAATAGCCGCAGCTTCCGCGAACAGGTCGAGCTCTACATAGACAACAGGCAAGCCCATCGCTTCAATTACATCTACCGACTTCATCCATGCACGCTCATATTGATCCGCGAACGGTCCGTAAAAGGTCGGCGTCTCAGAAGGTAAACATGCAGCGGCCGGAAGCAAATCGCTCGCCGATGGATGCGCAATCGAGCGCGACCACGGGTCTGTTTCTTCCAAGCCGCGGGCAAACAAGTCAACTGCCAGCGCATCGTCAAGGTTATGCGCGAAGACAGTAACGCAGTCCAGGCTCGCACAGGCCGGAACAACACCTTTCGTTGGCCAAGCGCCCAAGCTCGGTTTAAAGCCGACCAAACCATTCAGCGCAGCCGGAACGCGCCCGGAGCCGGCTGTATCCGTACCAAGTGCGAACACGGCTTGCCCGCGCGCTACTGACACTGCAGAGCCGGAGCTGGAACCGCCGCTGATCAGCTCGCTTCGCAGCGCATTTTGCGTTTCCCCATAAGGGCTTCGCGTCCCGACAAGGCCGGTTGCGAACTGATCCAGATTGGTTTTGCCAATAGGAATGGCCCCGGCATTGATGAGTCGCTGTACAACCACTGCGCTGGCTGTAGGTGTATAGCTAAATTCCGCACAAGCGGCTGTTGTCGGTATACCGGCTACATCAATATTGTCTTTGACAGCAAAGGGGATCCCCCAGAGAGGCGAGCTCCCCGGAGTAAGTGTCTTCAACCGCTCCAGATAAGGCTGTATGACCGCCATGGACGGCGGTGTAATCCATATGTTCATCTCCGCATCCGCTTCAGCTCGGCGGATGATCTCCGCAATCACATCAACAGGCTGCAGAAGCTTGGCGGTATATTGTTCTCTGAGCCATTGCAAGGTCAGTTCATTTGGCCATTCGATCGTGGTCATATGCTCAGCGCCTCTCTTTCCCTCTCCTTCACGAGCCCGACAATCAGTTGACCCGTGTGCACTTCATCACCCGGTTTCACGAAGATCGAGGAGACAAACCCGTCGCAGGGTGCGGTTTGGGTAAATTCCATCTTCATGCTCTCCTCGATGATCAGCGTTTCGCCTTTCTTCACCTCTTGACCGGGGGTCACAAGCACCTTCCATACACTTCCCGGCATCGTGCAGCGAACCGCGATCGTACCCTCAGGCAGCTCATCCTCAGGCGATTCTTTACCACCATCCTGCTCCGAAATAAATTCGGCGAGTCCAAGTGCTTTCCAGTTTTCACGCTCCGCTTGAAAGGCTGCTTGCTGCATCGATTGGAATGCTTCCGTGCTCTCCTTGATTTCACCCAGGAATGCCAGGTAATCGCTAAGCTTGAACGTCGTTTCCGTAATATCCGCCTCGAACCTTCCGCGCGTGAAGTCTTCACGAAGACGCAGAAGCTCATCCGCCGTTACAGGGTAGAACTGGATTTGGTCAAAGAAGCGAAGCAGCCACGGTTTACCCGCCTGGAAACTCTCGGTTTGGCGGTTCAAGTTCCACATTTGAATCGTACGGCCTACGAACTGATAGCCGCCCGGACCTTCCATGCCGTATACACACATGTAGGCGCCGCCGATACCGACCGCATTCTCCGGTGTCCATGTACGAGCCGGATTGTATTTGGTAGTGACGAGACGATGGCGCGGATCGATCGGTGTCGCAACCGGCGCACCAAGATAAACATCGCCAAGGCCCAGCACCAGATAATTAGCCTCATGTACGACTTTAAACACTTCATCCAAATCGCCGAGGCCATTAATACGACGAATAAATTCCAAGTTGCTCGGACACCAAGGTGCATCCGGACGTACATTTTGTTGGTATCGCTCAATAGCCAGCTGCGTTGCCGGATCATCCCACGAGAGCGGCAAACGTACAATTCGCGAAGGAACCTCAATCGTTTCAAGCGGCGGCAGGCCGGAATCCAATTCAAGAATGCGTTCAGCCGCTTCTCTCACGTTCGTCTGCTTCGGATCAATATGAACTTGAAGCGAGCGAATGCCCGGCGTCAAATCCTGCACCGGAATCACGCCTGTTTCCCGAATGGCCTGCATTAGCGCATGGACTTGGAAACGAAGCAGCAAGTCCAGCTCCATCTCACCGTACTCCACCAGAATATTCTCATCCCCGCTGCAGCGAATCGTAATCGGGAATCTGCGATTGGCCGATTCTTGCTTCAATAACGGATATTCCGGCTTCTCAGTCAACTCGTAATCGGCTTGCGGTAAGCCAAGCGGTACGAGCTGATCCCAGTCCCCCTGCTCGATCGCTTCCAGATTTCCTTCTTGTTCCTTGCGCAGCCGGTCCGCCTCATCCAGCGACAGCAATTGGAATCGAACTCGGTCACCGGGATGCAGTTGGCCCAGCTTCCAGAATTCCGCGGACGCTGTCGTCACCGGACAGACGAATCCGCCCAAGCTGGGACCGTCCGGCCCAAGCAGAATCGGCATATCCCCCGTCAAATCCAGTGTACCAACCGCATACGCGTTGTCATGGATATTGGATGGATGCAGGCCGGCTTGACCGCCATCCTCCCTTGCCCAATGCGGCGCAGGCCCAATAAGTCTTACGCCCGTCCGCGAGCTGTTAAAATGCACTTCGAAGCTTGTTTCCGCAAGCTCCTTAAGGTAAGTAGGCAGTAAATATTCCGGTGTACAATGCGGCCCGGGGATAACGCCGATCGTCCAAGTGCGACTCATCGTCGGCAGATCCCACTCTTGCAGCTGCACGACTGCTCCAGACGGCGGAACCTGCTGCCCAACGCTCCGATTGACACCAAGCACATCCCCTGCGCGAAGTGCCCGCCCGCCATGTCCGCCGAAATTGCCAAGCGTGAATGTAGCGGAGCTGCCGAGGATGCGCGGCATATCGAACCCGCCGGCAACCAGCAAATAACCTCTCATGCCTGTTTTGGCTTCGCCGTAGCTGAGCACTTGACCTTTGCGAGCATGAATCGGCTGATACAAAGGCACAGCCACCTCATCCAGCACCGCTTCCATATCGGCACCGGTCAAACAAATCCACATCTCATCACGGAACTTATAAGCACCGCCGCGAAGTGTCAGCTCAAGGCCTGCTGCGTCATCCGCATTGCCAAGCAGCTTGTTTCCCATGCGGAACGACAGCGGATCCATCGGACCGCATGGTGGAACGCCGACATCCCAGTACCCTGTTCTACCCGGCCAATCCTGCACGGTCGTTTGAACGCCTCCATCTAGGACTTCAATAGCCAGCTCAGCAGGCTCAAACGTATTCAGTAGTTGGGTGTACACGTTGCCGCTCAAGCAATCTTCATGACTAAGCAGCGCTTTGACATACTGTAAATTCGTCGTGACCCCATAGAGACGCGTCTCATCGATGGCTTGAATCAGCTTCGCAATGGCATCCATCCGATTGTCGCCGTGAACGATGATCTTGGCCAGCATCGGATCGTATAGCGTGGTTACCGTTATGCCGTCACGTACCCAGGACTCAATGCGTGCATGTTCTGTGAATTTCACTTGATCCAGCTTACCGGCGCTCGGACGGAATTGCTGCAGGCAATCCTCTGCATAGATGCGCGCCTGTATGCTATGGCCGACAGCCGGTTTGATCATAGACTCCAGTCCGGTCAGTTCATTCGCGGCTTCACGTACCATCCATTCCACGAGATCAAGGCCAAGCACTTCTTCGGTTACACCATGCTCCACTTGCAGCCGGGTATTCACTTCCAGGAAATAAAAGGCGCATGATTCCGGATCGTACAAATATTCAATCGTTCCCGCACTGCGGTAGCCTACTTCTGCTGCAAGTCGCTTCGAGGAAGCGAACATTTCTTGACGTACATGCTCTGGCAAATTCGGTGCCGGACTTTCTTCGATCACCTTCTGATTACGACGCTGAATCGAGCAGTCGCGTTCGCCCAAGGTCACGACTTCACCAAAGCCGTTGCCGAAGATTTGAACTTCAACGTGGCGGGCTCTTGCGATATATTTCTCTAGAAAAATGCCGCCGTTCTTAAAGTTCGTCTCCGCCAAGTATCGGACACCGTCGAAAGCAGCAGCAAGCGCACTCTCGTCCGCGCAAACCCGCATGCCGATTCCGCCGCCGCCTGCCGTGCTCTTCAGAATGACGGGATACCCGATCACTTCCGCCTGCGCCAGCGCTTCGTTCAGCTCCGAGATGAGCGACGTTCCGGGCAGCATCGGTACACCTGCGCGCTCCGCGATTTCACGAGCGGAATGTTTCAGACCGAACATCTCCATCTGCTCCGGAGTAGGTCCGATGAATACGATGCCGCGTTCGCGGCAGGCACGTGCGAATGCAGCATTTTCGCTCAAGAAACCATATCCCGGATGAATCGCCTGCGCACCTGTATCGATAGCGGTTTGGAGAATCCGATCCACATCCAGGTAGCTTTCTTTTGCAGGACCCGTTCCGATCAGTACCGCTTCATCTGCGCCATCGACATGAAGGCTGTCTTGATCTGCTTGTGTATAGACGGCAACGGATTGAATGCCTAGCTTGCGAAGCGTGCGCTCGATTCGAACGGCAATTGCACCGCGATTCGCGATGAGAACTTTAGTGAACATGGCCATGGTGTTTCCCTCCCTGAATGACTCTATTTCTCTCTATGGATTCCAGATCAACACCCGAATCGGAGTTGGGTTATAAGCATTACACGGATTGTTTAATTGCGGGCAATTGCTGATTAACACCATCGTGCGGCAGATCGATTCGAGCTCTACATAACAACCGGGTGCAGATACCCCATCCGCAAATCGCAGCCCGCCATCCTCTGACACGGGTACATTCATGAAGAAGTTCACATTAGGGGCCAAATCTCGTTTCGTATAGCCGCCTTCATGTCGGGCCAGCTGCAGCATGAACGTATCGCGGCAGTTGTGCATGTGAAGCTTCTCGTGCGCATAACGCACGGTATTACTCTGAGCGGAACAGGAGCCGCCGACCGTATCATGTCTGCCGCAAGTATCTGCGACGATCTTGAGCAGTTCCTTACCGGATTCGGCACGAAGCACCGAGCCTGTAGTTAAGTAAATGTTTCCTTGCCCCGTAATGGTCGCAACCGCACTATAATGATCTTCCGGATTATCAGCATCGTAGAACAACGTATCCGCCGCTTGGTTCCCTTCCAAATCCACGATCCGCAGGACTTGACCCGGCTGTAGCTCTTTCATCCAGCCATCCCCTGCCAATACAATTTCATCTATAATCGCCGATTCCGGTTGCAGCATGCTTTCGTATCGGTTAAAAGCAGTAGTAGTCATCGTAGTTCCCCCTCAAATGTAGTCATTGCGTATATCCATCAAGCGTTTCTTGTCATTAACGACCTGCGAGCAAGTAGTACTCCGCCGTATTCTCGAATGCTCGCCGATTCTCGGATCTAAAGTTGCAGCAATAGTCCGTTTCCAGATCGACAGCCGGAGCTGCGAATACCTCAAGCTGAACTGCGGCTGTCGGATAATTGGCACTCGGATTCAGCGGGTTCGGCGTATTCGAGATAACGAGGAGAATATCCATCTCAGTGCGCAGCGTTACCGCTGCGCCTTTTTTGCAATGTGCGGCATCGTAAGTTAATTGGCCTACGCTATCGCAGCTCACTTTCGAGAACAAATTAACGACCGGTCCCATATCCCGTACACCTAAACCGTTGCGAACGAGCTCAACCGCAAAATTCTCATAGCCGCTGCGGAGCCACTCATTCCGAAGCAGCTGGTATTGCGTCAGTCCAAACTTGCTGTCTGTGGATGTGCGAGTCGTAAAGCCGGTTATCGTATCATGCCAGCCAAGCTCATCATCGACGAAGCTTGCCATTGCGCGGCCATTATCACTCATCAGAATATTTCCATGAGTCAGGTGTGCCGTATATTGGGCTTTCAGCGTATCCGGCATATTGTAGCGCTCTGTCAAATCATCAGCGTGGAACATCATTACCGACAAATTAGCGTTATCCTGCAAGGCCGTAAAACGAAGCAACCTCCCTTTGCTAATTCTCCCTGACCATTTATCGCCTGCCCCAAAGGTTGTGGTCCATAAGCCTGTCGTCATTGAATAGTCCCCCTCCAAAATGATTTAAATATAAAAAGCCCGAGAGATTGGTTTCTCCCAGGCTTTTATCCTTCCGTGTTATGCAGCGCTGCTGCACACCATCTCTCGGACCAGACCTACATGAACGAATCAATCATGCAACGGAACCCTAGATGGTTAGTTGTTCCCAATAGCTAACATGAGAACCGATATTCAATTGTTAAAACCTGCTATTGATTCGTATTATAGGGGCGATTTCTGCAAAGTGTCAATCCTTATGTAAGGTATTATTACATTAACGTTCGTTAGGCAATACAAACAACGACAAAAAAACCTCCCCTACATACATTAGACGCACATAGGAGAGGCTTATTTTCAACGTATTAATGACGCTGAGGAAGCGATTTAACATAACGATCGGATACATCCATGAGCTGCATCACATAGTCATAGTCACTTCGGTAAGGAGCAAGATTCGTCACCGGCTCAAGCGTTCGAATGTTTACCGCTTTGCCATCCTCGAAGCCTTTGCCCGGCACGAACAAGATGTCATTGTTGTAGAATGAGCCTGTCGGGAGGTAGTACCGCGTTCCAAACACATTCCGGTCCACATTGAGCAGATCATGGCCGAAAGCCGTAAACTGTTCATTCTTCAGCGACACGCCGAGCAAATTGGCGACTGTCGGCAGAATATCCAGCTGACCGCCTACATGATCGACAACTTTACCTTGCTGGCCCGGCGCGTGGATGATAAGCGGGATATTAAACCGACTGACCTGCGGGTCGTATTTGATTCCAAGCGCTTGGTTCACAAACGCAGGATCGTTCTCGTCCGGCTGGAGCCCAAAGTGGTCTCCGTACAGCACCAGAACGGTATTATCCCATTGCCCTGCTGCTTTGAGCTTATCGATCAACGTTCCGATTGCATAATCCGTGTAGTTCACACCCAGCAAATAATTGCCCAGCTGTGTGCCTTTCAGCTTCTCCGGCAGCTGCATTTTCATGCGATCCAGCGGAACTTCGAACGGGAAGTGATTCGAAACGGTAATAAACTGTCCATAATACGGCTTGCTGCCGCCGCTCACTTCTTGCAGCTTCTCTACTCCAACGCGGTATAGCTCCTCATCCGAGGCTCCGAAGCTGTTGTAATGATCATTCTTGTAATAAGGCTTGTCAAAATAATGATCAAATCCAAGCGCCGCATACAGTTTATTGCGGTCCCAGAACGTCACATCATTGACATGAAACGTACTTGAGACATAGCCGTTCTTGTCCAGCAATTTCGGCAGGCTGGGAATGTCCCGATCCCCATACCCGGTTGACATCGCAATCTTCGCGGTCGGATAGATGGACGTGTTGGACATGAACTCGGCATCTGAGGTGTTCCCCTGCCCGATCTGTTGGAACACATGCGGGAAATAGAAGCTTTCATCTGCCAGCTTGTTCAGCACAGGCGTCAGCTCTTGACCGCCTACGGAGAGATGAATCGGAAAGTTCTGAAAGGCCTCCATCTGGATGATGATCAGATTCTTGCCTTTCTCGGAGCCGAAATATGCCGCCGGAACGCCGCTAGCCACATCTTTGTAAGGATAGCTTGCTTGAAGTTCGCTTGCTTCCTTCGTAATTTCGTCGATATTCCCAACAGCCGCCACACTGTTATCTTGCGCCGCTTTAATCGCTGCTGATATTTGATAATTCAAGAAACCTTCCTGCTCTGCCTCGACCAGCTCGTTATCGATTGGCATGCCGACTTGAATAACGCGCGCCGAAAGCGCGAAACTAACGATTAGAATAGCCGTCATCACGACACGGTAAATTGGCGTTACCACCGGTCTGCCATATCTGCCGTAACCGCTCCACGAACGGCGTCGGAGGCGCGAACCTCTCACTGCCGCGATGATCCAAAGCGCCAAACCAATCACCAAATCGGCAAAAAACAAGAAATGGTTCAATTGGATCGTCGATTCAACGCTTGATCCGATCTTCGTCACCTGATGCAACTCGTATAGCGCCGTGTAGGTTGGAACGTTCCCGAAATGCTCGAAATAAACAGCAGACGAGAACAGAGCGAAGGAATAAATGAGATTCACCGCGCCATAAACGGCAGTCCGGAGCTTGCTTGGCGTAACCAATTCCACGACGCTAAGAATAACCAAGATAGCGCCGATGTCTGCGATAATATGTGACAAATCAATATTGTCAAATAAGAAATAGCGCAGCAGCAGCATTTTGGCAAGGAATAGTGCAATAGCCATATAGAATAACGGAATTCTCGCATTCTTCTCCCGATTCAGAGAATGCAGCGAGCTCCGTTGACGAATTGGAAAATGATTCATATCGACTTTCTGTACCTTCTTTCTTATTAGCTGAACCGCTGCCTAAAGCCGCACTTCCGGCAAAGCTCTTCAACGGCTTCCCTGCGCGAAAAACCGTCATATAGCCGGTTCGCACGATCGCCTTCAATAATTTCTGAGAATGCTGTCTGATGAATGTTGCCAAGATTGATAACACCCTCGCCGTCTAAGCAGCAAGGCACTACTGTACCGTCAACCAGAATGCCTGCTTGATTGCGAAGCGCATGGCAGAAGCCTTTGCCATCGTCTTCCGGCTCCTTCAGATCCGGCCACTTGAACTCCACCTCGTGATTCAAATAAACACGGTCCGCGATCTTAATCCCGTTCCCGCGCGTGAATTTCTCTTGAATGCGGAAATCCAACGCAAACGCCTCTTCAATCTGCTCTAAAATCTCATGATTACGGTTTACCTCGACATTGACCTCATTGTCTTCAGCCAAATTCCACAATCGAAGCGAAACCAGCATGTCCGATGTCGCAACAGCCTCTTTCACGAACGACAGCACGCTGCCGATATAACCTTCTTTATCAACCGAACCTTCATGTCCGTCAAAGCTGTGCAGCGAGAAGTTCATTTGACGAAGTGCTGGTTTGCCCATGATCTTGTGTTTGGCTTTGTGCAGCAGCGTTCCGTTCGATGTAATATTCACCTTGAAGCCGCGCTCATGACTGATGTCGAGCAGCTGATCGATTTTCGGATGCAGCAGCGGTTCGCCCTTTAGATGGAAGTAGATATAGTCCGTATGCGGTTTAATTTCATCTAATATTTTCGTGAAGTCTTCGACCTTAATGAAATTTGCCTGACGTTTCGTCTGCGGACAGAACGAGCAGGCCAGATTGCAAACACTCGTAATTTCGATATAGAATTTCTTGAACTTTTTCATCCCGATTTGGCCCCGTTCATACGATCAATATAGGTTGCGGTGCAAGAACATACCCTCCATTATAAATCGCCGATGCAAAAGCTGTCCACTTAAGGACATTGGAAACGCCGTATTGTCATTGACACATCGGGCAAGCACAACTTATAATTGCTAATCATGCCATTGAGAAATATTATCAAAGGAGCGCGCGCCAATGATGATGAACAAACCCGTCATCGATTTCTCCCCATTCGATAAGTACTACTTGCGCGTGTCGCCAACAGGCGCTGCAAACCCGTCCTTCGAGATGCCTGCGACCGATTTTCTACGGGGAGCTGATGCGATTCAACGGGCGATCGAGATCGCAAGTTTGACAGCACGCGCTACCGGCTCAGAGCTGGCAGCTTCTTATATCGGCGGCTCTTTATTCCATCTATGGGCAGCAAGACTGCTCTTGTTGTCTCACTATAACGTGCTGATTGACTTAGCGATTGATAAACTTACGTTTCAAATGGAAGATTTCGGAACTTATCATTTGTTCGGCTATAAGCTGCATGAACTCAGCTACACGGAGATACCGGATAACGCCGACCGCGAAACGTTCGTCCGAGATGCACTTGAGGTGGATTTTCGAACCGCAGTGGAACCGATGCTAAGTGCCGTCGCTTCTGCCGGCAACCTTAAGCCTGCGGCTATATGGACGCAATTCGGCAGCATGCTGGCTAACATGATAACCACTTTCGAGGCAAAAGAAACCTCTGAAGAAGTTCGAAAGCGCTTCGCTCATGATTGCAAGGTGCTGACGGAACAGCTCGATCCCAGTCTGTTCGGCAGCAAACGCAATCCCTTCGCGCATACGCCTAGGTATGTCGACAGCCCCTACCAGCTCGGCAGCAAAATCATGATTCGTTCCGGCTGCTGCATGTACTACTGCCGCGAAGACGGCGTCATGTGCTACAGTTGCCCGAAACTCACAGCCCCCCAGCGCGAAGAGCGCTATGCGCGCATCGTTAATAAGAGCTGAACGAGCAAGATCCCGTTCGGCTTTTTTGTTTGTCTGTCGGCATGCAGACAAGTCACTCGTCCCCATCTTCTTTCTCCCTCAAGAGGACGTGCAGCTGCAACAAAAAAGGCAGCCAATCGGCCGCCTTCAGTCATCCACGATCACTCACTCGTCAGCATGGCGTGCATTTCGTCCTTCGTCCGCTCCTGCCGGAGTACGTGCTCCGCGGAGATGTCGGACTTGTTCTCGCTGCGGAACCACTTGCCATCCAGATAGTAGCCGTTGACTCGCGCCATGGAGTAGAACGCGCACAGCTGATTGGCAATTCGAATGGCATGTTCTTTGGTTTGGGCTGAATATAACGTATTACCGAAACTGAGTGGATTGTTGTTGCTCTGAATGTTGACATTAAATAGCTCTTCATCACCTTCTACTTGCTTCACCAAAATTTGATTGTTGTAGCAATTGAGCAGATAATGAACTGTCATGTCATACACCGCCTTAATCACTTGTTTCGGCCCGCTAGTGCTTGCCGTACAAACTATTACACATGCTCGCTGAATTCTAAGCAGTTTCCCTTATTCTATTCTTCGGCTTCCGAGAAATGCGCTTTACAAAAACTATCAATAAGCTGCTCTTCCTCGTCTTCCAGCTCCGCATCCATATACCGATCGTTAATGCTCTCGTACAGCTCATACTTCACAATGCTCGAAGTTTCGCCATCCACTTTATAAATGACGCGGATATAAACGCCATTCTGGGCGAACAGCTCGTCATCCTCTGGCAAGTCCACATCCAATCTAAATTCGTACCGATCCCCCGTAAGAATGCCGAACGGGTCTTTAATTTTGTCCACCGAAAATTCTGTAATCGAAATCATTGCCTCATCCCTTCAATTTCCTCAAGTTATGCCTCATGTGTTAGTATAACACCTTCCAGACGGAGCAGCTTCTCCTTCGCATCCATCCCGCCACGGAAACCGGTTAACGCACCGTTCTTCCCGATAACGCGGTGACAGGGCACAACAATAAGCACAGGATTCGCTCCGATTGCAGTACCAACCGCTCGAACCGCACTCGCTTTGCCTATCCGCTCTGCGATATCGGAATAGGAGCAGGTCTGCCCATGGGGGATTTGCTCCAACGCTTGCCAGACCATCTGCTGAAAAGCTGTCCCTTTCACATGCAAGGGCAGTCGAAAACTTGTCAGCTCCCCATTCAAATAATCAAGAAGCTGCCCTCTATATTCCCCTAATCGCCGATCATCTCTCGTTAACGTATAGCCGGGATAATGTTTCGCGCACCATTCAGCAACCTCATCCAATGAAGCAGCAGGCGAGCTGACATAACTTAACCCTTCATCGGTCGCAACCAGAATTAACTGCCATGACGCATCGTCAGTCTCCGTCCAATACAAAGCTTTCATGTTCCCCATCCTCCCTTAATCCTTCCCACTCTCATTCGCAGCAGCAGCCAGCATCCGATAGGCCGACGGCGAGCTGCCTGTTTCCTTCTGAAAGACAGTTGCAAAATGCGCCGCATTCGGAAAGCCCGCTCGCGCTCCAATTTCACTAATCGTACACTCGGACGCGGACAACAGCAGCTCCTTCGCCGCTTCCACTCGAACCTGCAGCAAATACGAAGCAGGAGACATCCCTATTATTCGCTTAAACGTTCGCTGTATATGATAAGGACTGACATGCGCCAGCTCCGCTAGTTTGGACAAAGTAAGCGGCTCTTCATAACGCTCATGGATCACCACTGCAATCGACTCCACCCATTCTTCCTCCGGAAGCCGCCTTCCTTCCGGCTTGCACCGCTTACACGGCCGATAATCACTCGCAAGCGCAGCTTCGGCATGCAAGAAGATGTGCACATGCTTCGGATTCGGCGTTCTCGATTTGCAGGAGGGCCTGCAGAAAATTCCGGTCGAACTCACACCGTAGTAAAACTGACCATCGTAGGAAGCATCGCAGCTTGCAATCGCCAGCCACATTTCACTCGTCATCATTGGCATGCACCTTCACCTCCATGAGAAGAAGTATAACCTCTTTATGGGGCCGATGTAAGCTTTGCCGCATGAGAACGCAAGATTACGAAAGCGAACAACCACCCAAGTATGATACAACTAGTAATGTACCTGAAATCAAAGGAGGCCTCAGACGAGACATGCATGCCATTACGATTCATCCCCCTGCCCCGTTCAGCAGTGCCCATATCATTGATTATTTGAAACGATCCAGTAACGAATGCTTATTCTATGTTGAGGATCATGCTGTTCTGCGGCTTATTCCAACTGCGAGCAATCCCGTACTTATAAGAATCACACCGGAGATGAACGATACACTAAGCATCGCGTTTCCCGCATTGGACGAAGAGCCTTCCCAGGAGCTGCGAGAATCAGCTGCCCGCTATGTATGGGAATGGTTCGATTGCGAACGCGATTTGCTGCCTTTCTATGAACTGGCTGAGCAGGACGATCTGCTTCGGGGCACCGTTAATCAGTTCCATGGACTGCGAGTTGTCGGCATCGACGACTTGTTCGAAGCGCTCAGCTGGGGGATCATGGGCCAGCAAATTAATTTAACCTTTGCCTATACGCTCAAGAGACGATTCGTGGAGCGTTTCGGTTCATCACTGGAATGGAATGGCCGATGTTACTTTACCTTCCCTACACCTGAGACGATCGCCGCTCTGCAGGTTTCCGATCTGACGGACATGCAGTTCACGGGCCGCAAATCCGAGTACCTAATCGGAACCGCCACAGAAATTGTCGAAGGCCGATTGTCCAAAGAACAACTCCTGGCACTTGAAGACTGGTCCGCCATCGAGAAAGCACTAACCCGCATCCGCGGTATCGGACCCTGGACGGCTAACTATGTGCTCATGCGCTGTTTACGCATGCCCGGAGCTTTCCCGATCGAGGATGCAGGGCTTCACAACGCGCTGAAACATCTTATGCAGCGGCCGGACAAACCTTCCATTGCGGAAATCAAACAGCTCTCCTCAACCTGGGGCGACTGGAAAGCTTATGCTACCTTCTACCTCTGGCGGACCCTTTACTAACGCCGCCGCTCCTCCTTCAAGAACATATAAAAAAGCCGCCAATTGGCGGCTACAAGTCAAATTCGTTCTTCTTCTTTCGCGGTTGGGATTTGACTTTATTTTGAACTTTAGGCAAATGCCTCATACTGCGATGCATCGGTCCTTTGCAGATCGGACATGCCTGATCACCGGCCTCGGCAAACTCCTCGCGAACCCACGCTTTACAATCCGCGTTCTTACACTTCCAAATCTTCGTTGGGATTAACTTCGGCTTTTCCTCTTCATTCATAGACAATTTAAAAGCATCCTTTCTCTTGCTGCCTGAACGAAGCTAGTTCGCACGCCATTAAATTTTCAATTGACGACCAGGTAGGTTATGTTATATTATCTAACAAAACAACGTAACTAAATATGCCATACGTTCTCTAGGGTTCCGCAGCAGACATTCCGGCATGCTGGACTGGACCGAGAGAGAACGCACAGCCGTTGCTGTGTTCACGGAGGGATAAAAGCCCGGGAGGATCTCATTTAGGGATACCTTCCGCGTTTTTTTTATTTTCAGCCATCCATCCTGAGAGATGAGATGGTTACACGAGGGATGACGGAAGGGTGCTGCACATGAACGTACAAGTCAAACTAACGCCAACATTATCGTTATTTCAAATCGTGTTCCTCGGCCTCGCTTGGATGACACCGATGATCTATTTCTCGATTTATGGCATTGCTTACGAATCCTCTGCCGGGATGTTAACCCAAGCGTATTTGACCGCTTTTGTCGCCATCATGTTTACCGCTTATAGCTACGGTCATATGTCCAAGGCACATTCGAGCTCCGGTTCTGCCTACTCCTATGTGAAGAAATCTATCCATCCCTATCTCGGTTTCCTTGTCGGGTGGGCATTGCTGCTGGATTACCTCTTCTCACCTATTATCGCATGCTTAACGTTCGGAATCTATATGCATGCACAATTCCCGGCTATTCCATCCTACTTATGGATGATCGGCATCAATTTGTTAATTACACTAGTGAACCTGCGCGGCGCATCATTCTCAGCCAATCTGAGTAAATGGTTCGTCCTCATTCAAATGGGCTTCATCGCCTTGTTTTGCATCTTACTCTACCGCAACTTATCTTCCATAAGCGATCCGCTTGCGCCACTCCTCCAACACGAGATTCCTTTCACCACAATACTGACAGGCGCTTCGATGATCTGCTTCTCCTTTCTCGGATTCGATTCCATTACGACAATGTCGGAAGAAACGAAGAACGCAAGCAAAACCATCCCCAGAGCCATCGCCATTATTATTGGGATCGCGATCGTTTTATATGTTGTACCGTCTTATTTGACTCAGCTGACGTTCCCAAATCCAATCCCTTTCGCTGACATCGATTCGGCCGGGCTCGAAATTGTGAAGATGGTCGGCGGAGCCATGCTTGGATCGGTATTCATCATTGTGCTCTTATTTGCAATCTTTACGCAAGGAATCTCTTCCGTTTCAAGCGTGTCACGGCTGCTGCTCGCAATGGGACGTGAATCGATCCTTCCGGAGCGCATATTCGCCTATGTACACCCCAAGCTTAAGACGCCTGCGGTCAATATTCTAATTGTCGGCATGGTCTCTATGTTAGCTTTAGTCATTCGGCTGGATACGGCGATCAAATTCGTGAATTTCGGTGCACTGACCGCCTTCTTCTTTGTCAACATAGCTGTCATCTGCCACTACTACGTGAAGGAACGTAAGCGTTCTGTCTCAGGAACGTTAGCTTACTTGGTTCTGCCGGCTACAGGCGCATGTGTCATCGGCTACCTATTCCTCCTGCTGAGCAAGGATGCGCTGATAATGGGACTGATCTGGCTTATCATCGGAGTCCTGTATCAAGCCTATCGCAAACAAGACGCCTTCAAGCTAATCCTGCAGAGAAACAAATCCTTCTCGATCGAGAAATCAAAAAACACCCCTTAAGGGGTGCTTTCAGCGAAATAGAAGCGCATATACACGTCTCTAAAATAAGATACAGTTAATCGTTAACCGTATTTGGCGCCGCTCCCAGGCTGCCATTATTGATCAAGCTGCGAAGATCAGGCTCAATTGCTGCCGGATCCGTCGATGCCGGATATTGCTTCACAACGTTACCCTCTTGATCAATCAGGAATTTCACGAAATTCCACTCGATTGTACCGGTATGGTATGGGGCAGGCGCTGCATCCACAAGATATTTATATAACGGATGAGCATCTTCGCCAATCACGTTAATTTTCGCAAACATCGGGAAAGTTACGCCGTAATTGAGCTCGCAGAAGCTTGCGATCTCCTCGTCCGACCCTGGCTCTTGACCTGCAAATTGATTACACGGGAAACCAAGTACGACCAAATTCTCGTCCTTATGAGCTTCATAGATCTGCTGCAGCCCTTTATAATGAGGGGTAAGTCCACAGGCGCTTGCCGTGTTGACGATGAGAAGCGTCTTGCCTCTATATGCGGACAGCGACTGCTCTTCGCCTGTAATGGTATTGACGGTGAAATCATAAATGCTCATTGGTAGGTCCCTCCTGAATTGAGTTCACAGTATATTGCATTTAATTAAATTGTATAAAATGATTATAGCCTATGAACACCGCTCCGAGCAACCCCTAAATAAGCCATTATTCCTTCGTCAATACCTTCTGCAGCACTCTGACCAACTCCTCCGCATCTTGCCAAACGAGTGGTCTGACTCCTTGCGGCAGCGTTTGATCGGCCACTTGACTTGTCCAAATAATCTGGATCTCATTGCCTATCGCATAGCCCGCACGAAGCCACAGCTCCGCGGTCGGTTCCGTCACATCCACCACCAGCAGCTTGCAGTTGCTCACCTCTTGCAGCATCGTTTCAATCGGTTTAGGATCCAATCTCAGCGAGAGATCCTCTTCCAGAAACTTCGGTGCATACCCAAGCTGAATCAACCTCGGGAATACCGCCTCCAGCCAATCTCTGCTTATGCTCTCATCATTGCGGCTAAGCTGAACGTAACAAGGCTTCAAGGCTTTGCCGCTCGCGGTGTTAGCCGCCTCCACCCAGCCTTTCTCCGTCAGCTTGAACGTTGAGCCGATGCGCTCAATATAGCCGTCTTCTTTCAGCTTCTCCGTAATAAACACAAGCTCTTGCAGATTCAAGGAATATGTCAAATTATAGCTTTGCGAGAACTGATTAATAACAACCGCTTCACCGGGACCCTTGGTATGTCGGTGCAAATATCGGAGAAGTCGATTCCCCTTCTCTTCCGTTGTAATCGGAATTTGCGGAGATTGCAGGATGGTTTCCCGAGCCTCATACGTGAGAATGACCTTCTCATCACAATCCGTCTGTTCCCGAATATAAGCCGATAGGATCGGGAACAAATTCCGTTTCTCCGAGTAGGTCAATAGTCGATATGGCTCGTAGCTGTCTTCCCGCAGCCCGTAAGATCCGCCCGGCGCGCACATACAGTCAATGTACCATTCATTGCCGCCTTTTCGTTTCACTTTCACAAGCTCATCACAGAACAAACAGCGTTTCGATTCTAAAACTTCCATAAATCTAATCACCCCTTACTTAACGATTCGCAGCAGCCCCCTCCGATTAGGGTGCAAAGGGGATTAAGCTTCTCTCATTATTGTCTCCGCGGCTTCTTCATCCCGCTGCGCTCGCACCCATTTCACTCCGTCCCAGCGCAGCACATCACCTGCCCCGACAGCCGAGTCCGCCTTCTCGCGCGGCAGCTGCAGTACCTTACCGTTCACCTCGATGGCAAGAACCTTCTCATCTACGGCAACCACTTTCCCGAGCCGCTCAATGGCGCACTTAACGTTAGTATTCGCTTCGTTTTCCATCCCTATAGCCCCCTGGGTCAAAAGTAATCCGCCCTATTTAATCACCCGTCTTTCATTATACGCTTCCACAGTATAAGGACAACATTCTTCAGGCCAAACCTGATCCATCATGCTTGAGAATGCCGTAAATACATAAAATTTGCCAAATTGGTAACTTTAACTACATGCCAATGAAAGGAGGAGCATGGAATTGAACGATAAAATTACCCCTTTCCAATTGTCCACCTTGCTGGTTACATTTATCGGAATCTCCAACCACGTCATCTTGATCCCCATCTTGCTGGATACGGCGAATCGCGATGCATGGATCTCTGTCTTGGCGGCCATCATCCCCTCCTTACTTCTTGGCTTGCTGTATGTCTATATCTACAGAAAGATCCCTGCTTCGTTATCCACCTGGATGCTGGAGAAAGCGCCTACGTTTGTATGGCTTATGTTCACCCTGCTGTTCACTGTATATTTCCTGACACAAGCAAGCATCAGTATACGGGATACGATCATGTGGTCCAACTCGTCTTACTTAACCTATACGCCGCAATGGGTCGTCGGCCTTTGTCTCATTGGTATCAGTTACTTCACGGCAAGAAAAGGGCTGGCGGCCATCGCCATTACAAACGGTATCCTGCTCCCATGGATCATTGCCGCCGGTTTCTACGTCATGACGGTCAACTTTCAATATAAGGACTACAATTATTTATTTCCCATCCTCAAAAATTCGGCACAATCAATCACGAAAGGCGCTTGGTATACGACTTCCGGTGTAACAGAGATCTTCCTCGTGCTATTCCTGAAAGACGAAGTAAAAGGAAAGCTGTCGCGCCTGAATATCAGTCTCGTCGTTCTCATGTTAATTGAACTGACATTCGGGCCATTGACTGGCGTAATCGCCATGTTCGGGCCATTCGAAGCTACACTGCTGCGATACCCGGCCTACGAGCAGTGGCGGATGGCAGCCATTGGAAGCATGCTGAGCCAGACGGACTTTTTGTCCATTTATCAATGGCTGGCCGGCGCGTTTATCCGCATTTCATTGGGAATTTACATCATTCACTCGCTGTGGGTGAAGAAGTGGAAGCATCCCGAGATTCTGCTCCTTCTGATCTCGGCAGTTCTCCTTGTAGTCAATCTAACTAGACTCTCGGATGTGAATTTCCACGCTCAAGTGAGACATTATTATTCAAGCTCCATCTTATTTTGCGGTGTCGTGAGCATCGTGGTCTTAATTTGCATCCGGGTCGGAAAGAACAAGAAGGAGGTGCAGCGTAATGGCTAACCTAAGCGAAAGCGATATCCGGCTCTTATTCGAGGGGTGCGGCGATATTACTTTCGAAATGAACGACTCCTTTCTATTCGTATTCTGCAAAGGGCTGTCGAACCGTGAACAAATCAACGAAATCAGTACCTATAGCGAAGAACTTTGGCGGCAGCATCCCGTTACACTAACATCACAATGGAAGACCGAGCTCTCCTCTTATGTATTTAACGGGGAATTGTTCCTGTTCGACTTGAAAACCGCTCGTTGTTATGTGCAATACGTCGCTGATCCTCCTCAAAGAACGACGGAAGAGTCCGTCACGGAGACGTCTACGAAAGGCGCACGCGACGGATTTACCGAGAGTATCCAGACGAATTTGGCATTAATCCGCAAACGTTTGGCTACGCCGACACTCAAAGTCGAAGCCTTTGCAATCGGTGTTCGAAGCCAGACCGCAATAAATCTTCTCTACATCCAGGATATCGCGAATAAAGGGGCTGTTAATGAAGCAAGACGCAGATTGCAGAAAATCCAAATCGACGCGCTTGTCACAAGCTCACAGCTCGAGGAAGCGATTTCGGACCGTTCGTACTCGGTTATCCCCTTAATCGATAACACCGGACGCCCCGATTTTGCCGCGGAATGCCTCATGAGCGGCCGTTTCGTGATCCTGCTGGACAATTCGCCGCTGGCCATTATCGCCCCCATTACGCTTACATCGCTCATAAACTCTCCGGAAGATGGCTATTTCCGGGCGGTAATCAGTTCTTTTCAGCGGTTAATCCGGTTTTGCGGCTGGTACTTGGCACTGTTTCTGCCCGCTTTCTACATTGCGCTGATCGGCTTTAATTTCGAGCAGGTGCCATTGCCCTTATTAGCGACAATCGCCTCGAATCGGATCGGCCTTCCGCTTACCGTTCCATTCGAGGCGATCGTCGTGCTCGTATTGTTTGAATTGTTCAAAGAAGCCGGACAACGGCTGCCCAAATCGGTAGGGCCAACCGTTACCGTCGTAGGCGGCATCATCGTGGGTGATGCCGCTATTCGCGCCGGAATCACGTCTCCGACGGTAACCGTCGTGGCAGCAACTACCGTGATTGCCGGCTACACGCTCGTAAACCCGACGCTTAGCGGCATCGTATCCATTGTTCGCATCGTCATCATGATTATTTCCTCTATTCTTGGCATGTTCGGGTTCTTCATGTCGATTTTCTTCGTCGTCGCCTATCTGTCCGATCTCAAATCGTTCGGGATTCCGTACCTTTCTCCGATTTCACCGCCATCATGGCCGGATCTTGTAGGAGCCATACTGAAGAAACCGGCCAAACTCATGAATAAACGGCCGCAGAACCTCCATTTGCAGGACGATACAAGGATGAAGGACGATAGCCCATGAAACGAACCGTAAAGGCCATCGTGATTAGCTGCATCTTGTCATCGCTGTGCGGCTGCTGGGATGTGAAGAACATTCAATATTTCAACTTCGTTACCGTAATAGGGGTTGATTACGTCGACGGCAAATATAAGATTTATGCGCAAATCAATGACCTCAGCACAATGGCCAAGCAAGAAGGCGGCGGCCAAAGCGCTAAACCCGTCGTGATCGGCAAAGGCGAAGGCGAGAGCATCGGGATGGCGATATTCGATCTGCAGAAAGAAAGTCAAATGCGAATGGATTGGACGCAGAATAAAGCGTTCATCTTCAGCGATCGAATTCTTGCCAGGGGAATATTCGATATTCATGATGAATTGATGCGAACTCGCGATCAACGTTATACACCTTGGGTGTTCGCGACGAATGAGGATCTTGCAGAGATTCTGAGCACCATGCCCATCACCGGCAGCTCCTATGTTGCCACGCTGTACTATCAGCCGAATCTGTTATTTAAGCAGCTTCAGTCTTCTTTTGAACCCATCCAGTATCAGAAGTTGATCCGGTCTACAAGAGAACCGTACGAGATAACTTTGGTTGACCATGTAAAGCTCTCGAACAATTGGAAGAAAGGAGGAAAAGGATTCTCATTGCCAATCGTGGATGGGCTTGTCGCGCTCAAGAACGGAAAGAGCGAAGCTCGATTCAGCCGCGAAGAGGCTACAGGTGTGAAATGGTTACGGAAGAACACCAAGCGCGGTATGCTTCCCATCAAGGACGATCAAGGTGCTTTCATTGGAACGGCTACGCTCAAGAGCCTTAAGGTGAAGAAACGAGCCGCATATAAGGATGGTAAACGAATCGTCAAAGTAACCATTAATATGGACGCCGGTCTTCGGGAGCAGCAGAAGGCTTTCTCACTACATGAGATGAATAAAATGCTCGAGAAGAGCTTATACGACGAAATCATGAAAACCTATGAAGTAGGCAAGAAAAGATCGACGGATATCTACTCCTTAAACGAAGTCTGGTATCGCAAGGGACTTGCCGTAAACGAGGAAGTACCGGGGATTGAGCTTGATGTCAAAGTGAAACTAATGGCTACCGGCATGCTGGAGCTTCGGAAGAAATAATGCTGTAAGTCAAGGTGTATCACATTAGAATTTTCTAATCATTTTCTCATAATCGGGTTCACTCTATATACGCCATAGTTTCTTCGACTCATTGGAAAGTAGTGGTTCGAAATGCTGTGTTATAGTGTTTTTAGGCAATCACAGCGGCCTGTATCCTACTACATTTCAGTGCAGGAGGAATTCATCATGACTAACACAATAACTCGTAAACGCTTTATTAAAAAACTACTGAACCTTACATTAGTGTTATCTATCGCAATTGGCGGCGGAAGCATGCTTCTCACACCAACTACTACGCATGCAGCGACGAGCACGACTACGAAAACGAGCGCAAGCGCAAATGCTTCTATTGTGGATGACATCATTGCAACAGGCAAACAATATCTAGGCGTCGATTACAAATACGCTGCCAAAACGACAACTACTTCTGTATTCGACTGCTCCTCTTTTGTTCAATATATTTTTAAACAGCATGGCATCGATTTGCCGCGTACGTCTAGACAACAGGCTAAAGTCGGCACGAAAGTAACGAAGGATCAACTGCAGCCAGGGGATCTTGTGTTCTCCGATACCAATCGAGATGGCGTCATTAATCACGTAAGCCTTTACATTGGTGATGACAAACTGCTCCAAACCTACCGTGTCGGTGTCGGGGTAACGGTATCTAAATTCTCCGGCAGCTCTTGGGACAAGACATTCGTAACAGCTCGTCATGTCATTGCTAATGACAATTCCGGTAATACGGATAATGGCGGCGATAATACAGACGGCGGCAACACAGATGATGGCAGTATTGATGATGGCAATACAATTATTGGAACCGATAAGCTATTCTACTAATATGGGCTGTCCCAAAAGTGCGAGTACCGGCTTCTGGGGCAGCTTTTTTTCGGCTTTACCTACCACATCAAAAAAGAGGCTGCACCCGGGCAGCCTCCTTCCCATTTAATCCCTATCGTACAGTAAGCCGCCTTTGGTCGTAGACGCACTTCCGTAAAACTCGGTATACACCTTCTCCGCATAGGCATCCGTCATTCCCGCGATATAATCGGACACCATCCGCTCCCATGACCACACGTCCTTGAGGCGCTCGTAGCTCTCCAGCCAATCCGGCGGTATGATGAGACGCCCCGAGTCCTGCACTTTGAAGCTGTCCCATAAACGTTTAATGATGATCTCACTGCGTTTATGAAGCCGCTGCACGCGGAAATCCTTGATCAGCATGACCCATGCCAGTTTCTTCAAGATCTCCATCGTACGGAGCAGCTCTAAGTCCTGCACCCCGTCGCGAACGAAGGTAACTCGTTTCCAGCCTGTTGCCGGATCGTCAATGATCCCTACTCCGCTGACAAACTTCCTCACCCACCGCGCTTTCATCTCTCTGCGCGTGCGCGACGGCTCCCTGCCGCATTCCACGTAGATGCTTTCCCACTGCTCCAAATAATGATGCAGCGCCTGCTTCACCATGAGCTTCATATCGACTTGCTCCCAGTGCATCACTGCATTGCCGGGATCGTTGATGATTTCCTGCATGACGTTCGCAACGAGACGATCATCCTCGAACAAGCTGGGATTCATCTGAATCTTCCCTGCCCGAATTCCATCCTCTATATCATGCGTCGAGTAAGCAATATCGTCACACAGATCCATGAGCTGCGCCTCAAGCGTCGCACAGCCGTCAGGCATCCCCCAAGCGGTTCGCAGCGCGCTGATCCCTTCCCATTCCATGCTATAGACACCTTTTAATCGACCGGGATCATCGAGGCAGAACGGGTATTTATTAATGGCGAGCAGTACCGCAGCTGTCAGATCGAGCCCGCTGTCACTTCCTGCACGCTTCTCCAGAAACATTAGGATCCTGTAATTCTGAGCGTTGCCTTCGTATTTAAGTCCGCACTCTTCCATGAGCAGTTCATTGAGCACTTCTTCCCCTTTATGGCCGAAAGGAGGATGCCCCAAGTCATGCGCAAGCGATGCGCATTCCACTACCTCCGGATCGAGCATCAGTCCCGGATGTTCTTTGTTCGCCAGGAACGAATAACTCTTCCCGAGCTTACGAGCCACTTCTCGGGCGATTTGCGACACTTCAAGCGAATGTGTCAGCCGTGTTCGATAGTAGTCACCGGAGCCTGCTCCGAATACTTGTGATTTGCCTTGCAGGCGACGAAATGCCGGGGATTGAATCAATCTGGCATAGTCTTTCTCATACTCATCCCGATCCTCGCTGGAGTGGATGTTCCCGAAATCAAATAACCGCATTTTGCGTACGTTCATCTGCATTCGCCTCCGTTTCTCGCTGTCTTACCCTCATTCTATGTAGAATGTGTACCAATAGCAAATAAAAAACCTCACAAGCTGACGTTCAGGGATAGATGCCCTAACGTCAGAAAGTGAGGTTGATGTTTGTCCGCCGAAAGAACTAGCCCTCAAGCAGCAATGATTCTGGATCTTCAAGCAATTGCTTCACGGTAACGAGGAAGCGAACCGCTTCGGAGCCATCGACGATACGGTGATCGTACGAAAGCGCAATATACATCATCGGACGGTTCTCCATGCGCACATCGTCAATCGCCATAGGACGAATTTGGATTTTGTGCATACCGAGAATACCGACTTGCGGTGCATTAAGAATTGGCGTGGACAACAGCGAACCGAATACGCCGCCGTTTGTAATCGTAAATGTGCCGCCTTGCAGATCATTCAGTGCCAATGTATTGGCACGTGCTTTACCGGCAAGATCAGCAATTTGCTTCTCGATTTGAGCGAAGCTCAGACGATCCGCTTCACGCACGACCGGAACAACAAGACCTTCTTTGGCAGATACTGCGATACCGATATCGTAGTATTGCTTCACAAGGATCTCATCCCCTTGGATTTCTGCATTCAGCAGCGGGAATGCTTTCAGCGCGCCGATTACAGCTTTCGTGAAGAAGGACATGAAGCCAAGACCGATGTCATGCTTCTCTTTGAATGCGTCCTTCCGGCGTTTTCTAACCTCAAGAATCGCCGTCATGTCGACTTCGTTGAACGTTGTCAACATTGCAGCGGTTTGCTGCGCTTCTACTAGGCGTTTCGCGATCGTAATCCGGCGACGGGACATCTTACGGCGTTCAGCCGGTTTGCCCGGCTCCGCTGCAGGAGCAGACACCGCAGGAGCTGCTTGTACGCTAGGCGCTGCTGCCGGGGCTTTCGCCGCTGTGTTATGAGCTTGAATATCCTCTTGACGGATACGGCCCATCGGATC
This sequence comes from Paenibacillus sp. J22R3, assembly GCF_056269305.1. NCBI lineage: Bacteria > Bacillati > Bacillota > Bacilli > Caryophanales > Paenibacillaceae > Paenibacillus > Paenibacillus sp. J22R3. The sequence continues at coordinate 285,893 of NZ_JBWDNS010000001.1, read as the reverse complement.
TTGCGCTTGCACTTGCGTAAGGTCAATGCCGCGCTCTCTTGCCAGCTTGCGTGCTGCAGGCGTAGCAGCGAACACAGCTGCATTCGCATCGGAAGCAACCGGAGAAGGCGCTGCTGCAGGTGTAGGAGCAGCCACTGGCGCTGCAGGAGTCGTTGCAGGCGCTACAGGAGCTGGTGCTGCTGCAGGGTCGCTGCTAGGCGACATTGGCTGAGAAGCCGCTGCACCGGAGCCGCTTCCGATCGAGCCGATCGTCTCGCCTACCGCTACGGTTTCCCCTTCGCCGCGAAGAAGCTGCTCGACAACGCCGGCTTGCTCCGCACTGATTTCGATGTTAACTTTATCCGTTTCCAGCTCAGCAAGCACATCGCCTACATTAACGCTGTCACCTGCTTTAACATGCCATTTAGAGATCGTGCCTTCTACGATCGATTCGCCCATTTCGGGTACTTTAATTTCACTCATGGCTGTTCTCCCCTTTAGTCGTCGTTGTTAGAGTACTGCGATTCAGCGCAACGGATACGATACGTTGCTGCTCCATGTTGTGTACGTATTGGAATCCGCTTGCCGGGCTCGACCGTTTCGGACGACCGATATAACGAACGGTTGTATTAGGTGTTACACGCGCGCGGATCCGCGGCTCGACATAGTTCCATGCACCCATGTTTTGCGGCTCCTCTTGAACCCACAGCACTTCTTTCACATTCGGATAACGGTTAATGATTTGCTCGATATCGGATTTCGGGAACGGATACAGCTGCTCCACGCGAACGATATGAACCCAGTTCCATGTATCCGCTGCTTGACCGTCTTTAAGCTCTAACGCAGCTTCCAGATCGATAGCCACTTTACCTGTACAGAAGATCAGTCGCTCTACTTGCGCCGGTTGCTTGCCAAGACCTGGCTGTTCCAGCACTAGTCTGAACGAGCCATTGCTGAATTCAACCGGATCCGAAGCGACGCTTGGGTTTCGGATCAAGCTCTTAGGCGACATCACGATGAGCGGACGCGCTTCGTCCGTATTGATAATCGCAGCTTGACGACGAAGCAAATGGAAGTATTGCGACGCTGACGTCAGGTTTACGATAGTCAGGTTATCTTCCGCTGCCAAAAGCAAGAAACGCTCAAGTCTCGCACTGGAATGCTCTGGACCTTGACCTTCATAGCCATGAGGCAGCAGCATGATCAGACCGGACTTCTGCGACCATTTCACACGGCCAGCCGTGATGAACTGGTCGATAATAACTTGCGCACAGTTGGCAAAGTCTCCGTATTGTGCTTCCCAAATAACAAGTGTTTCCGGAGAGAACACGTTATATCCATAATCAAACCCAAGTACAGAAGCTTCAGCTAACGGACTGTTATGCACCGCGAAGGAAGCATTGGCTTGAGGTAGCTTGTGAAGCGGCGAGAACGTTGCATTCGATTCATAGTCATGCAGCACGATGTTACGGAATGCAAAGGTTGCGCGCTCCGAATCTTGTCCGCTCAAACGAATTGGCGTACCGTCGGATAGGATGGTTGCAAACGCAAGCGTTTCTGCCAAGCCCCAATCCACTTTGCTGCCCTTATCCAGAGCATTAGCACGGCGCATCAGAATACGTTCAAGCTTCTCGTGCACCTTGAAACCATCAGGCCATTTAAGCAGCTCTTCGTTAATGGCACTGAGCTTCTTCAGCGGAACGGAAGTAATGACTTCTTTCTTGCGACGTTTGCTCGTATCGTCGATCTTAGGCTGCTTGAACGACTTATCGCTCGACTTAACCTCATCTAGAGCGGCTTGCAGCTTCGCAAGACTTGCTTGTCTAATGGCGGTGACTTGATCCTCAGACAGAAGCCCTTTCTCTTTCAGCTTCTCACTGTAAATTCGGCCGACAACCGGGTGGTTGCGAAGCTTCTGATAAACAAGCGGTTGCGTTGTTTCCGGATCATCCGTCTCGTTGTGACCGTAACGGCGATAGCCGACCATGTCGATCAGGAAGTCTTTGTGGAACTTCTGACGGTATTCACAGGCCATCCGAACCGCAGCAATACACGCCTCCGGATCGTCGGCGCTAACATGTACGATTGGGATTTCATATCCCTTTGCAAGGTCACTCGCATAATGCGTGGAACGCGAATCCCTGCTCTCGGTCGTGAAGCCGAGTTTATTGTTTACGATGATATGAATCGTTCCGCCGTTCTCATAACCTGCAAGCTTCTTGAAGTTTAGCGTCTCAGCCACGATACCTTCACCTGCGAACGCCGCGTCACCATGCATCAGAATCGCTGCTGCGCTGCCGAAATCAGGCTTCGGATAGCCGGCTTTGCTGCGATCATCTTGCGCTGCACGTGTATAGCCTTCAACAATCGGATTTACGTATTCCAAGTGACTCGGGTTGTTTGACAGCGAGATACGTGTTTCAACGGTTTCATTCTCTTTAAGCGAACGATGCGCGCCTAAGTGATATTTCACGTCGCCTGTCCAGCCGATATTAATACCCATCGCGCCTTCGGATGGCAACAAATCCTTCTCTTTGTTTGGCGAATGATGGAATTCAGCGAAAATAGCTGTGTATGGTTTGCCGAGAACATGTGTCAGTACGTTCAAACGTCCACGGTGCGCCATCCCCATAAGAATGTGACGAGCGCCGTCATGCGCGAGCTCACGGACAATCTCGTCCAGCATCGGCACAAGTGTATCCGTTCCTTCGATGGAGAAACGCTTCTGTCCTACGAACGAGCGATGCAGGAAAGTCTCGAATTGCTCGACATCAACTAACCGTGCAAACAAAGCGATTCGTTCTTTGGCACTCATCGGTTTGCTTGCCATGCCAATTTCAGCTTGGCGTTGCAGCCAAATGCGCTCATCTTCAGCATGAATATGACCGAATTCGAAGCCGAATGACTTCGTGTAAACTTCTTTCAAATGAGCAATAGCTTGGGCACCTGTCCGAATCGTCTCCGGTGCTTCCTCCCAGATGAGAGAAGCAGGAATCGATTCCAGATCTTCCGATGACAGTTTGAATGTCACGGGCTCAAGCAGCTGTGTATCCGATGCGGCAGATAAACCGAGCGGATCGTTGTCGGCTGCCAGATGGCCGTAAGTACGGATGTTCCTTACAAGCTTGCCAGCGTCGACGATTTTCTTCAAGAACGCAGGATCAATCGATTTGATGCTATCAGAGCCCGAAACGCCGGATGCGAGTGGTGGATTCACGTTCACAATGCCCTTCGCCGATGTGGACGGCGGCGGTCCCCACTTCGCAAAAGAATCTCTGAATGCTGGCTCAACCGTTTCAGGGTTTATCAGGAACTTTTCATACATTTCCTCGATATACCCTAAATTCGGGCCGTAATAGAGTTCCCATGGCGACTTCTGACTATTATTCTCTGCTGTCATTACAGGCTACCTCCAACTATTTAGATGCGCTTATTTAATTAATTAACCCTTTGTACTTCCATCCATACATGATAGCAGAAACATCATAGTTGGGACAAATGAACAGGCAAAAGTCCTTGGAATGTTCATATTTAAAAGCCGGATTCCCCGTTGACTGAGAAAATGCATACTCACAACCGCATAATGCAAGTAAATTAGCTCCTAATTTCACAAAAAAAAGAAGTCCCGAAGGACTTCTACTCTTATTATAAGGTGGAACGTTCACCCAGCTCTTCATCCGACTCGTCTTGCTCGGAATCCTCATTGGCTTCTTCAGCCGTGCCGCGCGCATTCAGCATCAGCATCGTAATCAGGGCGAAAGCGATCAAAGCCAGGAATGGAATGGTGACGTAACCGCCAAACCAATCGAGGTAATCTTCGCTGCACGGAACACCGACGGTACAAGGAAGCATTTTGGCCAGTGCCGGAATTTGCTGTTCCGCATAATGATACAAGGCAATCAACCCGCCAATTAATGAAAGCGGCCAAATATAGGGGATCAGCCTCCGGTCATTGCGGTAACTCGCTATTCCGAGGAGTACGACAAGCGGATACATGAATATTCGTTGATACCAGCATAAATTGCATGGAATAAAGTGCATGATTTCGCTTAAATACAGACTGCTGCCCGTTGCGACGATCGACACGATCCACGCCAAATAGAGCGCGTATTTGCTAAAGAACCCAAGGCTCTTCGACGTTTGGATCATTTGTCCCCGCCGGCCAGCGCGTCATCGATGGCTTTCTTAATACCGGGATAGTCACCGAATTGACCTGTAAATTCTTCTCCGTTAATAAACAGAGTCGGCGTGGAGTTTACGTTAGCGGCGATTGCTTTGGATTTATGCTTGCTGACCTCGGACGCATACGTGCCTTCTTCGATATCTTTCTTCAGCAAATCCAAATCGACATCGATCGCGTTATCTTTAGCTAGCTGAACCAAATATTCAGGCGTTGCCCAGAGAGTATGCTCGTCTTGCTGGTTCTTATAAAGGATATCGAAATATTTCCAAAAAGCGTCATTATTCTGATGATACACGGACTGAGCGGCCAGTGCGGCTGTCGTTGAATCCTCACCGATGAACGGGAAGTTCATGAAGTAGAATGCAACTTTGCCCGACTCCACGTAGTCCTTCTCGATCTGCGGTTTAATTTGCTGACTGAACACTTGGCAGGATGGGCATTTGTAATCGCCGAATTCGACGATCTTCACCGGCGCATCTGCTTTGCCCAGAATAGGCAGCTGTTCATAATCAAACGCGGTCGGATCAGCCTTCGGTGTGAATATCAGGGCTGCAATAATACCCAGAATAACAACGATACCTGTACCCCACATCAGCTTCTTCATAAACTTGCGCTGCTTCTCCAGCTTCTCTTGCTCGGCTTTGCGTTGACTCTTATACGTGGATTTCTTCATTGGCTGCGACATTTGCTCCCCATCCTTTTCTATGAGCCTATTCTAGTTAAATTGTAGAGATCGATTTACTAGATGTCAATTCATTCAAACGCTTAGCGTCTCCGGCTTAACGCCTGCCGGAAGAATGCGCTCTACTTGCTCCATTACGCGTGCATCCGCCAGTTCTTCGCCCATTATCGTGATCATCCCGCTATCCTCACGACCACGAATCAATCGGCCCAAACCTTGCTTCAATCGAAGCAGCATATGAGGCATGTCCACCGTTTCGAATGGAAGTTCGGCATCTTTGCGTTTGGCTGTGAAGACAGGATCATGCGGTGGATAAGGAAGCGACCACATCAGCACATGAGACAGCGACGGACCCGGAATATCAAGCCCTTCCCATAACGTAACCGCACATAGAACACTGGCTTCATCGTGTTGGAACGTCTCGATGAGATGACTGATCTCAGCGGTCCCTTCAAACAGAAACCGGAAAGCATCGAAATCGGGAATCGAAACGATATCTGTTCTGAACTGCAGCAGCTCCTCCTTGGACGGGAACAAGATAAGCGCTCGTCCTTCTGATTGCTGCAGTCTTCGCAGCGCAAGCTTCAATTTGTCAGCTTGGCTGCTAATCGGCGCAACCGCCGCACTCATTTGCGTCTCATAATCATATGGCGACGCTACCGAGAAGGATAACGCCTTCTGGATTCCAAGATTGTCTGCAATATAATCAAACGAATCATTGACGGACATCGTCGCAGAGGAGAACACGATCGGCATATGCTTCGAGAAAACGCGCTCCTCGAGAATCTCCTTCACCAGCTTCGGCATAATGACAAGCGTAATGCCGTCCTGCTCTTCTTCGATCCAAGTAATCAAACCGCTCGGCTTTTTGAATAAGTTCAATGCCAGCTGGAGCATCTCGATGTGCTCTTCCACAATGGTGAGCTGGTAGGCATCGATCGTGAACATCCCGCTCTCGAAGACAAGCTCCTCTTCAATCGCTGCAAGCACCGCCCCGAAGCGAGTGACTTCCTTCAACAACCGATCTGACATGATCACTTCACGCCGGTCCGAAGCTGCAATGGAACGGCTGCTGGAATCCAGCAGTCTAAAGAGATGCTCGCTCTGATCAATGGCTTCATCTATCGTGACAGCAAGTGTCTCGCGGATCTCTCCTTGAAGCAGCCGCGTGATGATAGATTCAAACACATTGTGCTTCAGCTTATAGGTGAGCGCCTTCTGAGCCGCAGTCTCCAGCAGATGGCCTTCGTCAAATACGACAGAGCTATGTTCAGGCAGAAGCGGCAGCTGTCCTTCGCGCTTACGCGCCTCATACGTCCACACATGCTCCATATAGAAGTCATGCGAGCAGATGATAATGTCAGCTGCTTTGCGGTAATGCTCGCGCGAGAGCGTCTGGCCGCAGCGATGTCTCCGAGAACAAACCAGGCAGTCCTGGAATACGTCCCAGCCAACCGCTTTCCACTGATCGTCGGTCAGATTCGGGTAATCTTTGCGATTGCCATAGGGGTAGAAGGCTTGCATCGTGCCCGGATTATGGACGAACTCAGGCAATGCCGCATGCATATCCCGATAAATTTCCGTATCCGTGAAGCCGCCTCTTGCATCTTCAAGCTTATTCAAGCAAATATATTGATCCATCGATTTGCCCAGCCGCGCATCAATCGTCAAATCCAGATATCGTGCCAGCTTCGCGATATCGCCTTCCGGCTTCACCAGCTGCTCGATAAGCGATTCATCCGCGCAGGCAATGATGGCCGGTTTGCGCGTATATCGTGCATAGTTAATGGCATAAAGCAAATAGACGAACGTTTTCCCCGTCCCTACGCCAGCCTCTGCAAAAATCGTTTGTTTCTCGCTATAAGCCCGTTCCAGCTGAAAAGCCATATAAATTTGCTCATCTCGGAGTTCAAATCCGGCCTCAGGAAGCCGTTCATAGAACACATCCGCAATCCAATCACTGGCTTGCTGGACGAAGGATTCTTTCGGGTCAAAGTCAAAAGGGTACTTGTTCACCAGTTTCAAAGCCTCCAGCACTACTCAATTTCAAACAACTTCAAACCGTTATCATAACATGTTTTCACTCAAAAAGGCTAATCCATCTCGTGGATTAGCCTTGATGAAAGAATTGCCACATGTGCTTACACGACATCGAATCCTTGATCTTCAATCAACGTTTTGATGCGGTCCAGAGAGATCGATTTCTCTTCATAATCGACCGTAACCCGGTTGCCGGGCAAATCAACCTTTGCCGCTACGCCGTTCTTCTTCAGTGCTCCCTCGATGCTGTTCACGCAATGCTGGCAGGACATGCCCTTCACTTGAATGGTAGTTGTCATTCGAAATCGCTCCTCTAATCAAAGTTATTTGCGGAATCGTTGAAGTCTTAAGGCGCTGAGTACGACGGAAACAGAGCTCAGTGCCATCGCAGCCCCTGCCACCCATGGGGCGAGCCAGCCGGCTGCGGCAATCGGGATCCCGACTGCATTATAGGCAAGCGCCCAGAATAAATTCTGCTTGATGTTGCTCATGGTTTTGCGGCTAAGCGCGATTGCTTCGGGAATGCTGCTTAAATCGCCGCGCATCAGCGTAATATCCGCAGCCTCTATGGCAACGTCTGTACCTGTTCCCATGGCCATGCCGATATCTGCGGTAGCGAGTGCCGGTGCATCATTGATGCCATCGCCAATCATCGCTACTTTAAGTCCGCGCGCTTGAAGCTTCTTCACTTCCTCTGCCTTACCTTCCGGTAAAACTTCGGCAAGGACGGTACCGATCCCTGCTTGTTCCGCGATTGCCCGCGCGGTTGAAGCGTTGTCCCCTGTGATCAATACAACTTCCAAACCAAGTGCTTGCAGCGCCTCGACGGCCGCGCGAGATGTCGGTTTGATCCGATCGGCAACCGCGAGGTAACCTGCATACACGCCATCTACAGCTGCGAGTACAACCGTATTACCGGCATTCTCCAGCTCTCTAATCTGTGATTGATCCGCAAACTCGACGCTATGCTGCGCTAGCAAGCGCCGAGTGCCGACAAGCAGTTCCTTCCCTTCGATACGCACCTCGATCCCGAAGCCAGGTATCGCCGTGAACGATTCGATGGCCGCTGCCTTCTCGATCCCCCGCTCAAGAAGACCTGCGACAATGGCTTCGCCAAGCGGATGCTCCGAGCTGCTCTCTGCTGTAAGAACCAATCGAAGCAGCTCTTCCTCTTGAAACCCCGCCTCAACCTGATAACCCGTCAGCTTCGGTTTCCCTTCAGTAACGGTTCCCGTCTTGTCGAGCAGCACAGCGTCAATGAGATGCGCTCGCTCAAGGTGCTCTCCGCCTTTGAACAAGATGCCCAGCTCAGCAGCCCGACCTGACCCGGCCATTATTGAGGTTGGCGTAGCGAGACCAAGTGCACAAGGGCAGGCAATAACAAGCACAGCAATCGCTTTGCGCAGCGCCTCCGGGAATGCACCGGGCTCGAGCGCAAAGTACCATACGAGGAACGTCACTGCAGCGATTCCGATCACAATTGGGACGAATATGCCGGAGATAACATCCGCAATTCGCTGGATTGGCGCCTTCGAGCCTTGCGCTTCCTCCACGATACGGATAATGGAAGCCAGTACGGTTTCTTTGCCCACCTTCGTGGCTCTCATGACAAGAGCTCCGTTTCCGTTAATCGTTGCCCCGATAAGCGGATCATCCGCTTGCTTGTGAACAGGGAAACTCTCTCCGGTTAGCATCGATTCATCCACGGATGAGCTGCCTTCCAGCACAACGCCATCGACGGGGATCTTCTCCCCCGGCTTCACGGCGACTAAATCACCGGGCTGCACCTCTTCAATCGGCAGGCGAACCTCGATTCCTTCTCTTATGACGACGGCTTGCTTAGGTGCCAGACCAATTAAAGCACTAATCGCTTGTGAGGAACGACCTTTCGCCAGCGCTTCGAGTAACTTCCCGAGCAGCAGGAAGGTGATGAGCAGCGCACTCGTTTCATAGTAAAGTTCAACACTATGCATGCTATCCCCCAGGGATGCCAGCGTCTCGACCAAACTATAGAAATAAGCCGCAGATGTTCCGATCGCCACTAACACATCCATATTGGCGCTTCTTCCGCGTAATGCCTTATAAGCGCCTATATAGAACGGAGCTCCGATTACAAATTGAACCGGTGTAGCCAAAGCGAGCTGCAGCCAAGGATTCATTAACCAGCCCGGAATGTGAAGAAATGATGCAAAAGCGAAATGATCTGCCATAGCTAACAGCAGCGGCAAAGAGAGCAGCGCCGAAACAAGTAACCGAAGCTTCAGCTGCTTCAAACCCGCTACGCGTTGTTCGCCGAGCTGCGACATCTCTTTATGTAGCTCAGCATGAAACCCAAGCTGATCCACTTTGCTCATCACGTCGCCTACGGCGATGACATCTTCATTATATTCCACACGAGCGGTTTCCATCGTCAAATTCACGCTGGCACTCGTGACACCTTCAAGTCTCGATAGCCCCTTCTCGATTCGAGCTGCGCAAGAGGCACATGTCATGCCGCTGATCTGCAGAGTAGTCTTCTGTGTCGCCACGATAGGTTCCTCTCTCCCTTCCATATACCTCTGGAGGGTATGTTCTCAACATCATCTTATCATACCCCATGGGGGTATTACAAGTGGTGTAAAAAAGACCGCACAGCCTGCTCTTCCGGTCTGTCGGTCTGTTATTTCATCAGCTTGTTCATGGTCACCAGCAGTTCCTTAACGACATCATGATCTCCCTGCTGGATGCGTTCGATAACGCAGCTATTCATGTGATGCTCCAGCAGCAGCTTCCCGACCCCATTTAAGGCCGACTGAGCAGCGGCAATCTGATTGAGCACATCATCGCAATACGTATCCTTCTCAATGAGCCCTTTCAAACCGCGAATTTGACCCTCAATTCGGTTCAATCGCGTAATTAAGCTGTTCTTGATTTCATCGGTATGCGCACTGCGCCGGACAGAACCGGCTTGATCGTTGCAATGCTCGTGCTCGGTATGGTTCATCCCACATCCCCCTTTTCCTATCTTTCACTATATCATACCTCCAGGGGGTATACAACTTCACTCTCCCGCCTCTTCGCTGCGCTGCGTTCGCTTAACCTTGATACAGAAACACGGCTGCAAGCACGAATATGCCAAGCCCGAATACGAGCGGATGCAGCAGCGACGTCTGTTTACTGCTTTCCTGCGCTTCTATGTTCACTTCCTGTGATTCTTCCCGAATCAGCTGCAGAACAACCAGATGAACGAACAGATACAGCACATCGACGAACATCACCATCATCACGGCATGAGTGCCCATCATGACGCCAAGCATGGCACCCATCATGCCTCCCATAATCCCTGCGAGCATGCCGTCAAGCGCTGCCATCGTACTGACAGGCTTCCCTGCCAAGTAACCGCAGACAAGCCCAACCAGCACCGAGGCCGCTGTAGGGAAGGTTAAATCCTTAGGATACATGACCCCTGCAATTGTACCTACAGTGACGCTGGTCATCATCCCAATCGTCATTGCAATCATCATGCCGGCCATACAGCTAATGAACTGACTTCTTAAATATGTACGAATGATCGACCAGACGGACATGCCTGCAACCCCAACAATACTGCCGATATAGAAGTAATTCATCAATCAAACGCCCCTTTGTCACCCCATCATTCCATGATAGTATTCCGCGGCGTCTGTCAATATTCGTTCGATGAAGAATTTCTAATGCATTTCTCATACTTCGGCTGAAACCCTTGTCATTCCTTGTGAATCCGCTTTCCAAGTAAATGTTGGGATTTTTTTATGTGCTATGATGTTCCTAGGTCGTTTGTCCCAAGGCAAAGGCAATTAAAACTACTTAGATGAACATCACAGGGGGAATTCAACATGAAAACAAAAATCAGCAAACTTGTAATGAGCATCACATTGAGCTTCACTTTACTTACAGGCGGTACAGTGGCATTACAGGCTACTCCGGCTCATGCAACTTCAGCTTCGAAAGCAAGCAGCGTTATCAGCACAGCCAAAAAATATCTCGGTACACCTTATAAATATGGCGTTTCCACTTCGACAACACGTTACTTTGATTGCTCTTCTTTTACCAAATACGTATTTAAGAAGTATGGTACAACGCTTCCGCGTACGTCTAAGAGCCAATCCAAAGTCGGTTCTTATGTAAGCAAAAGCAACTTGAAGCCAGGCGATTTGGTTTTCTTCTATAAACCGATTCACCATGTCGGCATCTACATCGGCAACGGCAAAATGATTCACACCTACGGTAAGCCGGGCGTCATGATCTCGAGCATCAATTCCGGTTGGTGGAGCGATCACTACGCTACAGCACGCCGCGTATCCTAGAAGCAGGTTAACTTAAAAGGGAAGAAACGCTCACCGCTGAGCGTTTCTTCCCTTTTCTCGTTTCGAATGCAGCATGCTTAGACCGGGCACTTTAATATAATAGCGCGGCTTGGCGACGCCGATTAATTGCGAGCTGTAGATGCCGTTATGTCCGGAGAACATATAACTGACGAGGCATGCCAGAAGCATATAGCCGGCTCCGGAAGTACCGAACAGCTCTATACCAAGAACGGCGCAAGCAAGCGGTGCGTTGGCAGCTCCGCTGAATACCGCAATTAACCCAAGCCCGGCTAGAAAGGCAACACTTACATGCAGAAGCGGCGCGAGCGCATTGCCGAGCGCGGCTCCAATGACAAACAGCGGAGTAACTTCTCCTCCAAGGTAACCCGTGCCTAACGTAATAACTGTAAACAAAGTTTTCCATAGGAATGCTGCACCCGGCACCTGCTCCTGAAACGATTGCACAAGAAGCGGTAAGCTTAACCCCAGATACTCTCGTGTACCGGCTCCTAAGACTAATCCAATGATGAGCAATCCTCCGACGAAAGCTCTAATCCAGCCTAGTGGAATATGCTTCGAGGAGATTCGCTTAACGAATTGAATCGCGGCCGTGAAGATCAGGCTCATCCATCCGAACAAGATCGATGCAATCAACACCTTCAGCAATACAACCCAGCTAAGTGAAGGAATATCACTCCCCATACTGTACTTGATATGGTGAATCCCCCAGGCCAGTGTCGTATAATTCGCTACGAATGCTGCAACGAGGCATGGCAAGATCGCGTTATAGGCAAGCTTCCTGCCCCTAATTACAACTTCAAGCGCAAAGACCGCACCAGCCCATGGCGTCCCGAATACAGCACCGAATCCGGCACTTATGCCACCTAACAGCAGGATTCTTCTGCCTGCTGCATCAGCTTGAAATGTCCTTCCAAACCAATCGGCAAGGCTGCCGCCCATCTGAACAGCCGTTCCTTCTCGGCCGGCTGATCCGCCGAATAAATGCGTGATCCATGTACCCAGCAGGATGAGTGGAGCCATCCGAATTGGGACTCGTTCATAGAGATGGAGATGATCATCGCGCCTGCGTATTTGTTCAATAATGAGATTATTACCCTTTGCGGTATTCGCTCCATATTTCACAAATAAGCAGCTCATCCCTGCTCCGGCAACAGGCAGAAGCAGCATCAGCCAAGAAAAGGAATTCTGAAGATAAGTTGCATATTCGAGTCCGGCTAGAAATAAAGCAGCAGCCGAGCCCACCGCAATTCCCGTTACCACACTATACAGCATCCACAGGATACTCTTTCGCATCATCGTCATCGTCGCCCTTGCCATCTATTTGCTCCCTATCATAGCCGCTTCACAGCTATACAGGCAATAAACTTCTGCAACAGCGTATAAAAGGCATGCCAAAACGACCATCCTAAATGAGAACGGAGGTGAGTTCAGATGGCGAAAGATGTACTTTGCGAAGTTAACTCCTGCAAGTATTGGGCTGCAGGCAACCATTGCAACGCTTCTTCCATTTATGTGGTGAGTAACCGCGGGAAACAAGCAAACAATTCCGAAGAGACAGATTGCAAAACCTTTGAACCGAAAATCTAGCTGAATGTTCCGATTGTGTAATAATTCCTGATGAAACAACAACGAGCCGCCTCGACCAGAAGGCGGCTCGTCCTGTCCTTCTATACCGTAGTATAGCCAACAGTGATAATAATTATCATTGAGAATGGAAATTGCAATTTTTTTTTACGCTTACCAGATCTTCACGTTCTCACGGAAACGTTTGTAGATCCAATCGTTCACTTCCCACAGATCTGCAACCGGTTGGTTCGTGTGTGGAAGTGTGTGCATGTAGCCCGGAGGTCCGAATTCAGGCACGACCGTGGAAACAGCATGTCCTTGTGCCGCACGGCTTTGGATCATTTCTTTCCACCAGCCTTCGAACAATGACACTTCGTAAGCGTATTCCGGTGCCGATGGATCCGGTACTTGCGGTCCTTCCGCATATCCTACACGCGCATGAATATGAAGCGTACGGGAAATCGCAAGCTCGATATCCGCTCTGTTATCTTCCAGATGCGACTCACAAACGCAAGTCCAGTGGCTGAAGTCTGCTGTGATTTTGAGCTCAGGGAGCGCTTCAAGCAAACGAGCCGTTGTCCATGGCGTGAACATCGCACGTTGACGGTGCGTTTCATGACCAACCGCAAGGCCGGTTGCACGTTCTACTGCAAGCGCTTGTTCGAAGAAGTTAACTTGCTGCTCGAATGTCATATGATCACGTGCGCTATGGGAGTTTACGAAGAGCGGTTTAAACGAAACCGCGCGCTCCACTTGCTCAGCGAAGCTTGCTGCATGATCAGCGCCGCCTGTGAAGATTTGCGGGATAAAGTCAAATTTGAACTCTTCCAGCAGTTCCTTGAATTCATTCTCTTGATCGGCCTCAGGCATCGGTGTTTCAACACCGTCAAAACCTGCTGCTTGAATCCGGGTAAACATATCCCGATATGTGCCTTCCATTCCCCACAATGCTTTCAGAAACTTCGTTTGCATTTCATGTTCCTCCTCAGACCTATACCTGTTTTAAAATTACCACAGTTTACTATACACGTGCTCGTCCACGCTGACTACTCTAATTCTACGGTTTCTCGTTCATTTAAACGAAGCTGCTGCGTGGCAAATTCCAAGTATAACGGATGAGATTCAAGAAGCTCATCATGCGTCCCGCTTCCGGTCAGCTTCCCTTTCTCAATGAACAGAATTTGATCGGCATCTACAACCGTTGATAACCGGTGTGCAATGACCAGCGTCGTTCGCCCCGCCATTAAATTCTTCAGCGCTTCTTGAACAACAACCTCGGATTTACTGTCAAGACTTGATGTCGCTTCGTCCAGCATCAGGATCTTCGGATCACGAAGCAGCGCTCTGGCAATGGCAATACGCTGACGCTGACCACCGGAAAGCTTGATGCCGCGTTCGCCGACTTCCGTATCATAACCATTCGGCAGCTCGCTGATGAATGTATGGGCATAAGCCATTTCCGCTGCATGAACAATTGAAGCTTCGCTGACTTCATGATCCATGCCATAACACAAATTGTCTCGGATCGTGCCTGCAATCAATGGACTTTCCTGCGACACATACCCGAACTGACTTCTCCAAGACCTCAAGTTGTAGTTGTCGATGGATTCCTTACCAAGCTTGATTGAACCGCCTGTCGGCTCATAATACCGTTCCAGCAGAGAGAACAGGGTTGTTTTCCCGCCACCGCTAGGTCCCACGATTGCCGTAACCGTACCCGGCTCCACGCGGAAATTCAGCTCAGCCAGCACCGGCTCGCCATTCGCATAATTGAAGCTGAGATCATTAACGGATATCGCTTGATCTGTACGATCAACCGGCTTGCCCCCCTCGTGATCTTCTTCCGGCGCTTCCAATATCGTAATGATCCGTTCCGTCGCACCGACTGTTTTCTTAAACTGCGTGAAGAATGAAGTGATTTGCGTCATCGGCATGACAATTTGAATGAGGTACAGAATAAAGGCAACGAGTTCGCCTGCCGATAAGGCACCTGAGGACACCCGCACACCGCCGTAACCGATAATGACCACAAGCAGCATCATCATAACGAAAAACATGAGCGGTGCAATCATCGCTTGAATTCGCGCTTCTTTCAAGCCGAAGCTGAACAGACTGCTGATTCTCGTGCTGCCTGCCGTGTATTCGCGTTTCTCGGCATTCATGGACTTCACAAGTCTGACTTCAGAGAGAACCTGTGTCAGCGTAGTCGTGAACGATGCGGTTTCTTCTTGCAATCCTTTCGAAACGATATACATTTGACGTCCCAACGGGATCAGGAATACGGCAGCAATCGGAATAACGCCGAGCATGACTGCGGTCATTTGCCAATCCATATAGAACAATACGGCAACCGATCCGATCACCGAGATAATCCCCGTTAAGAAATTCGTTAAATTCTCAGAGATCAGCTGCTTCACGACGCCGGTGTCATTGGTCATTCGGCTAATCGTCTCACCTGTACGATGATTGTCATAGAACGGAATCGGCAGCTTCAGCAGCTTCTTCCACAGCCTGTCGCGCAAGTTGGCCACGATGCGCTGCCCTATCGCATTCAGCATATACATCGAGAACCCGCTGGCTAGAGCTTGTAGGACAAAAATACCGCCGAACAGCGTTATTTGCTGCCAGCTGAGATTGCTGATCGAGAAGCCGTCCACGAGATTTTTCGTAAACAACGGTATGATAAGCGAAATTAATGTCCCGATTAAACTCATCGATATGGCTGTAATAAGTAGTCCTTTAGACGGTCTTGTTTGTCCGATCAATCGCAGCAGCGGTTTCCAGCCGCCGCTTGGTTGTGCCTGGTCTTTCATTGCAATCAGTTCCTTCCTCTGCGTATCTATTCTGTAGTACGCGTTAAGCATATCAGCGGTTTTTGAACAGATTATGAACAGAACGGAAGGATATGCTGGAACAGAATTTGTTTGGCTGCCACCGCGCTGCTCTTGCCCTCAGGCTCTTTACGAATAGCAGCAACGAGATCGTAAGACGGTACGATGAAAATATATTGTCCCCCGTAGCCCTTGGCGAAGCAGTAGTCTACCACACCATTATGCGCCTCTGTCGATATCCACCAATGGTACCCGTATTCGCCGAATATCGGAGGCTCATAATGAGCCAGTCCTTTATGATGAACCGTGGTTGAAGTTTCGACCCAGCTCCGTGGAATAACCTGCTCCCCCTCCCATAGCCCGCCCTGCAAGTACAGCTGACCGAAATTCGCCATATCTCTGGACGTCATATGCAGTCCCGCTCCACCTTCGTAAATGCCATCGTGACTGTTCCATCTCGGTTTACGAAAACCCAGCTTCTGAAATAAATGCTCCTCAGCGTAGGCATAGGTTGATGCTCCTGTTGCTTTCGTCAGAATGGCAGATAATAAATGAGAACCTCCGGAATTATAGGCAAAAGCTTCTCCTGGTTCATGCGCCATTGGCTGCGAGAGAATGAAAGATATCCAATTGTCCGCACGCTTCATTTTCCAATACGGCTTATCGAAATCCGGCCAATCCAGTCCGGACGTCATGGATAGCAGATGCTTGATTCGAATGGAACGTTTGCGTCGATCATCAGTTGCTGCAAGCGCGGGAAAGTAGTCGGCAATCGGCTCGTCAATGCTGTTAATATGGCCATGCTCTATGGCGATGCCGATTAAGGCAGAGAGAATACTCTTCGTACAGGAGTAGATCGCGCTGACTCGGTCCGCATTCTTGTCATGCCACTCCCATAGCAGCTCGCCGCCCCGCAGGATGACGACATCGTTTATTTTCCAAGTTTCCAGATGATTTCGTAATTCATCCGTATCGAGTTTAGCCCTATTGGATGACGCAGGCGTAAGTAAGTCCATATGTATTTAGTTCCTTTCTGACTGGCTGAATGGAATGCCGGCATGTAAAATAAGAATAGCTTGTCCAATCCTTACAAATGCGAATAAACCGGAGGTATTGAACTGTATGGCTCTTATTCAATGTGATTTCTATTCGGAAGTGCTTGGCTTGTCCATGTCGATGAACGTTATATTACCACAGGTTGCTCCTTCACAGATCGGAATGGCATCTCATGCCGGCCAGACGAAACATAAGACTTTATTCCTGCTTCACGGCTTATCGGATGACCACACGATTTGGCTTAGACGAACGTCAATTGAGCGTTACGTAGCCGCGCTTGGCATCGCTGTTGTTATGCCATCCGTACACCGCAGCTTCTATACGAATATGGCCTTAGGAGGCAATTATTGGACTTTTATTAGCGAGGAGCTTCCTGCCATTGCCCGTTCCTTCTTCCCGCTGTCGGACCGCAGAGAAGATAATTTCGTTGCAGGCTTGTCTATGGGTGGTTATGGCGCATTTAAGCTCGCACTGAATAAACCGGAGTCCTTCGCGGCTGCGGCCAGCTTGTCAGGCGCGCTTGACTTGAGTGACTTAAACGATCGTGTCTCCCTTGATTATAACTTGATTTTTGGCTCACAGGAAAAGGTCGATGAGCTGCCCAACAATTTGTTCCTGGCTGCGGAGAAGCTTGCTGCATCCGGCAAACCGATTCCGAAGCTCTATCAATGCTGCGGAACCGAGGATTTCTTATACAGCCACAACGTGCGGTTCCGTGAACATGCCGAGATGCTTGGACTGCCCCTTACCTATGAAGAAGGGCCCGGCGAGCATGAATGGGGCTATTGGGACGAGCACATTCAGCGTGTGCTTGCATGGCTGCCGCTGGAATAAAGACAACAAAGCCGCGGAAGGATTGAGCTCTTATGCTCATTCCTACCGCGGCTTTGTTTGGTCAATCCAGCAGAATCGGCGATATCGCAACACCGGACGGGAAACTGCCCGTTGGCAGAATCGCAATCGGCAGTTGACTGGCAACCTCAATTACCGCAACATAACCAAAGGTTAGTATCGTCACATATACCTTCAAACCATCTGCAGTAATCGCGATATCACTCGTATTGCTCCCTGCCGGCAGCTCGATACGAGTTAGAATTTCATTTCGCGACAGATTGATGACCACGATCTCGTCGCCACCACGGCTCGCCACATAAGCTAATGCACCATCCGGCGTAATAACAAGCTTCTGCGGATCATTGCCCGTATCCAGCTTGATTGTAGCCGTAATGGTGAACGTAGAAGTCCGAATCGCATATACTCGTTCAAATTGCACATCGGTTACATAGGCGATTTCACCGTCTGGGGTAAACGCGATCGCGGATGGCTTGGCCCCATGAGGCAGCTTGATCGTGGACACAATAGTATGGGTGATCGTATCTACGACCGCGATGCAGCCTTTGTTAATTAAGCAGCAATAAGCCTTCTGTCCATCAGGCGCGATTGCCACCGCAACCGGATCACTGCCCGAAGGCAGCGAAATCAGCTTAATAAGCGAACGGGTTTCCGTATCAATGACGACGATGTAGTCCTCTACCATCGTCGTCACGTAAGCTTTGCCGCTATTGCGCGATACGGCAACCGCAAGCGGCACTGCACCTACCGGGAACGTGATTTCTCCTGCGATGGTATGCGTGAGCGTATTGATGATTTTGACCGTTTTATCCCCTTGGCAGGTCACTAACACTTCTCGCCCATTCGGGGTAAAGTCCAGCTGACGCGGACTGCTTCCAACCGGGAACGGGATCGTTGCCACTCTCGTATTCGTTGCCGTCTGAATTACGGTTACGGTGTGACCGGTATGATTGGCTACGTAAGCGTGCATCATCTCATCCATCAGCGAGGACATGACCTGCAAGTTATGCTGGGCGATCACCTCTCCTTGGTCATCAACCTCCGCCATCGTAGCAAACACTTCACCGGCCGCAAGACCGTTCGCCGTAATACTAACGCCAAATTGATCCAGTTCTCTGACCTCATGCTGGACCGTGAACGTGCCGCTTGAATAACCGACAGGCTGAAGCTCTACGATAGCCAGCCTGCGCATCACAAGCTTCCCGTACTCCCCTCCTACTTGATCACTGTTTACCAGTTTCGAATCCATTGAAGCTGCCGCTTCGGTTGCAATCGTATACACTTGAATGCCTGCCGATGCTTGCTGTCTTCCGCGATTCATGACCGTAATTCTAAGGCTTTCCGTTCGTCTTCGTTCTCGATTAATCAGCAGCCCGGTGTCCAAGATCGGCAAAGGGGACGCCTCCTCTACTCTTCCATTCCTCTATCCTATGAGATGCTAGAGTAAATGGCGCGAGACATATCACTATCTCGTGCTGGTAGATTATGCAGGCTCGGTTGCATCCTGTATCTTCAGTAACTTATTTTAAACCTTTAAAACCCATGCCATATACACCGGGGATCGACGTTTCTTTGCCAAGAACGGCAGCTGCCTCAAGCGTCCAGTATGGATTTCGCAGCATGCCTCTTCCGACAGCTACGAGATCCGCGTCTTCATTGCCGATGACAGAGTTAGCGAGCGATGGCTCGTCCAGTCTGCCGACGGCGATAACCGGCACATCCAAGGCATTCTTGATCGCTCTGGCCATCGGTACTTGGTAAGCAACATGCGTTCCCGGTCTGCCATGCGCAAGAATAGGTCCTTCGCCTCCGGAGCTCACATGGAACATATCCACGCCGGCGTCGCGGTACGCTTTAGAGAATGCAATGCTTTCATCAAGGCCATAGCCGCCATCCACGTATTCTCTGGCCGAAACGCGCATGATAAGCGGCATAGTCTCCGGCATTACACTTTTGACTGCATGGATGACTTCGCAACCGAACAGCGTCAAATCCTTGCCGTATTCATCGGTACGTTTATTCGTGAAGGCGGATTGGAATTGGTGAATCAGATAGCCGTGAGCACCGTGAATCTCGATGGTGTCTACGCCGGCTTTGATCGCTCGTTCGGCGGTCAAACGGAATTTATCTACCATTGTCTTTGTTTCATCCGTCGTCAATGCCCTCGGCGTTTTGGATTTCTCGTCGAAGGGAATTGCCGATGGAGCGACGGGAACTTCCGCATGCTCGGCTTTACGTCCGGCGTGAGCGATTTGGATGCCTACTTTCGCACCGTATTCATGACATGCGTCAACAATGCGTTTGAGCGGACCGATTTGCTCGTCGGACCACAAGCCTAAATCGAAATCCGTGATGCGGCCGTCCGGCTCGATATCGGTCATTTCGATAATAACAAGCCCCGCTCCGCCGATCGCCCGGCTTACATAGTGCACGTAATGCCATTCCGTGGCGATACCATCATTATTTCGGACGGCATATTGGCACATCGGAGGCATGACGACTCGATTTTTCAGTGCCATGCCTTTGATATGAAAATCATTAAACAAATTGTACATGGTTCCGCATGCTCCTTTATACCCTCAACTGCTTCTCGGCAGAAGTGGCGTTGATTTACTTAATAGGAATGTGAGAAACGACGATAAAGCTACACAATCGTACCATTACAAAATGGTCAATTGTACTTCGTTTATGTTAGGTCTGACATAACCAATCGTTATGACGTATGCGACTATATGAAATCTAACAGCTGTCTGCTGACTGATTCTTCGCGTGTAATGACTGAGATTTGACGCGTCGTTCCAAAGTCCGAAATCGGAACGGCTTTTATCGTATCCTTCTTCTGAATAATGAAGATTTCAGGTAAAATGGCAATCCCCAGGTTGGCGTGCACGAAACCAAGGACGCTTTGTCCCAGTTCGATCTCGATTGCGATATTCAGCTCTTTCCCTCTTTGCGTAAATTCCTTCTCGACTAACATCCTGACATCGCAGCCTTCCGGCAGCATCACAAACGATTCATTCTGAATCTCATCAAACAGCACTTCTTCTTTGTTGCCATATAGCGGGTGGTTGACATGAACAAACAAGAAGAACCGCTCCGTAAACACTGGCGTCGTGTTGAAGGAGTGCTTAACACCTCTGTCATCAAAAAAAGCGGCATCGATCGTTCCATTTTCCACATTGGTTAACAGGTCATGAAAACTATAAAACACCCGTACCTTAATCTCCAATTTTGTTTGTGCCTGTTGATTGCCTGCTATTCGACCGGGCAAGTAAATCGTCGCGATACTCGGCCACGAACCAATTGTGAGGACGACCTTCCCTTCGTCTTGACTAAGCGCAATCTCGCGTCGCAAGGCGTTCACTTCATTAAGGATACTTTTGCTTCGTTCAAGCAAAATCTGGCCGGCTGCCGTTAACGTTACGCCGACGGTTGAACGCAGCAATAATTGTGCCCCTAATTCATCCTCCAAATTGCGAATTTGCTTGCTTAAAGCCGGCTGACTGATATGTAAGCCTTCGCTGGCCTTCGTCAAGCTCTTCGTTTCCGCCGTCTGCTGGAAGGCCTCCAACCATTCGATCCTCATCTTCATCCCTCATAACTTTGGGTTACTCCCGATCAACATAGCGGAAGTACGGCTAGTGACCCATCATCATTGCCGCATCCGCTTCGTCTCCGGTGCTTACTTTATCTTCTTCCTTCAATCTAGGCTTCCGAAGGATCAGCGAAAGGACAACACCTGCGGATGCAATACATGCGGAGAGAAAGAAAGTATCTCCATAACCCGCCACCACCGCGGACAGGGGATTTGCACCTTCCGCCCCGCCTGCTGCGTGGGAAGTAATTTGCGAAGTCAGATACCCGGTAAGGCCAGCAACCGCGAACGAGACGACAACTTGCTGCGCGGCTGTTGTAAGCGGCGTTACACGGCTGACCAATCGACGTGGTGCCGAGTTCAGAACATGGGTATTCAGCGGCATCATGGAGAAGCCCATTCCGAGTCCCATCATGCAGATGGATACGATAATAAGCCACAGGCTGGTGTCTACCGAAACGCCGGATAAAATAAACAATGCGCAGGATACTACGGTCAAACCGCAGAAAGCAAGCGGTCTGGCCCCGATTTTATCAAACAGCCGTCCGCTGATCGGCATGCCGATGCCTGCGCAAAGCGCTTGCGGCATCAGAATCCAGCCGGTTTCAAGTGCTGTATAATGTTTCACGCTTTGCAGGTAAAGCGGGACAATCAACATAGCACCAAACAACGCCAGCTGTACAATCCAAGTTAAGATGATACCGCGGGTAAAGTCCGAAGATTTGAACACTTTCAATTCCAGCAGCGGCTGCTCCTGTCTCAGCTCCACGAATATAAAGGCGATCAATGCAGCTCCGCCGACTGTCAGTCCAGTAATCGTAGCCGTTGAAGACCAGCTTGTTCCTCCTTCACTCACACCAAAGGCAAGCATCGTAAACGCGATCGGAGCAAGGAACATGCCGATAACGTCCAGATGCGGTGCTTGATGACGATCAGACTTAGGCAAGTATTTCACTCCGAGGATGAATGCAATGATGCCTATTGGCAAATTGATAATAAAGATCCAATGCCAGCTGACCGAATCCACCAACCATCCGGACAAGACTGGGCCAAAAGCCGGCGCCATCAGCATCGGAATGCCTAATACGCCCATAATTGAACCGCGTCGTTCCGGAGGCGCAAGCTTGAACACCATCGCCATCCCAATCGGAGATACCATACCTCCCCCCAGCCCTTGAATAACACGGTAAATGATCAGTTGTTCCGGGCTTTGCGCAATTCCGCATAAGAGCGAACCAATCGTGAATAACGTAATCGTCAGCAGAAAGATCTGCTTGGAGCCGAATTTATCTGTCAGCCAACCGGCAAGCGGAATGACAGCGGACAAAGCAAGCGTATATCCTGTAACTGTCCACTGAATCGTCTTCAGATCGGTATCGAAATAATCCACCAGATGCGGAATGGCATTATTGACGACCGTGCTGTCGAGTATGACCATGATCATCCCTACGATAATAGCCATAAGCGGCGGAAGAATGGCTTTAAATGAGAAGTCGTCATCTTTATTCGGTACTGGTCCCGATTGTGTTCGTGCAGACATGTGCGTCCTCTCCTTCTTTACTACTGCTGATTAGGTTCTCCCGCGACCCGCAGTAATAATTGATGAAGACCGCAATTGTATCTGCCAATTGCTGCACGATTATTGACGGATTACCATGTTCCCCTATTCCTAACTCCCCGGCACCACTCGATAAACGTTATTTTTCCCAACCTGCTGTATAATTCGCGTTCTCACACGTGACATCCTCACCACATCTGTCACGCCTTTCGCATTTTTCGTTATGGTTAACAGCAGGATTGCGCCTCTAAGCCTGGCTTTGTGCTGGGGGAGTTCGGTGGATACGAAGTTACCGAGTGACGATGCAGCAACCCGGTTTCGTATTTGTCCATCGCGATCCTTCATCTTAAACATCTTTATCGGATGCAGCACATGAGGATGCGCGCCCAACACGACATGTACACCATTTCGAAATAACAGCTGCATGAGCCGGATTTGTCCGCGGTCGGGGTAAGCTCGAAATTCTTTGCCAAAATGGAGGCAGACGATGATTAAATCCGTTCTACGCTTCAAACTGCGCACGTCCGCAATCATTTTGTTCCGGTTTAACCGGTTGACCATCCACGTCTGAGGCACGGATATCCCATTCGTTCCTTTGGTATACGCCAGAATGCCGATGCGAATTCCCTTCACATGAACAATCAGTTTCTTGCGTGATTCTGAGGCTGAGCGATTCGTCCCCGTATGTCGCAGCCCGTTACGATCGAGGATGTTTAATGTCCGCTTCAAACCGGAGACTTTCCCGTCCATACAATGGTTGTTGGCTGTGCCTAAGACATTGAAGCCCAAGCTTCGCAAGGTAGCCGCAAATTTGTCCGGGGAGCTGAACAACAGTTTTCCACGCTCGGAGCGGAAGCTGGGACCGGAGAAGGTCGTCTCCAAATTACCTATCGTGAAATGGGAATTCCGCAGATAGGGCTTCACTTTGGCAAAGATCGGTGCGAATCCGCCTTCTCGCTGGGCCGAGGCGATCATCTTCCTCTTCATCAGCAAATCCCCGACAGCCGCAATTGTGATTCTCATTCATTCACCCACTCCTCTCGCGTTACACCACCTTATTCGACGGACAATCGATCCGCTTGCAAGTTGGGCAATCCTAGATACGGAATCGGGCAGAAAAAATCCGCAGTTCATGAAACCGCGGATCGTCTGCTGTCTATCTGGTTTCTCTATGCAGCGTTACCTTCTTATGCGTCGGGCAATACTTGCGAAGCTCGAGTCGCTGCGGATTGTTTTTCTTGCTCTTGGTCGTCATGTAGTTGCGTGTCCCGCATTCCGTACATGCCATCGTAATAATGACGCGCATGCTCTCATCACCTTCCTTTATCCATAAGTTATGAATGAAGGTGTCTGGGTGACAATCACAAGTTGACGATTTACTGCTCGTCATTCCTCTGGCTGCTCTAACGAAACGTAGAGGTCTTATTCGGGAGAAAAAGTTAGAAACACTTGAGTTTATGGCCAAATAAGACCTGTAGGATTCGTTAGAATTTCAAATCTCTATTTTCCAATCAAATAAGACCTGTACGGTTCGTTACAATAATTTCTCGTAAGCAAATTGCCGGCAAGCCCTCGCTGGTCTCAGCCTGACCACTAACAAAAAGAGCCAAGCGCAACAAGCCGCTTAGCTCTTTCTCTACCATCTAACCTGTCGGACCATCTGCGAACAAGACACGCAGCTCTTCCAGCCTCGCCAGCATATGTTTAAGCTCAATCGCCAGAAACTCTTCGTTCGCGGCTTCAAACGCCGTTCTCAGCTTCGCTAAACTCTCCGTTGCTTCCGGAAGCAGCTTGAACGCCTCTTCAGCATGTTTGTAGAAGGGATGGACTTGGACCGCCTGATGATCTGTCATCGATGCTCACTCCTTGCACGTATGTAGGTACTCTACACTCTACCATCGCGCAAGCCATTTTGCAAAATCCTGCCAGTTTAACTTCCTCTA
Organism: Paenibacillus sp. J22R3; assembly: GCF_056269305.1. Taxonomy (NCBI): domain Bacteria; kingdom Bacillati; phylum Bacillota; class Bacilli; order Caryophanales; family Paenibacillaceae; genus Paenibacillus; species Paenibacillus sp. J22R3. Next base: position 261,262 of record NZ_JBWDNS010000001.1, on the reverse strand, counting down.
TATGTGCTGTAACCGCCTGGAGCGACTAGCAACGGAATATGATAGTTGGAGCTCGAATCCTCGACGAGGAAGCGAACAGGAACAAGAGTCAGAAACCGTATGTCCCCGCCGAAATAGCCCCCAACATCGAATATGAGTTCATACTCGCCTATGTGCAATTCGCCTCGGCCTAACAACGGCGCATCCACACGTCCATCGGCATTCGTTTGAACCTCTTTGATCAACTGCGGCGGTTTGCCAAGCGAGGAATGAACCCATAGTTGAATGTTCATCCCGGCTGCCGGCTTTCCCTGCGACATGTCCAGTACATGCGTGGTTAATTGTCCCATCATGGCGACGAAACCGACTTCGCTGAAGGATTAGCAGCCAGCGCCTTCAGAAAATCCTCACGCTCCAAATCCGCTCTGCTCAGCGAGAACCCTTGGAACCCAAATGGAGGCCTCGGCTCCGTATACACACCTGCTCCAGTAACCGGATCACGATCGACGATCGTTTCCCATGTGCGGTTGTTGGATTCGAAGCTAACCTCCTCCAATTGCGGGAACCTCGTTAACAGCTGTAAGCCTATTTGACAGACTAGATATTGAATAGATGGAGACTGGATCGAGTGGAACGCATATTGAGCCAAATCACGGATTTGCTCCGCTGCTACATACGCACCACCATTCCCGTCCAACGCATCCGTAACCTTCGAATATCGCCAATTAAGATTCAAGAAAATAAATAAAGGCCGATCATAGCTCTCGGGCAACGTCGTATATTCATCACGAATGAATCCGTAGAACGAGCTTCCGCTCACTTTGATAAGCTGCAAATCCGCTATACCGCTGGAATGATCGACAATGACCGCTCGTGCATCAGCCTCACAGTTCATCTTCAGAGAAGCATGTGAATGCTCGTTATGAGATCGACGAAACACCAATTCACTCTCGTTAAATCCAGCATCTCCACTTCCGCCAACCTGAATGGTCTGAAAGGGAATGCGATCCGCAGCAATTTCAATATCCGTAACGTGCGGGTATTGAGCGAGGAAGGCTTCTGCTACAAAGGCTAAGAAGCCTTCGGTCGTACAACCGTCATAAACAGCAGCATGTCGGAGTATGAAATTCTTCATCGAGTCGGTAGCCACAACCTGCGTATTGTCCCCTTCGCTAAACGAGCTCAACAGCACCTCGCTGCTGACGGAGAACGTCACATTATGCGCAAAAATAATATTGGATTCGCCACAATAAGGTGATTCCGGAATCGGCGCTACAACAAGCGGAGCCGCATAGGTTCGATAGGTCAACACATCGCCTTTGCCATAATAAAGCGTCCGTCCATCACGAAGCTTCATCATGCATCATCCTTTCACCTCAAGACTTATTCTTCGATTAAATCAATTAGACGCAGCTGGGTGATCCGCTGAATTTCGAGCAGTGCTTGTCTGCGCTCCTGTACGACAGAATGCTGCAGCCTCTCTTGCATGGCCGCTAATAAATCGGCTTTCGTTCTTCCGCGTACCGCCATGATGAAAGGAAATCCGAATTGCGTGGTGTAAGCCGCATTAAGCTGCGCAAATCGCTTATACTCGTCCGGAGACAGCTCATTTAGTCCTGCCCCTTGCTGCTCGGAAGAGGAGTAAGATGTCATCGTCATTCGAGTTGCCAAATCCGGATGCGCGCGAAGCAGCTCCGTCACCTGATCTTCGGGCGCTTGCCGCACTACGGCCAGCATCGCTTCATGCAGCTCATTCACGGAATGAAAAGGCCTTGCTTCCCAAGCCTTCTCCGCAATCCAAGGCGAGTGCTCAAACACACCTCCGATTTGACCCACAAACATCTCTTTACTGAGCGTATTCAGCTGCCATAAACTTATGCTCATGTCCAGTACCCCGCATGTACGGCAGCCGTCTCCGCATCGATTTCCGGAAATGGTCCCATGACTTCGATCGGCTTGCGACCGCAGGCAAACACGTCTCTGCAGGGCAAATTCAACGTTAAATTCCGTTCATCTTCTCCGGTCAGCTCCATCAGTCTTTTCTCCGACATGCCATATACGACCGTCCCCACGTTCCCCCAATAGATCGCACCTGCGCACATGGCACAGGGCTCAACGGAAGTGTAAAGCGTGAACTGCCAGAGCTGCCGCTTGGAAAATGTTCGAGAGGCGTTCACCATGAGCGTCGTCTCCGCATGACCGGCACAGCTGCCTGTCGTCACCTCCACATTGCCCTGCTCCAGAACAATCGTGCCGGACGGATCGACCAAGATCGCGCCAAACGGCGTATTGCCCGAAGCCAAGGCCTGCTTGGACACCTCAATGCTTTTGCGCAAATAATACAAATGCCGTTCCTTCTCATTCATGGCTGATCCCTCCCTTGTTCAATCACCCGGTGCACCGCACGGATAATTCCCCCATAGCCCGTACACCGGCATAAGTTGCCGGACAGCGCCTCCTCGACCTCTTCAAGCGTCGGGTTCGGCTGTTCCAGCAGCAATGCGGTTACCGAAACTATCATGCCTGGCGTGCAGTACCCGCATTGATAGCCGCCTTCATCGAGAAAAGCTTGCTGGACAGGATGCAGCCCTTCGCGATCGGCAATACCTTCTATCGTCGTAATTGCCTTCCCGCTGCATTGGTACGCCATCGTCAGGCAGGCGTTGACCGCTTTGCCGTCCACCATCACCATGCATGCGCCGCAGCGCCCGATTTCGCAGGATATTTTCGTACCGGAGAGCTCTAAGTCTTCTCGAAGAATAGCCAACAATCGTTTACACTCGGGTACGTTCAACTGTATTTCTTCGCCATTAACGGTGCAGCTTAACGGAGAAGGCGAGGACCACTGCTGAAGCTCGGATTCATTTTTCATAGGTCCATCACCGCCTTCACCGTGAAAGTCGGCCGCTCCAGCAGTTCCAATGGATCGATTGGCAGCTTATTCAATCGCTTTCCGGTTGCATCATTCACGGCTGCCAGTATTGCAGGCGCGACGCCAACCGAACCGATTTCCCCGACTCCTCGCGGACCGTAATCATCGCCTTCAGGCAGCTCCTCGATCGCTTCGACATGAACAATTCCGTTAGCATCCTTGATCGTCGGAATGAAATAGTTATCGAGGTTAGTCGTCAAATAACGACCTTCGTGCATGAGCGCTTCTTCAGTCAACGCGTAACCGAGCGCCATGATGCTGCCGCCTTCGATTTGCCCCAGATATCCTTGCGGATTCACGACCGGACCGGCTGCTACAGCATGGTATTGCTCTAGTACGTGAACACAGCCTGTCAGCGTATTAACCTCCACCTTCACGACCACCGCAGCAAATGTGTACAGATAATGGGCTCCTGACCGTGGAAAAGTCGTGACAGGGAACGCAAACTTCGTCTCGGCGCGAATTTCCCGTCCGACCGCGCCATCCGCCAGCGCTTTGTAACTCAGCAATAGAATACCGCTACCTTCGCCCGCTTCGCCTTTGCTCCAGATACCACCTTCGCCAACGCGCAGCCCATCCTCGGGAAGAGATAATAGTTCAGCCGCTGCGCCGAGAAGTTCACTTATAAAAGGAGACCGCAGCTGCTGCAGCGATTTCCACATCATCGTTGTCGCTCTGGAGGCGGTCGTCGAGCCGCTGTTCGGTACCGCATCCGTGTCGCCTATAATGAGGCGCAGATCTGTCGCCGCAAAGCCGAACTGTTCCATCAGCATCAACTCAAGGGAAGCTAGCAGCCCTTGCCCGCATTCTTCGTAGCCGAATTGCGCTTCAATAACACCATCTCCGGTGAGCACCAGCCTGCCGCCTGCTGGGTCGGGTATGCCAGCTCCAAGCCCTGCCCCATGCATGATGAACGCCGCTCCGATGCCGGTATGAAGCCATGGTTCCGACGGAGTAAGCCGCTGCACCCGTTGCTTTTCCTGCCACAATGGTGAAGTCACTACCGCATCCCATACCTGTCTGGCACCGTTTGTTGGTGCGATCGGATGACCGAACGGTCCCGGATCATCCGGTTTACGCAAATTGTGCAGCCGGAATGCCCAAGGCTCCATCCCGCACGCTTCCGCCAGACGATCCATCTGACCTTCCAGCGCAAATATCGCCTGATTGCCGCCAAATCCGCGAAACTCGCCGGACATCCCATTGTTGGTGTAAACGGAGACACTTTGAACATCGAGTGCTCCATATCGGTAAGGCCCAATCACATGCTCGGTTGCAAAATGAAGCACTTCCGCCCCAAGCGTCGCATAAGGCCCGGTATCCGCAGTTATTGATACTTGATGAGCCAAGATGCTGCCATTCCCATCAATGCCTGTTTTCATCGTAATCGTCATCGGATGCCGTTTAAGTCCGGCTCTGACTGACTCTTGCCTCGAATTGTGAATTTTAATCGGCCGATTCGTCTTAAGTGCAAGCAAAGCGCCATAGGGCTGAACGTTCAGCTCATCCTTGCCGCCGAAGGAACCGCCGATCGGACTGGACAAGATGCGGATGGCCGCCTCCGGCAGCGCCGTAATGCGCGAGAGCTGCAAGCGATCCATAAACCCATGCTGGGTCGGGGAATGAACCGTCAACCGTCCATCCGCTTCCGGAACGAATAAGCCGCCTTCGGTTTCCATGTACGTATGCATCTGACGCGGCGAAATGTAGGTCTCCTCCACGATGTGAACGCAGCTCGCGAAGCCTTCCCCGATATCTCCGCAAGCAAACTCGGTTTGATGCAAAATATTCCCCTTCGGGTGCAGCTTCACCGCATCTGCCGCCATCGCCTTCGAAGGACTGTCCATAATCGGCAGCTCTTCATAGTCGACCTCGATCAAAGCCAAAGCCTGTTCTGCAAGCAGCGCAGACTCAGCCGCAACACAAGCAACCGCATCGCCGACATAGCGGACTCTATCCCAGCACAAGACAGGTTGATCTTGAATCGCAATGCCGTACCCATTCAAACCCGGGATATCCGCATGCGTCAGCACGGCATGCACGCCAGGCAGCTCCTTTGCATGATCCGTACGAATGGCTAGAATACGCGCATGCGGATAAGGGCTGCGAAGCACGCGTCCATACAGCATGCCCGGCGCTGTCCGATCCGTGAGATATGCAAGCTTGCCTGTCACTTTGCCAGGACCGTCAGGCCTGACTCGCCACCGCTCCTTGCCGGAGCTTCGGTTAAGCAGCATGTTCATCGCCCTCCCATCATTCCTGCGCTCTGCCATTGCTGCCACATTAACGCTGAGATAAGCCCGGCAGCCGTTCGTTTACGATACGCCGCGGATACGAATGCATCGCCTTTGGGCTGCGCCTCCAGCACAACTTGCTCATACAGCTTATCCATCAGCTCGGGGCTCATCAGGGCATTGAGCAGCAGCTTCTCTGCGCCGTACAGACGATGCGGAACGGTCTGTCCCCCGCCAACGGCGATCCGGATTCGGCCGATCTCCCCGCTAGTAATATCGATGTCGCTGGTATAAGCTGCCGTTACGACGGATGGAGTAAACGCCTCGCGTCTGCCAATCTTCTGATAGACTTCCATTCTCCGCACAAGCGGGTTCGTATCCGGCAGCTGCATCTTCACCTGCGTCAATATACGGCCCTGCGGCGAAGTCCCTTCGCTTACACGCTCGAGCCACTGGATAAGCGGTTCACGCTGCACACTACGTCCATCATGCCAGAGCAGCTCAGCTTCACTGATCATTAGCGCCGGGAGGATATCTCCTGTCCTGCAAGCGATATTTCCCCCGATTGTTGCCGCATTCCGGATCGATGGCGCGGCGATGCCGGTCACTGCATGGACGATGCTCTTGTAATGCTCGCCTAGAAACGGGTCTCGCCGAAGCGTCGTTAGAGCGGTTAACGCGCCGATTGTGGTTTCCTTCGAGCTGACGGTGATCCCTTTCATCCCGGGGATACAGCTTAGATCAATCAGATGCCGCGGTTTGGCTGCTCCATTCTCCCACTGCGCGGAGAGCCAAGTGCCGCCGGAGATATACGTCGCTTCATCGCCATAGCTCTGCTTCAATCGCCAAGCTTCCACCGCGTCTATCGGATGCCAGACCGAAGGACCGTCTTGGGAGCCCTCATTGTCGGTAATGCTCATCGTTCGATCACCTCCTTACCCAAACGAACAATCGAATCAGAATCGTTGTTCCCGATAATAAGGTATGCCGAGCGCTTCAGGCGCACCGGACGGTTTGTTGCGGTTACGCCAGCCCAAAGCCATAAGAACGAGAATGGTGACGAGATACGGGATCATTTTCAGAAAATAAGAGGGGATTTCAACGCCAATGAGCTGCAGTCTAAAGCCGATTGTACTAAGCAAGCCGAAGAAATACGCGCAGAATAACGCACGAATAGGGTTCCATCTGGCAAATATAATGAGCGCAACGGCGATCCAGCCTCGTCCGGCCGTCATCCCCTCCGTCCAGGTCGGGGTATACACAAGCAGCAGGTCGGCGCCGGCAATCCCGATCAGCATCGAGCCCGCGATCACACAACCGTAGCGGAATGCATAGACTCGGATCCCCATCACATCCGCTGTCGCCGGACTGTCGCCCATCGCGCGCAGATGCAACCCCCAAGAGGTTCGATAGATATACACATGCATCGCGATAACAAGCAGGAAACTAAGCCATGTAACCAAATCCAAGCGGGCAAACAGATCACCGATCACCGGCATTTGCATAAGCCAAGTCAACCGAATCACAGGGACGGCATGAGCAATGGGAATACCGCTGATTCCTTTGCCCAGATAAGCACTTAGTCCTGAACCGAATAACGTCAGCGCAAGCCCGGTCACGATTTGGTTCGTTCGCAGCGAAATCGTAAAAGCCGCATGCAGCAAACCAAGAATAGCGCTAATTCCGATGACGGCCAGCATGGTGAGTGCCAGATTTGCGGTATGCAAATAGGTCAGCCCTGCCATCACAGCGCCGAGCAGCATCAATCCTTCCGCTCCTAACTGAATGATGCCGGAGCGTTCAATCAGAATTCCTCCAAGCGCTGCAATCAAGAGCGGCGTACCGGAGGAAATGGCGACCTGTATCAGCTGTATGATGGTATCCATAGGCATGGCACTCCCCCGTTACACGTTTCGTCGCAACCGCAATCGGCCAATGAAGCCCCCCGCTATGAGAAAAAACAAGATTGCGCCTTGCAGCATATTCGAAATCGATGATGGCAGGCCGATGGTTTGAACGCTGTAGCCGCCGACGATCAACCCGCCGAATAATACGGACGATACCACCAAGCCGAGCGGGTTCAGCTTAGCGAGCCATGCCACGATAATCGCTGTATACCCGTATCCCGGTGAAATTCCGTACATCAGTCGATGCGTAACGCCTGACACCTCGCTCATCCCGGCAATGCCGGCTAAGCCGCCGCTAATCAGCATGACAAGCAAGATATGTTTGCTCAGCGGAATTCCCGCATTTCTGGCCGCTTCCGGGTTTGCACCGATCACTCGAAGCTCATACCCCCATTTCGTATACCGAATGGTAATGGCGTACAGCGCCACTGCGATAAGTCCGATAATGAGTCCGGCATGGAGTCGTGTGCTGCCGAATACGGGCAATGTCTGTGCGGCGGTGAACATTGGTGTGCCGGGGAAGTTGAAGCCTTCCGGATCACGCCAAGGGCCGAATACCACGTAATCCAGTGCAAGCAGAGCAACATAATTCAGCATCAATGAGGTAATCAGCTCGTTGACACGAAAGTAAATGCGCGGCAGAGCCGTGAGTAAGCCCCATATTCCACCGGCAAGTATGCCGAACAGGGCCATTAAAGGGATAGAGACGTACATTGGCAATGTCGGAAAATAAACCGTGACTGCAGTTGCCGCAATAGCTCCTGCAGCAAACTGCCCTTCTGCTCCAATGTTCCAGAAGGAGATCCGATAAGCGATGGAAACGCCGATCCCGCATAGGAGGAGCGGTATTGCTTTAACAAGCGTTTCCGATAGGCCATACGAGGTGCCAAACGCACCGGTCACCATCTTCTTATATACGATGAGCGGGTTCATCCCATTCATGGCAATGAAGATGCCGCACACGATCAGTGCCAGAAGGATGGAAACAAGGACGATCCACCACGGATTCCGGACGGAATCTCCTCCCGGTTCCACTACGAGCCGGAGAGGAAACCTGCGCTTTGCTTCAACCTGCGGCGGCATTGTAAGATCGGCAACGGGATGGTCGTTCATATCACTTCCTCCCCTTCACCGCTCTCATCTGAGACTCCTGCCATATAAAGACCGATTCGCTCCCGCGTAGCTTCCTCCCGCTTCATTTCCCCAACAATGGCTCCTCGGCTTATGACAAGAATACGGTCAGACAGACGAAGCACCTCATCAAGGTCCTCTGAGATCAGAAGTACACTTCCACCTGAATCGCGAAGCTGAAACAACAACCGGTGCACACTGCTTGCAGCCCCTACATCCAAGCCTTGTGTCGGATGAACGGCAATCATCAGCTTCGGTGACTGATGGATTTCACGCGCGAATAGGAGCTTCTGCTGATTGCCGCCGGAGAGCTGACTGACGGGCGTATCCACATCAGGCGTTCTTACATCGAATTGCTCGATAAGCTGCTGCGACCAAGCCAGATTGCGTTTCATCCGCAGAAATCCAAGACTCGTCCGTTTACCGGAACGATAGGACTTCAATAACAGATTATCCGTAGCCCCCAAGCTTCCGGCCAACCCGCTGCGCATCCTGTTCTCGGGAATATGCGCAATACCGGCCTCGATGAAGTCTCTCACGGAAGTGGAACGCATATCCTTGCCTGCCATACGGATAGAGCCTCGAGTCGGATGGCGAAGTCCCGTCAGCACTTCAGCCAGTTCTTTCTGTCCATTGCCTGCGACTCCGGCGATACCGACGATTTCTCCTTCGTGTACTTGAAGCGTCAGCTCCTTGCACGCCACGCGGCCGTGATCGGCTATCACTTCAAGCTCTTGCGCGGAGAGCAGCAGCTCCCCGCGCACATTCATGGCTGAGCTATGGTGCATTTCGATGATCGCTTTACCAACCATCAGCTTCGCTAAATCTCGTTCATTCGTTTCGTTTGTTTCCATCGTGACGACCATCTTGCCTTTGCGCATGACGGAGATTCGATCGGAGGCTTGCATCACTTCACCCAGCTTATGCGTCGTCATAATGACGGTCTTGCCTTCCTTCCTCATCGCTTCGAGCGTCTGAAAGAGGAGCTCCGCCTCGCCCGGCGTGAGTACGGATGTCGGCTCATCCAAGACGATGATATCCGCTCCGCGATATAAGGTTTTCATAATTTCAACGCGCTGCTGCTCACCTACGGAGAGCTGCCAGATCGGACGATCGACATGGATCGCGAGGCCAAACCTTGTCGCGATGGCTTCAATCTCTTCCTGCTTCTTCTTCAACCACCCGGTACCTCGCCAGATGGAGGATTGCTCGCCGAGCACAATGTTCTCGGCAGCCGTCAATGTCGGAACAAGTCGGAAGTTCTGAAAAACCATCCCGATACCTTGCTTCAAGGCATCCTTCGGCGAACGAATTTTCACCTGCACGCCGCGCAGATAGATGGCGCCGCCGGTCGGCTGGTACACACCTGAGAGCATGCACATCAGGGTGCTCTTGCCAGCCCCGTTTTCCCCTAGCAGCGCGTGAATTTCGCCTGCGCTCGCCCGAAAGTCCACCTCGTCGCTCGCGATCACGCTTCCGAAGCGCTTCACAATGCCTCGCATTTCAACAGAGAAGCTTCCTTGCATGCTGAACCGCCTCCCGACGATTGACGATACAATTACTTCGGAATCGTACCTTCGACTCCTTTGACGAACCAGTCCATGGTCAGGATGGTATCCAAGCTCATCGTTTCGCCGGCTTTCAGCTTCTCTGTTCCGCTTGCATCAACAATCGGACCGGTAAACACTTGCAGCGATCCGTCCAGAACCTTCGCCTTCGCTTCCTCGACCAGCTTCTTTACGTCATCCGGAACCTTCGCCCCAAGCGGCGCGAGATCGACCATCCCATCTGCCATCGAGCCCATAAATTGTTCGTTCTTCCACGTTCCGTCCTGTACGGCTTTCACGATACTCGTGTAATACGGACCCCAGTTCCAGACGGGGTTGGTCAAATACGCATCCGGTGCATATTTGCTCATATCCGAGTCGTTGCCTCCTGCGAACGCACCGCGTTCAGCCGCCGCTTGAACGGTAGCTGGTGAATCTTGATAGGCCATCAATACATCCGCACCTTTGTCCAGCAAACTAATCGCTGCTTGGCGCTCCGTATTCGGGTCAAACCAAGTGTTGGACCATACGACATCGACCTTAATGTCCGGGTTCACGCTCAGAGCTCCTAACGCAAACGCGTTGATATTATAAATAACTTCCGGAATCGGAAAAGCGCCTACATATCCGAGATGATTCTTCTTCGTCACTTTACCCGCCGCAATGCCTGCCAGATAACTGGCTTCAAAGTTTTTCCCGAAATAAGTACCCATGTTGTCAGCTGTTTTGTAACCAGCCGTATGTTCGAAGATGACCTTCGGGAATTTCTTCGCCACGTTCAAGGTGTAATCCATGTAACCGAAGCTTGTTGTGAAGATAATATCGTGATTCTGCGCCAGCTCCGTAATGATTCGCTCCGCGTCCGCACTCTCCGGTACATTCTCTACCGTGTCAGCTTTAATGCCTGTCTGCTCCTCCATATACTTACGCCCTTGATCATGTTGAAACGTCCAGCCGCCATCCCCCGGCGGTCCGATGTAAACAAACGCGACACGAGGAGCTTTAGTTTCTGTTTCCGTAGTTGTCGTGTTCGCGCTTGTCGAAGTGTTTGAATCCGAATCTTCTGTCTTAGACGCGTTAGTAGAGGTTGATGTCTTATCTTCGTTGTTCTTGATGCTGCAGCCGGTCAGCACCATGACAAAAGCAAGAATGGCAGTCAAACCAAACGTCATTGCCCGGTTACGAAGTTTCATACCGTTCCTCCCCAAACCTATCTATATTCATCCCAGGTTCTGCCTGGGACGTAATTCCACTATAAGTCGGTGTCACTAATACGTCAACTTATATTACATAAACATAACTTACACATCACTTTGCTTTCAACTGCATCTGAGACCAAATCAACTTCGCTTTCTCCAGCTGTTCTTTCGTATCAATATCAATGAAAGCCCATTCCGCCGCATAGCGAACCACTTTCCCCCGATAATCCGGCGATTTCAGCAGCTTCCTCGCTCCCGCGTCCCCCTCTAGCTCGCACAGCAGCGGGAACATCGATTTGTTGAAAATCACCGGCGGACCCGCTATATCCCCATATCCACTGGCCACGTAATCTACTGACGGATCTTCTTGAAACACCGAAACAAGTCGTTTAAGCAGTGTCGCGTTAACAAACGGTTGATCCGCAAGCGCAATTAACACGGCATCCGGATTCTCCGGCTGCAGCGCTTGAATTCCGCTTCGGATGGAATGCGACATTCCGCCGTGCGCTTCTTTACAAGGCGTTATGCGATATTTAGGCAGCACACCGAGTCGTTCTCTGCGGTCATAGAGCCATAAGAGCGGATCATCCGGCCGTACAACTACCGTCAGCGGGTGAAACCCGCAGCTGCGCAGTTCCTGTAAACCTCGACTTCCCATTGTGATACCAGAGGCTAATTCGAGCGACAGCTTCGCCTCCCCCATCCGTTTGCTCGAACCTGCCGCGAGATAAATACTGCCTATCTTCATCCTAGTTTCGCCCCCTCTCCACTTCTTTTGCCGGCAAGCCGTGCAGAAGCACGTACCTCAATCAACTGTGCCGCTACACTAATTGCAATTTCCTCCGGGCCTTCTGCACGGATCGGCAGCCCCATTGGCGCATACAAATTCGCACTTCGATCTAACCCTTCAAGCAGCTTCGCTGCCCTCGAACTCGAACCCAAAAGTCCAATATAGCGCAGCCCTAGAGGAATTGACCGACTAAGCATCTCACGATCTTGGCGCATTTGATGGCTGCACACGATCAGATAGTCTTTGATTCCGAGTTGTAGTTGATCTGTTATCTCATGAGGAGTCCCCATTACAAACGCCACATCCATACAAGGATTAGTGTTATTCCCGCGCTCACCTTCATAATCGCGTTCACGCCAATCAGCGATGACGACGCGAAAACCAATTCCTACGGCTACCTTGGCAATTGCCGCAGCATCTTGGCCATCCCCGAATAGAATAAGCCGCGGCTTCGGCTCCCAAGTGCAGACGATGCTCCGTCCATGCTGCCAGGCATCCGTCTCGAAGGGAACTACTATATAGTCACTGCCAATTACAACGGCATCATCATCAACCAGCGTGAACTCAAATCGCACGCCATCCCACCGTCTGCTGAATGCAATCGTTTGCCCCTTCTGCAATCGACGTCCCGCTTCTCTGAGCAATCGCAGCAGTCCGTCATGCACAGACTCGAGCAGAACCGTTATTTCACCGCCGCAGCCAACGGTTTCTCCCCATATCGCATCCTCATCGGATCTCAGATTGTAACTAACCGTGACAGGCAAACCACTCACCAGCACATCCTCGACCCTCGCATGCAGATCATCTTCCAGACAGCCCGGACTTAAACTCCCGATCCTCCTGCCGTTAGCGAGAAACAGCATGGCCGCTCCTTCTTTGCGGTAAGAATGACCACTCACCCGAATAATCGTGGCCAGAACAGCCGACTCTTCGATTCGATGATCTGCCAGTTCGACTAATATTGGAGTCATATCCACCGCCGCCACCCCCTAAACCTAACATATAGGTTTCACGAAAGGAAACACCACCGCGCCTTAAATGTTATGTTATATAACATAATAGAATGCATGATCCATTTATTCAAGTGTTTAATGTAATGTTAATTTACATATTATATGCTAAAAAAACCTCCTCGCTGCACGTCCCAGACGTTGCAGCAAGAAGGTTTTAATGGGCTTATTCGATTGTTATTGCATATAAGGGTTCGGCTGCGAACCAAGCGAACTCTTCACTTGCGCCATCGCTTGCTGAATTTTCTGTTGAATGAGCTGAATTTGACGTTTCTGCGCATCCATTTGCATTTGCAGCTGATTCTCGGCAAGCTTCAACTCTCGCTCAATGTTGTACAGCTCCTGAACGACCTGCTGAACCTGTTGTGATTTCGGGTCCAGCCCTGCATTGCGCAGCGCCTGCTGCGCCTGCAGCTGCTCTTGCTGCTGTCTTTGCTTGATCTGCTCTTGGAACTGCTCGTAGCTAAGCTGTTGACTGTTCAAGTTCGATTGACCTTGCATCTCCATCGTGTGAGCCTCCTGTGCGGAATCCTTATTCCGCTTTAGATTGCCCCCTCATCGGCGTGATTATGTCATTTCGTACCAATCAGCGCTTTAGTCCACCGTCAAGACTGACGAGCTCCTCCACCATTTCATTCGAAATAGGTTGTTTTCCATAGCGCACGCTATGATAAGCGGCAAGCAGCGGATTCGCTTCAACAGCACCATTGTCTTTGCTCAGATCCGCGCCAATTTCATTCGGCGTCAGATGCGGCTTAAACGAATAGCCCTTCTTCACGAAGCTGCCCACCCAGCGGCGATACAAGTAACGAACACGCGCTTCGTTATTCGTAAGATCCTTCCACTTCAGCTTCTGCTCTTTGGAACGATTGCGCCACGAGGTGAACCGATTGCCGGTACTTCGGATTCGCTCGACTTCATCGACATAGCCGCTAGTCGTCCGTGCCGCATCCCTGCTGAACAGCTGTGCGAGTTTACTGCGGAGCAGCTTCAACCACTGCGGCAGTTCCTTCAGCTTGCGAAGCGCAAGCCAGAGCACGAATCCAACCATGATAGCTGCGATACCGTACAATATGATCTCTACCCAAAGCGGCAGCCCCTTCGATGCACCATCGATCGGCGGCATTTCAGGCATTTGCTGAGTTTCTGCTCCTGTTGGCGGAGTAGAGGATTTGTCCCCGCTTCCGCTCAACAAACCTCCGAGGAGATCCTTGACCTCTCGACCAAGAGCACCAAACATCGCCTGAAGCTGGTAACTGAGCACAATCAGCACGGATACCGCTGCTGCAACACCGACGAAGTACCGATTATGCCTGCGCACCGTATAGTCTACGTTCGGCTTGGCTTCTCCGGACAACGTTTCTCGGCTAACCGTACTGCGATTCGTCTGAAACAGCGTCAAACCCAGCGTCAGCAATCCTGCTATCAGATAGAAGGTATGATAGTCGTCGAAGCCCTCTTTAAACTGATATACGACCGATCCGGCAAAATAAAACGAAGTCCCCATCACATACGTTCGCGGCAAATGACGCAATAACGGATGCGTGATCGCGTAAGCCGAACCCCGGAACAGCGCAGCTGTCACATACAGAAACGGAACAATCGCGTCCACTGTCAAACCGAATAGCAAGAAACAACTTACGGCCGCAAGGATTGCAGCAAGTACGCTTCTGCCAAACGAATGCGCAAACTTTACCAGTAAGTTGAGGCCGCAACCGACCATATAACCAGCGAGCAGCAGAAGCATCATAGCAGGCAAAGGTACTTCAAATTGCGGTTTCCATACATAAACAGCGAGGTAAATCGGCATGAACAACAATAATTCGATCAAGCCTGAACCGAATAACGAGAAGATGGCCCGCATCACGTTCCCTTTCGTAGTCGAAGCACTCATCCGGCAGCGACCTCCACTCCCGCAATCGGCAGCCAATCAACAGAATGGCCGTCATTGCGAAGCTTTGCCATTTCTCGTTCTATAGGATCGCTCATGAAAGCTGAAATGATGACAACATCGCAGCGTTCCTCCCACTGGGACCTGAGCTGCTCCACCATCGCATCGAAAGGCTGCGTACGCACGATAACAAGCTTCGCGAGCTGACCGTACAAATGCGTCAAGTGCTCGCTTCCGCTTCCTCGCTCCACCTTCATCACCGTTCCCGGATGATCAAGCTCATGGCCATTGCTCACAAAGGCCGTTTCCACGCCTTGCTCCGTTGCGTACTGAAGAATCGCTGCCGCATAACGAATACCTTCCTCTATGAGAGCCGGGTTATTCACCGCTTCCCACATCCCGGCATGATCCTCAACATTGAGCAGAACGATAAGTCGGTAATCCGCCGTATAGTCGCGGCGGTGGACCTGCATCGAACCCGTGCGCGCAGTCGCGCTCCAATTGATCATTTTGAAAGAATCGCCCGGACGGTACTCCCGAACCCCGCTGATGTAAAAGGGATCTTCCACGATCCATCTGCGCACCGCGATATCCCCTTGCCAGCTCCTAGAAGGAAGCTGGATCAGCGAACAATCAGCAGGCTGCGGGTACACGAGCAGTTCCACTTCAAGCGGCACTGACCGCCACGAGCTGAACATCCCGAACAGATCGCCAAACGTCAGCGAAGCGCTGGTCAGCCGGTAACAGCCCCTCGATGCCGCCAGAACCGTATGGCGTCGCTTCAACTGTTTATTGCCCATAAGGCTGAATAAGCTGCGATGATTCTGATAGAACTGTCCGTGGCTGACTGCGAAATTGGTATCGCTTTCGAATTTCAATCCGGTGTGCAGCAAGGATTCAACCCGAAGCCATGGCACAGGCACAAATTTACGATTCGCTAACCGCTCCACCATCTCAATGCGGTCACCTTCAAAGCAAGTCGCCACACTGAACGTACGCGAGTATGTCACGCCTTTCATCCCGAAGTAGCGGAAAAGATACCGCTGCACCGCGATGACGAATAGCGCGCTTAGAATATACCAATGAATGCCCATCCTTCATCTCCCTCCTCGGCCGACTTCCTTAAGTCCTGCCGACAAGCGGTGAATCCGCTGGCACCGAGACGGATGCAAGAATACTGCCGATAACCTGCTCCGCTGCTTCAGGACGCATCCGCTGCACGCTTCGCAGGGCGATACGGTGTGCCAGCACCGGTACTGCCATAGCTTTCACATCATCCGGCAGAAC
Source organism: Paenibacillus sp. J22R3 (assembly GCF_056269305.1). NCBI lineage: Bacteria > Bacillati > Bacillota > Bacilli > Caryophanales > Paenibacillaceae > Paenibacillus > Paenibacillus sp. J22R3. Next base: position 245,355 of record NZ_JBWDNS010000001.1, on the reverse strand, counting down.
ATAGTCTCTGCCCTTGATAGCCGCATGCGCTTGGCAGGCACGCAGCAGCGCCTGACTGCTTCGCGGGCTTGCGCCGAGAGCCGCATCCGGATGTACCCGGGTCGCTTCTACGATCGCAAGCATATAGCCAAGCAGCTCCTCGCTCACTTGAATGCTCGTATACAGCCCCTTGGCCGCCTCGATTTCTTCCGCGCCGATAACCGGCTCCAGCTGCTCCAGCGGGCTATCCGCCATAAACCGCTTCATAATGGAGATGCCTTCCTCCGTCGTCGGGTAGCCCATCTTAATCTTGAAGAGGAAGCGGTCAAGCTGTGCCTCCGGCAGCGGAAACGTACCCTGCTGCTCGATTGGATTCTGCGTCGCAATGACAAGAAACGGACGACCAAGCGTATGCGTCGTTCCATCGATGCTTACCTGCCGCTCTTCCATACACTCCAGCAAGCTGGACTGCGTACGGGGTGTCGCTCGGTTAATTTCATCTGCCAGCACGATGTTCGCGAAGAGCGGACCTGGACGAAACTCGAATTCCCCGACTTTCTGATTATAGAAGTGAATGCCCGTCAGGTCAGACGGGAGCAAATCCGGCGTAAATTGAATCCGTTTGAACGCGCCGTCTATCGACTTGGCAAGTGCTTTAGCGAGCAGCGTCTTCCCTGTCCCCGGTACGTCCTCCAGCAGCACATGGCCGGATGTTAGAATGGCGATAATTAATTTGTCGACGATATCTTCTTTCCCTACGATGACTTTACTGACATTGGAACGAATTCGATCTGCCGTTTGACTGATTTTACTTAAACTCATCCTGCCTGCTCCTCTCGTTTTCCAGCGAATGGAAGTACATCCTCTCAAGTATACCCCCATTCTAGTAGAGAGGCTAGACCCGATTGAAGATGACTAGCGAAGCTCCGAGCGTCCTCTCATGTAGGGACGAAGTACCAGCGGGATATTAATCGAACCATCCTCGCGCTGATGATTCTCGAGAAGCGGAATGAGAATTCGCGGCGTGGCGACCATCGTATTGTTTAGCGTGTACGCGTATTGCGGTTTGCCGTTCTCATCCATATAGCGGATATTCGAGCGCCGCGCCTGAAAGTCCAGCAGCAGCGAAGCCGAATGCGTCTCCCCATAGCTGCCGCGGCTCGGCATCCAAGTCTCGATATCGTACTGCTTATAATTCTTCTGCGACATGTCGCCGGCGCACACCGAAACCACTCGATACGGCAGCTCGAGAAGCTGCAGCAGCTCCTCGCTCATCGCTGTCATTTGCTCCAGCAGCGATAACGCCAGCGGAAGATTCGCTTCACACAACACAACCTGCTCCACTTTCGCAAATTGATGAACACGGTAGAGACCTTGTACATCGCGGCCTGCCGATCCAACCTCGCTGCGATAACAGGGGCTGACAGCCCCAAGCCGCTTCGGGGTAGTGAGATCCACGAGTTCCCCGCTGTAATACGAGATAAGCGGCACCTCCGACGTCCCGATCAGCCACTTATCCTCGCCTTGGATGCCGAAGGTCTGATCCCGATTCGCCGGAAAATAGCCCGACGAAACGAGCGTTTCCTCCTTCACCATAGCAGGTACATCCATCAGCTCAAACCCTTTGTCCATCAGCATGTCGAGTGCGAGCTGTTGAACAGCCCGATGCAATTGCAGCCCATGATTGGCCAGCACATATTGCCGGGTACCGCCGATCTTTACCCCGCGCGCAAAATCAACCATCCCCAGTCGTTGCCCGATTTCCACATGGCTTTGTGGCAGGAATGTCGCAAAGTCGGGAATGTCCCCAACTCTACGCAGCTCAACATTGTCCTCATCGCTGGCGCCTACCGGAGTATCCGCCGACGTCAGATTAGGGACGCGCAGCATAAGATCCTCGTATCGGAACATCGTCTGCCGATACTGCGCCTCCGTTTGCTTAAGCTGCTGCAGCAGCTCCGTCGTTTCCAGTTTCAACGGTGCCGCTTCTTCCTTACGGCCTTCCAGCATCAGCTGCTCAATCGCCTTCGAGCGTCTGTTTCTTTCCGCACGAAGCGTTTCCGTTAATTGAAGCAGCTCCCGCCTGCGGTCATCCACCGAGAGGAGCTCTTCAATCGATATCGAAATCTTCTTCCAATCTGCGGCTTGTTGATACGCCTTCGCTTGCTGTCTGATCACTGTGATGTTTAACATGGTTAGCACTCCCTTTGATTCCTATTGTCGCTGGGACAAACAAAAATACGCGTTCCTTTTGTCCCATAACAATGGGACGAAGAACGCGCTCGCGGTGCCACCCAAATTAGTCAATCGCATGATCGACTCTCTCAGATCCGCCGATAACGGTGCGGTACCGGAATGCTTGGAGAGCCTGGAACGGCAACGGAATTGCCGTCAAACTCTGTACGCAACGCCTCCGAGTTGGATGCTCATCATCGGCCTGTGTGCTTATTGCTCGTTAGTATAGCAGAGCCATACTCACGATGCAAGGGGCAGTCATCAATGACTGCTTGAAAATTACAGAACGGAAGAAATAAGCTCTTTGTCGAGCACTTCACGCTCAAATGCTTCTACATACTTAGTCATGCAGTTGCAATAGTAATCTCTTCTGCAGATTGGGCAAGGAACCGTAAGAAGACGGTTAACGCCAATCAGCTTCCAATCCGGTTTCTTCGTGAAGATCAATCGGCATTGCGTGTTATCGGACATCGTAACGACAAAATGATATAGTCCATCTGCTACATTAATGTCTGCAGCTGCAAAATCTTTAATTTTCATATTGAATTTCATAATCAATCTCCTGTTTTGTAGATTTGAAAATTCCTTGTAAGCTTATTAAATTTGCGGGTGAATGTCAATTCATTTATATAGTTTACCCATGTGGGAACTGCGCGAAACGTGAACTTTGGTCTATTCTCGCAATTCAAAGCCTATCTAGCGCGAAAGAAAGAGCAGCCCCCGAAGTCGGGGGCTGCTGTTCAAGCGAATCTTAAGCACCCGTTTGCATCGCAAGCGACTGCTGCATCTCGAATTGCGTCATATACAGCTTCTTATAGAGGCCGTTTTGACTCATTAGTTCATCATGTGAGCCTTGCTCGGAAATACGGCCATCCTTGACGACGAGAATGATATCGGCATCGCGGATCGTAGATAACCTATGCGCGATAATAAACGCCGTACGACCTTCGAGCATCGTGTGAAGCGCGGCTTGAATGTGCTGCTCCGTCTCTGTATCTACACTCGAGGTAGCCTCATCCAGAATCAGAATGCGCGGATCTGACAGCAGCACCCGCCCGAAGGCAAGCAGCTGGCGCTGACCGACGGACAGTTTCGAACCGCGTTCCTCCACCTGTGTCTGATAACCGTCTGCATATTGGGAGACAAACTTGTCGATGCGTACATTCTCGGCTGCGCGGCGCAGCGCCTCATCGGATGCATCCTCGTTGCCGTAGCGCAGATTCTCTTCTATGGTTCCGGAGAAGATGAAGGAATCCTGCAGCACGATGCCCATCTGACGTCGCAGCGATTCCAATGTAACATCCTTGACCTCTTGACCATCGATCAGTATCCGGCCTCCGGTTGTATCATAGAAACGCATGAGCAGATTGACGATCGTACTCTTCCCTGCACCGGTCGGACCCACAAGCGCAACACGCTGACCCGGCTTAATATGAAGATTAATATCCTTGAGCACGTCCGGTTTATCCGCTTCATAGCGAAATGCTACATTCTCGAATATAACCTCGCCCTGGATCGTCTTCATCGATTTCGCATTGGCGCGATCCTTCACTTCCGGCTCCGAATCCAGAATCTCGAAGATGCGCTCAGCCGAAGCCATGGCGGACAGCACCTGGCTATACACTTTGGATAGCGCGCTAAGCGGTCCCCAGAAACGCCACAAGTAATTGATGAAGGCCATAATAAAGCCCAGTGTCAACTCTTTATCCATAACAGCTTGCGCACCGAACCATAACACGACGCAGGTTCCGATCATCCCGATCATCTCAACGGATGGGAAGACGATGGATTCCAGCGTCACAGCCCGCATGAACGCATTCTTGTTGCGTGCATTCAGCTTCTCAAACCTCTTGTTGTTCTCGGATTGGCGAGAGAACGCTTGAATGACGCGAATGCCTTGAAGCGTCTCATTCAAATTGCCGTTGATCGCGGACATCGTTTTGCGTGAACGCGACCAGGAGCCTTCGATTTTGGATTGCATTTGGCCGAAAACCAAGTACAGCAGCGGCAAAGTAATGAAGGATAATAATGCCAGCTTCCAGTCCATCCAGAGCAGAATGACTACGATCCCGATTAGATGTGTAAACTCCATGACAAGCGTAATCAATCCACCATTAATGAGCTCACCGATTGAGTTCGTATCATTCGTGATGCGGGACATGATTTTCCCGGCAGGTCTGCCATCGAAGAAGCGGAACGATAAGGATTGCAAATGATTGAACAGCTGCTGACGCAGATCAAACAAAATCCGTTGCCCGGTAAAGTTGATGAATCTGGTGTGCAGGTAGCCAAACAGCCACCCCGCTACCCTAATCCCCAGCAGCGTTAGACCGACCATATTAATCAAGAAGAAATCTTGTTTCAAGATCCCTTCGTCAATGATGTATCTTAGCAGCAGTGGCTCTGCGAGACTGAGACCCATATTGAATAGGACAATAATGAGGACGATGGTAAGGACTTTGCGATAAGGGAGTACATAGCGGAACAATCGCTTCATGTACTCCCGGTTAAACGGCTTCTCTTCTAAATCTTCGTCGGAATCCCATTCGACTTGACTCATAGAGGTTTCCCTCCTTTATGGCGTTAATCATATTTTTTATGCCATTAATTGAACGATTATCTGGCTGCGGCAGCCTCTTGCATCTGGAACAGATTCCGGAAGAACCCTTCCTGCTCGAACAGCTCTTTATGCGTTCCCTGCTGCACGATCTTGCCTCCGTCAAGCACGACTATGCGATCTGCCCGTTTCACAGAGGATAGTCGCTGCGCGATGATGAACGTCGTGCGTCCCTTCATGACCTCCAGCAGCTCCTCGTGAATCGCGGATTCCGTAGCCGTATCGACGCTTGCCGTTGCTTCATCCAGCACAAGAATCGGCGGATCCATTAGAATCGCGCGTGCCAGTGCGACACGCTGACGCTGCCCGCCGGACAGCCCGACCCCACGTTCGCCGATGATCGTGTCATAGCCATGCGGCAAGGTGTCGATAAAGGCATGAATCTGAGCTTTGCGTGATGCCCATTCAATCTGCTCCTGCGTCGCTTCCGGCACGCCATATGCGATGTTCTCCCGAATTGTCGCGGAGAACAGGAACGTTTCCTGCGGTACGATACCGATTTTGCGGCGGAGTCCTTCAAGCTCATAGTCACGGACATCGACGCCGTCAATCAACAGTCGACCTTGGCTGACATCGTAGAATCGCGACATCAGCGCGATCAAGCTGCTCTTGCCGGAGCCTGTTGCGCCAAGCACGGCGACGACTTCCCCCTGCTTCACGCCAAGCGAGATATCCTCCAGAATACCGGCGTCTTGCTCCGGATCTTGATCGGCGAAGTGGAAGGAGACGCCTTCAAAGCTGACATTCCCTTCTATGCGATCCGTATCCGCCTTAGCGCCTGTCTCCGAGCTGATATCTACCGGAGTATCCAGCACTTCAAACACGCGTGGCGCAGCTTTGATTGCCTGCTGCATAATGTTGATTTGCCAGCCGAGCATGTTAAGCGGCCAGATAATTCCCCATGTGTACCACTGGAACGCCATGAATGTACCCAGTGTCATGTGCCCTTTGGCCACGAAATACGCCCCGACCCACACCATTGTCAGAAAGACGAGACCTCCATAGAAGTTCATGAGCGGGAACGATTTGGCCTCGAGCTTCGCCCGGTCCATATTCGTTTCGAAGTTCTGATCGTTGCGTTCCTCGAACTTGGATTGTTCAACATGCTCACGAGCGAATGCTTTAACAACACGAATTCCTGAGATATTCTCTTGCAAGGTTGTCGTCAGCTTACCCATTTGCTCTCTAATCTGACCCCAAGCCGGACCAACCCTTTTGTTAAACTGATAAAGTGCCAGCAGCAGCAGCGGAACGCTAGCCATACAGAGCAGCGTAACCCGCCACTCTATGAACGCCATGAAGACGATCGTACCGACAAAGGTCATCACCCCGGTGAACATCGCCATCGCGCCGAAACCGATGAAGTTCTTCACGGATTCGATATCCCCTGTCATGCGCGACATCAGCTGTCCGGTCTGGGCTTTATCGTAATAGCTGAAGGACAACCGCTGAAGATGATTATAGAGCTGCTCCCTAAGCGTATAGACGACATTCTGCCCGACAAGCTCTTGCGCTCGGCCTTGGATGAACATGGCGATACTTTTCACGACTTGAATGCCTGCCAGACCTAATATCAATGCAAGAATCAGCTTCACATTGCTATTGGCGATCCCTTCGTCGAAGATCAGCTTCAGCATCCATGGCGCGATCAGATCGATCGCAGTTCCGAGCACCATCATCACAAGCGAGATGACGACCCAGCTCGTGCTCGGGCGCAAATAACGCAATAAGCGAACCAAATTTTTCATTGATGTATTCCCCCTTTAAACAGAACATGCGCAGCTTCCTTGACGGCAACAAAAAAGGAGACCCCGAGCCGCATGGCTCAAGATCTCCTTATACACAGACGGGTACACAGCTATTTAAGGCTGCAGTCTGTGAAAGAAGTCGGGCCGATGGACTCGATAAAACGCTTCATTGTGCACGTCAATAAAAATGTTTACCATATCCATCGCCCTCCTTTCATCGTTTTCCGTTAATTGGAACAACCAAATCTTAACATCACTTCCGGCAGTGCGCAAGAGGCTCTCGAGAATTTTATTTTCAACCTAAAATGGTCTAAAATGACCTATTCGAGGTCATGCTTCCTTAAACAACAGGCTACAAATCGCTCGTAGGCTCGAAATCCGCAGCCGTAATTCCTTGTTCCACCGCGAATTCAAAATCCTCTATATCGTACACCTGGACAGGCACCTCAGCCTCCAGAAGCTTATCTTGAAATTCGAATTGATCCGACAGCAAAGGCACGCTCAGCTTGATCGAAGTTAACAGCAGCTCGGTCTCAATCGGGTCAAAATATTCGCCGTAGTGCGCGTTATCCACCGCATGCACGATGGTAAATTGAATCCTATCATCGAGCAGCAGAGGCGAACTCTGGCGCCAAGGCATCTGAAGCGCACGCTCGATCTTCTTCTTGTTGAACGGGTCTTCGAAGAATGCGATAAGCTCTCCGATTTTGGCTTTCACATGCGCATCGTCCTCGGGATCATCCATCACAGGGTCTGTGCCTGCTTGCATATCGTAGAGTTCCATAATTGTCGAATAAGGCAAGACAAAATCGACCGGCCGGCTTGGTACGAGCAAATGACCATAGGTTGCTACCATTACGGCTTCAATGACAAATCGCCGTCGCATTCTATCTCCCCCTTGTGATAGGGAGTTTGACTTTAGTCAAACTCTCTCTGTTAATGTAATAGGGAGTTTGACTTCAGTCAAACTCTCTTTGATAAGTGTTAGCTTATTATACAACATAACCTTTCACGTACACAGAGCTAAATGCTTGTTTTACAGGAAGCAACTGTTTGGAAGCTGTGCTAAAATAAGACTGGTCCCTGCCCTAATGTTAAATGTGTATTGGAGTTGATCCCGAACTTATGCATAACGAACAAGTAATCATCGTCGGCGCCGGTCCATGCGGACTAGCCGCAGCTATTGAATTGCAGGCAATAGGCATCGATCCGCTCATGATCGAGAAGCGCAATGTCGTTCATTCGATATCGCAATACCCAACCTATATGCACTTCTTCAGCTCCCCGGAGCTGCTCGAAATCGCCGGCATTCCGTTCACGACAGCCAACGAGAAGCCTTCTCGCATTGAAGCGCTCAACTACTACCGCAGCGTAGCTCTGCGGCGTGAGGTGCGCATACATGCCTATGAGGCTGTCACGTCGATTCATCCGCAGCAGGATGGCAGCTTCGTGCTGGAGAGTTCGAATCGTCATGGCGAGTTAAACACGTATCGCGCCAAAGCCGTCATTATCGCAACCGGATACTTCGATCACCCAAATGAGCTTGGTATTCCCGGCGAGAAGTCCGATAAAGTGACACATTTCTTCCGAGAAGCCCATCCGTATACGGGCATGCAGGTCGCCATCATCGGCGGCAGCAATTCGGCGATCGATGCGGCTCTGGAGCTGGAGCGAGTTGGCGCGAAGGTAACCGTCGTGTACCGTGGCGAACACTATTCTTCGAGCATCAAGCCATGGGTTCGTCCGATCTTCGAGAGCCTCGTCTCGAAAGGCCGTATCCAGATGCGATTCGCTTCCCGCGTTGTTGCCATCCATTCGCGAAGCGTCACGATCGAAAGTGAAGGCGGTGTTGACGAGCTGCCGAACGACTTCGTGCTGGCCTTGACCGGTTTCCATCCGGATCGCGCATTCCTTGCCTCCTTCGGCGTAACGATGGAGGAAGAAGGTTATCCGACCTTTAACGACGAAACGATGGAGAGCAATGTACCGGGTATTTATTTGGCCGGCGTTGTCGCTTCTCGGCGGGAAGCCAATGAAATCTTTATCGAATCCGGTCGGTTCCATGGGCGGAAGATCGCCGCACATCTCGTACGTACCGGTGCTCTAATGCTATAGACACCATCGCGGCGAATAAGAAAACTTAAAGAGGCTTTGTATCCCGAATCGAGCAATCGCGCATTCGGAAGATTCAAAGCCTCTTTGGTATTCTCATAGACTCACGATCGGCTGCACTCCGTCCTTATCGATGCCTTGGAAGGTCATCACTGTCGCAATCTTCTGCAGCCGGATATATTCATTATGAAGCAGTTCCGTTCGGAAATACGCAAACATATAGACGGCTTCGATGAAGGTTAATGCAGGATATACGGTAATGTTCTGATTGCTAAACGGATTATCGAGCAGCACCTGCCACTCCCCGCTTCGCTGGTCCTCCGGTATGGATTCGAATACATGCCGCTTGGTCCGAATAATGCCTGCGAACTCACGCCAAACGTACGTCCATGAAGGGCTTGTCCGGCCGGGCTCGGGTACTGCCAGTTGACCGCGTCGCAGCAGTTCTAACGCAAACCCCACTTCCTCATCGGTAAATGTACGCAAATACTGTCTAAAGTCATCCAGAAATCGTCTTATTGCAGTGAATCCTTCCGTTCTGAGCGTCAGGCCGAACGCTTCTATTTCCACATCGGAGCCCAGCCCCTTGATCTGTTGAAAATAGGATTGATCCGTCACATTCATTCGCCTCTTACCCTCCTACACGTACGCTATGACTTCAGCAGCCTGATAGTCCCATCTTGCTCCAGCACTATTCTTCTGGTCGGATTGTTGTTCAGCTTCACATTAAACAGCTTCAACCGCTCTTCCTTCACTTCAAGAAGTTCCCATTCTGAGTAGGGTTGGGCGAAATCCCTCTCCATCAGGGCATGTTCTGTCAGCTGTTCAGCCACATCAATATCCTCCCACCAGAGAGCGCCATAGTATGCAAAATCATACACATTTCTCAACATTCCACATGCGATCTCTCCGGTTATGCGATGACGCAATACGATGGGCATTGTGATTCAGCTCTCCTTCTAACGGGCATAGTGTGGGCCATAATGAAAGGCGCGGCCGCTTATTCGCCGCCGCGCCTTCACAGATGCTACAAGTACATATTCTCGTGTTTCGCTTTCAAGCGAAGCCAGCGGCGTTCCACTTCATCCTCGAACGCTTTGAGCGCTTCGGCATATTCCGGACGCGTCATATGTTTGGTTTTCCCCATATTCTTCAGCCAGTCGCCAAGCGGGATCCGTTTGCCCTTCTCTTCCGGGTTATACGTAATCGTCGTGACGCCTTCTTCAACCTCATACATCGGGAAGAAACAGGTGTTCACCGCTTCGTCGATTAAGGTCTGACCGATTTTCTCCTCCGAGAGCCAGTTCAGCGGACAAGAAATGAGAATTTTCCCATACACAAGGCCGACATTCTGCGCATAATATTGCGCCTTGGCCGCTTTACGGAGCAAATCCTGCGGCAGCGATTCCGAGCCTGTGAACACATACGAAATATTGGTTGCCGCCATAATTTGCGCCGTATCCTTATGATGGAACAGCTTGCCGCCTTGATGTTTGCCTACGTTGGAAGTTGAAGTACGATGACCAAGCGGTGTTGAATACGACATCTGCGCGCCGGTATTCATATAACCCTCGTTATCGTACTCGAGAATGATCATCTTATGGTTACGCAGCGCGCTTCCGATTGCCGGCCCCATACCGATGTCCATCCCGCCGTCGCCTGTAATCATGACGAAGGTGAAATCATCCTTCAAGCCATATTGTTCAAGTTCGCCGCGGCGTTTGCGTTCCCAGAACATCTCAACCACACCGGAAAGCGTTGCAGCACCATTCTGGAACAAGTTATGAATATAGGTTGCTTTATGCGAAGAGTACGGGAATCCGGTCGTAACAACCATCGCGCAGCCGGTTTGGTAGAGGGCGACAATATCGCCTTCGATGCCCTTGAAGAACAGCTCCAAGCCGGAGAAGATACCGCAGCCCGGACAAGCTCCATGACCCGGCGCAAGCCGTTTCGGCTTCTTCGTCAGCTGGCGAACCGGTGGAACTTTAACCTTCAGCTTGCCGGTAGCCTCATCGCGGTCAACCGTAATCAGTCCGGTCTTCAGGTCCTCATACTTAAGCGGCTCCAGCACACGCTTCGGTGCTTTCTCCGGATCGCCCGGTGTATGGCCCCAGTAATCGAACGGAACTTCGACTTTGCCCGATTGCGCTGCTTCAATCGCCAGCTCAAACAGGTGATGCCCGTCTTCGGCGTAGAAATCTTTGCCGCCCAGACCATAAATCCGACTGATGACGAGCGTATCCCGAACGCCTTGCGTAAACAGCGCCGCTTTAATTTCGTTCGTCATGTTGCCGCCATGACCGCCATAGGAGTCCGCGCGGTCACCGATCGTTACGGCTTTGACACCGCGCAGCGCCTCGGCGATTTCTTTGGCAGGGAATGGACGAATGATATTCGGCGCGATGGAGCCTGCTTTGATCCCTTTCGCGCGCAGCTGATCCACGACATCCTTGATGATTTCGGATGCAGAATTCATCAGGAATACCGCGACTTCAGCATCGTCCATCCGGTACTGATCGAGAATCGGATAGTCGCGGCCTGTCAATTCGGCATACTCTGTGCGGATGCGATCGAATACTTCTCCCGCGTTGTACATGGCCACCGACTGCTGGTAGCAGTTGTTGATATAATCCGGTTCATTCATGTAAGGACCGACGGTAACCGGATTGTTGCGGTCGAGCACATGTTTGAAGCCTTCCGGGGAATGTTCGCCAACGAAAGCATGTACATCGGCGCGATGTGCAAAAGTTTGGACGCGGCGTTTCTGATGCGAAGTAAAGTAGCCATCGGAAGCAACAAGAACAGGCAGGCGCACCTGCGGATCTTCAGCCAGCTTGAGCGCAATAATGTTCATGTCGTATACGGCTTGCGGATCGCGGCACATCAAGATCGGCCATCCGGTATTCAGCGCGAAATACAAATCGGAGTGGTCACCGTGAATATCGAGCGGTCCGGAGACGGAACGGCAGACGAGATTCATCACCATCGGGAAGCGCGTGCCGGATTGAACCGGCATTTGCTCCAGCATATATAAATATCCATTGGAGCTGGTTGCATTAAAAACGCGGCCCCCGGCTGCGGACGCGCCATAGCAAATCCCTGCAGAGCCGTGCTCGCCGTCCGCGGGAATCAGTTTAATGTCATGCTGCCCGTTCGCTTTCATCAGATCGAGAAACTGGGCAACCTCGGTAGAAGGTGAAATCGGAAAGTACCCCATAACGTGATAATTGATTTGATGCGCGGCATACGCAGCCATCTCGTTACCTGACTCATAGACCATACGCTGCTCTACTTTACCTCTGCTCACTTCTTTGTTGATTTCAATGGCCATGTTATCGCTCCTCTCTTCCGTGCAAACCTACACGACTTTAATTCGCTTTTGCCCAATCGAACTTATGTGGCACTCGGTTTTGTTCGCCGTAACCGTCCGTCTCACGTTCAGAAGCGAGCGCTTCGGTCGGACAAGCCACAACGCATTTCAAGCAACCCTTGCAATATTGATAATCGATCCCCTGCAGAAACATTTGCGGTCGGCCCTTCTTATCCGGCTGTTCCTCCCATACGAAGCAGAAGTCCGGACACGCGGTGTCGCAAGCTGCGCAATGGATACATTTCTCATCGTCAAAATGCGGCATCATGCCTTGTCTTGAAATACTGATATCCTTCAGCACGCTGTTCCCGGGATTGATGATCATCCCGCCCATCGGCTGCGTCTCGTAGCCGAGCGATGGAACATCCCACCGAGTTGGCTGCGGCATGCTCTCGCCTTCGGCAAGCGCATACGTCTGGAACTTCACTTCATCATATCCGCGCTGAAACGTTCTCAGTGCCGGCTCGACAGCCTGCGGATATTTCTTCTCCAGCGACTTTCGGATTATTCCTTTCATATGCTCAAAATCCAGGAAGGTGCAGAGTCGGAATAGACCCCCAAGCATCGCCATGTTCACGCGATTGTTCTCCTCGAGCGAAATGCTTGTAGCATCAACAACAGCAAGTGTACCAGCGGACAAGTTCATTTTCTGCTTCAATTCATCGGTTGTTTTACTAGAATTGACTAACACCACGCTGTCTTCATAAATCCCACTGATGACATTCACGGTCTTAGACATATTCTCGTGAAACACCCCAACGATATGAGGGCGCTCTACCGGTGTAGTATCGCGGATATTCGTCTCCATATCACAGAAACGAATGTGCGCCTTTACCGGCGAGCCCTTCTTCTCTGATCCGTAAGAGGAGAAACTGACCCCATTGAAACCGCTTCCAACTACGCCTGCTTCAGCTAACATCTTTCCGGCCAAGTTAGCGCCCAATCCGCCTATTGATTCCAATCGAATTTCAAAGAATCCAAGATCATTCTGTTTTGGAAGTACCGCCACTTGCTCCACTCCCTCCGAATTAACTGAATACTTATATAATTCACAACTATCAGTATATCACCACGAGGAAGTGGCGAATAGCGTTTATTTCCAAAACAGGAGTGTTCAAACAGTAATACAGGCGAATGTCCGCTATGCTGTTCTAGTACAGCTTGTCCGATTTCAATAAACAAAGCTAGCACAGCAGCTGTTCATTTCCGACATGGACAGCCTTGCATGCTCGAATTATGGCCTCGAATTACGACGTTGATAGTGACGCAATTCCTTCCAGCCGATTTGTTTGATTCCCTCGTAATGCATCACTTCTTGTACTTCTTTATCACGAAAAATATCCATTTCCATCCCGCGCTTTAGCGGCTCCGAGTGAAACGCGGTCAGCTCGTCAGTTACAAGCGCCGGGTGCAGGATCAGTTCGGATACGCCAGGCTTTAACCGTTTCAGCAATGCAATCATTTGCGACTTGAACTGTGCATACGTTTCACCCGGCTTTGAATGAAACGGCAGCGCTACGAGATAGTCCAGCACGACGACTCCGCGTCGATCAGCTTCAGCAGCATGTTTAAGCGCCTGCAAGGCCAGCTCCGGAGGCGCCGGCGCACCCGATTCCAGCTGCAGGAACCGAGGAAGTCGGAAAGGCAGCCCATATCCTGCACACACATCAAACACTTCCGCCAGCAAATGTCTGCCCGTCTGCAATCCATATAAGCTTCCCATATGGTTATCCGCGTGAGTCACGTTAACGCCCATCTGCAGCGCCATCTCCACTTGAGCGATTAGCTCCTGCTTCACCTGCTCCCCATCAGCTCTGCGCTCGAACGATTTGGAATCCCGATGAAAATACCCTTCACCCGTCACTAGCGATTCCGTTGATCCGCCGCGGTAAACCGGTCCCCACTTCATCAAATCCCATTCACTTGTCAGGGTGAAATGGACGCCGACATCCAAGAGCGAATGGCTTGCACTCCATACTGCAGCTTCTCTTGCCCAGGCGCAAGGCATCATAATCGTAGAGGATGAAACAATCCCGCCTTCAAGAAGCTTCTGAATTCCTTTATTGCTCGAGTGACACAAGCCGTAATCATCCGCATTAATAATTAACAAGCGATCACTCGGTCCGTAACCCAGCAGCTCTGCCGTACTCTTCATATGCATGCCTCCCCGCCTTGCTTCAGCATGAATGCTTCCGGTCCACCGAAATTGCACATGTTCATGTTATCTATATGAATAAAACAAGGCCGATCATTCTCCACAGCGGAGATAGATCGGCCTTACATGTCCTTGCAGTTTAATTCAACTGACGACGGAACACCTTCATTAGCTCTTCATGCCAGCTATCGACCCAATGACAAACGAATGCAGCGCGTTCGATCTGATCACGCCAGACTTCGTCTGAATCCAATCCCTCGTATAACCTGCCGGCAAAATGAAGCCAAACATCGATCATCCGAAGCTTAACTAACGCAGGCAGCATCAGCACTTCTTCCTCCGTCAGCTTCGCCGCCCTACCATAGCCGCTGCAAAATAACTGTATGCGCCTGATGGCTTCTACATGGTCTTCACTTGGAAACTCGGCTAATGCAACAGCCAGCTCCATCACTCTTACATCGATCGCGCAAAATTCAAAGTCCAGCAGACCCTTTATCCGTTCACCTTCTGCTACTGCGTTGGTGAATACAATATCACCATGAATCCATTGCTGCGGCAAGCTCTTTATCCGATCTTTTAACAAAGTTAATTGTTCTCGTTCACATAGAAGTCCCTCCAGCCTCTCTCTGCTGTTTAAGAGGCATTCTGAGCGCTCACTCAGCCCCATTAGAACTTCTGTCGACATGGAGCCATGTGTTTCTTCCAGCTCGTAGTAAGGTTTATATTGGGGACCTATTTCCCCATTTACAGATTGCGCCAATGCCTGTGAGAGCTCTCCAGCCGCATTACCTAATCCAAGCAGATGTGAATCGAGCTCTGGCGTCGGCCTATTCCCGTTAATAAACCGATATAATGCCGCCAGCTTGCCATTCGAGCCGATTGTAATCGTACTGTTTAAGTGATTATGTACCGGCAGAGGCACTTCAAAGGATAGCTTCTGTCTCTGAAGCTCATCCAGAATCGCATGCTCAGTACGAATAAGCGCTTCGTCACGGTGGTTCTCGTATATACGGAGCACGAACTTCTCTGCACCGGAGTAAACCATGCGAGTCGTATTGTTCATTCCGCTCTCTTCTTGTACGAGCTTCCGATTCGGATCAAGCCGATATGCATTCAAGTATTCGGCAAATTCGCCCTCATTGATTTGACCCATGTCAGCTGTTGCCTCCCGTTGGTTACCTTCCCAATCCCCGCTGCTGTTACATCTTATTTCTTCACCTGTCGCAAACCCCGTTTTTCGGCCTTCAGTTTCTCCAGCCTGCCGGTAAGTGTTTGCTGCCAACTCGCCGACAGCTCCGCAATGGCAAGCAATGCAAGCATACCTGCCTTGTCCTGTTTATCGATATGCATCACTCGGTTCGCTTCTGCAATCGTAATCGCAGCCGGATGCCTGCTCGTCAGTAGCAGCTTGTCCCCCAGCTTTACATGACCTTCAGTAAGCACGCGCAAGTAGAACCCGGTATAACCGTTCATCTGCACCTCATGTGCAAGCTCAGGCAATTGATGCTTCATCCCGAGCTTGTAGCAGGGCTGTCTCGGCTGGCTGACTTGGACCACGGTATCGCCTACGCTCCAAATATCTCCGATACACACTTCAAGCTCCGTCAGTGCGGATACGGTGAAATTTTCGCCAAAAGCACCTGGGAGAACCTCGCGCTGCCAGCGGTCTTTCCAATAAGGGAAATGTTCGGCCGGATACACGCAAACGGCTTTATCTGCTCCGCCATGAAAAACAAGATCACCTTGCCCATCACCGTTCAGCCCGGTACGAGTGAGATAAATAGGCTGTGTTCCGATCGGTTCCTTATTGATGCCCGTGCTTATATCTTTCTTCCCGAATTGTACGGTTTCCGGCAGACCCGTATTAATCGAGATCAGTGTTCCTAGCTCCATCCCTGCTCCTCCTTCATCAACTACGGTATATTACAACGAATTATACGCCGAAATATGGAAGCCAAGCAATCTTTAATGCCGTTAACAGTAGCGATTTTGACATGTTTTCCCCTATTCGATCAGCTTGTTACAGAACGTGTCGAAAGCGCACTTTTCGTGTTGTTTCATGCGCTTCCCCGGGAAATATTCACGAGCATTTGGGGAAATATTTTCCGATGACAGGTTTATTATTTCCCCATGCTCTTGGCTGTATTTTATAAGATCGAAGGTTGATTTCTAATGTTGCGGGAATTTTCTTTCAATTCTGATACATTCATCGATGGACCTTCGGCTGAACCGAATGGAGCCAACAACCTTGAACGGCAGCTTCTTCAGCAATGCGCGGTATTTCCACTCGATTAGTAAGCCGCCGATCAACACTGCGAAAGCCAAGTAGAGAAGGAGGACAGAATCCATAAATGCGAATGCGGCAGCTGCACTTATCGAAAGCCAGCTGAGCGCGATCGCATCCACATACATCCCATACGCACCGAGATTCCACGGCCCCTTAAGCTTCGCAAGATTCCTATTCGTTATTTCCCCATACAGCTTAGCTCCAATGGGTAATGCCAGTGCAATATGCAGCGCTCCTACACTTAATAAGATCAGCTGTAGAAGAGTGTGTTGCGGAGTCATTGCGCCTGCAGACAACGATTTGAGCACCAATGAGAATACGCCTGCACCTATAGATACGGCAAGCACCGCACGAAGTGGCGTTCGATAGAGCACTGAAACGGCCGAAAGTCTGCCTGAGTAAGGCGCGGCTTCATCTCTCGCCATAGCAAATAACGTACGTGAAGCTGCTGCCATTGAAGCATTCCCATTCATCCACACAAACGAAACGATAAGCAGCAGTAGGATCGCGTTGCTTAGCGCTCCCCATTTGGTCCATAGAGTGACGAACCAAGCACTTATGTCCGAATAGGAGGTCAGCCCCTCACTCCCAACCGGAAACCACATAAACAGAAGCACGAATAATATAAATCCGAATAAACCAAGCATTACCGATGAGAAGAAGATTGACCACGGAACGATAATACGAGGGTCCCTCGTTTCTTCTGCCATCTGCCCTGCAAAGTCGCTGCCCAGAAAGAGCCGCTGCAGCATGAGCATCCCGATTACCATCACTGGTTGACTATCGCCGACAGTAGCGCCTGCGATTGGGTCATTACCAGCCAACATTTGAAACGGATAGCTAGCCGGCCATGCTGCAGCAACGAAGAAAAGAATGATTGTAAACCATAACAACAGCTGCAGTCCGCTAGAAATGCCCGCGATTTTACCCAAGGAGTGAACCCCTCTTATATTCAGAAGAGCTTGCGTGAGAAACAGCACAATTAGGAGCACATAATACAACTCCCCGCCGCCTGCATACCCCAACCGCTGCTCCATCACGTTATAGATCCAATCTGCCAGAAGCAGATTCGTCGTTACCAGCATGAAGATCGTGCCTAGAAAATGCAGCCAGCCCGACCATAAGCCCATTCGTCGTCCGCCGGCCGATAACGCCCAATGATAGCAGCCGCCTGCAGTAGGAACGGCAGAAGCAAGTGCCGCAAGCGAGCTTGCCGTTACGATGCCGAAGCAGGTGAGGATTGGCCAACCGATGCCGATTACCGCAGGGCCGCCTGCAGCTAAGGCAGGACCCATAAACAGGACCGCTCCGCCGATAAACGATAAGGATGTAAAGGACAGCCCAAACAAAGATAAACCGCCGATATGCCGAGTAAGCTGCTGTGCGAATCCGATTCCGTTCAGATCATGCTTATCCTGCATATATCGCACATAGGGCGAGTAGTGATGCAAGGATTGGTGCAAGGACCGCTTAGCGCCGCGTTCCGCCGTCCGTGCGAGGAATAGGGAGAGACCACATGCGCATACGAAAATCAAACAACCTGCCCACAGCAAAAACAATGTCTCCACCCCCATACTTGACTCTATGAGCGAGACAATCCCAACAGCACAACTAAAAAATCCGCCTGCATTGTAGCTGCCAGAACGGATTGGACCTTGCATGATTATTCGATTGGAGATGGGTTATGCTCAACTTTTCAATCCTATTTCCTCAAGCTGTTCAACACATGACACTTTACTTGCTCGATATCAAACGGCTTGGTGAAAAACGATTGCACGCCCAGCTGTTTGGCTGCCTCCATTTTGAGCGGATCTCCGAATGCAGTTATCATCGCGACCTGCACATGTTCGTTCCATTGACGAATCCCTTGCAGCGCTTCTATTCCGTCCATATCCGGCATCTTCAGATCAAGCAATATGAAGTCAATCTCCGTTGAACGAACGGTATCAATCGCAGCAGCACCATTGATCGCCTCATAGACAGTCAAACCTTCAAGCTCGAACAATTCTCGCAGCAGCATACGGATTGCCGCTTGGTCGTCAATGATGAGAATACTGAAATTCGCCAAGTTATCACTTGTATCCGTCTCTTCATCGACTGTCCGTTTACGCTCTGCTGAAGCTTGCTGAGTATTGAAATGGTGCTTTTGGCTTTGATGGTCGCAGTCAATGACGGGTTTATTATTCTCGTGCTGTCTTCGTCTGATCAATGTGAAAGTCAGAATAAAGCATATTGGCAGCAATATGAGAACATAAATCATAAGGATCTCCTCTAGTACAGTTAATTGTTCACATCCATACGGCCAAGTGGACCGTTCGGATTAATGATATCGCTTAGGTCATAGACGGAAATCGGAAAGTACGGAAACCCGAATGCATAAGGAGTAAGCTCATACAACGCAAAATAGATGACAAGCGCGCGATCTGCGATATAGAACGGTTGATCCGGCCGAATGGCGTTGAACGGCTCTAAAGTGGCGATTTGTCTCTCATCGATTTGAGCCTTGATGATATCTGACAGCCTGCCGACATAATTACTGCCTGGTTTGAAAAGCTCCGACAGCGTGTATGACTTGCCTGTGCCTGTATCGAACGTAAGCGACTCCTGAAGCGTTAGCCCATGAGCCCCGCCTGTAAAGGCGTAATTAAACAACGATAAGCTTAGAATGTCCTTCTCGTTCGTCTTGATCTCGAAATACCCTTGCATATCGGCGCGCGGATCCTCAAGAGAGCCTTGATTTTGCACAAGCTCGCTTACCGTTCTGCGTATTTTTCCGTTAATTGAATTGCGTGCCGCTGTGTTGTGAAGTCCGCTTACGACCGGAACCCATAGCTCGGCTTTCGGGAACGTGACGCGGGAGGCATGAATAACGGCCGGAAACTGAAATGCCATGATGGAACACCTGCCTATTCTAGGTTAATGCTCCATTGTATGCCGCTTCCTATTTAGATGACTCTTCTCATCTCATGCCATTCAATGCCCCCGTGCGTGGATGCCGAAACGGCTGCGTATTCGAACCCGAGACCTTCATAGAAAGCGATCAAATGTTGTTCACACATGAGAACGATCGAAGCGAGCTGATCGGATTCGGCTTGTCGTATAAGCGCTCTCATAAGCGCAGTTCCGATGCCGTTGAATCGATGCTCGGGAGCGACTGCGACGGACAGGATAACGAGGTGGTTTCCACCGGTTTCGGCACTGTGCGCACTCTTCACCGCATCACTCTCACAGCTGCTTTCATCTGTGCGAACACCGCAGGAGAGCCCGATAAGCTCGTTGTTCTGCCAAGCCGACCAGAAATAGCCCGGGAAATGCTGTTGTCTGAACGTAAAAGATTCCCTCGTTGCCGCAGCTTCAACAGAATAACAAGCGAGCTCCAGCTTATGGGCGGCATCCAGCTCAGTTTGGTCGATTGGCCGCAGCTCGTAATTGACGGAAGTACTCACAGCAGCATTTTCTCCCGCTCCGTCATTCTTCTTCCCTTAATATCCAGCACGATCTTCCCGTTATTCAAGCCGATAATCCGATCGGCGAAACGTTCTGCCCAGTCGCCTTGATGCATGACCGCAACTACCGAGATCCCTTGCGTCTGGCACATCTTCTTCAAATCGGCCAGCACTTGCTCTGCCGCATGCGGATCCAAGCCGGATACCGGTTCATCAGTAAGCAGCGTCTTGGCGCCGTGGACCAAAGCGCGTGCCATCGCAATACGCTGCTTCTCCCCGCCGCTCAGCTTGTCGCCCTTCTGATGCGCCTTCTCGAGCAGCCCCATCTTCTCGATCATATCCATGGCACCCATGTAGTCATCGCTGCGAATCATGCCTGTCACTCGCCGCCAGATCGGTGTTTGATGCGATGTGCCGATGAGCACGTTCTTAAGCGCGGTACGCTTGCCGATTAAAGTTGGCTTCTCTTCCAAATACGCGATTTCACGGCGGATTTTCATTTTGCCAAGCAGACCTTTTTTGAGAATGTCGACGCCGTCCACGATGTAGGTTCCGCCGCTCCACGACTCTCTCATTGCCAAGCATCGGAGAAGCATGGACTTCCCGCTTCCGCTTGCCCCCTTGATGGCGATGAATTCACCGGGCTCTATGTTAAAGCTGATCCCGGATAGCACCTTCGGCCCGCCCGGAATTTGTTTGGATAATTGATCGACTTTTATCATGAGTGGCGCTCCTTTATGAATGCATTTGCTGTTGAATTCGCAGAGTTCTATGTAAGCTATTAATCTAGTTTAAGTTAAAAAAATAATAGTTTCCATACGAACAAATGTTTGCTATAATAAAAACAAGAACACACGTTCTAAATTCCCGCCAATTGTGAGGAGGCTAACCATCATGAATAACTGTGAAAACTATCGATTTATTGAAACGCATCGACCTTTCCGGGATCTAACTTTTAAGTTTTATTCCAACGGCTCTTTGACCATTATCGACAACAGTGCTGAAGAGGTTATTAGCCCCCGCGAATTGAAAGGGGCAAGCTATGATTTCTATGTTCGCAAGAGAATCGCTTATATTAAGCAGGATCTTACTGCTAAATTAAATAAGTATGCTTAACATCTCACAGTCTCTATATGTGTTCGCAGTTTCCCTTTGATTTCTGACTGCTGTGCATATAGAGACTGTTCCCTGTCCCTGCCCTGCCGTATATATTAAGGCAGCTGTTTGTTAATGCCGTTTAAGCTGGAGGGTCTGCTCGCAAGTTTCTCCAGCTTCTTTAATGAGGAAGAATAATCTCTCCCTTCTGATTCACTGCCATGGTTTTTCTTATTGCTGTTCCGATTTGTTGGCATACATCATTCACCTCCACCTACAGTATTTGTAAATCTTCCCAGTACTATTCGATTTGACGGCGAATCCCAAGATGCGGTAGATTGAATCTACACAGCGAAATCATCTGGGAAGGAGCCGTGCCTAAGATGAAACAAAGTATTTTATTCGATCTCGATGATACGCTAATTTACTGCAACAAGTATTTCTACTTCGTCATTGATCAATTTACAGATCTCATGTCAGACTGGTTCAGAGGTTATGGAATTTCGGCTCAAGAAATTCGTGACAAGCAAACCGAAATCGACATTGCCGGCGTACATGTATCCGGCTTTAAGAGCGATCACTTCCCACAATCCTTTATCGGAACTTATCAGCATTTCTCCGATCTACTGGGCAGAGCACTATCCCCTGTAGAGGTAGACATGCTGTGGAAACTAGGAAGAAGTGTTTATGAACATGAGGTTGAGCCTTATCCGTTCATGGAAGAGACGCTGGACGAACTGGCCTCAAAGGGGCATGAGCTGCACCTGTACACCGGTGGAGAAATGTTAATTCAACAACGCAAAATCAAGGAGATGCAGCTGGAGCGGTATTTTGGTCCACGCATCTATGTGCGTTCAATGAAGAATGTCGAAGCGATGGAGAACATTCTGCGCGAAGGCAAATTCGATCGCAAGTCGACTTGGATGATCGGCAACTCCATCCGTACTGACGTAATACCCGCACTTACTTCGGGCATACACGCTATTCACATGAAGACGGATTCCGAATGGGCGTACAATATTGTCGGCATTGATGTGGAGCCGAAAGGCGCATTCTTCACCTTAGACCAGCTAAGGGATGTTCCGACAAGTATTCATACTTACCTGAACCAGCGCGGTCCTAACTAACCAACAACAAGAGGCTTGTCCCGCACAGGAGCGATTACCACTCCTGTGCGGACAAGCCTCTTGTTCGTTCTTACGGAGCAGGTACAAATTCTACTGCTCCGGTTGTCGTATTCGTTAAGGTTAGTTTGCCGGATTCGCTGGTACCGTCTTCCCGCTTGAACGCGGAAGAACGCGTCGCGCCGCTCACCGCCAGCGCCTTCGCCATCGTTGCCGTTACCAGGCGTCCCTGCTGTTCTTTCCAGATGACGAATGTACAGCCTTCCCTAAATCGCAAACAGCCATAGCCGCGTTTACCTTCCACAAGCTCACCGCCGCAGCCCGGCCGTGGACAAGATGCAATCACCTTCGGCATGCTTGCTGACGGTTCCGGAGATGCTGCAGTACGTGTCGCTGCAGCAGCACGGGTTTGGGAGCTGCCGCTTCCAGTCGTTGAAGTGCTTGCCGACTTCGAGCGAGATGCAGCTGTGTTCCTAGCAGTTGACCCCGAGCTCGACCCAGTCTCCGTAGACTTCGCCGTCTTCCCCTTCGAAGAAGCCCTTGTGCTCTTCTCGCCAGAACCAGAAGCTTTCGCCCCCTTGCCTCTGCCTTTAGCTTCTCCGCCCGCTTGCCCCGGCTCCTCGAATAGGCTCGCATCCGCTTGGCGTTGATGCTTCACTTTGCCGACAATCATCTCGGCAAACTGCTTCACCTTCGCAATGAACTGCTCATCCGATGCTTCGCCCTTCGAGATCTGATGGAGGCGCTGCTCCCACCTGCCTGTCATTTCCGGCGAAGCGAGCAGTTCTACACCGGCGCCGCGAATGAGCTCGATTGCTGCGCAGCCCTTCGTCGTGATATCGAGCCGCTTGCCTGTAGGCTTAATATAACCGACATACTTGAGCCTCTCGATCGTCGCCGCACGAGTTGCCGGTGTACCCAGCCCCGTCTGCTTCATCGCATCTCGAAGCTCTTCATCCTCAATCGCTTTGCCGGCACTCTCCATCGCTTTGAGCAGCGTGCCTTCCGTATACGGCTTCGGCGGTTTCGTCGCCTTCTCCAGTGCATCTGCGCTGTCACAATGGACTGCTGCATCGGCATCTACCGAGAACGGACGATCGGTTTCAACCAGATCATCCTCTTGATCGTCCGTCGCATCATCGGATTTCTTCTTCGACTTGCTCTTTGCTTTGCTCGCGTTGCCGTCATCCTGATCGCCTAACACGACGCGCCATCCCGCATCCAGCTGTTCCTTGGCGCGCGTGCGGAACTGCTCCTCTTCTACCTCTGTCAACACTTCATGATTGTTATAGACGGCAGGAGGATAGTAATGAGAGAGGAATCGTCGAACGATCATATCGTAAATGTGCTGCTCTTCCGTGCTTAAGGTGCCGGGACGCTTAGGCGTCGGCAGGATCGCATGGTGATCCTCGACCTTAGCCGGATTACAGACGGCTTTGTTGCCCTTATGCACTCTGCTGCGATCCGCACCATTAGCAAGATCTCCGTAAGACGTTTGTTTAAGCATGTTAAGAACATTCCCCATTATGGGGAGGTTCTCTTCCGTCACATAGTTGGAGCTTGTCCGCGGATACGTAATCACTTTGTGTTTCTCATAGAGCGATTGCGCGATGTCGAGCGTTTTCTTCGCCGGATATCCATATCTGCCGTTCGCTTCGCGCTGCAGCAGTGTTAGATCGTATAGCCGAAATGGATATTCCTTCGATTCGGTCACCGTATAGCTGATAATCTTAGCCGGTTTTCCGGATACCTTCGCGGCCAGCGCTTCAGCTTGCTCGCGTTTCGTTATCCGGTCTCCCTGCCAGACGCCTTTATAAGTAAAGTCTCCCTGACTGAATGAAGCTTGAACGACGAAAAACGTCTCACTGTCAAAAGCCGTAATTTCTTTATGCCGATCGTAGAGCAGCGCTAATACAGGTGTTTGTACGCGTCCGACCGACAGCAGCGTTTTGTGGCGGATGGTAAATGCCCGCGAAGCATTCATGCCAACCAGCCAATCCGCTTCACTTCGCGCCTTCGCCGCACGTGTCAAATCATCATACTCCTGATCGCTGCGCAGCCCATCAAACCCGCGCCGAATCGTCTCCGGCGTCAAATCGGAAATCCACAGCCGATCTGTCGGCTGCGGCATTTTCAAATATTGCCGGATCAGATGGAAGATAAGCTGACCTTCACGCCCGGCATCGCATGCGTTAACAAGCCGGTCACAGCGCTTCGACAGCTCGCCGATTGTAGCAAGCTGATCCTTCGTCCGCGCATTCGGCCAAAGCTTAAAGCGATCCGGAATGATGGGCAAATCCGCTTCATTCCATCTCTTATACTTGGGGTCGTACTGATCCGGCTCTGCGAGACTGACCAAATGGCCGATCGCCCACGTAATAATGTAGTGCTCGCCTTCCAAATAAGCGCGTTTGTTCTGCGCCTTCGGCTCCACGACTGCGGCGATTGTCCGACCCATATCGGGTTTCTCTGCGATAATCAATGTTTTCAAGCAATCGCCTCTTTACCGTTCGTTAACCGACATAATCTGACGTTTCATCGCTTCCAAAATCGTCCGAACGCCTTTCGACCAATTGACGTCTTCGGCATATTTCGTATTGATCCAAGTGAGTGCGTCGATATCATCAGGTCTTCCTTGACTTTTATGTACAATCGTATTGCTCGCGATCTTCGCAGATTCGCTGATTGTTGTATTAAACTCTTTCCAGCTGTGAAACACATTAAACGGATTGTTGGCGATCTTCTTCGCATCTTTGTGCGTCTTCGGTACAAAAGCCTGTTCTTGTCCGGTTATCGCAAACAGCAATAGCGGATGGATATCATGCTCCTTAGCCGCATTAACGATGGTACTGAGATACGGTTCCTCGGCAAGCAACGACGATTTCCCCGCCAAATACCGCACAAGCCGTTCTTTATTAATTTCCACATACCTCAGCTCATTGGGAAGTTCATTCTTATACTTCTGCACGATCACATCGGGCGGCGGCTGGGAAACCGGGCGGCTCACAACCATAGGTTGTCCTGTCTTAGGGAGCTCTGCAGGAGCAGTTGGCGGATGTAGGGTCCACCAGCCGTAGAACAACGTCGACACGCTTAGCGCCACCGTAAGGAACATATACGTACTCGGCTTGCTTCTGCTGCCAATACGGCCATTACGGCTGCCAGGAAGCGTGATAATCTCTGCCATCCGATCCGGCGCGCGATAATAGCCTGCCACAGTGCCGACCACTGCATCCCAAGCTTCCACTTGCATATGAGGAGAGTTCGCAATATGAATGCCTTCTTCAACGATGCCTTTGAACACTTCAGACTCGATCGTCACGCCAAGTCGCTGCTCTACCCACTCGTGCAAGGCATGGAAAAGCTGAGGATCACGATAATCGAGCCTCAGGCATGCTTCAAAAATATGCTTCTCATGAACAGGAACTTGCTTCCGAACCGCAATGCTCCGCAGCAACTCGGTCGAAACGCTCATCTTATGAGCTTGTGGAAAATCAGGTAATTGTCGCAGGACGATACGCTGCATCGCATCCGCAACGATTTCGGCTCGGCGGTCGCTAGGCAAGTCACCGTACTTATGCTGGACATAATGTCTGATTTTATGAATATCCGTCGGCGTTAGAACACCTGCAGCTGTGGTGCGCAATCGAATCTCCTCCCACCAAGAAACGATAACCTACAGCTCATTTTACCACATCTTACCTTAACCGCCGATAGAGAGATTTGCAATCCGTGCTTGAATTTCTGCAGATTCAATATACGTTCTTATCTGTTCCTTCTCATCAGAGGTGAATTGAAACTCGCAATCGCAGCCCTCATCCAGAGGTACGATCTGAGCAATTACGCCGCTGTGCGTACATATAACTAATGCCGTTAAATCAACTAGCCCGTCAGGGACAGGCGTTGTTTGATCCACGATCATGCGCAGCTCAAGATCAATCCATTGATCGTCACGTCGTTCTATGCGAGGAATGAATGTCATAAATCGCAGCTGAGTAATCTGCTCGGAACCGTATTGTATCATCTTCTTCATTCCACTCCTTCGTAAAACGAAATAAAAGCGCCCGTAGGCGCTTTGCATTCCGAGTTCCTTCGTTCATTAAGGAAGCATCGTTGTTCCCATCAAATAACGGTCCACTTCACGCGCAGCCTCGCGGCCTTCGTTGATTGCCCAAACAACCAAGCTTTGTCCACGGCGCATATCGCCTGCAGCGAATACTTTATCGACGCTCGTTTTGTATTTGCCATATTCGGCTTTTACATTCGAACGACGGTCTTGTTCAAGTCCAAGCTTCTGAATCAGCGTGTTCTCAGGACCTTCGAAGCCGACCGCGATCATAACCAGATCAGCTGGCCAAACTTTCTCCGTACCTGGGATTTCCGTATAGATTCTGCGTCCTGTTTCATCCACAGTACGCTGGATTTGCACGGTGTGCAATTCTTTCAAGTTGCCATTCTCGTCACCTACGAATTTCTTCGTCAGTACGGAGAATGCACGAGGGTCTTCACCATATAACGCGCGAGCTTCCTCTTGTGCGTAGTCAAGCGTGTACACGTTAGGGAATTGCGGCCATGGGTTCTTCTCTTGATCACGTACCAGTGGTGCTTTGCCAACCGTACCGAATTGCGTTACCGATTTACAACCGTGGCGTAGTGCCGTTGCCACACAGTCAGTACCTGTGTCGCCGCCGCCGATAACGATAACATCCTTATCTTTAGCCGAAATATAATTACCGTCTTCCAAGTTGGAATCCAGGTAGCTCTTGATTGTACCGTTCAAATAATCCATTGCCAAGTGAACGCCGTTCAAGTCGCGGCCTTCGATGTCAACCTCGCGAGCCTTAGTAGCACCGCCGCAAAGGACAATAGCATCAAATTCATTCATCAGTTGTTCAGCCGGTACGTTTGTGCCAACCTCAGCATTCGTTACGAAGTTAATGCCTTCAGCTTCCATCAGATCCACACGACGCTGAACCACTTTCTTATCGAGCTTCATAGTTGGAATACCGTAAGTGAGCAAGCCGCCGATACGATCTGCACGCTCATAAACCGTTACAGTATGGCCCGCTTTGTTAAGCTGTGCTGCGGTAGCCATTCCGGCAGGACCGGAACCTACAACGGCAACCTTCTTGCCTGTACGCATAAGCGGCGGCTGTGGAACGACCCAGCCTTCTTCGAAGCCTTTATCGATAATGGACTGCTCGATTGTTTTGATCGTAACCGCATCGCCGATCAGGCCAACCGTACAAGAACCTTCACACGGAGCCGGGCAAACACGGCCGGTGAATTCCGGGAAATTGTTCGTTTTGTGCAAACGATCGAGCGCTTCGCGCCAAAGTCCACGATAGATGAGGTTATTCCATTCCGGAATAAGGTTGTTCACCGGGCAGCCCGATGCGCCTCCCGGAAGCTCGATGCCTGTATGGCAATAAGGCGTACCGCAATCCATGCAGCGCGCGCCTTGCGTTCTTAGCTGATCTTCACTGAAATGCTTATGAAATTCATCCCAATCCTTAATCCGTTCCAGCGGATCGCGGTCAGCAGGCAGTTCGCGTTTGTAGTCCATAAATCCAGTAGGTGTAGACATGATCGCTTTTCCTCCATCCATTTTCCCATTACCGAATGTTCGTTATCTCTCTAAAACTATATCGGGAATCGACATTGAATTCAATATCAAACTTTACCATATAAAACCTGATAACTATTTACAATATCTTAGCAACTTGGCTTAACGCAATAAATGGATTTTCCGTACAATCATTTGCACTTTATCACATAATGTTAGGCTTTTGCCAAACAAATAGTGAATGCTCTACCGAGCGTTCCTGACATATGTAACGATTGTAAAATCATAGGCGTTCTTCTCATCCTTCGAGAAATGCTCCCGATCCTGTACGGTCCACTCATCTATCCGGAAGGTTGGAAAATGCGCGTCCCCTGCCACATCAGCTTCGACTTCCGTTAACCACAGCTTGTCCGCATAGGGCATAAACAGTGAATATATCTCTGCGCCGCCCATGATAACAAGCTCTTCGCCTTCATTGCTGCCATACTGAGTCAACACTTCTTCAACGGAATGAGCAACCTCACAGCCATCCGGCTTGTAATCCATGCTGCGAGTCAGGATCACATTACGACGATTCTTGAGCGGACCGTTAAGCGATTCGAAGGTCTTACGCCCCATTACAACGGTCTTACCAGCTGTAGAACGACGAAAATGGGCCATTTCTGCCGGCAAACTCCATGGCATGCCGTTGTCGATCCCGATCACACGGTTGCGCGCCATTGCGGCAATCATTGCAATAGTCATAATCGGCACCCTCCCCTATATCGCGACTTCAGCTTTAATCGTTGGATGATGCTGATAATCGGCAATTTCGAAATCATCATACACATAATCGAGAATCGATTCCGGCTTCCGCTTAATGATTAGCTTCGGCAGCGGCAGCGGTTCACGAGTCAATTGAAGCTTAACCTGCTCGATATGATTGCTATAGATATGAACATCGGCGCCTGAATAAATAAAATCCCCAACTCCAAGATCGCATTGCTGGGCGATCATATGCGTAAGCAGCGCGTATTGCGCAATATTAAACGGCAAACCCAAGAATGTATCGGAAGAACGCATCGTCAGCATACAAGAGAGTTTTCCGTTAGCCACATAGAATTGGAATACAAAATGGCAAGGTGGAAGCTTCATATTCTCGATTTCGGCTACATTCCATGCACTGACAATATGGCGCCTGGAATCCGGATTATGCTTGATCGATTCTATTACAGCAGCAATTTGATCGATGCGACGACCGTCGGGTGTCTCCCACGCCCGCCACTGCGACCCGTAAACAGGACCCAGATCGCCGTTCTCATCTGCCCACTCATTCCAAATCCGTACGCCATTCTCTTGCAGGTAACGAACGTTCGTATCGCCCTTAAGGAACCAGAGCAGTTCATGAATAATGGATTTCACATGCATCCGTTTCGTCGTGACCAGCGGGAAACCTTGATTCAAGTCGAATCGAAGCTGACGACCGAACACGGATCTCGTTCCTGTTCCTGTACGATCCTCTTTAACAACCCCGTTATCCAAGACATCCTGAAGCAAATCCAAATAAGCCTTCAACGTCCGTTAACCCCTCTCCATCTTTCGACAAAAACCGTTTCCTATTAGTGTACCATTTAAAGGCTCTTCTGTCTGTCCTGTTTTCGCTGCATTCTTAGTTCGTATCGATCCGGTGCGGACAGATGAAGCGCCTGTTCTTCTTCATTCTGCGGAATGATGCCTGGAACAGGGGTCGGCTTGCCTTGCCCATCGAGCGCAACAAAGGTGAAGAAGGCGGTGACCGCTGTTTTGCGCTCCCCCGTGTAGACATGCTCGGTTTGGACCTTCACATAGATTTCCATAGAGCTTTTACGAGTCCATGTTACAAAAGCTTCTACGTCGATCATATCGCCTACTTTAATCGGTGCAACGAAATCCAAACTATCTGTCGATGCGGTTACGACCGGCCCCCGCGCATGGCGCATGCTTGTTATCGCCGCGATCTTATCCATGTATTCCATTACTTTGCCGCCGAACATCGTTCCGTGGTAATTCGTATCCGACGGGAAGATCAGCTGCATCATCGTTGATCTCGATTCGTCCGTTGTTTTCTTCATCACTTCGTTCGTCATTGCAGGCTGCCTCCTTGGCTAAATACTAAAGAAGAAAGAGGCCCAGCTGCAGAACAACTGCGGCGTGACCTCTTGTATTCCTGTAAGCCTTGGTTATATATAGATTAGCTTGTTATTTGGCAATTGCGTGAATCGGATGTCCAAGCGCCACTTCAACCGCATCCAGAACGATTTCGCCAAGCGTTGGATGTGCATGGATCGTCAGAGCGATATCTTCAAGCGTCGCGCCCATTTCGATTGCAAGTCCTAGCTCTGCGATCATGTTGGAAGCTTCAATACCGGCGATTTGGGCACCAAGTAAGAGACCGTTATCCGCATCTGCGATTACTTTGACAAAACCTTCGTTTACGCCAAGGGACAATGCACGTCCGTTGATGTTGAACGGGAATTTGCCGACCTTCACATTGTGGCCTTTATCCTTCGCTTCCTTCTCGCTGTAGCCTACGCTAGACAATTCAGGATCGGAGAATACCACAAGCGGAATGCACTTGTAATCGATTTTGCTTGGTTGACCGGCAATGACTTCTGCAGCAACGCGGCCTTCATACATCGCTTTATGCGCAAGCGCAGGTCCTGCGATAATATCGCCAATTGCGAAGATGTGTGGAATGCTTGTACGGCATTGCTCGTCGACTTCGATCATACCACGATCGGTCATCTTCACATCGATCATATCAAGGCCAAGCTCACCATCTGTATTTGGACGGCGTCCAACCGTTACAAGCAAGTAATCTGCTGTAACTTGTTTGTCTTCGCCACCCACTGTGTACGTAACGGTTACATCGTTGTCAGTTTGTACGGCACTCTTCGCTTGAGCACCTGTTACGATATCTGTTTTGGTGCCTTTAAGCTTCTTCGCTACGAGAGAAGACATGTCGCTGTCAAAGCCGGGAAGAATCGAATCGGAACCTTCGATTACCGTAACCTTCGTACCGAAACGAGCATACATTTGACCAAGCTCGATGCCGATGTAGCCGCCGCCGATAACAACGAGGCTCTTCGGAATTTCAGGCAAGGACAATGCTTCTGTCGAAGAAACGATACGGCCGCCGTAAGGGAATGCCTTCAGCTCGATTGGACGGGAACCTGTTGCAATGATGCAGTTCTTGAAACGGTAGCGCGGAGCTTCTTGCTCATTGAATACACGTGCTTCCGTATCGCTGATGAACATCACTTCGCCGCTGAAGAATTGAATTTTGTTAGCTTTCAACAGTTGGCCAACGCCGCCGGTCAATTTCTTAACTACGCCGTTCTTGAACTCTTGAACTTTGCTCCACTCCACTTTCACATCGGAAGCCGTGATACCGAAGGAAGAAGCGTGAGAGATGGATTCATATTGGTGGGACGCCGAGATCAGCGCCTTGGACGGGATACAGCCGACGTTCAAGCATACGCCGCCTACATATTGTTTATCTACAACAAGCACACTTTGGCCAAGCTGCGCAGCGCGAATTGCCGCTACATAGCCGCCAGGGCCTGCTCCAATGACTAGCAAATCAATATCGAGTGATGCATCTCCTACTACCATGGTTTTAAACCTCCATTACAAGTAATTGCGGATCAGCCAGCAGCTGTTTAATGTAGTTCATGAAGTTTTGCGCTGTTGCCCCATCAATGAGACGGTGGTCAAAACTTAGGGAAAGTGCCATAACCGATGCAGCTACGATTTCGCCGTTCTTCACAACCGGTTTCTCGGAAATACGGCCTGTACCAAGAATAGCAACTTCAGGGAAGTTGATAACCGGTGTAAAGAACATGCCGCCTGCGGAACCAATGTTAGTAATGCTGATCGTGCTGCCTCTCAGTTCGGTAGCTGTAAGCTTACCGTCACGACCGCGAGTAGCCAGATCTTTGATCGCATCTGCAACCATCCAAACGTTCTTACGGTCAGCATCCTGGATAACCGGAACGATCAAACCGTTATCTGTATCGGTAGCAATACCGATGTTGTAGTATTTCTTGTACACGATCTCTTGTTTCTCTTCATCAAGCGTCGCGTTCATGATCGGGAACTGACGGCAAGCCGCAACAAGAGCCTTTACGATGAATGGCAGGTAAGTCAGCTTAACGCCTTTCTTCTCTGCGATCGGCTTCGCTTTCGTACGAAGCTCAACTAGTGCAGTAACATCTACTTCATCCATCAGTGTAACGTGAGGTGCTGTGTAGACCGATTTAACCATCGCGTTCGCAATTACTTTGCGAATCCCTTTGAATGGTACGCGCTCTTCAGCACGGTCGCCGATAACGACTGCCGCTTGTGCAGCTGGTTTCGAATCAGCCGATGCCGATGCAACGGCTGCATCTTCTTGAGCTGCCGGAGCTGCTTGTGCCGCCGTGCCGCCGCCTGCAGCAATTGCAGTAACGTCCTCGCGCGTGATGCGGCCGTTCTTGCCAGAGCCTGCTACGCCGGACAGATCAACGGCTTGTTCGCGAGCGAATTTACGCACGCTAGGCGTTGCCAGAACCAAACCACCAGCTGCTTTAACTGGAGCCGATGCTGGTGCTGGTGCTGCTGGCGCCGGAGCCGCTGCAGTTGTTGGTGCCGGTGCTGCTACTGGTGCTGGTGCTGCCGCAGGTGCCGGTGCACTGTGGCTGTCGCCGGCTGGTGCTGCTTGCTCAGGCACTTCGCCTTCTGCATCAATGATCGCGACGATATCGCCAACATGGCAAACCTGTCCGTCCTTTACGAGCACTTCAAGCACTTTACCATTTACAGGACAAGGAACTTCTACGATTGCCTTGTCATTCTGTACTTCCATGATGATATCTTCATCCGTTACTGTAGCGCCTGGCGTAATATGCATTTTGACGATTTCGCCTTCATGCAAGCCTTCGCCCAGCTCCGGGAAACGATACTCGAATTTTGCCACGTCCCGTGACCTCCTTCTCAGTCTTCACAACCTGCTCTATGGTGGGTTTATCTATTAAAAGTTCAGCACTTGGTTAACTGCTTTAATGATGCGAGCAGGGCTTGGCAGCCATGCGTCTTCCACTTGTGCGAACGGGTAAACCGTATCCGGACCCGCTACGCGAAGTACCGGTGCTTCCAGATGAAGGATTGCGTTCTCGTTGATTTGAGCAATGATTTCCGCAGCTGCACCGGAAGTTTTCTGTGCTTCTTGTACAACGATTGCACGGTTTGTTTTCTTGATCGAAGCAACGATGGTTTCGATATCAAGCGGAAGCAGTGTACGAAGATCGATAACCTCCGCTTTAACGCCGCTCTTCTCAAGCTCTTCAGCAGCCTTAACAGCTGTATGAACCATAAGACCGTAAGCGATGATCGTGACATCGGAACCTTCACGAACAACATTGGCTTTACCGATCTCAACCGTGTACGCCTCTTCAGGCACATCTTGACGGAAAGCATGGTATAGGTTCAAATGCTCCATGAAGAATACAGGGTCATTGTCGCGGATAGCCGCAACAAGAAGGCCTTTTGCATCATAAGGGTTGGAAGGCACGATTACTTTAATACCAGGCGTTTGAATCGCCAAGCCTTCAAGGGAATCGGTGTGAAGCTCAGCTGCCTTAACGCCGCCGCCAAATGGCGTACGGAATACGATTGGCGAGTTATAGCGTCCACCCGAGCGGTAACGCATACGCGCTGCTTGGATAAACATTTGATCCATGGCTTCATAGATAAACCCTACGAATTGAATTTCTGCTACAGGGCGGAAGCCTTGAAGCCCCATCCCTACTGCCATACCTGCAATCGCAGATTCAGCAAGCGGTGTATCGAATACGCGGTCTTCGCCGAATTCGCCTTGAAGTCCTTCTGTCGCACGGAAAACGCCGCCAACCTTACCAACGTCTTCACCGAAAATGTATACGTTCGGGTCATTCTTAAGCTCCACACGCATTGCGTCGCGGATCGCTTCTTTCATATTCATTTGAGCCATTGTCGCGAGTTCCTCCTTAGCTAACTTCGATAGTCATCCCATTTATTGGAAATCGGCCTTTTGCGCTTCCAGGTGAGCAGGTGTGTGCTCGAACATGGAATCAATCAGTCCGTTCACAGTCATTTTCTCTGTTGCTTCTGCTTTCTTGATATGCTCGTTTACAGTCGCTTTCGCTTCCTCTTTCACGCGGGCTGTATCTTCATCCGACCACAGACCCTTCTTCTCAAGGAATTTCGCGAAACGAGTGATTGGATCTTTCAGGCTCCATTCGCCCTCTTCATCCTTCGTACGGTATTTCGTCGTATCATCCGCCATGGAATGCGGACGGAAACGGTATGTCAGCATCTCGATCAGCGTAGCGCCTTCGCCGTTACGGCCGCGCTCTGCAGCGTCGGATACTGCTTTGATAACAGCAAGTACGTCCATACCGTCAACTTGCACGCCGCGAATACCGGCAGCAATTGCTTTGTGTGCAACCGACAATGCAGCCGTTTGCTTCGCGTACGGTGTTGTGATCGCATAACCGTTGTTTTGAACAACATAAATGACAGGGAGCTTGAATGCGCCGGCAAAGTTCATGCCTTCGTAGAAGTCGCCCTCAGAAGAACCGCCATCACCTGTATAAGTGATCGCTACGCGCTTCTCGCCTTTTTTCTTAAATGCCATTGCAACGCCGGTAGCATGAAGAATTTGAGCGCCGATAATGATTTGCGGCATAAGAACATGAACGTCCGCAGGGATTTGACCACCGTGCTGATGACCACGGGAGTATAGGAATGCTTGATACAGCGGCAATCCGTGCCATACGATTTGTGGCATGTCGCGGTAGCCCGGGCAGACAAAATCGTCTTTGTTTAGTGCATATTCGCTTCCGATCATGGAAGCTTCTTGACCCGAAACAGGTGCATAGAAGCCAAGACGGCCTTGTCTGCCCAAGTTTACGGCACGCTCATCCCATGTGCGTGTGAAAACCATACGATACATAATTTCTTTCAATTGCTCATCCGACAAATTCGGCATAAGCGCTTCGTTAACAATTTCCCCTTCAGGAGACAAAACGGAAAGTGGAGTTACAGGCTCCGTCTGAACTTCGTAAGGCAGCTTGCTCATATTGTTCACCTCAGTTGAATATTTGAAAAAACGAGTATCCCTGTTATAGAATGATTATAAACCTGTTTAACCAAAATGGTCAAAGCATAAAGCACAATAAACCGTTGTATTTTGCAACATTTGATCTATTAGCCTGCCAAATTGTATATGTAACAGAACTATTGAACTAGTAGTACAGTATAGTACAACAGGGCATATTTCTAGCAAAAGCTTCATTTGTTTCCTCCCTTTTGTTTACCCACAACACGTCCAAACCATGCAAGGACAAAGGAGTTTTTATTCATGACCGATCCTCGTTATTTGAAAAGAACGATTGTAAAGGATGTCATTACCAGTCGGTTGCTGCCGGAAGGCTCCCGTGATCTACGGGTATATTTACCACCTGGCTACAATGAATTGCTCAGCTACCCGGTCGTCTATTGCCAAGACGGTGAGCAATTTTTCAATTTTGGCCGTATTGCGACGATTGCCAACCAACTCATTCTGGACGAAGGCATTGAGCCTTTCATCATTGTCGGAATCGATGTCGACATTAAGCTGCGCACGGCCGAATATGCGCCTAATGGAGATCGGCATCACGGCTATGTCAGCTTCATCGGCGAAGAACTGATTCCATACATTGAGTCCAAGTACGCAGCCAGACGAGACGCAGGCGCTCGGATCCTTGCCGGCGATTCCTTAGGCGGATCCGTCAGCCTTCACATTGCGCTCACCTACCCCGAATTGTTCCATCAAGTTATTTCCTTGTCCGGGGCGTTTTATCCCGCTTCACGAGAGATTGCTCGGAAAGCTTCCGATCTGAACAAGCTCGAACTATTCATGATCGTAGGGTTGCAAGAAACGGCGTTTAAATCAGACAGCGGCGTATATGATTTTGTCGCGATTAACCGTGAGATGAAAGCAATTCTTGAAGCACAAGGCGCCACAACCCATTACAGCGAGCATGATGGCGATCATGTGTGGGGCTTCTGGCAGCAGCACATTCCGGATGCGCTGAGAACGTTCTTACATCCGGAAGCCTGATTGACTCTCCTATGCAAAAAGACCGCATCCCATCTTTTCAATGGCATGCGGTCTTTCTTTATTTTACAGTTGATGTTCGTGACGAATTCGCTCCAGAAGATTCTCGCAGCCTCTCGATACAAGGCCGTAGACCTCATCGAAATTGCCTGTGTAATACGGGTCAGGCACATCTTTGCTCGATTCATCGGGCAGCAAATCCATGAATTTGAATACTTTGGCATGTAGATCGGAACGGCTCCCGAAGAGCGCATGAACATCTCGCTCATTGGCACTGTCCATGCAAATGATATAGTCGAAGGTCTGATAGTCGTCGATAAGCACTTGTCTAGCTCGCATTCCCTCGTACGAAATTCCGTAACGCTCCAGCAGCCCGCGCGTACCTTCATGCGGCGGCTTGCCGAGATGCCAATCTCCCGTTCCGGCGGAATCGACTTTGATCCGGTCCTCCAACTCACGCGCCTTCAGTTGATGCCTCAGCACCGCTTCGGCCATCGGCGACCGGCAAATATTTCCCAGACAAACAAATAATACGCTAATCATGATCCTTCTCCTTTTTCTTGCTCAATCTTGGCAGCTTCAGCGCGCTCTTTATCCGAATGGACCGACTGCGCGAGCGCGTATTTCAAGGATCGCCTCGGCAGCCGCCAATTGTAATGTACGGATAGCATTCTGAAAATAATGACGATGACGAATAATATCAATAATTCCACAGGGGATTCGAAGAATCCCAAGCCAATCGCAGCGCCTGCGGCGAGCGCCCAGACCGCATAAATCTCATCGCGCAGCACCAGAGGCTTTCGACCCGCCAGCACGTCGCGAATCATTCCACCGCCAATTCCGGTCAGCATGGCTGCAACCATAACCGCACTTAGCGGGTACTTGCCCGTTGCATACAGCGCCCCTTGAATCGCAAACGCGGATAACCCGATCGCATCGAAGAAAGCTTCGCTTTTCTTCCATCGGTTAATCCACTTGACCGGCATGACGAACGCGATCGTCATTGCGATTACGGCCGTCTTCAACAGCATGCCCTGCGTCCATATCGTCGTAATCGGCACATTGATCAATAGGTTACGGATTACACCGCCGCCAAATGCAGTAACCAGTCCGAGCACATACACGCCCAAAATATCATACTCTTCTTCCATTGCTACAATTGCGCCGCTGACCGCAAATGCAATCGTTCCGATAATGCTGAATACGGTAAAAATGTCCATGTCCATCTGTAGATTCATTGCTTGATGCCTCCGCGTGTCTCCGCTCAATATGATCCTTACTCATTTTAGCCGCGGCACGTCGAATCTACAAGCGTTACATTTTTCATTTCGTCCGTATTTCGGCTGGCCAATGATTCTCATGGGAAGTATACTGTCGTAAAACGCTTCTGGTTCTCGAATGAACCAGACTAATGGCAAAGGCAGGACTTCAAATGATTCCTAAACGAATAGTTATTTTTACAGGCGGACGCCTTGGCCCGTGGGCCCTTGATCTCCTCACCACTGACGATGTACTGATCGGAGCGGATGCCGGCGCATTATTTCTAGTCGAGCATGGCTTGCGGCCGCATGTTGCGCTTGGCGATTTCGATTCCGTTACACCGGCCCAATTGGAATACATCCGCGCGAACAGCGGCGAAACACATGATTACGATCCAATTGATAAGGATTACACCGATACGGAGCTCGCTTGGCGTCTGGCGCTGTCTAAGCGGCCGCAGCAAATCGTCATGCTAGGTGCTCTCGGAACAAGGTTCGACCACTCGCTGGCGAATGTTCACCTGCTCCGAATGGCGCAGCAGCAAGGTATTGCCGCCTCGATTGTAGACGAACACAACTGTATACAGCTTACCGCAGATCAGACAAAGCTGTTTAACAGCAGCTACACTTACGTATCCTTATTGCCGTTATCCGAACGTGTGACAGGCATTACGCTGACTGGTTTTCAGTACCCGCTGCATGAGGCTGAACTCGAAATCGGACAATCACTCGGCATTAGCAACAAACTGTTAAGCGAGGAAGGTCAAATTTCCATCAAGCAAGGGCTGCTGCTCGTTATACAAAGCCGGGACTAAAGGTGACTATCATGGAATGAAAAGCCACCTTATCATGCTCTTTCGCCACAATCAAGCTTTTGGCTCATCCGGCGGTATGATGATGGATAGTCCCGGGACATATTTGCGCCCCATCAGCTTGCGCGTTTTACGGTTCTCCTTCGATTCGAACACGATATCCATATCATAGCCCTCTTCCAATTCCGGGTACAGCTGCGTACTCGGAATATAGAGAGACAGCCTCTTGCGGTTGAAGGTCATCTTATTCTTCTGAACCTGCACAACCACATCGCCACGCTCATTCGCAGGTTGGAATACGATTCCCGTCCGTTTGAGTGGATAAATCCAGACACAATCCCCGACTACGAAAGGTTTCTTGGCGCCTGCTTCATTCGCAGCTTCCTCATTTCTCTTAACTTGAGCTTTCGTATCTTCTTTACCAACGGCCCGCTTCAGCTCGTCATCCCATCGTAACGCAGACTTGGAATCAAACTCCGCAGCATTCAACGTCCGATGCTGTTGCGTGGAATGTGCAGATTTGGCTGCAACAACGCGCTCCTCTGCACGTTTAATCACACTCTCAGGCAAACCAAATCTCCTGGCAATTGCAAAAGCATAACTGTCCCCTGCTTCTCCGATTTCAAGCTTGTAGACCGGCTGCAGCGTATCGGCATCGAAAGCCATACGTGCATTCGTGCACCCCTTCATGACGGAGGCAAATCGTTTAATCTCGTTAAAATGTGTCGTGGCGGCCACGAGCGAGCCGCGCTTCAGAAGCTCCTCCAGAACCGCTATGGACAACGCAATTCCTTCGCCCGGATCTGTGCCGGCTGCCAGCTCATCCAGCAGAATTAGCGAGCGACCATTCGCTCTGCGAAGCATGTCGCTGAGACATTCCATGTGCGCGGAGAATGTGCTTAACGATTGCTCGATGCTTTGGCCATCACCGACATCCGCCATAATAGACTGGAATAACCCCAGCTCCGTACCAGCCTCAGCAGGGATAAGCAGCCCGGACTGTACCATTAAGGCGAATAAACCAATAGTCTTAAGTGCGACGGTTTTGCCGCCGGTATTAGGCCCGGTAATGATGAGCTGACGCCATTCGCCGCCGATTTCAATCGTAAGTGGTACTGCTTTGCCGCCTAACAGCGGATGTTTGGCGCCAATTAGTTTCACATATGGTTTGTCTACAATCGCAGCTTTAATGCCGTTATAGGTGCGGGACAGCTTCGCTCTGGCAAATATAAAATCAAACGATGCCATCGCCTCCATATTCCACCTTAGCGAGTCACTCTGCTCCTCCGCCAGATCTGAGAGCTGCGAGAGAATCAATGTTCGCTCGCGTTCCTCCTCACTCTTCCACATTTGCCATTCCGCCTGCAGATCGGCCACGTCGACCGGTTCAACGAACAACGTCTGACCGCTTGCAGACTCATCCCAGACTGTACCCGGCACCTGCCTGCGCAGCTCCCTCTTCACAGGGATCACATAATGACCGTTTCGCTTGCTGACTAATTGATCCTGCAGCGCATTCTTGTATTTCCCCAGCAGTTGATTCAGCTTGCGCTCAATTCGCTCTTCTGCGGCTGCGAGATGCCTGCGAATGTCAGCCAAAGCCGGAGACGCTTGATCAGTCAGCGAGCCATGCCTGATGCAGCGCTGCAGTTCCTTCACAAGCTCAGGACAATCGTACATCGAATCGGCATAACTGCTGATTGTCGGTGCAGTCAATCGTTTACTGTCCATATATCGTTTCATTTGTCCGATTGAGGTGAGCCAAACAGCCAAATTGCCGAGCTCCTGCTCGCTGTAGATTTTCCCCTTTCCCAGCAGTGCCATGAATACTTCCATGCCCTCCATTGCCGAAATCGGAACGCTTGCACCGGTTGCCAGCAGTGCCGCCGCTTCCTCCGTTTCACCAAGCCACGCTTTCACTCGGCCGGGTTCTGCGCTTGGTTCATGCCGTTCGGTAAGGGCTCTTCCGGCTTCAGAAACGGTATATGTGAGCAGCATGGCTTTGATTTTATCGAATTCCAATTTCGTCATTGATGCGTTATTCATTTGGTTACCCATCCTTTTCGATGTTTATATTTACATACAACAAAACAGGGACAGAACGCATACGCATCCCATCCCTGTTCATGGACTTCTCGGTAAACTCCCTCTTCGATTCGACGAGAAAACCCTCTTCCGGCTAGCGGAATGCGGACTGCCCGTAGAACGAAAAAAGGCGTGCTCGAAAGAGCACGCGAATTTACCGTCCAGTAGGAGGCGGAAATTGTCATGTTCTTAACTCATTGGTTCCACGCCTTCGTGAGATATAACCATATAAACCTACTCCAACAGGAGAAAGTCCACTTGTATATCGTACAAAAGCCGTGGATCCGGCCGCGCTTCAGGCGCCGGATAATATCCAATTTAGAAGTTAAGAACCATAACCCGCATCAAAATTTCCCCTTACTGCTTAAAGTTAACTTAATAATAGCGTCATCACTTCGACCAAGTCAAGCGGCAATCGCCTAGACGATGACGGTAAGCCTTGCATGCGCAAATGTAACACCAGCAGGCAATCCATAGTCTCGACGTAGATCAATATCATGCGACATATGCGTAAACATTGTTCTTACCGGCTTTAGCTCTTCGAGTAACACCAGCGCTTCTGTAACATCATAGACGGAACGCGTCTCGAATGGATATGGCTCCTGATAGAAGCTCGTCCCAAGAATAAGGAGATCTAACTCTGCGAGCGGCACCAGCTCTTCGCCCTCAAGCGCAATGGAATCTGAGCAATAGGCGAATGACTTTCCACGCTCGGCATGCGTGAATCGGAACGCGTAAGCATAGCCATTCTTGCCATGGTTCACTTTCCATGTCCGCACTTCCCAGCCGCCGAATTGAAGCGGTCCCGTGATTGGATGAAATTCAATATGAGACCTCAGCCACGGAAAGCGGGTCAATATCTCGTCAATAACATCAGGCATCGCATAAGCTTTCCCTTTGCATCCGAGCCATCTGCATAGATCCGCCCATTCCGGGAGCCCTGCGATATGATCGAAATGAGCATGCGTAATCATAACCGTATCGATCCGTTTGAGACCTGCCGTTTCCATCTGACTGCGCCAATCCGGGCCGCAATCAATCAGCATCGTTCCAAACTCTTCATCGGCGAGATGAACGAGTGAACGCAATCTGCGGTTCACAGCGCCGGATCTCGCTTCTTCACAAACCTCACATGAACAATAGACGCGAGGTACCCCCATTGCATCACCTGTTCCCCAGAAGGTGATTGTCGTCGCCAAAATCGCTTCCCCCATTCCTGCCTGCGTTGTTGAAGCACTGCCTCTCTACAGTGGTTTCAGTGCAAGCTTGGATTGACCCTTCAAGCCTTCGACCATGGCATACCATTCATCCGGTTTATTAGGCAGAGCCGAATAGTATTCCGTTAAGAACGCCACCACAAGCGATGCTTCTAGCTCAGTACGGTTCTCGTCCTGAGGCAAGAAACATAGATCAAGCCCCCCGACAGCCGCACCATCCTCTTCCCAAGATGGATGTACATAAGGGAAGTCAATCCGCATATAGCCGATATGCGACAGCACTTCGCGACGTACAAACGGATTCATCGGATAGACGCCGCCGAATTCATATTCCGCAACCGTTGGGTTGTAAATTTCCGCAAACATGCCTATCGGCTCGGTTCCGCTTTGCTGTGCCAAACGTTCTAAATCACGTGAGCGGTTGCGCATCAGAAACCGACCTACGCCCAGCCCCGGACGACCGACAATTGTAAAGTCCGTCATCGCGACTTGCATACCGGGATAGTACCGATATTCCGTAGTTCCGACAACCTCTCCATCGTGAACCGCTACATAGACATGAATGCTGGGATCTTCAAGTGGTCCAGCCCATTTCTCAAAGGCGAGCACTTCTTCCTTCGGAAAAATCGTTTTCATCAAATCATGCATGCTCTTAAATAATGGATTGTCGATTGATTGAATGCGTATGTAGTCCATGACTTATAACTTCCTCTCTATTCGGATATAAATGGATTCTTCCACTCCATGAGTGCGGCGTATCCGCAGGATTCTTCATCCTCCAGATAGTGCTGGGCAACGCCGACAGGCAGACGACCGCATCGCAACAGAAACGAGATCACGGGATCATTGTACAAGCCCGTAGTAACTCCTGTTAAGTAATCTTCGGCAGATACGGTATCCGAATACCGATGATAGCCAGGCATCCGACCGCCGCCAAGCAGTCTCCTTAACCGGAGATGAATGACGACCTCGTACATGCTTTGCATGAGCCATTTACCGATACCGGCTTTACGCATTTCCGGAATAACGCACAAATCAACAACATATAACGTGGTGCCATCCGGGTCGTGATTGCGAATGTAGCCGCTGTCCGTGACAGCCTCCCAGGTATGTATGCCTTCCAGCAGCTTCTCGCTTACAAGAAGTCCCGTCATAGACCCGATCAATCTGCCATCCATTTCCGCACATAGCGCACCTTCCGGAAACCGGATGATGTGCTCTCGGAGCTGCGCCTCATTCCACCAAAGTTCGGAGGGAAACGGAGGCGGAAAGGATTCTCGTTGAATGGCAATCATCCCCTCTATATCAGAGAAGCTGTAATTGCGAATCACAATCTCGATTGGTTTGCCCATAAGGTAGACAATCAGCCCTTTACGCATCGCTTGTTGTCCCCTTCCTCAGGTAATAATGCCCGCGATTAAGACCAATCACAGTATAAATCCGTGCGGCGATCACGCCAAGTCGTAACCGATCCGGCAGCACGTACATCATGAAGCAGCTGAACATTGAGGTCGGCGACAACAAGCATATCATCATTAATGACACCTTCTGTCATGATGCCGGCAGGAGGGAATGGAATGTCGTTTGGCGAGATGACTGCAGCTTGACCATAATTAGCTCTCATAAAATCAACCTTGCGCAGTGACCCTACCGTACCTGTCGTCACAATATAAACCTGGTTCTCAACTGCTCTTGCATGACAGCAGTAACGCACCCGGTAGAATCCATGCCGATCATCGGTGCAGGAAGGACAGAAAATAATGTCCGCCCCTTTCGCTCTGGCCATCCGGACCACTTCCGGAAATTCGATATCGTAACAAGTAAGCATCGCAATTGTGCCATACTCTGTATCAAATACGCGCAAGGATTCGCCATGCGACATGTTCCATTCCTCGCGTTCGGTCGGCGTCATATGAAGTTTTGCCTGCTGCTCCACACGGCCGCTTGGGTAGAACAGATGCGCAGCATTGTTCAGCTTGCCGCCTCCGGCATCAATGACATGAGTGCCGCCAACGATGTGCACTTGATATTCAGCTGCAAGTGACTTAAACAAATCGACGTATTGTTCCGTAAATTCAGGCAGTCTTTCAATCGACAATGGTCGTCCCTCATCGTCTCCGATCGAGAGCAATTGTGTCGTGAAAAACTCCGGAAACAGAATAAATTGAACTCCGTATTCAGATGCATTACGAACATAGTGCCGAACTTGATCGGCAAACTGTTCGAAGCGTTCGATATCCGCCAGCTTGTACTGGACGGCGCAAACACGCAAACTCCCCATAGTTCTCCCCGCCTTTGTTAGCTTTTGAATATTTATTTGCGCAATGGCAGCGCAATCGAGATGGTTGTACCTTGTTCAGGCTTGCTGAATACATCGATTTGACCTTCATGCAAATCAACAATCCGCTTGGCGATGGACAATCCAAGTCCGGCGCCGCCTGTGGATCGGCTTCTGGCGCTGTCTACGCGGTAGAAGCGCTCGAACAAATGAGGAATTTCGTCCTCGGGAATGCCCATTCCTTTGTCCGAGACCGAAATCCGAATGACGCCTTTATTAGTGCCAAGCGTAACATCGATCGGTTCCTTGCTGTATTTGATCGCATTGTCAATGAGGATGACAAGCAGCTGCCTGATTTTGTCCTTGTCTCCGATCATCCGAACATCTTGTTTGCCTGTATGTACGCGAATCATGCGCTGGAATGTGATGTGCAGCATATCCGCAGTTTCATCCGTCAGCTGAACGAGATTGAAGTTTTCCAAATTAAGCCAATCTTCTTGCTCGGCTTGCGCAAGCTGAAGCATCGATTTGGTCAAATTTTGCAATCGCTGCGATTCCTTGCTGATTGCTTCAATTGCCTCATCACGGATGTTGACGT
Source organism: Paenibacillus sp. J22R3 (assembly GCF_056269305.1). NCBI lineage: Bacteria > Bacillati > Bacillota > Bacilli > Caryophanales > Paenibacillaceae > Paenibacillus > Paenibacillus sp. J22R3. Next base: position 201,232 of record NZ_JBWDNS010000001.1, on the reverse strand, counting down.
CATCTCGTCCCCATCTCTTCAGCATGCCTGCATAGCTGGTAATAACCGTTACCGGTGTTCTAAGTTCATGCGATGCATCGGCGACGAACTGCTTCTGCCGCTCGAATGTGCGATCCAGTCTGTCGATCATCTGATTAAAGGCGCGCGCAAGTTGAAGTAATTCAGCAGATTGATCGCGCTGGGCAAGCTCGATCTGTCGCAGCTTCCCGCTGCGGTCAATCTCTCTCATCGTCTGCACCATGTGCTGAATCGGTGACGTTAATCTCGAAGTAAACCAATAGGTGCCGAAGATCGCGAACAAGATCGCCCCGATGCTGGTGATGGTCAGCGCAATAACCAGAACCTGTAAGTAGCTGTCGAGCAGCGTCAGCTTACGGTAGAGCTCGAGCGTACCGATCACTTGACCGTCATGGAAGAGCGGTACCTTCATATACAGCACACGTCGACCTTCAAGGAAGAACATCCCCGTATCATGCTGACCCGAGAATTCCGACTTCAACGCAAGCAACTCGGAGTCGGAGCCTTGTGAATTCACCGTTCTGCCGCTTCGATCGACGATACGAATAAGCTCGCTGATGTTATAGAAATCCCGCAACAGCTCGCCATTGGCTAGCTGCGTGGGGTCAACAATTCGGGGATCCTCGAGCAGTATGTTTACTTTATTCGTCAGCAGTTGGTCCTCACTGCGAATCGTGATTTTTATCACAAATAAATAAACGAAGATGTTAAACAGGATCAATATAAAGATAAGCCAAAAAATCGTAAAAAACGTAAATCGTCTGCGCAGCGTCATGCATCCGGCTCCTTGAGCATATAGCCGACACCGCGAACCGTGTGGATGAGTTTATGGCGGTACCCTTTATCGATTTTCTGGCGCAAATAACGGATGTATACATCCACCAAATTCGTTTCGCCTATGAAATCGTAGCCCCATACCTCGGACAAAATATCTTCTCGTGACTTCTCTTCATTGCGATGCTCAGCCAGATAAACAAGCAGCTCGAATTCACGCGGAGTGAGCTCAATCGCGAGATCCTTACGGAATACTTTGCGCGTACGCAGCTCAATGGAGAGATCGGCTGCCTTCAGCACATCCGGACTCTCCGTCTCCTTCGGCTGCTGCTGGAAGATACGGAGCAAATTGCGAACGCGCGCCAGCAGTTCTTCCATCGCGAACGGTTTGGTAATATAGTCATTGGCGCCATGCTCGAATCCGCTTACCTTGTCCGGGATCGTGTCACGTGCCGTTAATAGAATAATCGGGATTTGATTGCCGGATTGCCGCAGTCTGCGCAGCACTTCAATTCCGTTTAGCTCAGGGAGCATCACGTCGAGCAGGAGCATATCCCATTCGCCGTTGTTGACTTGTTCAAGTCCGCTCCTGCCGTCTGCGGCACGACCGACCGAATAACCTTCATGCTCCAGCTCAAGCTGAAGAACCCGTGCAATGCCGTCCTCATCTTCGATGACAAGAATGCGTTCATTCATTCTCGCTGTACACCCACTTTGTTATAGACTTAATCAGGACTAGCCCGTTCCCACTATCATAAAGAAGCAAATGCGCCATTGCAAGCAGCAAAGCCGCCAAACCTAACGCTTGGCGGCCTTGCTCTCTACCTTCTAGTTCATGGCATGCTGCAGCGACCATTGTTCAACATCCCATACCTTCGTTACCCAATCCTCGTAGAAATCAGGTTCGTGGGAAACCAGGATAATGGTTCCTTTGTAGGACGCGAGCGCACGTTTAAGTTCTGCTTTCGCGTGGATATCCAGATGGTTGGTCGGCTCATCGAACGCAACCCAGTTGCTTTCACGCATGAGCAGCTTACACAGACGAACCTTCGCCTGCTCGCCGCCGCTGAGCTGGTTCAGCGCGCGCGTGATATGCTCATTCTTCAAGCCGCAGCGTGCTAAGGCAGCGCGTACTTCATGCTGATTCATGCTGGAAAACTCGTTCCACACATCATCCAGCGGCGTTAAATTCGGCGCTTTCACCTCTTGCTCGAAATAAGCAGGGAACAGATAGTCACCGCGGTAGATCGTGCCGTCAAGCGCATCGATTTTGCCTAGAATCGTCTTCAGCAAGGTCGATTTACCTACGCCGTTACTACCGACAATCGCAATCTTATCTCCCCGCTCCACAAGCATATTCATTGGCGGAATCAGCGGTTTTCCGTATCCGATCGTAAGCCCTGTAGCCTCGAAAACAGTCTTGCCGCTTGCACGCGCTTCTTTGAATACAAAGGTCGGCTTAGCAGCCTCCTCCGGTTTCTCAATTCGGTCAATCTTATCAAGTTGTTTCTCACGGCTCTTCGCCCGGCCGCTGGTCGAAGCACGCGCTTTATTCTTCTGAATAAATTCTTCCTGCTTCTTGATATATTCCTTCTGTTTCTCATACGCATCGATATGCTGCGCTTTGTTCATGTCCGCCATCGTTAAGAACTTCTCGTAATTCGCCGCATAACGTGTGAGCTTCGTGAACTCCAAATGATAAATGACATTTACGACTTCGTTCATAAATCCCGTATCATGCGAAATAAGAATAAAGGCATATGGATAGTTCTTCAAGTAGTGAGACAGCCATGTAATATGCTCTTCATCCAAGTAGTTCGTCGGCTCATCGAGCAGCAGCACCATCGGTTTCTCCAGCAGCAGCTTCGCCAGTAGTACCTTCGTACGCTGTCCACCGCTTAGCGATGCGACATCACGATCAAGTCCGATGACACTGAGGCCAAGCCCATTCGCCATCTCGTCGACCTTCACATCCAGCAAGTAGAAGTCTCCGATTTCAAGCTCCTCTTGAATTTCGCCCATACGAACGAGCAGTACTTCAAGCTGATCGGAATCGACATCTGCCATTTGGCCGGCGATATCATTGAGCTCCCGCTCCAGTTCCAGCAAAGGAAGAAACGCATCTTTCAGCACATCACGGATAGTCTTGCCTGGTAAGAGCTTCGTATGCTGATCCAGATAACCGTATCTTACGCGAGGCGTCCATTCTACCTTGCCCTCGTCTTTTAGCAATTTGCCTGTCAAAATATTCATCAGTGTCGACTTGCCCGTTCCGTTCGCACCAACCAATCCGACACGTTCGCCGGCGAGCAGCCGGAAGGATACATTCCTGAATAAAGTGCGGTCGCCGAAGCTATGGGATAATTCCTCTATCGTCAATAAACTCATGTTCAAGCTCGCTTTCCAATGATAATTAAGCGCCTTACTTGCGACGCTCGCAACTCATTGTATCACAGGATGTGATGGAATGTGCCGAGAGTTCGCAACTATTTCTTGCAAAATAGGCTGAAAGGCGCGTTCCAGAAGGCTTAGCCAATTTTTGTTGGAGGTTGCCCACTTGCCTGACCATAGCAGTTCGGCTAACTGATCTGCCGGAAGCAGAGGCACAGAACACGCAGGTTTCTCCGGAATAGCGGCCAACCATTCACTCCGATTGCGAAATGACATATCTTTGTTTGCGACCCAATAGGTCCTAAGCCCAACCTTCGAGCGTTCAAAACAAATACGATCGGCCTCTTGCAATCGCTGCGGCGTCCATTTGAATGGAGATGGATCAACAACGAATATCAATTCATCGCGTTGCGTCAATTCCAGCGTTAATTCAGAGGAGTTGGTCCATTTGCCGGAAATATCGGTTAGAACTACAGAAGAGTTCGATGATTCTGATAGCAGCCGATATTTAAGTGTAGGTTCCGCATCTGCAGAATGGCGTTTGTCAGGCTCCAGTGCATGCCATTTCGTATGCCCGGATGGTGAATGAAAGGATCGATATTTGCTTTGCCACGCTTGCTGAGATTTCGAGCGAAGCCGCTTTTGTACTTCCGGCGTGTACAATAAAGCATGCCATTCCGGTTCGAGCTCCAGATGTTCGATCGCTGTACATGAGATGCCCCGCTGCTCGAGTAAATGTGCCAGCGTAATAGTTGCGAAGGTCGCACCTGCGCCCGGTGACAGTGAAGCAACCATGATTGATCGTCGATAATTTGACTGAATAGGAACAGTTTGACCACTTAACTGATGTGATGGAACGGGCTCGTTGCCCAAACAAGCTTCAAGAGCAAGCTTGGCTTCCATCATGGAGCTATATCTGCATACCGGATTTGGATCGAGCATACGGTATATCACTTCGGTCATCTTGATGGGCAAATGATAAGGTAAAGTATTGAGCCTCGGTGGGGCAGTTCCGTCTGTTGTTATGTAGCGATTGCCTCCGCTAAGCAAGTAGTATAGCAAGGCTCCTAAGCCAAATACATCCGTCCGCGCGTCACTCTGGTACTCTCCTTCCTGCTCAGGGGCTGCGAATCCCGGCGTTCCCAGCATAACCGTATCCTGTGCTTGTCCCGGCTTAAATTCCCTGGCAATGCCAAAGTCGATTAACCGCACAAAACCGCCACGATCGATCATCACATTCGTCGGCTTCAAGTCTCGATGAATAATCGGAGGATGCTGGCTGTGCAGATAGTGCAGTGCCTCGCACAGCTGACTTCCGATTGCAAGGGTGTCTGTGAAACGAATATCACCGCCGCGAGATGTCAGGTAAGCTTGAAGTGTATTTCCATCGATGTAATCCATAACCACAACTTCACAGTCCAACTCCTCGACCAGTGGAAAATAATCCACAATCAAAGGCAAATGGGGATGGTTCAAACGCATCAGAAGTTCCGCCTCTTCTGCCCCGTTTACTCCTCCGAGCTTATGGATTGAAGCGACCTTAAGCGCACGGAGCTTCCCATGCAAGCGCAGATCCTCTGCCGCGTACACCTCACCCATTCCGCCTCTCCCAATTAATCCGGCAATGCGATACCTACCTCCAATGATAATGCCATCCTTAAGCAAATCCTGATTTTCATTAGCTGTGCTCATCCACTACCCTCCCAAATGCAAAAAAACATCTCGAATGCACAGACATGGTCTGCTCATTCGGGATGCTTTCCCGACTAAATCGTATCTTCTACCGTTTCACTAAGTATAACGTAATTTCATCGCGATTGTGGAACAATTGCTTCGCTTTCTTCAGCTCAAAGGCCGATTCCAGCTTCGCGATCACGTCTCGAATCGTCTGCAGCGGCTTCTTATGCATCAGCTTAATCGTGATGATTGCAGTTGCTCCATCTGTCAGCGCATCGGTTTTCTCTAACACAAGCTTAGCCATCTGCATCGGGCTCCAGCTCATATCACAGACGAGCAAGTCGAACGTATTCGACGGGAAGTTAACATCCGACGCATTCTTCTTCATTTTCGTAAGACGCGGGTATGCGGACAGTGTTGGATGCAGCTCTGCAGGGTCAATCGCCGTCACGCGCAGTCCGCGCTCCAGCAGCAGATGTGTCCATCCGCCCGGTGCGGCGCCGATATCAAGCGCTTCACGGAACGTTTCGAAGTAGACCTTGAAAGCCCGTTCCGCCTCCAGCAGCTTGAACTTCGCACGCGAAATCTGACCTTCCTCACGTTGAAACCGGACAGCACCGCCCGGCCAATCCGACAACTGCTCGGCTGGAGTCCCCCACCCTACATACAGCTCCTCGGATGCTGCGAAGATGGAGAAAATTTGATCAGGCGACTGCATGGTCGTTTCTCCGCCCAGCTCCATAATCACTGCATCTAACACGGCCTTTGTATCGGCAGCAGAGTAGATGAATGGCGTTCCATCCATCCGTCTGAGATGGATCGCTGTCGTCCCTTCCTCACAGCGCATTCTTGCACTGCGGATTAGCTCCGAGAGTGCATGCAAATCATCGGCATTACCATGAATCGGCAATGCGCGGTCAATCGGCTGTATATGTCTTAAGAAAATCGGTTCGTTCGTCTGGATAAGATCCAGCATCTCTTCTCTGCTTAACGGAACCTCCATCTTGAATACTTCGCCTGCGATAAGCTGCGTAAATTTAATGCCATTAATTTGCCTACGAAGCTCTTCCATTGCAAGCGACGCAAAACCATGATTAGCTGTTCCAATCCAATGACTCACTACTGTTTGCCTCCTGATAATGCTCGAATCCATGGCCGGTCATCGGCCCATTCTACGGCCACCGGCCAGTCGTACGCGCGGCTTAGCCATTCCGGACTAAGCACTTCCTTCTTCGGACCCGCAGCTACGATGCGTCCGTCCTGCACTAATGCCACATGAGTAAATAGCGGTATGATTTCTTCCATATGATGTGTCACGTACACAACGGTAATGTCACGCTCAGCCAGTCTGTTCAAATCAAGCAGCAGCTTCTCACGCTCGTACAAGTCTAAACCCGCACAAGGCTCGTCCATAATAAGCAGCTTCGGATTGGACATCAGCGCACGTGCGAGAAGCACCTTCTTCCGCTCACCTTGAGAGAGCGTAGCCAATGTTTGATCTGCCGTATACAGCAAGCCCACTTCATCTAAGTGACGCAGCGCTTTCTGACGCACCTCTTCATCGATGGTCTGGTAGAAACGCAGAAACGCGTACTCCCCGGTCGCGATAACTTCCCAAACCGGATCTCGCAGCGTCAGTTTCTCCATGACCGCCTGGCTAATATAACCGACTTGCTTACGAATCTCCCGCACATCGCATTCTCCGAAGCGATTGCCGAGCACGTCAACCGTTCCGGAAGAAGGGAACTGGTAGCCGGTCATCATCTCCAGCAGCGTTGTTTTTCCGCAGCCGTTTCGGCCCAGAATAACCCAGTGCTCCCCTTTGTTGATTTGAAGATTAACGCCATCAAGGATTTGTCTTTCTTCACGGCGGAATGTGATATCTTGCAATGTAATCATGTTCACGGTTTTCCCTCCCAGAAGTTCACATGAAGCAGGTCAGCGCTATCTGCTCACCGCAGGCATTGGACCATTATGGATTTGGATGTTTATCGGTGCATGCTGGGTTATCAAATGGACCATTTGCATTCTGCCTGCAAGACTGGACGTATGAAAGTAGCAGGTGCGCGGATATCGTCCACTGGATACGATATATTCTGCAACGGCAAGGCCACTCGGCTGCCCCCAGCCAAGCTCAAAGTCGAGCGAGAGGATATCCACATCCTCATGCTGCAGCAGAAGGATGCATTCAGAAGCCGTCTTCGCAAGAACGAAACCTTCCGGACATGGCCGATAATCGTCTAAATATACGTTAATCATGCTTCGCTCTCCCCTCCTAACCGCTGGATCAGCTCCATCTGTTCTCGGTGCGTACCATCTTCCCCGGATGGAGTTTCCAGCACGAATGGCACCTGCTTCAGCATCGGATGACGCAGCAGCCAGGTCAAGCCTGCTTCGCCAATATAACCTTCACCGATTCTCGCATGACGGTCTCTCTTATCCCCGCTTGGATAGACGGAATCATTCAGATGAATAGCAGTCAGCTCTGAAATCACACCGAGCTCTTGCGCTTTGTCCATCCATGCAGCGTCAGGGCTTCCATCCCAAACTCCACTGGCGAAGAGATGGCATGTATCTAGGCAGAATCCGATCTTGTGCGGGTCTACGCACAGGCTGCGAATTTGAGCCAGCTCTTCCATCGTAGTCCCCATGAAAGTATGATCGCCAGCTTGATTCTCTATGAGCAGCTTCGCTTTACCGGCCCATTGAGATGTAACCGTACTTAACGTAACTACTGCATTGCGGTAGCCCTCAAGTGGATCCGGCCCTTTATAGACGCCAAAATGCACCACGACGCCCAATGAACCGCAAGCTTCGGCAATAGCGAGATCATTCAGCAGAGATTCCACCGTTCTCGCGCGATGCTCTGCATCTTCTGACGCAATATTCGTCGGATAAGGAGAATGTGCAATGGAAACAATCCCGCGCTCCTCACAGAAGACTGCACACTGCTTTGCTTCTCTGTAATCGATGTCTTTAAAGGAAAGACTTCGCGGATTTTTCGGAAAATATTGATAAGCGACAGCTCCATTCGCTGCCGCTCGCCTTGCCGCTTCCCTGTAACCGCCTTTGGTGGAAACATGAAATCCGGTCCGCATCGGCGTCTACCTATCCTTCTGGCAAACCGGGCAATAGAACATCTTGCGCGAGTTGATTTCTTCTTGCACAATCGTTCCACCGCAGTTTAAACAAGGTTCTCCGCCGCGGTCGTAAACCAGGCAATGGTTGTTATAACCGCCGGTAACGGTGTCCTCATTCGTAAAGGGCATCTCCATATAACCGCCATGCGCTAATGCCGATTGCAGCACCTTGTGCATCGCGTTATAAATACGCTCCCACGATTCCGGCGCAAGCGCAGATAGTTTCGCATCCGGGCGAACTCTCGCTTCGAAAGCAATCTCGTCTGCATAACAATTTCCTATGCCCGCGATAACCCTCTGCTCGACAAGGGCTGTCTTCAGCGATCCTCTGCGTCCCTTGAAACGCTCCTTGAATTTCTCTAGCGTCAGCCATTTGTCGAACGGCTCCGGTCCAAGATCGGCCAAACGAGCGATTGTTTCCTTCACCGTCAGCAGATGGATATAACCAAGACGCAATCCGATAAAGCACAGCTCCCCTTGCGGGAAACCGATCATAACCTGCACAGTGCGTTCCGTGCGCTGCTCTGGATCAATGCCCCGTGTTTCATAACGAATCATACCGCCCAGCATTAGATGCAGCAGCAGCCGTTTTCCGTTATCCAGGTGTAGAATCAACATTTTGCCGCGATGCTCCACGAACCAAACGGTTCTTCCGATTAGCTCCTGCTCGAAGGTTTCAACAGGAACGTTAATCGATTTCTGACGCGTAACCTGCACATTCATAATGGGCTGACCGGAGATTCGCTCCGCCAGCATCTTGCGATAATGTTCCATTTCCGGCCATTCCGGCATCGTGCTTCTTCCTTCCTAACGGCTCTGCTGCCCACTTGCCAGCTGATCGCCTATAAACTGCTGCAATGTATGTAAATTATCAATAATGACCGTTGGTTCACAGCCGGCTGCCGCAAGCAGTTCCTTATAATTGTCGCCTGTTGCAAGCCCTGTTAAAACAAGGATCGACGGACAATCTACGGCTTGCGCCGCTGCGATATCCGTTGCTGGATTGTCACCGATCATCCACGTCTCGGATGCTTGAAGTCCCAGCCGTTTCAGTGCAAAGTCCATTAAGATTGCCGATGGTTTTCCTATTACAATAGGTTCGACACCGGATGCTGCCCGAAGCATCGCACCAATAGATCCCGCCCCCGGAACTAAGCCATGTTCAGCAGGTACTAGCAAATCCGGATTCGTCAAAATATAGCTTGCCCCGCTGCGGATATAAGTGACCGCTTTGGCCACTTTATCGTAAGTAAGCTGCTTATCAATGCCTTGCACGACGATATCCGGCTCTTCTTCTACCAGCTGCAAGCCGGCATCCTGCAGAGCTGTTCGCAATCCATGCTCTCCAATGACATGTACTCGTGCACCCGGTTGCCGCTCTGCGATGTAGGCCGCAGCACCTTGCGCCGAAGTACATACCTCAGATGGATTCGTCTGGATTCCCATCGCACTAAGCCGAGCAGCGAAAGCCTCCGGCGTAGCGGAAGAATTGTTCGTTACGAATAAGAATTGAATGTCTAGCCGGCGCAGCTCCGCAATGAGCGCATCCGCTCCCGGAATCATAATGCCGCCATGATACATCGTTCCGTCCAAATCTATGAGCAGACCGCGTAGCGAATTGACGCTCATGAATGTCCACTCCTTCTACGTTGCTTCTGTTATTTTGTTTATCTTCATGCGTAGACGGTCAATCCGTTTACGAAGCACATCGAGCTCAGTTCTCCGATTCCCCTTAAGCCGCACACCTGTAAGGCGCCGCTGCGCGATCGCAAATGCTGTTTCAGCCAGCTCTAGCGCTTCAGCCAGCTGCTTCGTCTTGTGCTCATAATACATCGCAAGCTCAATATGCGCTTCATAATCCGGCCAAGCAGCATGTGCTGCTTCATCTACAGCCTTCTGCCACAATACCACAGCACGCTGCCAATTTCCACATTTCTTGTCTCGTTCCGCCAGTAAACACAAGCCTTTGAGCGTTGGACGGGGATGTTGGGCCGCAGCCGCATACAGCGGCTCAGCCAGGACTGATTTTCCCATTTTCTCCAGCCATAGCCCTGTTCGCAGCAGCTCCTCCGCTTCCTCCGGCATCTGAACCGTTCCTGTTCCTATTCTACCGCCAAGCAAGTGGCCGAACCGGATTGCGAGCGCAGCCAGAGAGAGCATATCGATTTCATTGTGTTGAAATACGCCCAGCAGCGGCTCAGGCTTTCTGTCCGCTAAATATTGAAAATAGATAGCCGGTGCGAGTGAACCCGGTACATCGTCATGTCTGGTAATGCCAAGTCGTTCTTCTTCCACATGACTTAACCGACAGGATACCAGCGTGTTCCGCCAGACAGCTCGGGAAGGATGCAATAAATCGATATGGATTGGCTCCCATTTGAAATTGCGGAAGCCGTTTAGTATAAAACGATTGAATAAGACAGGCCAATCGAAAGTCCGACCATTGTAAGTTACTAAGTGAGTGAAGCTGGGCAGCAGGTTACACAGATATCCGATCATCGCCCGTTCCTCCGCCGGATGACGGATAAGCATTTGCTCGACAATGAACACATCATCCTGCAAATAAGCAAGCCCTACCATGAAAGGGACATTGCCCGCGCCGACTCCGAGCCCGGTGGTTTCTAAATCAAGAAACAACAGATTCGTATAGCCGAGGTCAGCGGAATCGGGTTTGCGAAAAGCATCGAGATTGATCTGAGCTTCGGAGAGCTCGATCAGCTCATGAATACCGTGCTTATGCGTCAGAGGATAGCGGCTTTCCCGTACAAGAAATGCGCCTTCCGTCGATTGCACAATGCGCACACCGAGCTCATCCCACTCCGGAGATAACGTGTCATCATCGGCCTCTGCTGATGGGACAGCACCGACAGATGCTGCATGAGCCTGCTCACCGTCCTGTAAGACAGCTGCCTCGTCACCCTCAGCAATAACGGACGATTCCGCCGAAGTAACCATACCGGCAAGTCGTTCTTCTTGAGCAACTTGCGCGTTCTTTAATCGCAGCAGTCGATCCCGTAGCCCGCTCATAATCCCTCCAAGATGAACAGCGATTTGTTCTTCGCATTCATGCCTACGATTTCCGTGCCGATACAGGAAGGACAGCCCGCTTCACATGGGCATTTCTGAATGAGATTTTTCGCTGCTGCTTTGATATCATCGAATCGCTTATATACGTCTTCCGCTAACCCTATCCCGCCGGGATAATGATCATAGATAAATATTGTCGGCAGCTGCGAATGTTCAGCCCTGATCTGTGAAACGACATGGATATCGCTTCGGTCGCACATGACATGAACCGGCACAATATGCCGGATGACATTCGATATGCCCATTAACAGCTGTTCCAGCGTTTTGGTTTCGATCGAAGGGTCAACCTCGCTAATCTCTACCCAGGTGGCGCTGGTATGCAACTCTTCTTCCGGAAGCTTGATTGGGCCGTATCCGATATTCTCGAAACTCGATAAACGGATTTTTTTGTACATCGTAGCCATGACATTAACGGCCGCGTCGCCGTAATGAATGGATGACATTTGTCTTTTCTTCGATAAATCGATGGACAAGACCTTTAATTTAACCGCCAGATTAGCGTCCGTATAATACTCTACGTCGACTTCCCGCACATAAGCTTTCTTGTGTTCCCAATCCAGCTTCTCTACTTGGAACTGCACGCCTTCATGCAAATAAATCGCTTCATCATGCAAGAGGGTCATGGCGCTGAATCGGTCCATCTCGCCGATAATTTTAACATTTCCTCGTTCGGATTGGTCGATAATGACTACATTTTCTTGCGCTGCGGAGCGCAGGCTCACTTCATGGGCAGGGAAGGACTGATTCGCCCAGTAGAATGCCCCTCCGGCTTGCGTAAGAACTCTCTCTTCTACTAAATATTCAAGAATATCAGTAATTTCCAGCGGACCGAATTCTTCCCCCAATTTGAGTGGAAGCTCGTAGGCCGCACATCGCAAATGGTCGACCAGAATCAATAGATTCTCCGGGTTAATGCGTGCCGATTCCGGGGAACGTTCAAAGAAATACTCCGGATTCTGCACGACATATTGGTCTATTGGTGTATTGCTTGCTACCATCACTACCAGAGCCTCGCCATGACGTCTACCGGCCCGGCCTGCCTGCTGCCAAGTACTGGCGACGCTTCCGGGATACCCAGACATAATGCACACCTGCAACTGCCCGATATCCACGCCAAGCTCAAGTGCATTCGTACTGACTACGCCAACGATTTCACCGTTCCTTAACCCTCGTTCAATTTCGCGGCGCTGATTGGGCAGGTAGCCGCCTCGATAGCCCCGAATGGATTTGGCGCCTAGTTCGTTCTTCACTAGCTCCTGCAAATGACTTAGAATGAGTTCTACTCGGACTCGGCTGCGCGCAAACACGATCGTCTGCACTTTATTGGCCAGGAATTGTTTAGCTAATTGGTTTACCTCTACGGTTGCACTTTTGCGAAGATTTAAAGGCTTATTGATGATAGGAGGATTATAGAACACAAAATGTTTTCTTCCCCTCGGGGCGCCGTTATCGTCAACCAATCGCATGGGTTGACCTGTAAGTTGTTCAGCCAGCTCCTTCGGGTTCGCGATCGTCGCCGACGTACAGATGAAGATCGGGTCACTGCCATAAAACTTACAGATTCTCCGCAACCGGCGAATGACATTGGATACATGACTGCCGAAGACGCCTCGATAAGTATGCAATTCGTCGATGACGATATATTTGAGATTGCTAAATAAGCTGATCCATTTCGTATGATGCGGAAGAATAGCGGAATGCAGCATATCCGGATTCGTAATGACAATATGACCGACGTTCTTAACAATTTGCCGAATTTCCGGAGAAGTGTCTCCGTCATAGGTAAAACTTTTGATGTCGACTCCCATTTCTGCAATGATTTCGTTCAATTCACTCTTCTGATCCTGCGCCAGCGCTTTCGTAGGGAACAAATATAACGCGCGGCTTGCGTCGTCCTCGGCGATCGACTGCAATACGGGGAGATTATAGCAAAGCGTTTTACCCGATGCCGTCGGGGTTACAGCGACCATGTTCTCGCCTTTACGAATGGTTTCGTAAGCGGTGTACTGATGACTGTATAACTCTTCGATTCCTCGTTTACCTAAAGCCGCTTTAATTCTTGGATCTACGCTCTCGGGCATCGGCCTTGTTCTAGCTTCTATCGGTTCAACTTCGTGCCAGTTGATGACATTCTCGTTTGCTCGTAACTCTTGTATGAGATCAGATAAATTCTTCTTGCGCAGCATAATTATAACCCCCGTGATAGAACGACTGTTCCCCTCATTATAACCGCTTGGGTTAAAATAAAAAAAGCCCTATTTTTAACAAACGACAGTAGCCGCCCTCTCGCAGCCTGCGATCGGACGGCTTCTGGACGATCTCCACTAGTCGCCAAGGGTTGTTCTATGTGGAACGCTTCACTTGGAATTCTGCATAATCGTACGCTGCGTCAGTATGCGGGAAAATCGTCCGGGCATCCGCCACCAGCTCCGCTACGGCTTCATCGTCGAATCGCGAGCTGAAGTGTGTGACCACCAATCGCTTAACCCCTGCTGCAGCCGCAATCTCTGCGGCTTGACGAATCGTAGAATGGCCGTATGCAGCCGCTTTCTCCTCCATTCCGCCTGCAAAGGTCGCTTCATGCACGAGCAAATCGGCACCTTCGGCCAGTCGAATCGCATTATCGCATGGCGTTGTATCCCCGAGAATGGTGACAATCCGCCCTGGCAGTTGTGGACCTACAACATCTGCCGAGGAAATGGTACGGCCATCCTCAAGGGTAATGGATTCACCGCGTTTGAGCTTCCCGTATAGCGGACCTGGCCGAACACCAATCTCAGCAAGCCGCGCCAAATGAAGCTGTCCTTGCTGCGGACGCTCGGTGATGCGGTAACCGAAGCATGGCAATCGATGCTCCAGCTCTGCTGCCTCAACTACGAAACGATCATCCGCCGCTATCTCGCCTGCTGTGACCTCTATAACTTCGAGCTCATAACCGAGATGAACCCCGCTATGTTGGAAGATCACGTTCAAATATTCTCTTAACCCGGCCGGACCATAGATCTGAAGCGGACCTGCCCCTTCAAAATACGTCCGACTGCTTAGCAGGCCGGGCAATCCATAGAGATGATCACCATGCAAATGGGTAATGAAAATTCGTTCCAATTTATTAAGCTTCAATCCGCCGTGCAGCAGCCGATGCTGCGTGCCTTCGCCGATATCGAACAGCCAGAACCCGCAATGCGGTTCAGGAAGACAGAATGCAATGGAAGTCACATTGCGAGTTTTCGTTGGTCTTCCTGCGCTTGTACCGAGAAACGTGAGCTGCATGTGCATGCTCCCTCCAATCGCAATCCATATGCTATCTATAACAATACCCTCCAAAGCTGCAGCTTAACACTGCAAGTTCGGAGGGTACCTATGCTATCCGTTACGCCTTCTCTACGTTGAAATACTGCGCTTCCGGATGGGCGAATACCATCGCGGATACGGATGCTTCCGGCTCCATCATGAAACCTTCCGTCAATTGTACGCCGATATCCTCAGGTTTCATCAGCTCAAACAGCGGCTGTTGGTCTTCCAGATTCGGACAAGCCGGATAACCAAACGAAACCCGAATACCTTGATAACGAGCACCATGGCGCTGTTTCATCGTCATTTCCGGATGATCCGGGAAACCCCAAGTATCGCGCATCAAATGATGGACACGTTCGGCCATTGCTTCCGCAACTTCAAGTGCAACAGACTGCAAGGCATGGGAGCGCAAGTAGTCTCCGTTGTCTTTCAGTTCAGTTGCTTTCTCTCTTACGCCTTCGCCCGCTGTTACAACGAGGAAGCCGACGTAATCCATCTCGCCGCTCTCCACCGATTTCAAGAAATCTGCCAAGCAGAGATACGGCTCAACTTGCTGACGAGGGAACGTGAAACGTTTGATCTCGACACCGGGCTGACTCGGATCATAAATAATAATATCGTTGCCCGACGATTGTGCTGGGAAGAAACGGTACATGCCGTTAGCCTTCAGTAATCCTTTGGCAGCATCGGCAAGCAGTCCGTCAACCGTTTCCTTCAAATTCACGGCTTTCTCATTGCCTTCAGCAAGAAGCGTATCCACGTTGCCCTTTAAGCCCAAATGATGGCCAAGCAGCATCTGCATATTAATATAAGGCACGATGTGTGGAATCGGGACGTTACGAAGAACATGACGCTCTGTATCCGGCGGAATATAAACCGGCGCATCCTTGGACACATTCGATTGCACGGCTCGAGTCAGCTCAGGCAGAGGCTTCTTCTCCACTTCTTCCAAGTAGCCGGAAGCTTTGAGCGCAGCCATCTCCTCCTCGTAGACAAGGCGATGTTGTTTGTCCATCAGCTTGTTGGCGATGTCCAGACCATCCATAGCATCCTTCGCATACAGTACCAACCCGTCATATTCCGGTCCGATCCGATGCTTCGTGAATTTACGAGTGAGTGCCGCGCCTCCTACCAGAATCGGAGCTTCAATGCCTGCACTGCGCAAATCCTGCGCGGTCAATATCATCTGCTGCGCCGATTTGACGAGTAGACCCGAGAGGCCAATCGCATCAACCGGCTCTTTGCGGTAGGCTTCAATAATTTGTTCAGGCGGCACTTTAATGCCTAGATTAATAATTTTGTAGCCATTGTTGGATAAGATGATTTCGACCAGATTTTTACCGATATCATGGACGTCACCTTTAACGGTTGCCAGTATGATTTTACCTTTAACGGCTGTTTCATTCTTTTCCATGAACGGCTCCAGATACGTAACAGAAGCTTTCATTACTTCGGCGCTCTGCAGCACCTCAGCCACGATCAGCTCATTTCCATTGAACAGCCGACCGACTTCCTCCATCCCTCTCATCAGCGCGCCGTTGATGATTTCAAGCGGTGCATACTTCTTCAGCGCTTCATCAAGATCCGGATAGAGTCCTTCCTTCGTACCTTCGACAACATAAGAAGCAAGGCGCTCCTCCAACGTCAACGTGGAGATCTTCTCTTTCTTTACAACTTTCTTCTCACGGAAGGCTGCAACGAACGCTGCCAAAGTCTCATCGTTCGTATTATAAATCAATTCTTCAGCAAGACGGCGCTCTTCTTCCGGAATGGATGCATACCGCTCCAGTTTCTCCGTATTCACGATTGCATAATCAAGTCCGGCCTTCGTCGTGTGATACAGATAAACAGAGTTGAGCACTTCACGGCCCGCATCCGGCAATCCGAACGAGATGTTACTTAAGCCGAGAATCGTCTTCGCCTTCGGATACTTCGCTTTAATCATCTTAATGCCTTCAATGGTCTCAACTGCAGAACCGATGTACTGCGGGTCACCGGATCCAACAGGGAACATGTTCGGGTCGAAAATAATATCTTCCGGATTCATGCCATATTTCTCAGTAAGCAGCTCGTACGAACGAGTAGCCACTTCCATCTTCGCTTCGCGTGAAACCGCTTGTCCACGCTCATCGATAAGAATACAAACAACCGCTGCCCCATAGCGATGTATGAGCGGGAGAATTTTCTCGAACTTGGATTCGCCATCCTCCAGGTTAATGGAGTTGATGATCGCTTTCCCTTGGGAATACTTCAAGCCGAGCTCAATGATATGATCATAGGTGGAATCAAGCATGAGCGGTACTTTAATCTTCTTTACAACTTCAGGCAGAAAATGATGCACTGCATGCGCTTCATCAATATCCGTATCCTGCAAGTTTATATCAATAACATGTGCGCCGCCCTTTACTTGTGCACGGGCAATTTCGGACGCTTCATCATACTTCTCTTCTTTAATGAGGCGTTTAAATTTACGTGAGCCGGAAATATTCGTACGCTCACCGATCATTATGGGACGGTTATCTTCTTCAATATAAACCGTCTCGATACCGGAAACCGCCGGCGGATGCTCCCCCGGTTTCGTACGCGGTGCGTAATTTGCCAAGGTTTCAGCCATAGCACGGATATGATCCGGCGTTGTTCCGCAGCAGCCGCCAGCGATATTTATCCAGCCATGCTCGGCAAAATCAGCGATTTTCCTCGCCAGCGATTCCGGCGATTCGTGATAATTCCCATTCTCATCCGGCAAGCCGGCATTCGGATAACAGCTGACTGCAGCATGCGAGATTGCCGAGAGTGAACGGATATGGTCACGCATAAACTCCGGTCCTGTCGCGCAGTTAAGCCCAATCGAGATTGGATTCATATGCTCAAGCGAGATATAGAAAGATTCAATATTTTGTCCGGCTAATGTCGTGCCCATCGGCTCGATTGTACCGGAGATCATGAGTGGAAGCGTAATGCCTGTTTCTTCGAAAGCTTTATGAATACCGATTGTGCCGGCTTTTACGTTCAGTGTATCTTGTGAGGTTTCCAGAAGCATGGCGTCGACGCCGCCTTCAATTAGGGCGAGGGCTTGCTCGTAATAGCTCTCGACCAGCTGATCAAACGTAACGCCGCCTGTTACGGACAGCGTCTTCGTAGTAGGTCCAAGTGCTCCGGCTACATAACGCGGCTTGTCCGGCGTGGAGTATTTATCTGCAGCAGCACGCGCAAGAGATGCCGCAGCAAGATTGATCTCTCTTGCTTTCTCCGGAATATCATATTCAGCAAGAACGACGCTCGTCGCGCCGAACGTATTGGTTTCAAGAATGTCTGCACCTGCAGCTAAATAATCTTCATGGATGCCTTGAATAACATCGGGACGTGTCAGTACGAGCATTTCATTACAGCCGTCCAGTTCTTCGCCGCCAAAATCCTCCGGCCCCAGATCCGCCTGTTGAATCATCGTACCCATAGCCCCATCGAGGATGAGAATTCGTTGTGCGAGCATATCCTGCATTGTCGGTTTCGTCAAAAGATGCACTTCCCTTCCGATAATCCAACTCACTGCCTTTACCCTAGCCAAGGCGTGGTCGATTCAGCAAAAATCATTTCCCTATACTCTACCAGAATTCACCGCGCGTGCAAAGAACCTTTTCAGGTCATTCGTTTTGTTCTATAATTATTCTGATCGGAATTACGATTTTTGTGAAAAGAGGGATTAAACGATGGCAGAAATTCGAATTCGCAGCACGGATGAGCGCATCTCCGGCGAAGAGAACGTCCGCGCCTTTCTAGAGAAGCAAGAAGTACTTTATGAGCACTGGGATGCAAGCAAGCTTCCAACTGAACTTCATAACAAATTTGTATTGAATGATGAAGAGAAGCAAACGATCCTCAGCACTTACGACGATGAAATCCGTGACCTTGCAGCGCGTCGCGGCTACAAAATTTGGGATGTCATTTCTCTGTCTGATGCGACCCCGAACATCGAGGAATTGCTGAAGAAGTTTGAGCAAATCCACATCCATACCGAAGATGAAATTCGCGGCATCGTGTCCGGACGCGGCATCTTCATCATTAAAGGTGACGAGGAAACCGGATATTTCGACGTTGAGCTGGAGGCCGGCGATGTCATATCTGTTCCGGAGAACAAAGCACATTTCTTCACGCTGATGGATAACCGCGAAATCATCGCTGTTCGCCTCTTCATCGAGAAGGACGGCTGGGTTGCCCAAAATATCGAAGATCCTACTTTCGCCTAATAACCTGTTTCGAAATAAGAAGACCCGTCCTCGGACGGGTCTTCTTTGTTGTGGTTTTATCAATGCTCCTTGCCCCCGAGTTACAGAAGCAAAGGCAGCAATTCTTCCAGATGTTTGATTTCATGCGAAGGAATAATTTCATCTGAACGCGTCATGCCGTGGCGATTAATCCAAACGGATGTCATGCCAATTGTATTGGCTCCCAGAATATCCGTTGTGAGCTTGTCCCCTACCATAATGCCATGGTTTGGCTCAACGCCGAGACGCTCTAGGGCATGATGGAAAATCGCAGCAGCAGGTTTGCCTTGGCCAAATTCACCGGAAATAATAATATGATCAAAATAAGGCACGATCGCCGGAACGCCAGCCAGCTTCTCACGCTGAAGATCAGGCGATCCGTTCGTCAGCAGCAGGAGCTTGTACTTGCCTTTGAGCTGATCCAAGATTGCAAACGTCTCTTCATATACATAGGGACGACTGCGACGTTCAGCCGGGAACTGTTCAGCGAGCTGAGCTCCGAGCTCTGCGTCGTCCACGCCGAGCGCCTTCAGGCCACGTGTCCAAGCTTCGCGGCGATAGGCCGGAGCGAGCTGCTGAAGCTTGCGGAACTCTTCTTGTTCCCCTTCCAGAAAGTTCGCCCACAGCCCCTCAAACGGATTGATTCCGATCATCTTGGTGAATGGGAACGTTTCATAGGATTCATAGAGTGCGCGAGCTTCACGGCGTACCGCGTCTTCCAGCGCTTTCGCATCCACTCCGGTTTGTGCTGCAGCGGTTAGACAGGTCGCATCGAATGCTTCCTGTACGCTTCGATCATCCCATAATAGTGTATCGTCGAGATCAAATAATACTGCTTGTTTAGCCATAATCGTGTCTGCACTCCACTTCCGAATTATTTTTCAGTAAACGAAATACCATGTTGAGCGGAGAACGTCCGCAGGCGTTCCGACATTTGATCCGTTGGGAAACGGTTAATGACGCGCGAGAACACCCAATTTCCGCCTTTATGCTGCTCAACAACAATGTAGCCCTTCTGAGAGGAGATGGCTTTAATGTTGTTTACATTGATCGAGCGATCGCCTGTGAACCGGCGGGAGCGGATATAGTCACTGCCAACCGATAGATACGGGCGGCGCAGCGTGAATAGCAAAGCTAGGATGACATAACAACCTACAGTCAGCCAGAACATATTGCCAGTCTGCTTGTACGTATCCGCAGTAACAGTCACGATTACATAGAAAAGGATGAACAACAGCAGGAATGCCGGCATCAAATAGCTTCTTCCTTTAAAAGTGTCGAGCTTCTCTGCACTTGATTTGGCAGCCATGAGCGGCGCCTTTCCATGCTTCTTACGTTGTTTGTTAATTTCTGCTTGATTCTTCTGTACTTTACGTTCCCACGATCTTGACAAGGGTGTTCCTCCTTCATAATCTTCAACACGCTGTAATCGTCTTACTCTAAGTTAGATCGGTCTGGCGAATTTCGCAATAAATCGGTTCGGATACTCGCTTGGCAATGCGCTTACTTCATCCAGCTTGTTCCATACGGAATCCGGCATCGTCCAACCGATCGCACCCATGTTATCTTCAAACTGTTCCAATGTGCTTGCCCCAAAGATTGGAGACGTAATCCCTTTGCGTTGCAGCAGCCAGGACAGCGCAACTTGGGCAGGTGTACGATCTAGTTCCTTTGCTGCGCTTAGCACAGCGTCAAGCACTGCGAAATTACCCTCGTTAGCACGAACTGCCCAGGAGCTCTCGCCTTGCTTGGACGTTAATCTTCCACTTACAGGCTCTTCTTGCGTATATCTGCCTGTCAGAAAGCCTCCGCCTAGCGGTGCCCATGGGATAATTCCTACATTCTCTTCCAAGCATAAGGATAACATTTCGCGGTCCATTTCACGACTGACTAAGCTGTATTGCGGTTGAATGGAGATGAATCGGACATAACGATTCCAATCGCTGGTGGACAACGACTTCATAAGCTGCCAGGCGAAGAAATTGGAACAGCCGATATAACGAACTTTTCCTGAAGTAACCAGATCATCAAGAGCGCGAAGCGTCTCTTCAATCGGTGTTGCGTGATCCCACACATGCACTTGATAGAGGTCGATATAGTCGGTATCAAGTCTCTTCAAGCTTGCTTCGACGGCATCCATAATATGCTTTCTTGAAACACCGACGCCGTTTGGGTGATTCGCAGTCGCGAATCTCACTTTCGTTGCGAGCACGACTTCTGAACGTCGATCTTTGATCGCTTTACCTACAATCTCTTCAGAGCGGCCGGATACATACACGTTCGCAGTATCAAGGAAATTGCCGCCTTTCTCGAAGAAACGATTCATCATCTCTATGGAATCCGTCTCGCTTGTCGTATTACCGAACGTCATTGTACCTAAGCAAAGCTCCGATACGGCTAAACCGCTTCGGCCAAGTAAACGATATTGCATGCTACATGTCCTCCTTCAAATAGACTGCTGCTAATGCTTGATCGTATCTTCCCCGTTCTCTTCATCTTCCACATATTTAATGGTATCGAGTTGATTCCGGAAGTTATTCTTGAAATTCTCAAGGTATAGACGGCGAAGCTCGTCGCGTTCGACCAGTTCCTCCGGCGACAACCCTACGGTTTTGTTCTTTCTGGATAGTTCATTAATACGGGCGATAATCTTTTCCATTTCAAATAAGCTCCTTCCCTGATTCGGCCAACATGTCATTCTTTACTTTGACATTTTTAATTGCCCATTGTCAAGGCGAAATGGCCCTCTCTGAGGCTTGTTTTCACTTGTCTTCTCCATCCTCTTTCCACCTCGGGTGCACCTTATAATTACGTTATGCCGCCAGAAATAAAAAAAGCCTGAGCAATAGAGACTCAGACTTCTGAATGTAGATTCCTATGGATCATTCTTGTAAGTATGTATTGATTCTATTGAAGCTGTTTCGGCGAGCCCAGTTATTCAACAGGGATAATTAAGGATTGTCCGGCTTGCAGCGAGCTGGAGGTTAAGTTGTTCCGTTGTTTCAAGTTAAAAACAACATGACGAATATCTTCGCCTTCCTTACGAATACTGCTAGCGATGTTCCATAGTGTGTCACCTGAGCCAACAACTACAATCTGTTCCGAAGCAGTTGGCGCTGCAGGATATTCACTGTTCGCTTGGCTTGTCATCAGTGAGAGTCCTGTGAACAGCAGTACGAAGAACAGTGTTGCTGCGGCTAGTCTCATTAATAGGCGTTCTGTTCTTCTCTCTTGCCAAGTACGCTTCACAGCGCGAGTATTCCGTGTATTGCGAGCTTCACCTTTATAATTAGAAGAGTAAGTGGACATCGTTGTCATCATTCTCCAGCACCCCAAACGTTTGTTCTATTTGATAAATCAAGAATAACACGAACGTTTGTTTGTGGTCAAGCGTTTTTGGAACATTTGTTCGTAAAAATATGCGAACCTGTGTTTCTCGAACTTATGTTTGTACGAACTCCGGTTCTGTGTTATAATTTGACACAAATGAAACTTTGGAGTGATTCCGGTGTCGAAACTTTCAAACCGCCAGCAGGCGATACTAGAATTCATTAAGACGGAAGTTCGCGAGAAAGGTTATCCGCCTTCCGTTCGCGAGATCGGTGAAGCGGTCGGACTCGCTTCCAGCTCTACAGTCCATGGCCATCTTGATCGCCTGGAGAAGAAAGGCCTTATTCGCCGTGACCCAACTAAACCTCGCGCAATTGAGATCTTGGACGGCGAAGACAACGAGATTCCATTCCCGCTTTCCATTGCTAAGGTTCCTGTGGTAGGTAAGGTAACTGCCGGTGTACCGATTACTGCAACAGAGAACATCGAGGATTACTTCCCCCTTCCGGCTGACAGGGTTGGCGACCACAATGTATTCATCCTGAACGTTGTCGGTGAAAGTATGATCGAAGCAGGCATTCATAACGGCGATTACGTCATTGTCCGCCAACAGCAAACCGCTTCCAACGGCGATATCGTCGTTGCGATGACAGAAGAAGACGAAGCAACTGTTAAGACCTTCTATAAAGAGAAGGATCATATCCGTCTGCAGCCGGAGAATTCCACGATGGAACCGATCCGTCTGCGTAACGTCTCCATTCTCGGTAAAGTCATCGGGCTTTTCCGCGACATCCACTAACAAACAAATGATAAGGGGCATTTCTTCTCGCTGCAGCAGCGTCAGGAAATGCCCCTTTTTCTGTCACCCGTCACGCAACGCCGATGTACCTCCATTATGTCAGCTAACCTACGATTTCGCGGAATAACAAATGACGATAGGTGAATTTACTTCTCTTGTATTTGAAGCTTAAGGCTATGCCGGAGAAATCAATTGCTATCGATTTAAGCGCGCATGCTGTTACTTTTTGTCGAATCAAGGCTGCCAATCGTGTTCGATTATTATTGTTCACGGCAGCCGCAACAGCAGCTGCGTATGTTGAAGAGGAACGAAGCGCTTTATAGAAAGGCAGAATTGCTCTTGCAATAGCTCGATGAATCGGGGTTGAGAATGTGAATTGGGTCGTTCCGGGCGGAATCGTCGTTCCGATGGAATATTGAAGAACTGGTTCAGGGAACTCAAAATCAAAGAAGTAACCTATGGCATTCGTAGAGAACCCATTTAATTTAGCAGAAGGCACAACCGACTTAAATAGAGCGGATAAGGTATCTAAATCCGCGCCGCGAATAGCCTTGGACCATTTCAGGGCATAGGAATAGTTCAGTACGATCTTCCTTAAGAATGGCACCATAGTTGCTGCTACATGGGATAATATCGCTCCGGTGAGTCGAAACCGTTTCTCCTCTTTTGTCGCCGCTTGCTTCTTCACATACGCTGCCTCCTTCATGAATCGAATGGCTATTGTGGCATCGTATGCGAAAGCAGAGGTACAAGTGCGGAAGCACTAATACTCGAAGACACAAAAAACCCTTGATACCATACGGCATCAAGGGTTTCTTCGGTTCTAGTAGAGCGTCAAGTACTGATCGCGTTCCCACTCGTGGATTTGCGTGCGGTACATATCCCACTCGATTTCTTTAAGCTCATAGAAATGGGCAAGCGCGTGATCGCCAAGCGCTTCACAAATAACTTCGCTGCGAAGCAGCTCAGTCAATGCTTCTTTCAGGTCATCCGGCAAGGTAGGGATGCCCTCTTCGATACGCTCCTCATCCGTCATCACGTAGATATTACGGTCAGTCGGAGCCGGCAGCGGAGTTTTGTTGCGGATACCATCAAGACCTGCTTTAAGCATAACTGCAAGCGCCAGGTATGGATTAGCTGCTGGATCTGGACTACGAACTTCGATACGCGTGCTGAGACCGCGCGAAGCCGGGATACGGATCATCGGACTGCGGTTGCTTGCAGACCAAGCCACATAGCAAGGGGCTTCATAGCCAGGAACCAGACGCTTGTACGAATTTACGGTAGGGTTCGTAATCGCTGAGAAAGCACGTGCATGGTTCAGCATGCCAGCCATGTAATAACGAGCCGTTTGGCTAAGGCCCAGCTTGTCGCTCTCATCGTAGAACGCATTCACATTGCCCTTGAACAACGATTGGTGACAGTGCATACCGGAACCATTGACACCGAAGAGCGGCTTCGGCATAAACGAAGCATGCAGTCCGTGCTGGCGTGCAATCGTTTTGACAACCAGCTTGAACGTCTGGATTTGATCGGCTGCTTTGATCGCATCCGCATATTTGAAGTCGATTTCGTGCTGACCCGGAGCCACCTCATGGTGAGAAGCTTCGATTTCAAAGCCCATTTCTTCCAGCGTCAATACGATTTCACGGCGGCAGTTTTCCCCCAGATCCATCGGCGCAAGGTCGAAGTATCCGCCTTGGTCGTTAAGCTCTGTAGTCGGATTGCCCTTCTCATCTGTTTTGAATAGGAAAAATTCCGGTTCTGGTCCAACGTTCATCGCAGTAAAGCCAAGCTCGTCCGCTTCTTTCAGAACGCGTTTCAGAATGCCGCGCGGATCGCCGGCAAATGGTGTACCGTCAGGCATATATACATCACAGATCAGACGGGCAATACGATCTTCTGCAACCCATGGGAATACAACCCATGTATCCAGGTCCGGATAGAGGTACATGTCGGACTCTTCAATCCGCACATAACCTTCGATGGACGAGCCGTCGAACATCATTTTGTTATCGAGTGCCTTTTCCAGCTGACTTACCGGAATTTCGACGTTCTTGATCGTTCCCAGCAAATCGGTGAACTGAAGTCGAATAAACCGGACATTCTGTTCTTTGCAAATACGTCTGATGTCATCTTTGTTGTAGCTCACAGAATCATCTCCTTAAAGGCTAATTGGTTTGAATTACTTTTTGTTATAGAAACGGGACAGCTGGCCTTGAATCATAGATGCTTTGCCAGGTCTCTTCTCTAGCAACTGCTGCTTAAGCAATCGATGCAATTGGGCATCGGAGAGCTCGCGACGCTTCACTTCCGACAGCTCGCTGACGACGGTCGCGTCTTCGGATTCCTTGGATACAGGGTTCATTACTTGCTTAATACCCGCAATGTTAACGCCCTTCTCGATTAACGATTTAATCTCTAGCAGCCTCTCCACATCGTTGAACGAGAACAGCCGCTGGTTCCCAGACGTACGAGCGGGAACGATAAGTTCATGCTGCTCGTAGTAACGGATTTGCCTCGCGGTCAAGTCGGTCAACTTCATGACGATGCCGATCGGAAAAAGCGCCATATTTCTGCGTATTTCGTCACCCATGTCGCATCAACCTTCCAGTTTCTGATATATGCTACCATTGTACCGCTCTGCCAAAAACGTGTCAAGTCGTGTAAGGTTTAATTACAACCAACTCGCGTTCAGCAAGTACCGTTAAAGCATTCAGAACACCGTATTTGACATGCGCGTAAGTAAGCCCGCCTTGCATATAAGCGATGTACGGTTCCCGGATCGGAGCGTCGGCTGACAATTCCAAACTGCCCCCCTGCATGAAGGTTCCCGCAGCCATTATCACAGGATGCTCGTACCCGGGCATATCCCACGGTTCCGGTACCACATGAGCATCGACCGCCGATGCTTTCTGCACACCTTGTACAAAGGCAATCAGCTGTTCCGCTCGATCGAAGCGAATCGCTTGGATCAAGTCCGTTCGCGGCGCATCGTAACGCGGATTGCTCTCGAAGCCGAGCATCTCGAACATGGCCGCGCCGAAGACGCTGCCCTTGAGCGCTTGTCCGACCAAATGAGGTGCCAAGAACAAGCCTTGGTACATCGCACGAAGCGTCCCGAGCGTGGCTCCAACCTCGCCGCCGATTCCCGGTGCTGTTAGTCTGTACGCCGTCAGCTCTACAGCTTTCTTCGTGCCGGCAACGTATCCGCCGGTCGGGGCAATACCGCCGCCCGGGTTCTTGATCAGCGAGCCGGCCATTAAATCAACGCCGACTTCCGTCGGTTCCAGCTCTTCGGTAAACTCGCCGTAACAGTTGTCCACGAAGACGTACACGTCAGGCTTTAATGCCTTCACCTGTTTAACCATTTCTCCGATTTCAGCAACCGTGTATGATGCACGCCAGTCATATCCGCGCGAGCGCTGAATGCCAATGACTTTAGTCCGCTCTGTCATGCGTGCCGCGACCGTCTCCCAGTCAATCGAGCCATCCCCTAATGGAGCGACCTCCCCGTAGCCGATGCCGAAATCCTGTAGGGAGCCTTTCCCATCACCGGGTTTACCAATGACTTTATGCAGCGTATCATACGGTTTCCCCGTTATGTATAACAGCTCGTCCCCCGGACGAAGAAGCCCAAATAAGGCGCAGCTGATCGTATGGGTACCGGATACGAAATGAGGCCTGACAAGCGCCGCCTTCGCGCCCATAACGTCCGCATATACCAAGTCCAGTACTTCGCGTCCACGATCGTTATAGCCATATCCCGTCGACCCGTTGAAATGATAATCGCTGACGCGGTGCTTCTGGAAAGCATCAATAACCTTCCACTGATTGCGCTCACTGATGCCATCGATTGAACGAAAAACAGGGGCGGCCTGCATCTCTGCAGCCTCCGCCCACTTCGTTAACTCTAACCAATTTTCACTCTCTTGCTGTTTCACTTTCCTCTGTCTCTCCTCATGTATCTCATCTTTATCGAGTTGTTATACTTGTTCCGCATAAGCTGCAAGACGGTGCCCGTGCACTTCGAAATCTTGCTTGTTCAGTTCTACGGTCAGCTTAATAATGTCCCCATCGACAGCTTGCTCAATGACGTCGCCTGTGCGGTAAGCTAACGCGATCAGATCGCCACGATCGGCCGGCAGCTTGAACACACGCGTATCTCCGCTGAGCTTATCTTGAACCGTCTGCAGCAGTCGCTGCAAATCATCTTTATTGAACGCGCTCATGACGAGCGTATCTTGTCCGCCTGCACGAATGAACTGATGATCGTCACCTAGGCACATATCGATCTTGTTATAGACCATAATCGTCGGTTTGCCGTCAGCGCCAAGGTCACGCATGATGTTGTTCACGACGGAGATTTGCTCCTCGCGCATTTCAGATGCACTGTCAATGACATGAAGCACCAAATCCGCTTCGCATACCTCTTCCAGTGTTGCCCGGAAAGCCGCAACCAAGTCATGCGGAAGATTCTGAATAAATCCTACCGTATCCGTCAGCACCACTTCTTTGCCGCTTGGAAGTTCTAAGTTCCGGGATGTAGGATCCAGCGTAGCGAATAATTGGTTCTCAACATATACGTCGGCTTGCGTCAATTCTCGCAATAGCGTTGATTTACCTGCATTCGTATAGCCTACTAAAGCAACCTGCTGCACGCCGGACTTCCGTCTGCGCTCACGGTGTAGCGTACGGTGCTTCACGACCTCATCCAGCACGTTCTTCAGATCGGTGATCCGATCCCGGATATGACGGCGATCGGTTTCAAGCTTGGATTCACCGGGACCTCGCGTCCCGATACCGCCGCCAAGCCGCGACAGATTCTTGCCGTGGCCGGAAAGTCGCGGAAGCAAATAGCTAAGCTGAGCAAGCTCAACTTGAATGATCCCTTCACGCGTCTTTGCTCGCTGAGCGAAGATATCGAGGATCAGCTGCGTCCGGTCGATGATTTTCAAATCCAGTGCTTCCTCCAGGTTACGAACCTGTGCGCCGGACAGCTCCTGATCGAAGATGGCCGTTGTTGCACCCAGCTCCTCCGACATTGCCCTTAGTTCCTCGACTTTGCCTTTACCGATAAACCACTTTGTATCGACTTTCTCTTTGTTCTGCGTTATCGACGAGAGCACTTGCACGCCTGCTGTTTCGGCCAAGCTCACAAGCTCCTGCAGAGAAAGCTCAGGATCGCTTGAGCCCCGTTTAATATTCGGTGTCACCAAGCTGACAAGTATCGCTCGGTCTTGTAAATCCGTATCGGTATCATACGTAGATTGACGCATAGGTTGATTGCCACTCCTTCATACGTGCCTGTTACTTTTCCCACTTTAAATCTTCCGGACGAACCGCCATCAGCTCTTGTTTCCCCGGCGACCCTGTAGGATACTGATTCAATAAACGCACCGCTTGGTGCCGAAACGCCTTCTCGATCACGTTACGCACATAGCGTGCATTGCTGAACGCAAACATAGTCATCGTTTTCTCTTGCATTAAATGCTGACGCAGCTTAAATACAGACTGCGGCATGAGTGTATAGTCCCGATCCTTCGCCATCAGCTCCGCAATTTGAATCAGCTGATCAATCGAATAATCCGGGAAATCGATCTGAATCGGAAACCGCGACGGAAGTCCGGGGTTGGTTAAGAGGAAATGCTCGATCTCAAGCGGATATCCGGCCAAAATCAACACAAATTGGTTCCGATGATCCTCCATCGCTTTGACCAACGTATCGATCGCTTCTTTTCCAAAATCCTTCTCCCCGCCTCGAGCCAAGCTGTACGCTTCGTCCACAAATAACACGCCGCCCAGCGCCTTGCGCACCAAATCACGTGTTTTCTGCGCCGTATGCCCGATATATTCCCCGACGAGATCCGCCCGCTCTACCTCGATCATATGCCCTTTAGAGAGCACGCCCATCTTGTTAAACAGCTTGGCAACGATTCTCGCAATCGAAGTTTTGCCGGTACCCGGATTTCCTGTGAAAATCATATGATACACATGCGAGCCGCCTGTCAATCCGGCATCTGAACGCATCCGGGTAATCTGCAGCAGCGCATAGATTTCATAAATAAGCAGCTTTACATTATCAAGACCCACCATCGAATCAAGCTCACGCCCGATTTCGAGAAACGGATCATTGGCGGATAACGGTTTGGCAACCGCTACCGGTTCACTCTCCAGCGCTTGCGCCGAGCTGCTTGTGGATGCAAAAGGCTCACTGCTTCGCAGCACCACATTGATCTGCCGCGAAGGTCTGCCGCTGCCGTTCCCTCCTGTTGATACAACTCGTTCGTCCATCTGCTTCATCACCTATCCTTCGCTGAATCATCGGCATAAGCTGCACGTATAATCCATTGTATTCTAGTGATTTCAGCCATATTAACAGTTTTCAAAGGGAGCCGCGCTCCGCTCTACATCAGAACGAATTCGGCAGTTGGACGCCCATTCGAAGCAGCAATTCATCCATTTTCCACTTCGTAAATGCCAGCACTTCACGAGATTGATTGAACGCAATAGACAAGACTTGAGACTTCAGACCAATTGCAGTCGTTTCTGCAGGGTAGTTCAGATAGGAAGCGATATCAGCAGCTCTCGGAGCGTGAAAATCATGCGATACAACCAGCAGACTCGTCCAGCCCCGCTTCATCGCCAAAGGCTTGCTGAACAATAAATTCTCGTAGGTGCTTCGGGAGTCTTCCTCCAGCACCAGCCGTTCAGCCGGAACCCCTTTGGACACCAAGTAATTCCGCATCCCTTCTGCTTCTGAAAGCGTTGACCCATTATGATCATGTCCGCCGGACAGAATGAAATACTTGACGTTGCCCTGCTTGTACAATTGAAGGCCCAAATCTAACCGCTCACGCAGTCCGGGGCTTGGCTGATCAGACCATAACGCTGCACCCAGAATGATAGCAGCATCCGCTTTGGGGACAGGCTTAGGCATCTCATAGCTGTTAATGACCCACAGCAGATAAGCACACCAGAATGCCCCTAGGGCCATGACCCAAGCGCAGATTCGCAACAGGAGGAAGAATTTGTTCGTCCGTCTGCGCGCACTGCGCTTATGGGTTCGTTTAGAAATGACCGTTTGCTTCATGATTCACTTAGCTCACCGTTCTGGGCAAGTGCCTTTCGATGTTTCAGACTAAGTGTGAAATAACGGAACCGTCCGTTACGTATCGTGGACAAGAGTCGGCCCGCTGTCTTGCGTGCGAGCGCGGCATCTTTGTTCGTCACCGTTCCTTGACTCACGGCTTCCTCCAGTTCATCTTCATCCAGAAGGAATACCTCGCCGCTCGGAAGCACGACAACATCCAGATACAAATCATCGAACCAAGGCACCTGTTGATCCGTCAGACCTTGTGTCTTGCAAATATCGATATACCATTGAACGACCCGGTTCTTATCATCGAACATCGTCGTTACGACAAAGTGTTCACCGCGAGGGAAATGCTGCATCCACAAATATCCGCGGTCAGCCAGGCATAATTTCCGCCCATTGTATTCTTTCCAAAGCGGTTCGCGCAATTCGTGAATGCGGTAGAACGTCACAAGTCCTTTAAACTCGTCTGCGTCCATCGCGAGGCACGTATAGCTTCTACGCAGGATGCGGCGCCAATTGGCTCGGTCAGAAAATTTTCGTTTCATACGGAACGACCTTTCCGTTAGGATCGCGCCCTTAAGTTGCGGCGCAGAACGCATACAACTGCACGACTGGTTCCTGTCAAATACTCATGCAGCAGGGTAGAATTACCTCATTAAAAAAAGCTTACCACAACTTACCGTCTATCTCCAGCGACCCGGGAAAATAAACCAAGCCCTCCTTGTCCGAGTATAAAAATATGGAGAACAGCGCGGCTGCTCTCCATGTGGGACTTGCTTATTTCTCCGAAATGCTGACAGATTCGATCGTTACATCCTCTGTCGGCTTGCTGTCCGTCGGTTCGCCATTACCAGGTCCAACCGGCGTATTCGCAATTGCCGTAACAATATCCATCCCCTTCGTAACCTTACCAAAGATCGTATAATTCGGCTGCGTGTTCAGGAAATCAGCGCCGGTACCAGTGCAAATAAAGAACTGGCTGCCGCCGCTTTCAGGCTGCCCTGTATTCGCCATGGCAAGAATGCCTGCCTCGAACTTATGTCCGTTATTAAACTCATCCGGGATCGTATAGCCGGGACCGCCTGTTCCGTTACCCAGCGGATCTCCGCCTTGAATCATGAAATCCTTGATGATCCGATGAAATTTAACGCCATCATAGAATTTCTCTTTAGAGAGGAATACAAAGCTGTTAACGGTTTGGGGTGCATCCTTTGCAAACAGCTCTATAGTGAACTCACCTTTGTTTGTCTTGAATGTGGCGTTGTAGGCCTTCTCCTTGTCGATCGCCATAGCAGGCATCTCCGACCAGGACTTCGGCGATTCTTCCTCGTTTGCAGCACCGCCGGTGGTGGTGTTATCTACTGATTCTGTAGGTGTACCTTGGTTCTCTTGAACCGAGTTGTTGGTTTTGGCTCCACATCCAGCCGTAACAATTAACATGGCTGATAGGATGAATACGAGTGCAGTCCGGTTCATCATAATCTGAAAATCCTCCAAGCGTTGCGTAATGGTAGTCAGCATCAGTCAGCAACTGTGTCGATGACTTAGCTGCTTCGTTCAGTTATGGCGTCGTAGGAGGGGGCGAGTTAGTCGCCCCGTTCCCGTTGCCATTCGAGTTTCCCGCTCCCGGATCAGGCTGGCCATCCGCCGGAACGGAACCGTCACCTCCCGGCATATTGCCGGAGTCGCCTGTTCCGTTCCCAGGCGTATTGCCATTCCCTGGATCGGTCGGCTGACCACCGTTACCCGGCGTTTCTCCGCCATTTCCAGGGGTTTCTCCGCCATTGCCCGGCGTTTCACCACCGTTATTCCCATCACCCGGCGGAGTTGTGCCATCGCCTGGCTCTCCATCGCCGGGAGGCGTTTCATTGCCGTCACCCGGTGGAATTTCTCCGCCTGGCTCATCCGTTGGCGGCGGTGTAATTTCCGTTTCCGGAATTTCCACGGTCAATTGATCGGAAGGTTTCCCTTCCATATTTTTGTTCGCGTCGTAAGCCGTCACATAATAGGTATAACTCATCCCAGGTGCAACGGTCATATCATCAACAGCCGGCTCTAAGGAATCAAGCAGTTTCGTAAATTCCTTCTCACTCGCTTCCTTCCGATACACGTGATACTGAACGCCTTCCCCTTCAATTGGCGACCACGACAGCTTCACAAACGCAGCAGCCTCATCATAGATCGCGTTGAAATTCGTAATGCCAACCGGCGGTTTCTCTTCTTGTACATCGGAAGGTTTAGCGAAACTGTCTTTCTTGACACCTTTAATGGCATCTTTCATGACTTTACCGAACATGGCGGCGGATTGCGCACTGCTCTTCTTGATCATATGATTCTTGTCCGTAATATCATAGCCCATCCAAACAACCGCTGTCCATTCAGCGGTATAACCGGCGAACCAGGCATCGCGATTATTACCTGTTCTCAAGCCCGGAATACCATGCTGCGTTGTACCTGTTTTACCTGCTACCGGACGATCAATACGTGCTGCCGTACCGGTACCGCCCTTCTCGGTTACAGCCTGCATCATATCTGTCATGTAGTAAGCTGTTTTCGGACTCATCAGCTGTTCAGGTTGAGGAGCGTCATATTGGTAAAGAACCTCCTCGTTTTTATCGGTGATTTTGATCAAAGCATGAGGATCTACCGATTTGCCTTCATTAGCAAAAGCGCTGTACGCTCTTGCCATATCAAAAGGAGTAACCCCATTAGTTAATCCGCCAAGACCGATTGCTAGGTTGCGGTCTTTGGAGCTGTCGAGCTCGAAGCCCATTTTGTCCGCGAACTTCAGTCCGGTTTTCACGCCGAGTTCATTTAACAGCCATACAGCTGAGGCGTTGCGGGACTCTTTCAACGACTGCCGCATGGGGACAGGACCGATGTATTTCACTTTGTTCGAATCGGACGGGCAGTACGAGCCGTAGCACGTTTTCACATCCTGCAGAATCGACCAAGGGAACCAATCGCCGCTCTCAATCGCCGGTCCGTATACCGTGATCGGCTTAAAGGCCGAACCCGGCTGGCGTGGCTGAACCACCCGATTCAATCCTTTGTTCACATAGTCGCGGCCGCCGATCATCCCTTGAATCTCACCGTTTCGGTGATCTACGATGATCATTGCACCTTGCTCCTGCTTGTCGTCGACACTCTTCTCGAAGTTGTCGTCATCTTCAAATTCACGCGCCATAACCGACTGGGCTTGCGTATTCAGCGTCGTATAGATTTTATAACCGCCAACCCGCAGTTCTTCTTCGGTTAAACCGCTTTTCTCTACCGCTTCATCGACGACGTAATCAATGAAAGTAAGGTTGGAATCGTCCGTCGTACTTGTTTGATTTGCCGGACGCTTATACTCAACGGCTTTCGCTTCATCCATCTCAGCCTGCGTAATATAACCCTGGTCAAACATAAGCTGCAGAACTACCGATCGTCTCTCTTGCGAATTAATCGGATTATTAATCGGGTTATAATTGCCCGGTGCCTTCGGAATTGCCGCTAAAGTCGCCATTTGCCATAGCTTCAGATCTTTAAGCTCCGTATCAAAGTAAAAGCTTGCTGCTTCTTTAATCCCATAAGCACCTTTACCGAAGTAAATCCGGTTCAAATACATCGTAATGATCTCGTCTTTGGTCTTCTTATGCTCCAATGCAACGGCTATGGAGGCTTCCGTCGCCTTACGGAAGAAGGTTTTGTCCTGGGTCAGGAACAAATTCTTCGCGAGCTGCTGGGTAATTGTACTGCCGCCCTCTACTGCACTGCGAGCTACGATATCTTTGACAACCGCTCTTCCGATTGAATAAAGGTCAATCCCGGAATGTTCCTCGAAGCGGCGGTCCTCTGTCGCAATTACGGCTTCTCTCATGAGCAATGGAATTTCGGCAAACTCCACCGTTTCGCGATTTCCGCCGGCCTGAGACAGCTTGGTCACTTCTTTGCCCTTCGCATCATAAATCGTCGAAGACTCCGGCAATATGAATTTATCCTGGTTCTCGGCCAGAATCCGTTCGCCGTTCAAAATAATCAACAAATAACCGATGATGCCGCATACTATGGCAACCGCTCCGGTAAAAAACAGCCAGACGGCCCATTTACGTTTTTTGTTGGTTTTCTTGCCTTTCTTCTCTACCTTCTTGTTCCTCGTGCTGCGTGGTCCATCAGCCATAAGCTCAGGTCCCCTCCAGTTCTCTCACACCTAATTGTGCACTCTCTCTATTTATACCCTATATGTCTAAACGGCAACAGGAGGTTTGAAACATCTTCATCACGTGCTTTCCTGCCCGCCAAAAAAAAGAACAACCCTGCACGTCGCAAGGGTTGCTCTGTCGTGCCGCTATCCAATTAAACGTTACATGTTCTGAAAAGGTTTCAAAACATGCGCTCCGGAAGTTACGCTTCGTTGTCTTGAACCTGCATGAGCGAAACATTGCGCTGCGGGGTAAAGGTCGAGATCGCATGCTTGTACACCATTTGCTGACGGCCTTCGCTGTCAATGACGATCGTGAAGTTGTCGAATGCTTTGATGACACCGCGGATTTGAAAGCCGTTCGTCAAATAAACGGTTACCGGCACGCTGTCTTTGCGGAGTTGGTTCAGAAATGTATCCTGAATGTTGATTGATTTGTTCATTGCGCGTTACCCCCATCGTCAAAAGGTTGGTTAAAAGTATATTCAATATCGATCTTAAACTTTCCTGCTATTATACCATAAATTGCTTGCAAATTCTTGTGAAAATTTTCATCGGTATCAACCCAATGGATATCGTTCATATGCCGGAACCAAGAAAGCTGTCTTTTGGCAAAACGTCTTGTATCGCGTTTCAGCAGTTCAACGGCTTCTTCAAGCGTGAGATGACCTTCTAAATAAAGGACAATTTCCTTATAGCCAAGTCCGTGCATCGAGACGGCATTAGCCGGAACACCGTCATCCAGCAGCCTCTTCACCTCGTCGACAAGCCCTTCATCCATCATGGCATCCACTCGCTCGTTGATCCTTGCATACAGCTTCGCACGGTCCATTGTAAGTCCAATAATACAGAGTTCGAACGGGGAAGTCTTTTTCTGTCCTTCCAGCTGCTGCGAAACCGTCGTACCTGTCAAATGATGAACTTCTAACGCGCGAATGACGCGGCGTTGGTCGTTGGGATGCAGCCGATCCGCTGCCTCCGGGTCGACGGCGCGAAGCCGTTCATGGAGCGCTTCTGCCCCATGCGAAAGCGCATAGAGGCGCTGCTCTTCCCGATAGGCATCATCAGAGCCTACTTCGGCAAAATCATAGCCATAGGCGACTGATTCCACATAAAGGCCTGTACCGCCTACGATAAAAGGCAGCTTGCCCCGGCTCTCAATCTCCGGAATAAGCGCCGCGCAGCGCTCTTGAAATTCCGCGACCGAGAAGGAATGGGTCGGCTCGCAAATATCGATCAAGTGATGCGGAATGCCCTCCCGCTCCTCAGGTTTGATTTTGGCAGTACCGATGTCCATTCCTTTATACACTTGAATGGAGTCGCCGGAAATGATTTCGGCATTGAAAGCTTTGGCGAGCTCCAGGCTTAATCTTGTTTTACCGACTGCTGTCGGGCCGATCAGCACAAGCAGCTTTGGCTTGTTGCTCTCTGTATGTGTTGTCGCTGAGCTCATGTTGGCAGAATCACTCCGTAAGCTATTTTATTCATATGCCGCCTTTCAAAGCCCAGCCGCCGAAATTCTTCGCTGCCTTGGTGCTCCTTGAGGACAACCATTTTGCGGGCTACACGGGTGGCCTGACGGACCGATTCTTCTTGAAGCGCATCGTTGTTGGCGAGTCCTCGCAAAGGCTGTAACGCTGATGAATCGTGCATCGGCTTGCGGAACATCGGGTCAAAGTAAACGATATCCACGCTCTTATCCGGCAATGCGGCCAGATAGTCGAGATGGTTCGTATTGCGCATTTCAATTCGACGCAGCGCTGCGTTCACATCCGCGTGATCGGTCTCGTAAGTCTTCAGCCCTTCACGAACGACAGTGTATAACATCCGTTCGCTTTCAATCGCCGTTACGCGGCCTTCCTCGCCAACCGCATAGGCAAACACCAGTGCATCTGAGCCGAGACCAGCCGTACAATCAACAACATGATCGCCAGGCTGACAGCCGGTTAGCGAGATAAGCGGATCTGATTCGCCTTTGCGCATCCGTTTCACACGTACATAAGCCATGCTGGGATGAAAATACAGCGGTTCTTCCGATTCCTCATAATAGCGCAGTCCCCGGTCGTCTGCAACAAGCAGGCGATTGTCGCCATATTTCGTTCTGAGCAGGCTAAGCGAGTCTTGTTTGCGAGGGACATAGCGCCCTCCAAGCTCTTCTGCCAGCCCGGCTGCATAGGCGACCTGATCAGGTGTAGGCTTGTGCGGCGTCGTTACGATCATGACATCACCCGCTTAAACATCTTCTCCAGCTGATAGGTGGTCATATGAACGACAATCGGCCGGCCGTGTGGACAGGTGTAAGGCTGGATACATGCCGCAAGTCTATGCAACAATCCTTCGCCTTCCTCACGCGTCAATCTATCATTAGCTTTAATCGATGCTTTGCAGGAGCACATGATGGCAGATTTCTCACGCATCTTGCCAATATCGATAGATCCGCGTTCGCCGATCAGCCACTCTGCCATTTCTTCGATGACATTGTGTTCTTCGCCTTCAGGCAGCCACTCCGGATAGGAGCGAACCAGGAACGTATGCGCCCCGAACGGTTCAAGCTCGACGCCGGCCTCCTGCATGTAATGCAGCTTACCCTTCAAGGCAACAGCCTCCGCTTGGGTGAACTCCATTGTCAGCGGCACGAGCAGCTGTTGACTTGCCTGCTCCGGCCTGCTGAATTTCTCAAAGAAATACTCGTAATTGATTCGTTCATGCGCCGCATGCTGATCAATCAAGAAGAGTCCTTCTTCGTTCTGAGCGATGATATACGTGCCGTGAAGCTGGCCGATCCAATAGAGCTCAGGGAACGAAGGCGTTGCAGGATCACGCGCTGGCTGAGATTCAGCCGCATAGCTTGAAGCGACGGCACGCGCACCGGTGAAGTCGCTTGCTGCGCTGCCTTGCGCAGAGTCAGACTCAAGCGCATCCACGGCAGCGGCGGTCAAAGCAGACGCATTGCTTTGCTCTGAAGTTTGGCTCTCTGCGCTGTTCGGCGCGTAGTCCAGCCCGGATTCCCGTGCGATCGCCCCCTGCGCGCTTGGTGGCGCGTAGAGACGCTCGGTCGCATCCTTAGGAATGGCAGCAGTTCGATTGACTCCTGCTTGCCAATCCGGGGAATAACTGCGGCTCTCTTGACTGCGAGAGCTTCCGATCCCCATCGACTGCGCCTTATCCGACAAGGTCGAAGTCTGATACGACTGCCGCGCTTGCGGTTGTTGTGTCGCTGCACCCTTGGGATCACTCGGATTGCTGCTCGCAATCGCTTCTTCGGCAATTTGAAGTGCTGCCGCGATTTCTGCTGCGGAAACCGACAGACCGCTTGGCGTGGCAGTTAGAGGCGCTGCTGGCGGCGCTGCCTTCTGGAACGTATCATCCGGTTGATGGAAGGAGATACGATCCTGGACAAATAACGGCTTTGAGCGTTCCGTTGTCGCAGCCGGACCTGGAATATGCCGCTGCTTGCCGAGCGCGCGTTTGACGGCTTCCTCAATGAACTCACGCAATTCGGCTTCTTTGCTGAATCGCACTTCCATCTTGGAAGGATGAACGTTGACATCCAGCAAGCTCGGATGCATGCCGAGCTCGAGCACAACCATAGGAAATCGGTTAATCGGAAGCAGCGTGTGATAGGCTTGCATAATCGCTTGATTAATTACGAAGCTCTTGATATACCTGCCATTCACGACGATCGTTATCCCGTTGCGGTTCGATCTCGTCTGCTCGGGCTTAGAAATATACCCCTGCAGCTCATAATCCGGATGTTCGCCGGAAACCGGCAGCATCGCCTTGGCCGTCGCCGTACCATAAATCGCCGCGAAAGCTTGCAAACGATCACCGCTTCCAAGCGTGCGAAGCAGCAACCCTCCGTTATGCTTTAAGGTAAAAGCAACTCCCGGATGTGCGAGAGCTAAGCGGTTCACGTAATCCGCGATGTGACCGATCTCCGTTTGGATCGTCTTCATATACTTAAGCCTGGCAGGTGTATTATAAAACAGCTCGCGCACGCTGATATCCGTTCCTTGCGGCGCATTCGCTTCTTCATTCGCAGTAATGCTGCCCCCTTCTATAACCAGACGGCGGCCAAGTCCGGTTTTCTCCGGTGATGACACACATTCAACGCGGGCTACGGCGGCAATACTCGGAAGCGCTTCGCCGCGGAAGCCCAGGCTTGCGATGCGGAACAAATCTTTACTGGAGGAAATTTTACTCGTTGCGTGTCTGTAGAACGCCGTCTCTATATCATCGCCCTCAATGCCGGAACCGTTATCTGTCACGCGCACAAGGGTTAGTCCACCTTCTTCGATTACGATATCGATGGCACTGCTGCCTGCGTCAACCGCATTCTCCACGAGTTCCTTAACAACGGACGATGGCCGCTCCACCACTTCGCCTGCGGCGATTTGGTTGGCTAATTGCTCGTCCAAAATACGGATTTTGCTCATCTCGACCATACACCTCCTGAGCTATCATTGCTCGTCGTTTAGCTTGAGCTTCATATCATTCAGCCATTGCATCGCTTGCATCGGCGTTAAATTAAACAGGTCCAGCTTCCGCAGCTGCTCAGCCAGCTGTTCTGCGCGGGTATTACCTTTGCGCTGCTTGCCTGCGCTTGGAGCCGTTTCTTCAAATATGGAGAGTTGCACGACTCCAACCGTTGCTGCAGGTTCGGGAACATGAACAGGTTCAACGTTGCGAGGCAATTCCACTGCTGCGGGAACCACTTCTGCCTCTTCAGAAGGCGCTGCGTATGCTGCGGCAGCCTCTGCGACATAAGGAAGCTTAACCGCAGCGGCGGCAGCAGCCAGGTTTTCTTGATCCGTGTGCAGCTCCAGTAAGGAATACGCTCGCTCGATTATGCTGCCTGGCAAGCCTGCCAGCTGCGCGCAATAAATGCCATAGCTGCTTCCGGCCGCTCCGGGGACCAACTTGCGCAGGAAAGTGACATTGTCGCCGGTTTCCTGAACAGCCATGCAGGCATTCGCCAAACGCGGAAGCGTATCTCCCAGATGAGCCAATTCATGAAAATGCGTCGAGACAAGTGCTTTACAGCCGACTTCATGATGGACGAACTCAATGACCGCTTGCGCGATTGCCATCCCTTCTCCAGTCGATGTTCCGCGCCCCAGCTCATCGATAATGACTAGACTTTGAGCCGTTGCTTTCTCCGTCATGATTTGGATGTCCTTCATCTCCACCATGAACGTACTTTGGCCGCCGATCAGATCGTCTGCTGCGCCGATACGCGTGAAGATGCGATCAATAAGCGGGACCTCCGCGAATTTCGCCGGTACGAAGCAGCCGATTTGAGCCATGATGCTGACCAAGGCAACTTGGCGCATATACGTGCTTTTTCCAGCCATATTCGGTCCGGTAATGAGCAGCATGGAGGCTTTATCTACACCCTTAGCAAGCGATGTATCATTCGCAATGAACGCTGCGTCCATGACCGCTTCGACAACGGGATGACGACCTTCCTGCACGACAAAATCATACCCTTCCGTCACATTCGGCTTCACATAACGCTGCTCGCCGCTGACGGTAGCCAAGGATTGGAACACATCAAGGGCAGCCAGCACTTCTGCGAGCTTCTGAAGACGGTGCAAATGAGCGCTCAGATGATCGCGGAGCTCAACAAATTTGGCATACTCCAGGTCAACCATTTTATCTTCAGCTTCGAGGATCAGTGTTTCTTTCTCCTTCAGCTCCGGTGTTACGTAGCGCTCTGCGTTCGTTAGCGTCTGTTTGCGTTCATAACGGCCTTCAGGAAGACTGCCAATGTTCGCTTTGGACACTTCTAAGTAATAACCGAATACTTTGTTGTAGCCGATCTTCAGTGACTTAATTCCGGTCGCCTCACGCTCTCTGCGTTCCAGCTCTGCCAGCCATTTCTTGCCGTTCACGCTCGCTTCGCGAAGCTCGTCCAAGTAGCTGTCGTATCCGGCTCGGATTAATCCGCCTTCGCGTACGGAAACAGGCGGCTCTTCCACGATGACCGTCTCAATCATCTCGGCCAGATCCGCGCAGTGATCGACGTCCTTCACCAGCTTGCGTAAAGTCTCAGAGTCTGACTCCGCACAGAGCGCTGCAATGGCAGGCACATGCTGGAGGGAAGACTTCAATGCATTCAGATCACGACCGTTGGCACTTCCATACGCTACCCGCCCGACTAGCCGCTCCAAGTCATAGATTTCATTCAATTCACGGCGCAGCTCGTCACGCAAGATAAAATTGCCATACAGCCTGTCCACCGCTTCAAGCCGCTCATCAATCGTCGACTTCGACAGAAGCGGTTTATCGATCCACCTTCTCAGAAGCCTGGCGCCCATCGAGGTGCGCGTACGATCCAGCAGCCATAGAAGCGAGCCTTTCTTATTACGGTCGCGTACCGTTTCAACCAGCTCCAGGTTGCGTCTCGTAAACGGATCAAGAATCATATATTGGTTCGGCTCATAGACGGAGATCCGTCTGACGTGACCCAGCGAGCGCTTCTGCGTCTCGTCCAGATATCCGGTCAGCAAGCTGACTGCGCGATGTCTGGCAGGGGCCAGCGAATCCAGCGTCAGTTGACTGAATTGCTGCGCGAGTCGATCCGAATCCATCGGCGTTCTCTCCGTGAAGAGAACCGGACGGTTCCAAACCGCTGCTGCCAAGCGAAGCTGCTCCATCGCTCCCGCGTCTCCGACGATTTCAGAAGGATGGTACACGTTCACTTCATCCGTTAACGCTTCTTGCGCAGCGGAGAACGATGTAACATAAAGCTCGCCAGTCGTTAAATCACAAGCGGCAACGCCGAATGCGCCGCCAAGCTCTGAGACGGCTACGATGAAGTTGTTCGCTTTATCCGCCAGCGACTTCGATTCCATCACCGTACCCGGCGTTACGACTCGGATAATCTCACGGCGCACGACACCTTTGGCAGCGGACGGGTCTTCCACCTGTTCGCAAATCGCAACTTTGAAGCCTTTCTCGATTAATCGGGCTATGTATCCCTCAGCGGAATGATAGGGTATGCCGCACATCGGAATTTTCTTGTCGCCCCCGCCTTCACGGCCGGTTAGCGTAATCTCCAGTTCCCTAGATGCATTGATCGCATCGTCAAAGAACATTTCATAAAAATCGCCCAGACGGAAAAACAGAATCGCGTCCTTCGCGCCTTCCTTGATGCCCAAATATTGCTGAATCATCGGGGTATATGCAGTCATGCGGCCCCTCCTATATGAATTTACGTAGATTTGCGTGCTATGAACAAACAGACCTTCATTATAACAGAAAAAGCACTCCGGTTGGAGCGCCTTAGTCTACTCTACACATTATTGCTCCTTGAGCTACTCATTCGCCGCTGGCACACCTTTCGAGGGATTGTGTTGCTCCTAGAGCAACACATCTATACCATCGCCTTACTCAATCGTCCGCACCGAGCGGTTCGCATGATTAGCTGGAGATCTGTCCTCCCCATTCCCGACGGGTATACGCCACTTCATGCGCAGATCCGCCTCCGGGTCCCACTTCTTCCCCTCGCGAATCGCAATGAACAGCGGTTCGATCCACTGAGCCAGTTCACGATAGGAACTCGTCGAGGCCATCGACGAGGCTAACTGATCCAGACAGCCGCGCAGCTCCTCGCTGTCACCAACGTAATAAGCGGCAACATACCGCTCCTCTTCCGCTGGACAGTAGCTGAGCGTGTTTGTTTCACGCGCGCAAAGCAGCGCCAGGGCAAAAGCTGCCTTCGCAGCAAGCGGCGAAACAAGCCAGCTCGGCAGCGTGCGATACTCGAATCCGCCATGCGGCTGAAGTCGGAAATCGCCAAGAAAGCCGTATTTCGGACGGCGCGCCTGCTCCGCCCAGGACTCGATCATCGCTAACGGGAACGCGATATAGCTGTCCAACAGTCGCAGCAGCCTTCCCGTCAAGGAAACACCGCTTAGGTGGATGTGGCCGCCTAACGCAAACCCTGCCGCAGGCATCCCACCTGCCGCCCAGCGAAGCGGCGGTTCGCTCGGGATTCGCTGCGAGGCTTGCTGCAGCAGCTTGCGGATGTTTCGCGCAAGCTCATCCGGCGTTACAGCCGGTGCCGGCCGGAGCTCGGCGATCGGGTACCGAATCTGCCCTCGCACCACTACGGCATCACAGCCCGCTCCATGACCGCCTTCCAGGTAACGGGCCGCCGAAACCACTCTGCCATCCCCATCAAGCAGCAGAAACTCCGGATCAGCCCCAATCAGAATGGATGATGAAGCAGTTGTTCCCGCCACAAGCTCAGCCTGTAGTCGCAGCACCGCTTCCTTCCAACGTCCCTTACTATAGTCCGCCAACGACGGAAGCATGATACGTGCGACAAAACACCGCCCCTGCTCCCCCTCAGCAAGCTCGACGATCCCATTATCCAAGCCGCAAGCATAGAGCGCACGAACGGCTAATCGAACGAAAGGTTTGTAACGTGAGTCCTCCGGTAGGATCTCCTTGTTCGATGCACCCGGCAGCACCTCAGCCTGGCCACCAATTCGCTTTCGCCTCCGCTCCACCGCGATAGGGAGCAGCTGGAACAACGACACATCATAACTCGCGACTCGATTCTCTCCCGACTCCTCTGGCCACGTCGCAGCGCCTGCACGCACGAGCCGCCTGCGCACCTCCTCCTCGTCCCAGACCGAGAAAGCCGCAGCGCCGGCATTGATGACAATCGGCTGCTTGGCCAATTCGCGCCATCCGTCAGCCAAGCCTATCCCATTGCGCCCCACAAGGACAGCGTCCCCGGCGTCCGGACCGCCATCCCAACCTGCCCTTTCCGAGATTCCGCCGAAAGGTACCCATTCCGCACCACTGCTCATCCATACCCTGCCAGCCATCGCCGCCAACTCCGATCGCTCTCTTTTGCAATAAACACGCGTATTCCCCTATTTATCGAAAAAAAAGAGGGCTCTCGCCCTCGAATCTTTCCCCGCTCTCGCATACGATACATTAACCTAACTGTAACCCGCTAAAATTACAGTTCGTCGTCGAGCAGCTCCGGATCCAAATCTTCAAAGTCACCATCATCACCGTAATCGTAATCTTTGCCGTCATCCGAACCGCCCGGCAAAGTAGCTACCCACACCTTCGTTTCAGCCACCAGAACGACCGCAAACTCGCGCTCCACGCGAATAACGACGCTGTTCCCGCTGGACGAAATGTTAGCTTCGATACAATTAGGCTCTTGCGTCGACTCCGCAGATACTTCCTCGGTCGAAGCCCGGTGCTTCGGATCGAGATAGGAGAGCGGCACATGCTCGACGTAGGATAATGTTTCTTTCGCTACGTCAGTCTGCGAGTTTTTGTTGTAAGAATACCAGATGTTGACATCGTAAGTACCGATAACTTCGATCCCGTCTCCGGAACGGACCGCCTCATATTGGTGATTAATAATCCAAGCGCCCAAGATGCTAGTTGGGTGATGAGGCGGCGTAACGTTATGAGTTACTGTGGAAAACTTACGACCTTTGCCGCAGACAGCTTTGGTAATAATTTCTCTAGCCTTAAGCTGTTTATCTGCATAAGCCATCGATCTAACCTCCTCCATACAATCATTCAATTAAAGTGTATGCAGGACATTCGTCTAGGGTGACTATTTCTTTTTGACATGTACAAATTTTATAGGCTAATTCATATTATTAGCAGAATTCCATTAAACGTTTGCTTCGCGCGCCGCAGCCTTCAGGCTGTTTTTTTGTTTTTTGAGCCGTTTTGCGATCGAGAGATAGCGCTGGAGCTCATGCACCACATGCAGCAGCGCCGCTCGCATTTCGAATTCATTGCGGGTTACGGGAAGCGGCATAGAAGGGAAGCGGGATTCCAGCTGCAATCGCATCTCATCGACTTTTCCCTCGTACACCTCAGATTTCACATCGTCAGCCAAATGCTCGAACAGCTCTGCAACAAGCTCGCCCTGCGGCAATGATTCATAGACTAACGCCAATTGCGTTAACATCAAACTGATGGAGTCCAGCTGCTGCTGGCGCATGTCAAAATAATTCGGCCAATAGCGGCTGTACGCACTGCCTTGCCCCCATACCCGATTCTCGCGGGCGATCTCCGAACGCCGGATGCCTTCCTCAATCGCCCGCCCCGCATCAAGCAGCTCTTCTCCGTTCCACACAAGGGACGGCGAACGAAGCGTCGCAGCCATCGTTTGAAAGATTCGGCCGAACTTCTCCTCCGTCACATGCCGGAGTTCAACCAGTTTATGCTCCTCTTTGGGCATATAGAGAAAATTAATGACGGTTGCCCAGCCCAGGCCCGTTAAAAGCAGCATGATTTCGTTGCCGATCAATGCAGTCGTAACTTCTTCCTTGGCATAGACGTGGAAGACAATAACCGCACTCGTTACGATACCGTCCTTGAGGTGAAACCGAGACAAGATAGGAAAAGCAAACAGCACGAAGATCGAAATCGTCCAGAGGTGGAACCCGAGCAGCATAAATAATAATGAAGCAAAGAACAATCCGAGCACGGATGCCATGAATCGGTCAAAAGCGCTTCGTAACCCTTTCATCCTGGTGACTTCTACGCCGAGAATGGCGAGTAAGCCCGCAGACAGCGGCGGGTCTAGACCGAGATAATGTGCCGTATACAGTGCGGCAA
Organism: Paenibacillus sp. J22R3; assembly: GCF_056269305.1. Classification (NCBI taxonomy): domain Bacteria; kingdom Bacillati; phylum Bacillota; class Bacilli; order Caryophanales; family Paenibacillaceae; genus Paenibacillus; species Paenibacillus sp. J22R3. The sequence goes on along the minus strand of NZ_JBWDNS010000001.1, from coordinate 156,564 downwards.
GCGCCGCTATAGCTGTTTTGATAACGCGGATTCCCATAATTGCTCCTTAGCCGATAGCCGCTAACTTATTTTGACACTATCGTACCCCTCTCGTAAGAGGCGAGTCAACTATACGCTTTGAATACAACAACGGCATTATGTCCGCCAAAACCAAACGAGTTACTCACGCCAATTTGCAGTTCAGCCTGCCTTGCATGATTCGGTACATAATCCAGATCGCATTCCGGATCTGAATTCTCTTGGTTGATCGTCGGCGGAATGATGCCTTCCTGAATACTCTTCATTAAGGCAATCGCTTGAGCGCCGCCTGCAGCGCCAAGCATATGACCTGTCATCGATTTGATCGCTGTTATCGGAATGTGGCTGGCTTTCTCACCAAAAACCCGCTTAATTGCAATCGTCTCGGATAAATCCCCGATAGATGTGCTCGTTGCATGCGCAAAAATGACGTCCACTTGATCAGGATCAACAGCAGCCTCCCGAAGCGCTGCCTTCATGGCCAGATAGGGTCCATACCCTTCCGGGTGGGTCGCTACCATATGATACGCGTCTGAGCTTGCACCATACCCGATAATTTCGGCATGAATGCGTGCATTCCGCCGCTTCGCATGGGATTCCGATTCCAAAATCACGATCCCCGCGCCTTCTGCCATTACGAAGCCGTCACGTCCCTGATCGAACGGTCGGCTTGCTTTGTCCGGCTCATCGTTGCGCGTAGACAACGATGTCGCGTTGCCGAAGCTGGCTAATGAAATTTCCGTAATAGCCGCTTCTGCGCCGCCTGCAATTACAATATCCGCAGCTCCACTTCTGATCAGCCTAAACGCTTCGCCGATGGCAGTATTGCCAATGGAACAGGCGGTCACCGGTGAGAGCGTCGGACCATGTGTCCCATAACGGATACTGATCATGGCTGCTGCCATGTTCGATATCATCATCGGCACAAGTGTTGGGCTCACGCGTTCAGGTCCGCGTTCGTGCAATACGGCATCCTGCTGAAGCAGGGTTTCGATCCCGCCAATTCCCGAGCCCACGTAGACGCCAATGCGTTCCGCATCAACCTCATCCTTCTGCAGTCCGGCATCCGCCCACGCCTGATCTGCAGCTGCCAGAGCGAACTGACAGAATCGATCCATGCGCCTTGCTTCCTTGCGACCGAACCGTTCCTCCGCATCAAAATCTACCACAGTACCGGCAATCTTCGCTTTATGGCGAGTAACGTCAAATCGATCGATCGGCCTAATACCCGACCGCCCTTTAATCAATGCCTGCCAATACGTATCAATATCAGAACCCAGCGGCGAAATAATCCCCATACCGGTTACAACTACTCGTTCCATCGTACAACTACCTCCTTCAAATTCTCTCTTGTGATGCTATGGTGTCATATTCATTATCCTATTACAAGTTGTCGTTTATCCTAGTATAATAAACACCATACTATTAGTATCAGGTCTTAGAAGGAGGTGCGGTTTTTGAACAATCGTTCCAGACTACAAGCGTTATCGACATTCCTCAAATCGAAGCGTACATCACTATCCCCCGAAGCGGTCGGATTACCCGCAGGCGGACGCAGAAGGACACCGGGCCTTCGCAGAGAAGAAGTCGCGCAGCTAGCGGGAGTTAGTCATACCTGGTACACCTGGCTTGAGCAAGGTCGCGATATTAAAGTGTCCATGTCTGTACTAGACGCCATATCGACAGCACTGCGTCTAACTTCCGATGAACGAAAATATTTATATGCCTTGGCTCTCGAAAGCGGGACAGGGCTAAGCAGCGTGCTGGAGGAAACTGTCCAAATCAGCCCCTCGCTGCGCCGCATCCTGCAGGAGCTTCGCAGCTGCCCAACCATTATCTCGGATCGGCATTGTCAGATCGTCGGATGGAACGAGGCAGCCTCCCATGTCTTTATGAACTTCGAACAGCTTCCTCCCACTGAGCGCAATATGATTGCTCTCTTGTTTGAACGCCAGGAATTTAGACGGCTTGCAGGTAATTGGGAGCATTTCGTCAGCGGATTTCTGGCTATCTTTCGCGCTTATTACGGACAGTACGTAGATGATGAATGGTACGAGCATTTCCTCAGCCGAATGAAGCAGACACAATCCGACTTTGCCGCGTTATGGGAGAAAAGCCAAGTAAGTGCCGCTCCGGAGGTACTGATCGAATTCCGTCATGCTAAGGCAGGCAAGATGCTGTTCCAACTAACTTCCCTACAGGTTCACGGTGAAACCGATTTACGATGCAGCATCTATACCCCGGCGCCTGACTCCATGACCGAGAGGAAATTAGAGCAGCTCATGGCCAGAGAATCTGCTGAGTCGGAGTAGCGCCGCTTGACATGCAAAAGACCGCCAACCTGCGATTACTCGCAAGCAGCGGCCTCTATCCTACAGTTTATAGATAGCCGTGTATTTCTTCTCCAAATAACGAACCAAGTAATCCGGATCAAGCGGCTTACCTGTTATGTCGTTGATCAGCTCGGACGGTGTTCTCAGCTTGCCATACTGATACACTTTATCGGTGAGCCACTCTTTTATCGGATGCAAATTGCCTTTCGCGACATTTTCCCAGAAATCCGGCATTTCGCGCTCCAATGTTTCCGTCATTTGAGCAGCATACATGTTGCCAAGGGAATAGGATGGGAAATAACCGAATGCTCCGCCGGACCAGTGCACATCCTGAAGAACTCCTTCTGCATCCGATGGCGGTTCAATGCCCAGATATTCTTTATATTTCTCATTCCATAGCTTTGGAAGCTCGGATGCTTTCACACCTTCATTAAAGATCAGCTTCTCCATCTCATAACGAATGATAATATGCAGGTTGTAGGTCAGTTCATCCGCTTCAATCCGTATGAGAGACGGCTGCACGACATTCGTTGCGCGGTAGAAATCTTCCATCGGCACGTCAAGCTGATTCGGGAAATGCTCCTGCAAGTCTCCATAATACCGGCTCCAGAAGTTTAAGCTGCGGCCGATTACATTTTCCCAGAAGCGGGATTGCGATTCGTGGATGCCCATCGACGTGCCTGTGCACAGTGTCGTACCGACCAGGTCTTGACGAATATTTTGTTCATATAAGGCATGGCCGCCTTCATGGATCGTGCCGAACAACGCGCTGGTCACATCATCTTTGAGATAACGCGTCGTAATCCGAACGTCACCGGGATTTAGCCCGGTCGCGAATGGATGCGCGCTTTCGTCAAGTCTGCCGCCGTTGAAGTCAAAGCCCATTTGATTCAAAATAAAGGTGCTGAATTTCTTCTGCGCATCCTTCGCGTACGTCTGCTTCAAGAAACCCGTTTCCGGTTGATGCGGCGATGCAGCGATGGCAGCAGCGAGCGGTACCAGCTTCTCGCGGAGACCCCCGAACACATGGTCCAGTTCTTCCGTGGTCATTCCCGGCTCATACATATCCAGAAGCGTGTCGTAGCGTGTACCTTTCACGCCCCAAAGGTCGATGAATTGATTCGTGTATGTAATGATCTTATCCAGATAGGGCTCGAACGACGCGTAGTCGTTGTTCGCTTTGGCTTCTTCCCAGAAGGTTTCCGCCTGCGAGGTCAGCACCACATAATCTTGATACATCTTAGGCGGAATCTTCACGCTGCGATCATAATCCTTACGGGTTTCCGTTACCAGACGCTTATGAACCTCATTCAATCCTTCATAAGTACTCGGCTCTTCCAGTGCTGTCAGCCATTCACCGAGCTCCGGAGCAGTAGCAAGCTTGAACATTTGACCGGACAAATTACCGATCGATTGCGAACGAACATCCATTCCTTTACGCGGCGCGCCGGTACGTAAATCCCAAGAGAGCAGGGCAATTGACTCCTCGTAACTTTTAATTAGTCCAATCCGTTCTACAAACAATTCCAATTCTTTCGTGCTATTTGTCATCAAACTGTCATCACCTTTCCATAACGTTTAGCCGCTACTACTTGATCATACTTTTTGCAAACCGTATAATCAACCTAATCCTGGCTTTGCACGCAACCTCTATGGAAGGAGTTTTGACATGCAATTTTCATTTACTTCATCTGCGATCGAGCAATTGTCTCCTTATATGCAAGGCGGCAGTAAACATCTTAAATTGCTTTACGACACGGAAGGCTGCGGCTGCGTTGTCAGCGGCGTACCGACCTTGCAGCTTCTTGAGCATGCGCACCCGGACGATCGATTAGGCAGCGGAACTCCCTATTCCGTATGGTACGAACCCCGTTACGAGGTGTTCTTCGAGCCAAACCTTAAGATTGACTATAATGAAGCGCGCCATTCGTTCAGCTTGAAGAGCGACAGCCAGATTTATACCGCCAACTTGCGGTTCATGAAAGTGTAAGACGATTTACTAAATAGAGAAAGCCTTGTTCTTATAATTGGATGGAGGGAAACGAATGAATAGACTCAATGACATTCTAGCCTTTAATGAACAATTTGTTGCCAACGGTGAGTATGAGAAATATTTGACCGATAAATTCCCACAGAAGAAGATGGTCATCGTAACGTGTATGGACACTAGACTTACCGAGATGCTGCCGAAGGCGCTTAATCTACGCAACGGCGACGCGAAGATTATTAAGAACGCCGGCGCCATCGTGACGCAGCCATTCGGAAACATTATGCGGAGTATTCTCGTTGCCGTATATGAGCTTGGGGCTGATGAGGTCGTTGTGATTGGACATCACGAATGCGGGATGACAGGACTCAATCCGGAAGTGGTCATTTCGCATATGCTCGAAGGCGGTGTTTCTGAAGAAACCATCCGTACGCTTCGCAACTCGGGCATGCACCTGGAGCGCTGGCTGACCGGCTTCGACAACGTGCAAGACAGCGTGGAACGCAGTGTTGGCATCATTAAGAATCATCCACTACTCCCGGCTCAAACTCCGGTGCATGGCTTGATTATTCATCCGGAGACCGGCAAGCTGGATCTGGTTGTTAACGGTTATGAGACTTCTGCCGAATAAATCATTAGTAATCGAAAAAAGCTTAGCTGACAAGCCTGCCGCATCCTGTGCAGAACTTGATCGCTAAGCTTTTTCTGTAGGCTGCCTACCGCTTCTTCTCCTTCGCTGCGGTAGCGCGTGCGGCAATGACATCGCTTCGATCGCGAAGCGTGTGGCGATTAATGAGCGCTTCATCCATTCGGCTCGGCGCCCCCCAGACATACCCTTCCCGCTCCGCTGCCACTACGCTTCGAGCGTGCAATTCCGGATCAACAATCGGCAAATTCATATCTGTAAATGGCAAAGAATCCTCGATAGCCTCGATTCTCTCCGCTATCATCGCAATCAGTTGCTCGCCGTCTAGCCCGACTTCGTTCAGCAGCTTCGCATCCAGCCGCAGCTCAGCTTGACGCATGATCTTGAGCGCCCCTCGGGTATTGTGCCGTCTATGATGATAGGAACCGACTGCAATCTGAATGAGCCCTACCCAGATCGAACCGAGCGGGTCCCCTGCATGCGCCTTCCAATATTCCTCGAGCAATTCATGGCATTCAAAATAATCCCGTGTCGCATGAAACTCGACCAAAAACGACTCATATGCCGCCGGATATTGCTTCGATTGCACCCATATCCCCCATTTCCGTAAAATCATTCGCAAAAAGAGAATGAAAACTGAAACCTTTGATTATATTAGACGTAATTGTACTGATTGGCAATATCAGCTGTTCTTGCAGCATATCAGGAGGAGACTTACAGATGAAAAAGGGTTTATTATTGCTGATGGCTTTCGCGCTTTTTTTCGCGTTCAGCGCTGGAGCGGTTGATGCTAAGCCGAGAGGCAAATTTTCTTCACCGAAGAAGAGCTACACGTCAACCCCATCCAAGCCTGCTGACAATGTAAACAAAAGCACTAGCGGGACAAGCGGATCGACAAAAGCAGGGGCAGCAACAACAGGCAAACGCGGTTTCTTCAGCGGCGGCAGCTTTATGAAAGGGCTTATGATCGGTGGACTTGCCGGTCTATTGTTCGGCGGCATGTTCGGCAATCTCGGATTCCTCGGCGACATGTTCGGATTAATCATTAATGTGATTGCAATCTATATTGTCATTGTCGCGATTCGGGGTATATTCCATTACTTCAAGAATCGCCGCAAACCTTCGCATCCCGATCAGCGGAGACCCTACTAAGTTATGAGAATTTACACGGATGAGATTATAAACGCTATTTGCCTCCACATGGCAGATCGTAGAGGCGTCTCTCCGACGGATGTTGAAGCACAGCTGTCATGGGACGAGGAATACGGATACACTGCGGAGGTTTGGGTTCAAGGTCGCAGTCAATACTTGGTGGAAGCGAATTTGCTGGAAGCCATTGAGCAATATTTGTTAAAGCAATATCAGCTGCGGAAATTCCGTTCCCAGATTACACTGGATGCGGATGAAGAGTTTTGGGCAGATATTGAGGACTAACTCGAAGCGGGATTGGCGCGGATGCGCCGATCCCGTTTTTTGCTTGTAAATATCGGAAAATGTCATTTTCTTCGCAACCTCCTCCCCTATTCTACGTCTAATAGAGTAGATTCAGAGAGGAGTGTTATATCAGGAGATGGTTATTCGTAACAAATGGACGTTTATAATCGCGGCTGTATTAGTTGTTCAAGCTATTTTGTCGACGATATCAACGACCAGTAGCGATGCTGCTGTTGCAACCACGGACAATACGACTAAATATCGTGTCTACCACAACGATGCTGCCATGAAGGAATTTGCAGCTGAGAGCAGTGCAGTTGCTTACGCTAAGCAATTTACGTACACACATGTTGAAAAGATCGCGAACCGCGAATGGGTTTGGGACAACCTTCCGAAGTATAAAGTGTATGAGAACGGCGTAAGTTCGAACGGCCGGGAATTCCGTACGTTGGCTGAAGCCCAGCTTTTTGCAAGTAAAGTCCGTTTCGCGCAAATCCGCGACTTGGAGAAGCCTGGATTCATTCAAAGCAATTATCCTAACTATCAAATGTATCAAGGTGATAAAACGCTGGCGAACTGGTCGTTCGTGACCCTTGCTGATGCGAAGAAAGCTGCTAAAGCTTACGGCAACATGCATATTATGGAGCTGGCAACTAATCAGTGGGTTTGGGATAACCTGACTGATGCACAGAAAGCCGTTCAACGTAAAGCCCCGCTGACATACAGCATTGTAACGGACAGCGTTCAAGATGGCGCGCCCGCATACAGCTTCTTGCTGGATGCGATCCGTGCTTCATACAAAGTACCTGGCAGCAGTGTCGTAAATAGCGCAACAGGTCTAATTATACATACCAATATCCCAACGTTCACGGTCGTCCAATCCGGCCCGGTGGTGGCCTCGTACTATAGCATTCAAAGTGCGATTCAATATGCCAAATCCTTGTCCGGAGCATATGTCGTGAAGAACGGGCTTACTTGGTGGACGAATGTTCCTTATCTGACTGTTTATCAAGGTGACCAGAAGCTGCGCTCGTTCCATACTCGTAAAGGTGCAGTGGACTTTGCCAATACGTACGCCGGGTCCACCGTTATGACAACAGATCTCCGAGCGATCTGGAACAATAAGAAGTCGCTTCAGCTTCTGGGGTGGAACGGTACATCCCGTACATCGACGGTGATGGATCAAGTCAGCAAAACGCAAGGACTTGATATCGATTCTCCATCTTGGTTTGAGCTTTCGGGTGCAGATGGAACCTTCACGGATACTTCGGATCCGGCACTCGTGCAATCGATCAAGGCCTCCGGCATCAAACTGACTCCGCTCGTAAGCAATCAGTTCGATGCGGTGCTGACAAGCGCGTTTCTACGGAATGCGACTGCGAAGAATACGTTCATCACGAACCTCGTCAGTAAGCTTACGGCACTTGATGTCGATGGTGTGAATATCGATTTTGAAGGCATGGCCGGAAAAGATCGTGACTTATATACCGAATTCGTTCGTACGTTTACAAGCGCTGCGCACAAAGCCGGATTAACGGTATCGATCGATCTCCCTAGAGGTGACGTAAGCTGGGATGCCAAAACCGCTTACGATCAGCGTGCACTTGCCGAAATCGTGGATATGATCATGATTATGGCCTATGACCAGCACTGGAAGGGAAGCGACGAAGCCGGGTCCGTTGCTGAACTGACTTGGGTGGAGCAAGGCGTGAAGCAATTTCTAGCCTACGGTGTCCCCCGCAGCAAGCTGATGCTTGGCATTCCCTTCTATGTGCGAGAATGGCGTGTTGATGCTGCGGGCAAGCTGGTGGACAACAAAGCCATCTTCATGAGCGAACTGCCTCGCATCATTGCGGAACAAGGCGCTACTCGCACGTTTGACGCCACTGCCGGACAATGGAAATACACTTATGCGGGACAAGATGGGTACACGCATGTATTCTGGGCAGAAACTGCCGACACCGTGAAAGCACGCGTCAACATTGCGAAGGAATACGATTTAGCCGGCGTTGCCGCTTGGCGTCTCGGCTATGAGCAAGCAGATCTATGGACGATGCTGCTCCAAATGAAGTAACGGCAATCGGTCAAGTAGTATTTCGGTATTTCGTTATGGTATTATAGATTGAAGTTATCGTTCGTAACATCACTTCAAATCAGTTAGGAGATTGCTGTATGTCTAATCTAAAAGAAATTCAATCCCTCGATGAATGGAATGCGGCATTTGAAGCATCCGGCTCTCGTCCTTTGGTCGTATTCAAACACAGTACGACATGTCCGGTTAGCGCGAATGCGTACACGGAGTTCTCGAATTACTTGAAGAATAACGAAGCGGCTTCGGCTGATACGGACTTTGTTCTTGTCAAAGTCATTGAATCCCGTCCGGTGTCGAACCAAATTGCCGAAGATACTTCAGTTAAACATGAATCCCCTCAAGTGATTCTAATCAAGGATAAAGCGAAGTATTGGACTGCCTCGCATTGGTCCATCACGGAAGCTCATATGTCTGCGGTAATGAATTAATCGACGAAGACCCCTGATAGAAGCGTGAAGACGCTTGATATCAGGGGTCTTTTTTTATGCTCTAATTAAAGTTTTAAAAACCATATATTAGAAGTTGCTATGACAAATGTCCAAGCGAGCAGGTGTAAACATGCATTAACTAGTTAGAAATATGGATCGGAGGGTTCTAACTATGGCATGTGATAACTCTGCTACTGCTTTGACCTGCTGTACGAATAACGAATATGTGCAAGACAAAGTATGTACTCCATGGAGCGGTACCGTCGTTGCAACCGATGTATTGCTTATCGTCTACGTAAACAATATCAATCAAAATTTAGTGGGAACGGGCTATATCCAATATGATGTCGGCGCAGATGACATCGTTGTGGATGTACTTAACAGCGCAGGCGCTCCAATGGTTACTCCCCTCACCCTTTCTCCCGGCATGAGTTTAGCTTTTACTTACCGCCGCTTCAGTTCAATCCGATTAACATTACCCGGCGCGTCCGCTGGTACTTACCAAGGCGAATTCTGTATTACCACTCGTTATGCCATTTAGAGAATCCATCCATCCAGAGGAGGGACATATAATGTGTAATTCGGCACTTAGTTGTTGTTCAGACAAAGTCATGGTGCAAGATAAAGTGTGTACGAATTGGCAGTTTACGGCTGCCGGTACACAGACCGTATATGCGGATAATCTATCTCAAATCATTACAGGCACGGGATATGTCAAAATCGAATCCAGTACGGGAACGATCACGGTCACCTTTATCCGAAATGCAGCTACGATTCAAACTATTATTATACCTGCAGGCAGCAGTACGTCCTTTACAGTCGGCCGCTTCGATACGATCAACTTAACGGCAACAGCGGCGGCGCAAGGTGAATTTTGCATTACCATTCGATACAACCTCTAAACCAAGTGAAGGCGGCTCTCTACTCAGAGTAGAAAGCCGCCTCTTTTTATGGATGGTACCGATGTCAACTTTGCAGGGTTAGCGTAGTTGAGATTACATATTTTCCCTCGATATAGGTTGAATCGCTGCCTTGTGAAGGGACACGAACGGAAATGACCGATTGCCCGATATAATTAACCGTGCTTCCCGGGGGCACAATCAAATGCCTCGTATCTCCCCCCACAATGTCGATCTCCAAAGCTTGCGTACTTTTTTCATTTGAGAAAATGCTGATTTGGGATAATGTCTGCGTGGAGGACACATTCAGCTCCCACAGTTGAAACTCGGGCTGTTCCCCTTGAAGTAATAGATTGCCGCAGCATTCTTTATCAAACCTATAAGACGTCTTGGGCTTCTTCGGCGGATCCGGCGGATGAATATAAGGCGGCTGCGGAAGGATGATATTGTTTGTTGTTGGCGGACAAAGCGGCGTTGGATGAGATTGACAGATTCGTCTGTGCTTGTGTCCACACTTCATATGTGGTGCGCTATTTTTTCTAGGTACGCAGGAGGGTCGCTTCTTGCGACATAATGTCTTTTTCAGCTTCCTCCCCCTCTTTCAGAAACCTATAATCACGATGCTTTCTGTTATTAAATGCCTGCTCATCACGCATTGCCATTGTTAATAGGATTTTATTTCCACTTTGATTAGGTCAGCTCAAACATCGACCAAACAACGCCTCGAGTGGCCCCGCTTCCTATATTGATTGATATCGTCAAACCATCGGAATTGTAAAATAACCCCACTACATCTCCGGCTGTCAGCGCAACATCTCCGGCCAATGTGATTTCCCCGTTTCCGAGCACAGCTCTTAAAGTCAACAGCAGCACAACATTCACGTTGAGTACGGGTAGTAGGCCACTTACTAAATTGGTCGCCGTTGGCGCGGTACGCTGCACGGCAAAAAAAGGATTGATTCCGGCGCCAAGTGTAACGGAAATTGCAGCAGTTGTTATATAGTTGATGGTCGCTTTGATCGCATATCTACCTGTTACTGGTACCGTAAAATTACCTGTTACCGGATTAAACGCCGCATTCCCGTAATATGGACTGGCGACTGACCAGTTCGTTAGCTGGGTACTTGCAGCAATAGTAAGCGTAGCTAAGAACGCAGAAAAACCAATCGCTGCAAAATTCGGCCCTGTCGCTCCTGTCACTCCTGTCGCTCCCGTTGCACCCGTCGCCCCCGTTGCACCCGTTGCTCCCGTTGCACCCGTTGCTCCCGTTGCCCCCGTCGCTCCCGTTGCTCCTGTCACTCCTGTCGCTCCCGTTGCACCCGTTGCTCCTGTCACTCCTGTCGCTCCCGTTGCACCCGTTGCTCCCGTCGCCCCCGTCGCTCCCGTCGCTCCCGTTGCCCCCGTCGCTCCCGTTGCTCCCGTCGCTCCCGTCGCTCCTGTCGCCCCCGTTGCTCCCGTTGCTCCAGTCACTCCCGTTGCTCCCGTCGCCCCCGTTGCCCCCGTTGCTCCCGTCGCTCCCGTTGCTCCCGAAGCCCCCGTCGCTCCCGTCGCTCCCGTTGCACCCGTTGCTCCCGTAGCTCCCGTCGCTCCCGTTGCTCCCGTCGCTCCCGTTGCACCCGTTGCTCCCGTAGCTCCGGGCGGACAAACTGGGCAGCATTGCCCGCCTCCTCCTTTCGAGAGACCGTCGCAGCTCAGCATAGATGAGCCTGAACAAGAACAATGTCGGCGGAGCGAGCTTTCCATGAAAACGTCGCCTGATTTCGAATTACCATTTGGCATGACTTATGCCCCTCCGTTCCATAGACCCTCAAAGTCTACTATCTCTATATTTCTTAGCTGCACTAGTACCAGTAGATGGTCATCTCCGTTCATCGCTTGTACTCAAGCCCGCATTTCACCAAAATTGGCGATTAACAGGTACTAAAAAAGCCTGTCACATGAGTGACAAGCCCCGTTCTTCGACCTCATCTATTAACCGACTTCCGTTCCCTTACTGACCTATACATTTTTTGGTTGAAATGCAAATAATCAAAGAAACTTGCCACTGTTGTGACAAGTCTCTTTGAACCTCTTTATGCAAACACCATATTCTTCCCGTAGAAAATTTCGTCCATTTCCCACTTTACGCTCTTCTCAATTTCCAGCTGCTCTTCCTTGCTGAGTGTGTCTTTCGTGTATCCGAACAAATAATTGTTCAAATCAAACTCCCGCAGCTTGCATTTCGTGTGAAAGATATTTTCCTGATACACATTCACATCAATCATCTGATACAAATCTTGAATTTCAGCCGGAATATAGCTTTGAATCGAACTGATTTCATGGTCGATAAACAGCTTGTACCCGTTGATATCCCGCGTAAATCCCCTCACTCTGTAATCGATAATCATAATGTCGGTATCAAAGGAGCGAATGAGATAGTTCAGCGCTTTAAGAGGTGAAATTTCACCGCAGGTAGAGACGTCTATATCGGCCCGGAACGTACTGATTCCTTCATCCGGATGATATTCGGGATACGTATGCACGGTGATATGGCTCGTATTCAGATGCATGGCAACGCCACTGGGAACGGGTCCGGGCGATTCCTCGAATGATTCGTGAGTCGCTTGCTCGAGCGGACCTTCCGAAACGAGCATCGTCACGCTTGCCCCTTGCGGCTCGTAATCCTGCTTAGCTACATTCAGCACGTGTGCTCCTATAATTTCGGCTACCGTCTTCAATATCGAGGTCAGTCGATCCGCATTGTATTGCTGGTCTATGTAAGCGATATACGATTCGCGCTCTTCTTTCGTTTTGGTAAAACAGATATCGTACATATTGAAGCTTAACGACTTGGTTAAGTTGTTAAAGCCATGAAGCGTAATGCGCTGCTCTGATGTTAATGGCAATTGGGCTCCCCCTAAGTGTAACGCCTCCGGCGCGGAAATAAACGACTGTATACTTAGAATGGGAAGTCCGGGCAGCTTCTATCCCAGAATCGGATTATTTTTCTTCTCTTGTTTGGTTAAGCCTGTTGACACCTCAGCGAACATGCATGGTCCCCATGCCGCGGAACAGAACATTATGACGCCAATTTGGGGCGGCATCCGCGAAGCGCATTTGCGGAAAGTGTTTCAACAGCGCAGTTAGCGCGATTTCACCTTCCAGTCGAGCAAGCGGTGCACCTAAGCAGAAATGAGCGCCGGAAGCGAATGCCAAATGTCGATTCGGCGTACGCCCGATATCGAATTGATTCGGATTCGTAAACTGGGCAGGATCGCGGTTTGCCGCACCAAGCATCACTTGTACCACCTGCCCTTGACGAATCGTCTGGCCTCCAAGCTCATAATCGACAGATGCAAGGCGTGAAGTCATCTGCACCGGACTTTCATATCGCAATCCTTCCTCAACCGCGGAAGGAATAAGACCGGGATTTTCGAGTAAACGCGCATATTGTTCAGGGTGGTTCAACAAAGCAAGCACTGTATTTCCAATCAGATTCACCGTCGTCTCATGACCGGCTACCAGCAGCAGCACGCATGTAGCGATAAGCTCCTGCTCGGTTAGCGCATCTGCTTGTTCTTTAGCGGCCAGTAAATCGCTAATCATATCTTCACGCGGGGAAAACGTACGTTCCGCAATTAAGCTGCGGAAATACGCTGTAATTTCGACGGCAGCCCGCACGGCTTGTTCTGCGAAATCAGGCGTTTGATCACCGCCGCCTTCGAGTATTCTGGCAAAGGTATGCGACCATTCCTTAAACATCTCCCTGTCTTCCGGTGGTACGCCAAGCATCTCGGCAATGACGATAACCGGCAATGGAAATGCGAAGGATTGAATGAGATCAGGCTGAGTCTCTTCTGCCATCTGCTCGGCAAGATGCTCCGCAATGGAGCGGATATTCTGCTTCAGCCTCTCCATCGATCGGGGTGTGAAGGAGTGGCTGACAAGCCCGCGCAATCTTGTATGTGTCGGTGCATCGCGAAGCAGCATCCAGTTATCCAAGAGGTTATTTACCGGCTCCCATGGCGTATTCTGCGACTGCGGCGGCTGTTCTTCTCGCTGGTGCTGCGGCATCGCGTTTCGGTTCTCTCGGACAAACAGCGGATCTTTCAGAACACGGTTGACATCCTCGTAGCGGGAAACCACCCACATATTGTGCCATTCCAGATATCGAACCGGTTCTTGCTCGAGCAAATAGCTATAGAACGGATAAGGATTATCATGCACTTGTACGTTATAAGGCCCAAACCATGATGCGATTTCCGAGGGTTCAAAGGTACGCGATTGATTTTGCAACAGCTCCACGCTCCATTTCTAGTGTTGAGGCTAAGTACTTACAACCTTTGCTCCATCATGTCCGCGATCTGATTCGCGTTTACATCCGATGATTTTCTCAATCCTTGGATCACTTTCGTCCTTCGTTCCGTGGAATGATTTTGACTTAATTTCCATTTCCCTTCGAAGCTTGTGATTCTTAGCTTGAATCCGACGATCATGTTCATGAGCTGCTCATTAAATGAGGAACGAGTATCTGTTGTCCACGGTGTTTCCATAGAAGCTTCGTAGGTGCTGATTGTTCGGTTCAAAATTCCGGCAAGCTCATCTTGAAGAGTTACAGGTATATACTCGCCGTACGCATGAACAGCTGTATAATTCCAAGTGGGAACGGTATTCCCTTCTTGATACCAGGTCGGAGAAATATAAGTATGAGGGCCTTGAAAAACAACCAATACTTGGCCATCTATGTAAGTCCAATGAGGATTGGTCTTGGCCATATGTCCAAGCAGATAATATTGACCGCTGTCATCTTGCTCGATTAGAAAAGGCAAATGTGTCGCGTAGGGTACTCCATCCGTCTGCGAGAATAATGTGCCAAAGCTATGCGCTTTAATGAACGACACCATCGCCGGAATGTCCGTCACCTGAAAATGTTTGGGAATATACAACTGCTCCACCTCCTTATACCTATTTTTTTACATGCACATAGTACGTGAACACGCAGACAAAAGTTGCACCGTTTGATGGGTTGAACAAAACAAGAAAGGCGAATAGCTTGTTTGCTATCCGCCATGACATTTCAAGTTATTGTCTCTTCTGCACCGGAATCCATATTTCGCTTCTATAGGTCGGCGACGTCATATCTTTACTCTCGTGCCACACCAGCTCAGGGCCTTGTGCTTGCTCGTAGCTGGATGACGGAAACCATTCGGAGTAGATCCGTCCCCATACATTTTGCAGCGTTTCCGGAAACGGTCCCACTGCTTCGAATACGGCCCATGTAGTTGGCGCCACTTCCAGCTTCTCCATATCTTCCGGACATTCGAGCGTTGTAGCAACGCCGATATAGTGATCAAGCTCCCCTTTCTCCTCCATACGCCCTTCGGAGAAGTTCGTGGAAGCACTAAGCATCCCCTTAGGCGAGATATTAGACAGACTCTTGAGCTTCTTGATTTTCTCCTCCGTTAAGCTCCCCGCCATGGCTGCAATTTCCGGGTTAACACCGTTGAATAGGATCGGGACCCGTTTCATTACCCCTACTATTCGGAAAGCTTCTTTCTCTTCGATACGGAAAATCATTTTATCTCCTCCTCTAATCGTTAATTGAAACGTCATTCTCGGAAAAGCTTGTAACGTTTGACCTTTGCTTCTTGCTTCCGTCGGCGTTAGGCCATGCAAGCCTTGGAATGCTCTTGTGAATGCATCCGGCGAGTTGTACCCGTATTTCACGGCAATATCGATGATTTTCGTCGTTTCATTGCTGCTGCTTTGCAGCTCGAATGCTGCAAGAGTAAGGCGCCTGCGACGAATGTACTCCGACAACGACACGCCTGAAAGGAATGAAAACATCCGTTTAAAATGAAATTCAGAGCACATCGCCAACCTTGCGACTTCTTTGAAGTCAATCTCCTCCGCCAGATTGTCCTCCATATAGGCGATGGCACGATTCATGTCTGCCAGCAAATTCATGGGTTCCTCCCTCCTACTTCTATAAAGTAACAGAACGTGTGCAGTGTAATCCGACTATTGGTGCACGATAATGCAGGATGCTTTCATCTATTTATGTATGGATGAATGTTGATCGATTAACGAATGCGCCGTGTTTATCTAGTACAGGAATGATCAAGCTTGAATCAAACTCGGTAGCCAGCTGAATATCATCCTCATATCCGATTGCAATCAATTCTTGACCTGAGCTGCAGGACGCAACCATCTGCGTTAGCTCACCTTTGCATGCTTCGAATACAGCTGCCGCGCTCTTCGCTTCAGGTGATAATTCGAATGCACCGAGTCGACTCAGAATCGCGCCGGCTGCCAGCATGTCTTCGAAACTAGGCCGCAGACTCCCGTCACTCCAACGCTCTCCGGCGGCGATAACCGTTACAATACCGCCTCGCTCACGTATATACTGCGCAACTGCACTCGCATTTCGCAGACAAGCGGCAATGACTTCACACTGGCTGTCTTTAGCGATAAACGAGCATGTCGCGCCATTAGGCGAAGGCAGCACAATTCGGCTGTTTGCTTCAAGAAGCGCTAATCTAGCCGGTGATAACGATATCGGTTCGCCGCGTTTGCCCGCAAGTAAAGCTTGCTTATCACGAGCATAATCTGCTGCTGAGGCATCCTTGAATCGATAGGGGAAGACAACACCTTCGCGGCTGAGAACGATATCTACACAAGTCGTAAAAGAAAGAACGTCTATGATGACAACAAGGTCCGAGACAGGAGCTAGTGCACGAACACCTTCATATCCCCATTCGAAACGAACTGTATATTTGGTTTGCTGATAAACTGCAGAGATTGTCATATTATCACCTCGCGGGTAAATTCTATCTCCTAGACTTTACCACAGCACAGTCCGCTATATTGAGAAATAAGACGAAATCAGCCATAATCAATCCTATATCCGCTCTAGGCGGCAATGGGAGCTGAATGAACATGACTACTTATGACGACGATTTGAAGAAACGACTGCGGCGAATGGAAGGCCAAATTCGCGGCGTCTTAAATATGATGGAAGAAGGCCAGCATTGTAAGGACGTAGTCGCCCAAATCTCGGCTGTCCGGAGTGCTGCCGATAAAGCAATCGCTTATGTTGTGGCCAAGAACCTGGAGCAGTGCATCAGGGAAGAAAATGAAAGCGGCGGCGATACAAGCAAGCTTGTGGAAGAAGCCATTTCACTGCTGATCAAGAGCAGATAATGCGTTGCCTCAGGCAACAGCAAAAAACCGCCTGATCCACGCTATTCGCGGATCAGGCGGCTCTTCTGACTAGGATCTCTTCTTACGCGTCATCACATCGAATATAACGGCAGCTGCCAATACGGCTCCGCGAATCATATATTGATACGAAATACCGACGCCAAGCAAATTCATACCGCTTGATAGGGAAGCCATAACAATCGCTCCAATGATGGAGCCCGTCACTTTACCGACCCCGCCTGCTGCGGATACGCCGCCGACATAAGCAGCAGCAATCGCGTCAAGCTCGAACAGTGTACCTGCTGTTGTCGTAGCGGATTGCAAGCGTGCTGTGAACAAGATACCGGAGAGCGCCGAGAGCATCCCCATCGAGCCGAATACGATATACGTAATCTTCTTCACGCTGATCCCGCTCAAATGCGCGGCCTCCGGGTTGCTGCCGACTGCATAGATGTGACGGCCGAGCACGGTTTTGGACGTCAGAATTTGATAGATCACAACGACGAGCAGCATAATGATGACCGTCCAGGAGAAGCCGTTATAGCCTGCGATGATCCATGTGATATAAGCAATAATGGCAGATACGAATACCAGCTTCACCATGAAGATGTTCTTGGAGGTGACTTCAAAATTGTACTTCAGTTTGTTTCTGCGCTTCGACACTTCCATCACAATGTAAAGCAGGATAATACATAGGCCGAAGATTAAGGAAAGCAGGTTTAGTCCGTTAATCTTCACAATGGAAGGGATAAATCCGTTCCCGATTGCGTTAAAATGCTCATCTTTGATTATAATGGTCCCTGTTTTCTCGGTTACGTTAAGCAGTGCGCCTCTGAAAATCAACATGCCCGCCAAGGAAGCAACGAAGGAAGGAATGCCGATTTGTGCAACCAGGAATCCGTTAAACAGTCCGACTACAATTCCGAGTACGAGGATGATCGGAATGGTCAGATAGAAGGGTACCCCAAGCTGCGTTAAGAAAATCGCTGCGATTGCGCCGAGAAATCCTGCTGCAAATCCAACAGACAGATCAATGTGCCGAATGACGATAACAAGTGTCATCCCTACAGCAAGAACTGCGATATAGCCCGTTGCATCAAGCAAATTGCTGATATTCCGTGATGACATGAATAAACCGTCTGTCATGATAGAGAATGTGAGCATGATGACGAACAAGGCGATATACATGCCATATTCACGAATATTTACTTTAATTAACGACTTTGCTTCGTTATAGAAATTCACAAGTCTTCCCCCTATTGCGTTGCAAAATGCATGATTTTTTCCTGATCGGCTTCTTCTATGGACAGCTCGCCCTTCATGCGGCCTTCTGCCATGATGTAGATGCGGTCACTCATTCCCAATATCTCACCGAGCTCGGATGAAATCATAATAATGCTCATTCCCTCACTGATCAGCTTGTTCATGATGGTATAAATTTCAAATTTGGCGCCGACATCGATTCCTCGAGTCGGTTCATCCAGAATGAGCAATTTCGGACCGACAAACAGCCATTTGCCCAGTGATACCTTCTGTTGATTGCCGCCGCTTAAGTTGCCGACGATTTGCTCAATGGAAGGGGCTTTAATATTTAACGACTGCTTGTAGCTATTCGAGATATTCACTTCTTCATTGCTGTTTATAAATCCGCGTGATGATATCTCATGAAGATTCGCAGCTGTTAGGTTGCTCTTAATATCTTGAATCAGGAAGAGACCATCACCCTTGCGGTCTTCCGTCACATAAGCGATACCTGCGGTAATGGCATCCTGCGGATGCTTGAATACGCATGATTTGCCATCCAGAACCATCTCGCCCTGCAATTTATACGACTTCGGGTTACCGAAAATGCTTTGTGCCAATTCCGTTCGTCCGGAGCCCATCAAGCCGGCAATGCCGACGATTTCTCCTTTTTTAACGTGCAAATGAACGTTCTTCACAACGCTTCGACCCAGCTTCGGATCATAGGCAGACCAATCTCGGAGCTCCAATATCGATTCTCCGAATGTCTTGTCAGCCCGCTTCGGATAAATATCGTCGATCTCACGACCAACCATGTTCTTAATAATGATGCTTTCGGTAATTTCGCCTTTGGATGCATCGAGCGTACAAATCGTTTTCCCATCGCGCAGTACAGTTGCCTTGTCAGCGATTGCAATGACTTCTTTGAGCTTGTGTGAAATCATAATGCATGTAATCCCTTGGTTCTTCAGTTCACGCAACAATTGCAGCAGATTCTCACTGTCGTCCTCATTCAGTGCAGCCGTAGGCTCATCCAGAATAAGCAGCTTCACTTCTTTGCTTAATGCTTTGGCAATCTCGACCAGCTGCTGCTTCCCGACGCCCAAGTCTTTAATCAAGACCTCAGGGTTTACGTTCAGCTTCACCTTCTGCAGCATTTCTTTGGCTTTGACAATCGTTTGATTCCAATCTACGAACGCGCCATTCTTCACTTCATTGCCTGCAAAAATATTCTCGTACACCGTCAAATCCGGGAATAGAGCCAGCTCCTGATAGATGATGGCAATACCCGCTTTTACGCTGTCACTGATTTTCGAGAAGCTTTGGACGCCGCCGTTATAGACGATATCGCCTTGATAAGTGCCATATGGGTAAACTCCGCTTAACACTTTCATCAGCGTCGACTTGCCTGCACCGTTCTCTCCGATCAAGCAATGGATCTCGCCCTTTTTAACTTTAAAGCTTACATTCGAAAGTGCCTTAACGCCTGTAAACTCCTTGGAAATCCCGTTCATCTCTAATATGAATTCACTCATGTCAGTCGCTCCTTACCCAAACAAGGCTTACAAGCAAGGAATAGTGATAGACGGTGCTATCACTATTCCGCATTACCTGCTGGTTATCTGCCGTGCTTACAGCCCTTGGAAATCTGCTGCTTTGTAATAGTCGGAATCGATTAGCTTTTCTTTCACGTTTGCTTTGTCGACTACGATTACGTCCGTTTGTTTGGCCGGTACATCGATCTTGCCATTGTTGTACGAACCTGTTGTATCAGGAGTATTGCCATCCAAGATGGATACCGCCATACCCATTGCGTCTTTAACCAAGTTACGAACATCTTTGAATACGGTCATCGATTGTTTGCCGTCAATCACGTATTGAACAGAAGCTTGCTCCGCATCTTGACCTGTAACCACGAAGCTTGTAACCGCTTTATCAGAACCGAATACGTCAGCGATCGAACGAGCCGTACCATCATTTGGTGCCAAGATCGCCACGTCGCCTTTCATGTCAGCTGCTGCTGCAGTCAAATGGGTTTGGGCTTTGTTCTTCGCTTCGTTTGCATCCCAGTTCGTTGTTACTTGACCAATGATTTTGCTCAGTTGATCACGGGATAGTTCAGCTGTATCCTTCAAGCCTTCAGCTTCACTCGAGTTTGCTACTTTGAATGTACCGTCAGCGATCTTAGGCTGCAGCACTTCCCAAGCACCTTGGAAGAACAAGAATGCGTTGTTGTCGGAAGCAGCGCCAGCGTACAAGTAAAGCGGCTCGCCGTTTCCTTTGGCATGGTCGACCAGGTATTGCGCTTGTGCTTTACCAACCGCTACGCTATCGAATGTTACGTAGTAGTCAACTGCATCTGTTTTAGTAATGAGGCGATCATAGGAGATCACTTTAACGCCGGCTTCTTTAGCAGCTTCAACTGCAGATGCTGCAGCATCGCCGTCTTGCGGACAGATAATAAGGACTTGGATGCCTTTATTGATCAGCGTCTCTACGTTCTCTTTCTCTTTGGCTGAAGAGCCTTGGCTGAACAAAATTTCCGTTGAATAATCCGTGCCGTCCAGTGCTGCTTTAAAGCGCGTTTCATCCTGCACCCAACGCGGCTCATCCTTAGTCGGCAATACGATACCTACACTTACCTTTTTGCTGTCGCCGCAAGCAGCGACGATTGTTGCAAGCAACATAATGACCATTACTAACGCGATTGATTTGAAGCCTTTTTTCATGATTGTTTTCCCCTCTCGATATACTAAAGCGTTTACAAAACCAACTATAGCATCGGATATTCACCTTGAAAGCGCTAACTTATAGCACTTTTTTCATACCATCTGCACTATTTTGATTTTCACTGCTTATCGGGCAAACAAAAAAGCGGAAGATCAGCTCAATCGCTGATCTTCCGCTTCTACTGCTTACTCTGTCCGATAAATATCTGCCCGCTGGTGGAAGCCATCGGCAATAATCGTTGCATCCATGTTCATTCGATCGACTGCGATCGGTTCAAGCAAGATGGCCGGCACATCGATTTTCTTGTTGAAAACGGTCTTGTCCGTGCTCACCTTCTCGCCCTTCGCCATCCGTACAGCTAAGTCTGCTGCAGCTTCCGCAAGCTTCGGAATCGGCTTATAGACCGTCATCGTTTGCGTACCTTCCACGATTCGCTGCGCGGCCGCGAGCTCGGCATCCATCCCGGAAACAGGGATTCTGCTAGCCATTTGCTGAGCGGCAAGTGCTGCTATGACTCCGCCTGCCGTACCGTCGTTAGCTGCAATAACGGCATCGATGTCATTATGATTGGCTTTCAGCGCCTCTTCCATATTCGCTCTGGCATTGGCAGGGATCCATTCCTTCGTGAATTGATCATAGACAATACGTATGTCTCCTCGATCCACGAAAGGCTTAAGCACTTTCATCTGGCCTTTCTTGAACATATGAGCATTGTTATCCGTATCTGCCCCTTCAATCAGCACGTAGTTCCCTTTGGGTACCTTAGACACAATGGCTCTCGCCTGAAGCTCGCCGGCCTTCTCGTTATCAAAGGAAATATAGAGATCGACATTGGCATTTAAGATCAACCGATCATAAGAGATCACTTGTATGCCCGCTTGATGGGCTTTTGCGACAATGGCTGCTCCGGCTTCCGCATTATGAGGTACGACAACGAGAACATCCACGCCGCGCGAGATCATATTCTCCGCTTGGGCAATTTGTTTGGCGTCGTCGCCATTGGCCGCTTGGACATCCACCTCTGCACCGAGACCTTCAACAGCAGCTTTGAACAAATCCCGATCCTTCTTCCAACGTTCTTCCTCTAACGTATCGAGGGACAAGCCAATGACCACCTGCGCATCACTGACTTGTTTGGTCGGAGTTTCCTCGGTCCCCGCTCGTACACCTGCACCGGTTCCGCCAAGTGAGCAGGCAGACAGCAGTACAATAACTCCCATTAAGCTCAGCAGCAGCTTCACTTGCATTCGATTACAATTTGGAATTCGATGGCGATGCCTCACGGTTAACCTCCCTTTCCACGCTCTCCTACAGCTGCTTCTTGTCTACCGGACGCAGCAGTTGTTTGCGATAATCTGTCGGTGAATGTCCCACGATCTTCTTGAAGACGCGGCTGAAATAATTGGGATCATTGTATCCGATTTCGAACGTAATTTCCTTCAGGCTCATCTCCGACTCCAGCATCAATTGCTTGGCGGCCTCCATGCGGCACTCGGTCAAATAGTCAATATAATTCATGCCAAACTGTTCCTTGAACAGCTTGCTCACATAGAAAGGGTTCCTGTCCACGACAGCTGCCAACCGTTCCAGTGACAAGTCTTCATGGGCGTGTTCCTTAATGTAATGCTTCAGCTTGAGAAGAAGGCCCGTCTCCAAATCACCGTTGTTCCGTGCCGCCGCTTCCGCAATGCTCGTAATGAGCACTCGCGTCTCTGCGCGAAGCTGCACATAATTCGTCGTTTGACCTTGGTAATATAGCTTTTGAATAGCAACACCCATTTCCTGCAGCATCCGACTGACGATGACCAAGACTTCAAACACACGCTGCTGCGCGATGGCGACACGCTCTCCCGCTCCTTCGTACACATCAATCATCTGCCTGACCAGATCGGCCGCAGCCTCAAAATGACCTCGGCGAACGTCTTCCAGCACATTTTTCTCCAAATCCATCGTCAATCGGCTGATCGACTTGCTGTCATGACGAGGAAGATCCTCAAATAAGCAGAACCGCGCAGGCAACGATAGATCAACGGATGCCAGCATCGACTCATGATACGATTTGCGCAATTCCTTCAATTCTCTGTACAATCCGCCGATTCCGGCAAAAGGCTCATACCCGCTATGACGCAAGGCTGCCTGCACGAGTTTCCGGCCCATGACAACAGCGTAGCTGCGGTAGGACTGCTCGCCTTCCATGAATAGAATGATTGGAATTTGATTACCGGTAATTTTGCCGATCCAGCAATGAACGTTCCAATCGGCTAATTGCTTCACGATGACGGCGTGCAGTCCTTCCAGCTCTTCATGTCGGCCGTGCTCAGGGCGGCCTTCATGTGTCGACTCCGAGAGCAGCAAATTAATGACGAAGCCGCCTTTCGTCGCGGGCAGACCCAATAAATGAATCATCTCACTCAGATGCACAGACGGAGCATCGTCAAACAGCAGCTGTGAAACAATATCCGCCTCCACGATAGGAAGCATTCTGCGCAGACGCTCCGAATCCATACGCCGATGCTCGGATTCCATCCGGTTGCTCAAGATGTCATGAACGACTTTCCCGATCGTTTCTTGAATAACCGTCGTCTTACTGGGTTTAAGCAAATAATCGCTTACCCCCATTTGCAGCGCCGATCTGGCGAACTCGAACGTGTCGAATGCCGTAACGACAATGAACTTCACCGTATCGTTAAACGTCTTAATGCGTTCAATCGCTTGAAGCCCGTTAATGCCGGGCATCTTGATATCCATCGTAATCAGATCCGGCTTAAGCAGCTCCGCCGATTCGATCGCTTCGCGTCCATTGGAAGCCTGTCCGACAATTTCGACCTCTGTGAAGCTTGTTTCGATGATCCGCTGGAGAGCCATACGCTCGATCGGCTCATCATCAACAATCAATATCCGTATCATAGCTTGGGCTTCCTCGGAAGCGTTAACGTAATGCATGTTCCTTCTCCGATCTTCGAGTCAATGTGTATAATCTCTTCAACTCCATAGAACAGCTGCAGCCTATGCAGCACATTCCGAATTCCAATTCCGGTGGAATGACCCTTATAAATGGAATTATCCGTATCCGCCAGAAGCCGTTCAATCTGCTCAGCGTCCATGCCTTGACCTGTATCGGACACCTCGACCGTGACATGCTCCTCATGACTCTTCACGCGAAGCGTTAACGTGCCGCCGTCTTCAGACGGTTCAATCGCATAGATAAATACATTCTCCGCAAGCGGCTGTAGAATGAGAATCGGCACATCGATATCGAGCCCCGCTTCTTCAATCTCCCGGACAACCTTCAGCCGATCACCGAATCTTGCTTTCTGAATCGCCAAATATTCTTCCAGCACCTCGACCTCGTCTCCAAGCGTCACTCTGCTGTCCATCCGGCGTAAATTGTAGCGAAGCATCCCGGCAACCGAGCTGATTAACTCGCTTGTTTTGTCTGCGCCGGCGAGATAAGCCTCCTTCGAGAGCATATTAAGCGTATTGAATAGAAAATGAGGATTGATCTGGCTCTGCAGGCTCTTCAGCTCACTCTCCTTCAGCATCAGCTTATGCTTGTGAAGATCATATTCCAGCTGCGCCTTACTTTGAATTTCATCGAACAGATTGCCGATATTCAGACGCATCGTGTCTAACGTTTTGGCTAGGAACGACATGTCATCATTGTTATTGATTTCAATGGGCTTGTGGAAATTGCCCCGCGAAAGCTCCCTCGCTGACTGCGTTAGTTTCAGAATCGGCTGCGTCACGCTGTTCACGAACCGGAAGGAGAAGATGAGCAGCATGAGCGATACAAGCGCGAGCGTCCAGAAGCCCATCTTGAGCAAATCATCACTGCGCTTAATAATTTTGCGATAAAAGGCATCATAGGTCTTCTGTTCCCCGCTGATCAGCGTCAGGGTCGCTTCCGAGATATATTTGGAAATGCTCGATGCCTCATCGAACTTCTTCGCTACCTCATCCTCGTTGTTGTCTTTCTGAAACCGGACGACCAGCCCCATCGCCTCGGACTGGCTCTCCAGCATATGCTGAAAGTTATCGAGCAGCATCGCATTGTTCGCGTTGCGCAGCCAATTGAGCTCCGATTTGGTGTGCTGCAGCTCATTATTATCGTCGAAATACTGCTCCAGACTCTCTTGGGAGAGCGATATCCTGTAGTTGTTGAGAGAAGTAAGTGCCTGCTGGCTTTGCTCCGAGGCTTGGTTCATCAACAGATAGCGCTGCAAAATCTCGTTATATTTCTCTACCGTCCGCTGATTAAACAAACTCATAGACAACCAGATGACAGCCATGATGATCCAAATGAGAATAGACAGCAGCAGCATTTTGTTGCGAATCGTATTCACTTCGCACCGCCTCCTTCCCCGGAAGAGGCTACAACACTAATCGGCGTAAAATAGCGCTTGTTCAGCGGAAGCTGCTCGCTGTCCAGCCAGCGTTTCATCAAATCGACGCTCATCTGCCCCATTTCCTCATAATGCTGGGACAGACCGGATTCAATCAGTCCTTCTTGGATCAATTTGACCGTTTGCGGTGAATTGTCGAACATGAATACTTCATATTCATGCATACGTGAGCGAGATTCGCCGGCCTGCACGATGCTTTTCCCCGAGTCGGTCGGCAGTCCGATGAAAGCATTCACCTTCGGATAATGATTCAGAATATCATTGGTTTGTGCATTAGCCTGCACATGCTCGTTATCCTTTGATGCATACACGAGCTGAATTCCATTGTATTGAGCCAACACCTCACGCAAACCCTTCTGCCGCAGCTTGTCCGTGTCCGAGCTCTCCATGTTCGTAATGACACCGACAGTCCCTTGCCCGTTCAATGCTTCCGCGATATGTTTGCCCATCACGATGCCTTCCTGGTAATGATCCGAACCGACGTAGGTTTTCCTCAGACTACCCGGCGCATCGGAATTAATCATGACAACAGGAATGCCGCGAAACGTCGCCTTATTGACGATCTGCACGAAATCGGGTCGATCCACACCTTCAATGATAATGCCATCTACTTTGGAAGCGATTGCAATATCAACCTGCTTAATGAGCTCCTCGACGTTCGAGCGGTATACCCCCCAGAAGTCAATCAGCATGCCGTGACCTGCCGCTGCTGAACGGGCGCCTTTCTGAATTTCGTTCATCACGTAGCTGCCCTGCTCCTGTGAAATGATGACAATATGCGGGGAAGTCTGGTTGCCCGCACTCTCCATATTGCCCGACATCCCGAGATCGTCGTTACGATATAACATCAAATATAAAGTAATTGTCAACGCAACCAGGCAGATGCCCACGAATAAGGTAAAGAAAATAGGCTTTTTCATATTTTCTCCTAAGTCATTAGCGATTTTCACGTAATTCTATCACGATTCACCTATTCTGCACAGTTCCTCGCCAAACCGCATCATCCAAGGTCAATAAATGATCGGCTATACTCATGTTTTCTAATCCAACGGTAAATGATACAATATGGCAATGAAGACCAAATTTCTTCATCCAAACCACTGAAGGAGTGAATGGAATGTCAGTTGATGCTTACCTGAATTTTCAAGGAAAT
Organism: Paenibacillus sp. J22R3; assembly: GCF_056269305.1. Classification (NCBI taxonomy): domain Bacteria; kingdom Bacillati; phylum Bacillota; class Bacilli; order Caryophanales; family Paenibacillaceae; genus Paenibacillus; species Paenibacillus sp. J22R3. Next base: position 130,017 of record NZ_JBWDNS010000001.1, on the reverse strand, counting down.
ACCCGTGAAGTCATTGAATTTTACGCGGAAGTCTTCAATACTGAAATTACGAATTTGACGACATTTGGTGAAATCCCGCCGAATCCGGAATATCCACTGCCTCCCGGCATGGAGAATGGCATCATGCATGCCCGCATGACTGTACTTGGAAGCAACCTCATGTTCTCGGATACGTTCCCGGGTATGCCTTTTACGATGGGGAACAACATTAGTCTTGCAATCGTTTCAGATGACGCTGACGAACTCAGACGTATTTATGGGAAACTAAGCGAAGGCGGATCAAACAGCATGCCGCTTCAAGAAACGTTCTGGACGAAGCTGTATGGCGTCACAACGGATAAATTCGGCATCACATGGCAGTTCAACCAAGGACTATAACTTCGATAAAGAAACGGGACAAGCCTTTGACGGCTGTCCCTTTTTTTCTGTCCTAAAATTGATGCATCCGTCTACCTGACACTAACATAATCCCCTCCCCCATAGATTCATATAGTGTACTAATAGGATGGGAGGATGAATGATGGTTAGATTGCGCAAAGGTACGACAATTATAAACATCACCTACAACTACAACATCTCGATTCACAACGATCGTCGCCGTTTTACCTGGATCCAGAAGGCCCAGAGCGGCGGGCAAATCAACAAAGACGTAGGGTTTAACGCCAACCAAGGCGGCCAGAACGCGGTGAATCGCAGCAAAAACATTCAGAAAGGGCCGCGGCCGGACAATGGGACGACAAGCGGTCTGAGCAGCGTTTGGCTAAGTAAACAAGTGAAATAACAGCGATGTAGAGCGTCCATTGGGACGCTTTTGTTTTTTTGTCAACATGCTGAATATGCATAAAAAGGATAATTCAGGATAAATTATTCAAATTACATTTCTACATTCTTTTTTTATCATGAGGCTAAAAGGAGCACCATACAATGAAAATTCCGTTAGAACCTAGCATCTCTATTAATGAGCAATTGCTAAAAGCCATCTTCAAGGATTGTTCCGATGTCGTGTTCCATTCCTCTTCAATGCCAATGCAGATCGAAATGCTCGCGTTATACATTTCCGGTCTATCCGATACGAGCCATCTAGAGGATGTGATCCTCAAGGAGTTCATGAGCCTCTCTCCGGAACTTGTAAAGTCGAATGGCATCGAACAAGTCATACAAGCAAGCTTTCTCCCCGTTAGCAAAACCAAGAAGGTAACACTCCTATGCGAGATCGAAGACAGCGTCTTGAAAGGCGACATCGTTTTTCTTTTTGACGAAGTGGATTATGGTATTGCAGTAGCCGTGAAAGGGTCGGAAAGAAGAGGAATTGAAGACCCCCAATCTGAGCCGGTTATACGCGGACCACGCGAGGGATTCGTGGAGTGTCTGCAAACCAACACAGGATTATTGCGAGTTAGACTTCGGACCTCCAGTTTAAAAATGGAAACCCTATCGATCGGCACTCTCTCGCAGACTGATGTCGTAATCGCTTACTTAAAAGATATCGCGAAAGAGGATTTACTCCAAGATGTTCGTAACCGTCTTGGTCAAATCGAAATCGATGGTGTGTTGGAATCCGGATATATCGAAGAGTTTATTACAGATACCCCCTACTCTCCTTTTCCGCAAGTTCAGAACACCGAGAGACCCGATGTGGTAATCGGTAGCCTTCTTGAAGGCAAAGTAGCCATTTTGACCGACGGTACGCCTATCGCTCTGGTGGTTCCGATGACCTTCTGGACTGGCTTGCAAGCAAGCGAAGATTATTATGAACGATCGATCGCTGCGACGCCTCTTCGCTGGCTTCGCATCCTATTTACGGCTGTTTCCTTATTTCTACCTTCCCTATATGTTTCGTTAGTCAGTTATGATCATCCCATACTGCCAACAAGCCTGCTGTTAAGCATTGCTTCTTCGCAAAAGATGTCTCCATTCCCTGCCATTATTGAAACGCTTCTGATGGAAATAACATTTGAAGCTTTACGCGAAGCCGGGTTACGGCTTCCCAAAGGTGTTGGTTCTGCAGTCACCATCGTCGGCGGTATCGTCATCGGACAAGCTGCTGTTCAGGCCGGTTTTATATCAGCTCCAGTGGTTATCGTAGTGGCTACGACAGGAATTGCATCGTACATTATTCCCCGTTATAATTTTGGACTTGCCTTCCGACTGCTCCGATTCCCTCTGCTATTGCTGGCAGGTTTCATGGGTTTCTACGGATTAATGATCGGCATTATCGCGATCATGATCCACTTGGCTGCGCTGCGTTCCTTTGGCGTACCGTACCTCTATCCAGTCGCACCGCTATCCCTGGACGGATTAAAGGATGTATTCGTCCGGAAACCATGGTTCAAGATGAACTTGCGTCCCGAAACTGCTGCTGGGCAGAACCGATTAAGGATTCCACCGAGAAAACAGCCCGATTCGAGCAATCAGAACGACTAATTGAACGCGGAGGTACGGATGATTAAAGCAGAGAAGCTCACACAGTGGCAATTTGTCATTATTATTAGCGTTGCGGTTCTGGGGACAGAGGTATTCAACATTGCAGCCTTCCCTGCGCATTATGCAAAGCAAGATGCATGGTTGTCCGTTTTGATTGCCCCAATTACAAGCATTTGGTGCGTATTCGTTTCGACTACGCTAGCTGCAAGGTACCCCAACATGACGATTATTGAGTACAGCAGAAGCATTTTGGGAAAGTGGTTCAGTGCATTCGTTGGAGCCTATTACTTCTGCTTTCTCTTTGTATATACATCTGCCATTTCAAAAGTGATTACCGATCTCATCGCCGTGATTTCCCACCAACTAACTCCACATGTCGTACCTTTACTTATGCTTTTCATCGTTTGTGGTATTGCTGCTTGGTGCGGAATTGGAGTCATCGGCCGATGCGGCGAGATTATTTTTCCGATCGTGATCTTGATTGCTTTCATCATTTTTTTCATTTCGATTCGTGACTGGGATCGTATGAATCTTCTGCCTGTCGCAGAAAATGGACTACTTCCGATTATAAAAGGGGCTTCTGTACCCAGTGGTTGGCAAGGAGAGATCATTCTTATTGCATTCTTAATCCCTTTTATGAATCAACCCCGACATGCTCGCAAAGCATCCCTTTATTCAACCATGATCATCACAATCCTCATGCTCAAGACCGTACTGATTTGCACGCTTATTGAAGGCCCGCTCGTATCCAAATTTACTTTTCCTTATGGAGCACTGATCCGCTACATCAGTTTAGGGGACGTGTTAGAAAGGCTCGACCCTGTTTTTTTTCCAATATGGGTCTCCTTTGGTTTTCTTAAGTTAGCCATATTTCTCTTTGTTACTTGTCTCTGTGTTAGTCGGATAAGCAAAGTTAAGAATCAGCGGGCCATTACACTGCCTGTGCTTCTGCTTGTTTTTATCGGCACAATATGGATCATGGAAAAAGCACCTGGGATGGATGTGATCTTGCAGTTCTACTTTTATTCCTTCCCTATAGCAAGTTTCATTGCCGCAAACCTGATTCCAACCGTTCTATTATGCATCGATTCGATCCTGTCAAGTCGGAGGGTTCTCCATGAGACTTAGAAACGCCATCGTCGCTTCGATTATCGCGAGTTTGGTGGTGATTACCGGATGCTGGGATCGAAGAGAAGTGAAAGGTTTGGCGATCGTTACTGCAAGCGGACTGGATTTCAATAAGGACGGAACGTTGACGCAAAGCATTCAAATCGCGATTCCGACGCCTTTGCAATCGAGCGGAAGCAGCGGTGATCCAAAGTCTTTTTTCGTCATCGCTGCAGAAGGAAAAACCCTTGCCGATGCGCGCCAAAAATTGCAGGAAAAAGTCCATTTAAAGCTCTACTATTCGCATCGGAGAGTCATTATCATTGGCGAAGAAATGGCAAGGCACGGTTTGGAAAAAGTTTTTGATAGCTATGTACGCGAAGTGGACATGAGGACGAGAAACATGGTGTTCGTGGCCAAAGGAGTAAAGGCCATGGAACTTCTTAATTATCCGGTAGCGCTTGAATCTATCCCTGCGGATCAATTTCAAAATCTGCACAAGCAACCATCAGGCAGGGCAACGACAATCTTGAACTTTAATGCAATTGCTTCCACTGAGGGAATCGAACCTGTTATGGGGGCATTCCAGGTTATTCATACACAAGGGTCAAAGGGGGCTTCTCCCTCATCTTCGAAGGAACCGCACATTAAGTTATTTGGTGTAGGCATATTTAAGAATTTGAAGTTAATCGGCTTTTTTAACGATGAAGAAACTCGTGCTTTGAACTGGGTCACAAAAAACATGTCGAATTCGTTTCTTACCGTGTACGTTCCACAAGGAGATGGCAATGTTAGCGTACAAATCCTGTCTTCCAAACACAGTCTCAAACCGGAACTTAAAGAAAATACGATAAATATGCACGTGTCTATTCAAAGTAACTGCGAGCTTATCGAGAACGGGAGCAAGCTTGACTTTAGTGAGCCGCATAATATTGAGCTCTTGAATAAACTTCTGTCTTCTCAACTCACCACATCCATTGAAAAATCCGTGAAGAAGAGCCAGCAGCAATACAAGGCTGATATCTTCGGATTCGGTCGTAACATCCATGTCAACAATCCTTCGAAATGGAAACGACTTTCACCTTCATGGACAACCTTATATCCCACAGTAAACGTAATCATTAACTCTAAAATATCTGTTATTGGAACAGGCTATGACAAATTGCCGTTGTACCGAGATGAGAAAACAGGTGACGTAGACTAATGCAGATAGTAAATGTGTTGTTATTCTTAGCAATCGTGGCTATCGTGACGTACTATCAAGTCCGCAAACTCGTTCGCAACCGAGAAACGAGAGTTGGGAGCATCTATATTACGTTAATGATCATTGTTGTGCTGATGTATGCATTCGTGTTCTTAAACAAAACGTCCACGTTTAATCCGATGAGTCTCTTCACCATTCTATTCGAGAAAATCGGAAGATATTTCATAGATAATTAACTATTAGCTTATCAAATGACAAGCACTCGTCCAAAAAATTGAACGAGTGCTTGTTTCATTTTGCGAATGTCGGTACTTGGAAAAACAGATAAAAATTTTTATCAAAAACTCTTATATTTGTAATTTGTTTAATGCAAGGATAGGTTCTACAATATCCTGTATGGTCCGAATTGCGTCCGCCAATATGCAGATTCCGGATTCCAAACAACGAAGAGGAGATTGAATTGAAATGAAAATAACTTCTGAGAAAACCATTCGCACATGTATCGAAACCGTAGACCGCGATGCATGGAACGATATGTTCCTTGCCGCTCCTGAAGATTATGCCGCTAGCTCGAACCTGTCGTATAGTCATTTTGGAACAAGCCTTGGGATCGCAGATAAAACGATTCCCATCACCGAATTTAATCGCGTTATTGGTTTGGGCATTGAAGAACCGATTACGGAGACGATTCTCGAAGAAGCTATTGCTTGGATGCAGGAGCATGCAATCGCGAGTTTCTCGCTTCAAGTAGCTCCTACTGCCTCTCCGGATTCTTTCCAAGATCTGCTGGAGAGCAAAGGACTTGTCAAGAGCGGTCATGGCTGGGCAAAGTTTTACCGTGACGGATCGCCTGCAGAACTACATCCGCTTCCAACATCGCTTGAGGTCCGGCTCGTCGGAGCCGAGAATGCGGAAGACTTTGGTAAGACAGTACAAATGGGTTTCTGCGCACCGGAAACGATTGCTCCTTTCATGTCCGCTTTGGCAGGACGGCCTAATTGGAAGGCATACGCTGCATACGACGGAGATACTCCGGTTGCAAGCGGAGCCATGTTCATTAAGGACGGCTGGGCTTGGTTGGGTTGTGATGCAACGCTATCCGACCATCGCGGAAGAGGCGCACAGTATGCTCTAATCCATAGAAGATTGACCGATGCAATCTTGGCTGGCGTTACGGGGTTCACCGTTGAGACCGTTCAGCCGGCAGAGGGGGAAGAAAACAATTTCAAATCTTATTGCAATTATCTTCGTGCAGGCTTCAAACGCATGTATGTTCGTCCGAATTACCTATTAAAAAATGACTAATACAATCGCTTGAAACAAAACAAAACATAATAAACCAACTCTTGTCCAATTGGACAAGAGTTTCAGACTGTAGAGAAACCTACGTTTTTTCAAAACGGCTGGTTTCTGGAGCGTTGAAATTAATCCCTGCTTGCTTCGTATATTTTTTGTGCTAAATAGGCTGGTCTTGTACGTGTATATGTAAAGTGGTCCCCATCACCAACGATAAGGCGGAACAAACCGAGTCGTGTTGACATGTGGGGATTCCATCCGTAACCTTCCCCTTGCGGCAATACGTTATCCTGGTAGAAATATACATAGCTTTTGGGGATTTGCAGCGTATAGAACGTTTTTAGATCCAGTTTCTCAAAAAGTGGTTTAGCGGGCTCCGGTAGGACACTTGTATAAAAGAGTTTAGCGTCCTCCGTTGTTGCCGTATTTACAAACAATGACCGAAATATATCGAATGGAAGCATAATCGTATCGTCAGCTGACATCGCTCTGAGTTGTTCAAAACCCTGCACTGTTTCGGGTGGAATTTCATCAATCACAGATTCTCCGTCCTTTAATACGAAAGCATCCCAGAATACTAACCGCTTGATCCGTTCGGGCACCTGTTCGGCGACTTTTTGGATAACGGACCCGCCAAAGCTGTGCCCAACGAGGATAAAATCTTGTAATTGCATCTGTTTTATATAATCAACAACTGATTTTGTTATCATCGCATGCGTAACATTTTTATTGCTATTGATTCCATGTCCTGCGTATTCAGGCGTATAAACAATGTGTCCTTGACTTCGCAGTACGGCGGCTACGCCATCCCAGAAATGCGCGTCAGCCCAGGAACCATGCACCAGTACAAAAGTAAGCTGCTGACGTGCAGGTATCAGATAGTTTCCTCTTCCATCTTGCGGATAACCCCACCATAAATGTCCAGCTCCAAAATAAGGGTTGTAATAATGCCCTTGTGGTAGGAATGGATACGGATTTGGAATTTGATTATTCCACGAAGAATATGGCATCACGATAAACATCCTCTCGTAAGCGACTTTATTGAGTTTATGCTTATAGTGACTTGAGGATTCACACTTCTGTAACCAGCCCGAAATTGTCCAAAAAAAAAGCTGAACCCGGTAAAATACCAAGCTCATGCCCTTATCTCTACTCCTTTATTTGGTCACGCTATGCAATCTCCATGGATCAAACTACTTTTCGGCATTCAATCCTTTAAGGGATCTATAATTCACTTTCGAGCGCCATTCTATTTAAAATCGTTATTCTTCCTCGAGATAGTTTGATAATATCCTCCCTCTCAAGAGACTTCAAGGTTCGGCTAATTACCTCACGTACTGTGCCTAATTCTATTGATAAGCAGTCATGTGTAATTTGTAAACTGTCAGCTTTACCTTTTTGCTCAGACAACTCGATTAGGAAATCCGCAACTCTTCCTCGAACGGACTTGAAGTACGCGCTGTCTAGCAGGCTTCCAAAAAGCACAATACGTTTGGCTAATAATTGAAAAATAAACTGTCTTAAAATCGAATAACGCTCCATCCACTCGCGAAAAATATTCGCTTGTATCTTTAGAGAAACCACAGGAATCTCTACGCATGCTGAAGCCTCAAACTTAGTGCCGCCTAAAATACATGAAATCATCAAAGGACAACATTCACCATCATGAATTCTATACAATGTGATTTCTCGACCACTGGAACTTATTTTAAACATTCTTACAGTGCCCTCTAATACCAGATAGATATAATCCAATAATTGCCCCTCTTCTATAATGGCATTCGGTTCCATTTGAATGACACTAATACCATCCTGATTCCAATCCTCTTCCGTTATGTCTGCCATGCTTGGGAATGCGGATAGGATTTGCGACAAACACCCAGACTGAATCAATCTATCTCAGCTCCTTCATTAATACTCGAGCAATGATAACATAATGGAAAGTAGATATTCCGTGACATTAGTTACTTTATAAGTTGGTGTTTCTCAAAAGAAAAATATTCAATTAGTATGATTTGCAATAGTCATTTACGAATTAGGTATGTTTTATCCCTAAATTACAAGGAAGTATTTAATTTCTACAATTTGTGGTCATAAAATTTTCTCATTGGTTGCCTCGCTAATTCTCTCGATGAAATCATTAATAACAAGTACGTGTTTATGCTTGGATTTGAATCCGATAAACAATTCGTTGCGTACATTCATATGCTCGAACAGCATTCGCCATCGGGGTTCTGCTAATTTGTGATGGTTGAGCATATAGGTCGGGAGTAAACTAAATCCAGCTCCTCCCTCAATAGCTCTTAAGATTAAATGTAGACTCGGGATAACATGGACGGGTTCAATCCTTGGCCTCGACTTAAAAAAGTCTCTCCAGTACCTGCTAATAATCGGAAGCTCGAGTCCATAGCTTATCCATTGTTGTTCCGAAAGCCATAATTCCATATCCTTCAAGAATTTGAATTCAGGAACAATTGTTTCGAATGGAGCTACAATGACAAAGCTTTCCTCCATAAGTCGTACATACTCAATACCCGGTGTCAAATTTTTTTTAGTGGTTAATATAATATCTACAAGATCTTCTTTGAGAAGCTTCAATAAATGGTCGGCTTCGCCAAAGTACGTAATCGTGCTTAATTTCGGCAACGATAACCGGGATATAATTTTCTCAGTGAACAACTCATGCGTTGAACCGATCCTAATAACCTCCATAGTTGCTGACAGATTCAATTTCAATCCCATTGTCTTCTCCTCTAAAGCTTCGATTAGGGGGACAAGATGAGAGTATAACTGCTTGCCACGTTCAGTAGGAGCGATCTTTCTTGCGGTTCGAGTGAACAATGGTTCACCAACTTCAGCTTCCAGAGAAGCAAGGTGCTGGCTCAACGCCGGCTGTGTCATAATCCGGGTCTTCGCGGCCTCGGTAACCGAATTGTGTTTAAAAATGGCGATAAAACTTCTGTACCATTCAAAATCGACCATAACTTCACCTTCTTCTATCCTTCATGATTTTGAGATACATACATGCAACAAAATGAGAAAAGCAAGACCGATCGTACCATTTTTTTATTTCATTAAACCGTAACTTTAATCACATAATTCGGTATGCTTTATTTAAATTTCTAAGTGATGTAAGAGCGTCCGAGAGGACGCTTTTTTCTGTGCTATGGAGGTCAAATAATTATTACTTTGACACATAGAGTAATCTGTGATAAATTTACTCCATCAGATAGAACTATGTCAGATAGAGCACTATGTGGCAGAGTAAATGACAGATCTATTTATTTTGTACAGGAGGACCACACATGATTCGAAGTGATATCATTCGCGGACATCTCGATGCGATCATTTTGCGGCTGATTTATGAAGAAGACCGCTATGGCTACGAGATTTCCAAAGAAATCAGTTTGCGGACCGGGGATCGATTTCAAATCAAGGAAGCCACACTGTATGCGGTATTCCAAAGGCTTGAGCGCAAAGAGCTGATTGAATCGTACGTTGGCGACATATCGCACGGCAGCAAGCGGCGTTATTACAAGATTACGAAGCTCGGCAAAGCTTATTTGAAGGAAACGGTTGAGGAATGGATTGAAATCAAAGAGATCGTCAATATTTTCATGGAGGGATTGTAGGATGAAGAAGATTAGCGCACATGTAGAGGAATGGTTTTTTGATATTCCGGACAGCGAACAGAAGCAATCGATGCAAGAGGAAATCACGCAAAATTTAGAGGAAAAAGTATACGATTTGATGCGCCGCGGCAAATCCGAGGAAGATGCGATCAATAAAGCCATCGTGGAGTTCGGCGATATCTCTGATATCAAATTGGAATTCGGCGCGAGCAGCCAAGACCCCGTTTCAGCACGAAAGCAATATGGACTGCATTTGGGTTTCTCGCTCTGGGGAAGCGGCCTGATCGTCGCCCTCATGGTGTTCATCAACATGTATTACACACCTGGCACGATTTGGTTTGTATATCCTACATTCGGTGTAGCTTGGTGGCCGCTTGTCATGTTCTACAAGTGGCTCGGCTGGAAATAAGGAGGTCGTGAGATGACAAGTCCCCGCGTCGCTTTTGCCGTGATGGGCAGTCTGATGAGCATTGCATTTCTTATTCTCGTCAACCATCTGACTTCCCCCGGCTATCTGTGGGTTATTCACCCCGCTTTCGCCATTATTCAATGGCCGATTGCCATGTATTTCGCCGCTTCCGGCAGGATCAAAGCCTACTCGGCCGTAACCAGCTTATTGATTATCTTGTACCTCATCGTGGAGAATATTGCACAAAGTCCTGGTCATCCGTGGTTCTTGTATCCGGCCTTCGCCATTATTTGGTGGCCGATCATCATGTATGCCGGCCGCTTCGCGGCTACACTTCAGATGGCACTTATCGGCAGCTTCTGCATCATCATATCGTACGGCGCGCTGAATTTGCTGCTGTCGCCTCAGTTTCCATGGATCATCTTCCCTGCTTACGCTGCGATTTGGTGGCCGATGTCCATTTACTTCAGCCGCGATCGCAAGTGGTTTGAGTTTGCCTTATGCGCCTCGCTCCTTACCAGCGCTTTATTCGTTATCCTGAATGCCGTTACGTCACCGGAGGATATTTGGGCAATCTATCCCATATTCGCTGTCATCTGGTGGCCGCTCAGTATGTATTTCTACGCCAGACGCCCTCCCGTTTGATCGCTTAAGGCATAGGATGCTATAATGTTCAAAAACATAAAACGGAGAATGACCTATGCCCTCACACCTCATGAAAAATAATCAAGTCAACGCACGTATTCAAGTATCCCAAGCTGTCGCAGCCGATGCCCCTGCCGTTATGGAGCTGCTCGTCGGCACAGCGACTTGGCTGAAGAGCACAGGCTCTAAGCAGTGGAGCGCCTTGTTGAACGGCGACGATCACCATAACGTAACCGGTCATATCGACAAAGGGGAACTGTTCCTCTTCAAGGATGGCGAGGTTCTGGCCGGCATCGTCCTGCTTATGCAAGTTCCCGGCGACTGGGATCTTGGCTTATGGGGCAAGGAAGGTCACGAATCGATCGTTTACCTGCACCGCTTGGCGATCAACCGCGAATATGCCGGACAAGGCCTCGGAGCTGATATCGTTCGCTGGGCCGAGGAAGGCGTATCGTTCCCAGGGAAGGATCGCATCCGTCTCGACTGCATCGCAAACAACGAGAAGCTGAACGCCTTCTACAGCGGTCTCGGCTACGCGTACAAAGGAACCTCGCCCAGCGGGTTCTGCTTGTACGAGAAGTTTTATAGCTAGTTTTATCGAAGCTGTCTCAAGTCTAAGCGACTTTGAGGCAGCTTTTTGTTATTGTCAGAGTGGATCTGCTTGAGTCGGCTAAATGTTGCAGACGAGGCATCATTTTACCCCTCCTTAAGGGCAAAAACAGCTTTATGTTGACCAAACTGCAACATTTCTCAGGGGTATCGCAGCTAAACAGTTTGTTGCGGCTAAAATGTTGCAAATAGCGCATCATTTACTTTGCGAGCCCTCTTTAACCACTGAAATGTTGCATAACTGGCAATATTTTCAACAGTGAGGCTGGGAGAAGTTGATTGGAGTAGCATGATTAGAGGTGCTGCAAAGTTACTGGTCGCGAGCCTGCTTAGGACCGGGGAGCGACTTTCACCGTGAGAAAATCGAGCAACAGCTGTGCATTTTTGATCCCTAGACTTCTAACGAACCGCAGAGGCCTTATTTGTTCCAAAAACCCCGCTCTGGAATTCTAACGAACCCTACAGGCCTTATTTGCTCCATAACCCGTGCATTCCGCACAATTTCACGAAATAAGACCCCTGTGGTTCGTTAGAATTTTGAAAGTGTCCATTTCTTCAAAATAAGACCGCTGTGGTTCGTTAGCGCCGCGGGGGCCGGGAGAAGCTGAAGAGTTTGACTGGAATAGTATCACTCGAATCATTTGATCCGCAATCCGGGCTTCTAGAATGCCCAGTTGCCGCTGCGGAACAGCGGTTCCGAAGTACCGTCCTGTAGAACGCCGTCGATATCCAGATCCTCAGTACCGATCATGAAATCAACATGCGTTAAGCTGTGATTCAAGCCGCGCTCGGCAAGCTCCTCCTTGCTCATCGACAAGCCGCCTTCCACGCAGAACGGGAACGCGAAGCCGATCGCCAAGTGACAGGCTGCATTCTCATCAAACAAGGTGTTGTAGAACGTCAGGTTCGTATCCGAAATCGGCGAACGGTAAGGTACCAACGCAATCTCTCCCAGATAGTGTGAGCCTTCATCCGTTTCAACCAGCCCTTTGAGTGCCTCGTAACCAACCTCAGCTTGATAGGCCGTGATTCGTCCTTCCGTGAAGGTAATCGAGAAGTTGTCAATCAGATTGCCATTATAGCTAAGCGGCTTGCTGCTGACTACCGTTCCGTTCACGCTTGTTCGCAGCGGCGAAGTGAATACTTCCTCCGTTGGCATGTTCGGAATAAAGGTTGTCCCCTGTCCGTTGCGTGTCCCTGCGCTAACCCAAATATGACCTTCGGGAAGTCCGATCGTCACATCGGTTCCCGCCGAACCGCGATAACGCAGTTCTTGGTATCTGCGCTCGTTCAGCCGGCCTGCCTTGGAGCGCAGATTGTCAGCATGCTCGCGCCAAGATTGAACCGGATCTGCCGCATCCACCCGCGTTGCTGCGAAGATCGCTTCCCACAGGGCATCGACGCGCTCCGTGGCAGGAAGTGCCGGGAATACCTTCTCCGCCCATTCCAGCGTAGGTACAGCGACGATCGACCATGAGACTTCATTGCTAAGCGTAAACTTACGGAATGGCTGCAGCGCAGCTTGCTGCGATTTGGTTGCAAGACCAATCCGTGAAGCATCGACTCCGTTTAGCAGATCCGGGTTCTCGGCAACGACCCAGAGAAAAGCCGCTCCTTCTTCCGCCAATGCCACTCGTCCCTTCGCATGCCATTCCGGATAATAGGAAAGTCCCTCTTCCGGCGATTTCTCCAGGCGCGTACGTGTAATTAACTCGTCGCTCCAATCGACATGTACATAGCTTGCTCCTATTTCATAGGCACGTTTCGCCACTTCTCTGACGAACTCAGCTGCTGCGATTTGCGAAATAATACAGAGCTTCTGACCGGGCTGAACGTTAACGCCGACCTCTACGGCTAGTGCCGCGTATTGCTCCAGACGATGTTGGAATGATTTCATGTTATCGACTCCTTTATGTATCGGTAATTCGGCAATTCCTCTCCCCTAATACCGATACCAATTATAACAGTGCCTGATTAGCAGATGCAAAAAAACACCTGAACAGCCTCCAACTACGGGCAGCCGTTCAAGTGTCATCGCTCATTTATGTCGTTTGAAATTGTGCATAGTGAAGTCTGCTGTAATGGCCGCCGGCTTCAAGAAGCTCTTCGTGCTTGCCCTGTTCCGATACGCCATCCTCCGTGACAACGACGATACGGTGAGCATTCTTGATCGTAGCCAAACGATGCGCAATGACCAGCGTCGTACGTCCTTGCGACAGCTCTGCAAGAGACTGCTGAATCGCGGACTCCGTCTCCGTATCCAGCGCTGAGGTCGCTTCATCGAGAATAAGAATAGGCGGATTCTTGAGGAACATCCGCGCAATTGCCACACGCTGCTTCTGGCCGCCGGACAGCTTCACGCCTCGCTCGCCGACAATGGTGTCCAATCCATCCGGTAAGGACAGAATGAACGCTTCAAGCTGTGCTCGCTTCGCAGCTTGCATTAACTCGGCGTCAGTCCCGTCCATCTTGCCGTATTTGATGTTATCGCGAATCGTACCCGAGAACAGGAATACATCCTGCTGGACAATACCGATTCCTTTGCGCAGCGAATTCAGCTTCATATCGCGGATATCGCGTCCGTCGATCGTTATGCCTCCTGCATCAACATCATAGAACCGCGGCAGCAAGCTGCATAACGTTGTCTTGCCGGCTCCGGAAGGTCCGACGAACGCTACCGTCTCCCCTTCTTGGATCGTTAAGTTAATATGCTCGAGCACTTTAGATTCATTTTCGTAGCCGAAGCTGACATCTTTGAACGCAATGTTGCCGCGCAGGTTCTCTACAACGATAGCGTTAGGTCGATCCGCGACCTCTGGATCGGTCTCAAGCAGCTCGACGTACCTTCTGAAACCAGCGAAGCCTTTCGGATAACTCTCGATGACTTGATTGATTTTCTCAATCGGTCCAATAAACACGTTTGCCAGCAATAAGAACCCGACAAACTCACCGATCGTCAACTCTTGCTGAATGACGAACCAAGTCCCGCAAATCATAACAAACAGCGTAACGAAACGCTTCAGCACATAACTAATCGAGATGTTAGCTGCCATAATCTTATAACTCAGCAGCTTGGTGAGACGGAAGCGAAGATTGTTCACTTGGAATTGCTCTTTCTCGAACTCTTCGTTCGCGAAGGATTGAACGACACGCATGCCGCCGACATTATCTTCGACACGTGCATTAAAGTCCGCGATGTCGCTGAAGAGCTGATGGAACGCTTTGGTCATCTTCTTGCTGAAGAAGATCGCGAGCCAAATCATAAGCGGCACAAGGACAAACGTCAGCAGTGCCAGCTTCCAGTTGATGAACATCATAAGCGTGAATGCGCCAACCAGCGTCATTACAGCTATAAACAAATCTTCCGGCCCGTGATGCGCCATCTCGCCGATTTCCATCAAGTCATTGGTGAGGCGAGACATTAAGTGACCTGTCTTATTGTTATCGAAGAATCGAAATGAGAGCTTCTGAATATGATCGAACAGCTTGCGACGCATATCCGTTTCAATATTTATTCCAAGCATATGTCCCCAGTAAGTAACGACGTAATTGAGCAGTGCATTCAAAGCATAAATCGCGAGCAATGCGATGCATGCCCATGTGATAAGCCCCCAATCCTTGCCCGGAAGCAGCTTATCCACGAATTGATTGACTGCAACGGGGAATCCAAGCTCCAGAAACCCAGCGAAAATGGCGCAGAAGAAATCAAGATAGAACAGCCTCTTATAAGGCTGATAGTAGGACATAAATCGTTTAAGCATAATGAACTGACTCCCCCTTCTCTGTTCTTCTTGGTAGAAATAACATTATCTTGACCTTGTTAGCAAATAGAGAAAATACGGCGCCCCGATAATAGCAACCACGATTCCGGTTGGCACATCGTACATACGAGCGAGCGTATCTGAAATGATGAGCAGCAACGCTCCGGTAATCGCCGAAGCCGGCAATAAATAGGCATGCTGCGGCCCGACAAGTCTGCGAGCCAGATGAGGTCCGATTAACCCAACGAAGGCGATTCCACCGCCAACCGCTACGCAGGAAGCGGCCAGTGCGACGGCTGCCCCGTACAGATACAACCGTTCGCGGTTAAGTGCAGTACCCAGTCCGGAAGCAGTTTGATCCCCTAGATTCAGCACGTCCAGCACACGCGCCTTGCAATGGACGAAAGGCAGCAGCACGACGATCCAAGGCAATAACGCCAGGACGAAACGCCAATCCATCCCCAGCATGCTGCCTGCCAGCCATACCTGCACGAACTTGAATTGATCGGGATTGAGCTTCAGCGTCAGTACGAGCATGAATGCTGAAATTCCGGCAGCTACCGCGATTCCGACGAGCAGCAGTCGAATGGTCGAAATGCCGTGATGACGTCGATAAGAGAGACTATAGATGAGCGTTGCTGTCGCTCCTGCTCCAATCATAGCAAGAAGAGGCAGCAGAAATATGGCATGGTTTATCGGTGTTACGGATATATACAGAATGACGATCAGTCCCGCTCCGGCGTTTATGCCGAGGATGCCGGGATCGGCCAGCGCATTTCGCGTAACTCCTTGCAAAATACAGCCGGACACCGCGAAACCGGCGCCGATCAGCAGTGACATGACGATCCGAGGCAGACGGAACTGATACAGGATCAGCTCCTGTTTAGCCGTTCCGGATCCGAATAGAGTATGGATCATCTCACTCGGCGAGAGCCTCAGTGTGCCCGTACTCATGCTAATAAGGAATATAATGAGAATGAGACCGCCTATCCATCCCATAACTGTGTAAGCCCGCTTCTTCCGCGCCTTCTCTGCAGGAGTGACTGTATAGGCATCCATTACAGCTCCCTCCTTTCATTAATGGCTAAGTAGAGGAAGAACGGAACTCCAATAACGGCAATTAGCGCGCCTAGAGGCGTTTCGGAATACGGATTGAACATCCGGGCACCGATGTCGGCAACGATGAGCAGCAGCGCCCCCAGAACGGAAGAGCATGGAATGATCCAGCGGTAATCAACGCCAACCAAATATCGTGCAATATGCGGAATAATGAGTCCAACGAATCCGACAGCCCCTACGACGCTGACTGAAGCTCCCGCCAGGATTAGCACCAGAATCGTACCGATTAGCTTAATCAGCCCTGTGCGTTGTCCGAGTCCAATTGCAATATCTTCACCGAGACTTAACAGTGTAATCGAACGCGAAATCATGACCGCAACGATTATGCTGCCGAGCACCCAAGGCCAAATAATCCGAATTTGCGCCCATTCCACACCTGCCATTCCGCCTGCGAGCCAGAAGGCCAGCTCCCGACCTACTTGATAATGAATGGCGATAGCGTCGCTTATGGCGAGCAGCAATGCCGTTACGGCAGCACCTGCAAGAACTAACCGCACCGGCGTAAGACCGCCTTTGACAAACGCTCCTGTCCCAAACACAAGTCCTGCAGCCGCGGCAGCGCCGAGGAAAGAAAAGAACATAAGATTCACGAATGACATGCCCGGAAAGAACGCAAAGCAGACAGCAAGCATAACCCCTGCGCCTGCATTAATGCCTAGCAAGCCTGAATCTGCCAGCGGGTTGCGCGTCATTCCCTGCATAATCGCACCGGCTGCGGCAAAGGCCGCTCCTGTCAGCGCAGCTGCGAGCACGCGTGGAATCCGAAGCTCTCTGATGATTTGGTGTTGTGTCAAATCCGTATTGAAGTGAAAGAGCGCATCCCATACGGTCGATAACGATGTGTCTGCAGCGCCGACACAAATCGAGATGGCCGCAGTCAATACAAGTGCAAGAGTTCCGAAAATCAGAATAAACAAGGCAGCGAGTGGCCGGGAATGAATGACCGGTTGCTGTGACTGTGAGGAAGAATGAACGTCCACTTCAAATAAACCACCTTTACACGAATGACGAACGAACCGAATTGCGATCATTGAGAATTATTTTCATTTCCATAATAAAGAGTTCAGCGCCTCTTGTCCATTTATTTGACGATTGTTTCCTAAGAACGTGCAAGATTTACGCGAAAATGCTCGCATTCTTTGAACGAGTTTCAGATGGAGGTGACTCTCATGGATCAGCGTATTAATCGCGGGATTGATCGACTGGTTCGCCTGTTGCTCCGCAAACAAAGCCAAGATGGCAGTTGGCGTCTTGGTTTTATTGATAGTGGAACAACCACTGACGCTGCTGCGGTCATGCTTCTTACTAGTGCAGGTATTCATAAGCCGGCCTTGGTCGCTTCCTTATGTGAGCGAATATTAGCCAAGCAAAGTGCAGACGGCGCTTGGCGTGTATATCCAGACGAAGAAGGCGGCAATCTCGCCGCGACGGCAGAGTGTTATTTTGCCTTACAATTCGCCGGTCTATCACCTTCCCATTCTCCTATGAAGCAGGCTCGCGATCGGATCTCCGAGCTCGGAGGGCTCTCCCGCATTGACAGCCTACTGACCAAGTTCCTGCTCGCGATTGTCGGTCAATACGAATGGCCGCGCTGGTTCCCGGTTCCGCTTTCCCTTCTGCTGCTGCCCCCGAGCGCACCGCTGCACTTCTATCAATTCTCCGGTTATGCCCGTGTTCACATGGCCCCCATGCTGCTGCTCGGTTCTGCCAAGCCTGCATTCACCTTGCCACACATCGAACCTCTTCGCTCCCATCATGGAGATCTGTCGCTTCAACAGCTGCTCGCGCAGCAGAACAGTTGGCAGCAGCATATCAATATGCGAATCCCCTCCATCACAGGACTGTCGCCGCTTACAGCCCTTAACAAGCAAGGCACGGCTCGTGCGCTGCAATATATGCAGAATCGCATTGAGCCGGACGGCACGTTGTACTGCTACGCCAGCGCGACCATTCTTATGATTCATGCGCTGCGTGCGTTGGAATACGACATCCGACATCCCCTCATTATGAATGCAGTTTCAGGGCTCGAATCACTGCTGATTCGCGACGATACTAACCTTCTAACGACGCAGAACACGACCTCAACCGTATGGGATACTGCATTAATCAGCCACACACTCCAAGATGCAGGCGTTAACACGAACCATACGAGCATTGGATCCGCCGGGAATTATTTATTGAAGCATCAGCATACCAAGCTTGGCGACTGGAAGCTGAATGTGGAACATCCGCTGCCCGGAGGCTGGGGCTTCTCCGAATCGAATACGATGAATCCGGATCTCGATGACACCACTGCAGCTTTGCGCGCAATTGAAGGACTCGCACATTCCGCACCTTACCGGCAAGCTCGTGAACACGGTCTGCAATGGCTCCTGTCCATGCAAAATTCCGACGGTGGCTGGGCTGCTTTCGAGCGAAATGTGAACAGTCGTTTAATCAGCTGGGTGCCGCTAGACGGAGCAGAGGATGCTGCAACAGATCCGTCTACGCCGGATCTGACCGGCAGAACGCTTGAATATTTGGGCAAGCATACAGGGCTGACAACCAGTCACAGCCACTTCATGCGCCGAGCTGCAGATTGGCTGTATCGTGCACAGCAGACAGACGGCTCATGGTACGGCCGCTGGGGCGTCTGTTACATCTATGGCACTTGGGCCGCTCTCACCGGTTTGATCGCTGCCGGCGAGTCGCCGAACCATCCTCAGATTCGCAAAGCCGAAGAATGGTTACTTCGGATCCAACACCCGGATGGCGGCTTTGGAGAATCTTGTCGAAGTGATCATGTGAAGCGATTCGTCCCGCTCTCCTATTCGACACTATCGCAAACCGCATGGGCGCTCGATGCACTTATCGCGGTAAGCGTGCAGCCTTCACCCGCCATGGAGCGAGCATGCGATTTCCTGCTTCGCGCATTGGATTCGGAGGACTCGCTCCCGCGGAAGTATCCAACCGGGGCAGGTTTACCAGGTTATATCTATACGCAATATGAGAGCTACCCGCTCGTATGGCCGCTCCTCGCGCTTGCGAATTATCGCAGCAAATTTGGAAGCAGCGCACTGCCTGCCACATGACTCTCGCGACAATAAAAGGGACTATTCCGTTCACACGCAATCGTGCGACGGAAAGTCCCAAGTAGCTCAATAAGTTCGATTAACGCTGCAAACGCCAGTACATATCATTCAAACGAAGTTCATTGCGGAAAGCCAGCGGATTCGTCGAGTTGTCGATGATGACACACTCAATGCCTGTCATCTCTGCCCAGTCCACCAACTGCTCAGCCGTAACCTCGTACGAGAAGACCGTATGATGTGCACCGCCTGCACGGATCCACGCTTCTGCGGAATCTTTAAGCGATGGCTGCGGCTTCCATAACACTCGCGCAACCGGAAGATTCGGCATATCATGCGGCGTTGCTACGGCATCGACAATGTTCACAATAAGGCGGAAACGATTGCCGACATCAATAAGCGATGCATTCACGGCTTGGCCGCTGCGACCGTTGAAGGTCATGCGTGCTGGATCAGCTTTGCCGCCTATGCCAAGCGGGTGAACCTCAAGGCGAGGCTTGCCCTCAGCGATCGTCGGGCAAATTTCGAGCATATGCGCGCCAAGAATGAGTTCATTGCCCGGCTCGAGATGATAGGTATAATCCTCCATAAAGGAAGTCCCTTTATTGCCCGCAATCGTCTTCATTACGCGTGTCAGTGCTGCCGTCTTCCAGTCGCCTTCACCACCGAAGCCATAACCTGCCTCCATCAAGCGCTGTACGGCCAGCCCTGGCAGCTGCTTCATACCGTGCAAATCCTCGAACGTTGTCGTAAACGCGGTGAAGCCGCCCTCTTGCAGGAATGCTTTCATCCCAAGCTCAATGCGTGCCTGTTCCCGAATTGATTCCCATTTGTCGGCGTTGGAACGAGTCTCCGGAGTAATTTCGTATGTCGCTTCGTATTCGTCAGTCAGCGTGTTCAGCTGCTCTTCCGTCACTTGCGCAATGCACGCTGCCAAATCGCCGATTCCGTAGCCGTTAATCGACCAGCCGAACTTAATTTGAGCTTCTACTTTGTCGCCTTCCGTTACAGCAACTTGGCGCATGTTGTCGCCGAAACGTGCTACTTTGAGGGAACGGCCTTCTGTAAAAGCAACCGCTGTGCGCATCCAGCCGGCGATCCGACCGCGCACCTCAGTATCTTCCCAATACCCAACAACAACTTTGCGGGCAATCCCCATTCGAGCACCGATAAATCCATATTCGCGATCACCGTGCGCGGATTGATTCAAGTTCATAAAATCCATATCAATGGTATCCCATGGGATATCGCGGTTAAACTGAGTGTGTAGGTGCAGCAGCGGCTTGCGAAGCTCGGATAAACCGGCGATCCACATCTTCGCGGGAGAGAAGGTATGCATCCATGTGATCAGACCCGCGCATTGCTCATCTGCATTAGCTGCAGCGCACAAGCTATAAATTTCTTCGGGAGTGGTCAGTACAGGTTTAAACACAACTTCATAAGTAATCGCTTCATCGCGATCCAACCCCTCAGCGATAATGCGGGAATGATCGGCAACCTCAAGCAGCGTTTCCGGACCGTAGAGATGCTGACTGCCGGTAACAAACCAGAATTGATAACGTTTAACTTGTATCACGTGAATACTCCTCCTCAGGATCCTGAATGAAATCAACTTGTACGAACATGATAGAAAAATCAAGCAGCATATCAGTCCGCATTCAGATCTTTAAGCCTAATTCAAGCTAAATATCCGAATATGTACAGCCAATAACTTGTACGTACAACCACCAACAACCTCATTGTACGCTCCCTCAGATCGGTTTTCAATACTTAATTATTAACGATTCTATACTTAACACTTGACACTGATACACTTTGTATCATAAATTACTATTAGTGGGGCCGAAGTGTAGCTTTTTCACTAGTACTAGATGTGAAGATTGAGTAAGGAGCTAGAAACTATGACGATGGGAGATCGATTAAGGGAACTGCGACTTCGAAAGCATATTTCACAAGAAGAAGTCGCGAGACAGATTGGCATTACCCGTTCTGCTTACAGTCATTACGAAATTAACAACCGCCAGCCGGTCTACGAAACGTTAAAGAAGCTTGCGATTCTGTTTAACGTTACTCTGGACTACATTATCGGCGGAGAGGCTGCAAGACCGGAAACGCCTGTAACTCCAGAAGCGATCGAAATTATCCGTATTCTAAACGGCATGGATCAGGAACGCCGAAAGCAATCCATCGATCGAATGATGGCGGTTATCAGGCAAGCTGACTAACGCTTCGCAGGGTTGCAGGCAGCGCGAACCAGATCATTGTCCCTTTATCCAAGGTACTGACAGCACCGATTGTGCCGCCATGTGCTTCAACAATTTCTTTGGCAATCGCGAGCCCCAAGCCGCTGCCGCCTTCTGCTGAGTTCCTGGAAATCTCTTTCTTGTAGAACCGGTCGAAAATAAAGGGCAAATGCTCTTCCTCAATTCCGCTGCCTGTATCGCTAACCGTTACGATGGTCCGGTTTGCTGTCTCATCGAAGAAAAAAGAAAGCGCTATCTCGCCCCCCTTCTCCGTATGTTTGATCGCATTGTAAATGACATTCGCAATCACTTGATCCATTCTCGGCAAATCCAGGCGCAGCATGATGCGGTTCTGTTGTTCCATTTCATGGGCATGTCCCTCCTGCTCGGAGTGCGCACTGTGAAAATCGCATCTGAACCGCATACCGCTGCTTATGACATCGATTTCGTAAAGATCATGCAGCTGTTGAATCCAGTGACCAAGCGGAACATTCGCAAAGTCGAACCTCGTCTGTCCAGCCTCCAGCTTCGTCAGCTCGAACAAATCGTGAATCAACCTGTTAAGTCCGCCGACCTTCCCAAGCATCATGCGCAAGTAGCGCTGCTGCTGCTCCTCCGTTTTGACAACTCCATCTTGAAAAGCTTCCAAATACCCTTGCAGAAGGGTAATCGGCGTGCGCAAATCATGCGAAATATTCGTCATCAAATGCCTTCTGGACGATTCTGATCGATGCAAGACTCGATTCGTTTGCTCCAGCGATTCATTCGCCGCACTCAGCTCCATCGTCCGCTCTTCAATCCGCTCCTCCAAATGCGCATTCAGCTCTCTCAGCTCACTTGAGACATGCTCTGCTCGATACATGGCGCTTGAGAATCTTTTTGAAATAATAAAAGACTGCATCAGCATGAAGAAGAACAATCCCAGCGGTATAAGCTGTGCATATAGAAACCATTCGTTGTAGAACAGCATGTCATTAAGCACCGTTACTACGAACACCGCTACCCCTGTAAGTACAAAAGCAGAGCCGATCCGCTTACGAACTTTAGCCGTAATTAGAACGATCAACGTATAGATGCTCACCGCTACGACGAAGATTTGAAACAATGAGATCTGCTTGGTGTACACGATTGCCGGGGTGAACAGCACGAATCCGACCAAGGAGGTACCGATCCCGATTACGAATGGGATGACGCGCTTGGAGGCGTCCATCGGAAATAACCGGTAGACGTACAAATAACCGGCTAGTGCGCTTAGTGAGAATGCGATATATTCGATCTTCATTCCAATCTCCCAGGAGAGCGGAATCAGCTGTAAAATATAATTTTCACCGGTTACGCCTGCTCTTGCGGCAATGAATAAGCATAGCAAGCCAAAATGAATCGTAAATCGCTCCTGCCTGCGGAAAGCATACAGACCGATGTGATAAATCCCGATGATTAATAGACTGCCCAGAATGAGGATCTCCTGGACAGATGCTTTCATCTGATTCGCCACGAGCGCATCGCTGTTGCCCATCTTGAAGGGAACCCAAATGCCCCCTTTGCGATGCTGGAAGTTGGACACCTGCACGACAAAATCAAGCTGCTGCTTGCCATCTGCATGAAAGGATACAATCCGCGGGAATTGCTGCGCTTTCGAAGTGCTTCTGCTAGTCCCGACTATGCCTTGCTCGGCAAGCAGCTTACCATCGATCCAGAACCTATAGCTGCTGAAAATATTCGGTACGCGTACAGCCAGCACACGATCCGTAGGTTGGATGAGTACAGATAATTTATATGTAGCATAACCTTGTCCATTCTTAATCCCGCTGTTTCCCGGATAGCTGTTCCAGGAACGCGGCACCGTTACATACTTGCCGTTGTCTCTTATCGCAAGCTCTGGGGTCAGCAGTTCCCCGCTGAAGAACGTCCACTCCCCGGTCAACGGGAGCTCGCCATCACGGTCAAACGACCAATTTCTAAGATCTAGCACACCTTGCTTCGCAGCAGGATTCTCCCCGCCGCTCGGGGCACTGCAGCCTGCGAGCAGGAGCATGGGGAACAAAATGAGGATAAAAGTTCGGAATAATCGGCGAATCATAGCAGCCTCCCGGAAAATCGTTGATTGCTCACCCCTCCCTCCATTCGCTATAATAGCCTAGGAAGAGGGGGAAGATGGAGATGAATGGTAGCAAAATTCTTGTCGTTGACGATGAAGCCGATATTACCGAGCTGATTACTTTATATATGGAACGAGAAGGTTTTGAAGTACATACGACAGACAACGGTGAAGATGCCGTCCTGCTCGCAGCCGGGCTAAAGCCGGATATGATCCTGCTGGACATCTCACTCAAGAATCTGGATGGTTTCGAAGTGTGCAAGCACATCCGAGCGATTTCCAACGTTCCCATATTGTTCATAAGCTGTAAGAGCGATGATACTGACATTATACATGGACTTACGGTAGGCGGCGATGATTATATGACCAAGCCTTTCAGTCCAAGTCAGCTTGTCGCTCGTGTTAAAGCACACCTGCGCCGCCAATCTGTGATCGGTCAATATTCGATTGACCGCGCTGTAGGCGAAGTGCTGGAATACGATGGTTTACGAATTGATTTGCCTGCACGGACCGTTCATCTGGGCAGCAAAGAAGTCTTCCTATCGGCTAAGGAGTTCGAGCTTCTTGTCCGCTTAGCCAAAACACCGAACCGCGCTTTTGCACTCGATGATCTGTACACGATCGTTTGGGGACATGATAGTATGGGCGATACTCGCACATTAATGGTTCATGTCAGCAATTTGCGCAAGAAAATCGAGCCCGACCCTGCTAACCCGATCTACATCGTCACCGTTCGGGGAGTAGGCTACAAATTCAACGCCAAGGAAGGTTACAACACACATGTACAACGCTGATTTATGGAAAGATTACGAACTACTCGATACCGGCAATGGCGAGAAGCTTGAGCGCTGGGGCGGTTACGTGCTGCGCAGACCAGACCCACAAGTGATTTGGCCGATCGCGAATGAATCCGGATTGTGGAAGACAGCAGATGGCCACTATCACCGAAGCTCCTCAGGCGGCGGAGAATGGGAATTCCGCACGAAAATGCCGGAACGCTGGTCCATCTCGTACGGCGAGCTAAAGTTTCATATTAAACCGACTAGCTTCAAGCATACCGGACTATTCCCGGAGCAGGCTGTCAACTGGACCTGGATGATGGATAAGATCCGTAAAGCCGGTCGTCCTATCCGCGTGCTGAACTTGTTTGCTTATACAGGCGGAGCTACTGTGGCAGCAGCTGCAGCCGGCGCGGAAGTGTGCCATGTCGATGCCGCTAAAGGAATGGTTCAGTGGGCCAAGGAAAATGCCGAGCTATCCGGTCTCAGCACAGCTCCTGTTCGATACATAACCGATGATGTATTCAAATTTGTGCAGCGCGAGCAGCGCCGCGGCAGTAAGTACGACGCCATCATTATGGATCCGCCTTCCTACGGACGCGGACCAAACGGCGAAACCTGGAAGCTGGAGCAGAATCTCTATCCGTTTCTTGAGTTCTGCACGACGATACTTACAGAGAATCCTCTGTTCGTGCTAGTGAATTCGTATACCACAGGACTGTCGCCAACAGTTCTTCACAATATGCTGCATATGACGGTTGGCCGTAAACATACCGGCTCCATCCACTGCGGCGAGATCGGCATCCCTATTTCCGCATCCGGGCTTACACTGCCATGCGGTATCTTGGGACGTTGGGAGGGTAAGTAAGATGGGGAATGACCCAATTACAGTGCCGGCCCCGCTTCTGCCTGTGCTGTATGAGGACAACCATCTGCTTGCCGTCATTAAACCTCCGGGAATGTTATCACAGGCCGATGAAACGGGCGAAATGGATATGGTTACACTGCTGAAGGACGACCTTAAAGCTCGTTATCAGAAACCGGGCAATGTGTATGTCGGACTTGTACATCGTTTGGATCGTCCCGTAGGCGGCGCCATGCTGTTTGCGAAGACATCCAAAGCAGCTTCCCGTCTGTCAGAGTCTGTTCGCAGCCGCTCATTCGATAAGCTGTATGTAGCCGTTGTTCATGGCTCCCCTGCGGCGGCCAATGGCCGATTGCGTCATTACCTGCGTAAAGATGCCGGCAGAAACATCGTGACCGTTCATCAGAAGCAGGTTCCGGAGTCCAAAGAAGCCATTCTGGATTATGCGGTTGTCGCCAAACAAGGCGGACTCTCTCTTATCGCCGTGAAGCTGCTGACAGGCCGCTCGCATCAGATTAGAGCCCAGATGGCTGAAATCGGCTGTCCGCTCGTCTATGATCGCAAATACGGCGCTCCTGCCGTTCAAGGCGAACAAGATATAGCATTATGGTCGACATCCATAGGAGTAGCGCATCCCGTAACGAAAGAATGGCTAACCATTCATGCCTTGCCTCCGAAGACGGAGCCGTGGAGCCGGTTTCGCGATGACGATTTCATCCGGGCACGTTCAATTCTGCCGCTGGAAGGAATGTAGGCCTATGTATAGACACAAATTAGGGCTGCTCAGCCTACTCGTCCTCGCCCTGCTCTTGCTAAGCAGCTGCGGGAGCGGTCCGCACTTGGAGCCTGATCCTGAGAATCAACCGGAAACGGTGCAGGAGCCTCCTCCGAAAGTGGAACCTCCGGCATCCGAAACCAAACCCGACCAGGCACCAGACAACGCTGGGGATACCGCTAATCAATCGCCAAATGATGACGGCAATTTATCCCAACCTGATAATCAAGACGCTGAGAGCACGCCTCCAGCCCCTGAGAAGTCGGTTGATGCGCTTTGGATCGCCGTCGGTGACATTATGATGCATATGCCGCAGCTTCCCGGTGCCTATAACGAGAAAACGAAGAAATACAATTTCGAGCATTTCTTTAAGCCGATGAAGCCGATTCTCGAGCAAGGCGATTGGACACTAGCCAATCTCGAAACACCGATTGCCGGCAAGTCGCTCGGTTATTCCGGTTATCCACGCTTCAATGCGCCGACCGAGCTTGGGGATGCGCTCAAGTATGCCGGCTTCACAACCGTTACGACAGCTAACAATCATGCTCTCGATCGCGGTGCCAAAGGTATCTCACTGACGCTTGAGAAGCTGGATGAGCTTGGCTTCGAAACGAAAGGCACGGCACGCTCGCGGGCGGAAGCCGACCGAATTGTTATTGCAAAGCGCAAAGGCATCGCAATGGGGCTGCTCGCTTACACATACGGTACGAACGGCATTCCACTACCCAAAGATCAGCCGTACGCCGTATCCTTGATCGATGAAGCGAAGATCATCAGCGACATCGAGAAGCTGCGCACGGCCGGCGCTGACTTCATTACGGTCGTGCTGCATTTCGGCATTGAATATCAGACGCAACCGAATGACGTTCAGAAGAATCTGGCACGCAAGCTGATCGCAGCCGGTGCCGACATCATTGCCGGCTCGCACCCGCATGTTGTTCAGCCCTATGAGATTGTTGAAGCGGCTGAACCCGGCGGCTCCGTCAGAAAAGGACTCATTATTTATTCCATGGGTAATTTCATTTCGAATCAACGCGGCGATTCAAAGGATTATGGTGTCGTCTTCAAAGTCAACATTCACAAAGACGGTCCCACAGGTAAAACGTCGATTCAGAATGTCGAGGCCCTGCCTACTTGGGTGCACCGGGTTACCAGCAAAGGCGTGACCAACTATAATGTGGTTCCGCTGCAGCAGGTTATTGCCTCCAAGTCGCTTAAGGATCTCTCAGGAGCGGATTACTCGACACTCAAACAGATGTACAACCAGCTCATGAAAAGACTCAAATCCATGTCAGGCAAGCCGTTCCAGGTAACTGACGGACTAAACCAATAGACTTTCAAGTAGTGGCTGAACCGGAATTTCCGGGACAGCCACTTTTCTATTTGACTAAGGTTTAAGAACTACAATAGATACAATTAATAACTGATGTATGATTGAAAATGTTGCACCGCATAATCAAAAGGCCTGTACACAGCAGTTCCACGTCGGAACATACTGATGCACAGGCCTTTTTCTATTGCAGAAGCCCTCTCAGGCCTTGCTTGTTTGATCACATATGTACAACCTAAGAATTGGCTACCTTGCCAAGCAGATAAACCAGCAGCTGTTGATTATGGGACGAGATCCGGTCAAGCGCTTCACTGATGTACGCATCACGAATGGCGATACCGCGTGCAGCTTCGACTTGACCTTTGTCGGTCACGGTCACCCAAACGATACGTCGATCACTCTCATCACGGTTACGCACGACGAGGCCGCCGCGCTCCATTCGGTCAAGCAGCGTCGTTATAGCAGCGGGTGTCGTTTCCAAGTATCCGAGCAAATCCGAGGGTTTCATCGGTTGATGCACCAGCAGCAGCTCCAATACACTCAATTGTCCTTCCGTTAATCCGGGAGCCAGTTCTTCCTCCAGATGCGACTTCCATTCCTTCGTCATCTTCATCCACAACCGGGCAAATTCCGCAGAAACGATGACCATCACCCGCCTTCTGTCCGATTTTATCTTATACCTTATTATACCATGCCGAAATGTCGAATATAAGGTTAATGCAGTTAATATTTTGTCTGACTAATCGCTACAAAAGAGAACCATTTGACAGGATTAGACATACATTGGTGGTATAGGCTGTTGTACCGGCTCGAAATTAGGAATGGAGCGTGATCCGCACTATGGAGGAGCGCAAGCTCGAACTTGTACGTAAACTATCGCAAATCGGCATACAAAAAGACCCACAATGGGTTGATCGGCTTGATGAACCAGCCCCATTGTGGGTCGTGCTTGAGCTTATTGTAGAAATGATGGAGCGACGTGATTCTCCCCACCAGCCATTTGATTGAGCATTACAGATCGGCGCGAACAAAGAACGTCGTCAATACATCCTTCTTATCGACCGCTGTTACCGCGCGGCCAGTCGATTTCCGATCATCAATCGGCGCTTTCTCTGTCGAAACGATCTGATTGGTGCCGGCTGCCGATAGCAGCACCAGGTCACGTGCTTCCTTGCAGTGAAGACCGCCGATGAGACCGACACCATTCGAGCGGACACGAGCGCCTTCTTTAAACTCGAAGGTTGCGACGCCTTTGCCGCCTCGACCTTGAATCGGATAATCAAGCAGCAAGGAACGTTTGCCGTAACCAAGCTCCGTGAGGACAAGCACTTCGCCTTCGTCACCAGACACCCACTCTGCAGCGACAATTTCATCGCCATCACGAACGGTAATGCCTCGAACACCGGCAGCTACGCGGCCCATCGGATTCACTTCACTCTCAGGGAAACGGATACTCATGCCGTTCTTCGTAATGAGCAGCAGCTCCTTGCTGTTGTCGCTGAGCGAAACACGCAATACATCATCACCATCAGCCAGCTTCACAGCCGCGATGGCAGTGGAACGCGATGATTTATATTCCTTCAGCTCCGTCCGTTTCACTTGTCCTCGTTTCGTGACGAAGACCAGCGTACGATCCGGCACTTCAAAGTCCTTCACAGGAATGACGCTAATGATGCTGTCGTCCTTCGGCATCGGCACGACGTTAACGACCGCAGTCCCCGTATCCTTCCACTTAAACTCCGGAATTTGATGGACAGGCAGTTGATAATACATCCCTTTGCGCGTGAACAGAAGCAGCTGATCAATTGTATTCACATCAAGCAGCGTGCGAATAACGTCGCCTTCCTTAACGCCTGCGCTTCCGAGCTCGCCGCCGGAACGAGTGAACGATAGCTTCGAAGTCCGCTTGATATAACCGTCTTGGCTAAGTGTAACCAGTACATCTTCAGCAGCGACGATTACCTCAAGGTTAACCTTCAGCTCTTCCACTTCACCTTGAATGCCGGAGCGACGGTCGATGCCGTATTTCTCGCGAATTTCCATCAGCTCTTCTTTGATTACAGAGCGCAGCTTCTTCTCGCTGTCTAGAATCGAACGCAAATACGTAATTTTCTTCTGAATATCCTTCAATTCTTTCTCAATCGAAGTAATCTCCAGATTCGTTAGACGGTATAATTGGAGCGTCAGAATCGCATCTGCTTGGCGCTCTGAGAACGTAAACTTCGCCACCAAGTTCTGCTGTGCATCCTGCCGATTCTTGGACGCTTTAATCGTTGCGATGATTTCATCCAGCAGGTTAAGCGCCTTCGCCAAACCTTCCAGTACATGTGCGCGGTCTTCCGCTTTCTCAAGCTCGTACTTGGAACGCTCGGTTACCACTTCTCTCTGATGCGCGATGTACGCGGTCAGCATATCCTTCAGACCGAGCTGTTTCGGCGTTTTGTTCACAATCGCAACCATGTTGAAGTTGTAGGCGACCTGAAGATCTGTTTTCTTCAGCAAATACGCCAATATTCCTTGCGCATCCGCATCCTTCTTCAGCTCGACGACAATGCGAAGCCCGTTACGACCGCTTTCATCACGAACCTCGGCGATGCCTTCGACCTTCTTCTCGATCCGAATGTTCTCCATTGCCGTAACAAGGCGCGACTTGACGACCTGATACGGAATTTCCGTAATGACGATCTGTTGGCGTCCGCCCTTCATGTCTTCGATCATCGATTTGGAGCGGTGATAAATCCGGCCCTTCCCGCTCAAGTAAGCATCGCGGATACCGTCCTCACCCATGATGAGTCCGCCTGTAGGGAAATCGGGACCCTTCACAATATCCATCAGCTGTGCAAGCTCGATGTCCGGGTTGTCCATTACGGCATTACAAGCGTCGATCACTTCACGCAAGTTATGCGGCGGAATTTCCGTCGCGAAACCGGAGGAAATCCCGCTAACCCCATTAACGAGCAGGTTGGGATACCGCGATGGCAGCACAACCGGCTCTTTCGTCGTATTATCGAAATTGTCTTTGAATAAGACCGTTCGTTTCTCGATATCACGAAGCAGCTCCATCGCAATCGGCGATAGACGTGCCTCGGTATAACGCATTGCTGCCGCCGGGTCATCATCGATCGAGCCCCAGTTTCCATGGCCATCAATGAGCATATGCCCCATTTTCCAGGGCTGTGCCATACGGACCATACCTTCATAGATGGAGGAATCGCCGTGCGGATGATAATTACCCATTACATCACCGACCGTCTTGGCCGATTTGCGATACCCTTTGTCAGGCGTGTTGCCTGCATCATACATCGCGTACAAAATACGCCGCTGCACCGGTTTCAATCCGTCTCGTACATCGGGAATGGCGCGGTCCTGAATGATGTATTTGGAATAGCGCCCGAAGCGGTCACCCACGACCTCCTCAAGATACGCCGGCAAAAACTGTTCCAGGATACTCATGCCGAAACTCTCCTCAACTGTTATTCAACATATTCGGTAAAATCAACATTCTCAACGATCCAGCGTTTACGCGGATCTACTTTGTCGCCCATGAGCGTGGATACGCGGCGTTCCGCCTTAGCTGCATCTTCAATTTGAACTTGCAGCAGCGTACGCGTCTCTGAATTCATCGTCGTTTCCCACAACTGGTCGGGGTTCATCTCGCCGAGTCCTTTATAACGCTGCAGCTCAAAGTTCTTGCCGAACTCCTTCAAATAATTCTGGAGCTGCTCATCTGACCAAGCGTACCGAACGGTCTCAAGCTTACCGGATTTACGCGTAATCTTATAAAGCGGCGGCTGCGCAATAAAGACGCGGCCCAAGTCAATCAAAGGCTTCATATAGCGGTAGAAGAACGTCAGGAGCAGCACTTGAATATGCGCGCCGTCCGTATCCGCATCCGTCATAATGATGATTTTGCTATAATTACACGATTCCGCGTCGAATTCAGGTCCAATGCCTGCGCCGATCGCCGCGATAACCGCCTTGTATTCGTCGTTTTTAAGAATATCGAGCAGCTTCGCCTTCTCCGGATTCATCGGTTTTCCCTTGAGCGGAAGAATCGCTTGAAACTTGGAGTCACGGCCTTGCTTCGCGGAACCGCCTGCGGAGTCACCTTCTACGATAAACAGCTCCGTACGGGTAACATCCTTCGATTGTGCCGGCGTCAGCTTGCCGCCAAGATTGGAGCTTTCGCTCTTCTTCTTGCCGCTGCGGATTTCGTCACGCGCTTTACGTGCAGCCTCGCGGGCTCTGGATGCCTGAACCGCTTTCTTCAACAGCATTTGCGCAACTTGCGGATTTTCCTCCAAGAAAACCTGCATTTTGTCAGAGACGATCGCATCTACAACACTTCTGGCCGAAGAGCTGCCGAGCTGATCCTTCGTTTGACCCACAAATTCAACTTCGGACATTTTGATGTTAATGACCGCCATCATGCCTTCGCGCAGGTCATTGCCGTCGAGGTTCTTATCTTTCTCCTTGATCATTGCGTTCTTGCGCGCATAATCGTTCATTACACGTGTATACGCGGTTCGGAATCCGGTCTCATGCGTACCGCCGCCGCGTGTTGGGATTGAGTTTACGAACGAGGCCAATGTTTCGGTGTAGCCGTCGTTGTATTGCAAAGCCACCTCAACTTCAATTTCATCACGTTCACCAGCAAAGTGAACGACATCATGCAGCACCGTTTTGTCTTCATTCAGAAACTGAACAAACTGACGCGCGCCGCCTTCATAATGAAATTGGTCTTGTTTGCCGCTGCGATCGTCCTTTACCGTTACCTTCAACCCGGAGTTCAGGAACGCGATCTCCTGCAGACGCTCCGAAAGCGTATCATAATTAATTGAAATATTACCGTGGAAAACACGTGAATCCGGCTTAAAAGTTACTTTCGTGCCTGTACGATTCGTATTCCCGGTTACGACGAGTCCTGTTACGGGTTCTCCGACATGCTCTTTGCCCGCATCATCGATCCAATACTCGAAGCGCTGCTTATGTATTTTACCATCGCGGTAAATTTCCACTTCAAGCCACTCCGACAACGCATTCGTTACGGATGCGCCAACGCCATGCAAACCGCCGGATTTCTTATATCCGCCGCCGCCGAACTTACCGCCCGCATGCAAGATCGTAAAGACAACCTGAGGCGTGGGAATACCGGTCTTATGCATGCCGGTAGGAATACCGCGGCCATTGTCCTTTACAGTAATCGACCCATCATTATGGATCGTTACGTCGATGGCAGAGCAGAACTTTGCCAGATGCTCGTCAACCGCGTTGTCGACGATTTCCCAGACAAGGTGATGCAAGCCCGAAGTGCTCGTGCTGCCGATATACATCCCGGGCCGTTTCCGAACAGCGGTCAGCCCTTCCAGCACCTGGATGTCGTCTGCACCATAGCTGTCGGCACCCAAATTCGCTTCGCCCGCAAGATTTAACTGCTCAGTCATAGGGTCCTCCTAATAAAATTAATTGCGCTTCCTTGCATTCTTTTTCCATTCAAGCCGATTCGCTCACTTCAAGCTATTCTAATTCATGATGTCCTGTTTCGTAAAGACACCGAATGAAACGATAAGTCCGATTGCCGACCAAATCGCGAGGATAATCAAGGAAAATGAAAGTGTCATGCCTTGAATTGGCGGCGGGGAGCCTGCTAAATAATCCGTTAGCTGCAAATTGACCGCGAAAACATATTTGGCGCTTTCCCATGATGATGACATACTCGACAAGATCGTACCTGCGATGACAGCCGCCATCATCGTCACGATACTCGCCGCCGTGCTTCGCACAAGAACAGATACCATGAGCGCCAGAATGGCAACGGTCATGGATGAGACCCAGATCAGTCCGCCCTCCATGAGCACGAACAGCCACTGTGGAACGGCATGTACATACGAGCTCTCCATTGTAGAGCCTTGGATGACAAATCCTGTAAACACCGGTATTTGCCAGCCGGAATACCCGAATACCGCGCCTGATATAAGATAACAGAGAATGGCGCTGACCACAACGGTTAATGAAACATAGAACGTTAAAGCGATGAGCTTGCTCAGTAAAATTTTCCAACGCCTTACAGGTCTTGTGAGAAGCATCTTTATGGTTCCTGTCGAACGTTCGCCGGACACGAGGTCAGAGGCGATGGCAAGCACCAGCAGTGGATAAAAGAGCGTTACGGCATTCGACATAAAGCTTCGAGTAAACGTTACACCGTTAGGTGAGTTAGGATTTACATCGTGATCCAAATAATACTGAAGCTGTTGAACGGCAATTCGGCGGTTACGCTTCCACTCTTCCGGAATGCGTTCGCTTGAGAGCATATTTTGATACTCATTGATCTGCTGAACAAGCTGATTCCGCCAATCGGCGAAGTTTTTGCGATTGGTTTCCGCAATTTTCATTTGGGCATAGGTAAAGATGGGAATGAGTACGAGCAGAACAAGTACAACTACGTAGAAACG
Source organism: Paenibacillus sp. J22R3 (assembly GCF_056269305.1). Lineage (NCBI taxonomy): Bacteria > Bacillati > Bacillota > Bacilli > Caryophanales > Paenibacillaceae > Paenibacillus > Paenibacillus sp. J22R3. The sequence continues at coordinate 96,201 of NZ_JBWDNS010000001.1, read as the reverse complement.
CTTCTTCTTCCATATCTTGAGCGTCTCATTCTGAATGAGCGGCAGCAGTCTATCCAATGCTCTCACCTTCCGTCATTTGCAAAAATAGTTCTTCCAGCGTTGGCGTTATCTTCTGTACCGACACGATGCCAATACCGGCATGTACGGCTTTCTCAACAATAGCCGAAATAGATTCAGCCCCCATAGAGGTGATGATGGCATCTTTCAATCCTGCCAATATGCTTTCATCGATTCGATGCTCGCCTTCACCAATTAATCGGATATTAGTCTCTGCTGCAAGCAGCTTCCTGCCCGCTTCTGTATCATCGAATTGCCAGACGACATAGCTGCCGGTCTGATTCACAAGCTCGTCAACGGAGCCAACTGCAAGCACTTCACCGTGACTGATAATCGCAACACGGTCGCACATCAGCTGAATTTCGCTTAACAAATGGCTTGAAATAAACAAGCTCATCCCCTGATCCGCGAGCATACGAACAAACTCACGAAGCTCTTTAATCCCTTTCGGATCGAGACCATTCGTCGGTTCATCCAGGATAAGCAGCTTCGGTCTGCCAAGCAGCGCTTGTGCAATGCCAAGACGCTGACGCATGCCAAGCGAATACGTCTTCACTTTATCGTGAATGCGCTGCTGCAAGCCGACGATAGCGACAACCTCAGCAATGCGTTCTTGTCCAATCCCACGCTGCATACGGGCAAAATGCTCTAAGTTCTCCCAGCCGGTCATATAGGCGTAAACCTCTGGGTTCTCTACGATACAGCCGATATGGCTGAGCGCTCTCTCCGGATCACGCTGCACATTGCTGCCACAAATCAGGATCTCGCCTGAGGTTTGCTTAATCAGTCCGACAAGCATACGAATCGTAGTTGTTTTACCTGATCCGTTGGGACCAAGAAAGCCGAAGATTTCACCGTTTTTCACTTCAAAAGAGACGTTTTTTATGATCATTTTACCGCCAATCCGCTTCTTCACATCTTTAACGGAGAGGACGATTTCTGTTTCCGGAATGGTTTGTACGCTCATTAGACAGGTCTCCTATTTCAGCGACTGCACGATACGTGCCGCAATTTGTGCGTAGCCTTCGTGGTTGGGATGAAAATGATCGCTCGACAGATAAATATCAATGGACCGTTCAAACATATCGAATGAAGGCACCAAGGTCATGTTCGGATAGTTGTGCAGAATCGAATAGGCTTCCTCGTTCCACTTCTGAACTTCCAGACTGCCGTCTCTAAGGTCCGTAATATTATAAAATGGGTTATATAGGCCTGTGTACACCACTTGCGCGTTAGGATTGATTTCGTGCAGCAGCTTGATCACTTTCGACAATCGGTCGATGCCTTTGGGCAGCTCCTTCTTCAGCGTATCCAGACTAATTTCTCCCGTCACGTCACCGGCTGATTGACCGTTTGCGATTTGGAATAAGTCATTTCCTCCGATAGTGAAAACAATGAGATTAGCTTGCTGCAAAGAATAGCGATACCCCTTGTCCGTACTAAGCAAATGCGCGAGTTGATCGGCCCTCAAGCCGTTTATAGACAAATTGTTGTTCAATTTGACAGGAATCAGCGGATATTTCTTCTTAAGCAGCGTTACGACTTGCTTGACATAACCTTCTCCTGTAGCATCGCCCGTCCCCTTCGTGAGCGAATCGCCAATCGCGGTAATGTTGATGGCCTTGCTGCTGCCAAGGTTGCTTGACTCCGGCTGCGCCGGCTTCCCCTGCTCCCCTGTGTAAACTTCTGCTTGCGGATACAGCATATCCTTCACCGCATAGCCAAACCCGCCGATCAACAGCAATGTCGAGATCAGAGCTGAAATACCGATCGTTGTCCATAACACGCCGGAAGATGCACTTCTCATGTTAATAACGCTCCTTCTACCTATATCGAACCCTTAACGGTAAATTAATATTCTTTTTTAAAGTAATGCTTTCAGCTGTAATTTGCAAATTCCTCCAATTGCGGCAGGTACAAAAAAAGCCGGTATGCTCTGCCAGCAGCCCTTGGAAGGAATCTGCTGGCAATAGTTTCGGCATACTCGGCGTGTCTATCGCACGATTTATTCGTAGTTGATCGTAAGGGATTGTGCCGCTTGTTTAGCTAACTCACGCGCCTTTATGCAGTCGTCAGCAGAGCTGAGGGCAACAGCCATGCGGCGGCCCGGTTTCGTAACCGGTTTGCCAAACACACGAATCTGCGTATTCGGTACACTCAGCGCTTGCTCAAGACCGCCGATTTGGAATTGCTCCGAATCGCGATCTGCTTTGAGCGTATACGATGCACCAGGCGTCAGTAGACGGATGGATGGAATCGGGAACCCCAGAATCGCTCTTGCGTGAAGCGCAAATTCGGAGAGATCCTGCGTAACCATCGTAACCATGCCCGTGTCATGCGGACGAGGTGAAACCTCGCTGAACAGTACGCCATCCTTCGTTAGGAACAGCTCGACGCCGTAGATGCCGTAGCCGCCAAGCTCCTCGGTTACTGCACGCGCAATAGCTTCGGCTTCTTCGATTTGTTGAGCCGACATCTCATGCGGCTGCCAGGACTCGATGTAATCGCCGTCCTTCTGTACATGTCCGATCGGCGCGCAGAACGACGTGCCCGATGCCGAACGAACCGTTAACAGCGTAATCTCCGATTCAAAATGGATAAATCCTTCGACGATGACACGCGTTTTCTTCGCGCGTCCGCCTTCCATTGCATAGTTCCAGCAAGCTTCAGCATCCCCTTCTGTTTTGCAGACGCTTTGCCCTTTGCCGGATGAGCTCATAATCGGTTTAATGACGCAAGGCGTACCCAATTCTGCAACAGCAGCTTTAAGCTCGTCCAGCGTATCCGCGAAGCGATATGGCGCTGTAGGCAGACTCAGTGTTTCCGCTGCCAAACGACGAATGCCTTCGCGATCCATCGTCAGAAGCGCTGCGCGTGCGGTAGGGATAACGCGGTAGCCTTCCTTCTCCAGCTCCACCAGAGCGGAAGTCGCGATCGCTTCAATCTCCGGTACGAGCAGATCCGGCTTCTCCTTCTCAATCAATGCGCGAAGTGCTGCGGGATCCAGCATATCGATGACATAAGAACGATGAGCTACCTGCATCGCAGGAGCGTTCTCATAACGATCGACAGCGATCGTTTCTACGCCAAGGCGCTGTGCTTCGATGATTACTTCTTTGCCAAGCTCGCCTGAACCGAGCAGCATAATTTTACGAGCCGTAGATGAAAGCGGTGATCCATACATATAGAAAAAGAACCTCCTGGAAGAAATGTTTTCTTCCATTGTGGAGGTTCTTTGGCGAAAAATCAAGAATTATGCCGATAAAAAACGATACTGTGCTTCAATCAAACCATTATAAGTGCCTTTGTGACGAATTAGTTCGTCATGGCTGCCTTGCTCTACGATTTGACCATGATCCAGAACGACGATACGGTCCGCATTACGAATCGTGGATAAACGATGCGCTACGATGAAGGAAGTACGGCCTTGCAATAGTTTCTTGAGCGCCTCTTGAATTTTGAGCTCGGTCTCGGTATCAATGCTTGCAGTCGCTTCATCCAGAATCAAGACGCGTGGATCTGCCAGCAATGCTCTGGCAAAGGACAGCAGCTGGCGTTGTCCCATCGATAGGCTGTTACCGCGCTCTTGCACTTCCGTGTCATAACCATCAGGCAAACTCATGATGAAATCATGAGCATCGACGGCCGTAGCAGCTTTCACAATTTCATCGTCAGTGGCGTTCAAGCGGCCGAAACGGATATTCTCGCGAATCGTACCGGAGAAAATAAACGTATCCTGCAGCACGACCCCAACCTGCGAACGCAAGCTCTCAATACTGACGCCCCGAATATCGATGCCATCGACTCGTACGGCGCCTTGCACCGGATCATAGAAGCGGCAGAGCAGGTTCATTATTGTACTCTTGCCTGATCCTGTATGTCCGACAAGCGCGATCGTTTGTCCGGCTGTTACGTCGAGTGAGATGCCCCGAAGCGCAGGACGGCCTTTCTCGTATTCGAAGATAATGTTGTCGAATGACACATCTCCGCGGATACGTGGCAAAGCGCCTGCGTTCTCTTCCTCGCCGACGGTTGGCTTCTCGTCGATAAACTCGAAGATCCGCTCTGAGGATGCCATGGCGATCAGCAGCTGTGCGTACATTTGACCCAGCCTGTTAATCGGCTCCCAGAAGTTGCCGACGTAGTTGGCAAAACCAACCAGCACCCCGACCGTAATCGCACCGACTTGAATGAGATGCGAGCCATACCAGAAGAGAATCAGCGTACCGATCGCGGATGTGACTTCGATAATCGGACCGAATGCTTGGTTAAGAGCAGAAGCTCTGTTCCAGGCTTTAATATTCGTGTTATTGATGTTCGTGAAGAAGCTGAAATTGGATTTCTCCTGCGTATACGCTTGTGTTACGCGCATGCCTTGAATACTTTCGTTCAAATGCGCATTGATTCGCGACTGCTTCATCCGTACATCCTGCCAAGCGAAACGAATCCGTTTGCGCAGCGCCGTGGAAACAACGAACATGAGCGGTACCGTAATCATGATGGCAATGCCTAGCTTGAAGTTCCATGCCAGCAAAATGATGACGATCCCGACGAGCTGCACGCAATCCATCAACAAGTTGACTACGCCGTTCGTAAACAAATCCTGCAGCGCATTTACGTCATTCGTAATACGCACGAGAACGGAGCCTGCCGGGCGTTTATCGAAGAAACGAAATGAAAGCTTCTGAATGTGTTTAAAGAGATCTTCACGCAAATCATAAATGACTTGCTGGCCGATTACATTCGTATACTTAATCCGGTACGTGTTAGCTGCCCATTGAATAATATAGAGGGTCAGCATCATCCCCGCGTACATGTAGAGCTTGCTGAGACTTGGATCCCCACCGTCCTTCGGCTGGATCGCTTCATCGATCGCCATGATGATGATCGCGGGAATGGCCAGACGTGTGAGCGTCCCAAGCACCATCATGACGATAATGACAGGCAATAATTGTTTCCGATACGGTTTCATATAAGAGAACAAACGGGTAATTTGAGACCAGTTGAACGGTTTCTCGATCGCATCGTCGTCCTTGTAGATGAAACGCTCATGACTGCCTCGCGGCTGCCCTTTCTGTTGCTGCTGCTCCTCACTCACTGTGCGACCCTTCTTTCTGCTGCTAATTCGACTGTGGCGGTACTGGGACGGTCTGCATATTGGATGTTATACGTGTCCTGATACGGGCCGGCCTCAGCGACTAATTGCTCATGCTGCCCGCGCTGTACCACATGACCATTGTCGAAAACCAGAATTTCATCCGCATGACGGAGAGAAGAAATTCGATGTGCAATAATAAAGGTTGTTCTACCCGCCATCAGCTCGCTGAAGCCGGCTTGAATTTCATGTTCGGTTTCCATGTCTACGGCGCTTGTAGCATCGTCGAGAATGAGTATACGCGGGTTCTTGATCAGCGCCCGAGCAATGGCAATCCTCTGTTTCTGACCGCCTGAGAGTCCCATGCCGCGCTCACCGACGATCGTGTCATACCCTTCGGGAAGCTCCATGATGAAATCATGCGCTTTTGCCAGCTTCGCGGCTTCAATGATTTGATCCATCGTGACATCTTTAATCGCGTATGCGATGTTGTCGCGTATCGAGCAAGAGAAGAGGAACGTCTCTTGAAATACGGTCGCGATTTGGGAACGAAGGCTTTCAATGGAAATGTTGCGAATATCTTCGCCATCGAGCGTAATGGAGCCCATCTTAATGTTATAAGCACGCATGAGCAGCTGAATGACCGTTGACTTACCGGAACCCGTTCCGCCGAGCATCCCAATGACCATGCCCGGTTTCGCATCAATGTTCACCTGGGTCAACGCAGGTGCTTTATCCGCATAATTAAATGTCACGTTATGAAATTGCACGTGACCTTCGATTTTGCTCTCGTCCAAGATTGTCGGAGATTCGGCATCTTTCACATGTACATACTCGTTGAGCAGCTCCAGCAACCGTTCACCGGAAGCTTTGGACTGCGTGTAGTTATTGATCAGGAAGCCCATAGCCCACATCGGGTTGATGATATACCAGAGCATACTGAAGAAGGCAACCATCTCACCGAGCGTAATCGAACCCCGGATAACGAGCGTACCGCCGGCAACAAGCAGAATAACGGCACATACGCTTGCAAGCAGCTCCATGACAGGGAAGAACTTTCCCCACAAGCCGGATGCGGCAATTTGGTTTTGTTTGTAAGCCGCACTGCGTGTCGAGAATTTATCCATTTCGAACGATTCGCGGGCAAATGATTTAACGGTACGAACACCTGTGATGTTCTCTTGAACCGCAGTTGTCAAATGGCTCATGGCTTGGCGCATTTCTCTAAATGCCGGATGAATGACTTTCTCGAATCGGAGTGCCACAATGACCAGAACAGGCATGGTCACAAGCGTGATCAGCGTGAGCTGCCAGTGAATGGAGAACATCATCGCAGCGCCGAAGATAATCATGAGAAACATGTTGAAAATTTGCGCAAAACCGAATGCGATGAAATTTCGAACCGCTTCCAAATCTGCGGTCAGCCTCGACATCAAGTCGCCGGTTTTGGCTGTGTCGTAATACTGAAACGACAGCGATTGCAATTTCGTGTAGCAGGCATTACGAAGTCTGAAAGCGACGCGGTTTCCCAGGCGACCGCCGAAGAGTCCGTGTAGAAACTGAAGACCACCCTTTAAGGTAACGACCCCGACGACAGCGAGCGATAATGCTGGCACCCACTCAAATGTTTTGGGAACGATGACTTTGTCGATCAGCACTCGAAGTAAATTAGGATAAACCAATCCGAGCGCGGTAGCGCAGATCAAGAAGGCGATCGAAGCAAACAAATTTCTGCGTTCGACCCAGTAATACGGTTTAAGTTGCCTGAAGACGTCCAATGGGTAACCCACTCCCTGTTGCAATTTTATGAACCTTTTTATGAATATGAATGAATATTAACAGCATGAGTTCCGTACGGCAAACAGAGTGCTGGGGCATATAGTTGACAATATTCGCTTCCTCTTCCATCTCGGGTAAAGTTTGGGGGGTATTCTCCGATATCGTCGTAAATCATTGCCAACATGCGCATATTGCTCCGTTTTTGCACATTTGCCTCTGTTTTTGCATGATTTCATTTTCACAAAATAAAGAAGCTTATCCGCCTCAAATCGAGCGCTGGATAAGCTTCTTTTCTTCTTGCAATGGATTTAAATGGCAACCAATGCAGTATGAACACTGCGCAGTTCTTCTACGTCTGCATGATCAGACAAGGAGGCGAGCTTCCCTTCGCTGAAGGCATCCAAGTCCTTGCGGAGTGTATCCGCACCATGCACCATCACTTGATTCCAAAGTTCTGTGTAGCGGATGCTCCACGCTTCTTCAGCAGCCTGCAGCCAGCGCTGCATCGGCGCCGTCAGCTGGGTTTCCAGTTCGCTGCGCAGCGCAGCTTTGCCATCGCCTTCGAAGAAATAACGCGGTGACTTGAACTTGCTCCAGAGCAGCTTCGCATCGATTTCCTTCGCTTGCCACGGAGGCTGCGCCTCCGGGCTCTCCGGCTGCACCGGTTTGAAGTCGGACGCTTCGAAGCCTTGAAGCTGTGCGCCGGCTTCTGCGGCAACCTCCGTGAACTTCTTCACAGCGAGTTTGCCCAGCATGTTATCCAGACGAAGCGAAGTAGCTTCAAGCTCCTGTGCAAGCTCGATCTGCAGCAAACGCTGCAGCTCCAGCCAGGATGTCCACATCGCTTTACGCAGATCACGTCCATCGTCTTGCAGAGACGATGGATTGAACGCGAAGTTATAATGGTCGCCGAAACGGAGCTGCACACGCTGCAGCACGTAGAAGAGCAGCTCCTTCAGCTCTTGCTGCAGCTTCGCGTTCGCCTGGGGTTCGTTCAGTTCATCAACAACGCTGCGAGCACGCGCTGTATGCGCGATAATATCAGCCTTTGCCTGTTCGCGGCTAAGCGCATCTCCGGATGCCGCTTCGAGCCAGTTCGCAATCGTGCTGCGGGCACGAGCAAGCTCTTGCTCCGCCGCCGTAACGGCCAAGGCGCCGAGATCGCCGCTCGTAAAGCTTAAGAAAGAGGCTTCAAACGCGCCAATGCCGGACTGTTCTATTAGTGCCTGATTGTTCGTGCGTTTCCCATCCAGAGCCTGAAGGCTGGAGACCGGGAACATGCGCGGGAATCGAATACCGTGCTGCTGCAGGTTCCGTTCCACATGCGCAAGAACGCCGTCTCGCTCCTCTTCGTCCGCCGCCAGATCGGCTGCATTGACGATGAAGAACATTTTATCGAGCTCGAATTGATCCTTCACGCGGCCAAGCTGCAGCAGAAACTGACGATCGGCCTGCGAGAAAGCATGATTATAATAGGTGACAAACAGAATCGCGTCCGCGTTCTTAATATAATTGAAGGCTACGCCTGTATGCCTTGCATTGACCGAGTCCGCTCCCGGCGTATCCACAAGCACAATGCCTTGCGCCGTCAACGGATTGCTGTGATGCAGCTCGATTTCGCTGACAAAACAGGACCGCGACTCTTCGGCGACATACAGCTGGAATTCCTCGCCGCTTACAGCCAAACGCTGGCCTAAGTGAGCCTCATGGGCAGCCCAGCCTTTGGCAGCAGCTTTCAAGAAGCTGTAATGCGGGCGTCCGCCGGCATGTACGGCATCCGGAGTTAGTTTATGAATGGTTTGCAGCAGCGCATCGTCGCTTAGCGATTGTGCGTCTTCACCCAGTAAGTTAAGCGAATAACGCAAATCGTCCATCATCGCTTCGCGCGACTTCATCAGCACCGTAGCCGTACCGTGCGGATGCTCCGCGGTTGGCGGCACGATGCGGTTGACCGCAGCCGTCGTCGGATTCGGCGACACGGGCAGCACTGCCTCGCCGAGCAGGGCGTTGGCGAGCGAGGATTTGCCCGCGCTGAACGCACCGAACAGCGCGATCGTGAACCGGCTGCTGCGAAGGCGCTCCGCCTTCTCGCGCATGCCGTGCACGGCCTGGGCGAGCGACGCATGCGGCGCCAGCAGAGCGGCTGCTTTGCTCAGCCGCTCCGCTGCTTGGCGCTGCGGCGCGAGCGCGTCTTGGGAAGCGCCGGGATGTGCCGGCGCTTCCGGGGTTGCGCTGCCTGCGGCAGCGTGCCCTGCGGCTGCTGCCGCAGGCGCGGGCGCGCCGCTGCCGGCGCTAGGCGCAGCCGGCGGCGCCGGCACGGCGCCGGGGGCGCTGTGCGCCCCGCTGCCGAGCGCAGCCGGCTTCGGCAGCGCCGGGCGCGGCGGCGCCGGCGGCAGCAGCGCCGCCAGCCGCGCGAGATGCGCGGCCGCGCGCGCCTGCAGCGCGGCCAGCTGCGCTAGCGCGCCGGCTTGCAGCGCGAGCGCGCTAAGCCGCGCGCGCAGCGGCGCAGCGGCCGCTTCGCCCGCCGCTGCTGCGCGGTCGCTGAGCGCGTCGATGAGAGGCATCGCGCTCTTGCGGAACAACCCCTTCGCAGCCGCTGCAAGCTCGCGGCTGTATGTCATCGTATACTCGTTCCCCATGACAGCCCCTGGGTTTACGAGGGAGATCAACAGATCAGGCGTTAATAACCCGCCGAACGTATCCTTCAACTGCTTCTCGAGGGCCTCATCCCGCCAGCCCAAACGATCTGCCGTCCGTCTCAGCAGATCGATGACATGCCATTCGATGCCGGCCTGCACGAGGTCAGCCAAATCATTGAAGAAGGCTTGAAGCCGGCGCTCTTGCTCAGCAGCAGTCTTCGCACCGGCGAACAGAAGCCCGGCTTTAAACCCGGTCTTGCGGCTCTCCAGAAAGGATTGCGCCAGATCCCGCGTTGCCGCCGGCGTAATATTCGCATTATCGAGGATGCTTTGCACATCCAGACGCGTCTTCACCCGCAAGCTCTCAGCCTCAGCCGCATGAACGCGCAGCTGCTCCTCAAGTCCGGCGATCTCCTCACGAACTCGCTCTGCTTCCCCTTCGCCTCCTGCTTCATCAAGCAGACGTTCACGCTCAGGCTCGGCCAACTCATCCATCGCTTTCCCATGCATCCGAACGACATAACGAGCGGACGCATCTACGCTGCATAGTGCCAGCGGCACCCGAATATCGGCAAGCGATTCGAACAATCCTTCGAGCGCAGCCCACTCTGAATGCCGATGATTCGGCTCACGCAACGACAAATAGACGATCCCGCTCGGTTCCAAATGCCAGTTCCCGAACGCCTCGTCAACACTTTGTTTATACGCTTCAAAAGTTAGTTCGCTCTCGCGATGCTTATCGATTTGATTCACGATCAAATATAACGGCTTGCCCCACTCCTTGAGTTGTTTGGCAAACGTGAAATTGATTTCGGATTGCACGTGATTGTAGTCCATTACATAAAAAACGACGTCCGCCAAATGAAGCGCCGATTCGGTCGCCATCCGGTGCGCGTCGTCAGTGGAATCAATACCCGGGGTGTCAAGCAGCACAGTATGCGTGCCCAGACGCGGGATCGGATAGGACAAGGAAATCGACAATACGGTTTCGCCGTCTTTGCAGTACTCATTGACTTCGTTTACAGGCACCTCTATCGTTTGCTCTTGCCCGTTCACCAGCTTCTTAATGGTCGCTTTCGCTTCCCCGTTCACAATGCTGACGACATTCGCGCTCGTCGGTATCGGACTTGACGGCAGTAATTGCGTGCCGCAAAGCCGATTGACGAGAGTAGATTTCCCCGCTGAGAAATGTCCGCAGAAGGCTACGGTCAACTTACCGTTCCCCAGCTTATCCCGCAGTTCAAGCAGCCGCGCTGCGTCTTGCGCATCCCCGGCGGCTGCCATGATCGGCGATATTTCTGCAAGCGAGGTGTCCAGCGAATGAGCAGCTTTTTCAATCGTTTGGCTCATTTCTCTCTCTCCCTGTTTCCTACTCGTTCAAACGAACTTGAACGTACGAGATGTTATACCAATTGTACTTCAGGCACACAAATCTCAAAAACTTCACCATGCTGAAGAATCGTAATGTTGCGTTCTTTCTCCTTCATGACAACACACTCAGGCTTAACTCTCATACGTTCAATATATTGATCCGGTACGTCGCCTGCTCCGCTTACTGTCACGCCTTCAATGATAATTTCTTCGTTTTCTTGCGGTGGGGACTCCATGATTTGCTCATAGATATCAGAGAATAAAGCGAAGTCTTTCGTGTATACGGAAATGCATTTCATGTGGAATCATCCTTATCCATTATGTTTTGGGTGAAACGTCTTATTACTTAGCCTTTCGGTTTAGAGCAGGTTTCATACGCTGTTTGCCTTCTTTGCATTCATCTAGCATCGGACAAACCGGACAATTCGGATTCTGAGCCTTGCAATGGTATCGCCCGAAGAAAATCAATCGATGATGCGTCTCGGTCCACAATGCTCGCGGAACCAGCTTCATCAATTTCTTCTCGACTTCAAGCACGCTATCATCAGCCTTGGCAAAACCAAGCCTCTTGGATACACGCTCCACATGCGTATCCACTGCAATTGCCGGTACCCCAAATGCATTGGATACCACGACATTTGCGGTTTTTCGGCCTACGCCAGGCAATTTCGTCAGTTCCTCATGCTGCTGCGGTATTTCTCCGCCATAGTCATCTAAGAGCATCCGGCATAGTTTCTGGATAAACAAAGCCTTGTTGCGAAACAGTCCAATCCGCCGGATGTCGTGCTCAAGCTCATCCAATGGAACAGCCAAATAATCAGCCGGTGTCTGATACTTTTGGAACAAATCCGCCGTTACTTTGTTGACTGTTTCATCCGTGCACTGCGCAGACAACAGAACTGCGATCGTTAGTTCGAACGGATTGCGGTGATGGAGCTCGCAATGTGCGTCAGGGAACATCTCACCGACCACACCCAAAAAATGATCCATTTTCTCTTTCGCCTTCAACCGATCTCTCACTCCTAATTGAACCATCGATTCAAAGTGTAGCGAATATTGTCGCATTAATCAACCGCAAATGACCCTTAAATGACTGAATTTGTGCAGGATTTCACAGAATTGCAAAATAAAAATGTCCCGGCAGATTTCACCGGGACATCTGTCATTCATGCCGTGCTTACACCTTCGCGATTTCGACCAATACGTTCTGGTAGAAATACAGCAGAAGCGCATCGCCGTCTTTCAATAGAGCGATCGAAATTTGCTGGTCGCCTTGGGTAATTTTCGTAGACGACGTTACGGTATACGTGTTCAGCTCTGTAAGAGTAGCTCGCTTAACAGATAGCTCGCCAGTAGCAGCGTTATACTTCCAGAACTTCTTGCTAATACCGCTGTTTACCGTAACGACGACGCGGTCTTTAGCATCCTTCTTCACTTCAACGCGGTCTCCGATTTGAAGAACTGCAGACGAGCTGCCTGTCAGTCCGTTCTTCACAACGGTATAAGAATCGCCTAGCGTTACGCTAGAAACAACTCCGGTATTATCAACGATCGTCATGGAACCCGTATTTACTCCCGTAAGCTTGCCATAGGTGACTTTAACAAGTTTAAACGAAACGGGACTCGAGCCGACATATTGAACATTGCCGGTTTGACCTGACTTCAGATCAGCCAGTGTGACCTTATCGCCGCGTTCATTGTAAAACTCCATCGCAGACGCATTCAAATCCAGGATTGAACCGTCTGTTGTTTTCACCTTCAAACGTTTGCCTGCAACCTCAGCCGCGAATACGCTCGTTTGCAAGGACGTATGCACCTGCAGCGTGATCACTTTATCTTGATTCGCATTTAACAGTCCTGTAACGGTATCGCCTACTTTGACATCTGCAATCGTAGAAGATGTTTTACCTGCTATTTCAATGGAATTCGGCAGCTCCAGCGGCAATGTGATGATAGCTCCGTTGCTCTGCGTGATCGAAACTTGGCTTGTATTAATGGCTGTCACGGTTCCGCTGTATTTGTATACGAATTGAATGAGGACAGCTTTATTATCGGTTACTCCGATCGTCAACTTCCTGTTCTTGGCCAGAAGCGATCCTGCAGCACTAACAGCAACAGTTGATCCATTTAGATCGATCCTTGTTTTATCCGTCAAGTAAACCGACATCGGATTACCGTCTTTATCTTTAAAATCCAAGATCCTCGTGTCCGTTTCATAGTTTCGAACCGTTGCGCCAATCATCAACGTTACATTACGATTTACTACTTTAATCGCAACAACCTGATCGTTCGAATTCAGCGAGATATCCAGGATATCCCCTTTAACGAGGTCAGCAATGGTAGTACCCGTCAGACCATCGATGGTTACATCGACCAGAATGGATACGAACTTCGCTTCCAAGGCGCTTTGCGCAGTTCCGGCATTTTTGACATACTGGATCGTCTTGCCGTCACTGCTCGCAGAATAGAATTCTCCACGAATTAGCTTAGCCGACGTTTGTGTAATCGTGATTTTGGTCACCAACGAATTCTTTACTTCGTACGAAATCGCATCGCCAACGCGAAGCTGAGACAATCCGCCGTCCAAAATCTGTCCCTGCCAGATTACATCCACTTGAGGCGAGACATTAAATTTGTACTCAGTTCCGGTTACACTGTCTTTCACAGTTACAGCTGACGCAGCCGTATCAACCGCGCTGATTGTACCTTGCGCATTATTGTTAATCGGTGCCGATTGCACTTTAATGGAGAGCGCTTGTGGTTTCGTTCTGTATGTATCGCGCGTAATCTCCACTTCGCTGTCTTTCGCAAGTGCGCTCGGTTTAATGACTGCACCGGCTCCATCTGTCACAACGGTTGCGCTGTTATACGTGATGGCAACGGGCTCATCATTGATCCATACCCAGATCTTACTATCGTTAACCAGGACGCGATCCACGGTCCCTTTAAGCTTCTCTACCTGCTTAGCGGCATCAAGCTGCTCGACGTAAAGTGCTTTATTCCCGCTCGAGATCACGAGCAGTTTCGTATTTGCTTCAAGATCCGCCACCTTTGAAGGTTTCTCGGAATCGAAGCGGTACACGTAAGTATCAGGCGTCATCTCAATCGCCGATTCTTTGTCATTCTGAAAGAGATGAACCGAAGTTGCATCTATGCTAGTCATCACAGCGGTTTGCTGACCCGTGTAAGTAACCGGGAATTGCGTTTCTGCTCTGCTGAAGATGGTAGCAATTGACGCGCGAGTAATGAACCCTTTGGGATCAAAACGATCTGCTGTAATCCCTTTGATCAACTGCAAGGATACGGCAGCATTCACATAACCCTTGTAACCCGCCCCTACCTTGCTTCCATCGGAGAAGCTAATCGTATCATTCGCAAGCGCCTCGGCTTCCTTCTGCTTGCCAATCGCTTTCACGATCAGTTTCGTAATCCATTCACGCGTTGCTTTCTGTGTTCCCCACGCAGAGCTGGGATTCGCTTCTGCAAGTTCGAATTCTGCCTTTTGGTCTAGCAAACCTTCTTGAAAAGCAAGAATGATATAGGGTTTAAAATAAGTGCTGACCTCAAACGTATCCGGGAAGACGATGGCATCATCCACCTTAACCTCTTGCTCTTTACCGATAAAACGGATGGCAAGTGCGATCGCTTCCTGCTGCGACACGTTATCAGCCGGTTTGAAAGCCCCGTTCGTTCCTTTGACGATCCCTTGTGTGGCGAGCTTAGCAATATGCTTCTCTGCCCAGTGGCCGGCAGGTACATCGCTGAACCTTGAAGTCGAAGCTGTGTCCGCATACGCTAACGAACCGCCTACTGCAGAAAACCCTGTAAGTACTGAGAAAACCAACATCGATGAAACCACTTTAACCCATTTCTTCTGCTGCGGCATATTCTGTGAGCTCCTCCTTATGGTTTAGTAATGGGATGGTCGATTTCTTCATGGCCCATTAAACTATCGACTGCTTCACCATCAACCAATAGATCGATGGACGTAACATCCTGCAGCTGGAAATAGGTGCGTGTCAGTGCTTGAATAGCAAGCATTTCGCCTGGCGCGCCTAATCTAGCTTCATCAGGCAAATGAAGGTCAAGCGTGACGGCTCCTCCGTCTTGTTTCGCGCTCAGCAGCTCGGCATGTTTCCATAACGACGCTTCGCCCTTTACTCCATCCTTCTGGAGTGCAGTAAACATCACTTTCAACTTGTCCTTCGGATCCGCATACTCGATATCCGACTTCTGCTCATGGAGCTCCATCATTTCGTCGTCCGTATAGAAAACGGCTATCTGCTCTTTAACAAGTGCAGGTTCATCCGGCTGAGCTGGCTCCGTTTGAACATTATTAGTTTCCTGTTCCTGATCTTGTTCATTCGAAGTATTGTTAGTTCCATCTGCCGGCTGTTCTTGAACCGCTCCGCCTTGCGTCAGCGGTTCTGCACGATTGCCGCAAGCGCTAAGCGGTACGATAAGTGCGGCTGCAACGATTACCGATAATAATGAAGTAGTAATATGACGTTTCATCGGCATTCTCCTAGCTTAGTTTTAAATATTCTTTAATGCCCGCTACGATTTCCGCAGCAATCTTGTTCTGTTTCGCATCATTGAAGAGTACGGAAGTGTCTCCACTGTTAGAGAGATAACCCGCTTCCAGCAATACGGCTGGCATCGTCGTCTTCTTAATTACTCTGAAATCCGCTTGTCTTACGCCACGATCCTTGAAGCCTGTCCCTTGAACCAGATACTTGTGCAAGACCTTCGCCAAAGCGATACTGTCCCCGCGTGAGTAATACGTCTCTGAGCCCGAAACCGTTGCACTTTCCGTCTTGTTTGCATGGAACGAGATAAACAGGTCAGCTTTTAGATTGTTTGCAAAAGCAGCGCGATCATCAAGCTCCACGAAAGTATCGTTGGAACGTGTAAGATACGGCTTGATCTTCGCTTCTTGATCAAGAAGCGCTTTTACCTTTAACGTAATGGCAAGGTTGTATTCCTTCTCCTGCCGTCCGTTCACGCTAAGCGCACCGGGATCTTTCGCGCCGTGACCTGCATCGAGCACTACTTTATAAACCTTATCCCCCGGCGTTACCGGCGGAGTAACAGGCGGTGGACCGGTTTGCTCCAAAACATCAATACGAATGGATTGATCTTCTTTGACGGTCTGGACATTGGTAGGCGCTAGTAGGTCCAGAACCACCCTAACCGTATCCGGCTTGTCCGAATAATAGGAGTACCGCACCTTCTGAAGTGTCGGATGCGAATCGATCAATAATTCGCCAAGCTTAGTCAAACTGTTCAGCTGCGTGAAGGCAGGCGTAAAAGCAGAATTAAAGTTCATATAAGGCAGGTCGATGACAACACGCTCTGGGTTATGCAGCACCTCTGTTTTGACATCTTTGAAATCGCCTTCATAGGATAGGTAAATACTGCCTAAACCATTATACTCGATTGATTTGAGACTTGCAGAAGTATCTGACGGTGGATCTACGACCGGCCCTTCACCGTTTCCTGGATCCGTTCCCGGGTCCGGCGTTTCGGTTGGCGGATCTACGACCGGTGGCGTTACAACCGGCGGAGTCACTACGGTTTGCTGAAAGAGATGTACAGAGCGGGATGGCTTGTCCCAATATACACTTAACCCGAATTGCTCACTGATAAAACGCAGCGGCACCAACGTAGAGCCGTCTGTATTGAGAGCTGGCGCGTCTAGAGAGACTTCCCGGTCGTTCACTATGGCATTCTTACCGCCAATTGTCAGAACCATGTTTGTTTCGCCGTTGGAGATGGTTACATTCGGCTTCTCCCATGCCACATCAAAACCAAGCCCTTCCGTCACCGTTCGAATTGGAACGAGTGTCGAATCGCCAACAATGCGGGGCTCAGCAGCACTTTGAAGCTGTTTTCCATTCAGATAAAGCTTTGGTGCTTCCGCTGCTCCCACGAGACTGGGGAACAAAGAGATCAAGAGCGACAACAGCAACACAGCGGACACAAACTTCTTCATCCTTCACCTCTAAAACGATTTATTTCGTCTCTCAGCAGCCTGAATTCGACGATAACTGTAGACAATGATTAGACGCAGTTTGTCAGAAAAAGTTGCGTATTCAGGAAAAATGTAACTATCTAGTATGAAGTAGATAATATTCACCGCTGAGAGTTACATTTCCCGGCTCTCAGCCCCGCGCTGACAGCGAAATCGACCTACAACAAAAAAAAGCCGCCCTAATCATCAAACGATGATTGGGGCGGCCATGTTTAATTTAAAATGCGACGCGGCTTGCTTCGTACGCGGAGATTTTGTCTTCGTGCTGAAGCGTAAGGCCGATATCATCAAGCCCTTGAAGCAGGAATTGGCGGCGGTGCTCATCGAGGTCGAAGTCGATGTGCAGTCCGGCATCATCTGTCAACGTCTTGTTTTCCAAGTCAACATTCAGCTTGTAGCCTTCCGTCTTCGTCGTGCGTTGGAACAAGTCTTCAACTTGCTCTTCACTCAAACGGATTGGAAGAATGCCGTTCTTGAAGCAGTTGTTATAGAAGATATCTGCGAACGAAGGCGCGATAACGACTTTAAAGCCATAATCGAGAATCGCCCAAGGCGCATGCTCACGGGATGAGCCGCATCCAAAGTTAGCGCGGGAAATCAGAACTTCCGAACCTTGGTAACGAGGTTGGTTAAGGCTGAACGTATCAATTACGTTACCTTGCTCATCCCAGCGCCATTCGAAGAACAAGAACTGGCCGAAACCGCTGCGCTCAATGCGCTTCAGAAATTGTTTAGGAATGATTGCATCTGTATCTACGTTAACACGATCTACCGGGGCAACAAGACCCGTTAGCTGTTTAAATTCTTCCATGATCGTTAACTCCTCTCGTCTCTCTTGCTAATGCAATCGATATCCCCATATTTTGGGCAATTCAATTGCAGTGTTACTAGTTCAATACTTCGGATTTGATTTTCCAGTCACGAACGTCTGTGAATTTACCCATGATCGCAGCAGCTGCGGCCATTGCCGGGGAAACCAAGTGTGTACGTCCGCCGCGGCCTTGACGGCCTTCGAAGTTACGGTTGGATGTCGATGCGCAGCGTTGACCCGGTTGCAGAACGTCTGGGTTCATCGCAAGACACATGGAGCAGCCTGCGTCACGCCATTCGAAGCCTGCTTCAGTGAAGATCACATCAAGGCCTTCTTTCTCAGCCTGGATCTTAACGCGGCCCGAACCCGGAACAACAATCGCTGTAACGCGGTCGCTTACTTTATAGCCTTTGGCAATTTCAGCAGCGGCGCGCAAATCTTCGATCCGACCATTGGTGCAAGAACCGATAAAGACGTAGTCGATGTCGATCTCACTCATTGGCGTACCAGGAGTAAGTCCCATATATTCAAGTGCTTTCTCAGCTGCTTTACGCTCGTTCTCAGTTGGAAGCTCGGCAGGTACCGGTACGTTCTTCGTAATGTCAGTACCCATACCCGGGCTTGTACCCCAAGTTACTTGCGGGATCAAGGAATCTACGTCGAATTCAAGAACGGTATCGAACTCAGCGCCTTCATCTGTCGCAAGCTCAGCCCAAACTGCAATTGCACGATCAAACGCTTCGCCTTGCGGTGCGTATTCACGGCCGCGCAGGTAATTGAAAGTAGTTTCGTCAGGAGCGATCAAGCCAGCGCGCGCGCCTGCTTCGATGGACATGTTACAAACCGTCATACGCTCTTCCATGGACAGGGTACGGATAGCTTCGCCCGTGAACTCCATTACATAACCGGTACCGAAATCCGTACCGTATTTGGCAATAACGCCAAGAATCATATCTTTAGCGGTTACGCCGGGTTTGCGGCTGCCTGTGTAACGAATTTCCATTGTTTTGGCTTTGGATTGCTGCAAGCACTGCGTTGCAAGAACATGCTCAACCTCGGAAGTACCGATACCGAAAGCAAGAGCTCCGAAAGCGCCGTGCGTGGAAGTATGGCTGTCGCCGCAAACGATTGTTTTACCGGGATGCGTCAGGCCAAGCTCTGGTCCCATAACGTGAACGACACCTTGGTCGATGCTGTCGAGGTCGAACAAGGTAACGCCGAAGTCCTTACAGTTCTGAGTCAGTGTATCAATTTGCTGCTTCGAAATTGGATCCGTAATGTTGAAACGATCTTTCGTTGGTACGTTGTGGTCCATCGTTGCGAAAGTAAGGTCCGGACGGCGTACTTTACGACCTGACATACGAAGGCCTTCAAACGCTTGCGGAGAAGTTACTTCATGGACAAGCTGCAAATCGATATAGATTACGCTCGGTTTACCTGCATCCGAATGAATGACGTGATTATCCCAAATTTTCTCAAACATCGTTCTTTTCGTCATTATATTCACCTCATAAGTTCATTTGCTCGTAGCAATAATTCAATGTAGCCATCATAACATTTCTTTCTTCATTGATCTAAGATATAATATCTATAACAGCAATAGGTACGGCCTATGAAGATAAATCATGTAAAAACTTGGTTCTGGAGTGGTCAATCATGGAATTTCGCCAGCTGCAATACGTCATCCAAATTGCCAAAGAGAAGAATTTCTCGCGCGCAGCGGAGAAACTGCATATAGCTCAACCGTCGCTCAGCCAGCAGCTGTCGAAGCTGGAGAAGGAAATCGGCGTGCTCTTATTCCGCCGAACCACAAACTCCGTTGAGCTTACGCATGCAGGCGCGGTGTTTGTTGATAAAGCGCAAAATATTTTGGACAATATCGAACAATTGAAACAGGAACTCGACGACCTTGCTCATATGCGCAAAGGGAAGCTCGTTGTGGGCAGTTTATCCATTACCGGCTCTCACGTCCTGCCAACCGTATTGCCTATCTTCAATAAAAGGTATCCCGAAATCGAAGTTGTCCTTGTCGAAGATACACCATCCAAGCTGGAGCAATTAACCGCAAGCGGCCAAACCGACCTCAGCTTACTTGCACTGCCTCTATTCGAGCCGTCACTGGAGTGGGTTCCAATTATAGAAGAGGAAATCGTGCTCGCAGTTCCGCCTGATCATCCTCTTGCAAAGATTAATGAACCGATTCACATCGAAAACTTAAGTGCCGAACCTTTTATCGTATTGAAGAAAGGCCAGGGCTTCCGGCAAAATGTAATGGAGCTGTGCGAACAAGCAGGCTTCGAGCCGCGCATCGTATTTGAGAGCACGAATATCGAAACCATCCAATCTCTCGTTGCCGCTGGAATGGGAATCACATTCGTGCCAAAGATGCTCATAAGGGATAGAGACGATGAGCGAACGCCTGTCTATTTGCCGCTTTCTGCTCCCACACCGATCCGTACACTCGTCATTGCAAGCCGTAAAGGCCGCTATCTGTCGAGAGCGGCCGAGGCTTTTATTGAAACGATGAAAGCTACATTAATAAAGTGAAGGACGGCGGTCTTCGAATACCGGAATCTTGGCGCGGACGGCGTCTACGAGGTCCAGATCGATTTCCGCTCTCATGATGACTTCGTCTTCTCCAGCTTCTGCCACAATTTCGCCCCATGGATCAATGATTAAGGAATGCCCGAAGAATGAACTCGTTCCGCTCGTTCCACAGCGATTGCATGCGATAACAAACATTTGATTCTCGATGGCTCTGGCTGTTAACAGGGTCCGCCAATGATGCAATCTCGGGTTAGGCCACTGGGCCGGAACGAACAAGACTTTAGCACCGCCAAGCGCTAGCTTGCGCGCGAGCTCCGGGAACCGGATGTCGTAGCAAATCATCATGCCTGCTTCCGAACCTGCCACTTCGAGCGTTCCGAGCTTCTCCCCTGCTTTCAGATGCTTTTCTTCATCCATGAGACGGAACAAATGAATTTTGGAATAGTCCGATACTACTTCACCGTTCTCATTGAACGCATAGATCGTATTATAAACGCCGCCATCACGTTTCTCCGCAATGGAACCTCCAATAATTTGAACTTGGTGTTCGCGGGCAAAAGCTGACAGAAGCGCCTTTGTGCGTTCTCCATCTTGATCCGCAATCTGTTCGATCTGCTCAAGTGCGTAACCGGTATTCCACATCTCCGGGAACATGATCAAGTCAGGCTTAACCGGGCCTTGAACGGCTTCGTTCAGCCTTTCCTCCAGCCTTGCAAAATTCGCCTCGGGATATCCCGCATCAACGTGCATTTGCACGATCGCAAGCTTTAATTTCCTCTCACTCATTCGATTGCCTCCTGAATTGCTCAGTTTTACCTAATCATATCGTCTCATGCTTCGCTGTCAAGATGGGCACCGTAAGGAGGAAACCATCCTGTACCGATTAAGGAGACTGCGTAAATGAGAAGATGGAGTACAAAAATTGTATCTGCCCTTGCACTGCTTTTGTTTCTGGTTCTTCCTGCTGTCGTCAGCGCCGGGGCACTGGATGACCACGATACCACGCAGCGGCCAGTGCAGGCTTTCGATGTCGTTGCGGGCAAGGTTGTGAAGAGCGTCCCGAACAATGCCGAGTTTCAAGGTTACGCGAAGTCATGGCTGAATTCCGTTACCGGCATGTCGCCAAGACTGCAGGCAGAAGACAAATGCGGTTATGTGTTCCGTATCCCGCTTGATCAACCGACTGCTGTGAAAGCAGGAGCACTGCAGGTCATGACACAGGATGTGTTCCTGTTCTATTGTCCGAAGAAACCGCAGCTGCTGCTTATTTTCGACGAGAACCGCAAGCCGTATCTGCTTCAATTCAAAGCCAATATCAAACCATTCCTCAAAGCGATGGATCTGTAAGAGGTTTGCCCAGCAACACGCAAGGTTCACTCCACCTCGCCGCTAAGAAACCAGGCGCTCGACACTCATTCCAACATTATGCTACATTTAGGGTTAGATTAACGGTGGAGTGATAACTATGGATGGAATAAAAACAGTTCAAATCAATCCGGCAGACCGGATGACCGGTTTGCCGGCACAATTCTTTGCCGGACTTGTCCGCAAAGCCAACGCGCAAGCAGCCAAAGGCCGCGATGTCATCAATTTGGGGCAGGGCAATCCGGATCAGCCTACACCGCCTCATATCGTAGCCGCACTTCAAGAGGCAGCTCCGAACCCGATGTATCATCGTTATCCGCCTTTCAGCGGATATCCTTTTCTCAAACAAGCGGTTGCACAGCGGTATAAAGAAGACTATGGCGTCGACCTCGATCCGGAGAAAGAAGTTGCCATCTTGTTCGGCGGCAAAACAGGTCTGATCGAAATTAGCCAATGTTTGCTGAATCCCGGCGATATCTGCCTCGTGCCTGATCCCGGCTATCCGGATTACTGGTCCGGGGTTGCACTTGCGGGCGGCAAGATGGAATATATGCCCCTGACGGCTGACAATGCTTTTCTACCGGATTACAGTGCGGTATCTCCGGCTATTGCGGATAAAGCGAAACTTATGTTCATCAATTATCCGAACAATCCGACTGGGGCAACAGCTGATCCGGAATTTTACAAACAAACCGTGGAATTCGCTGCCAAACATGGCATCGTCGTTGCGAGTGATTTTGCTTATGGCGCAATTGGGTTTGACGGCAAACAACCTGTTAGCTTCTTGCAAACACCTGGAGCTAAAGAAGTCGGCGTTGAATTCTATACGCTGTCCAAGACTTACAATATGGCCGGCTGGCGTGTCGGCTTTGCCCTTGGTAATCCCGAAATCATTTCATTGATCAATCTCATTCAAGATCATTACTATTGCAGTTTGTTCGGCGGCATTCAAGCTGCTGCAGCTGCTGCGCTTACCGGCCCGCAGCAATGCGTGACCGATCTTGCTGCTGCTTATGAGAGCAGACGAAACGCCCTATTCGGCGCGATGGACGAGATTGGCTGGAAGGCTGCGAAGCCAAGCGGTTCTTTCTTCTGCTGGCTGCCTGTGCCTAAAGGCTATACCTCCTCTTCCTTCTCTGATCTCGTTTTGGAGAAAGCCGATGTCGTACTCGCGCCGGGAGTCGGGTTCGGCACGCATGGAGATAATTATGTGCGACTTGGACTGCTTGCCTCTGAAGAACGGCTGCAAGAAGCGATTCACCGCATCGGCAAACTGGGTCTGTTCGAATAATCTAATAATATTTTTCACTGCGCCCATAAAGCCCGTCTTTATGGGCTTTTCTTTGCTTTACAGTACCAGGCAGAACATGGTATGATTCTCTTTAATTAAAAACCATTAACGTCTTGATGGGGCCAAGTATGCACTCCGCAATGCGACAGAGAGTAAATTCGTTCGCTGTGAGAATTTACCGTTATTGCTGCAGAAACCTTCCCCGGAACGGCCGGCGATGAGTCGGACAGCGACCTGCTGTTATCAGGTCTAAGAAAGCGGAACGGCATGCCAAACATAGCCGTTAATAAAGGTGGTACCGCGGAAGTTAAACTTTCGTCCTTTGTATATACAAGGATGAGAGTTTTTTTTATTTTCTAGGAAAGGTTTGGGGAGACATATGACAGATACCATTGTAGTCAAAATCGGCAGCAGCTCCTTAACCTCCGATGAAGGCGGCATTAATCGGGAACGAATCGCCTTCTTCGCGCATGAGCTCGCTGCCCTCCATGAAGCAGGCTACCAAGTACTGCTCGTCACCTCCGGTGCCATCGCCGCCGGATTCAAGAAAATCGGCTATCATACCCGTCCGAAGCTCGTCCACGAGAAACAAGCGGCCGCGGCCGTCGGTCAAGCCCTGCTCATGCAAGCGTATCAGGAAGCCTTCGCATCCTACGGCAACAATGGCGGCATTGGCGTTGCTCAAATTCTGCTTACTCGAGCGGATTTCTCCAATCGCAAACGGATTCAGAATGCACTGATGACCATTGAAGAGCTGCTCCACCGGCGCATGCTTCCGATCGTGAACGAGAACGACACCGTAGCAACAGATGAATTGAAGTTCAGCGAGAACGATACGTTATCCGCGCTTGTCGGCAATCTTGTGAAAGCGAAGCGGCTCATTATTTTGACCGATATGGATGGCCTGTATACGGAAGATCCGCGCAAGAACCCGAATGCCGTTCGTTACGATCGTGTCGAGCAAATTTCCGATGACATTCTGCGCGTCGCCGGCGGAGCAGGATCAGCTGTCGGAACCGGCGGGATGCGTTCGAAGATTGAAGCAGCACGTATCGCGATGCGCGGCGGTGTTCCGGTATTTATCGGCCGTGTCGTGGAGCCCGGCGATTTGAATCTCGCCGTATCCGGAATCGGCAAAGGGACGTATTTCGAAACGAGCCAGCACAATCTGACGACAAAGAAACAATGGCTTGGCTTCCATTCCATGCCGCAAGGCCGCATCTTCGTCGATCCCGGTGCAGAACGAGCGTTGCTCGAAGGCGGCAAAAGCCTGCTGCCTGCCGGCATTCGAACCATTGAAGGTGATTTTCATCCCGGCGATGTCGTTGAAGTGTATAATGAACAGCAGCAATCGCTTGGCCGTGGCGTCGTGAACTATGCAGCTTGGCAGGTGCAAGCCGTTGCCGGCTTAAGTACGGAAGAAGTTCGCAGACGTGTTGAAGTAACTCGAATAGAAGTCATCCACCGTGATGAGTGGGTCACACTTAGATCTTAGACGACAGGACTTATGAGGGAGAGAGACCATATGAGCGAAGTACGGGAGAAAGCGGTCCTTGCCAAACAAGCAGCGGGTATTATGAACCGATTAACGACGAATCAGAAGAATGAAGCCCTTCTCGAAATGGCAAATGCCTTGATCCGTCATCAAGATTCAATTATTCAAGCGAACCGAATCGACATTGAACGCGGACGCGCAAACGGAACGAGCGAATCGCTGCTTGACAGACTGACGCTTACATCGGCACGTGTCGAAGATATCGCCGAAGGACTTCGCCAAGTCGTGCAACTGAACGATCCTGTAGGTCTTACTTTGGAATCCTTTGAACGTCCTAACGGACTGCGTGTCGACAAAATCTCTGTTCCGCTCGGCGTTATCGGAATGATCTATGAAGCTCGTCCCAACGTAACGGTCGATGCAGCCGGACTATGCCTTAAGACAGGCAACTCCGTCGTCCTTCGCGGTGGATCTGCTGCGCTGGAATCCAACCGCCGCATCGTCGAAGTGCTGCAGGGCGCGCTTGCCTCCACTTCCATGCCTGCTGAAGCCCTCCAACTGATTGAGGACCCATCGCGTGCATCCGTTGACGAAATGCTGAAGTTAAATGGGCTGCTTGACGTCGTGATCCCTCGCGGCGGCGCATCATTAATTCGAAATGTTGTTGAAAATGCGACTGTTCCCGTCATTGAAACAGGCGCCGGCGTTTGTCATACTTACTTGGACGACAGCGCGAAGCCTGCGATGGCGTCGGATATCGCCTTCAATGCTAAGGTTCAGCGCCCTTCTGTATGCAACTCTATGGAGACGCTGCTCGTCCATGAAGCTTTCGCCGAACGCCATCTTCGTGAACTGGCTGACCGCTTCCTTGCAGCTAATGTCGAGCTCCGCGGTTGTGAACGGACACTTGCCATCGTCCCTGAGGCTAATGCTGTAACCGAATCGGATTATGCAACGGAATATAATGATTACATTATGAATATTCATATCGTTTCCGGCATAGATGAAGCCATGCAGCATATTAGCAAATACGGCACGATGCATTCGGAATGTATCGTCACCGAGAATCAAGAGCACGCTGATCAGTTCTTGCAGCAGATCGATGCGGCTGCGGTCTACCATAACGCTTCCACTCGTTTTACGGATGGCTTCGAATTTGGCTACGGTGCCGAAATCGGCATCAGTACGCAGAAGCTCCATGCCAGAGGACCAATGGGTCTGCCCGCACTGACATCAACCAAATTCCGCATTTACGGCAGCGGACAAATCCGCGGATAGAACAGGAGGATTCACGATCATGACGTTACTTTCATCTTCTAGTGTTTCGATCGCAATCGGATCGCTTAAAATGTGTTTCTATGGTGCAGGCTCCATTGCCGAAGCGATGGTTCGCGGACTGCTTGACCGCGGCCTGACCGAGCCGGGTCAGATCAGCATGATGAATCGGCAAAACGCCGCACGTATGGAAGAGCTCACGTCTAGGTACGGCGTGAATACTTCCTCTCTGGAAGCGGAGAAATCCGTCATGCTGCAGGAAGCAGATATTGTATTTCTTATGATGAAACCGAAGGATGCTGCCGAAGCCATCCTTCAAGTGCGAGATCTTCTGCATCCGGGTCAACTAATCATCTCGGTTATTGCAGGCATGACCATTCGCACGTTGGAAACATTGCTCGGCAAACCGATGCCGATTGTACGTACAATGCCGAATACGTCGAGCACGATCGGACTTGGAGCTACCGGAGTCAGCTTCTCTGCTTCCGTTACGGGCAATCAGCGTGACCTTGCCGAGACGATGTTTCAAGCGGTTGGCTTAACGGCGGTTGTGGAAGAACAACTGCTTGAGGTTGTTACAGGGTTGTCAGGAAGCGGACCTGCCTACGTGTACTACCTAATGGAAGCTATGATTGCAGCAGGCAGCCAGCTTGGCTTAACTGAGGAAGCCGCACGAGAGCTGACTGTTCAAACCGTACTAGGAGCCGCACATATGGTGAAAGCTACTGGGGAGAACCCGGCTGATCTGCGCCGCAAAGTGACCTCTCCTAACGGCACGACACAAGCTGCAATTGAGAAACTAGATGCTAACCATTTCTCGCAAGCGGTCATTAGTGCGATTGCACGTGCTGCGGAGCGTGCTGCGGAAATGGGAGCAGAGATTGAAAGGAAAGCGACATCATGAGTGAGCAAGCCGTATGTATAGCAACTTATCGTTGTTACGATGACAAAGCAGATTTTCATAAGAAAGCACAAGGAATAGCTGTCGGCCTGACGGTCGGAAGCTGGACGGATCTGCCGGAAGCGCGTAAAGCCGAGATGGAGAAACATCTGGGCCGCGTCATCTCCGTAGACGTTCATGAAGGCTCCGCTCCGGGAGAGCGTTATGCCGATTTGCGCATTGCCTATCCGGATGTGAATTTCAGCCGTGACCTCCCTGCCCTGCTCGTTACGGTATTCGGAAAGCTGTCCATGGATGGCAAAATCAAACTGCTTGATCTCGATTTCTCAAGCAGCTTTGTTTCAGCATTTCCCGGACCGAAATTCGGTATCGAAGGTGTACGTAAACTGCTAGGGGCTAACGAGCGTCCACTATTAATGAGTATCTTCAAATCCGTTATCGGTCATGATCTGCCTAACCTGCGTGAGCAGTTCTATCAGCAAGCGCTGGGCGGCGTAGACCTCATCAAGGATGATGAGATCCTATTCGAGAACCCGCTTACGCCTCTGGAGAAACGTGTAGAAGCATGCATGGAAGCTGCACGTGAAGCTGAACAGGTTACCGGCCAGAAACTGCTGTATGCAGTGAACTTGACCGGCCCGACTTCCAAGCTTGCTTCCCAAGCGAAGAAGGCAATCAGCGCAGGCGCGAATGCACTTCTGTTCAACGTGCTCGCGTATGGATACGACGTGTTGCATGAGCTAAGCAGCGATCCGGAAATTTCGGTACCGATTGCGGCTCACCCTGCAATGGCCGGCGCCTTGTACCCTTCCGTGCACTACGGCATCGCCGCACCTTTGCTGCTGGGCAAGCTGATGAGACTAGCCGGAGCGGATCTTGTTCTATTCCCTTCGCCGTACGGCTCCGTCGTCATGCCGCGCGAAGAGAACTTGGCCGTGCAAGCGGCATTGATCGACCCGGCCCTGCCGGTAGCACCAAGCTTCCCAGTCCCTTCTGCGGGCATCCATCCCGGACTGGTCCCGCTTATTCTGCGCGACTTCGGCACCGATGTCGTCGTCAATGCAGGCGGAGGCATCCACGGACATCCGATGGGAACAGCAGCTGGCGGACAAGCGTTCCGCATGGCGATTGAAGCCGCAAGAGCAGGCATCTCACTGCCTGAAGCAGCTGCGAAGCCCGGTAACGAAGCGCTTCAAGCTGCGATTGACAGCTGGGGGTACAAGGAATAATGAGCATGAACAATAACATGTCATCCAGATCCCCGCAGCGCGTTATCTTTTGCGATTTTGACGGCACCATTACAGAGAACGATAACATCGTTGCCATTATCAAACATTTCAATCCGCCTGGCTGGGAAGCGATCGTAAACGACATCGTCGGACAACGCAAGACGATTCGTCAAGGAGTTGGCGAGTTGTTCCAACTGCTGCCTTCCTCGATGAAACGAGAAGTGGTCGACTATGCCATTTCCAACGCTGCCATCCGTGCCGGTTTTGCCGATTTGCTGCAATATTGCAAAGATCACGATATCGAATTCTACGTCACGAGCGGCGGCATCGACTTCTTCGTTTACCCGCTTCTTGCGCAGTTTAACATTCCGGAGAATCACATCTATTGCAACGGCAGTGATTTCTCAGGCGATCAAATCGAGATTACATGGCCTCACCCCTGTGAAGGCGAATGCAAGACAGATTGCGGCATGTGCAAAACAACAATTATTCGCCGCTTCCCTAAAGGTCAATATGAGCGCATTCTTATCGGCGACAGCGTGACGGATTTTGAAGGAGCGAAGCTTGCTGATGTGGTATTCGCCCGCGCGCATTTGACGCAGAAATGCAAAGAGCTCGGACTTTCCTATCACGAGTTCAAGACGTTCCACGACGTCATCGACGTATTGAAATTGCAGGAGGCGACAACTTAACGATGTCATTTGCACAGATCGCATTAGAAGACAAGCAGCGCGTGCTTGCAGAACTAACTGAAGTTAAGAGCCTCTTCGCTTCCCGCGGCTGGTTCCCGGGAACGAGCGGCAATCTTTCGATTCGAGTAGGCGACTACTCGCCGGAGGATTTCAACTTTGCCATTACCGCAAGCGGCAAGGATAAGTCGCTGTCGACACCGGAGGATTTCCTGTTCGTCGATCAAACAGGCAAACCGAGCGAGCCCACTCGACTCAAACCTTCGGCTGAGACGTTGATCCACTGTGAAATCTACCGTCAAACGGGCTGCGGCGCTATTTTCCACATCCATTCCGTCTATAACAGCATCGTCTCCGAGCTCTTCTGGGAGCGTAAATCGATCCCGGTTGACGGTGTTGAGCTTATAAAAGCATTCAATATTTGGGAAGATGATGCCCATATTGATATCCCGATCGTGTCCAACTTCACGCATATCCCGAGCATCGTACCGGAAGTTACGGAACGACTTGATCCACGCATTCCCGGTATCATGCTGCGGAAGCACGGTATTTACGCTTGGGGCGCGAACGCTTTTGAAGCGAAACGCCATCTTGAAGCGTTCGAATTTCTGTTCGAATACGTGTACCGCTGGGAATTGCTGCACCGCAAAGGTTAGTCTTCGCAGCACGATGAAAAAGGCGATAGAGTCAAGCTGCATGCAGCTTAACTCTATCGCCTTTTGTCTGATACCGAGCTCGACTTCAGCTGCTGGGCAGCCAGCACGGCTAACTCGATCTTATTAATCGCGCGACAGTGCTCTTCGGAAATAACAAACACCTCTGGCAACGGCAGCTGTTCGAAATATCTTTCCACCTCGCTTGTTTCCTGAAACCAATCTTCACGGCTGCCTATCTCTACGGGTACATCCTGCCAGGCTGCAGTCAGCTCCGGACTGGCAAATTTCTTTGCCCTACGCTTCAGTTTACAGCCATCCAGCTTCTCTACGTAACTTCTCGTCGATTGGGATCGCAATTGCTTCGTAAATAAATGCGGCGCATAATCAGCTCTTGAGCCGGTATGATGCACGGCTCGCACGAATGCCAGTACACCGCGATGCACCTCCGGAACGCCATATAGAATGGCATACAATCGCTTCCCGAATTCAATTCTCTCCTTGATGTTGCGGAAATTCTCAATCACCAGCCCCGCAAGTTTCATAGCTCCTTCGTTCGGCGCGCCATA
The DNA here is from genome assembly GCF_056269305.1 of Paenibacillus sp. J22R3. NCBI lineage: Bacteria > Bacillati > Bacillota > Bacilli > Caryophanales > Paenibacillaceae > Paenibacillus > Paenibacillus sp. J22R3. The sequence goes on along the minus strand of NZ_JBWDNS010000001.1, from coordinate 66,401 downwards.
GGGCATAAATACAGCATTGGTTTGGAGTGGCGTCTGCAATAGGAATGCTGGCTTGCGTAAGACATGCTCCTTGAAGTAGGTACTGCGAACAAGAGGAGCTTCAATGACATGCTGCTCATTCACAATTAGTGCCGTGGTCAGAATGGCTGCATCTTTGCGGCGCCAGAACTGCGACCAAACCGGACGCATGAAACCTGACACGCCAAAGGCAGGCAATAACGAGAAGAGCTCACGCCCTTCCTTCCGCGATGCCTCGTAAAGTAACAGCTGAGGATAAGCATCTTGAAAAATCATAGCGTTCGCACGTTCCAGGAGAAGAAATGTCTGCTTGCGATAGGCGCGATCAAGCAGCCGCGGCAGCAGCTCCCCCTGCAAGTCAGTCATATTCCAGCCGCCATTGCGGGAAACCACATGGGCCAGCAGCGCCCAATGCAGCTCAGGACTGCGAAAATAAACCGCGCGGTACGCCTCCGTGCGAGTCACGTTATTCTGATTAGCAATCTCCGTCTCATGGCGAATCCGATGAATCCATGCACGTTCCTGTTCGTTATATAAGTCAGATAAGGGCTCAGTCGGCGATTCTGCTCGCTGTTCACCGTGTGACTTCCAACCCACTCGCAGCTCTCGGACCAATTCTTGCTTGAGCTCCATTGGAATTGCGTGCTGAGCCAGCTTCGAGGAAGCCTCTTTCGCACGCCGCTTTGCCGCTACATAAGCAACAATGCGTGCAGGCAAACTTCGCAAGCCAAGTATGATACGCTTCATTACAGAATGGTTATTGCTGCTTTGATGCTCCATGCGCTTCGCCACTCCTTTCTTTATGGGGCGACATCCGTTTCTTCTTGTCCACGGGTATACAATTAGTATGGGCTTCTCTACAATCAATTAGCCGCCCGTAGTATACTGAAGAGAATACGACGAATAGGTGCAGGAGGTTAGCAGACGATGTGTGGACGTTATACCATTACAGTATCTTTGGAAGAGCTAATGTTACGTTATTGGATTTCTTCCACGAATGTGCCTTATCATCAGCCCAAATATAATGTTGCCCCTGGTCAAATGGTATTCGCCATCGTTGGTGACGGCACGCAAAACCGGCTAGGTGAGCTCAAATGGGGGCTTGTCCCTTCCTGGGCAGACAGTCCGAAAGTTGGCAACAAAATGCTCAATGCACGCGCCGAAACGGTCTGGGAGAAACCTGCCTTCAAGCAGCTTATTCGCCGCAAACGCTGCATCATACCGGCCGATGGCTTCTATGAATGGCGACAGGATGAGAAGGACAAGCAGCCCATGCGCATTGTGAAGCGCGACCGCAAGCTCTTTAGTATGGCCGGGTTATATGATACTTGGATTTCCCCGGATGGGATTAAACTGAGTACCTGTACCATTCTGACAACGACGCCTAATGAGCTGATGGCTCCAATCCATAACCGGATGCCGGTTATCCTCCATGAAGAGCATGAAGCGATGTGGCTTGACCGTTCGATGCAAGATCAACAGCAGCTTAATGCGCTGCTCTCCCCGTTTCCATCTGAGCTGCTTGAGGCCTATCCGGTTGGCAAAACAGTCGGCAGTGTTGCGAATGATGATGCGTCGTGTATCGCTCCCATCTGAACGCGCTGGATGAGAGCAAAAAAAATCCGCCGATCCAAGGATCAGCGGAACATAGCCCATAGTTTGATAAGGTGGATCGTGTTTGAAGGATCGATTTTCTGACCAAGTATGAATGCAATCAATTGCTCTTCTTGCTGCTCCGTAAGGGACTCTTGCAAGATGCCGGCTGACGTCTTCACCAGCTTCTTTACTTTCGTGCGATCCTGTAAATCATATTTGGAAACACCATTTAACAGCATCTTCATACGATCCTTCACGACCGGATTCTTCATCTTCAATTTCACACGCTCGACCAACTCAGGCCGGATACCATATTTCGTGTAGCTCATCTTAGGGCTAGCACCTCCGTCGGCTTATTAAAGCCATTCGTTGTACTATATGCTGAGACAGCCACTTTCAAAACTAGTCCAAGAGTTCCCCTTGAAAAAGTTGATCTTTCTTCAACAAGTCACGTACTCTGGCATAAGCCGCTTCCGTCCAGAAATCCGGCTTTGCCGTAATGTCGGCCGCATCGTCCCTGGCTTCCTCGAGCACGGCAAAGTCGGCCGCCATATCGGCAAGCTTAAAGTCCGGTACACCGCTTTGCTTCGTGCCGAAGAAATCCCCGGGTCCCCTCAGCTCCAAATCCCGTCTCGATACCTCGAAGCCATCATCCGTCTCCGTCATGATTTTCATCCGTTCACGACCGATCTCCGACTTCGGATCAGCTATTAAGACACAGTAGGATTGATGTCCGCCACGACCAACGCGCCCGCGCAGCTGGTGGAGCTGGGACAAGCCAAATCGCTCCGCATCCATAATGACCATCAGAGTAGCGTTCGGCACGTCGACCCCGACTTCGACGACGGTGGTTGCTACAAGCACATGTACTTCATTCTCGCTGAATGCGCGCATGACTTCATCTTTGTCCGAGGTAGTGAGTCGTCCGTGCAGCAAGCCTATCTTCAGATCTGGGAATGCTTGCTGGATTTGAATATGCAAATCTATGGCATTCTGCACGTCCAGCTTCTCCGATTCCTCGATGAGCGGGCATATAAAATAACACTGGCGCCCTGCCTCCACCTCACGCCGAATAAATCCAAGCACGCGTTCCAGCATATTATGCTTCACCCAATTTGTCTGGATCGGCTTACGACCCTGCGGACGTTCCCGCAGCGTAGATACATCAAGGTCGCCGAACGCCGTAATGGCAAGCGTTCTGGGGATCGGTGTCGCTGTCATCGTCAGTACATCCGGATTCATCCCTTTGCGGCGCAGTACGCTTCGCTGGTTAACGCCAAATCGGTGCTGCTCATCCGTTACAACTAAACCCAGACTGCGGAAATTAACGCCTTCCTGAATAATCGCCTGCGTACCCACGATCACATCAATCAGCCCCATTTGCAGCCCTGCCAGTACATCCCGCCGTTTCTTCTCCGTCAAGCTGCCTGTCAGCAGCGCTACCTGCAGCCCAACACCGCCTAGAAGCTTCTGTAAGGAACGGTAGTGCTGCTCCGCTAATATCTCCGTCGGTACCATTAGTGCCCCTTGGTGACCTGCTTTGTAGGCGGCAAACAGCGCGATAGCCGCTACGACAGTCTTACCGGATCCAACATCTCCTTGCAGCAAGCGGTTCATACAGGAGGGATGACGCATATCAATCAAGATTTCGTTAACAACCTTCTTCTGTGAATCTGTCAGCTCAAAGGGCAGTGTCCGCACGAAAACCCGTATCGATTCCGCATCAACCACATGGGCGACACCATCCATTCGTTTACGATTAATCGTACGGTACGCCTGCAGCTTTAACTGGAACAAGAACAGCTCCTCGTAGACGAGTCTGCGACGAGCCGCCTGCCCTTGCGCTATATCCTCGGGCTGATGAATTTGCTTCACCGCATCTCTGCGCAGCATGAGGCCATGCTTGTCCATCAATTCTACAGGCAGAATCTCTTCCACCATCGTCCCATATTGGAGCAGCGCTTGTGCCATGATTTTGCGTATCCATGGCTGTGTCACACTGCCGCCAACGGAGTATACCGACTGGAGAGTGCCTGAGCGCGAAGCGCCTTTATCAGGGAACTCGGACTCCGATACCGTAATTTGCAGCCGCTGCTGCTCCCACTTGCCCGTCAGCACGATATCCCGGCCGGGAACCAGCTGATCCTGTAGAAAATGTCGATTAAACCACACGGCCGTCACTAATATGCCGTCGATAACTATTTTACAGGTTAAGCGAGTCTTAGCACGGCCGAGCCGCTGCAAGAGCGGATTGCCCATAATCTTGCCTTCAACGGTCGCTTTCTCCCCATCCTTCGTTTCCCCTAAGCTCCGAATGCGATAGTCTTCATATCGAAAAGGAAAATAATCCAGCAAATCCGCGATCGTATGAACGCCAAAGGCGTGAAGCTCTAATTCTTTCTGAGCACTCACGCCTTTCATTTGCCGGACCGTTATTTGATCCAGCTTCATCCCCATTACCTCACACCCGCGTAATAAACAATGCAGCGGCACCGGGACCGGCATGTGTTCCAATAACAGAACCGATCTCTGTTTGCCTGATGCTGCGTATGTTCAGCTGTCCTTGCGCCAGAGCTGCAAGCTCAAGCGCCAGCTCGTTCTTATGTGTCCACCCGACTGTCATTTCAATTGGATCATTGCCGAAGTCTTTCTTAAACAGATCGATAATGCGCTGCATCGCTTTCTTCGTCCCGCGCACCTTATCTACTGCCATTACTTCGCCTTCGCTGTCAATCGTCAAGATTGGCTTTATGTTGAGGATCGAACCAAACAAAGCTGCTGCTTTGCCAATTCGGCCACCTTTCTGCAAATACTCGAGTGTGTCCAGCAAGAAATACATGCGACGATCTTGAATCATATTTTCCACTTTGGTCACAATGGCTTCTTTGGTTTCACCCGCAGCGGCCATCTCAGCCGCTTTAACAGCCAGCATCCCAATGCCATACGACGCGGATTTGGAATCGATCACCGTAATATCGCCGGAAACTTCAAGTAAGTTAGAGCCCAGAACCGCCGATTGATAAGTGCCGCTTAGTGCAGAGGACAAATGAATGGAGATGATAGAGGTGTCCTTTCCTGTACCGAGCACGCGCTCGTAGGCTTCCATGAACTCTACCGGTGAGGGCTGTGAAGTGGTTGGCAGCAGATCCGCTTTGGCCAATCGCTCATAAAATTGATTGTTCGTGATGGTGACTGCATCGAGATACGTGTCCTCGCCGAAGAGCACCTTAAGCGGTACCATCTCGATATTATGCTGCTCACGGACACGCTTTGGAATATCCGCCGTACTGTCCGTTATGATCTTGATTGCACCCATCTGAGCACCCCCTATTCCACTGCAAATAGATATGGATAAAGCGGTTGTCCGCCTTCGTGTACTTCGAGCTCGGCATGTGCAAAGGTATCGGCTGCCCATTGTACGAATTCCGCAGTTACAGCCGCATCTGCTTGCTCTCCTGTAAGGATCGTAACAAGCTCGCCGCCGTCTTCCAGCATTCTGGCAAGCAGCTCCCGGCAAGTTTCTTGCAAGCTTGGGGAAGCGGTCACAATGGACTTTTCCAAGATGCCGATATAATCGCCTTCATGGATGGTAATGCCGTCAATCGAAGTATTCCGTACAGCATTCGTGACTTGACCCGAACGTACTTGCTTCGCAGCCTCGCTCATCGCTTCCGTGTTCTCTTCAGCAGTTCCGTCTTCCTTGAAGACCAGAACAGCCCCAAGACCTTGCGGAATATTCTTCGTTTGTATGACGGTTACATTTCGTTCACACAGCTCTGCGGCTTGCTGCGCAGCCAAGATGATATTGCCGTTATTCGGCAGCAGATAAATATGTTCAGCCGACAGTGATTCAATCGCATTGACGAAATCCTCTGTGGATGGATTCATCGATTGTCCGCCGGAAAGCACGATATCCACGTTGTTATCCATGAAGATCGATGCGATCCCTTCGCCCATGGCCACTGCAATGATGCCGAATGCTGCCCACTCATGAGCCGATTCCGCTGTGATGGACGCTGCAGGCGTGCCTGTCAACACTTCCGAAACAGCTAGCCCAAGCGCTGCTTCCTCTACAATCGTCGTTTCCTTCAGGGGATCTTCGTGAACTGCAGGGGCGGATGTCGTGCTGCTGTTCAGATGCGAGGCTTCTTCATGAAGAAGCTCACGATGCTGCTCACGCATGTTAAGAATATGAATTTCAGTCAGCTCACCGTAAGGCAGCGCGTAGTTCAGCACATCTCCCGGCTTGCGCGTATGAACATGAACTTTAATGATTTCATCGTCCGCAATGACAAGGATCGAATCTCCGTCTCTGCTAAGCATGCCTTTGAACAAAGCTTCATCGAAGCGCAGCGTCTGACGGCCTGCCAGCTTCCGATTAATGAAAAATTCCATATCGTATAAAAATTCAATATTCTCTGTTTCCAAGCGAGATTGTGCACTGGAAAGCACTTGGTTAGAACGTGGGACTGATGGTGCAGGCACGGCCTTCATTGCCGGGAACAGCTCAGGTGATGCTGCTTCCGAACCATTATGACTTTCATCCACACTGCCCATGTTTTCAGTTAGTGCACGCAGGAAACCCTCATAGATACAAACAAGTCCCTGACCGCCGGAATCCACTACGCCTACTTGTTTAAGTACCGGAAGTAAATCAGGTGTACGTGCTAGCGATTCATTCGATTTGGTAACAACCTCGCGCATCATCTCTGTCATATCTGTTGTGCGCTTTGCGATCGACACCGCATGTCTAGCCGTGTCTTTCGCAACGGTTAGAATCGTCCCTTCAACCGGCTTGACGACAGCCTTATAAGCCATGTCAACTCCGTTCTGAAGTGCAGCAGCAAACTGAATCGGATCGATTTGCTCCAAGTTGACGATACTTTTGGCGAACCCCCTGAATAACTGTGACAAAATAACGCCGGAATTCCCGCGTGCACCCATAAGCAACCCTTTAGAAAGCGCTTCCGCAACTTTGCCTATTGCTGGGGAGGATTTGCTCTGAAGCTCGCGTTTTCCTGACGTCATCGTTAAATTCATATTCGTCCCGGTATCACCGTCCGGAACCGGGAACACATTCAGCGCATTAATGCGCTCAACATTTCTTTGCAAACTTTCCGCTCCGCTCAGTACCATACTTGTAAAGTCTGAGCCGTTAATAAAGCGTTTAATCAAACGTATTACCCCTTCCTACCGAGATACCCGTACGCCTTGGACAAAAATATTGATGACGTCTACCTTGACGCCGATGACCTCGTTCATCACATATTTCACTTTCGACTGAATGTTATGTGCGACCTCGGAAATTTTTGTGCCGTAGCTAACGATGATGTACAGATCAATGTGTAAGTAGTCGTTCTCTCGGTGGACTTCAACACCGCGCGATAAATTATCTCGACCAAGCAGCTCAGCAATTCCGTCTTTCAGCTGCTTTCTTGAAGCCATCCCTACCAGTCCATAACAATCCAGTGCCGCTGAGCCGGCAAGAACGGAGATAACATGGTCGGTTATGAATACATTGCCTAAATCCGAATTAATCTGCAGGGGCATGGAAAACCACTCCTTCACCGTTATTATTATGGACTAAACAACATTGTACTATAAATAATGACGATTTTGAAGCCCAATGCCCATTTTACGACCATTTTCTGCATTTTAAGCGCTTTATATACCTTAGAGTATGAAACTTGAAATGCTTGATGAATGTGATTTGTTATGTTATTATATTGGAGTCTGTTTATTTGCAGTGAATCTTCAAGGGAGGTGTATTCCATGTCTCGCAAATGTGCCATTACGGGCAAAGGCCCAGGGGTAGGCAATCATGTTTCGCACGCTAACAACAAAACTCGCCGCACTTGGGGCGTTAACGTTCAAAAAGTTAGAATTCTTGTTAACGGTAAACCAAAACGCGTTTACGTCAGCACTCGTGCTCTCAAAGCCGGCAAAGTAACACGTGTATAACGGCATTAAGCCATGGACAAAAAGCACCTGATTCAATCAGGTGCTTTTTTGCATGTCTAGGCACAGGAGGGACCGATTGCTGTGCGCTGTGCTCAGGATGCTGCATGTCGAACCGTTCCTTTGTTTTGGCTTCAAGGCAGCATTCACAGCCGCTAGTTCTTCTGGAACGTATTCAGAATCGCCTTCACGAAGCCACCCAAAAACTTCGGCAGCTTGATCGTGTAAAATTTCATGCTCCACCCCTCCTAAGAGTTTTGCGTCGTGTGCGTGAGCAAAACGTTCTTCGTCTGCTGAATAAACATCCGTAACGGTCCTCTCAGCCTTAATTACACAAATAAAAAAGGCTACAAGAACGTTCGTTCATGTAACCATCCTATGCGATCTATGATCGTCCTATTCCAAACCCGAAGTCATCCTCCGGCTGCTAGGTAGTAGTCATTGGATGCGCCCTAGCGTAAAGCACAACGGCAATCACTATGGTAAAGATAAGAAAGAACAGCAGCGACATCACACCAAATACGATCCGCGATCGCAATGATGTAAACCGCTTAAAATAGAAGATTGCAATAACAAGAGCAAGAATGGAGAAAAGAAAATTGACGCCGGTCTTTACATTCGGAAATATCGCCAGCATCAGTCCGCAGCCAAGACTAAAGAGCGTACATAGCAGGCCTTTCTTCAACCAATCGGGCATCTTTAGTCCTCCTAACGCAGTGCTGAAATAGCCGCTCCGCGATCCTGTTCAGTGAATATGGCATTGCCGGCTACAAACACGTCAGCGCCTGCTTCTCTGACAAGCTTAGCAGTCGTTGCATTAACGCCGCCATCGACCTGGATCAGCATGTCTCCAAGCCCTCGAGATTCAAGCAGTGCTCGCAGCTGACGGATCTTCTGCAGCGATTGAGGAATGAACTGCTGCCCCCCGAAGCCCGGGTTTACGGTCATAATCAGCACCATATCCAAATCGTCCAGCACATTCTCCAGCACGTTAATCGGCGTTGCCGGATTCAGCGCAACACCGACAGGCAATCCGGCTTCTTTGATTTGGTGAATAACGCGGTGCAGATGAACGCATGCCTCGGCATGTATCGTAATCCGGTCCGCTCCTGCAGCTACGTAAGAGGCGATATGCAGCTCCGGACGCTCGATCATCAAATGCACATCAAAAACAAGCTTAGTGGCTGGCCGTACGGCACTAATGACTAGTGGTCCGAACGTTAGTGTTGGGACGAAATGGCCGTCCATGACATCAATATGAATCCAATCCGCTCCGGCACGCTCCACGTCTTTGATTTCTTCTGCAAGTGTCGCAAAATTAGCCGACAGTATCGATGGTGCTATGATAGACATTTCAGTACCTCCGCTTTTTCTCTTTCATTTCCTCCATGAACAGCACGTAATTGCTGTGGCGGCTAGGTGCGATTTCACCGCGCCCCAGCGCTTCCAGCACCGCACATTCAGGTTCATGAATATGTGTACAGCCTCGGAATTTGCATCCCGAAGAAAGCTCGTGCATTTCTCTGAAACAAGTACCTAATTCTTCAATGCCAAGCTCGGCAAAATCCAGTTGACTAAACCCAGGTGTATCCGCAACATATCCCCCGCCGATATCGACAAGCTCTACATGACGAGTAGTATGTTTACCACGTCCAAGGCGATTGCTGATTGCGTTTGTCTCGAGCGTGAGGCCCGGTACGAGCGCATTAAGCAGCGAGGACTTCCCCACGCCTGATTGACCGGCGAACACCGCCAGATGGCCTTGTAGACGCTCTGCCAGTGCCGGAGTGCCATCACCTTGCCTTGAGCTCGTCACAAGCACCTCATAACCGATCGGCCGATAGATACGAAGCACATCGTTCATGGCACTGCGTGCTTCTTCTGAATCCTCGCCATCCTCGGCGAGATCCTGCTTGCTGAGACAAAGCACCGCTTGGATGCCGGCATGCTCGATATGAACAAGAAACTTATCCAGAAGCTGCAAATTCAGCACTGGCTCCGTCACCGAGAAAACCAGTACAGCAAGATCAATATTAACAACAGGCGGTCGAATCAGCTCTGAGCTGCGCGGCAGGATTCGATTAACGGCTCCCTCGCCGTTCTCCGTCTCTTCGTATTCAACGACATCACCGACAAGCGGCGATTCGCCGCGTTTCTTGAAGATGCCGCGCGCCCTGCACTGAATCGGCTCCACATCGGAGGAAGCATCGAGCGGTCTTACATAATAATAACCGCTCAATGCTTTGACAATTCTTCCTGTTAGATCGGACTTGCTATTGGTCGGTCTCGTTTGTGGTCGTATTGCCATCGGTAGGATTCTCCTCAGTTTGCGCCGGCTGATCTTCAGGCGGCGTTTCGGTGCCTGGGACCGTTTCCGGCGCTCCAGTTTCACCCGATTTTACATCTTCATACGTTTTGGAGAAGGTATCGGTAAATTGATTATCTCGATAAATGGTAACCATCGCTTCCGTGTTTGGATCAAGCACGACCTTAACCGGGAAGGACTGCGTATCTTTAATTTTCCGTTTACCCCATTCAATATTCTCACCGCGCGCATCCGTATATGTAATACGGATCTCGCTCGTTTTGCCAGCCACTGCCGGCGAAATGACGATATTGAAGGTGTATTCGATTGCTTCCTCTGGTAATCCAGAGCTTACCGTAAGCGTAATATCAGCTCCCTCGGATACCGGAGCCTCAGGATCGAAAGGGTACTGTGCGATTACAGTTCCTTTCTCTTTGTAGCTTGGTTCGCGCACGATGTCGGCCTCGTTAATCTTAAGACCTTTTGACTTCAGAAGCGCGATCGCTTCCTTCTCCGACTTATTAATCAGATTCGGCATTGGGAATGTTTCTTTCCCTTGGCTGACCGTTAAATTAAATTTAACCGACTTCGGATCAAATTCAGCACCAACTTCTGGGCTCTGTTCCAATACAGTGCCCGGCGTCTCATCACTGAAAGTTTCATCCTTGGTAATACTGTCTTGGGCTACGCCAAGCGCAACCAGCGCTGCTACCGTATCCTCATAGGACTTCCCGGCATAATCTCCGGCTGTCGCCAGTTTCGGCCCTTTGCTGACGTACAGCTTAATGAATGAGCCTACCTTCACCCGTTGATTCGGTTTCGACTGCTCGTATACAACGTCCTTCGGAACCCCTTCTTTATCGGTATAAATCGAGGGCTCTTCCACTTTAAGTCCAACACCTTCGAGCGTTGTGCGGGCTTCCGTCTCCGTCATATTGACCACATACGGCACATCGACCTCTTCAATATCAAACCAACTCAGAACAGTCATGGCTCCCCAGTAAACAAGAGCAATAATAATCAAGGTTGAAGCAACCGTCACGACAGGCTTGACCCATTTGCGTTTGCGCGGCAATTCTTCCAGACCATTCGAATTCCAACGATCCTGATCCGACTGATCTGCGGATATCTTCGCTTTCTCAGCCGGTGTGCCGCCACTCTGTTCGGTTCTCACACTCGATATCGTATCCGTCATCTTATCGGCAATGCTGCCGCGAATCGCAGGCATGACACGCGTCTCGTCAAAATCGGAATTTGCGAATGTAATCTTCGGTTCTTTCAATCGCTCTGGCTGCAAACAAGTTTCCAGATCGCTGAGCATCTCCTTGGCAGACGCATAACGTTCAGCCGGATTCTTCCGCATCGCTCGCAAAATCACATTCTCTACACTTTGCGGTATGTACGGGTTCAGTGTTTTGGGCTCGGCGAATGTTTCTTGCAAATGCTTCAGCGCTACGCTGATCGGGCTCTCACCCAAGAAAGGCAGCTTCCCAGTCACCATCTGGTATAGCACGATACCAAGCGAATACAAGTCGGACTTCTCGCCGGTTACGACACCCTTCGCATGTTCCGGTGAGAAATAATGAACAGAGCCCACCACAGAACCTGTTTGGGTAATTGTCGAAGAGGTTACCGCGCGCGCAATACCAAAGTCGGTTACTTTCACGCGGCCATTCTTGCCGATAAGTATATTATGTGGTTTGATGTCACGATGAATGATTTGATTATAATGCGCGTGCTCAAGTGCATCGCAAATTTGAATCGCAATCCGAACCGCTTCCTCGGTTTGCAACGGCGCACGTTCTTTAATAATTTCGTTTAAATTGTTGCCTTCGACATATTCCATCACGATGTAATGCGTATCGTCTTCTTGTCCGACATCATAGATGCTTACGACATTGGAATGCGAAAGAGAGGCTGCCGATTGCGCCTCGCGTCTGAAACGACGAATAAATTCTTCATCATGAACGAATTGTTGACGCAGCACTTTAACCGCAACATGACGATTGAGCAGGATATCATGGGCTTTATATACAAGCGCCATGCCGCCTCCGCCGATGCGTGTAATAATTTCATATCTTCCGCCTAATTCATGTCCTATCATGTCGATCACCCCTCGAGCTCTGTGTCTTCGGCATGATGCAGCAGCACTACTGTAATATTGTCGTCTCCGCCGGCTTCCAGCGCCAGTTGTACGAGCCGATCTGCTTTTTGATCCAAGGTGAGATCATCCTGCCCTAAAGTCTCCATAATTGCTGAAGTACTCGCCATTGTCGTCAGACCGTCGCTGCATAACATAAGCAAATCTCCGGCTCGCCAGGAAGTGCAAATGATATCTACTTCAACCTCTTCATCAGTGCCGAGTGCACGTGTAATTACATTTCTTCTCGGATGGACCGCCGCTTCTTCAAGCGTGATTTGACCCGATTTAACCAATTCTTGAACAAGCGTATGATCCTCAGTCAGCTGAGTCATGACGCCTTCTCTCCATTTATAAACCCGGCTGTCGCCGATATGACCGATGACTCCGTTATCGTCTTGTATAAGTGCGGCAACGATTGTTGTTCCCATATTATGAAATTGCTCGTTGTTGGACGCCATGTCAAAAACAACTTCGTTCGCTTGCAGAATAGCCTGGCTCATCAGCAGCTTACGCTCCTCCAAAGACAGCCCAGAATTAACATTCTGAAGCGCCTCTCGGAAGGTATCCACCGCCAATTGGCTTGCCACTTCGCCTGCCTTGTGACCGCCCATGCCATCGGCAACTATTGCCACGGTCAGGCCGAACTCATAAGAGTCCGACCAAGCCGTGTCTTCATTAATTGATCGAATACGCCCAACATCGCTCCGATAAGCGATCTTCACAACTCATCACCCCGCCGTAGACTCCATATGTTTAGCACGTAGTTGTCCGCAAGCTGCTGCAATGTCATGACCTTGTTCTCTGCGGATGGTGGCATTGATATTGTTCTTCTCCAGAATGCGGTGGAACTCGAAAATCTGCTCGCGCGGGGTACGCACATAGTCACGTTCCGGCACGTGATTGACCGGAATCAAATTCACGTGGCAAAGCATGCCTTTCAGTACGTCTGCCAGTTCTTGCGCATGCTCGCTTTGGTCATTCACACTGCCGATCAAGGCATACTCAAACGTAATCCGGCGCCCTGTCTTCGCAATGTAGTAGCGGCAAGCTTCCATCACTTCTTCGAATGGGTAGCGGCGGTTAACCGGCATCAGCTTCGAACGGAGCTTGTCGTTAGGCGCATGAATGGAAATCGCCAGATTGATCTGCGTGTTCTCTTCGGCGAATTTATACATGCTTGGCACGATGCCGCTTGTCGAAACTGTAATGTGACGCTGGCCGATATTCAGCCCTTTCTCATGGATCATGTTACGAAGGAACGTCATTGTTGGATCATAGTTCTCAAACGGTTCACCTGAACCCATGATGACGATGCTGGATACACGTTCATTCGTCGCATCAAGCATTTGCTGTGCCACGACCACTTGCGCCACGATCTCGCCGGCTGTAAGGTTACGTTTCAGACCGCCAAGCGTGGATGCACAGAATGTGCAGCCGATTCGGCAACCGACCTGCGTCGTCACACAGATGCTGTTTCCATAGTTGTGACGCATAATTACCGTTTCGATTGCATGATTGTCATGCAAACCGAAGAGGAACTTCACCGTACCGTCTTTGGATTCGAATTTCGTAATCTCAGTCAACGTAACGAATGCAAATTGCTCCTCCAGCTTCTGGCGAAGCCCCTTCGAGAGATTGCTCATCTCTTCAAAACTGTTCACCCGTTTCACATAAAGCCACTCAAACAGCTGCGTGCCACGGAAAGCGGGCTCGCCATTCTCTTTCATCCAATCTTGCAATTGATCTAACGTATAGTCGTAGATGAACGGTTTCATCGATTTTACACCTGTTTCTTTTATCAAAATATGTGCTGAGCCCTCTTGATAAGAGTGCCCCTGATTATTTTACCACAAACGCCCATAACAGGCCACTTGATGCTGTCATGAGCGTTTGGAGGGTTTGAAACTGCTTAGTGAACCCGCTTCAAACGGGCAATGAAGAATCCGTCGCTGCCAAATTGCTGCGGCAGCAGCTGAACCATGCCGCCAAAGCTCTCATCGATAACTTGACCTTCTTTAAGCGGCTGCAGGATATGTGCTGACCAGTCAGCATCGAGTTTGTAATCGGGCTGACTTGCCAGAAACTTCTCGATCTGCCCCTCATTCTCTTCACGTTCAATCGTACATGTACTGTAGACCAGCGTACCGCCCGGCTTGACAAGCTTGGCCGCCACTTGCAGCAGATTAGTCTGCAAGTCTGCAATCGCGTGAACATCAGCTTCACTCTTCGTCCATTTGATTTCAGGCTTGCGTCTAATCACACCGAAACCTGAGCAAGGTGCATCTAGCAGCACTAGATCAAAGCTCTGCGGCTCGAATCGCGAAGCTAGCTCCAGCGCATCACCGGTAATCGCTTCAATGGCGTTCAGACCGAGGCGCGCGGCTTGCTCTTCAATCAGCTGCTTCTTGTGCGGATGAACGTCGTTCGCGTACACTAGCCCACGATCCTCCATCAGCTCGGCCAGATGCGTCGTCTTCCCTCCGGGAGCCGCGCAGCAATCCAGCACTTTCATACCCGGCGCCGGCGCACACACTTCCGCAACTAGCATGGAGCTCTCGTCTTGGAGTGTCCATAGTCCGGACTGATACCCCTCTGACTGAGCGAGATTACCGCCTCCGTTAACGATGACTGCTGCATCAGCAAGCTTCGAAGCAACAACGTCCAACCCATTGTCTGTGAGTAGGCTGATAGCTTTCTCACGAGATAACCGCAATGGATTCACGCGCAAGCTGCTGTGCGGCGGCTCATTGCCGGATGCGCAAATTTGCTCCGCTACAGCCTCGCCGTAGCTGTCGATCCAGCGCTTAACGAGCCAATCCGGGTACGAATGCGTGATTCCGATCCGTTTGATCGGATTCGCATGCTCAATAGGTTCTTTCAGCTCGGCCAAGCTGCGCTCCAAATTACGCAGCACGCCGTTAACCATCCCCGAAATTCCGCTATGACCTCGGCGCTTCGCAATGGAGACCGCCTCGTTCACTGCGGCATGCGCCGGTATCCGATCAAGCAGAAGCAATTGGTATGCGCTCATGCGCAGCAATACCAATACCCAAGGCGTCAGCTTGTTGAAGCCTTTCGTTACGAGAATGTTCAGCCTGTCATCCAGCAGACGCTGATGTTGTATTGTGCCATATACCAGCTCTGTAGCAAGACCGGCATCTTGCCGTGACAGTTGTGCATCCTGCAGCGCACGATTGAGCTGCAAGTTGCTGTACGCTCCCGCTTCAGCCACCTTCACCAGCGTATCGAGAGCAACCTCGCGTGCTGTTTTGCGCCTTGGCTGCTGTTTCACACCACTCGCGGCGCCGTTTGGTTTCTTACCGCTCCTGCCTTGCCCGGTCGCTGCGCCTCCGGTCCCTTTGCTGCGATTGTTCGGTCCGCCGCTCATTCTTCGCCACCGCCGAACACTGTGCCTGCTTCAAGTCTGGCACCTTTCAGCCATTCCACGGCATCCATGGCTTTCTTCCCAGCAGGTTGAATATTCGTCAATAAGAGTGACCCCTCGCCTGTTTGTACAAGGATGCCTTCTTCAGACAGTTTCGTTACCGTTCCGTGCGCCGCTTGTTCATTGTTGCTGTGAGTGACTACTCGGCAGCCCCATACCTTAAACGGCTCACCATTCCATATCGTAAAACCACCTGCCATCGGGGATAGGCCGCGAACCTGATTATAGATCTGACTTGCCTTGCGGCTCCAGTCGATCCGCTCATCCTCCCGAGACAGGTTTGGCGCGTATGTAGCTTCATCATGATTTTGCACGATTCGGTTCGCTGTACCGGCTTCAATTGCTGGCAATGTTTCTGCGAGCAGCTTCGCGCCTGCATCCGTTAGCTTCTCGAACAGCGTACCTGAAGTATCATCATCTGCAATCGGCACCTCGACTACACTGATCATGTCACCTGTATCCAAACCTTCAGCCATATACATAATGGTCACGCCTGTAACGCTCTCGCCATTGATAATGGAGCGCTGGATCGGAGCACCGCCGCGATAACGCGGAAGCAAGGAGCCGTGAACATTAATGCAGCCTAGACGCGGAACTTCCAGCACCGCTTTCGGCAAAATCTGTCCGTAAGCGGCAGTGACAATAAGGTCCGGCTGCAGCTCGGCAATTTGCTGTACGGTATCGGATCCGCGCAGACGTTCCGGTTGTGCAACTGGAAGGCCGCGAAGAAGAGCCGCTTCCTTAACCGGAGGCGGCGTCAACGTTTTTTTGCGGCCTTTCGGGCGATCAGGCTGTGTGACCACCAGCTCTACGGTATGTCCTGCGGCAAGAATAGCCTCTAAAGATGGAACGGCAAACGCTGGCGTTCCCATAAATACGATTCGCATCTATTCACTCTCATTCCGGGGAGGACGGCTCGCCGTATCGTAGATCGATACCGCAATATCCGTAAATAGTACGCCATTCAAATGGTCGACCTCATGCTGAAAAGCGCGCGCCAAAAAATCAGCCGCTTCCATCTCAAACGTTACGCCGTTACGGTCCTGCCCTTTTAGTTTAATGCGTTGTGCACGGTTAACATCACCGCTGATTTTGGCAATACTTAGGCAGCCCTCTGGTCCGAGCTGTTCGCCTTCAGCCTCGATAATCTCTGGGTTTACCATTTCAATCAAACCATGATCATCGCCAACATCGACGACAATGACGCGTTTGGAAATGCCTACCTGCGGTGCAGCCAGACCTACTCCGTCTGCGTCGTACATAGTCTCCGCCATGTCGCGGAGCAATTTATGCAAATTCGCATTAAATTTGGTTACCTCTACCGCGCGCTCGCGCAATACCGGATCCGGATCTTGAACAATCAGTCGAATAGCCATCTTATGACCTCCTATAATAAAAATTCTACTTATAATATCACTTGCGGATCTACGTCAACGCTAATCTGCACCGGCGGTTGACCCTGGGGTCCCGAAATCATGCTGATTGCCTGCTTTAACAGATCGATAGCCCCGACGTTTCCACGATATTTTATCATACATTGAAAACGATAGCGATCTTTCATGCGCGGAATGGGAGAGGCAACAGGCCCTAATATATCAATAAAACGGCTGCCGTCACTATCGATCCAGCCTTTCACACCGGACTCGTAAGCCAGCTGTCGAAGCGTGGATGCAAGTTTATCTCCTGCCGTAATGAGAAGCGCCAGCTGCTCATCCGATAAGGTCACTACAATAAGCCTGCAGAACGGCGGGTACGACATGAAGCGTCGATGCTTCAGCTCCTCCTGCACGAATGCGGCATAATCATGATGCTGGGCCGAAACGATCGCATAATGCTCCGGATTGTAGGTCTGCACGACGACTTCGCCAAGCAGCTCATGCCGCCCAGCCCGGCCCGCAACCTGCGTCAACAGCTGGAACGTTTTCTCCGCAGCGCGGAAATCAGGCAAGTGAAGTGATGTATCTGCGGCAATAACGCCTACCAAGGTAACGTATGGAAAATCAAGCCCTTTGGCTACCATTTGAGTACCGAGCAGCACATCTGCCTTACGCTCGCCGAACATAGTCAGCCATTTCTCGTGCGAGCCTTTCTCGGTTGTCGTATCCACATCCATCCGAATGACGCGAATGCCTGGAAACAGCTTAGCCAGCTCCTCTTCCACCCGCTGCGTGCCTGTTCCGAAGAATCGAATATGCTCGCTTTCGCAAGTCGGGCATTTCTCAGGCGCTTGTTCGGCATGACCGCAATAGTGACAGCGCATGACGCGCGACTTCTGATGGAAGGTGAGCGAAATATCGCAGTGCGGGCATTGCGCCGTATATCCGCATGAGCGGCACATGACGAAGGTTGAATAGCCGCGCCGATTCAGCAGCAGCACCGACTGTTCGCCTTTCTCCAGCCGATCAAGAAGCGCTTCATGGAGTTGGCGACTGAACATGGAGCGATTGCCTGCTTTGAGTTCGTCTCGCATATCGATGAGATGAACCTTAGGCATCGGACGATTGCCGACCCGCTGCGGCATAGGCAGAAGCGCGGCTCCGCTTGATTTAGCTGCATCTTCTGAAGTGGATGAAGCCGAAGCCGAAGTTGCTGCGAGTATTCTTGAAGCAGCAGCAAAGCTTTCCAGTGAAGGCGTTGCCGATCCCAGTACGACAGCAGCGCCATGCTGCCTGGCTCGTCTCACCGCAACATCTCGCGCATGATACTTCGGACTTTCCTCTTGTTTATAGGAAGACTCATGTTCTTCGTCTATGATAATTAAGCCTACTCGCTGGAACGGAGCGAATACGGCCGATCTTGCCCCGACCGCAACTTGGGCGCGACCTTCGCGAATCTTCCGCCATTCGTCGTAACGCTCACCGTTGGATAGGCGGCTATGTAAGACGGCGACCAAATCGCCGAAACGTCCTTTGAACCGCTCCACCATCTGCGGTGTGAGGGCGATTTCCGGAACGAGCACGATAGCCTGCCGCTCGTATTGTAAGCAGCGCTCGATCGTTTGCAGATACACTTCTGTTTTCCCGCTGCCTGTTACACCATGGAGCAGAAATACACGAGATGCTTCTTCATCCAGCGCTTCCGCGATTTCTTCATAAACGGCCTGCTGTCCTTCCGTTAACGGAAGCGGTTCAGTCCGTTTGAAGTTGCGTCCTGCGTAAGGATCACGCTGCTGTTCGACTTCGCGGAGCGTAATCAAGCCTTTATCTGCAACTGCGCGGATCGTGCTCGATGTCGTCGACAAGGTCTCAACAAGCGCAGTCATTGTAATCGGCTCACGGTTTTCCAGCATA
Source organism: Paenibacillus sp. J22R3 (assembly GCF_056269305.1). Classification (NCBI taxonomy): domain Bacteria; kingdom Bacillati; phylum Bacillota; class Bacilli; order Caryophanales; family Paenibacillaceae; genus Paenibacillus; species Paenibacillus sp. J22R3. The sequence continues at coordinate 47,646 of NZ_JBWDNS010000001.1, read as the reverse complement.
TAGCGAAGAACTTCTTGTTGTTTGGCGGCGCGAGCAGAATAATTCAGTAACGCTTCTTGAGCCAACGCTTCGTTATCAGGCGGGTAGATCGTCAGCACTTTACGAACGGACAACCGATCCTTAATTGAAACCTGCTCCGTCAAAATCCCTTGCTTAATTGCCTGCTTGATTGCAATTGCATCCTCCGGAAAACGTTCCTGTAAAGCCGCCATCCGAACCGGTCCGCCGCTCGCTCGTATAAACGCGAGCCACGGCGCTTCTCCAACACCTGGCTGAAGCCAAGTATACTCCTGTTCCTCTTCTGCTATCGTCACGACGGAGTCGGCTTTCCCTTTGAGCGCTGCAGGAATCATCACTTGTAGTGCAGTTGTAAGCGGGCAGAAATACTTCTCGCTGATCCATTGTGCCAGCTCGACCAAATCAGGCGAAAGAGGCGGGATGTGATCCAGTAGTTCGGCAATCGGCTTCAGCTTGTTAACGTCTACATCCGCATAATCAGCGAGCCCAATTACGAATCCTTGCAGAACGCGTCCTCCGAATGGAACACCTACTCGACTGCCGATCTCCACCCAGCCAAGCAGTCCCATGGGTATCGTATAGTCAAAAGGCCGATCCGTCGCACGGCTCGGCACATCTACGATGACTTTGGCAATCATTCCGCGGCCCCCTTGGCCGCTGCTGACTTGGCTTGCATCCGCTGTGTAATGATGCTCATTAACCGGTCTGCCACTTCTCGTTTGCGAAGCATCGGCATCGCCTCCACAAGCCCTTCTTCGCCAAACAGCTGCACAATATTCGTATCGACGTTGAAGCCTGCGCCTTCTTGCGATACATCGTTTGCAACAATGAGATCGCAATGCTTGCGAACCAGCTTATCCATTGCATAATGCGCCACTTGATCGGTTTCGGCAGCGAAGCCAACCAGAAATTGATGCTTCTTCTTCTCGCCAAGCGTCTTCAGGATGTCAGTCGTTCGCTCCAGCTCGATGACGAGCTTCTCTTCGCTTTTCTTGATTTTGCGATTCGCACGTACAACGGGCCGATAATCCGCGACTGCCGCTGCTTTAATCACCAAATCTGCAGTGTCATATCGTTCCAGTACTGATTGCAGCATGTCCTCGGCAGACTCAACATGTACGATGTTTACGCCTTGTATAGGCTCTGCGCTTGTACGAGCTGCAATAAGCGTGACGTTCGCTCCACGATTCGCTGCTGCTTCCGCAAGAGCAAAGCCCATTTTGCCGGAAGAGTCGTTGGTTAGGAAACGCACAGGATCCAGTCGTTCCACGGTTCCGCCTGCCGTAACGATTACTCGCTTACCCGCTAGATCCTGGCTCTGCTCGAACCACTGCTTCACAGCCTGTACGATTTCTTCCGGCTCCGCCAAACGACCTTTGCCAACATAGCCGCATGCGAGTAATCCGGTGCCAGGCTCCACGAAGCGTGCTCCGCGTTCCGCGAGCAGCGCCATGTTATGCGCAACAGCCGGATGATCGTACATATGGACGTTCATGGCAGGCGCGATAAGAATCGGCGCTGTCGTGGCCAGAAGCGTCGTGCTCAGCATGTCATCACCGATGCCATGCGCCATTTTCGCTAATATGTTGGCAGTGGCAGGCGCGATCACAACCAAATCCGCACTGTCCGCCACATTGATATGCGCGACAACCGACGGATCGAATTCGTCAAACGTATCCGTATATACGGTATGACGCGACAGTGTTTGCAAGGTGAGCGGCGCAATGAACTTCGTTGCCGATTCCGTCATGATAACACGTACATTCGCACCTGCTTGCACCAATCTGCTGCACACGGTCGCCGCCTTATAGGCTGCGATTCCGCCGGAGATGCCTAGTACAATTGTTTTCCCTTTCAGCACCTATGATCACTCCTCTTACGCTGTAGCATCATGGATTGAACCATTCTAAAATGTTAAAAAAATAACAACCGCTAGGGTTGTTATCGTTGTGCTTCATGAATTTCTTAGTCCTTCTTGTTCAGCGTGCTCTCCACTACAAGAATATCTTGGTAGATTTCTTCGAGGGCAATTCCCACATACTTATGGGATCTTGGGGAACGAATTTCTGTCTTGCTTCCGTCACGAAGCATCCTTGCGCGACGCGATGCAGCGACAACCAAGGAATACTTGCTGTCGACCTTCTTCATCATTTCATCAATCGATGGATATAACAACGTTCCTTCACCTCACTCATGCTAGGCTTTCTCGGAAGCTTCTTTCACTTCCTCAAGCTCTGCGATAAATCGGTCACGACGGCAATGCTCTGCTACGATGATGCTCTGTATGCGATGACACGCAGCGTCAATCTGATCATTCACGACTGCATAATCGTAATAATGAATAAGATTCATTTCTTCCACCGCTACTGACATGCGATGGTCAATAATATCGGCATTCTCAGTTCCCCGTCCGGTAATGCGCTGCTTGAGCACATCAAGAGAAGGCGGCACCAAGAAAATAAAGACACCTTGCGGAAACTTCTCTTTTACTTTTAACGCGCCTTGCACTTCAATTTCAAGAATGATATCTTTGCCCGAAGCAAGTGTACGCTCAACAAAATCACGCGGTGTGCCGTAGTAATTACCGACATATTCCGCATGCTCCAGAAGGGCATCCTTCGCAATCATGTCTTGGAACTGTTCTCTTGATTTAAAAAAATAATTAATGCCGTCGATCTCACCTTGACGGGGAGAGCGTGTGGTTGCCGAAACGGAATAAATGAGGTCACTCTGCTTATGCCGAAGTTCGGAACAAACCGTTCCCTTGCCTACGCCCGATGGGCCGGATAATACAATTAACAATCCTCTGTTCATATTACTCCCCGTCACTATTCGTCGTGATCGTCATCCTTAGTCGACAACCGATGAGCAACCGTCTCCGGTTGTACGGCCGACAGAATAACGTGATCGCTGTCCGTAATAATAACAGCGCGTGTGCGGCGTCCATATGTAGCATCAATCAGCATATGACGGTCGCGAGCTTCTTGGATAATCCGTTTAATCGGCGCCGATTCCGGGCTTACAATCGAGATAATTCGATTGGCGGAAACGATATTTCCGAAACCGATATTAATGAGCTTAATGGCCATTTCTGTTCCCCTCCGGTATCTCCCGTGCATGATCATGCAATTGAACACGATGTATAGATAAGCGCAAGAATGATGGAGTCGAATCTTCTGCCGGAACCTTTAAGTTTGATGACAGAATATTGCATTATTCTTGACGAAAAATGTCCGGAGCATACGTTCGGCCAGCTGATTGCTTACAAGATTTGAAGCGATAGTCAGGTCCCCTATTCTATCGCATCCGAAGCGGCATGGCAAGTGCATCCAATGACTATTCTAATTCATTTTTACAATACGAACAAGTGTTATTGCATAAACACAAGAAGAAACGGGCTTAACCCGTTTTTTCACTCGTTTTTCTCCAGACATAATCTGTCAGCTGCACCGTCATCTCATAGAACATAAACGGCGTGATCAGATAGATGCCTTTGAAATATTCCAATGCGGTATCCAGTAATTCCTCCGCGATCCGAACACCTTCCGCTCGTCCTTCTTCGCCTTCCAAACCGGCCATCCGTCTGCGCACATCATCAGATAGCTGAATACCAGGAACCTCATTGTGCAAATATTCGGCGTTGCGACCACTCGCAAGCGGCATGATGCCAATGAAGATCGGGACGGTCAAATGTTTCGTCGCTTCCGCCATGCGGACGATCAGCTCTTTATCATAAACCGGCTGCGTCATGATGTAATCTGCACCGGAATCTATTTTCTTCTCGAGACGCGCAATAGCCTTATCCAGATATTTGACGTTTGGATTAAAGGCAGCGCCTGTAATGAAATTCGCTTTCTGCTTGAGCGCTTTGCCCGAGAATGCGATGCCTTCATTCAACTGATTGATCATACGGATCATCTCGAATGAAGTCAGATCGTAAACGGAGCTGGAATCCGGCAAATCACCGAAACGAGCTGGATCGCCGGTCACGGCTAAGACATGGTCGATGCCAAGCGCATCAAGACCCATCATATGCGACTGTGTACCGATCAAATTACGATCGCGACATGCGATGTGAACAAGCGGGCGAATTCCCACTTGATGCTGAACGAGCGACGCGAGTGCAATATTGCTCATCCGCGTGACAGCCAGCGAGTTGTCTGCCATGGTCACGGCATCCGCTTTGATTTCCTTGAGCGCTCTGGCACCATCCATAAACTTCTGAATGTTGAGGTCTCTCGGCGGATCAAGCTCTACGATTACCGTGTGGCGCTCTTTGACCAAATCCACGATCGTTGGTTCCGATACGGGTTGCGGCGCCGGTTCCAAGGCGATACGTTCCAGCTGAACCGGCTGCTTCTGTTGCTGAGCCTCAGGCTCAAACGGTTGCGGCGCGTACCCTTCCAGCGACTTCGCAATAGCCGCGATATGCTCCGGTGTAGTTCCGCAGCAGCCGCCAATAATCCGAGCGCCTCGATCTGCGAATTTGCGAGCCGATTGTGCAAAATATTCCGGCGTCGCCGAGAACATATATTTGCCATCCACATAATCCGGAATTCCCGCATTCGGAAAAATGGAGAGCGGCAAGACGATATCGCCGACGATTGAATCGATTGCACGCATAATGCCGTTCGGGCCGCTTCTGCAGTTAAAGCCCACCACATCTGCGCCTTCTTGCTTCAAGTTGTTGAACGCGATGGCAAGCGGATGACCGTCTTGCGTAACCGCTTCTTTCTCCACCGCAAATTGGCAAATGACCGGAACATCCGTGAGCTTGCGAGCGACGCGAAGCGCGAGCAATGCTTCCTCAAGATCATAGAATGTCTCTAGCAAAATGCCGTCAACGCCAGCATTCAGAAGCGCATCCATTTGCTGATGAAATAGCTGCTCCAGCTGCATGGCCGCGATATTCTTTCGTTTGCCTGCTCGGATCGAACCGACAGCTCCGACTACGTAGGCATCGCTGCCCACTGCGTCACGCGCAAGCTGAACACCCGCTCGATTGATCGCCTCGACTTCATGATCCAATCCATAATGCGAGAGGCTAGCCAGATTCGCCGAGAACGTATTCGTCTCGATGACCCGCGCCCCCGCTTCATAATAACGACGGTGCACATCTGCGATGACCTCTGGACGCAAGACATTAAATTCTTCGTATGAAACGCCGACAGGGAACCCCATCCCATAGAGATAGGTTCCCATCGCGCCGTCCCCGGTCAAGATGCGCGCTTGTAGCGCTTCCCGTAAATCCGGTTTCATTTTCAAAACTCCTTCATGCTATCCTGTGATTCCTTAGATTGTACCACGGAATACTTCTGCCGCCGGTCCTGTCATATAAACATAATTGTTCTCTTCATTCCACTCGATCAGCAAGTCTCCGCCTTTCAGCGACACCGTTGCTGTGCGATCTGTATACCCGTTCAACACGGAAGCAACTACTGTTGCGCATGCTCCGGTTCCACATGCAAGAGTAGGTCCTGCGCCGCGTTCCCATACCCGCATATCGGTGAAGTCTTTCGAACGAACCGTTACGAACTCCACATTGATTTTGCGAGGGAACATCGGATGTACTTCAAGCTTCGGCCCCCATGCTGCAAGATCAAAGTTAACCGCATCCTCTACATAGATAACACAGTGCGGATTGCCCATCGATACTGCTGTAAATTTGAACTCGCGTCCATCCACTTCGATCGATTGGTTAATGACCGGATTGGCATCGATTGTCGTCGGCACTTTCAGCCCTTCGAGAATCGGTTGTCCCATATTAACTCGTACCAGTACGGCTTTGCCGTTCTCGACTGTCAGTTGCACTTCTTGCACGCCCGCACCCAGCGTTTCAATGGTCAGCGTTTCTTTATCTGTTAAACCGTTATCGAATACATATTTCGCTACGCAGCGAATGGCATTGCCGCATTGCTCTGCTTCGGAGCCGTCGGAGTTCATGATGCGCATCCGGAAATCGGCATTCTCTGAAGGTAAAATATAAACAAGTCCGTCGGCACCAATGCCGAAAAAGCGATTGCAAAGCTGTACCGCGAGCTCGGCTGCGTTATCCGGTAATTTCGGTTCTCCTTCGACAACGATAAAGTCATTGCCCAGTCCATGCATCTTCGTAAAATTCATCTACTCGCACTCCCTTTTGTCCGATCGAACTCGATGATTGAAATCTCTGGATTCATTATAATTTATTTAGTGTACCTTAATCTTTGCATTATTGCATCACTTTGTTGTACTAAACGGACATCCCCCTAAATCCCCCTTAGAAAGGGGGACCCCGAGGACTCCCGCCCTCTGGACACCCGGAAAATGAATAACGTTTGTGCAGCAGAGAAGCGCTCCCGAGTTCATACGTGCTCATCCTCGCTTTCGTCCCATTCGGGACACGCCTTTACTTTTGGAGCTTACTATCTACCTGGTGTCCCTACGGGACCATCGTAACGTGGTCCGCCTTGGAGACGCATTAGATTCGGTGCGTGCTTGGTTCGCTTTCGTCCCATTCGGGACACGCTTTACTTTTGGCGCTGGGAAGGGCGGGGATTGCCAGTGTGCCGCTTCGCTGCCCAGGCAATCTGTTGGCCGCCTGTTTCCTGGCGGAGAAGTTGGTTTGAGGGGATTGCCGGGCGGCCTCTGCGCGGCCTGGCAATCTGAGAGTCGCCAGTTTCTTGGCGGTTTTCTTGTGGATTGCCGGTTCGGCATCTACGCGGCCTGGCAATCTAGGGGCCGCCTGTTTCCTGGCGGTTTTCTTGTGGATTGCCGGTTCGGCCTCTACGCGACCTGGCAATCTAGGAGCCGCCTGTTTCCTGGCGGTTTTTGTGGATTGCGGGTTCGGCCTCTGCGCGGCCTGGCAATCTTAGGTCCGCCTGTTTCATGGCGGGTTGCCTGCGGCAACAAAATGAAACAAGAAGTCTCTTTTAAGCGACTCCGAGGATGCAAGAGAGTCTTGGCAGTCAGTCTAAGTAAATTCTAACGGTTGCCAGCGAGCCTATTTCAGGAAAAATTCGGGTTTTCAAATGCTAAAGGGTGTGACAGTGGCTATTTACGATAAATGGGTTAATTTCGACTAGAAAAAGCCCAATTAAGCTCTTTGGCAACCGTTAGACAATAACAATGGGCATTTTATTCGAAATAGCCACTGTCACAACCGTTACAATTCGACTGTCGTGCGCAACAAGCACCACACCGCCACCACCACCACCACCACCACAGCCCCGACGCAATACCAAGAACTACAAAGAAACCCGACGTTATGGTGAACGTGGGTTTCTCTACAGACTCAAAGTCGCTACATTAGCACCTCACAATCCGGCTTTTGTTACGCCTAACTACTCAAACCTCTTCCACCACACACCGGTCCACTCTTCGACCACCGGACTGTTGCTTACCTGCACTTGTGTGCTGAGCCAGTCGCCGAAGAAGAAGTTCGTGATGGAGACGGCAGCCTCGACAGTCTCGAAATGATAATCGGTGCGGATCGCCTCGTGTTCGAAGCCGAATTCGTTCTCAAGAGCTGCGTAATAGGCCGTTAAGAAGTCCGGCGGGTTCGGAACCGAAGAGCCGGTGCCGAAGTTTTCGAAGATGATACATGTACCGCCGGGTTTCATCATCCTTCTGATTTCATCCATGAAGACGGACAAATTCGACCTCCAGCCCTCGACGTTACTGCTCGTAGAATAACAGATGGTCCAGCCTGCAGTTACAAGGTCAACACTACTATCGCCCAGAGGTATCTCATCATGCCGAGCAACCGCAGTCTGCCAATTCGTTAATCCAAGAGACGATAACTTGCTTGAAGCCACCTCGAGCATCGCGCCGGAAGCGTCGGTTGCGGTAATGGATGCGACAATCGGAGCGAGCATCGTCGTTAACCGGCCTGTTCCTGCACCGATATCCAGAACTGCTGCCTCGGTTAATGCTGGTACGATTCGTTTGATGATATGCAGCAAATTGTGATTGACATCCTCGAACGAAACCAACTGCTCATAACGTTCCGCTTCACTTTGATAAATTTGATCATGATCTGGCATGCGTTTCCCTCCTATATTGGCTTTCCACGCAAGCTTAAGGGCTGACGCAAGGTGAAGGTCAAATCAATGTTTGCGTACCGCATAGACGACATGAATCCAAAGATTCACCGCATGCGAAACGGTGATATAGTCATGAGTCCTAAACCACTCAAGCAGCTCCTGCCGATTCGTAGGATGTCTCGTGGTATCCGGCGGCCTCAAACTTGAACTACTCAATTCGCCCTCAAACATCAGACCTGCAATACAAATCCTGCCGCCCGGCGCCAGAACACGATCCATTTGATCAAGCGCAAGCAGCTGCTGTTGAGCATTCAAATGATGCAGCGCGAATGCCGACACAACAAGAGTGAACTGCTTGTCCAAGAACGGGAGTGCCAGTGCATTCCCAAGTTTGGCGCTCATAGAAGGAAATCTTGCTCTGCATTTGGCCAGCATTTCTTTGGATTGGTCCAATGCCGACATGGTCGCTCCAAGCGCCAGTAGTTTGCCTGCAAGATTGCCTGTTCCGGTTCCGATATCGAGCCCCTGCTCACCTGACTTCGGCGACACCCACTGTACAATGAAATCGAGCGCCGTTTCATATTCTGCTTGGGACAATACAGCTCCTGTCGAAAGCATAGCTTCCGAGCGATCATAGACCGCTGCGAGCTGATCGAAGTTCCACGTATCCATCCAAGTAGATTGGCTGTACTGAATCTGCTTTAACTCGCCAGTCAATTGAAACAGATCTTCCACGTCCAACTGTTGCTTCTGTTCGAACCTCGCGATCAGCTCATCAAGCATACCGATCGCAAATTTCCACTCCACCCACTTAGCGGTAAGCGCCATGCGCTGCAATTCGAGATAGTGGTGAACGGTAGCAGAATCCCCTTGATCCAGCTTCGTCATTAGAGCCTTTATCTGTTCAATACTAAGTCCGAGCTCACGCAGGGACGAGATCGTTTGCAATCGCCACGCTTCACTCTCCGAGTAATAGCGGTAGCCGTTCTCTTGTCCGCGCTCGGGCTTCAGAAGCCCTTTTGATTCGTATAATCGTATAGCTCGCTGTGTGATATTCAGTCTTTTCGCCAAGTCGTTGATTTTCATGCTCCGCCTCCTGCACCTACTATAAACTATAACCTAAGGTGAAGGTTAATCTCATGCAAAAAGAAACCGGCAGCGCGTAACCACCGGTTTCCATCCCTTATCTAGTCACTGATTTCGGCCCGCTAAGCGGCCAATTTGATTTTTTCTTCTTCTCGGTTGTGCCGAGCACGCTTCCGATCCCCATCATGAAAGTCGGAATGCCCGCTGCTACAAGGACTAAGCACCAATCGCGGAAATCAAGTGGTACGGTCTTGAAAATCGGCTGCAGCGCTTCAATATAGAGCACGCCAAGCATCAGCAGAACAGACGACAGCACCGCGAACAGCAAGTATTTATTTTGCAAAATATTACGGTGGAAGATCGAACGAGAGCTGCGGCAGTCAAATACATGAATGAGCTGTGCCATAACGAGTGTGGCAAAAGCTACGGTTTGTGCATGAATGAGATTATTCGGATCGTTAGGCGCCGTTCGGAGTGTCACCCAGAAGGCGGCCAGCGTACATACGCCGATCAGAATGCCTCGACTAATAATTTTCCAGCCCAGCCTGCGAGCAAATATACTTTCCTTCGCCGAACGCGGTTTCTGCTGCATGAGATCCTTCTCGGCTTGGTCGACGCCAAGAGCCATTGCCGGTAATCCGTCTGTAACCAGATTGACCCAGAGAATTTGAATCGGCACGAGCGGAAGCGGCAGACCTGCCATCATGGCCAAGAACATCGTCAAAATCTCGCCTACGTTGGATGCCAGCAAATAGCGGATAAATTTACGGATATTCTCGTAGATGCTGCGTCCTTCTTCGATAGCAGCCACGATGCTGCTGAAATTATCATCGCTTAGCACAAGCGACGATGCTTCCTTGGAAACGTCCGTTCCGGTGATGCCCATCGCAATTCCGATATCCGCCGCTTTAATGGCAGGTGCATCGTTGACACCATCGCCCGTCATGGCAACGACGTGGCCCTTGCGCTGCAGCGCCTTAACGATACGAAGCTTATGCTCCGGCGACACCCTCGCATACACGTAGATGTTATCGATCAGGCGATCCAGCTGCTCTTCGCTCATCCCGTTCAATTGCTGCCCGCTGATCGCGATGCCGCCTCTTGGCATAATGCCAAGCTGACCCGCGATCGCTTCTGCGGTAAGCTGATGATCGCCTGTGATCATCACGGTTTTAATTCCGGCACGGCGGCAGTTCGCAATCGATTCGCGAACTTCACGTCGCGGCGGATCGATCATGCCGGAGAGACCTACGAAGATCAATTGATTTTCCACATCGGCTTCATCTTCGGCTGCGTCGTGCGATCTTAAATCCCGGTAGGCGAAACCCAAGACTCGCAGCGCCGATTGCGCCATGTCTTCACTGGCATTGTTCACTTTTTGCTTCAAGGTAGCTGTAAACGGAACGACTTTACCGTCCCATAGAATATATGAACATTGCTCCATCAGAACGTCAGGCGCTCCTTTGGTACATACAAGGCGGCCGCCTTGGTGGGTGACGAGCACGGACATCCGCTTACGTTCCGAGTCAAACGGAAATTCTTTGACCCGCTGATACAGTCCTTCAAGCGACTTCAAGGTGACGCCCAGCTTACCGGCAAGGACAGTCAATGCCCCTTCTGTCGGATCTCCTTTCAGCACCCACTCATCTTGAACGAATGTCGTCTTGGATTTCTTGCGCTTAGCATCCTGCTCGTCATCGATACGAGTAACGGATGCGTTGTTGCACAGTGCCGCAATTTGCAGCAGCCTGCGCAGCGGCTGGTGCTGCTTAATATCGACTGCTTTGCCGCCTTCGAAGCAGGAACCGGTCGGCTCGTAGCCGTCCCCGGTAACATCCAACCCTTGACCGCCGATCCACAGCTTCGTCACGGTCATTTTGTTCTGCGTAAGAGTACCTGTCTTGTCCGAACAAATAACCGAAGCGCAGCCGAGTGTCTCCACGGAAGGCAGCTTACGTACAATGGCTCGGCGTTTGATCATTCGCTGAACACCAAGTGCGAGTGCAATGGTTACGATGGCTGGCAGACCTTCCGGGATTGCGGCTACAGCCAAACTGACTCCCGCAAGAAACATCTCATAAGCAGGTTGTCCGTGCAAGATACCTGCAACTACCACCATTACAGTTAACGCCAGTGCAACAACGATGAGAATTTTGCCGAGCTGCTCAAGACGATGCTGCAGCGGTGTTTCCATGGTTTCGGTCTGCTGAATGAGGTTTGCGATTTTGCCCATCTCGGTATTCATACCGGTACGAACTACAATCCCCTTTGCCGTTCCGCGGGTAATCATCGTCCCCATAAACCCAATGTTGCGCATGTCTCCAAGCGGAATCTCCTCTTCCCGGATCACAACACAGTGCTTGTTAACCGGAACGGATTCGCCTGTCAGCGCAGACTCCTCCGCATAACAGCTGTTCGCCTCAATGAAGCGAATGTCAGCAGGAATACGATCTCCGCTTTCCAGCTCTACGAGGTCACCCGGTACTAATTCGCTTGCAGGAACAACTACTGACTCGCCTCCACGCAATGTCTTGGCCAGCGGTGCGGACAATGCTTTTAGTGCACGCAGTGATTTCTCCGCTCGAAATTCTTGCACGAATCCCAGTATCGCATTGATGACGATAATGGCCACGATCGTGATGGCATCCAAATATTCGCCGAGCAAACCGGAAATCAATGTTGCCCCCATAAGCACAAGCACCATAAAATCTTTGAACTGACCGAGGAACAGCATAATCGGAGGAACCTTCTTCCCCTCCGTCAGCTCATTTCGACCGACTTCACGCAAACGTTCCGCTGCTACACTTGGTGCAAGACCGGTATCCAAAGAAGCTTGAAGCGCCTCAGCAAGCTCGCTTGTTTCCAGTTGATGCCACTTACCTTGTTCCATGCCCCGCCCTCCCTCCTGTTACTTGCCGCCTGACGGACAGCCTATATGGCCTAAATGTATTCGGACAAACTGCAAAATATCCCAGCTTGGGACTTAAGTTTTTGTCTCGAATATGGCATGATAGTGAAATGAAACAGAAACAAAGGGGATAAAGAGCATCATGGCATTAGATGGAATCGTTACTCGCGCCGTCACACATGACCTGCAAACCTTAATCGGTGCGCGCATTTATAAAATACATCAGCCCACTTCACATGACCTTGTCTTGCAAATTCGAGGCAATGGTGCGCAGGGCAAACTGCTGTTATCCGCAAACCCGACCTATCCGCGCGTCCACTGGACCGAGCAGACTTATATCAATCCGATGGAAGCGCCGATGTTCTGCATGCTGCTTCGCAAATATTGCGAAGGCGGTGTCATTGAAGCGGTACGCCAGGTCGGAAACGAGCGAATTATCCATCTCGATATCCGTCAGCGGGACGAGCTTGGCGACATGTTCTATAAACGAATCGTCATTGAACTGATGGGGCGTCATAGCAATATCATTCTGCTGGATGTCGCTTCGGAGACGATTCATGATGGCATCCATCATGTCACGCCTGCAATCAGCAGCTTCCGTGTCATCATGCCCGGAACTACCTATGTAGCGCCGCCTGAACAAGGGAAAGATGATCCGCTGTCTGTTACGGATGCTGAGCGATTCACCAATTCGTTGGTTACTGCGGCAGATTCATTGCTTAACCCGCCTGTTCCTGACGAGGATAGCATCCACTTCGGTACAACGCCTAAGCCGCTTCCGGCAAGCTCGCTGACGCCGGATAAGCTGCTGGTCGCGGCATTTAGCGGGATCAGTCCATTGCTTGCCAAGGAGCTTGTCTACCGCGCGGCAAACAGCAATACGGATCGTGTCTATGATTCAAGCGAAGATGTGAAGCGTATGGCACGGCTGCTCTGGCCGTCATTCCACGAGATGATGCAGCAATTCGCTGAGCATCGGTATGAGCCGCAGCTAGTCACCTTGCCTGGCAATGGCAAAGCTTCTTTCTCCGTAACAGCACTAACTCACATTACTGGCGAATGGACTTCATTTGCATCCGTAAGCATCTTGCTGGAAGCCTTCTATGGCGATAAAGCGCTTCGAGATACTGTGAAGCAGCGTGTTTCGGATCTCATCCGGTTCCTCCAGAATGAGCGCAACAAGAATGAGAAGAAGCTGGATAAGCTGGAGGAAACGCTGCGGGAAGCGAGCGAGGCGGATCATCTCCGTATTCTCGGCGAGCTGCTGACGACAAATCTGCATACTTTGAAGCGTGGGGACAGCTTCATAGATACCGTCAACTACTACGAAGAAGAGCAGCCGATGATCACGATTCAGCTTGATCCGCAGCTCACACCATCTCAGAATGCACAGCGATATTTCAAGAAATATACGAAGTATCGCAAAAGCCTTACTATCGTTGCCGAACAGATGCAGCGCACTCGCGAGGAAATTCAATACTTGGCCTCGCTGCTTCAGCAGCTCGAAAGTGCTTCGTTGTCAGATATCGATGAAATTCGTGACGAGCTGGCTGAACAAGGATATATGCGCGCTCGCGAGAAACGCGGTGCGAAGAAGAAGAAACCGAAGCAGCCGGCGCTGCTATGCTATACATCATCCGAAGGTGTGGCCATCTATGTGGGTAAGAATAACACTCAGAATGATTTCTTAACGAATAAGACAGCGGCTCCGAATGACACTTGGCTGCATACCAAGGATATCCCGGGTTCCCATGTCGTCATTCGCGGAACCGGCTTCAATGATCAAACTCTGGAAGAAGCCGCTATGCTTGCCGCTCATTTCAGCCAAGCCAAGTCTTCCAGCTCCGTGCCTGTCGATTATACGCTGATTCGCCATGTGAAGAAGCCAAGCGGAGCCAAGCCGGGGTACGTGATCTACGATCATCAGAAAACATTGTTCATTACGCCAGATGAACAGCGCCTGAAAGAACTGCCTTCCCATATCAAGGCGTAAACTTCCGGAAAATCATAAAGGGGTTATCTCACCTGCCGCAATCTCGCCGGCATGGTTCTGATAACCCCTTTTCTTATTCCCTGCCAATCCGGCTGGTCATGACAACTTCACGGATATATTGACTGCAGAAGCATTCCTTACAGTCATATAATTCGCCGCGCTCGAACCGTCCGCCGAGCTCAAGCAGCGCTGGCTTAATCACTTGTGAAAGCAGCTGTTCCATGGAATGAAGCTCTCTCACTTGTCGATACACCTGATCAGCGCCGTGCAGATCAACTTTCTCCAAGTAGTGCATCAGAATATCGACCGGACCTGCCGAGTACAACTCAGCATTTATGTCGAAGAATTCCCTTGACTCCTCCAAGTTGCTCTTAAGCCGCTTCCGCTCAGCAACCGCCATACCAATTGGCCTGCCTTCTTCTACACGGGATTTCAACCAACGAATGATTCCAATATCGTGCGTCGTGTAACCGCGATAGCCGTTAGGCATACGCAGCGGACTCACCGCCTCGTATCGCTTCTCCCACTTCCTGATGAGCTGTGTGGACAGCCCAGTCAGCAAGGAGACTTCTTTGATTGTGTAAAGCCCGTCAATCATGGCATCTACCTCCGTGAAGGATTGAGTTGACTCAGTACGTCCATCGGGGCAGTCTTGCTTCCCATCTCGCCGTGAAATACGACTCCATGGCGTTCGCCGTGAAAATCGGAACCTCCGGTAACGATCAAATGATATCGAGCTGCCAGCTTTAGATAGCGTTCTTCATCTTCTGCTGAATGATCCGGATGATAGACCTCGATTCCCTTTGCCCCCTGCTTAATGATCGACTCTACGAGCACGTCATTAGCATAAATTCCGGGATGTGCGATCACACTCGTACCGCCGGCTTCTCGGATCCATTCCAATGCTTCAAAAGGATGCAGCCTTGGCGGATTAACATAAGCTGCGCCATCTTCCGCGAGGTACCGGTCGAAAGCCTCCTGCATAGAGCTCACATAGGCTTTGTCTACCAGCACTGCCGCGATATGAGGACGACCGATCGAGCCGCTATCCTTCCCTTGCGCACGTGCCGCTTCCATGACCTCTTCCATCGATATGGAGAGACCGAGTTCACATAACTTCGCAATAATCATATGATTTCGCTGATCTCGAGTATCGCCAAGCGATGCTAATTTCATTTTCCAAGCGGGTGTATCCCAGTTAATGTAATATCCCAGTATATGTATGTCGCGACCTTCGGCTACAGTACTTATTTCTACACCCGGCACAACTGTAATTCCAAGCCGCTCTCCCGCTTCAAGCGCTTCTGACAGTCCATCTACCGTGTCATGGTCTGTGATCGCAATCGCACCAAGGCCGCGAGCCTTGGCCAGCTCAACATTATCCGCCGGCCGCTGCATGCCGTCGGAAGCCGTTGTATGCGTATGCAAATCTGCACGCTGGCTCATCACAGCCATTGATTTAAATCTCTTTCTCTCAAGAAGCTGAGAAAGGTCACCGCAGATATCGGCAGCAGCGCCGACTTCAAGAAAATGGAATAAAATTGCCGTTTAAATCGGACATCCCGAATTGGAATCGTCTTGATTAAACCTAAGGCAACTTCATGTTTAATGGAAGAGCTCGATACAAAGGAAATGCCAAGCCCTGCTTCCACGGCGGATTTCACAGCACCTGTACTTCCAAGCTCCATGACAATTTTCATTTCAGAGAGATCCATGTTCTTCACTCTGAGCTGCTCTTCCATGACGAGACGAGTACCCGAGCCTTGCTCGCGCAGGACGAACGGAAAGCTCATCACTTCCTCCAGATCGACGATTTCTGCAGTCGCCAGAGGGTGCGACTTGCCAACGATAAGCTGAAGTTCATCGCTCATCACGGCTTCCATATGCATGTCCGGATGATTGACAGGCGCTTCAATCAAGCCGAAATTCAGCTGGTGATTGACGATCTCTTCCATTAGCTGCGCCGTGTTCATTACTTTCATGCTAATGGAGATATGCGGGTATTCCTGTCCGAACGGACCAAGCAGACGCGGCAAAATATATTCGCCGATCGTTAAGCTCGCTCCAAGCTGCAGCCTGCCTTTAAGCTGCGTCGTAAATTTGGACATTTGGACGTCCGTATCGCGAATCAAATCAATACTGCGCTGAGCGTAAGGCATTAGGGCACGCCCTGCTTCCGTCAATTCGATTCGCTTCGTGGAACGTTGAAGGAGTTTCGTGCCGAAGTAATCTTCGAGCGACTGCACCTGCATCGTTACGGCGGGCTGTGTCATATGCAGTGCTTGCGCAGCCGCAGAGAAGCTCCCGCGTTCTGCAACGGTATAGAAAATATGGAGTTGATGAAAATTGAGCGCCATGAAGGGCATCCCTTCCTTTCTGTTACCACTCATTATACATGAAACTGCGGCGAAAACTCGCGCTCAAATTAAAAAGCATGAGTGCGAACACTCATGCTTTTTCTATAATTGAGAAATATTATTTCCGTTTCCTACTATTTTTAATTAATGTCATTCTTCTGGAATGCCTGAGCCAAGAGTAATAGGACTTCAAGTCACGTAGTTCAATAGTCTCAGACATTCGACCGAGAAACGTGACTAGAATCATCTTGTGCAACGGGTTCCCTGTCAAATCGGTTTCTTTCTCAAGTACCGCAAATTCGGCAACGAAAACGAGATCGTCATCGATTAGGTACACATCCTGCTCATTTCGATAGTAAGGCTCAATTCTCCCTTGTTTCAAGCATTGCCACATATAGTCTGCAATATCTTCAAAGCCGGTCTTGGCGCTCTCAACGCGATCTGACCAACGACTCTTGGCATGGTTCGTGATGACGATATCAGCCACTTTCTTGTCTCCAAGTACGACGTGGAACGATTCGTAGGTGTTCCATCTATCCGTCATCTTGTCTTTCATTGCGATCCACCCCTCCTCCCCGGCAGTAGGCCTTATGATCTATATGTACTTTCCATTTAATTGTAGCATGCCTGTCACATTTTTCAATATTAAAATAAAGTCTCCCCAAAAATGTAATTTTATGTCTGTTAAAAATATAGGAAAAAGCCCCAACTACAGTAACAGTTGGGGCTTCTTATTCTTACAAACTATAGAATCGTGTCTTATCCGGCACGCCTTGTGTATATTCGGTCTTAATTTCATTGCGGTACGAACGTTCGATCCGCTTCACGAACGGCAGGCGCCCCATGTTGCGAACTACCTCGTCAGCGCGATCTGCGTTCATGTACATAACAACATAGTGCATCTTCCGGGACATGTAATGCACTGTGCCGTATTTCTCCAGCGAACGGGCAGCCTTGAGATCACTGACCCATACAATATATCCGACGCGTTCCGAAAACATGCAAGCTCCCCCGTTTCTCTCTCTTTGCTTATCCGCAGCCCCCGCTGCTGCAGCTGCAAGATCCGCCGCTGCCACAGCTGCCGCCGCCCTTTGGCAGCGGATCATTGCTCGGAACCTTGATCGTCTCCGAAACCGAGCTTGCGATTTGCTTCGCAATATCGTGCAGCAGATCATCCACCTGCTGCTCGGCAGCCTTGAATCGGCTGACGCATTCAATCTCATTCAATTGCCGCTGAATCGCTTCCACTTTATCTTTAGCAGCATTGAAATCCGGATGAAAACGTCCGAACCGCTCGCAATCGACAAATTGTTCTTTCGCTTTGTCGAATTGCTTGACGAGCTGGTGTACCTGCTCATCTTGATCTACTACTGTCTTCCAATATGCATATTCGGCCACTTCAACCGATTGGTTTACCATATCGCCAATTTCGTAGGCGTTTAATAACAGCTGTCCCATATCAAGCGAGGAATGATCATTCATTTCAAGCTCTATAGGGTCTGATAATGGCATTGTTTGCATGATATCCGCCCCTTTATGAACACTTGGCTTGCGCCTAATTGTTATCATACCATATCAATCACCGAAAAAGGTAGAGGAAGGCTGTATCCCGGCGCTAAAAACTACCAATTTCCGTTGGGAGAACGAGCATCATTTCCTGCCACATCTCGGGCATTAGTTTAGCGGGAGCATAACTCTCCTCAAGGACAAAATGTCCCATCACACTCCACCTGCCATCCTCATCCACGATACGTTCGGGAACAAACGGCTTTACAGCGCCTTCACAGCTTAGTTTAACCGGAGTTCGCCAGCTTAACGCCAGTTCCATCAGTTCCCTTCTTGTGGAGCTGTGATAGGCTCTGAACTGCTTCAGCCACATCGAGGGAACATCCTCAATGCCAACGAACATGGCTTTCAGAGGCTGTCTTTCGGTTAACAGTTCATAAGTCTGTACGACATTGCCATTCTGAATAAGCGGCAGTGGTTCTATGTATTCGTTTAATTGCAATGGAATGGCTTGTTCGATCGCGCTGTTCGCTGGAAGCTCAGAAATTGCTGTGAATGCTTGGACTATAATGGCCTGAACGGTTTCAGGCAGCGCTTCCCCTGACGCGGTCTCCAAGAAATCAATTACCCTTTCCTTGGTCGCTTGAAGCAGTCGATCTTGTTTAAAGCTGCGAGAATCCAGTCGATACACAGCCATATGGTCGGTGCGTTTCCGCGTCACCAGCCTTTCGAGCTGCCAGATCGTATGATACGAGCAATCACCGGGAACATAGACATCGCCATCGGGCGTAATTTGCAGCAGCCCCTCTTGTCCGGCTTTTCCCTCAAAGGAGGCGTCACCATTCATCAAGGTGTTAGGCGGTATGAGCCAACGAATTACATGGCTTCCCTGCTCGTCGATCGCGGCTTCCATCCACCCTAATGCGCATAACAAACTGCACCATGCAGTAATAGCTGAAGGCTGACGCTTTGAGAGGGAATCTTGACGGAGTATGTGCTGCGCATCCAGATCCGCGATCCGAAACCACCGATGGGAAGGCAGCATGCAAAGCGAAGCGATCCCTGATGCTGCAGCTGGGCTTCTCTCCAAGAAAATTCGGATGATCTGTGTAAGCAGCTCGGTCTCGCGACGCAATGGATCGCAACCAAGCCAACTGTTCCACATGTCTTCTTGAATGGCGTAAGTGCCCTGCAGCTCATACAGCCACTGATTTTCATATGCGATATCGAGGAAAAAAGCCAGCTGCAGCGGATAAGGTTCTCCCAGTGCAGCAAGTGATAGTTCCGCAATAGCATTCAGATGACTGCTGTCCACAGCAAGCTGATCCGTGCATTTTAAGATCGTACGCTTCGTTAGAACGCCTTTTGATGTTCGTTTCATGCCGGTGTTAACCAGCTCCGCCATTACATGCAAGCATTGGAGGCTTAGAGGCGGCGTATAGCCGTTCTCATCCATGGAAACGATATGCCGCGAATCAATCTCATTCGGGACAGGCATGATATCGGACCTGCGTTTATGCTGAATGCCGATCATCGCGTCGTACCAGGTGAGATACAAATCACTTGGCAGCAGAAACTGTTTCTCTCCCCAGCCCTTGCGAACTGCAAAGACGATTCCGGCTTCCATGAGCTGAAGCAGACCCCAGCGCAATTCTGATCCCGCTACGCCTGAACGAGCAGCGAGGAGCAGCTGCTCCTCGCTAAACAGCAACGGACCAAATGCGCAGAGAACAACCTCTAATGCAATCGCAGCCTGCTTCGATAATGCCGACCATGCTAATTCAGAGCCAGCACGACTCGACATGACATCCGGCCATGTTTGAGTCTCATTGAAGCGCCAAACCGGACAAGCTTTGATTTCCTCGATTTGCGTCCCAGACAGTCGATCCACGATCTCTTGTACCTTCACAGCGCGGCCTCCCGAAGACCCACAATCGACTGCTCCCCATTTGATTGCATGAACGGTTCCATATCAGACCATTCTTTAAGTGCATATCGGTAGCCTTGTTCAAGCAGGAAGAGCTGTCTTCTGCTTGCGTAGTCTGTTTCCTTGGTTCCCTGGGAAACAATCGTGTAGAACCAGGCTTGGTTATCCCCGCGTTTCGGACGGAGAATTCGCCCGATTCGCTGCGCTTCCTCTTGGCGTGAGCCATAACTTCCCGATACTTGAATCGCCACCGCGGCATCAGGCAGATCCACGGCGAAGTTCGCCACCTTAGAGACGACAAGCACCGGAATTTGACCGGCCTTGAATGCATCATAAAGCGCAGCCCGCTCCTCATGCGGCAGCTCGCCGGTTAGGACAGGCGCTTCTAACGCCTCGGCAAGAAGATGCAATTGCGTCAAATATTGACCGATAACGAGCGCCGGCTTCCCTTTATGGAACTGCAGCAGCTCACGTACAACTTTGATTTTGTCCGCGTTTTCGCCTGCTATTCTCACTTTCTCCCTCTCAGCAGCCGCAACATAGCGTTCGACATCCTCATCAGCCAGCGGCAACCTGATTTCAGTGCAAGCTAACGATGCAATCCATTGACGAGACTCCAGCGTCTTCCAAGGAAGGTCGAAGCGCTTCGGACCGATTAACGAGAAAACATCTTCCTCATGACCATCCTCACGTACGAGAGTCGCCGTCAAGCCCAGACGCCGCGTCGCCTGGAGGTCGGCTGTCATGCGGAATACCGGTGCCGGGAGCAAATGAACCTCATCATAGATGATCAGCCCCCAGTTCCGCTCCCCAAACAGTCTCATATTGTTGTATTCATCGCCTTTTCGCCGGCGGCTGGTCAGAATTTGATAGGTCGCAATGGTTACGGGACGCACTTCTTTGGCAGCTGCGGCATACGTTCCGATTTCCTGATCGGTTAATGTCGTTTTATCGATGAGCTCCGCTTTCCATTGGTTAACCGAAGTCACGTTCGACGTCAGAATTAACGTGTCGCAGCGTAGTCGTGCAAGTGCCGCAATACCGATTATCGTCTTGCCCGCGCCGCATGGCAGGACCAGAACTCCGCTACCGCCGTCAGCTTGACCTTCGCGATAGAAGAGATTCACGGCCCGCTCCTGATAATCGCGTAATTGAAACGATTTGCCGCTCGCGGCTTTCTCCCGTATCTCCAATTCGAGCGCTTCACCATGCCGATATCCCGCTAAGTCGATAACCGGATAGCCTAATCGAATGAGTTCCTGCTTAAGCAGTCCTCTGGCTTCGAGTTGGACTTCTCTCTTCTCTTCGCTGCCTGCAGGCAGCAGAAATGCAGCGATTGTCTTATTGGCGCTAAGCAGCTTCAGTAATTCCTCTTCACCAAGCAGGAGGAGCTCCCCCTCTGCGGTTTGCTGCAGCATTAGCTTGCCATATCGATCTGCCAATTTTCGAATCCCGCTTGTCACTTGAAGCGGAATCTCGTAGCAGCTATGTTCGGCGAGTACTTGAATCATGTCCTGAGGTGTCATCCCTGTGGAAGCAGCGTTCCAGAGCGACATCGGTGTGATCCGGTACGTATGTAGATGTCCGGGCCGTTTCACCAGATCGGCAAACCGGCTCAGCTGCTCCCTGGCTGCTTCCGCATCCTGATGCCGTTCATCAAGAAGCACCGTAAAGTCAGCCTGGACACATAAGGGGCGAAGCTCGCGTTTATACATCCCATCATCTCCTTGACTCGCGCATTTGGCATGCATGTCGCCTAATGTTTCTTCCCTCAGTATTGAAAGTTTCCGGCAGGATTATGCATGCAAAAAAGCGATTCGGCGGTTACGCGCCAAATCGCTTCTTCTGACATGTACATTAATGGATGATCGTTTGCTGCTCGCTGTGCATCTCTTGCGATATGCTGCTGAGCGCATCTCCAGCCTCATCGACGTATATCTCTCGAATCGCTAAGTCTCCAATTGCAACAATTCCGATCAAATTCCCATCCTCGACTACCGGCAGACGGCGAATTTGATGAGAAGCCATCAGCTTGCCCGCTTCATCCACCGTCGTCTTGGCATCGATCGTCACGACATCCTTCGTGATCACCTCTTCTACTGCTGTGGAACCGGAATGTTTCTCGGCGTAGCCACGAACGACCAAGTCGCGGTCCGTCACAACACCGATCAATTTCTTCCCATCCACGATGGGGACAAAGCCGATATCATGATCCTTCATCAATACCGCAAGCTCATAAACATTATCCAGCAGTGTCGCTGTCACACAGTCGGTAGACATTAATTCCTTTACTAGTCGCGTCACGATTGCAGTTCCCTCCTTGATGAATCGCACGAACACGTTCGACGTATGCATGGATTTCAACAATAGGTTTGCCGTTTGGTGACTTTTTATGAATTAAACTGAGGCTTGTTCCGCAAAATCCTCCGCCATAGCAATCATGAGCTTCGCTGCATTCAGCATAGCGCGTTCGTCCAAATCAAACTTCGGATGGTGATGCGGATAGGTAGCTCCGCAAGCTTCATTCCCAGCGCCTACAAACATGAAACAGCCCGGAACTTCGCGCAAATAATAGGTGAAGTCTTCCCCGGCCATAATTAGAGCGGATTCCTGTACGCCTTCGGCGCCAAATACCTCAGGTGCCACCTTGAAGAATCTCGCTGCTTCTACCGCATCATTGACTACCGGAGGATATCCATCTCGGTACTCCAGCTCTGCTGTAGCGCCATACATTGCCGCAGTCTGCGTTACGATCGTTCTCAGCCTGTCCTGAATAAACGATCTGACCTCATCGGTGAATGTACGTACTGTCCCTGTCATCCGGCATCGTTCCGCAATGACATTGGCCGTCGAGCCTGCATGAATGGAACCGATCGAAACAACGGCAGGATCAAGCGGGTTCACATTTCGGCTTACGATCGACTGAATGGCTTGCACAATGGCCGATGCGACCAACACGGCATCGACGGTTTCATGCGGTAATCCGCCATGTCCGCCTTTGCCTGCGATATCGATATAAATTTCATCCGGCGCCGCCATGAACGGCCCCGGTTTCGTTGCGGCCAGGCCATAAGGAAGCGGCGTCCATAGATGTACGCCATAGATCGCATCGACGCCTTCGAGCGCCCCGCCGGCAATCATCCCCATTGCACCGCCCGGAGACACCTCTTCCGCAGGCTGGAAGATCAATCTTCTCTCTCCTGCAAAATGTTCTTTATTTTCACTATAGAAGCGGGCAATGGCAAGCATCGTTGCCGTATGCGCGTCATGACCGCATGCATGCATAACACCTGGTACTTGCGAAGCGTACTCAGTCAGTTTCTCGTCTTGGATGGGTAGTGCATCGATATCGGTTCGAAGTGCGATAACCGGCCCTGGCTTATCGCCATGAATAGAAGCGACCAGTCCATAACCACCGCCGACTCTCGTCTTCACTTCGCAGCCCAGTTCTGCTAGCTGCTGCTCAATCCATCGAGAAGTTTCCTTCTCATGAAAAGATATCTCCGGATGCTGATGCAAATACCTGCGCCACTGAACCATATTCGGATAGACAGTTTGCAGCTGTGCCTCCATCTTGTTTGTTATACTCACGCTTACAAACCCCCTCGCTCACAATTGACTTATCCCCTATTGTACCAGAATGAGAGAGTGAACTGAAATTTGTTTTTTGGCGATTTCAGGCAACATTTTTCGTAAATATGTCACTTTTTGCGCCTTGCGGCCACGGGAGTTAGGCTTGCACTGGCCCATGAAAAATACTATCATGAATAAGAAGAAAACCTGTTCTGTAGCTTGAAGGAGGATCACCCTATGATTATTGAGAATACAGGCCTGAACGGCATGACTAGTGAACTCGCGCACCTTGACGAGTCAGCGGAGAAGCTCGGCTTTGTTCGCTGGCAATGGGAATATTACCGCGCTACGTACGATCTGAAGCTGGAAGACCGCACAAATCGTGAAGAATACTTCCTGCGCTTCAATGTCCGCGCAATTGAAGGTAAGCTGGAATCCTCTCACGCTGTGCTGCAAGTGGAATCCGTTTATATCGGACGAGCTACGTTCCCGCATGGTCTAGACTATGAATCGCCTGTACCACAGCCGATTCTGAATGCGGCAACTCAGCGTCTGCAAGAATTGAAGAAATTGCTTGCCTAGCTGGCTATGAAGCCACAAACAACGAAAACAAAGACAATCGGCCTGCGCGGCAGGCCGGATTTCTTGCTTCTGGTACTTACGCTGCTGTTAGTCGGCTTTGGTCTTGTTATGGTGTTCAGTGCAAGCTCCAACACGGCTGTTATTTCGAAGACTTCGAATTTTGACGCTCTGTATTATACGAAGCGACAGCTGATGTGGGCCGTGTTAGGTACGATCTCGATGTTCGTAGTTATGAACATCCCCTATGCCGTATTCAAAAAAGGCTTCATCCTCTACTTCATCCCCGTTATGATTACGCTCATTCTGGTCCCTTTCATCGGCAAAGAATTAAACGGTGCTCAAAGCTGGCTCTATATTGGACCGATCGGCATTCAGCCTACCGAATTCGTCAAGCTGGGTCTCATCCTTTATTTAGGCTCACTGATTGCCAAGAAAGGCGAGAAGTTTAGAGATTTCAAAAAAGGGCTTTTCCCGGTTTTCACCATTATCGGAATCATATGCTTAATCATCATGATGCAGCCCGATTTAGGTGCTTGCATCGTTATCAGTGCATGCTCTATCATTATCATCGTTGCCGGCGGAGCGAACTTGAAGCAATTATTTCTCGCTGGCATTATTATTGGTTCTCTTGTCGCATCCTGGGCCAGTATCTCCATTATGAATGATCATGATGACTGGCAGTACCGAATCAATCGCTTCACGGCGTTTATGGACCCGTTGTCGGATGAACAGGACAGCACCTTTCACTTATCGCGCTCTCTGCAGGCGCTTGGGCACGGCGGCATTACCGGCGCAGGCTTCGGACACAGCGTACAGAAGCTCAAATATCTGCCTTATCCTTACAGCGACTTTATCTTCTCCATCATCGCCGAAGAATTCGGCTTTATCGGAAGTCTGCTCTTCTTGCTCTTCTATTTATTTTTCCTCTGGCGAGGGTTACTCGTTGCTGTTCGATGTCCGGATAGCTATGGTACCATCGTGGGGGTCGGCATCGTCGGTTTATTCGCCGTTCAGACACTCGTCAACATCGGCGGTGTGACAGGCGCAATTCCGATAACAGGTGTAACGCTGCCGTTTGTCAGTCATGGAGGCTCATCGCTCATTGTTTCGTTGCTTAGCATGGGTATACTGCTGAGTATCTCACGAGAGTACAATAAGCCTGACAAGCCACCGCTACAGCGCAGTCGATAAAACAAGAAAGGCATGCCCAGTGGGGCATGCCTTTCTTGTTCCTAGTCCTTATTTCAGCCTCGCAAGCTCCTCGACTTCTTCTTCCTTGAAGGCAACACCTTCAACCTTGATGTTCACTTCAACGACATGAAGTCCTGTCATGTTCGCAACCGTTTCGCGGACATTCTCCTGCAGTTGACGGCAAACCTCTTGAATCGGAATACCGTATTTCACGATAATTCTTAAATCGATCGCGGCTTCCAGCTGGCCGACTTCGACCGATACGCCTTTTTGTGCGTTCTTCCCGCTTAGGCGTTTCGCCAGCCCTTCGGAAATACCTCCCGACATAGCAGCAATGCCCGGAGTCTCAAGTGCAGCCAGTCCCGCGATGGTGGCGACCACGTCGTCTGATATACGTATGATGCCGGTTTGAAGTTCTTCTGTCATGCCACTCACTCCTCGTTCACCTTATGTTTCCATTGTAATGGAATGGCACATCCGAAGCAAGGCAATTACTTTGTTGATTGCATGTTTCTGAATCGTGTACGTAGTAATCAGAGTCGCAAAATAACCGCGATGAATATTCCTCCGGCTTTACGCGAGAATAACGAATAAACGCTTCCTGTAAAATTGTCAATCTTCTTAGAATATTGTCGATTACCAAGTTTACACATTCGCTGTTTTCAGCTATAGTGTTAACAGATTTCCAATATTACCAATTGACGAACGAGGTGCCTTGACTGTGAACCAGAAATTGTTTTTTACATTGCTTATCGGGTTGTTTGTACTCAGCGGAATTAGTCATTATGCCCATTTCGGCACGACCATTGAATTCATTATTTCAGCGGTCGCGATCTTGTTTGTAGCCGGCTTTCTGGGAAAAGCTACCGAGAGCGTCGCTCACTATGCCGGTCAGCGGCTTGGCGGATTTCTGAATGCTACCTTCGGAAATGCGGCGGAATTGATTATTGCCATCTTCCTTGTTCGCGAAGGCCTATTCGATATGGTAAAAGCCAGCATCACCGGTTCCATTATCGGTAACCTTCTACTCGTACTAGGTGCCAGCGTTCTGCTCGGCGGCTTAAAGTACAAAGAACAGAAATTCAACGTGCAGCTTGCCAGCCACAACTCTTCCCTTATGATCTTGGCTGTCATCGCGCTTGCCATTCCTGCTATCTTTATCACTAATCAGCATTTCTCAGTGGAGAACACCAAATTCCTCAGCATAACGATCGCGATTATTCTTATTGTCGCTTATGTGCTTTGGCTCATTTTCTCCATGATCACGCATAAGGACATTCTTGAGGATGTCGAAGAAACGACACCTGATCACGGCGAAGAAGCCGCTTGGTCCAAAAACATGTCCGTCCTCTTCCTCATCCTAGCGACCGTTATGACGGCTTTCGTCAGCGAATGGCTCGTCAGCACCTTACATACGTTTACAGCTGATTTCGGCTTCTCTGAAGTGTTTGTGGGTGCCTTCCTGATAGCGATCGTAGGTAACGCAGCAGAACATAGTGCAGCCGTCATGCTCGCAATGAAGAACAAAATCGGCGCCGCAGTAGAAATTGCAGTCGGCAGCAGTTTGCAGATCGCCTTGTTTGTTGCCCCGGTTCTGATCCTGGTCAGTACGCTGTTTGGACCTACGATGGATATCGTGTTCACGCCAATCGAGCTTACAGCGATTGCCGTGTCCGTCTTTATTGCCAAGTCCATCTCGAAGGACGGGCAGACGAATTGGTATGAAGGCGCATTGCTCTTGATCGTTTACATCATACTGGGTATTTCCTTCTACCTCGTCTAGCTTACACAAAAGACGCTCCGTCAGTTGACGGAGCGTCTTTTGTGTTGCCATAAAAAAAAAGCAGCTGCGATAAATCGCGGCTACCCGTTTAACGCTTCATACAGCTGCGCTAAATTTCTTTCTAATTTGTTAATGATTTCTTTGCCGACAGATTCACCGACAAGTCCTGCACGAATCGCAAAATCGATTTCTCTGGAAAAGCCGTATATTTGAGTGTCCAATACTTCTTCATAAAGCGGACATTTTCTCGTCGCCAAATTTTCCATTTGCACTTCGATCAACTTTTCGATTTTAGTGGCATCCTCGTGAAGGAGATTGAGCGCTTTTTGATGCAGATGAATAAGAACATCGGATGAAGACATCGTACTCCTCCTTAATGCGTGATACTAATCCATTTATCTATTCTTTATATTAGTCGAAAACAACGGAATGTACAAGGTCAAAACAAGAAGCGCCTCACCGATATCTCGGCGAGGCGCTTCTTATGATGATGATGAACTGCTATTCAACTACATTTACTTTAAGATTATGTTTCTCGAATACTGCTGCCAGTGCCGCTTTCGCTTCATCAGCGTCAGCACCGTGGACGTGGAGATCATAGGAATGTCCGCCGACCAATGTCGTGAATAGACCGAGGATGCTCTTAACGTCAATGTATTTATTCTCAGCTTGGAGTACAATGGACGATTGGAATTTGTTAGCCGTTTGGGAAATATCTACGATTGCCGCGTTATTGGACATGGGAATCCCTCCATAATTTAGTTACTTTCGGTAGCTTCATTCATCATAACCCGATTCTTGTATTCCTTCAAGGTAATTTTACTTTAAGTTCTCCGGATTCAGGCCTTCGAGTTCAGGAATGACAAAAAGTCCATCCTTGCGGATCAAACGATCATCGAAATACACTTCCCCGCCTCCGTACTCCGGTCTTTGAATAAGGACAAGATCCCAGTGAACAGCGGAACGGTTGCCGTTATCGGTTTCCTCGTAAGCTTGCCCCGGTGTAAAGTGCAGGCTGCCTGCGATTTTCTCATCGAACAATATATCTTTCATCGGATGCAGGATGTACGGGTTAAAGCCAAGGCTGAATTCGCCGATGTAACGGGCACCTTCATCCATATCCAGAATCTCATTCAGCTTCTCGGTGTTATTGCTTGTCGCCTCGACGATTTTGCCATCTTTGAACGTAAATTTAATGTTCTCGAACGTAGTACCGGAATAAACCGATGGCGAGTTGTACGTGATCGTACCTTGAACGGATTCACGAATCGGACAGCTGAACACTTCACCATCCGGAATGTTCTTCTGACCGGAACATTTCTCTGCACCGATTCCTTTAATCGAGAACGTCAGATCCGTTCCGGGGGAGACGATCCGAACGCGGTCGGTTTTCTTCATCAGCTCTTCGAGCGGGTCCATCGCCTTATCCATTTTCGCATAATCAAGATTACACACATTAAAATAGAAGTCCTCGAACGCTTCGGTGCTCATGTTAGCCAATTGTGCCATGGAATCGTTTGGATAACGCAGAACAACCCACTTTGTATGCTTCACACGCTGCTCGGAGTGAATCGGATGACGGTAATATTTTTCATACAGATTCATTTTGTCGCTAGGCACATCGGCTAGGGAGTTAATGTTCTCACCTGCACGAATCGCTATGTAACCATCCATCGCCTCCATCCGCTTCAAGTCGAACGAGGCCCACAGTTTAATTTGCTCTTCCGTTGCATTCATCAGCATGGAACGCAGTACGGAACGGTCACTGGTCTCAACGAAGGGACGTCCGCCTTTCTTGGCCACTTCTTCGATGATGCATTTCGCAAGCTCTCGCTCCGATCCAATCATATCGATAAGGACGTTTTCTCCGGGTTGTACATCGATGGAGTATCCCACTAAATTTGCTGCAAGCTTCTGCATACGAGGATCACGCATTGTTTAATAACCTCCAATTAATAAATTCATTACCTATCCTACCATTTATTAAGCGCTGATGCACGAAGCTACAATTGGCCGCCTCCCAGTCGCGTAAAGACAATCTTTGTAACTCGTAACTCCTTCCGATCCTGTCCTTCCGCTTTGTACTGCAGCGTCGTTTTCTCCTCTATTTGAAGAGGCAGCAGTTTCTTCCGGTCGATGATCATTCGACAGCTGGATTGCACACGAAGTGTGGACAACATTGCTTCGAGCTGTGCTTTGGAACGGCTGAGCTCTTCATTCCACTCTCTCTCAAGCGAGCCTTTAGATTCTGATGCACGTTTGCTCTGCATCGTATTCTTGGATGCCGAAGCCGCAGGCACTTTCTTCTCAAGGACGCTAAATTCTTCTCGAAGTGTTTGTACCCATGTCTCCTTCGCTTTCGCCTCGTTAGAAGTAATGCGTAATACCGCGGTTCGATTTCCGGATTCTGAGGGCACTAATTCCGTAGACTGAGCATTGTTTTCCACCTGTCTGAGATACTCAAGGGGATGAATCGAGCTGCCAAGCGAATCCGGATTGTTTGCCTTCACCTTAACATTGTTATGATTCTCAACCGTCCCTTGAAACGTCATCGCCTTTAGCGGTGATATGCCGGTAAGACCGATACCCGTATCACCTGTAAAAGCATACCTGTCAACGCCTGACAAGCCTGATACGGATAAGGAAAGCAGCTCTCCCGGCGATTTATTGTCTGCTGCTGAATTGCAGCCGATTACCGTAAGCAAGATTAAACAACAGGACGACCATTTCAATATTTTCATTCGATTCGCCTCCAGCCCAGCCCGTTCTGCCTATCTCACTTAGCGTCTGTTGCATCGCGTGTCTTTATGTAACGAAACAACAAAAAAACGGCAGCCATTAAAGCTGCCGCCGTTTCACCTATAAAATGCTGCTATCCGATCATGATGCGATTACGCCCATTCTTCTTCGCCTCATACAATGCCATATCTGCCCGATTAAATAAAGATTCGACGCTGATTTTCTCTTCCTCGAACGTCCACTCCGATAATCCGCAGGATACGGTCACCTTCGGCTCTGTATGCTCTTCCACCATATTGCGGATCCGCTCTGCGATTCGGTAAGCTTGCATCGATCTAATTTGCGGCAAATATACGGCAAGCTCCTCACCGCCCCATCTCGCAGCGATATCGCTGTCACGAATACAGGAGCGAATCACATCACTCACGATAACGAGAATGCTATCTCCGATGAGATGGCCGTAAGTGTCGTTCACTTTCTTGAAATGATCGATATCCACCAAGACGAGTGACCCGCAAGGGTCTTTCCGCTGGCGATATTGAATCTGCTCGTTCAAATAATTTCGGGCGTACAGCCCGGTTAAGTTATCCGTAATGACCATCCGTCTCACTTCGGCATGCAAGGATGCATTCGAAATCGCCAGACCGATGTGGGTGGTCAGCACCTGCAGCAGTTTGTAGTTCTCGTAGGAGAAATAGTTCGCGTTCTTGTCCGAGACCATGATCACACCGAATAGCTCTGAACCGGACATGACCGGCGCGGCAATTAGCGATCTGGAGCCTGTTTCGTCCATTAGATTGGAATCAACCACTCGCGTGGCCAAGTAGTCAGAGATGATGAGCGGCTCTTTCGTGCTATGAATGATTCCGCAGAAACCGTAATCTGTGGAACACTTCTCTCCTACCACGTTAGGCAAATTACTCGCTGCAATTTGAAAACTTGGGTTTTCAGTTGTCAATTGAATCAAATGGCAGTAATCCGCTTTGAAAATATGGAGCAGCTCCGTCATCGCGAAATCGAATACTTCATTGAGACGAAGCGATTGATTAAGTCGTTTCGCTAACTCATTAATGAGCTGCAATTCGCTGATTAACAAATTGGATTGCTCGAAGAGCTTGGCATTCTCAAAAGCGGAGCCTGCCGTATCTGCAAGCATGACAAGTGCTCGAATCTCGGCATCTTCCCAATGCGCAGTTTCCATAACTAAGCTAAGAACTCCGTAAACGGCTTGTTTGCCGCTCATTGGAATCGCTACCTTCGTGTTGTTCTCCTCGGAGCTGACGATCGGCTGCCCGGAAAGAAACGATCTGGCATAAATATCTTCCGTACTATGCCTAAGCATAAGCGGTTTGACCCGCGGATCGTTATTCACATGGTCTTGCGATAAATACAAATTCACATCTGCGAGCGGATACAGCTCAGCCATATCCTGCAGCAACACCTGGAGTACCATCGAAACATCATTTTGATCATGCAGCCTCTTCGCCACATTAAACATCGTATCTTGATGCCTGGCTTCCTTCTCGCTTAGCTTCTGCCTGTTATGCAAATCTCGGACGACCCTAACATCGAAACGGTGATAGAACATCTGACGAATCAATAGCGCAGTCGTATGCAGCAGGGATTGAAGCTCCTCACAGTTGTCACGAATAATGAGCACTAATCTAGCAATACTTTGCGGTTCAATCGAACGATCAAGTAACGAAACCTCAATTCGATCCGAAATATTCTCTTCGGACACTTGCCCATGTTGTGCAATAACTTGTCCGGAAGCACTAAATAATGCAAGCTCACGCTGTAGCAAAGGCGATTTCATTGCCTGTGCTTCCTCCAACCAGTGTTGGAAGCTTTCCTTGAATAGGGAGATGATTGTTGAATCGCTGCTATCATGGATATCACCTGAAGGAAAGGATGACATTGGCTGCTGCGTATTCAAGCGAATGTCGGCCATATTGTTTGCATTCTTCACCCAATCGGAATTGATGGATTTCACCGCAGCATCACCTCATTCCATATTCGATTTCCATGTAGAAATTTGCCTCTACCATTCTACAACTATACTTGAAATATTATTGAAATGCACTACTTTTGGCACTAGATAAGTAGGTCCTGCGATACAGCAATTATTTATGTTGCGATTCATGAAATTCCCTGGCACTTTTCTAATCCGATTTGCTTGACATTCACCGCTCAACTTATATAATATTTATAGTTGAATACATGGGAACGGTTTTGTGTCACCCTCAAGAGACTGTCGCTAACAGGTCTGCGGCTGAACATACCTGTCAGGACTTCATTGTTTGTACAATGCAGCGTAGACAGCACTCGGCGAAACACCCATTTCAAACATCCCATTTGAAGAAGGAGTTTTACGACACATGTCAAGATATACAGGCCCTAAATTTAAACTAAGCCGTCGCCTCGGCATTTCCCTAAGCGGTACAGGTAAAGAATTGAAACGCGCATTCCCGCCAGGCCAACACGGTCCGGGTCAACGTAAGAAAATGAGCGGCTACGGTATTCAATTGCAAGAAAAACAAAAGCTTCGTCACATGTACGGTATGAACGAAAAACAATTCCGTAACCTGTTTGACAAAGCTTCGAAACAAAAAGGTATTGCCGGTGAAAACTTCATGGCGCTTCTTGAGAGCCGCCTGGACAACCTGGTTTACCGTCTTGGTTTCGCAAACTCCCGTGCAGGAGCTCGTCAGCTTGTATCCCACGGTCACGTAACTGTAAACGGTAAGAAAGTCGACATCGCTTCTTACACAGTTTCGCTTGGCGATGTTATCGGTCTTCGCGAGCGCAGCCGTACAATGAAATCGATCAAAGAAGCTTTGGCAGGACGTAACTTCCTACCGAACTACCTTGAGTTCAACGATGGCGCTTTTGAAGGTAAATTCCTTCGTCTTCCTGAGCGTGCTGAACTTCCACAAGAGATCGACGAGAAACAAATCGTCGAGTTCTACAGCCGTTAATAAATCGAGCGGTCCGAATATTCGGACCGCTCTTTTTTTATACCTATTCCGTTATTCGCTCGGTTTGGACAATTTTGCCGCTACTTCTTGGACAAGTGCTTCAGGCAGCGATGATACCGCTGCTACTCCCGCATCAGATGCAAGCTGTGATTTGTTTGTTAACCCTCTCACAAAGGCATTCAGATCGATGCCCGAGACACTCTTAAGCATTTCCGGCGCTGTTGCCATCAAGGAGGTAACATAGTTGCTTAATCGTGCCGCGCCTTCTCCATGTCCGGTATCCACGATCGTCAACTTGTCGATGGCACGAATCGGATCGGCCACTTTACCGGCCAGCTCAGGGAGCATCTTCACAATGATATCGAGAACGGCTGCTTCGCCGAAGAGCTCGAACGCTCTTGCCAGCTTCTCTTTCGCTTCCGCTTCTGCCAAACCGCGGAGCCGGATAACCTCGGCCTCAGCAGTACCTTTGGCACGCTCTGCATCTGCAATTGCCATACCATCAAGTCGCTTCTGCTCCGCATTCGCACGTGCTTCAGCTTCAATCTTGTATTGCGCCGCATCTGCTTCACGCATCCGCTTCGATTTGTCCGCTTCAGCCGCCTGTTCTACTGCGTAGCGGTCAGCATCTGCCTTCTTCTTCACTTCCGCATCGTACTGTTTCTCACGACGCAATATTTCTTTGCCTTCGATATCAATCTCACGTTCTTTACGAACGATTTCAACCTGCATTTGTTCCTCAACCACTTGCTGTTTCGCTTTCGCTTCTTGAATCGCGTAAGCTTGGTCGGCTTCGGCTTTAGCGGAATCCTGCTCTTTCTTGAATGAAGCTACTTTAAGTTCCTTCGCTTTGGACGCTTCCGCGATATTCGTATCTCGAAGCAGCTCAGCCTTCTGCCCTTCTTCTTCCGCTTTCGCCTTCTGAATTCGCGAATCCCGAACGGCTTCTGCTTCCGCAATGTCAGCATCTCGCTTCACGGCTGCGATACGCGGCTTACCTAACGCGTCCAGATAACCATGCTTGTCGCGAACATCCTTAATGGTGAACGACACGATTTGCAGACCCATTTTCTTCAAATCAAGCGCTGCAATCCCTTGTACCTCTTGTGCGAATTTATCGCGGTTCCGATACACTTCTTCCACGGTCATCGAGCCGAGTATGGCACGAAGATGACCTTCCAATACTTCTTGCGCTTCGCCTTTCAGCGATTCCGTCGGCTTGCCGAGGAACTGCTCTGCTGCTGTTGCAACATCTTCTACTGTACCGCCAATCTTAATAATGGCAACGCCATCGCAGATGACCGGAACACCTTGCTCGGTATATACTTCAGGCGTCGATACATCCAGCTTATGAGAGAGCAGCGAGAGGAAATCTGCTTTTTGGAATACGGGAAGAATGAATGCCCCGCCGCCGCGTACGATTTTGATTCGGCGTCCGGTCTCGTCAATGGCCGCATTACGACCCCCAAGGAAAGTACCGGTAACAATCATCGCTTTATCCGGCCCAACCGTTTTGTAACGCGCCCAAAATGCGAGACCGAGTAAGATAAGAACACCAACAACGACTGCAGGAATGACTAAGTAATCTGGAATCAAGCAAAAATCCCCTCTCGGTTGTTAATTCTACAGCTCTAATAGTGAAACAATTAACGAATGTCCTTCAACGTTAATCACAACGACGCGTGAACCATTCGGGATCAAGACGCCATCATGACTCGAGGCAATATGACTGGTAAGGCCGGCGCCTACTCGAATCAATACTTCCCCATACCCTTTCGCCGGAATCGGAACGGAAACTTCGCCAATCGTACCAGCAAGCTCCTTCATCGAATACCCGGTCGAATTCTCAGTCTTCTGCATTGGACGCACATAGAAGTAATACACCCCTATAGCAGACGCAACCGCACAGAGAATCGATAACAGCAGCACGATTGCCGTGCCCAGCTCAGTATGTCTATCCAGCAGCAGGCCGGCGCCGCCGAGTACAGTAATACCGCCGACGATCGCCATCGGCTGCAAGATCGGATACCCATCCAATGACAGAAAATCAAGCATCCCGTCGAGAGAAGCGCTAAGCCAATCTCCAAGAACGACACTTACAATCGCGAAAAGAATGCCGCCAACTAGGCAGCCCATGAATAAACTCTCCAAAGCACTCCCCCCTTCATTTATAAATTAAACCATATTCTAGTAGAACATTCGGTATTTATTACGCAGTATCTTTCCATAAGTTTCGATGGACAACGACAGTACGGACAAGCTTTGTCGAAATATAGAAAAGGCTCACCAGCAAATCGCTTCGCCAGGTGAGCCTTTATGATCTGCTATTGCAGCACGATTTTAACAATTTTCCGTTTGCCGACTTGCACGATGTCACCGTTCTCCGGTGTTATGGCAGCTGACCAGTCTTCAAGCTTAACTTCGTTGATACGCACAGCGCCTTGCTGTACGCTTCTCTTAGCTTCACTGGAGGATGTCTGCAGCCCAAGAGTCGTAAGCAGCTTGAGGATGCTGATGGAGCCTTCTTCAAGGACATGACTTGAAAGCGGCACTTCTTCAATATCAGTAGGGAGAGCACGTTTCTGGAATACGGTGATAAAATGCTGCTCCGCTGCCTCCGCCGCCTCTTCGCCATGGTACATTCGGACAAGCGTGCGACCAAGCTTCATCTTCGCATCTCTTGGATGTACACTGCCCTTCTCGAGACCAACTCGCAGCGCTTCCAGTTCTTCATCTGCCATATCTGTTGCAAGCTCACAGTATTTGACCATAAGCTCATCCGGAATCGACATCGATTTCCCGTATATTTGATTCGGCTCCTCATCAATCCCGATGTAATTGCCAAGGCTCTTACTCATTTTGTTCACGCCGTCCAAGCCTTCCAGAAGCGGTGTGAGAATAGCAGCCTGTGCGCTCTTGCCATATTCCCTCTGAAGGGTGCGACCCATGAGCAGATTGAACTTCTGATCCGTCCCCCCCAGCTCAACATCGCTTTCCAGCGCAACGGAGTCATAACCTTGCATCAGTGGGTAGAAAAACTCATGGATACTGATCGGCTGACCGGATTGGTAGCGTTTCGTAAAATCATCGCGCTCGAGCATACGCGCAACCGTTACTTTCGCCGACAAAGTCACAACATCTGCAAATTGCAGCGGACTCAGCCACTCCGAGTTGTAGTAAACGGTAGTTTGCGCCGGATCAAGCAGCTTGAAAATTTGCTTCTTATACGTCTCCGCATTGCGCTTAACGTCTTCTTCGGTCAATTGCTTACGTGTCTCTGATTTCCCGGTTGGATCCCCGATTCTTCCGGTGAAATCACCGATAATGAGCTGCACCGTATGTCCAAGCTGCTGAAACTGTCTTAGCTTGTGAAGCACAACCGTGTGTCCGATGTGAATATCCGGTGCAGAAGGATCAAGCCCAAGTTTTACTTTCAGCGGCGTGCCCGTCGCAACAGCGCCAACTACTTTCGCTTTCAATTCATCCTCCGGTACGATTTCAACGACACCGCGGCGAATGACGTTCATTTGTCTTTCTACTTCCTGCTGCTGTTCAGCCGTAAGTTGTTCCCATTTCACCATTACGATCGACTCCCTCCGCGAAATAACAAAAAATCCTTCTGTCCTCAAGGGACGAGAAGGATTTGCTCGCGGTACCACCCTCGTTAGAGTCGCCGGCGCCGGATGTCAGTTGGACTGACGCGGACGCCAATCTGGCGGCTCTCACTTCATTTCATAACGGATTCTATCCGGAAACAGACTACTGGCAGGGCTACTCTAATATTACTCAAGTAGACCTCGTTCGTCCGATCAGCTCGAGGCGGTAATTCAAACTGCAGCGCGTACCGGTTCACACCACCCACCGGC
The DNA here is from genome assembly GCF_056269305.1 of Paenibacillus sp. J22R3. Lineage (NCBI taxonomy): Bacteria > Bacillati > Bacillota > Bacilli > Caryophanales > Paenibacillaceae > Paenibacillus > Paenibacillus sp. J22R3. The sequence goes on along the minus strand of NZ_JBWDNS010000001.1, from coordinate 11,115 downwards.
TCTCTGAAATCGTCGATCAGCAGCTCTACTGATGCCTGTCAACACGTTTCAATATGAACTTTTCTTGTTTTAGGTTATATCATACACGTTTAGTAAAAGTCAACGAGAATCCTTATTGTCCATAAGTTTAGACAAAAACGCGTTCTCCACTGCAAACCGTATGGCGATTTATGCTATAATAGCACTGTTAATCGGAGGAGGCTAATCATTTTATGAATCAAGACCGTCAACAGAAAACAAAAGGATACAGCAAATGGCGGACTTTTGGAATCGTGACGCTCGTAACCTTCAAATGGCTATTCATTTTCGGATTATTGATCGGATTGTTTGCCGGAGCTACCGTCGCTGGTTACGTTGCATCCTTCGTCAAGGATGAACCCGTACGCCCTCGCACTGATATTGAAACCAAAATGAACGAAAACGCCGTAACCGGTTTTGTCTACTTCAATGATGGACAAACACCTGTCGGTCAATTGCGTACACAAGAGGACCGCCGGCTCATTAAGAGAGCTGATATCCCTGCACAAGTCGTCAATGCCGTCCTTGCAACGGAGGACAACAATTTCTACTCACATATCGGCGTCGATTTCAATGGCCTTGCACGCGCCGTGAAGCAAAAAGTACTTAACGAAGAAACACAAACAGGCGGCAGTACGCTCACACAACAGCTCGCCAGACGTGTGTTTCTCACCTTGGACAAGACAGACAGTCGTAAAGTAAAGGAAATCTTCCTCTCCATGCGGCTCGAGCGGTTTATGACCAAGGATGAAATTCTGACTGCTTATCTCAACAAGGTTCAGTTTGGTACAGGTAACAGCGGCTATAATCTATATGGTATTAAAGCAGCAGCTAAAGGGATCTTCAATATTACGGATCTGAATCAACTGAACATCGCACAATCTGCCTATTTGGCTGGATTGCCGCAGCGACCGTCGGCCTATACGGCCTTCACCAGCAAAGGCAAATTCAACGAATCCGGCTTCGCCCTTTCGATCGACCGTCAGCATATGGTGCTTAAGCGGATGCTTGAAACAACTCGAATCAGCGCGGAACAATACGATGAAGCAATGGCTTTTGATATTAAAGCCTCGCTAGCCAAGCCTACGGAGAAAGCGTACTCCACTTTCCCCTACTTGATGCTTGAGGCAGAACGTCAGGGTGCAGAAATTTTGCTCATGCAGGAGAACCCTAACCTGACAATTGCGGATGTCCGCAAGAAAGAAAATGCGCCGCTGATTGAAGAAGCGCGGGAGCGCCTGCTGCGCGGTGGATATCACATCTACACGACAATCGACAAGCGCGTATATAATGCCATACATAAAGTAGGCACTAACCCAGAGAATTTCGACCCGGACAGCGAAGAGAAAGGCATGGAGCAAACGGCAGCCGTCATGCTCGATCATAAGACCGGCGCCATCCTGGGCATGCTGGAAGGCCGCGACTTCTACACCGAGCAGATGAACCATGCCACTCAGATGACAAGGCAGCCCGGTTCTACGATGAAGCCGATTGCCGCTTACTTGCCTGCTATCGAGAAAGGCTTAATTCAACCTGCCAGCGTGCTGGATGATGCGCCAATGGTGCTTAAGGATGGACAGAAAGGCTTCCACATCCCGATGAACTTCAATAAGAAGTTTTATGGTCTTGTTACTGCACGTGAAGCGTTAAACCGCTCCTTGAACCTTCCGGCTCTTAAGCTGTTTAACCAAGTGGTGACCATTCCGGAAGCTTGGAAATTCGCCAGAAAGCTCGGCATTACTTCCCTTAAACCGGAAGATGAATATGCGCAAACCGGTGTAATCGGAGGTCTCAGCATTGGTGTTTCTGTTGAGGAGCTCACGAATGCATACGGTGCAATCGCGAATGACGGCGTCTTTAACGATGCTTACATGATTAGCAAAATTACCGATGCCAATGGCGATATCGTCTATAAGCATGAAGCGAAGCCGCTTCGGGTTTTCTCGCAGCAAACAGCGTTCCTCATGACGGATATGCTAAAAACAGTCATTTCAGATCCGAACGGCTCCGGCCATGCTGTGGCATCGAAGTTCAAAAATTACGGCAAAATCCCGGTAGTCGGTAAAACAGGCTCCACGCAAAGCTATGGCGATGTTTGGTTCGAGGGCTACACCCCGGATATCACCCTTGGCGTGTGGGTCGGTTATGAGAAACAAGCTTACTCTTTATCGAAAGACGGCAGAAATCACGCGAAGAACATCTGGGCGCTTATTATGAATGAAGTGACGGATGAACGGCCTGAGTTATTCCCTACCAAGCAGTTCAGCATGCCTTCGGGTATTGTGAAATCAACGGTATCAAGCGTTAGCGGTAAGCTCCCTACAGAGCTTACACGGAGCAATGGTAAGCTGGTAACCGATTGGTTCAACAGCAAATTCCTGCCGAAGGACGCCGATGACGCGCTCGTCAAAATGGCCGTTATCTCGTTCAACGGGGTCAACTACATCCCGCAGCCTTCAACACCTGCAGATATGATTAAGGAACTCACGGTCGTCAAACGCGAGAAACCACTGGATGTACTCATGCAGGAAATTGAAGCTGCACAAGCTAAGCTTCCTGAAGAAAGCCGCAGACCGATGGATATGTACTTGCCGCCGGATGCCGGGCAGGATGCCCCATCCATCGTCGATCCGCGCGTGGAAGACGGTAAGGCCCCTTCTGCTCCATCTAATGTGCGTCTCGAAACCGTGAGCAAGACGAATGCATACCGTATCGTATTTGCTCCGGCACCTGAGAAAGATATTGTCGGTTACCGGTTATACCGCGCTATTAATGACGGGCCTTTCACTAACACAGGCAGCCCGGTTATGACAGGCCAGGAAAGTCGTTTCGTCAATTACGTCAGCGGCTCGGCAACATTCAGCTATTACGTGACTTCCGTTGATATCGCGGGAAGAGAATCTTCCCCAAGCATCATTGTAGCGTCCGGCAGCGGCAGTAATCCGCTTCCACCTACTCCGGATTTCCCGGATCAAGGTGACGTTCAAGGTACAGGTGATGATACCGGCGGCATACTGCTTCCTGATCCGGGGACTTCGACCGGCGAGAGCGGCCTAGCCGCTCCGACCGTCCCGATGAATGTGAAGCTTGAAAGCACCGATATCGGAATTAAGCTGACCTGGTCAGATAATGCCACTTCCGAGCAAGTGATGCAGTACAATGTCTATTACAGCACGACCGAGAATGGCAGATATCGCAAAATCGGCTCAACGGAAGAGGCCAGATTCGAGTACGTTTCTCCAATGACCACAGGTTACTTCCAAGTCAGTGCGGTTAATGAGACTGGCGAATCCAACACCTCCACACCGGTCGGAATCAAATAATGAAAGAAGCCGCCAAGCGCATCATTCGATGCACTTGGCGGCTTTTGTTTATGGAACGCCTTAGTCTTCAATTGTTGACAGGTCGCCTGTCGGGAGATTGAGCTCCCATGCCTTCAGTACGCGGCGCATAATCTTGCCGCTGCGTGTCTTCGGCAGTTTATCTTTGAATTCGATTTCGCGAGGCGCTGCATGAGCGGACAAGCCTTCTTTGACAAACTTAGCGATATCCGCCTTCAGTTCATCAGAGGCGGTGTAGCCTTCACGAAGAGCAACGAACGCTTTAATGATTTCGCCGCGCATCGGGTCCGGCTTACCAATGACGCCAGCTTCGGCAACAGCCGGATGCTCAACGAGCTTACTCTCCACTTCGAATGGCCCTACTCGCTCACCTGCTGTATTGATTACATCATCGATACGACCTTGGAACCAGAAGTAACCGTCTTCGTCTTGATAAGCGGAGTCACCGGAAATGTACCAGCCCTGCAGACGGAAATACTCTTCGTATTTCGCGGGGTTATTCCAAACCTTGCGCATCATCGACGGCCAAGGTGTGCGAATAGCCAGGTTACCCATCCGGTAAGGCGGAAGCTCGTTTCCGCTGTCATCGATAATCGCCGCTTGAACGCCAGGAATCGGTTTACCCATGGAGCCTGGTTTAATATCCATGCTCGGATAGTTACAAATCAGCTGCGCACCGGTTTCCGTCATCCACCACGTATCATGAATCCGCTGGTTGTAGACTTTGAGGCCCCAACGAACAACCTCTGGATTAAGCGGCTCACCGACACTGAGGACATGACGCAGGCTGGAGAGGTCGAATTTCTGAACGACATCGTCCCCTGCGCCCATGAGCATGCGGAATGCCGTTGGAGCGCTGTACCATACGGTAACGCCGTATTTCTGGATTGTGGAATACCAGTCCTGCGGGCTGAAACGTCCACCGCGAATGACATTGGCAGCACCGTTAAGCCAAGGTGCGAATATTCCGTAAGAGGTTCCTGTAACCCAGCCCGGATCGGCTGTGCACCAATACACATCGTCCGGTTGCAAATCCAGTACAACTTTTCCTGTGAAGTAGTGCTGAATCATCGCATTATGAACATGGAAAATACCTTTAGGTTTGCCTGTGGAGCCCGATGTATAGTGAAGCAGAAGGCCGTCTTCACGATCAAGCCATTCCATCTCAGCTTCATCTGCTGCCTTCGCCATCTCTTCTTTAAAATTAACAATGCCTTCTGCTGCTTCGACGCCGTCACCGTAAACGATGACATGCTTCAAATCCGGCAATTCGCTGCGCGGAATTCGCGAGAGCAATGCAGGTGTCGTCACGATTGCGGTTGCACCGCTGTCAAGCAAACGGTCTCTGACGGCTGTTTCCATAAACGCTTCGAATAATGGGCCGACAACCGCACCGACTTTAAGGGAGCCAAGAAGACTGAAATATAACTCAGGCGTACGCGGCATGAAAATAAATACCCGCTCGCCTTTCCCGATTCCGAGTCCGCGAAGCACATTGGCAAAACGGTTCGATTGGCTGGACAGCTCTTGGAACGTATACGATTCGTCTCTAGTGTTATCGCTATAGTAGAGAGCGACTTTGTCGCCTCGTCCCGCTGCTACATGACGATCGATCGCTTCATAGGCCATATTGACCTTGCCCGTTTCAGACCATGAAAACTGTTGTTCAAGCTGTTCAAAACTAAAGTTACCATATGTTTCATCATAGCTTGTCATGTTGGAGCCGGATGCCGTAGCCGGAATCCGTTCTTGATGCATATTAGTCATTCTTTCATCATCCTCCTGCCCATTGTGCAACATTTTCTAGCGAGGTCGGCCTCCGTAACGGCTCCCTCCAAGGAATACGCTTACATATTATATCACGCTGAGCCTAGTTCAACCATGCTTTTCAACCCGTCATTTTTTTGTTATAAGTAGAATAGCACGCGAAAGGAGCCCACATCATTGGAACATCGCAAAAGGATGCAAGCGCAGCAATTGCCTTATCAGGATCGAGAAATCGTCCTGGAAGGACCCTTGCCCGCAGATGCGCTGAAACGGCTTAAGCTTCATCCGCAATTGGATGCATTTCGCAGACCGGAAGAACAAATGAAAGCACTCATTGAAATAGCTGAACTGCCGGAAGGACGGATTATAGCCGCTCGCGATGGCGAAATTATTGTCGGATATGTCACCTTTCACTATCCGGATGAGTTGGAGCGGTGGTCCGAAGGCGGGATGATCGATCTCATCGAGCTTGGGGCGGTGGAAGTTTCCGACGATTATCGTTCGCTTGGACTTGGCAAACGAATGATTCGGCTCGCATTCTCGCAAGAACAGCTAGAGAACGTAATCGTATATACGACAGAATATTATTGGCACTGGGATCTGGAAGGCACGAAGCTGAGTGTCTGGGAATACCGTGCCATGATGGAGAAGCTGATGAAATCCGTCGAAATGGAGTGGGTAGCGACCGATGACCCTGAAATATGCGCCCATCCTGCGAATTGTTTAATGGTCAGAATCGGCAAGGAAGTACCCATCAGCTCAATCGAGCAATTCGACCGTGTCCGGTTCAGGCAGCGGTTTATGTATTAGTGATGCTGCAGCAAGCGGCGGAAAGGAAGATCGGACGCATCATGACGGATAAATCCGTGTACATACATCATCCCGAGGCAGGACGGTATAAATTCAATAAAGACCACCCGTTCGACCCGATTCGCTTAACGCTAACGCATGAATTACTAGAATCTGTCAACGCGATTCAAGCCTCACATTGCATCGATTCTGAGACAGCATCAGACGAGCTTCTGGCGCTTGTTCATCGCTCGGACTATATTGACGCCGTACGTGAGCTAAGCCGCGTTACACCGGCTCCTGAAGCCGTCAAACAAGCCTCTCAGTATGGATTGGACTCGGAGGACACGCCTTTCTTTCCAAGTATGCATGAAGCTGCTGCCGCAATCGTAGGCGGCTCTGTCCTTGCTGCTGACCTTGTGATGCGAGGAGAAGCCGATCACGCCTATCATATGGCGGGCGGGCTTCATCATGCTTTTCCTGAGCGGGGATCAGGCTTCTGCGTCTATAACGATGCAGCGATCGCAATCGCTCATATCCGCAAGCAGTATGGCGCACGCGTCTTATATATCGATACGGACGTCCATCATGGCGACGGCGTGCAATGGACTTTCTATGCCGATCCCGATGTGTGCACCTATTCCATCCATGAGACCGGGAAGTTTCTCTTCCCCGGCACCGGCTTCGTCCACGAACGAGGCATCGATGCAGGCTACGGAACGAGCGTTAACGTTCCTGTTGATCCTTATACAGAAGACGAGTCTTGGCTTGCTTGCTTTAGTGAAACCGTTGCCAAAGTCGCCGAGGTGTTCAAACCGGATGTCATCGTCAGCCAACATGGCTGCGATGCTCATGCCTACGACCCCCTCTCCCATATTCACTGCAGTATGCGCATCTATCAAGCCATGCCCGCCATTATCCATCAATTAGCGCATACCTATGCGGCCGGTCGATGGATTGCAATCGGAGGCGGCGGCTATGACCTCTGGCGCGTCGTTCCACGGGCGTGGGCGCTTGTTTGGCTGGAGATGTCCGATCACCCGCTGGCCGCCCTCCTGCGAGATTCTGACGCGAATGAGCCTCTTCCTGCAGAGTGGCTAAACAAATGGACTCCGCATAGCAGCGATCCATTGCCCACGCATTGGCTGGACCACTTAAAAGATTGGCAGCCTATGCCACGCAGACAAGAAATCGAAGCACGCAATAAAGCGACCATAGCGATTGCGTTATCGCAGTTATAACCAAAAAGGCAGTCCCATGTGACATCCCCGTGCGTACGCGGGACATCATGCGGAACTGCCTTTCTATAGGGAACGATTTACATGTGCTGAATCATTTCGTCAATAATGCGGTGCGAATTAACCGAAGCTTGTACCGTAAATTCTGCAAAATTCACATGCGCAGAACCATCTGCTTTGTCGGACATGGAACGGATGACAACAAACGGGATGTTATTCATCACGCACACCTGTGCAAGAGAAGCACCTTCCATCTCCGTACAGGCGCCGCCAAGTTCTTCGTGCAGCTTCTGCACTTCAGCACGATCGGCAATAAATTGATCGCCGGAAAGCACTTTGCCTTTCACGCTGCGTCCTGGGAATAGTGACTCGCAAGCATCATTCGCAAGTTCTACGAGGTCAGCTGCAGCTTGAAACTCCCATACATCTTGAAACGGAATTTGACCGCGAGCAAATCCGAGCGGTGTAACATCCATATCATGCTGAAGGCATGATGTCGAAACGACAATGTCGCCCACATTCAGACTAGGCTCAACAGCACCTGCAACTCCTGTGAATAAGACGCAATCAACACCTGCATCGATAAGCAGTTGTGTACATACAGCGGCATTCACTTTACCTACGCCGGATTTGCAGAACACGACTTTACGGCCGTGCAGCGTACCCTCTACATATTCAATCCCTGCTTTCACAAACGAGTTTGTCTTCTCGACATGTTTATGCAGCAGATCAATCTCTTCTACCATGGCACCCATGATGCCGATTCTGTTATACGAAGCTGTCATTATTTACTCCCTACCGACTGACGGTTCACAATTTCGTGCGGAAGCACAACTCTAGGGTTCTCAACGGCTTCCTTCTTCATTAGCTTCGTCAGCAAGCGCATCGAAACGGCACCGATGTCATACATCGGTTGAGCGACAGCAGTAAGCTGCGGTCTAACCATGGACGCCATACGGCTGTTGTCCACGCTGATGACCGAGATTTGATCCGGCACTTTAAGTCCGGCATCTTGGATGCAGTGAATCGCACCGATTGCCATTTCGTCCGTAGCGGAGAATACTGCAGTCGGAATGGTTTCGAGCTCCAAGAAATATTTCATCGCATCTACACCGGATTCGTAGCGATAGTTGCCGATTCGTACAAGTGTTTCATCGTAAGGCAAACCTGCTGTCTCCAGCGCACGTTTGTAGCCTTGGAAACGGGCATAACCGTTCGATGGATCCTGCAGCGTACCGCAAATCATCGCAATGCGGGTATGGCCGCTCTTAATGAGCGTTTGAACCGCATCAAACGCAGCTCCCTCGTGATCGATATCAACCGAAGGGATCGTACCGTTCTCGTCCGTCGTTGCACAAAGCACGATCGGTACGTTAGCAGTCTTGAACGCCTGCAAATGCTCGTCCGTTACAGCGCCGCCCATGAACAGCAAACCATCCACCTGCTTCTCAAGCAAGGTGTTGATGACGCGAATCTCTTTATCTTTCTTCTTATCGGCATTACACAAAATAATATTGTAGTGATACATATTAGCAATATCCTCGATGCCCCGCGCTACTTCAGCAAAGATTGCATTCGAGATATCCGGAATAACTACGCCTACGGTCGTTGTTTTCTTGCTTGCCAGGCCGCGCGCTACAGCATTTGGACGATAGCCAAGACGTTCGATGGCTTCAAATACTTTCTTCCGTGTCTGAGGCTTGACGTTTGGATTGTTATTGACAACCCGCGACACTGTCGCCATGGAAACGCCTGCTTCTCTTGCTACATCATAAATGGTTACCGTCACAGTCCTTCTCTCCATTAGTTCAAATTTTTATCTCGCGCCGCATTACTTTACCGTAATGATACGACAAAATATTACTTTTCGCAATGAGTACCGAGATGCTCGTCTAATGTTGAGTAGGTAATGCGCCAGTGAGATGCATGCCAGGACACCTTGCCGTTGATCACTAATATAAGCTGTGGTGACTCGTGTTTGAGGCTAAGTTTCTCTGAAATGAGGGTTGAAAGCGGACGATTGTCCGGCACTAAAACCATGACAGGCCGGAGTGAAAGCGTTATCGCATCTTCCAACCAGTTAGCTACTTCGTCATAAGCACCGCTGCTGATCGAGCAGCTTGTACTATGTTTAAAGACCAGCAAAGGCTGTTGGAAAGAACCGTTGTACGCTTCTTCCCACTGCGCTTCGGTTGTCATCGGAGGGGGCAGTTTCATTCCCTCACTCCCTTCAGGTTCGGCTTCCGTACTGCAGCATGCTACGGCTCAATTGAGCCAGCCGCTTATGTATTTCAGCAGTCCAAGCTTCGTCGCCCGCGGCTTGCGCCACAGCAAACAAATCCAGAAGCATATCGATCCTCTCTTCCGTCATGCGCCGCATGATAGCGAGATCGGTCAGCTTACGCTCGTGATAAGCCTCTACTAACAAATTTGCCCATTCATTCCATTCGTTAAACAGAAACGTCTGTTTTACGGGATGAGCGCCTAGTTTGCCGATTAAACCGGTCAAATCCGGTTTCACTTCCGGAAACACTTCGCTGCGATTGCATGACTTGCAGGAGTAGATGGGAACATTATCGATTTCAACCTTATTCGAATAAATAACGGTACGCAGCTTCATTGGCATGTCGTCGCCGCAAGAACAGCGCTTTTGCAAAGTGGTCCACTCCTTCTCTTAAACAGCAGCAACACCTTAAAGAGTTCAATAGGTGCTGCTCGACGTTAAAGATATTCGACCATTCGCGAAAAAAGTCCTGCTTCTATGCGAGTTGTAATTTTTGCATCATTCGGATAACGCAACCAGTCTGCGCCATCGTTTATTCACAAATGGAAGCGCTACGATAACGACGGCAAGCGCAGCGCCGATCGCGTCATGTTGGATGTCCGCGATATCAGGCGTTCTTCCGGACACAAACGATTGATGATATTCATCCGTAACGCCATAAAGTACACATAGGAGCACGATCAACACTTTGAAACTCCACCGTTCTGCTCTTCGGGCAAATCCATAACTAACTGTTAACGCAAGCACAAAATAAGCGATAAAATGCCCCCAATCGAAACTGGTCATCTGCGGAAACAGCTCCTGGAACCAAGGGAGAAACGTATTCAACTCATCGTTCGTGCGTGAGGAGAGCATAAAAATGGTTGCCATAATAATTACCGCCGGGAGGAAGCGAAGCCATCCCTTCGTCGTTTGCTTCATACTATCACCTTCGTTACAATGGATAAGAGCTTGATGAATCTAGTAATCGTAAACCACTACGTAACTGCCAAAGGAGGAAACCAGATGTCCTTACAAGGAAAAACAATTATTTGCCTGCTCGACGACGAGTTCGAGGATTTGGAGCTATGGTACCCCGTTTACCGTGTCCGCGAGGAAGGTGCAACCGTCCTGTTCGCAGGTCCTGAGAAAGGCCGCACTCATATTGGAAAATACGGCGTTCCGGCCACGGCTGATCTGTCCTTCGACGAAGTCGACGGCAGCAAGATCGATGGCCTGCTAGTGCCCGGAGGCTGGGCGCCGGATAAACTCCGCCGCTACCCGAAGGTGCTGCAGCTGGTGAAAGAAATGGATACGGCGCAGAAACCGATCGGTCAGATCTGCCACGCAGGCTGGGTGCTGATCTCCGCGAAGATCCTGCAAGGCCGCAAAGTAACATCCACGCCAGGCATTCGCGATGATATGGAGAATGCAGGCGCAACATGGATTGATGAGCCGGTAGTTGTAGACGGCCACATCGTATCGTCACGTCGTCCGCCGGATCTGCCGCCATACGCGAAAGCATTCGTAGACGCGCTTCGCGGCAACTAAGTCATATGCGGCAGAAGAACGGACGCTTTAAGCATTTCCAAATCAATTAAGGCGCAGAAGAAGGGCGGCCACCCCACGGTTTGCGCCCCTGGCTAAGTTTAATCGTTAAAATTGGTAGGTTAGGGGGATAGGTAGCGCGAAACAGCCA